>NZ_CP039731.1:2400000-3600000 GCF_005155025.1 Aquitalea aquatilis | reverse complement strand
TGAAAAATCCGCTTCTGTGAAGGCATTCGCCATGTTTGTTGTTGGCGAAGGCATCGAGAAGAAGGTTGTAGACTATGCTGCTGAAGTGGCTGCTGCTGCCAAGCTGTAAGTCTGACAAGACTGTATGATCGAACGGCACCCTGCCTGCAGGGTGCCGTTTTGCAAACTGAATGCCCTAAAAACACCCAACTCGAGGTTATCATGAGCCAAGCTCCTTCCTATAAACGCATTCTGCTCAAGCTGTCTGGTGAAGCCCTGATGGGCGACGATAACTACGGCATCAACCGCTCGACCATCGAGCAGATTGTTGGCCAGATCAAGGAAGTGGTAGAGCTTGGTGTGCAGGTGGGTATCGTGATTGGTGGCGGCAATATCTTCCGTGGCGTTTCCAGTGCTGCCAGCGGCATGGATCGTGCAACGGCCGATTATATGGGCATGATGGCGACGGTGATGAATGCACTGGCGCTGAAGGATGCAATGGGCAAGGTGGGTCTGATTGCCCGCGTGCAATCCGCACTGACCATGCAGCAGATTGCCGAACCCTATGTGCGCGGCAAGGCCATGCAGTATCTGGAAGAGGGCAAAGTGGTGATTTTCGGTGCGGGCACCGGCAACCCCTTCTTCACCACTGATACCGCAGCCGCACTGCGCGGCATGGAAATGAATGTGGACATCATGCTCAAGGCCACCAAGGTTGATGGCGTGTATACCGATGATCCGAAAAAGAATCCCGATGCCGTGCGCTACCAGACCCTGACTTTCGATGAGGCCATTGGCCGTAATCTGAAAGTGATGGATGCGACCGCCTTCGCGCTGTGCCGTGACCAGCACCTGAATATCAAGGTGTTCAGCATCTTCAAGCAGGGCGCGCTCAAGCGCGTAGTGCTTGGCGAAGATGAAGGCACGCTGGTACACTGCTGAGCTTGACGAATACCAAGGGGCGGAAACGGCTGGAAGCCGCTTTCCGCCTTGTTTTTCAAAGTACCGATTTTTGGAGCAAGCATGATTAATGAAGTCAAGAAATCCGCCGAGCAGAAGATGAGCAAGACTCTGGAGGCGTTCAAGACCGACCTGACCAAAGTGCGAACAGGTCGCGCCCACACCGGCATTCTTGATCATGTCATGGTCGACTACTATGGCAGCGGTGTACCGGTGAATCAGGTGGCCAATGTCAGCCTGATCGATTCCCGCACCATCGGTGTGCAAGCCTGGGAAAAGAATATGGTGGCCAAGATCGAAAAGGCCATCCGTGATTCTGATCTGGGTCTGAATCCGGCTTCCATGGGCGAGATCATCCGCGTGCCGATGCCGATGCTGACTGAAGAGCGTCGTCGCGACCTGATCAAAGTGGTGAAGGGCGAGGCCGAAGGTGCCCGCGTGGCCGTGCGCAATATCCGCCGCGATGCCAACAATGACTTCAAGAACCTGCTCAAGGACAAGTCGATTACCGAGGATGACGAGCGTCGCGGCCAGGACGACATCCAGAAAATGACCGACAAGTTCATTGCCGAGATCGACAAGGCACTGGCAGGCAAAGAAGCAGACCTGATGGCGGTATAAAGGAAATAGCCTTGTTTGGAAGCTCCACCAAGGACGTGCCGGAGGTGCGCTGTGTACCCCGGCATATCGCCATCATCATGGATGGCAATGGCCGTTGGGCCAAGAAGCGTTTCCTGCCACGGGTAGCCGGTCATAAAAAAGGGCTGGATGCCGTGCGCGAAGTGGTGACCGCCTGCAAGGAGCTGGGGGTGGAGTACCTGACGCTGTTCGCCTTTTCCACTGAAAACTGGCGGCGGCCGCAGGATGAAGTGTCCTTCCTGATGGATCTGTTCATTCGGGCGCTGGAAAACGAAGTCAGCAAGCTGCATGCCAATAACATCCGGCTGCGGGTGCTGGGTACGCGCGAGCGCTTCAGTCCGGCGCTGGCCGAGCGCATCCAGGCGGCAGAAGACAAGACGGCTGGCAACGATGGCCTGGTGCTGAGTATCGCCGCCGACTACGGTGGCCGCTGGGATGTGCTCAATGCCGTCAATGGCCTGATCGCCGACGGCGTCAGCCAGATTACCGAAGAAAATCTGGCCGAGCGGCTGTCCACACACTGGGCACCGGAGCCGGACCTGTTCATCCGTACTGGTGGCGAGCAGCGCATCAGCAACTTCCTGCTGTGGCAACTGGCTTATTCCGAGCTGTATTTTACCGATCTGTTGTGGCCGGACTTTGATCGCACGGCCCTGGAGGGCGCGCTCAATTCCTATCGCGAACGCGAGCGCCGCTTTGGCCGTACCAGCGAACAGCTGCCAGCCCAGCAGCGCAGAAACTGATCCTTCATGCTCAAGACTCGCATTCTGACTGCTCTGGTATTGCTGCCGCTGATGCTGGCGGCACTGTTCCTGTTTCCGGCCAATGCCTGGGCCGGTTTTTCCTGGTTGATCATTTTGCTGGCTCTGTGGGAATTCTCCCGCATGGCCGGTTTGTACGGTGCGCCGCAATGGGCGTATCTGGCGCTGAGCAGCGCATTTGCTGCTGTGTCCTGGCAGCAGGGCTGGCATATGCCGCTGGCCGGGCATGGCCTGGCGCTGGCTTTCTGGTTGCTGGTCATGCCCTTGTGGCTGGTGCGGCGCTGGAAGCTGGTTTCGCTGCCGCTGGCCATGGTGTTGGGCTGGTTGCTGATGCTGCCGGCCTGGTATGGTTTTCTGGAATGGCGGCCGCAGGCTGACAGCGCCCATGCACTGACTTTGCTGGCAGTCATGGGGCTGGTGTGGGTGGCCGACGTGGCGGCTTATTTCTCTGGCAAGGCCTTTGGCAAGCGCAAGCTGGCGCCTTCCATCAGTCCCGGCAAGAGCTGGGAGGGTGTGTATGGTGCATTGCTTGGCGTGGCGGTGTATGTGGTCATCGTCAGCAAGCTGGGCTGGATCTCCGTAGGGCTGCCACTGTGGGGGCTGGTGCTGCTGTCCTTGCCGCTGACCGCAGTCAGTGTCTGTGGTGATCTGCTGGAATCCTGGTTCAAGCGTGTCTCGGGCATGAAAGACAGCAGCAAGTTGCTGCCTGGTCATGGCGGCGTTTACGACCGAATCGATAGTCTCATTGCCGTTCTGGCAGTCAGCAATGCGCTGCGCGTGCTGGGCGGGCTGTAAGCTCATCTCATGAAACCTCAAGGCATTGCAGTTCTTGGGGCAACCGGCAGCATCGGCGTCAATACGCTGGATGTGGTTGCCCGTCATCCTGATCGTTACCGGGTAGTGGCTCTGAGTGGTCACCGCCAGGTGGATCGCCTGTTCGAACAGGCTTGTCGTTTTCTTCCCCTTTATGTCGTGGTGGCTGATGCCGCCGCAGCCAATGCCTTGCAAGGCCGGCTGCGTGAGCGTGGGCTGACCACCGAAGTGCTGTACGGTGCGGCTGCGCTGGAGCGAGTGGCTGCCTTGCCGGAAGTCGATGTGGTGATGGCCGCCATTGTCGGCGCTGCCGGGCTACCGTCAGCCATGGCGGCTGCCTGTGCCGGCAAGAAAATCCTGCTGGCCAACAAGGAAGCACTGGTGGTAGCTGGCCGGCTATTCATGGAAGCCGTGCGCTTGCATGGTGCCACGCTGCTGCCGGTGGATAGCGAGCACAACGCCATTTTCCAGTCCTTGCCGCATGACTATGCCGGCAATCTGGATGCGGCCGGCATCCGCAAGATCATTCTTACTGCCTCAGGCGGGCCGTTTCGCCAGCACAGCGCCGAGGCCTTGCTGCAGGTCACGCCGGAAGATGCCTGCCGTCATCCCAATTGGGTGATGGGGCGCAAGATTTCGGTGGACTCAGCCAGCCTGATGAACAAGGGGCTGGAAGTGATCGAGGCGCACTGGCTGTTTGCTGCGCCGCCGGAACGCATTGATGTGGTTGTTCATCCGCAAAGTGTCATCCACTCCATGGTGCAATACCGCGATGGCTCGGTGATGGCGCAGCTGGGGTCGCCCGATATGCGTACGCCGATTGCCTGCGCACTGGCCTGGCCGGAGCGTATCGAGGCCGGCGTGGCATCGCTGGATTTCTTCAGCATGGGCTCGCTCACCTTCGAGCAGCCGGATTTGCAGCGCTTTCCCTGCCTGGGCCTGGCATTCGCTTCGCTGCAAAGTGGTGGCGATGCGCCGGCCGTGCTGAATGCGGCCAATGAAGTGGCGGTGGCGGCGTTTCTGGAAGGTCGCCTGCGTTTTGTTGATATCGCCAAGGTGGTGGAAGCCACGTTGGCCGGTGTCAGCCTGTCGGCCAGCACCACGCTGGCGGCGCTGCTGGACAAAGATGGCGAGGCGCGACGCTTTGCCGCGAACAAGGTGAGCTCATGCTGACATTCATTGCATTTCTGGTGGCCATTGGCGTACTGGTTACCTTTCACGAGTTGGGCCACTTCTGGGTGGCGCGCTGGTGTGGCGTCAAGGTGCTGCGCTTTTCCGTAGGATTTGGCAAACCGCTTTACACCATTCAGCGTGGCGATACCGAATGGGCCATCAGTCCGATTCCGCTGGGTGGTTATGTGCGCATGCTGGATGAGCGCGAAATGGAAGTGCCGGCCGAGGAGCGTCATCTGGCCTTCAACAACCAGCACGTGCTCAAGCGCATGGCGATTGTGGTAGCGGGGCCGCTGGCCAATCTGCTGCTGGCGGTGTTGTTCTACTGGGTGGTGATCGCCGGCGGCATGGCGCAATTGCTGCCGCAAGTGGGGACGGTGCTTACGCCCAGTCTGGCGGCGACGGCTGGTTTCCAGGCGGGTGACCGGGTGTTGTCGGTCAATAAGCAGCCGGTAGCTGACTGGCAGCAGCTGAGGCTGGCGCTGGTGGATGCCGCGGGTAGTGGTGATGTGCCGATCCGCGTGCAGGTAAAAACGTCTCAGGGTGCAACGCTGCTGCGCAGCATCGATCCGGCGCAGGCCGATGAAGACGCACTCAAGGCGCTGGAGCAGGGCAATCCCGGTCTGATGCCGATGCGCTATCTGCCTGCCATCGGTGGTGTGGAAGAGGGAAGTGTTGCCTCGAAGGCTGGGCTGAAGACTGGCGACAAACTGCTGTCGGCGGATGGCAAACCGCTGGCCAGCTGGGATGCCTGGGTCAAGCTGATTCACGAAAGCCCTGGCAAGGAATTGCTGATTCGCATCGAGCGCGATGGCAAGCCGCAGGATGTCAAGCTGCGCCCGGCCACCGTGGCGGATGGCGACGTGATGATAGGCCGTATCGGTGCCGCACCGCTGCTGGACAGCGCCTGGATGAAGCAGCTGAGTTTCATGCACAAGCCCGGCGCGGCCGAAGCTGCCGTCGAGGCTTTGCACAAGACCACCAGCACTGCCTGGATGAGCCTGAAGTTTCTCGGCCGCATGGTGATCGGCCAGGCTTCGCTGGACAATCTGTCCGGCCCGCTGACCATTGCCAGCATCGCCGGTCAGACTGCACGCGAGGGCTGGAGTCCGTATCTTGAATTTCTGGCGCTGATCAGTGTCAGTATCGGCGTGTTGAATCTATTGCCGATACCTGTGCTGGATGGTGGGCACTTAATGTATTATGTCGCGGAGCTGGTCAAAGGCCGCCCGCTGAGCGAGCGTGCGCAACTGTTTGGACAGAAGATCGGATTCATCCTGCTGGCGTCGCTGATGCTATTTGCCGTGCTGAACGATATCAGCCGCCTTTTTGGGGGTTAAAACAAACCTATGAAATTGAAACTACTTGCGGCCGCTGTGCTGGGCATCACTACGGCAACAGCTGTTTGGGCTGCGGAACCGTTTGTAATCAAGGATATCCGGGTTGAAGGCCTGCAGCGTACCGAAGCCGGTACCGTCTTCAACTACCTCCCGGTCAAGGTGGGCGACACCTATAGCGATGAAAAAGCGCGTGAGTCCATCAAGAGCCTGTTTGCCACCGGCTTTTTCGATGATGTGCGGGTAGAGTCGCGCAATGGCGTGGTGATTGTGGCCGTGGTCGAGCGCCCGGTGATTACCCAGCTCAACATCAACGGCGCCAAGGAATTCAGCAAGGATCAGCTGAAAAAGGCCCTGAAGGACAATGGCTTTGCCGAGTCGCGCATTTTCGACCAGGCTTTGCTGGACGGCGCGGTACAGGAGCTCAAGCGCCAGTACTACAGCCGCGGCAAATACGCCGTGGAAATCACCCCGCAAGTCACCAAGCTGGAACGCAACCGCGTAGCGGTCACGCTGGACATCACCGAAGGCATTACCGCCCAGATCAAAGACATCCATATTGTCGGCACCAAGGCCTTCACCCAGGACCAGCTGCTGGACGAAATGACGCTGACTTCCGGCGGCTGGATGTCCTGGCTGACCAAGGATAACCAGTACTCCAAACAGAAGCTGACCGGCGACCTGGAAAAGCTCAAGGCTTTCTACCAGAACCAGGGCTATCTGGAATTCAATATTGAATCCACCCAGGTTTCCATGAGCGCCGACAAGGAACACATGTTCCTGACTATCAATGTCAGCGAAGGCGGCAAGTTCACCGTCTCCGACATCAAGCTGGCTGGCGATCTGAAGGTGCCCGAGGCTGATCTGCGCAAGCTGATCACCTTCAAGAACGGCGAAGTGTTCAATAACGAGAAGGTGACCGAAAGCGTCAAGGCGCTGAGCGATCGTCTGGGCAATGAAGGCTATGCCTTTGCCAATGTGAACGCGCTGCCGGAAATCAACCGTGACAAGAAACAGGTTGGTTTCACCTTCTTCGTCGATCCGGGCCGCAAGACCTATGTCCGCCGCGTCAACATCGCCGGCAACACCAAGACCCGCGATGAAGTGGTGCGGCGCGAACTGCGCCAGCTGGAAGGCGCACCCTACAATGCGGCCAGCGTCAAGCGCAGCAAGGAACGTATCGAGCTGCTGGGCTATTTCGAAGATGTCACCGTGGACACCCCGGCCGTGGCGGATGCGCCCGATCAGGTGGACATGAACATCAACCTGAAAGAGCGCGCCACCGGCAGCATCTCCGCCGGCGTGGGCTTTGTGCAGGGTGAGGGCATCCAGCTGTCGGCCAGCATTTCGCAAAGCAATATCTTTGGTTCCGGCAAGTACATGTCTTTCGGTATTTCCAACGGCAAGGTGAACAAGAACATCTCGCTGTCGTTTACCGATCCGTACTTCACCCCGGATGGCGTCAGCCTGGGCTACGACCTGTACCACCGCGTGTACAATCCGGATGCCACCTCGACCTCGGCCTACAAGACCTCCACCGATGGTGCTGCAGTACGCTTTGGCGTGCCGGTGACCGAGTTTGACCGCATCAACTTCAGTATCGGTGTGGAACAGACCAAGATCACCACTTACGACACCAGTCCGCAGCGCTATATCGACTTCGTCAACCAGTATGGTGCGAAGAACAAGACGCTGCTGGGTTCGGTCAGCTGGGGCCGCGATACCCGCGACAGCTCGCTGTGGCCGACGCGCGGTGCCTCGATCAAGGTACAGGCTGATGCCGGCCTGCCGGGCGGCGATCTCGAATACTACCGCCTGACGCATAGCCAGCAGTGGTTCTTCCCGCTGTCCAAGACTTACACCCTGATGCTGAACGGCGAAGTGGGCTATGCCAGCGGTTATGGCAAGACCTCCACGCTGCCGTTCTTCCAGAACTTCTACCTGGGCGGTATCGGTTCGGTGCGCGGCTACGACAACAACAGTCTGGGCCCCAAGGACACCAATGGTGACTACATGGGTGGTACCCGCAAGGCGGTGGCCAATGCCGAAGTGTTGTTCCCCTTTCCGGGCATGAAGGACAACAAATCGGTACGTGCCAGTGTGTTCTTCGATGCCGGCAGCGTGTGGGATACCACCTTCTCTGGCAGTACCCCGAGCAGCGAACTGCGCTACTCTGCCGGTTTTGCCGTGACCTGGTTGTCACCGCTGGGACCGATGAAGTTCAGCTACGCCGACCCGCTGCGCAAGAAGGAAGGCGACAAGCAACAGCGCTTCCAGTTCCAACTGGGTACTGTCTTCTAAACGGAAAGAGGCCTGAACATGAAATCTTCTTTCAAATGGTGGCTGGCGGGGCTGGCCCTGCTCAGCCTGCAGGCCACTGCGGCTGATTTCAAGCTGGGTTTTGTCAATATTGAGCGGGTATACCGCGAAGCTGCGCCGGCAATCGCCATCCAGAAAAAACTGGACAAGGAGTTTGCCGATCGCAGGACCGAGCTGAAAAAAATGGAAAACCGTGCCAAAGAGCTGGAAGGCATGATGGCCAAGAGCACGCTTTCCATCGACGACCGCAAACGCTACGAGCGCGAATATGCAGCGCTGGATCGTGACTATCGCGCCAAGGGGCGTGAAATGTCCGAGGACTTCAATCAGCGCCGCAATGAAGAGTTCGCCTCGGTGCAGGAGCGTGCCAATCGCGTGCTCAGGCAAATTGCCGACCGCGAGCAGTACGACCTGATCCTGCAGGATGTCGTTTACGTCAATCCCAAGTTCGACCTGACCAGCAAAGTGCTGAAGGAACTTG
The DNA here is from genome assembly GCF_005155025.1 of Aquitalea aquatilis. Taxonomy (NCBI): domain Bacteria; kingdom Pseudomonadati; phylum Pseudomonadota; class Betaproteobacteria; order Neisseriales; family Chromobacteriaceae; genus Aquitalea; species Aquitalea aquatilis. Next base: position 3,591,538 of record NZ_CP039731.1, on the reverse strand, counting down.
AGAAGTAATCCTGCCTAACAGTTACGGGAGAAGCCGACCCGTGGTCGGCTTTCATTTTTGATGGCGTACACGCTTTCACATATCGTGGCCCAACTTGGCGGCGCGCTCGAGGGCGCTGACCGCTTGGTCGAGCGTCTGGCACCGCTGGATGTGGCGGGGCCGGCCGATATCACTTTTCTGTCCAATCCCAAGTACCGCAAGCAGCTGGAAACTTGCGCGGCCGGCGCGGTGATCGTATCACCCAAGCTGGCGGCCGAGCTGGACCCGGCACGCTCGTGGATCGTGGTGGACGACCCTTATCTGTACTTTGCCAAGGTCGCCACACTGTTTCATCCGCCGGCCCAGCCGCAGCCCGGCATACACCCCACGGCCGTGGTGGGCGAGGGCAGTGTCATCGCGGCCAGTAGCGAAGTGCGCGAGCACGTCAGCATCGGTCGTGCCGCTGTCATCGGCGAGCGCTGCATCCTGCACCCCGGTGTGGTGGTCGGCGACGGCACCGTGCTGGGCGACGACGTGGTGCTCTATCCCAATGTCAGTGTTTATCACGGCTGCATCCTGGGCCACCGGGTGGCGGTGCATTCCGGCAGCGTGATCGGTGCCGACGGCTTTGGCCTGGCCTGGGCCAAGGATCACTGGTTCAAGATTCCGCAAACCGGTCGCGTCATCATCGAGGATGATGTCGAGGTAGGTGCCAATACCACCATCGATCGCGGTGCGCTGGCCGACACCATCATCCGCCGTGGTGCCAAGATCGATAACCTGGTGCAGATCGCCCACAATGTGCAGATCGGCGAGCACACCGCCATCGCCGGTTGTGTCGGCATTGCCGGCAGCACCAGGATCGGCGCGCACTGCACGGTGGGTGGCGCGGCCATGTTTGTTGGCCATATCGACGTGGCGGACAAGACGCATATCGGCGGCGGTACCCTGGTGTCCAAGTCCATTCGCCAGCCGGATACCTATGCCTCGTCCTATCCGCTGCAAACCATGAAGGAATGGCTGGGTAACGCCGTTCATGTAAGACATCTGGACGATCTCGCCAAGCGCATAAAACAACTCGAACGCGAGATCGGCAAACTGAAAGAACCTGAGGACAACGCCAATGACTGAACACGCCGTGACGATTGATGTACGGGAAATCATGCAGTGCCTGCCGCACCGCTACCCCTTCCTGCTGGTCGACCGTGTCACCGAATTGGTGCCGAATACCCGTATCAAGGCACTGAAGAACGTCACCATCAACGAGCCTTTCTTCTGCGGCCATTTCGAGCAATACCCGGTGATGCCGGGTGTGCTGATCATCGAAGCACTGGCGCAGGCTGCCGGCATCCTGGCGATCAAGAGCCAGGGCGAGCGCGCTGAAAACGAGCTGTATTTCTTTGTCGGCATCGACAAGGCCCGTTTCAAGCGCCAGGTGGTGCCGGGCGACCAGATGATCTTCGAAGTGGAGCAGATCACCGTCAAGCGCGGCATCGGCAAGTACACCGCGCGCGCGCTGGTGGATGGCCAGGTGGCTTGTGAAGCCGAAATCATGTGTGCCAAGCGCGAGGTCTGATCATGGCCATTCACCCGACTGCCATTGTTGATCCCAAAGCCAGCATTGCCGCCGATGTGGAAATCGGTGCCTACTCCATCATCGGGCCGGATGTCAGCATAGACAGCGGTACCTGGGTGGGGCCGCATGTGGTGATTGAAGGCCATACCAGCATTGGCAGGAACAACCGCATTTTCCAGTTCAGCTCGCTGGGGGCCATTCCGCAGGACAAGAAATACGCCGGCGAACCCACCCGTCTGGAAATCGGCGACAACAACACCATCCGCGAATTCTGTACCTTCAATATCGGTACCGCGCAGGATGTGGGTGTGACCCGTCTGGGCAACGACAACTGGATCATGGCCTATGTGCATCTGGGCCATGACTGCCAGATCGGTAACCACACCATCTTTGCCAATAACGCCACGCTGGGCGGCCATGTGCATATCGGTGACTGGGTGATTCTGGGCGGCTTTACCAGCGTGCACCAGTTTGCCATTGTCGGCGATCACGCCATGACGGCCTTTGCCAGTGCGGTGGCGCAGGATGTGCCGCCCTATGTGATGGCGCATGGCAACCGCGCCGTGCCGGCTGGTATCAATGCCGAAGGTCTGAAGCGTCGTGGCTTCACGCCGGAGCAGATCCGCCGCATCCGCAATGCCTACAAGGCACTGTATCGCCAGGGCCTGCAATACGATGCGGCCAAGGAAGCCATTCTGGCCGAGGCGCAGCAAGGCCATGCCGAGCTGGAGCCGTTTGCCCGCTTCTTTGCCCAGTCTGAGCGAGGCATTATTCGCTGACCATGTCTGACAGCCTGTTCAAACGCAAGGGCGCGCTCAAGGTTGCCATGGTGGTGGGCGAGGCCTCCGGTGATGTGCTGGGCGCGCACCTGATCGACGCCTTGCAGGCTCGCCATGCCGATGTCGAATTTGCCGGCATTGGTGGCCCACGCATGGAAGCGCGCGGTTTTTACTCCATGGTGCCGCAGGAAAAGCTGGCGGTACGCGGCTATGCCGAGGTGCTGCGCTGCCTGCCGGAGCTGTTGCGCATTCGCCGTGACTTGCGCGAGCGGCTCAAGGCCGAGAAGCCGGATGTGTTCATCGGTGTGGATGCGCCGGACTTCAATCTGGCGCTGGAAGCCGCGCTGAAAAAAAGCGGTATTGCCACCGTGCACTATGTCAGCCCCTCGGTATGGGCCTGGCGGCTGGAGCGCATCTACAAGATAGGCCGTGCCGTCAACCGCGTGCTGTGCCTGTTCCCGATGGAGCCGGCGCTGTATGACAAGGCGGGGGTAAAGGCGGATTTTGTCGGCCATCCGCTGGCCAGCGAAATTCCCCTGGTGCCGGATCAACTGGCCATGCGCGAGCAGCTGGGTCTGCCGCGGCAGGCTCCGGTGTTTACCCTGATGCCGGGTAGCCGCAAGAGCGAGCTGGAATTCATGGCGCCGCTGTACATCGAGGCCGCCCGCATCCTGCTGCGCGACTACCCGGATGCCACCTTCCTGGTGCCGTTGGCGACGCGCGCGACCATGGATCTGTTCGACCGTCTGCTGACCCGCCACAAGGCTTGGGATCTGCCACTACGCAAGCTGTTTGGCCATGCGCAGATGGCGATGATCGCCAGTGATGTGGTGCTGGTGACCAGTGGCACGGCCACGCTGGAAGTGGCCTTGACCAAGCGGCCGATGGTGATCAGCTACAAGCTGTCCTGGCTTACCTATCAGCTGGTCAAGCGCAAGATCAAGCTGCCCTATGTTGGTCTGCCCAATATCCTGTGCGGTCGTTTCGTGGTGCCGGAGCTGCTGCAGAAAGAGGCCACGGCCGAGAAGCTGGCGGCCGAGGTCAAGCGTCTGTATGTCGATCAGGATGCGCGGGTGGAGATGGTGCAAGCCTTTACCGATCTGCATCAGTCGCTGCTGGCCGACACGGCCAGTCTGGCGGCCACGGCCGTGCTGCAGGAGGCGGGATGCCGGACAGTCTGAGCTTGCTGGTTACGGGCGAGTTGATCGCCGGTGTGGACGAGGCCGGGCGTGGCCCGCTGGCCGGGGCGGTGTTTGCTGCTGCGGTCATTCTCGATCCGGCGCGGCCGATTGCCGGGCTGGCTGATTCCAAGGTGTTGAGCGAGGCCAAGCGTGATGCCTTGGCCATCCTCATCAAACGCGATGCGCTGGCCTGGTGTATCGCCAGTGCCAGCGTTGAGGAAATCGACCAGCTGAATATCCTGCACGCCACCATGCTGGCGATGAGTCGGGCGGTGGAGGGGCTGACAACGCAGCCGGGCAGGGTGCTGATCGATGGCAATCGCGTCCCCAAGCAGCTGACTTTGCCGGCCGAGGCCATCGTCAAGGGCGATGCCAAGGTGCAGGCTATTTCTGCTGCCTCCATTTTGGCCAAGACGGCGCGCGATGCCGAACTGGTGGCGCTGGACGTCCTGCACCCGCAATACGGTTTTGCCCGCCACAAGGGCTATCCCACCGCCGAGCATCTGGCGGCGCTGGAGGCACACGGCGCGCTGGCGGCACATCGTAAATCATTCGGTCCGGTCAAGGCCTGGCTGGCCCGTCAGCAGGGGCAGCTGTTCTAGCGCTGCTTGCACATGAACGATACCGCCAAATCCTGTTTCCCGCCGGTGGTGAACCCGCAAACCCGTTTGCTGATTCTGGGGTCCTTGCCCGGCGATGCCTCACTGCAGGCGGTGCAATACTATGCCCACCCGCGCAACCAGTTCTGGCGTTTGCTGGGCGAGCTGCTGGGGTGCGATCTGCTGGCGCTGGACTACCCAGCCCGGCTGGCCGCCCTGCAACAGCACGGCATCGGGCTGTGGGATGTGGTGGCGCAGGCGCAGCGTCAGGGTAGTCTGGACGCGGCCATCCGTGGCATCAGCCCTAATGATTTGCCGGCGCTGTGTGCCAGCCTGCCGGCCTTGCGTGCCATTGCCTTCAACGGCAGCACGGCGGCTGCCATTGGCCGCAAGCAGCTGGCTGTCATGAGCAAGCTGCCTACCTTGTTTGATCTGCCTTCTTCCAGTCCTGCCTATACCCTGTCTTATCCTGCCAAGCTGACCCAGTGGCTGGCCTTGCGTGCCGCGCTGGCTTGAGTCGGTTTTGGTGTCTGCCGCAACACTTTTCCGCTAATTGCATATACAAATAAAAGGCTGATGAACGTGATTGTGGAGCCACGGCCTAATCGCCAACTTGCTATTGATGGTGATTATTTCCCATTAAAAACAATAATCTGCCTGGTTTTATTGGCTTGTTTCATACAGTTGTTGGTCTTGATTATTGTCGTGATGCGGAAAATTGCATGCTGCACATGCACATGAAAAAATGATTGTATATACAATAAGGCTTGATTAGGATCGTGACAGATGCGCTGCCGCCAGCGGCTGCCATCGCCGGGCGCGACAGGCTGAGAATCGTCCACCAAGGACGACCGCCATGTCGCTCTACCCTCTACCAGGAGAAATGTCATGAAACTGCCTTCCGTCTGCCCGCTCTGGCCGGCAGCGGCACCTGCTGCCGCGCGCCATCCCTACCGTTCAACTTGTCGTCCCGTCAGGAGATAGCCATGTTCCTGTCCGGATTTTGCCCGCTCATTCTGGCGGGTACCTGGGTGACGCTGAAGCTGTCGCTGTTATCGCTGATTCTGTCCATGCTGATTGGTCTGGCCGGTGCCAGCTCCAGGCTGGCCAAGGCCAGCTTGCTGCGCGGCTGGGCTACCGCCTACACCACCTTGATTCGCAGCGTGCCTGATCTGGTGCTGATGTTGCTGTTGTTCTACAGCCTGCAACTGGGGCTGAACCAGTGCACCGAGGCGCTGGGCATGGAGCAGATCGACATCGATCCTTTTCTGGCTGGCGTGGTGACCCTGGCCTTTATCTACGGTGCTTATTTCACCGAAACCTTTCGCGGTGCCTTTTTGTCGGTGCCGGCAGGGCAGATCGAAGCGGCCATCGCCTATGGCATGACGCCGTGGCAGAGCTTTCGCCGGGTGTTGTTTCCGCAGATGATGCGCTTTGCCCTGCCGGGCATTGCCAATAACTGGCAGGTGCTGATCAAGGCTACTGCGCTGGTCTCCATCATCGGGCTGGCCGACATCGTCAAGGCCACCCAGGACGCCGGCAAGGCTACCATGCAGATGTTCCTGTTTGCCGTGGTGGGGGCGCTGATGTATCTGCTGATCACCACCGTTTCCAATCTGGTGCTGATCTGGCTGGAAAACCACTACTCGGCCGGCGTGCGCAAGGCGGTTCTATGATCGAAATCATCCAGAATTACTGGCAGGCCTGGCTGTGGAACGACGGCTACCATGTCTCCGGCGTGGCCATGACCTTGTGGCTGCTGATCGCCTCGGTAGCCTGTGGCTTCTGCCTGTCCATCCCGCTGGCGGTGGCACGGGTGTCGTCGCGGCGCTGGATTAGCGGGCCGGTGTGGTTCTACACCTATGTGTTTCGCGGCACGCCCTTGTACATCCAGCTGCTGATCTTTTACTCGGGGGTGTACAGCCTGCATGTGGTGCGCTCGGTCGACCTGCTGGAGCACTTTTTCCGCGAGGGGCTCAACTGCACCATCCTGGCCTTTGCCCTCAACACCTGCGCCTATACCACCGAGATCTTTGCTGGTGCCATCCGTGCCATTCCCTATGGCGAAATCGAAGCGGCACGGGCGCTGGGCATGTCGCCCTGGGTCAAGTACACCCGCATCATCATTCCCGCCATGCTGCGCCGGGCGCTGCCTTACTACAGCAATGAAGTCATCCTGATGCTGCACGCCACCACCGTGGCCTTTACCGCCACCGTGCCGGATATTCTCAAGGTGGCGCGTGATGTCAATGCGGCAACTTACGCTTCCTTCGAAGCCTTCGGCATCGCTGCCGTGCTGTATGCCTGCATCGCCTTTGCCCTGGTAGGGCTGTTCCGCCTGTGTGAAAACCGCTGGCTGGCTTTTTTGCGCCCCATGGGCCATTGATACGGATTCCGAAAGATTGCCATGTACAAATTGACTGTAAACGGCCTGCACAAGAAATATGGCCAGCACGAAGTGCTCAAGGGCGTTTCGCTCAAGGCCAAGGCCGGCGACGTGATCAGCATCATCGGTTCGTCCGGTTCGGGCAAGAGCACCTTCCTGCGCTGCATCAACTTTCTGGAGCAGCCCTGCGCCGGCGAGATCAGCCTGAACGGTGAACTGCTGCAGACGGTGCTGGACAAGAAGGGTAGCCAGCGCGCGCGCGATCCGAAACAATTGCAGAAAATGCGCACCGAGCTATCCATGGTGTTCCAGCATTTCAATCTGTGGTCACACATGACGGTGCTGGAAAACATCATGGAAGCGCCCATGCACGTGCTGGGCCTGAGCCGCGATGAAGCCTTGCAGCGTGCACGCAAATACCTGGCCAAGGTGGGGCTGACCGAACAGCAGGAAAACAAATACCCGGCGCATCTGTCCGGTGGCCAGCAGCAGCGGGTGGCCATTGCCCGGGCGCTGGCGATGGAGCCGGAGGTGATGCTGTTTGACGAACCTACCTCGGCGCTGGACCCGGAGCTGGTGGGCGAAGTGTTGCGGGTGATGCAGGCACTGGCTGAAGAAGGCCGTACCATGGTGGTGGTGACACATGAGATGGGCTTTGCCCGCAATGTGTCCAACCATGTCATCTTCCTGCATCAGGGGCGGATCGAGGAAGAGGGCCACCCGGCCCAGGTGCTCAGCCAGCCCAAAAGCGAACGGCTGCAGCAATTTTTGTCCGGCAGCCTGAAGTAACACTGCCAGCATCGCACATTACCAGGAGTCATTCATGCGTACGGAAATCCACCCGCTGCTGTCGCCCAGCCTGGGCACCCAGCGCAGCATTACCAGCTTTCATTTCGGAACGGCCGGAACGGGTAGCTGGCCGCGCAAGGTGTATATCCAGGCCAGCCTGCATGCGGGTGAGATTCCCGGCATGCTGGTGGCGCACAAGCTGCGTCAGCAGTTTGCCGCGCTGGAACAGCAGGGCTTGTTGCAGGCCGAGATCGTGCTGGTGCCGGTGGCCAATCCCATCGGCCTGGCCCAGCAGCTGCATTACCAGCCGCAAGGCCGTTTCGATCTGGAAAGCGGAGAGAACTTCAACCGCCTGTACAGCGAACCGTCAGCGCGGGTCATTCCGCAACTGAGCCAGCAGCTGACCCAGGATGCGGATGCCAACCGCGACATCATCCGCCAGGCGCTGCGCGCAGCCATCGCCGCCGAGCCGGTCAATACCGAGCTGCAAAGCCTGCGCCAGACCCTGCATCTGCTGGCTATCGATGCCGATCTGGTGCTGGATTTGCACTGTGACTTTGCCGGCCCGGTGCATGTCTACGCGCATAGCGAACACTGGCCGCTGGTGGAGGCGCTGGCCGCCCACCTGCAATGCGGGGCGTCCTTGCTGGCTGATGCCTATGGTGTGATGCCCTTCGACGAAGCCATCTTTCTGCCCTGGGCCAAGATCCGCGCCGCCTTGCCGCAATTCCCCGTACCTTTCGATAGCGTGGCCGTGACGGTGGAGCTGCGCGGGGAGGGCGATGTCAGTCATGCCCTGGCTGGGCAGGACAGTCAGGCCATTCTGCATTACCTGACCGGCTGCGGCGTGATCCGTGGCGAAGCGCTGCCCGCTCCGGCACTGCCGCACCCGGCGACGCCGCTGGAAGGCTCGGAAACCCTGATTGCGCCGCATGCCGGGGTGATTGTCAGCCTGGCCGAGCTGGGTAGCGTGGTGCAGGCGGGTGATGCCATTGCCGATGTGATCGACCCCATCAGCGGCTCCACCACCACGCTGAGGGCCGGCACGGCCGGGGTGTTTTATGTGTTTGCCCGCCATCCCTATGTCACCCGTGGTGGCACGGTGGCCAAGATTGCCGGCACCAGCCCTCTGGGCAAGGGTAATCTGCTGGGGGCCTAGCACCCGGTCCTTGGCTACCCGGCCTTAGTCTGCCGGGTAGCCAAGGGCAAGGTCAGCTCGGGTGGTTTGTGGTGTTTTCCATCCCTAGTCACGGTTGTCATGGCTTTGCCGTGGTCGAAAACTTGCGGTTTGCTGCCGCTTGCGTCGATATTGGTAAGGTAAATGCATTCACGGGAAGGAGGGGCAGCATGAGTCGCTATTGCATCTGGTTTGTCACGCCCGACGATACTGTCATGCGGCGTGCCGAAGTGGCCATCAACGGCAGTATTCATTGTCATCAGGTGCTGGAAGAAATCGAGGCGCAACTGGCGCTGGATTGTGGGCTGAGCCAGGTGATGATTGTCGACTGGAAGCGCTTCGAGCAGCCCGAGGAGCAGGCGGCACATTTTGCCCGGGCGGTGGCCTGAGTACCGAATAACTAGGTCATCCGGCTGAATAATGGGGCAGGAGCACATGTTATGATGCGCTCCTGCCCCATTTTATCGAGTAGCGCCGCCATGTATGTTCTGGGAATCGCCGGCTATTCCGGCAGCGGCAAGACCACCTTGCTGGAAAAGCTCATCCCGCTGCTGCTGGCTGCCGGAGTGGATGTGGCCGTGATCAAGCACACTCACCACGATGTGGACTGGGATCAGCCGGGCAAGGACAGCTGGCGGCACCGCCAGGCCGGTGCGCGGCAGGTCTTGCTGGCCGGCGCGCAGCGCCGCTTGCTGGTGGAAACCATGCCGCAGGGCAACGATGCGCCGCTGGCGACGCATGTCGCGGCCTTGCGCCCCTGTGATCTGGTGCTGGCCGAAGGCTTCAAGCATGAAGCCATTCCCAAGCTGGAAGTGTACGATCCGGCGCTGGGCCATGCGCCACTTTGCCTGCACGATGCCCAGGTGCTGGCCATGGTGTCGGATGCAGCACCCCACTGCGCGCTACCCTGTTTTACCCGGAACGATGCCGCCGGCCTTGTCCGTTTCATTCTTGCCTTGCTGGAACAACATCAAGATGCTCACCGTTGATCAAGCCCGCGACTGGCTGCTACAGCGCGCCAGGCCGCTTACCACTACTGAAACTGTTCCGTTGCTGCAGGCGCTGGGACGCATTCTGGCGGTGCCACTGGTGGCCAGCCTGGATGTGCCGCCGCATGACAACAGCGCCATGGACGGCTATGCCCTGAATACGGCAGATGCCGGCCAGCCGCTGCCGCTGTCGCAACGCATCCCGGCTGGTTGTCAGCCGCAGCCGCTGCAAGCCAAAACCGCTGCCCGCATTTTCACCGGTGCACCCATCCCCGCCGGTGCCGACGCCGTGGTGATGCAGGAAATGGCCGAGCTACAGCCGGATGGCCGGGTGGTCTTCAGTCAGAGCCCTCGTCCCGGACAAAATATCCGCCGCGCTGGCGAAGATATCCGCCGTGGCAGTGAAGTGCTGTCCGCCGGGCAGCAACTGACTGCCGCGCATCTTGGCTTGGCGGCTTCCATCGGCGTGGCCGAGCTGACGGTGCTCCGTCCGCTGCGGGTGGCGGTGTTCTTTACTGGTGACGAGCTGGTAGAACCCGGGCAGGCACTGGCTGCCGGGCAGATCTATAACTCCAACCGTTACTGGCTGGTGCCGGAGCTGATGCGGCTGGGCTGCGAGGTGACTGATCTGGGCATCGTGCCGGATTCACTCAGCCGCACCCGGGAAATCCTACAGGATGCCGCAGCGCTGGCCGATGTCATCATGACTTGCGGTGGGGTGTCGGTGGGCGAGGAAGACCACGTCAAGGCAGCGGTCGAGGCCGAGGGTTCGCTGGACTTGTGGAAAATAGCCATCAAGCCGGGCAAGCCGCTGGCCAGTGGCCGGGTGGGCCAGGCGGGCTTTGTCGGTCTGCCGGGCAATCCGGTGTCCGGCTTTGTCACTTATCAGGTGCTGGTCAAACCCTATCTGCAGCGCTGTGCCGGTTTGCTGACTGATGATGCTGTTGCGCCCGCGCTGTATCCGGCCGGTTTTGTCTGGGACAAGCCGGATAGCCGGCGCGAGGAATTCCTGCGGGTGAAACTGGTGCAGCAGGATGGCCAATGGCAATTACAGCGCTATCCCAATCAGGGCTCCGGTGTGCTGACCTCCTGCGCCTGGGCCGACGGGCTGGTGCGGCTGGCGGCCGGCCAGCAGGTGCAGCCGGGCGATCTGCTCGGCCTGCTGCCTATCGGGCACTAAATCATGCCGCAGCTGCGATTTGTCGATCAGCAGCAGCGCCTGCTGGCCGAACTGGAGGCCCAGCCCGGCGATCTGTTGCTGGATGTGGCGAGACTGGCTGATGTGCCGCTGCACTGGCGCTGCGGGCAGGGCACTTGCGGCACCTGCAAGGTGCGCATCAGTCACGCGGGTCCGGCGCAGCCGGTGATGCCCAGTCGCAAGGAGCGCAATGTATTGTTGCGTGCGGGTCTGATCAGTCAGGCCGAGGTGGCGGCTGAAAGTTGGCCGGATGTATCGGCCGCTTGGCGGCTGGCCTGTCATCTGGCCGTTGGGGAAGAGGATTGGTTGGTGCTTTGCCCGTCAGACTAGAGCCTGCTCACACCCTGTGTGGATGCAGAAAGAGCCTTTGCCGGCCCTGATACTGATAAGAAAAGGCAGCCGGATGGCTGCCTTAGGCTGCTGACAAAGTAAACTGGTGCGATTTCACTGGACCCGGCAAAGCCGGGCCTCTCGACTAAGTGATTGATTCCGCAGCCTTCCAATTTACTCCCCATCCCCCCCGCCCTTGCCCTGCAAGGGGGCCTCGCTTTCTTTTCAGAAAGCGAGAGGGGTTTGTCAATAATCTGAGGCAGCCGGATGGCTGCCTTTTTCATGGTCATTCCGTCTGCATCACCTTTTAGCTGGAGGCCGGGCTCACCACATTGCGGCCGGAGCGTTTGGCGATATAGAGCGCGCCATCGGCCTCTTCGTAGATTTGCTGGGCGGTGTCGCTGGGCTGGGGAATGCGGGCGGCTACACCGATGCTGCAGGTCACCTTGTGCAGCGGGCTGCCGTCATGTGGCAGGTCGAGGTCTTCCAGTCGCTGGCGGAAGGTTTCGGCTGCATCAACTGCATCCTGCATGGTGGCACCCGGCATCAGTACGCCGAACTCTTCGCCGCCCAGCCGGGCCGGCAACTCGCCCTTGCGCTGGAATGACTCCCGCAGCACATGGGCCACGCGCTTGAGTACCACATCGCCGGCATAGTGACCGTACTGGTCGTTGTAAAGCTTGAAGTGGTCAATATCCAGCAGGACAAAGGCCAGCGGCTGCTGGGCATTACGCTGGCGCTCGATGGCCGGGATGAAGACTTCGTCAAAATGACGGCGGTTGGCCAGCTGGGTCAGCCCGTCGGTGGTGGCCAGCGTCTGCAGGCTGGCCTGGCGCGCGATGAAGCGGGTCAGGCCGGATAGCAGCAGCACCAGCATGGTACTGGCCGGGGCGAACCAGATATGGCCCTGGTTCAGCAGCAGCATGGATCCGGCAGCCACCAGCAGCGCGGCGGCAGGATAGGCCATCAGCACCGTACGCTGCCGGCCCCATGGTGCCAGCAGGTAGTCCAGCACCACGATCAGCAGCAGGGTCAGCAAGGCCTGACGTATCAGGCTGAGTGGCCGGACCAGGCTGCCATCCTGCAGGCCGCGCAGCAGATAGGCATTGATCACCACGCCGGGCATGCCGGCGGAATTGGCGGAAATCGGCGTGGTGTGCATATCGCCCAGCCCGGCCGCAGTGACCCCGATCAGCACGATGCGGTCGCGGAACGTTTCGCGTCCGGCATTGGACAGGGCGTCGATATACGATATGCGCTCGAAGGGTTCGGCACCGTTGCCAAAGGGCACCAGTACTTCGTCGTCGCGCACCCATGATTCGTCGCTGGCATGGAAGGGCCGTTTCAGCGCCGGGGCGGGCAGGCCTTGCGCGACCTCCTGCACTGCCTTGGCAAAGCCGGGAAAGTCCGGCGTGCCAAGACCGGCCATCAAATAGGTGCGGCGGATGACGCCGTCGTTGTCGCGCTCGAAGTCGGTGTGTCCCAGCCGGTTGGAGGCCGCTGCCAGCAGCGGTATCGGCCTGGTTTCGGTGAGGCTGTCGCCGGCGCTTTCCGGAAACACCGGGCTGACGACCTTGCCATTGCGTTGGATCGCGGCAGCCAGTGACTGATCGGGTTTGTTGCTGGCCAGGGTGCTTTCCGCCAGGGCAATGTCGAGGCCGACGGCTTTGGCGTATTGCAGCTGGTCTATCAGGCGGGCGTGCAATTCGCGAGGCCAGGGCCAGCTGCCCATCTCGGCCAGGCTGCGGTTGTCCACTTCGATCAGGATGGGATCGTCGGCACTCTTGTGCAGCACGTGCCGGCTGAGGGACGCGTCATAAAACCAGTAATCCAGCCGCTGCACGGCACCAGTCAGGGCCAGCAGCAGGCCGAGCAGGCCCGCCAGCAGGGGAAGCAGTTGGTATGACCGGTGTTTTATCGGTGATGGCATGCGCTTATTTTATGCGATTGCTCATTGGATGTTGATTTTTTCAATCGCTTCCACCGCGTGATATCCATCATCTCCATTGACTTCGAGTTGGGCAAAGTACTGGCCGCGTGGCAGTTTGTCCAGCAACCAGGCCGGTTGCGGCTGGGTATCGCGGTAGCTGATATTGCGCATGGCCGGATTATCCGCCAGCTTCAGCGTGTAGCGTGCACCGCTTACTGGGTAATGCCGCCCCAGCAAGGCGGGCGTGTTGTTGCCGATGCTGGAGAACAGGCCTTTGACCACGACCTGCTGGGCGTCGCTGTACGGGCCGGGCTGACCCTTGCCATCCAGCCGGGCCACGCGCCAGAACCACTGGCCCTTGTCCGGCAGTTGCAAGGTGATGTCGCCGTCCTGCAGTGTGAGATTCTGGCTGATGGTGGCAAAGTCGCTGCTGCGGGACAGTTGCAGTTGCAATGGCTGCTGCGGGCTGGCCAGTAGCTTCAGCGGCAGCGACTGGCTGCGGATTTCCTGCGGGCCGTCCGTGCCAAACAGCAGGGGCGGCGGCGGGAAGGCGTTCAGGATAAAGGTTTTGCTGCTGTCGTAGCCTTCCAGTCCGCGCTGGTTGCGCGCCCGTGCCGATAGCAGGTATTCGCCATTGGCCGGCAGTGCCGGGAACAGCTGCGGTGCTGCAACCGTGCGCTCAGTCAGCAGGCGGCCATGCTCACCAGGCCCGCGCAGCTTGATGCGGTAGGCCACGGCCTGTTGGTCGCCGGTCCATTTGAGCAGGGGCGGGTTGAAGCTGCTGGCTGCGGGCAGCAGGTCCAGGTCGGGCGCGGCGGGCAGGGCTTCCGGTGCGCTGGGCTTGCCCGAGCCGGTGGCCAGCGTGCCAAAGCCGGCCGGAACATCAACCTGGCCCTTGCTCTTGCTGCTGACGCTGACCTTGCCGCGCAGCACTTCGGTCAGCGTGGAATTGCCGGACTCGGTATTGACGCGGAATTCGGTGCCGCGCACGGTGGTGACGGCCGATGGCGTGCGAATCTGGTAGCGGTTGGGCATCAGGATGTTGGGAATCACCGAGCTGCCGGCATTACCCTTGTCCAGCTTGATTTCGGTTTTGGCCGAACCGGTGCTGGGATAGTAGATTTCGTTTTGCAGCTGGGCGCTGGAGTTGGCGTTCAGCAGCAGGGTGGAGCCGTCTTCGAAGCGCAGCTTGAGCATGGCGTCGTTGCCGGTCTGGAACTGCACACCCTTGGGATAGCGCGTTTCCTTGTTGATGGGCAGCGGTTTGCCCTTGGCATCGTGCGCTGTCACCTCGCCGGAAAACTCTTCGATCTGCGCACTGGACGGATGCTGCCGTACCCAGGGATAGGGCACTTTGATACGGCTGCCCGGTGTCAGGCGGTAGGGATCGGCGATGTGGTTGAGGCTTTGCAGGCGCGGAACATAGGCGGGTGAAGACAGGTGCTGGTCAGCAAACGACCACAGCGAATCCCCCGGCTTGACCTGGTATTCCCAGGTGGCAGAGTCGATGCCTGGGCCGGCAAACAGGGTGTTGCTTAGAAAAATCAGGCTTAAAGCCGAGATAAGTCGCATAAACAAACGGGCAGAGGAATGGGCGCAATGTACGCAGACTATCTGAATAGTATGCTGCTGGCCGAGGATTACAAGCCATAGCGGTTTTGCCGGGGCATTAAATAGCGATTGCTTGATAAAAATCAGGCCGACCTGTTAGGGCCGGCCTGCAATGCTCTGCAATGGATGGAGCAGATGAGGAAATGGTCAGACTCAGCTGGTACGCAGGCGCTCGCTGCGGCCGCGCAGCCATTCCAGCGTCAGCAGCAGCAGGATGGAGAAGCCGATCAGCAGGGTAGCCGCCGCTGCAATGGTGGGGCTGAGGTTTTCGCGGATGCCGCTGAACATCTGCCGTGGCAGGGTGGCTTGTTCCGGACCGGCCAGGAACAGGGTCACCACCACTTCGTCAAACGAGGTGGCAAAGGCAAACAGCGCGCCGGAAATCACCCCCGGTGCGATCAGCGGCAAGGTGATGCGGAAGAAGGTGGTGATGGGCGATGCACCCAGATTGGCCGCAGCGCGGGTCAGGTTGTGGTTGTAGCCTTGCAGGGTGGCCGTCACGGTAATGATGACAAAGGGCACACCCAGCGCTGCATGTTCCAGGATCAGCGTGGTATAGCTGTTGTCCATGCCCAGCGGGGCAAAGAACAGGTAGCTGGCCACACCGACGATCACCACCGGCACCACCATGGGCGAGATCAGCAGGAACATGATGATGCCCTTGCCACGGAATTCACCACGGGTGAGGCCGATGGACGCCAGCGTACCCAGTACCATGGCCAGCACGGTGGCGGCCGGGGCCACGATCATGCTGTTCTGCAGCGAGCGGATCCATTCCGGTGCGCTGAACAGGTCCTGATACCAGCGGAAGGAGAAGCCGGTCAGCGGGTACACCAGGAAAGAGCCTTCGTTGAAGGACAGCGGGATGATGACCAGCACCGGCATGATCAGGAAGAGCAAGGTCAGGCCGCTGGTGATGCGCAGTACGTAGTGCCACACCTTTTCGATGGGCGACATGGTCGGGTTCAGCATGTTTTATGTCTCCGGGAAAGGGTGAGGATCAGCCCAGGCGCAGGCTCTTGGCGCCCACCAGCCAGTTGTAAACGATGTACAGGATCATGGTGGCTGCCAGCAGCAGGCCGCCCAGTGCGGTTGCCATGCCCCAGTTGATCGAGGTGTTGGTGTAGAAGGCCACGAAGTAGCTCACCATCTGGTCGTTCGGGCTGCCCAGCAAGGCCGGGGTGATGTAGTAGCCGATGGACAGGATGAACACCAGCAAGGCCCCGGCGCTGATGCCGGCCACGGTCTGCGGGAAGTACACGCGCCAGAAGCTGGCAAACGGGTGACAGCCCAGCGAGATGGCGGCTTTCATATAGCTGGGGGAGATGCCTTTCATCACGCTGTAGATGGGCAGGATCATGAAGGGCAGCAGGATGTGCACCATGGAGATGTACACGCCGGTGCGGTTGAACACCAGTTGCAGCGGATGATCGATGAGGCCCAGCCATTCCAGGGTGGAGTTGATCAGACCGCCCGATTGCAGCAGCACGATCCAGGCGGCAACGCGTACCAGGACCGAGGTCCAGAACGGCAGCAATACCAGAATCATCAGCAGGTTGCTGGTGCGGGTGGGCAGGTTGACCAGCAGATAGGCCAGCGGGTAAGCCAGGGCCAGCGCGATGGCGGTGACCACCAGGCTCATCCAGAAAGTACGGGTGAAGATGTCCAGGTAAATGGCCTGATCCGGCGAGGAGCGGCTGATTTCACCTAGATCGTCGATACGGTGGTCCATCGATGCCAGCAGGTAGAACGGGGTCTGGCTGCTGGTGTTGCGGCGGATGGCCTGCCAGTAGGCGGGGTCACCCCAGCGCTCGTCCAGATTGGTCAGCGCTTCCTTGTAGGATTTGGGGGCCGGGTCCATCGGCAGGGCGCGGGCAGTCTTGTTGAGCAGGCTGCGGTAGCCGGCCACTTCCATGTTCAGGCGCTTGCCCAGGTCACCCAGCTTCTGGTTGTCGTGTGCTTGCTGGATATCCTGTGCGGCAGCGGCATAAACGGTTTCCGGTGGCAGGGCGCGGCCGCTCCAGCCGGAGATGGCCTTGACCGTGTGCGGCATGGCATCAACCACTTCCGGGTTGTTGACGCTCTTGAATAGCAGGCTGGTAATGGGTAGCACAAACACCAGCAGGATAAACAGTACCAGCGGCAGGATCAGCAGCTGGGACTTGAATTTGTTCATGCGCTCGGCGCGGGCCAGTTTCTGTTTCAGAGAACGGCCGGCCTCCGGCAGGGTGGCTGCGATAGCGGTGGTGGGTGCAGAGGAAGCGGTCATTCTTCCGGCTCCGGATCAGGTAAGGGGTAAAACCCCCTGGGGATGAACCCCAAAAACCGGTTCAGAGTCTCGCGAGCTAGAGCGAGGCAAGGCGAAAACGGCTAAGGAAGCGCAGTTTACATGCAGTAAATGAGCATTCCGCAGGCGTTTTTAACGCAGCATCGCCGAAGCGCAGCAGACTATGAATGATTTTTAAGGGGGTGGGTCTGCTGCCGGCATCAGTACCGGCAGCAGTCATGCGTGTTACAGCTGCTTATTTGGCAGCCCAGGCGTTGAAGCGTTGTTCCAGCGATTCGCCGAAGTCAGCCCAGAAAGCCACATCCACGGCTACGCCGCTCTTGATGTTCTGCGGGGCGGTCGGCAGATCAGCCACCAGTTTCGGGTCCAGCAGCGGTACGGCTTTCTTGTTGGTCGGGCCGTAGGCGATATTCTGCGAGTACACCTTCTGGTTTTCCGGCTTGCTGGCGAAGGCGATGAACTTCAGTGCAGCGTCCTTGTTCGGCGAGCCCTTCGGGATAGCCCAGGAGTCGAAGTCATACATGCCACCGGCCCAGACGATCTTCAGGTTCTTGCCTTCCTTCTGGGTGTTGGCGATACGGCCGTTGTAGGCCGAGCTCATCACCACGTCGCCGGATACCAGATACTGCGGCGGCTGTGCACCGGCTTCCCACCACTGGATGTTCGGCTTCAACTGGTCCAGCTTCTTGAAGGCGCGGTCCACACCAGCCGGGGTGGCCAGTACCTTGTACACGTCTTTCGGCGCTACGCCGTCAGCCATCAGTGCTACTTCCAGGGTGTACTTGGCACCCTTGCGCATGCCGCGCTTGCCCGGGAATTTCTTCACATCCCAGAAATCCTTCCAGCCGCTCGGGCCAACTTTCAGCTTGTCGGCGTTGTAGGCCAGCACGGTGGACCATACAAAGATGCCCACGCCGCAGGACTGGGCTGCGCCCGATACGAAGTCGGCCTTGTTGCCGATCTTGCTGTAGTCCAGCTTTTCGAACATGCCTTCATCGCAACCGCGAGCCAGCTCCGGGGATTCCACTTCCAGCACGTCCCAGGACACGCTCTTGGTGTCGACCATGGCCTTGACCTTGGCCATTTCGCCGTTGTATTCGCCGCCCACTACCTTGACGCCGGTAGCCTTGGTGAAGGGAGCGTAGTAAGCCTTTTCCTGGGCCGCCTTGTTGGCACCGCCAAAGGAAATCACGGTCAAGTCACCGGCCAGGGTAGTCTGAGCACAGCAAGCGGCAACCACGGCCAGCGAAAGAGCTTTCATGCATTTCTTCATTTGATAGATCTCCATATTGTTTTGAGACTACAGCTACTACACGCTACTCACTTGCACGCACTCACTCGGCCAGTTCGACGGGATCGAGCGCTCTTACGTGTTCTACATTCCAGCCCAGCGAAATCACGTCGCCCACTGCCAGCTTGGGGTCGAGTGTGGCGATTGGCTGTTTGACGATGAAACTGGAGTTGCCACAGGCTTCCATGCGGATGCGCACGTGGTCGCCCAGGTAGATGAATTCGCGCACGCGGCCGGAGAAGCGGTTCTGCTCCTGTGCCACATTCAGATTGATACGTTCCGGGCGGATGGACAGCGATACCGGCTGGCCGGGGGCCGCGTCATGCACGGCCATGGCCTCCACGCGCTCGCCGTTTTCCAGGCCCACGGTACAGCGCTCGCCATCGCGGCTGAGCAGCTTGCCGTGCAGGCGGTTGTTTTCACCGATGAAGTTGGCAACAAAGGTATTGCGCGGATGCTCGTACAGGCCTTGCGGGCTGTCGATCTGCTGGATTTCACCCTGATGGAACACCGCCACGCGGTCGGACATGGTCAGCGCTTCGCTCTGGTCGTGGGTCACGTACACCACGGTCACGCCCAGGCGTTCGTGCAGATGCTTGATTTCCATCTGCATGTGTTCGCGCAGCTGCTTGTCCAGTGCGCCCAGCGGTTCGTCCATCAGTACCAGTTGCGGTTCGAACACCAGCGCACGGGCCAGGGCCACACGCTGTTGCTGTCCGCCGGACATCTGGCCGGGGTAGCGGTTGGCAAACTTGTCCAGCTGCACCATGGACAGGGCGCGTTTCACCCGTTCGGTGACATCGGTCTTGTCCATGCCGCGCACTTTCAGCGGGAAGGCCAGGTTCTCGGCCACGGTCATGTGCGGAAACAGCGCGTAGTTCTGGAACACCATGCCGATGTCGCGCTTGTGCGGCGGTACGCGGTTGAGCGAACGCTCGCCCAGCATGATCTCGCCGGCGGTCGGGGTTTCGAAGCCGGCCAGCATCATCAGGCTGGTGGTCTTGCCGGAGCCGGACGGACCCAGCAGGGTAAGGAATTCGCCCTTGCGGATGTCCAGATTGAGATCCTTCACGATCAGGGTCTCGCCGTCGTAGCTCTTTTGTACGTTCTTGAAGCGGACCAGGATGTCGCTTGCGTTCGTTTCAGCCATGACCACTCCTGTTTAAATGGTGATGACTGAATTGTAAAAAGTGGATGACAGCAGGGGTATCGGGAGGCTGCGGATTTTTCTGTCAGGAAAAATGCTGTAGTCCTGTAGGGCAATCCCTACACGACAGCGGCATGCAAAGCGGGCGGCCGCCTGGTCTGTCTGGCCGGCTGAGGCGGCACTTGATCCGTATCAAGCCTTTTTCAGCTGTGACTTTTGCAAGCCTGAAATCAATATATAGTGTTTGAAAAATTTAAGGCACTACATATTGTTATGAAAAAACCTGTTCTGGTCAGTCCGGTTGCCACGCTGGACGAATACCTCAGCCGCGCCGACTGGCGCGTATCTGCCAATGCCAACCAGGGCTACAGCCTGGGTGGGATGATCCTGAATGCTGCCGGCAAGCTGACTGCCAACTACTGGCTGGATGGCATCTACCCGGCAGCCGTCGCCACCGCCCACCGCGAGGCAGATTTTCACCTGCACGATCTGGATGTGCTGGCCGGCTACTGCGCCGGCTGGTCGCTGCGCCAGTTGCTGCACGAGGGCTTTAATGGCGTGCCAGGCCGGGTAGAGGCGGCGCCGCCGCGTCATCTGAGTTCGGCACTGGGGCAGATGGTGAATTTTCTGGGCACCCTGCAAAACGAATGGGCCGGGGCGCAGGCGTTTTCCAGTGTGGATACCTACCTGGCCCCCTTCATCCGGCGCGATGGCCTGAGCGATGAGCAGGTGGAGCAGGCGCTGCAGGAGTTTGTCTACAACCTCAACGTGCCATCGCGCTGGGGTACGCAGACGCCGTTTACCAATCTCACCTTCGACTGGAGCTGCCCGGCCGACCTGGCTGGCCAGATTCCGCTGATTGCCGGCGAGGAAATGCCGTTCTGCTATGGCGACTGCCAGCCGGAAATGGACCAGATCAACCGCGCCTTCCTGCGGGTGATGGCCAGTGGCGACGCCCATGGCCGGGCTTTTACCTTTCCCATTCCCACCTACAACATCACCCCGGATTTCGACTGGGACAGCCCGAATGCCGAGCTACTGTTTGCGCTGACCGCCCGTTACGGCCTGCCGTATTTCCAGAATTTTCTCAATTCCGATCTGGAGCCGCAGATGGTGCGCTCCATGTGCTGCCGGCTGCAGCTGGACTTGCGCGAACTGCTCAAGCGCGGCAATGGACTGTTCGGCAGCGCCGAGCAAACCGGTTCGCTCGGCGTGGTCACGCTTAATTGTGCACGGCTGGGCTATCGCTTCCGCGGCGACTGGGCCGGCCTGCTGGCCGAAACCGACCGCCTGCTGGCCCTGGCTTGCGACAGCCTGGAAATCAAGCGCCAGCGGGTACAGGGCTGGATGGATGACGGGCTGTATCCCTACACCAAGCGTTATCTGGGCACCTTGCGCAATCACTTCTCCACCATCGGCGTAAACGGCATCAACGAACTGGTGCGCAATTACACCGGCGATGCCGAGGATATTGCCAGTGCTGCCGGCCAGCAACTGGCGCTGGATCTGCTCGACCACATCCGCGCCCGTATGGTGCAGATGCAGGAAGACACCGGCCATCTGTACAACCTGGAAGCCACCCCGGCCGAAGGCACCACCTACCGCTTTGCCCGTGAAGACCGCAAGCGCTACCCGGACATCCTGCAGGCAGGGCCAGCCGACAAGCCGTACTACACCAATTCCAGCCAACTGCCGGCCGGGCATACCGACGACCCCTTCGCCGCGCTCAGCCATCAGGAACCGCTGCAACGCCGCTACACCGGCGGCACCGTGCTGCACCTGTACATGACCGAAGCCATCAGTTCCACTGCCGCCTGCAAGCAGCTGGTGCGCCGTTCGCTGCAGCGCTTCCGTCTGCCCTATATCACGGTCACGCCCACCTTCTCGGTGTGCCCGCAGCACGGCTATCTGCATGGCCATCACGAATTCTGCCCCAAGTGCGATGCCGAGCTGCTGGCCCGCTCCCGCTCCACGGCAGCCACCGTGCCTTGCTGCTGAAAAGCTTGGCGCGGCTAACAAAAAGCCTGCTGCTGCGTTGCGCCGCCTTGCCGTACGGCATGTACTGTCTGCGGCGGCGCGCCTTGCCCCAGGGACGCTACGCCATTTTGTTAGCCGCGCCTGATTCCCAACCCTCACAGGAGAACAACATGTCCCATCAAACCGAAATCAAACAGGCAGAACAGCTGGACCCGGCCCTGCGTACCCGCTGCGAAGTCTGGACCCGCGTCATGGGTTATTTCCGCCCGGTCTCTGCCTTTAATGTGGGTAAGCAGGGCGAGTTTGCCGAGCGCCTGCATTTTGATGAACAGCATCTGCATCGCTGAGTCGCGCAGCCCGGCCAGCCCGGTGCTGCTGCCGCTGGCCGGGATCGAGCCGTTTTCCAGCTGCGACTGGCCGGGGCGGCTGGTGGCCACGGTGTTTGTGGCGGGTTGCCCCTGGCGCTGCGGCTATTGTCACAATGCCGCGCTGCAGGCACGCAGCGCCGGTGTGCTGGACTGGCCGGCGGTTCGTGCTGTGCTGGCGCAACGGGTGGGCTTTCTGGATGGCGTGGTGTTTTCCGGCGGCGAACCCACGCTGGCCCCGCAGCTGGCCGAGTGGATGCAGGACGCCCGCCAACTAGGCATGGCCATCGGCCTGCACACTGCCGGCATTTACCCGCAGCGGCTGGCAGCCGTGGCCGGACTGGTGGACTGGATCGGCTTTGATATCAAGGCCGCACCCGGCGGGGTGGATGTGGTGAGCGGCGTCTCCGGCAGCGAGGCGCGGATGTGGCAGGCGCTGGATATCGCACTGGCGATGGTGTCGGACAGCGGTGCCGCGCTGGAATGCCGCACCACGCTGGACCCGCGCGTGATGACGGCAGACAGCCTGTTTCAGCTGGCGGACACCCTGCAGGCCAAAGGCGTGACGCATGCCGCCTTACAGCAGGGCCGGGATGGCAAGGGCCAGCCCTTGTTTGATGCTGCACAGTGGCCGGGGAGGGCGGTGCTGGATTACTGGCAGCAATCCTTTACGCATTTTGTCTGGCGGGCAGCCTAGCACCCGCTGCCGTACCGCAGGTCAAGCAGCGTAGTTCAGCGCCAGACGACAGCGAAACCATCCTTTGCGTGAGCGGATACAAAATCTGCTCTCGTTCCATGTCGGCAAGTGGGCGGTCATCCAGTAGCGCTGCATTTAACTGCGCCGGTCTTGCTCCGCCAGCGAGGTACTTTCTTTTGCTGCGATACTTCGCCAACAGCAAGAACCCAAAGAAAAGGCGACGGGCCGCACTGCGAAATTCCGCCCGACCACGCCACTGCTTAACACCCTGGACGGCACGTCCGTGTCGGCTTACGCTGACGGGAAGCGGTTTAGTCGGTGCGATGTTGCTGGATGCGAATAGTCGTGTAGATCGGTATCTGAAACAGGGCAGGAAATTTTGCCATGCCAATGCGCTAGCATGACTGTTATCGGCCAGGTGCGGCCATTGCCTAGATACGAAGCCAAGGTTTCAATCTCGGCCAAAGCGGTCCGTGAGAATGGCTGGGAGTAACGACCGATTTACACAAGATATCGGACATACTAGCGACCAAGGATGAGCGTAGTGGAGGAGCAGGGACGCTGCAGCACAAACTAACAATACTGACGAAAAGAGACGCCCGGTAGCTAGCTGCAATGGCAAGTAGTTACCGGGTGCGATCCATTTAGATAGGTAGGCTAAGTTTGATGGCCGCAGATTGGTTCAGGTAACCATTACGGCGCTCAACATCATACTGGCCAGTCAGCTCCCAGCCGCTGTTCAGCTTTTGGCTGACGCCCACGCCAACTTGTTCTGACCAACGGGGTGCTTTTGCCCCACTGGTAGTAAAGCTGAGATTGGAGGCACCAGCATAAGCTGAGGTGACATTGGCATTGGCACGAATTGCGTCATAGCCAGCACCCACAGTCGTAAACAGGGTGGTTTTACCCCCCGAGTTGTAGTCAAACTTGCCCTTCAGACCGAAGGTCAGCTGCTCCGATGTACGGCTATCGACTTGCAGATTCAGCGCACCTGCACCGCTCTCGTTGTAGCTGCTATCGCGGATGGTATTGTAATCAGCACGCAGTTCCGGTGTGAAAGCCAGGGAGCTTGTCAGCTGATAGCTGCGCTGTATTCCGGTACCCACGGAAAATACGGTGCTGTCGTAGCTGGAGTTGGCGGTAGAGCTATCGAAGCTGATGTTGCGGCTACCATGCGTGGTGTTCTTGCCGGCGCCCACTTGCAGGGAAAGCAGTGCGCCATTGTCCAGCTTGTGGCTGCCATAAGCCGTCAGGTTCCAGACATCAATTTTGGCGGAGTTGCCAGATGCAGAGTCTTTACCGCTTACATTGGCATTGGCATAGGCTAGCGACAGACCCAGCAAATTAGAGGTCGACAGTTTGGCATCTACACCGAAGACGATACCTGCGGTATCTGCCTTGTAGCCTGCAGTACCATCACGCTCACTTTGATCAACCCAGGAACCAAAGGGTTTGGCCCATACTGTTTTGTTACTGAAAACAGTATCACCAGAGGACTGGCCCAGTACGGCAGCCTGGTGGTTGCTTACCACGTTGCCAATACCGCTCAGTGCAGAGCGACTGGCGTTCTGGCTGGCACCGACAAACAGTGGAAGCGTTTGGGAAACGATGCTGCTCTGTGATTGATTGCTTCCCGATCCTGCAGCTGCCATTTTGATGGCCAGCGCATTGTTGGGATTATTGGCAATCAGGTTATCCAGTACTTGTGCCGCGCCCTGACCCGGCAGGTTCTGTTCGGCGTTAACAGCACTGACATACTGGCTGGTAGAGCCAATCAAGGAATAGATGTTGCTGGCGCTAACAAAATATAGACCGTCACCCACAGCACTGTTGATACCACTACCTCCGTTTGCCGAGTTGACGGCGGCAAGCAAGGATTGGGTGGTACCCGGATTGACCACAACGCACTGCGTTGCGGTGCAGCTACTACCCACCCTAAAGCCATTTGCACCTTTGGTTACCAAGCTGTAGTTGTCACTACTGGTGGTAATTAGCGCAAGCAGCTTGCCTTGGGCATTGGTCAGACCAATGGTACCGGACCAGAAATAACCTGCCGTTTGCCAACTCAAGGTTGAACTGGTACCTGCCGAAGTGGTGCCGTACAAACTGGAAGAGTAGGAACCATAATTTCCATCATTAGCGTTGATGGTCCACAGCATTGGTCCGGTTGGCGTAGCAAATGCAGGAACAGCCAGCATGCTACCTACCGCTGCCATACCCAAACTAGAGCAAATCTTTTTCAAATTTATCTTCATAATCTCACCCGCATTTTAAATGTTCATTTCGGTTAATTTTTGTAATCATGCTTACGAAATGTAACACCGGGATATGAAATATGAAAATATCAGCATGAAAGATTTTCGATATTAAATTTGGTTTTTGCTTGTCACTTTTTAACTATTTGTACTGAGCTTTATCGGATGCACAGGATGCTCCATCAAACCCCAGCGGTGATCTGCTTGAATGGGAGGCACAATATGGACAACTTACTTAAAAGTTGCCGCCTCCCGCCACAGCGCAGGCCAGGTCTCTACCCAGCAGCATGGATGGGTGAACCCTGGCATTGTGCGCAGGGTTACCGGCAGGTGTGCAGTCAGGTGTGCGGCCACCCCGGCAGCCAGAGCTGGCGGGATGTTTTCATCTTCTGCACCGCTCAACAGCCATACATGCCCGGCGTGTAACTGAGAAAGCTGTGCCAGCGGGTCCAGCGAACCCTGCAAGGGCGACAGGGCGTGCAGTCTGATCCAGCCCGCCGGGTCCACATTGCCTGCCACGCTTATCAGCAGCTGCACATCGCTGCGCCGTTCGGCCAGCAACAGGGCGAGTGCCGCACCACCGGAATATCCCACCATATTGATTTGCCGTGCACCGTATTGCAGTTTGAGTTGGTCCAGTGCCTGGTCCAGCGCGGCCACCACCGGCTCGGAAAAGCGGGCAGCGGTCCACCACGCCTGCTGGCACTGTGGCGGCATGGGCTGCGCATACTGGCAGGGGCGTGCCAGATAGACGGCCACGCCATCCGGCTGCTGCAAGGCCAGTTGTAAGCCTACGGGGCGCAGTGGGGTAGGGTCATCCGACGGGGTGTCGCTATTGAGCCAGGCCAGGCCATCGCCTTCCAGATAAACCGTAATTGGCTGATTGCCTGCTGCCTGCGCGACCGGGCCGGCACTGAACAGACTGAAGTCCCCTGCCTGCAGATACTGCCCTTGCCAGCCCTTGGCTTGCAGCAACCGCTGCGACTGAGCCAGGCGGCTTGCGCCATCCGGCAGCTGAGCACAGGCCGAAAGTAGAAGCACACCACACAACAGAGCAATACGCAGCAGAATGGGAAACATGGCAAAGACGAGCGCTGAGGAAAACCACACTATAACGCTTGGACCGCAGCACCGCTCCTCTACCTGCTATTGAAGTAGTGCGTCAGCAGGTTCTCAAGCAGACCAAAGGAGATCATACCTTTACCGAAATCCTGTTGGCCGCACGTGGAGCAGCTGGAATGGCCTGTCTGCTTGCGCAATGCCAAGGCAAACTCCGTGCTGCTATGGTTTAGCATATTTGCCATGTCGCATTGCAATGTGAACCATCCCTCATTCACGAGATGCATTCATGTCAGCTTCCTCTAGGAAAGCGGAGATTTTTCATTGGTCACACGTTCGTCCACTTCGGCCGATCTCCGGTAATTCTGTGGACACATCGGAGAATGGCTGCTCAAGGTCGTTAGCAGAATCCCCCTTGTCAGTAATCTATTTAAACTTGTGCCGTTCAACTTTACGCATTCACCCCCATTCACCCGATCCGTATACCTGACCGCCCTGACGCTACCCCTTTCCCGTCCGCCGTGCGGCAGTGGCAGGCAAATCATCATCCGCGTGGCGGACAGCTGATGTTTAAACAGTTCGATAGTTGCTAAGCGACAGCGGTGTTGCGATGTCGGGCTTAACTTCGCGGGTCTTACCCCAATGCCGGGTATGGCGAGCCAAGCTCTCTTTCCCTTCCTCCGCCCCGCCAACCAGCATTTTTCCTACCCGCACAAAGCCCACTCACAAAGTACGGACTTCCGCACCCGCCGTGCGGGGCAAAGTACGGCCTGACGTCGGCGTGGTTTTTTGTGAAAATAAAAATCCATAAAAATCAATAACTTAAGAATTTTTTACAGGACAAAAAGGCTGGCACGCTAGTTGCGATAAGAAGGGCAGCTGAGAAGCTTTCAACTCACCCTTTCGATACAAACTGGAGAATGCCATGACTGTAAAGAACACTTCCGTCAAGAATGACAAGCTGAGCGCCAACGGCCAACACGGCGGCATGCCGCTGTTGCACGAACCCAAGCTGAACAAGGGCACGGCCTATAGCGTGGAAGAGCGCCGTCAGCTGGGTCTGGAAGGCCTGCTGCCGCATGCAGTGGAAAACCTGGACCGTCAGGTAGAGCGCGTCATGGCCCACCTGGACGAAAAAGCGGACGATCTGGAACGCTACACCTACCTGATCGGCCTGGAAGACCGTAACGAAACCGTGTTCTACAAGACGGTGATGTCCGACCCGAAACGCTTCATCCCGGTGCTGTACGATCCGACCGTGGCTGATGCCTGCGAAACCTTCGGCAACAACTACCGCCGCGCCCGTGGCATGTATATCACCCGCTACATGAAGGGCCGCATTGCCGAAGTGCTGCGCAACTGGCCGGAAAAAGACGTGCGCTTCATCTGTGTGTCCACCGGTGGCCGCATTCTGGGTCTGGGCGATATCGGTGCCAATGGCATGGGCATCCCGATTGGCAAGCTGCAGCTGTACACCGCTTGCGCCGCCGTACCGCCGGCCGGCCTGCTGCCGGTGCTGTTTGATATCGGCACCACCAATGAAACCCTGCGCGCCGACCCCTTCTATATGGGCACCCGCGAAGCCCCGGTTTCCGAAGCCGAGCTGGACGAACTGACCGAAGAATTCATTCAGGCCGTGCAGGAAGTCTTCCCCAATTGCTGCGTGCATTTTGAAGACTGGAAGGGCACCGACGCCATCCGCATGCTGGATCGCTACAAAGACAAGATCCTCTGCTACAACGATGACATCCAGGGCACGGCCAGTGTGGCACTGGCAGGTATCGCTGCCGGCATGAACATTACTGGCGGCAAGCTGACCGACCAGCGTGTGATGTTCCTGGGTGCCGGTTCTGCTGGCCTGGGCATTGCCAAGCTGTTCTGCGCCGAGCTGCAAACCCTGGGCCTGAGCGAAGCCGAAGCACGCAAGCAGGTTGCCCTGTTCGACATCAACGGCCTGATCGAGCATTCGCGTACCGACCTGTCCGAAACCCAGAAGCTGTATGCCCGCCCGGCCAAGCCGTGCAAGGATTTCCTCAAGGCCATCGAAGAGTTCAAGCCGACGGTATTGATTGGCGTGAGCACCAAGGCGCGTGCCTTCACTCGTGAAGTGATCGAGCTGATGAGCAAGCTGAACGAGCAGCCCATCATCTTTGCCCTGTCCAACCCGACCCACAAGGCCGAGTGCAGCGCCGAGGAAGCCTACACCTGGTCCAAGGGCAAGGCACTGTTTGCCGCTGGCGTGCAGTTCCCCGACTTCGAATACGAAGGCAAGACCTACCGTCCGGGCCAGGCCAACAACTTCTACATCTACCCGGCCATCGGCCTGGCGACCTATGCCTGCCGCCCGACCCGCCTGAACGACGAATGCTTCATCGTGGCCGCCCACGCCACTGCCGACCAGGTCACGCTGACCCAGCGCGCCAAGGCCATGCTGTTCCCCAGTCAGGAGCAGATTCTGGAAACCGAAGTGACCACGGCCGCCCGTATTGCCGAGTACATGTTCGATGCCGGTCTGGCCCAGGTAGAGCGTCCGCGTGATATCCGCGCCTGGCTTGAGGCTCAGCTGTACAAGCCGCAGTACTGAGACCCGATAACAAAACCCCCGCTCCTGCGTTGCGCCGCCTTGCCGTACTACTTGTACTGTCTGCGGCGGCGCGCCTTGGCCCGGGAGGCTTTGTTAGCGGTTCTTGATGGAAGATTGCACCGCTCAGACGGGCGGTGCATGAACAAATGACAGGTGCCACAAGCGCCTGATGCCACCGCCGGGTCGGCTAACCGGCTGGTGGTGGCCGACAATACAAAGGTGTCTATCATGGACTACATCATTCATACCCTGCAGAAATACCCGGAGATTGCGATCTATCTGACCATCGCCGTCGGTTTCTGGGTGGGTAACCTCAATATGGGCAAGTTCAATCTGGGGGTGGTCACCAGTACCTTGCTGGCCGGCCTCTTGATTGGCCAGGTGCATCTGGTGATTCCGGCTGTGCTGCAATCCACCTTCTTTGCCATGTTCCTGTTTGCCGTCGGCTATGCCGTGGGGCCGCAATTCATCCGCGCACTCAAGAGCGACGGTATCTCGCAGGTGTTCTTTACCGTGCTGGTGTGTGCCTCCGGCCTGTTCACCGCCATCTTGCTGGGCAAGATGCTGCACTATGATGCCGCGCTGACTGCCGGCCTGCTGTCCGGTGGCTATACCAATTCCACCGTACTGGGCGTGGCAACCGACCTGCTCAATCAGGCCAGCCAGATGCCGGGTGGCGTGAAAGTGGCCATGGCGCTGATGCCGGTGGCCTATGCCGTGACCTATCCCTTCGGTACTGCTGGTTCGGCCTGGTTTCTGGCTTCTTTCGCACCGAAAGTGCTGGGCTTCAATCTGGTGGAAGAGTGCAAGACCTACGAAAAGGAAAACGGCAGCGGCCATACCGTGGGCAGCACGGCTTACCGCGAATTTTCCGCCCGTGCTTTCCAGCTGAATAATGTTGATCTGTTCGACAAGACGGTTTCCGAAGTGGAAGCCATGTTCAATCACGAAATCTTCGTCCGCCGCGTACGTCAGGCCGTGGGTGCCAAGATTGTCGATTGCGAAGGCAGTACCCGCATCCAGCGCAATGATGTGGTGGCCATTTCCGGCACGCTGACCGCGCTGCTGAAATACCAGCACCATTTCGGCAAGGAAGTGAAAGACGTGCCGCTGCTGGACTTCTCCACCGAGCTGCTCGACCTGGTAGTGACCAGTCGCAAATACGCCGGCAAGACGCTGGGCGACATCACGACCGAACTGTTCGGCAAACCGGGCCGTGGCCTGTTCCTGACCCGCTTCAGTCGTGGCGATCTGGACATGCCGATGGGGCAGGATGTAGTGGTACAGCGCGGCGACGTGCTGACCATTCTGGGTGCCAAGCAGGACGTGGCCGTCGTGGCCAAGCAACTGGGCTATGCCGACCGTCCGCTGGAAAACTCCGACATGGCCTTCATGGGCTTCGGCATCGTGGCTGGCAGCATTCTGGGTGCCATCACCGTGCATGTGGCCGGGATTCCGCTCAGTTTCGGCACTTCGGTTGGCTCCATCGT
This sequence comes from Aquitalea aquatilis, assembly GCF_005155025.1. NCBI lineage: Bacteria > Pseudomonadati > Pseudomonadota > Betaproteobacteria > Neisseriales > Chromobacteriaceae > Aquitalea > Aquitalea aquatilis. The sequence continues at coordinate 3,561,862 of NZ_CP039731.1, read as the reverse complement.
GGCCGGTATTGTCTGCGGCTACCTGCGTGCCTCCATGCGTACTTTCGGCAAGATCCCCGGCCCGGCGCTGTGGGTGTTCAATAATGTCGGCCTGAACGGCTTTATCGCGGTCATCGGCCTGAATGCCGCACCGGGCTTCATTTCCGGCCTGCAACAATACGGCCTGACCCTGCTGTTTGCCGGAGCCGTGGTCACCATGGTGCCGCTGATTGTCGGCCTGCTGCTGGGTCGCTTCGTGTTCAAGTTCCACCCTGGCATCCTGCTGGGAGCCTGCGCCGGCGCCCGTTCCACCACCGCCGCGCTGGGCGCATTGCAGGACGCCGCCCAGAGCAAGGTACCGGCACTGGGCTATACCGTAGGGTATGCCGTGTCGCGACTGGTGATGGCTGTGTTCACCATCGTGCTGGTCAACGTGTTCTAGCTGTCTTGTTCTTTATCCTTTCGGTCGTCGTGGTTCTGCCATGACCTTGCCACGCAGATGACCCTGCGTGGCTTTTTTGCTTGTCATGCTGCGATGCAATAATTCGCTGGGGATTGTGGGATAATGCGCCCGCCATGGCTGCAGCAAGGCCGGTTTTTCCAGTCAGACGGGTGTGTGACCCGGAGTTGGTATGAAGCGAACCCGTTTTTATCTTTACCTGCTGTTTTCCATGTTGCTGTCGCTGCTGGCCGCGTATGCGGTGTACAGCATCAGCTGGCAGCAGCTGCTACAGCAACGGCAGCAGGAGTCCGCACGGCGGCTGGCGCGCAATGCCGGCTTTCTGGAGCACGAGGTCGACAAATACGGCCTGCTGCCGCTGGCGGCGTCCTACAACGACACCCTGCGCGAAGCGCTGCTGCAGCCGGCCGACGCGCAACAGCTGGCCCGTGCCAATGACTACCTGCTGCGGCTCAATCAGGGGGCCGGCTCCTTGCAGGCCTATCTGATGGACAAGCAGGGCAAGGTGATTGCCTCCAGCAACTGGCAGCAAAAAGACAGTTTTGTCGGGCGCAACATCGCCTATCGCCCGTATTTCCAGCAGGCAGCGGCCAACCGCATCACCACCTTTTACGCCGTGGGTACCACCGGCAACGCCACCGGCTTTTATCTGGCCACCGGCATCTACCAGGGGGGCGAGCGGCTGGGCGTGGTGGCCATCAAGATCGGGCTGGAACAGCTGGAGCACATGTGGGGCAATATTGTAGAGCCCTTGCTGGTGTCGGATTCCAACGGCGTGGTGGTGCTGTCATCGGTGCCGGAGTGGAAATACCATGCCACGGTGCCGCTCAGCTTTGACGCCAGGCTGGCCCTGGAAAAAGCCCAGCAGTACAACAAGCAGATCATCAAGCCGCCCATCTGGCAGCGCAAAAGCGTGCTTAATAGCCAGGCCATGCTGGTGCAGATGGGGCAGGGCCGCACTCGGCACGAATATCTGGCCATCAATCAGACCATTCCGGTCAGCGGCATGACGCTGACCATGGTGATTGATACCCACGAAATGCACAGTCTGGCGCTGACCCGGGCACTGGCCGTGGCGGTGATGGTGGGCTTTGCCTGCCTGCTCTTGCACTCGGTACGGCTGTGGCGCATGGGCATCAAGACCCAGGCCGAGGCCCGCCGTGCCCTGCAGCGCGCACATGACCAGCTGGAAGAGCAGGTGGAGCAGCGCAGCAGCGAGCTGAAACAGGCCAATGCCAGCCTGAAAATGGAAATCGAAGAACGCATCCAGGCCGCGCGCCAGGTGGAGAACTTCCAGAACGAGCTGATCCGCACCGAAAACCTAGCGGTGATCGGCCAGCTATCCACCGGCATCGCCCACGAGATCAACCAGCCGCTGGCTGCCTTGTCGGCGCTATCGGCCAATACCGTGCGCTTTCTGGAAATCAACGACCTGGCCACCGCGCGGGCTAATCTGGAACGTATTACCGACATCGTGGCACGGCTGGGCGCGCTCACCGAACAGCTCAAATCCTTTGCCCGCCGCCCCAGTGGCGAGCGCGAATCCGTCGCGGTGGCACAGGCCGTGGACAATGCGCTGTTCCTGCTCAATCACCGCCTGAAGAAAACCCTGATCCGGCTGGAGCTGCCAGCCCAGCCGGAAGACATCGTGGTGCTGTGCGAGGCGGTGCGGCTGGAGCAGGTGCTGGTGAATCTGGTCAGCAATGCCATTGATGCGCTGCACGAAGTGGCCGACCCGCTGATCGCCATCAGCTGGCAGCGGCAGGACGACATCGTGCGCATTCAGGTGCGTGACAACGGCAGCGGCCTGTCGGAACAGGTCAGACAGCATATTTTCGAACCCTTCTTTACCACCAAGAAAACCAGCGGGCTGGGGCTGGGCCTGGCGTTGTCCTCGGACATCATCAAGGCCTATGGCGGCGTATTGTCCGCCGACAATCACCCGGATGGCGGAGCGGTATTCACCATCACGCTCAGACAAAACAGGCAGGAGTAAAACATGAGCAATCTTCAGGTACTGGTGATCGAGGACGACCAGGATGTCCAGCTGGGCTATGTGCAGGCACTGGGGCTGGATGGCATCCCGGCGCAGGGCTTCGACTCGGTGGAAAAGGCGCGCCGCGCCATCGGCCGTGATTTTGCCGGCATCATTGTCAGCGACATCCGCCTGCCCGGCATGGACGGACTGGCCTTCATGCAGGAACTGCTGGCCGACGACCCCGACCTGCCGGTCATCCTCATCACCGGCCACGGCGACATCGCCATGGCGGTACAGGCCATGCGCGACGGCGCTTACGACTTCATCCAGAAACCCTTCCTGCCACAGGTGCTGGTGTCGGTGGTGCAGCGCGCCATGGAAAAACGCCGGCTGGCACTGGAAGTCCGCCAGCTGCGCCGCCAACTGGCGGCATTTGGCGGCCTGGAAAGCCGGCTGATCGGCAACTCCGGCGTCATGGCCGAACTGCGCCGGCTGGTGCAGGGCGTGGCGGCTACCCCCACCGACATCCTGATCAATGGCGAAACCGGTGCCGGCAAGGAGCTGCTGGCGCGCTGCCTGCACGACCTCTCCGGCCGCACCGGCCCCTTTGTGGCGCTAAACTGCGGCGGCCTGCCGGAAACCCTGTTTGACAGCGAAATGTTCGGCCACGAAGCCGGCGCGTTTTCCGGGGCCAGCAAGCAGCGCATTGGCAAGATCGAATACGCCCAGCACGGCACGCTGTTTCTGGACGAAATCGAAAGCATGACCATGCCGATGCAGATCAAGCTGTTGCGCGTGCTGCAGGAGCGGGTGATCGAACGGCTGGGCTCCAACCGGCTGATCCCGGTGGATTTTCGCGTGATTGCCGCCACCAAGGCCGATCTGTCCAAACTGGCCGATGAGGACAAATTCCGCGCCGACCTGTACTTCCGCCTGAACGTGGTCACGCTGGACCTGCCACCGCTACGTGCCCGGCGCGAGGATATCCCGCTGCTGTTCGACTACTTCGTCAGCCAGTCCGCCCTGCGCATGAACCGCCCGGCACCGGCCATCACCGCAGAGGTGGTGCGCGACCTGATGGCCTACCACTGGCCGGGCAATGTACGCGAACTGCGCAACCAGGCCGACCGCTTCGTGCTGGACCTGAAAATGGTGCCAGGCACCGCTGCCGCCGACACCCAGCTCACCCTGCACACGGCAGTGGAATCCTTCGAAAAGGGCATGATTGCCGAAGAACTGCGCAAGCAGGGCGGCAATGTCTCCAAAACCGCCGAAGTGCTGAAAATCGCCAAGACCACGCTATTCGACAAGATCCGCAAATACGATCTGGAAGAAAAGTAAGCCAGGCAGCACGCCACAGGCAAAGCCAGCAGCCGGGCAGATCACCGCCCGGCTGCTGGCTTTTTGTTTGGCGCTGCCGCGAGGGGGTACGCCATAGTGCTGTGGATATTCTTGATGGTCATTTGATGACGAATGATTAATAAGTGATTAGAATCAGCCAAGGGCAGGGGGCACTCTGCAGGGTGGAAGGCAGTTTACGGCTAGGAGTGGACGTAGACAGCGGGGGTGGTCGCAATAATCAGGCTGTATCTGGTGTTTAGTGATGTCATTTATTCGGTAGCTTGTGATTATGAGCATCGCCTTCCATCATCCTCGATAGAGTACGAATAATAGTTAAATTATTATTTTATTTTGCATTGGCATTTATCTTTAATAAATTTTATTGTCAGACTTTAAGTGGAAGTTATAATGCGTTTTAAATTAATATTTCTGCCAGCACTCTTGCTGAGTGCGCAAGCAATTTCTGCGAATATTGAGGAAGTAAAGGCTGACGATATCATTAGTCGAGATATCACAGCTGGCGATAGAACATTTTCTTTGCCGCCGGGGCAGTGGCATGTAATAGCTAGAAGTAAAAGTAATGGAGCTGATGTGGCAGGTAATCCGTTTCCAATTCGCAATGTTCTGTTGGCTCAGTACAAACATAATGAATTATTTGCCATGGTACGTGTAATCTCCCCATTGGGAGATTTATCTAAATTTGGCCGTAATGGCTGGAAGGATGATCCATGCAGCAATCTGAAGTCAGTTTACATGCAGGACAAGCTGGAGGGTAATTATCGATTACCTGAGTGCGTATATGTCCGCCCGGTATTCGGCTTTGGTGACGCTGCGGATAGTTATTGGCGAGAGGCCATGCGGCGTATACGGAGTGCAGGAGTTTCAACTCCCCCTTTAATGGTGATCGTAGATTGCCATTATTATCGAGATGGTGGTTTTGTTCATTTCTCTACATGGCTTAATCCCGAGATGGCCGGAGTTGCCAGGGACCCGGCCCTTACTGCCATCGACAGTAAATGGAATTCAGAAAATATCCAAGGCCCCTATAAGAATTTTGCTGACCAAGCAGGAAGCTGGGCATACCGAATGGCCGCTGCTGTAAAAAGTAGTTATAACGGAAATCCACTACCAGTCCCAGAGCTACCATATGTCACCATCAGATAAATAGAAGCTCCTGCTTGATTTCAGTTTGGGGTCATCTGCTGGTGCTATGTATTGACTGCTTTCGGCCACAACCGGCCAGTGGTCAAGTCGCCCAAAAGCAGCCGTATGATGTCATTGGCACTTTTAAACGATTGAAGGATTTGGCGGAATAACTAATACTGGATGTGCTCCAGAAGAATCCAGTAATTAGAGAGTTAATGAATTTAAAAATCTATATTTTGGCGAAAAGGCGTGCTAAATGGGAACTTCCATAGAACTCTGCATTGGTAATGTGTCTCTATCGTATTCCAAGAACTTCATGGGGATAGATTACGGGTTCTTGTTCCAGGAAGGTGATCTCTTCCGCCGCAAGACGGACTCAATAGATTACGAATATTACGCAGAACATCCCGAAGAGAAGGGGGAGTTGGCCGAAGCTGAGGAACTTTTTGCAAGAACGCTTTCTCGCATCTTGCCGCGTCTTGAGATACTCGGCTTCACTCTTGAAGCCGCACGCGCCGAATATGAAATGATGGTCGCAGAAGCGGTCTATATGGATAGCTATGGCGAGCCAGAAGAGAAGAAAGACAAATATCTGACGTTTGAAGAATTTTGCAATTTAGTTTGCCGCTATCCTCTAAGCGATCTGAAAAGTAATTATGTCGAGTTCGAAACACCGGATCGAGACACGCTTTCACAGGGGCGGTTTGCCGCTGAGATCGAAATATTTGAGCGGATTCCCAGAACTGAAGATTCTGATTTTTATTGGTCCGAAGCTAGCTTCCTTTCCGCAAGAGTTTGCATTCTGAGTGCTGAGTCGATGCTTCGTATCTTTGCTCTGAATTCAGCAAATACTGAAGTTGAGGTCACGTGGGAGTTTGGCCCCATTGTCCATGCCGGTTGGGTTAAACGTGAGGCATTCCAGCCGGGGGTGCGGCAAAAGCAAAAAATTCTGATCGCGACCGAGGGCGCATCTGACGCACGCATCATTCGTCGGTCGCTCGATATCCTCCATCCGGATGTGGCAGACTTTTTCAATTTCGTCGATGTCGATGAACGCCATCATTTCTGGGGAACCGGCAATCTCGTTAAATTCGCAGAAGGGCTTTTACGAATTGACCTTCTCAACCAGGTCTTATTCGTTTTCGACAACGACGCGGAGGGCGTTGATGCCTTTCGCAAGCTTGAAAAACTGAAACTACCTGCAAACATGCGAGCGATGCTCTTACCCGATCTTGAGGAATTTAGGGAATTCGTCACCCGCGGTCCGGAGGGCGTTAGCGTTTCTGATATCAATGGTCGAGCCGCCGCGATTGAATGCTATCTCGACCTAAGTTTGGATCAATATCCAGCCCCTCAGGTCACGTGGAGCAATTTCAAAAAAGACATCGATGCGTGGCATGGTGTGTTGGATTTCAAAGAATCCTATTCAAAACATTTCTACGATCAACCTGACGACCTGTTGCGAAGCAGTAGTTACGATGTTTCTAAGATATTGAAATTACTTGATGCAATGATCCATCAGGCCGGGCTGGTAATCCCAGTGATTTGAAGGGATCCTTGTTTTTCTTGCTAGCGCGTCCAAAGTTATTTCCTGAACTTGGTCGTTCCTCTAAACGTATGCTTCTTCAAACCAGCCACTTCCGCTTTGGGTCGAAAGCATCCACCACACCAACACCACCCCATCCCCCGTCAAGCATGTCGACAGGTGCGCTGCTGCGGGTTTAAGTGGCTGGCTGTTTGAGCGATTGGACGATCGTCAATCGCGAGTTCCAGCCGGGCAGCCGTAGGTCATGCTTGCCCGGGGTGGTCTGGGTGGTGAAGGAGGGCTTGGCTAGGCCAGCCCTCCTTCCCGTTTGCCACGCGGAAGCGGCATGGAAATCATCATCCGTAATCGCGGATGCCAAGCCTGATTGGTAGTCAAAGTTGGCAATTGACTAATACGACGGAATACCGGGTTTGGCTTGGCGGGCCTCGCCCTGCTGGTGATTTACTTCGCCAGCGCCACCTCCACACATCGCGCCTGTAGCAGATGGCCAATGTCTACCGGCGACATCGCTACCTGCAGGCCGCGTCGGCCGCCGTTGATATAGACCTTGGGCAGTTGCAGGATGCTGGCTTCCATATACACCGGCATCGGCGTGCGGGTGGCGAAGGGGCTGGTGCCGCCCACCAGATAGCCGGAGTGGCGGTTGGCTACGTCCGGCTTGCACGGCTGCACTTTTTTGCAGGGCAGCTGGCGGGCCAGTTCCTTGGCCGATACCTTGCAATCGCCGTGCATCAGCACCACCAGTGGCAGGCCGTCCTGGTCTTCAAACAGCAGGGTCTTGATGACGGCGTGTTCGTTGACCTCCAGTTCGCGGGCCGGGGTGGCGGTGCCGCCGTGTTCTTCGTAGCGGTAGGCGTGGCAGCTGAATTCCACCTTGTGGTCCAGCAAAAAGCGTAGTGCCGGGGTGCTGCCGGCAATGGTCTGGTGTTGCATGGTTTACTCCGTAAAGCATGAGGTCGAGGCCGGCGGGTGAACACACCGCCGGGCGCTGGTCTGGATCAGGCCTGTGGCTGCGCGGGCAGGCCGTATTCCTGTGGAAAGGTGTGCAGCGAGCTTTTCACCACGGTGACCGCGCCGTCGATCAGGCCGCAGCGGCCGCTGCCAGGCAGGATCTGGCACAGGTGCTGCAGCGCATCCAGGTCGGCCGGGCTGTGGCGGCCGCCATCCACCCGGTCCAGCAGGCGGGCCAGCTGGAAGGTGCCGCATTTGCACGATGGGCACTGGCCGCAGGAGCCCTTGGCGAAGAAGTCGATGTATTCGGCCACCTTGCGGATGATGCTGCTGCCTTCGGAGATGACGATCATGGCACCGGTGCCCAGCCGCGAATGGCGCAGCCAGACCGAGTCGAAATCCAGTGCCACGTCCAGATCGCGCGCGGTGAGCAGGGTGTTGGACGGACCGCCGGTAAATACTGCCTTGAAGGCTTTGCCCTGCAGCATGCCGCCGCCGTAATCAAAAACCAGCTGCTGCAGGCTGGTACCCATGGGCAGTTCGTACAGGCCGGGGCGCAGCACATCGCCGGACAGCGAGTACAGCTTGGTGCCGCAGGCCTTGCCCACGCCCAGTGCGCGGTACCAGCCGGCACCATGGCGCAGGATGTGGCTGACATTGGCCAGGGTTTCCACATTGTTGATCAGGGTGGGCTGGCAGTTGATGCCTTGCTCGGCCGGGAAGGGCGGCTTTTTGCGCGGGAAAGGAAAGCCGGCTTCCAGCGAGGCCACCACGGCGGTTTCTTCTCCGCCGATATAGCGGCCAGAGCTGGCGACGACCTTGATTTCCAGTGCATGACCCATGGCGGCAGCCAGCTTTTCCGGCCAGGGGCTGTCCTGCCACTGGCTGACGGCCTGCTGCATGGTGTGCAGGCTGCGGCCCTGGTGCGGGTTGAGGTAGAAGATGAGGCAGCGGGCGCGTACGGCCAACGCGGCGATCAGCGCACCTTCTATCACCTGGTGCGGCGATGCGCTGAGCAGGGTGCGGTCCTTGAAGGTACCGGGTTCGTCTTCATTGCCATTGCACACCACGTATTTGCAATCGCCCACGGCATTGGCGGTGGCTTCCCATTTGCGCCAGGCCGGAAAGCCGGCCCCGCCCATGCCGCGCAGGTCGGCATCGGCAATGCAGCGGATGATGGCGGTGGGGGCCTGCAAGGCGGCCTGCAGCCCCAGCCCGCCGCCTTGTTGCAGCCAGGCGGCCAGATCGGGGCCGACCTGCACGGACGGGTTGAGCAATACCTGATTGAGTTTTTCCATGATTGTGTTCTCTTATGCGCGCGCGCTGGCGGGGCGGTGCAGTGTCAGCCTGGCCTGGCCCGGATACAGCAGCGGGGCTTGCTGGCTGGCGTCCAGCCCGGCCAGTGCCAGCTGGCGCTGCCAGCGATAGACGTGTTCGATACCGCCGCGCAGGGGCGGCAGCGATGATTTGTTGCGGGCGGCCTGGGCCTGGCGCGCCGCCTGCCGTCCGGCACGGCGGCCAAAGGCGAGGATGTCGAGCAGGGCATTGCCCATCAGCCGGTTGCGGCCATGAATGCCACCGGTGATTTCGCCGGCGCACAGCAGGCCGGGCACGCTGCTCTGGCCCTGGCTGTCGATCACCACGCCGCCGTTCTGGTAGTGCAGGGTGGGGTAGACCAGCATGGGTTCGCGTGTGGGGTCGATACCGCATTTGTCGGCCAGGTGTTGCAGTGCCGGCAGCTGGCTGGCCAGCGCGGGCAGGTCTGGGCCGCACAGGCGGCGCAGGTCGAGAAACACGCCTTGTTGGCCGTCGCGCACGATGCCACGGCCGGCGGCGCATTCGCGCAGGATGGCGGCGGTCACGACATCACGCGGGGCCAGTTCGTCGACAAAGCGCTCACCCAGACCGTTCAGCAGCATGGCACCGGCCGAGCGGGCTGCTTCGGAGATCAGCCCGCCGCGCAGGCGCTGCGGCCAGGCCACCCCGGTGGGGTGGTACTGGAAGGCATCCATGTCACGCAGTTGTGCGCCCAGGCGGTAGGCCAGCACCAGCCCGTCGGCCGTGGCCCCGTAGTGATTGGAGGTGGGGAAACCCTGCAGATGCAGCCGGCCGCAGCCGCCAGTGGCCAGGATGGTTTGCCGGGCCGACACCACGATGAAGCGCTGGTATTCCAGGTCGTACAGCACGGCACCGGCGCAGCTGCCGTCTTCGTGCGACAGCAGTTCCACCACCGGGCAGCGGTTCAGCAGCTGGATGCCTGGCTCCAGTTCCACCGTTTCGCGCAGCACGCACATCATTTCCAGGCCGGTGTAATCGCGGTAGGACAGAATGCGTGGCTGGCTGCAGCCACCGGCTTGCTTGTAGCGCAGCTTGCCGCCGTCGCTGCTGGCATCGACCAGATCAAAATGCATGCCCAGTTCGATCAGCCAGCGGATGACGCCGGGTGCGTCGCTCGCCAGCTGTGCCAGCAGTTGTGGATCGGCGCAGTTGTGGCCGCCGCGCATGGCGTCGTCAAAGTGTTGCTGAGGGCTGTCGCTGGCGGCTAGTGCGGCCTGAATGCCGCCTTCGGCCATCACGGTATTGCTGTCGCCCAGCCGCAGCTTGCTGGCCAGCATGACATCGGCCCCGCCACGGGCAGCGGTCAGTGCGGCGGCTGCGCCGGCCCCGCCACCGCCCAGCACCAGCACGTCGGTGCTGCGTTGTTCGGCACCGGCCAGATCAAAGCCGTCAATCAGCGCATTGCTTTGCAGCAGTCCGGCCAGGAGCGGGTGGCAGGGCTGGCCACGGCTGCTGCCGATTTGCAGCAGCGTGCTGGCATCGGCCGCGTGGTCGGGGTGGTATTGCGCCAGCAGGGCCGCGCGTGACAGGTCGTCCGCCCGCAGTGGCGGTGTGGCATGGCTGGCCCGGTTAAGGCAGGCCTGCTGGTAGGAAATGGCCGTGCTCATGACTCGCTCCTTGCAAGATGGGCCGTGGTGTCGATGGCCAGCTGGCCGCGTGCCTGCTGTTCCAGCCGGCGCAGCAGATCGCCCGGGCGCAGGTTCTGGATGGCCTGGGCGCGGCGCAGGTAGAGCCCGACATGATTGGGGCGGATGTTTTCCGGGCAGGCCAGGGTGCACAGATTGCACATGATGCAGGGATCGAACAGCGCGGCGGCGGCTTGCAGCTCGCCACGGCTGGCCAGGGCAATGCCTTGCTGTACCGGAATGCCACGCGGACAGGCGCGGTCGCAACCGCCGCAATGCCGGCAGTGGGCGGTTTCGGGAAAGGTCTGCTGCAGTTGCGGCAGGGCCTGCCAGCCGTCGCGCAGATCATGCGGCCGATAGCGGTGGACGTGGTCGGGCAGGTAGTAGTCGATGAAGCTGACCTGCATGCCGTCTTCCACCACGGTTTCGCAGGCCAGCCGGCTGACGGTTTCGCGCTCGCCGGCCTTGCGGACCAGGCAGCGACAGGAGCCGCACACCCCCTGGCCCATGCAGCCGATATTGGCGGTGACGGCGTCGGGGCCGTGCAGCCGGGTTTGCAGGATGGAGTCGCCTGGCTGTGCGGCCATCACCTTGCCGTCAATGCTGATGCAGATGGTTTCACTCATGGGGATTTCCTTTGCTGTGGTGCTGGCCCTCTGCCCGTGCTGATGGCGGGCGGATGGCCTGGCCCTTGGCTTGGGCTTTGCAAGGAGCGTGCCACCATATTGGTGTTTTGCAAGCTATTGAAAAAAAAGAGAAATGATAATTTTTTGCTGAGCGCGGGGCTGGCGGGCGTCGGATTTCCGTGTTTTTGTCATGGCCGGATCGACGGAAAACCCTGTCTGGCTTGTGGACGGTGGGCTTGGCTGGCGTGTGCGGATTTCCGCGTGGCAGGTGCGGCAGATTCGCGGGAAACCGTACTGTTGCGATGCTTGTTGTTTATTTGTGTATTTAAATCAATGGTTTGGAAGTGCTGTGCGATGGCATGCGCCTTGCTATGCAAGCGGTGAGAGACACTTTGCAGAGATAAGGAGCAATAACATGCTGGGAACCATGAGCACGGCACTGCTGCCGGTGGTGCTGTTGATGATGTTGGGTTGGTTTGGCGGGCAGCGCGGCTATTTCCGTCAGGCCGATGTGAGTGTGCTGGCCACGCTGGTGATGCGCTATGCCTTGCCTTGTTCGCTGTTTATCGGCGCGCTGAAAACGCCGCCGGAGCGCATCCAGAATGTGCCGTTCATCCTGTGCCTGAGCTTTGGCTTTGTCGGCACTTACGTCCTGGCCTTGCTGGCCGGGCGTTATTACTACCGTAGTGATCTGAAAAGCAGCGCCATCCAGGCGCTGGTCTGCACCTTTCCCGATATGGCCTACTTTGGCGCGCCCATCCTGCAGCAGGTGTGCGGGCCGCAGGGCTTTATTGCGGTACTGATCGGCAACCTGATCACCAGCTTCATCATCCTGCCGCTGACCATCGTGCTGTGCCGCTGTGGCGAGATGTCCGCGTCGGGCAGTGATGATGGGGTGGTGACCATGCTGAAGCAGAGCATGGTCAAGACCCTGTCCAACCAGATTGTCTGGCTGCCCATTCTGGGGGTGGTGCTCAGTTTCAATCATCTGCACCTGCCGGCGGCGGTGCAGGATAGTGTGGACATGCTGGCCAAGGCGGCCGGTGGGGTGTCCTTGCTGGCACTGGGCCTGATGTTCTGTGGTGAAAAACCGGCGTTTAACAGCCATGTGGTGGGCAATGTGGCGATGAAGAATTTCCTGCAGCCGGCACTGATGCTGCTGGGTATCCTGCTGTTTGGCGTGGATGCCGAGTTTGCCCGCCAGGCGTTGATCGTGGGGGCGGTGCCGACGGCGATTGCCGCCTCGATGTTTGCCGTGCGCAACCAGACCTACGCCCTGCATGCCTCGCACTCGGTGCTGGTGGGGACGGTGATTGGTGTGTTTGGCGAGGCGGCGCTGATTTACCTGATGGCCTGAGTCGAGCCGCTAAGCAAAACCTTGCTGCGGCGTTGCGGCTGGCCCCAGCGACGCACGGCTCTTGTTAGCCGCGCTTAAGGGGCAGGAATCGAAGGGGCTGGTCAGCAGATTGACCCGCCCCTTTGTGTGCTTGCCGCAGCAAGCCGAGGCTGGCTTTTGCAAGTGGGGGGCAAGGGTGGGTAAGGCATCTGGAATCAGCTTGCGCGTGACAAGGCCCGGCTTTGCCGGGCCTTGTCACGTCTAGCGCTGCGCCGCTTATTTGCTGCGTGGGGCCAGCTTGAGGAATAGCAGGCGGATCAGCACATAGACCACGGCGTTCATTGCCGTCATCAGCAGCAGGATGGCCAGTAGTGACAGGCTGGATGGCTCGGCCAGGGGACTGGCTTTGAGGGTGCCGGCCAGCAGGGAGGCAAGCAGCAGGGTGCACAGCAGTTTGAAAGTCATGGCAGCAGCTTTCTGCAAGAACGAACGCAGCTGTGTATTGCAAACATCGTGCCTGAAATTGTCCGTTCAAGTCATTGAAATGAAAGGTGTTTTTAAGGTGTGGTACGGCTGGCCGCCGATGTGGTCGTGTCAGTCGTGCGGAAATCCGTCAGTCAGCGCTCTGGCGGGTTTGCAGATGCAGCAGGATGGCTTGGCCGCCGCTGAGGATGTCGTCGCCAATGGCCAGCGCCGCCGCCGCGCCATCGCGCTGGCGCATCGCCTCCAGCACCGGATAGTGGTAGTCCAGCATGGCGCTGCCGCCTTGCTGGTAGACGGCGGCGATCAGCGGCCCCATCTGCAACCAGATACGGTAAAGGATGCCGTGCAGGAAGGGCAGGCCGGCTATTTCCACCAGCGCGAAATGGAAGTGCTGGTTCAGGGCGCAGCCCAGCGCAATGTCCTGCGCGGTCATGGCCACGGCATTGCGCGCGACGATGTCCTCCAGCCGGGCGATGTCGGCAGGCTGTGCCTTGGTGGCGGCGGTTTCGGCCGCCAGGCCCTCCAGCCGGATGCGGATGGCACGTATTTCCAGATAGCGCTCCACCGTCATGTAGGGCACGCGAATGTCGCGCGGCGACTGCATGGCCAGTGCCTGCTCCTGCACCAGCCGCAAGATGGCGTCACGCACCGGGGTGACGCTGGTGCCCAGCTGCTCGGCCAGCTCGCGTATTTTCAGCCGGGCACCGGGCTGCAGCCGGCCGCTGATCAGCGCATCACACAGCAGCTGATAAACCGTGCTGCCCAGATTGTCGTGTTCCAGTGTGTCGAGTTGGTAGTGCATGGCGGTGCGGCCGAAAGGGGGATGGCGGCATGGTAACACTGCGCTTGCCAATTTGAAATGCAGCAAATATGATGCATCATAATTTGATTCGGCTGCGTGCTGCCGTCGATTATCACGCTGACAGGAGTAATGCCATGCCTCCATCCACCCGCTATATGTTGTTGACCGGTGCCAGTCGCGGCATCGGCCATGCCACGGTCAAGCTGTTTCAGGAGCATGACTGGCAGATTTTCACCGTGTCACGCCAACCGTTTTCCGCCGACTGCCTGTGGCCATCGGCACGGCAGAGCCATATTCAGGCCGATTTGTCCGACCTGTCCTGCCTGGATCAATTGATTGCCGAAGTCCAAAGCCGGCTGCCCCATGGCGAGCTGCATGCACTGGTCAACAATGCCGGCATTTCACCCAAGGGGCCGCAGGGCGAGCGGCTGGGCATTCTGGCCAGCGCCGCCGATGACTGGAGCCGGGTGCTGAATGTGAATCTGGTGTCCACCGCCTTGCTGGCGCGCGGCCTGTTTGCCGAGCTGAAACAGGGGCAGGGCTCCATCGTCAATGTCACCTCGATTGCCGGTTCGCGCGTCCACCCGTTTGCCGGCGTGGCCTATGCCGCCTCCAAGGCCGGGCTGGCGGCGCTCACCCGCGAGCTGGCACACGAGTTTGGCCCGCATGGCATCCGCGCCAATGCCATCGCTCCAGGCGAAATCGACACCGCCATCCTGTCGCCGGATACCGCCCGCATCATCGAGCGTGATGTGCCGATGCACCGCCTGGGCACACCGCATGAAGTGGCCGAGGCCATTTATTTCCTCTGCTCCGGCCACTCTTCTTATATCAACGGCTCGGAAATCCATATCAATGGTGGCCAGCATGTCTGAGACCGTGTCTGATGGTGTGATCGACCAGCTGTTTTCCACCGCCGCCGCGCCGGTAGAGTGCAGCGAGGCCACCGCGTTGCTGTGGCAGCATTACGGCCTGCGTGGCGTGGCCAGCCCGCTCAATAGCGAACGCGATGCCAACTTCCACATCCGTGGCTACGATGGCCGCGAATATGTACTGAAGCTGACGCATCCAGCCGAAGACCGTACCGTCACCGATTTCCAGAGTCGTGCCTTGCTGCACGCGCTGGCGCAAGACTCCGGCCTGCCCATTCCGCAATTGCTGCCGCACCGCGACGGCCAGCCCTATGCCGCAGTCGAAATGACCGATGGCAGCCAGCGCGTGCTGCGCCTGCTCAGCTATCTGGCCGGGCAGCCGCTGCATCAGACTCCGCGCAGTGCGGCCCAGCGCCGTCATCTGGGGCAGACGCTGGGCCGGCTGGACAATGCCTTGCGCGACTATGCGCACCCGGCCGCCCATCACCCGCTGCTATGGGACATCCAGCATGCACAGCGGCTGCAGCCGCTGCTGGCCGAAACCCCGGACGGGCCACAAAAGGCAGTGCTGGCTGACTGGCTGGCGCATTTCATGCAGCAGGTACAGCCGCAGCTGGCGGGTTTGCGCCGGCAGGTGATTCACAACGACCTGAACCCGCACAATGTGCTGGTGGATCCGCAAGACCATGTCACTACTGCCGGACTGATCGATTTTGGCGACATGGTGGAAGCCCCCTTGATCAACGAGTTGGCGGTGGCCTGTTCCTACCAGCTGTCCACCAATGACAACCCGCTGGATAGCGCCGGCGAGCTGATTGCCGGCTACCACGCGGTCTGTCCCTTGCAGCCCGGCGAAATCGATCTGCTGTATTCCTTGATCATGACCCGGCTGTGCATGACGGTCACCATCACCGGCTGGCGCGCGGCACGTTATCCGGAAAACCGCAGTTATATCCTGCGCAACAACGGCCTGAGCTGGGACGGTCTGCAAAGGCTGGCCGCGTTTGGCCCGGCACGCGCCACCGCTTATCTGCAGCAGTTGTGCCAGACGAAAGGACAAGCATGAATCCGCCAGACCAACGCATGGCCAATGCCTTCGACCCGACCACGCTGGCCAGCCTGCCAGAGCAGGAGCAGGCGCTGATCCGGCGGCGGCAACAGGCACTGGGCCAGGCTTATCGCCTGTTCTATCAGCAGCCCTTGCATCTGGTGCGGGGCGAGGGGGTGTGGCTGTACGACGCCGCCGGTCAGCCCTATCTGGATGTCTACAACAATGTTGCCTCGGTGGGGCACAGCCATCCGCAGGTGGTGCAGGCCATCGCCCGCCAGGCGGCCACGCTCAACACCCATACCCGTTACCTGGACGAAGGCATTGTCGATTATGCCGAGCGCCTGCTGGCTACCCTGGCCATGCCCGGCTATCAGGCCATGTTTACCTGCACTGGCAGCGAGGCCAATGACTTGGCCTTGCGGCTGGCCGGCAACTTTACTGGCGGCAGCGGGCTGATTGTCAGCAGCCATGCCTACCATGGCGTCACCAGTAGCGTGGCCGCCTGTTCGCCGGCTTTTGGCGAGGGCGTGGCGCTGGGGCCGAATGTACGTACCGTGGCCGCGCCGGATGGCTATCGCGGTAATCCCGATGAGGTAGCCGCGCGCTTTACCCGCGATGTGCAGGCGGCGATGGCCGACTTGCAGCGCCACGGCATCCGCCCGGCGGCACTGCTGGTGGACACGCTGTTTACCAGCGATGGCGTGTTTGCCGATCCGCCCGGCTTTCTGGCCGGCGCTGTCGATGCCATCCACGCCGCTGGCGGCCTGTTCATCGCCGACGAGGTGCAGGCCGGTTTTGCCCGCAGCGGCAGCCATTTCTGGGGCTTCCAGCGGCATGGCGTGCTGCCGGACATCGTCACCATGGGCAAGCCCATGGGCAACGGACATCCGCTGGCCGGGCTGGCGGCACGCGCCGACATCATCGACGCCTTTGGCAGCCGGGTGCGTTACTTCAATACCTTTGGTGGCAATCCGGTGTCCTGTGCCGCCGGCATGGCGGTGCTGGAGGTGATCGAACAGGAGGGCTTGCAGCACAATGCCCACGTCACCGGGGCTTATCTCAAGGCGGGGCTAGAGGCACTGGCCGGCAAGCATGAGCTGATCGGCGATGTGCGTGGCGCGGGCTTTTTCCTTGGGGTGGAACTGGTGAACGACCGCCAGGGCAAACAGCCGGCCACGGCCGCGGCCACCCGCGTGGTCAATGCGCTGCGCGAACGGCGGGTGCTGCTCAGCGCCACCGGTTCGGCCGGCAATATCCTCAAGCTGCGGCCGCAACTGCCGTTTGCCCGTGAACATGCCGACCTGTTGCTGGATGCGCTGGATGCGGTGCTGGCTGCGCTTTAGCGCTGCTTGCTAAAAACCTGCTGCGGCCTTGCCTGCTGGCCGCACTAGCCTTGCGCCTGCCACCGGCTGGCCTGGGCTTGCAGGCTGTCCAGCCGCGTGCTGGACAGGGCCAATGCCGCGCCATCTTCAAATACCGTGCCGACCAGCTTGCTCAGGGTGCTGCCGGGCAGCATCTCCACCGCCAGCCG
This sequence comes from Aquitalea aquatilis, assembly GCF_005155025.1. Classification (NCBI taxonomy): domain Bacteria; kingdom Pseudomonadati; phylum Pseudomonadota; class Betaproteobacteria; order Neisseriales; family Chromobacteriaceae; genus Aquitalea; species Aquitalea aquatilis. The sequence goes on along the minus strand of NZ_CP039731.1, from coordinate 3,544,797 downwards.
TGCGCCGCGCTCATATGCCAGCCGGCTGCAGTCGTGCCAGCGCACCAGTCGCGCCATATTGCCGGCCAGATCATCGGCAATTTGCTCGGGCCGCCGCAGCACGCGGGCGGAGCTGGCGCTGAGGTAGTCCAGTCGTGGAACGGCCAGGCTGATGCGGGAAAAATCCTGGCGCAGCGCGCTGGCAGCTTCATCCAGCAGGCTGCAGTGCGATGGCACGCTGATGTCCAGCCGCTGGCAGCGGCCGGCTCCCCCGGTCTGGATCAGGCTGGCCAGCTGCTGCAGGCCGGCATCGCTGCCAGCCACCACCAGTTGCCGTTCGGCATTGATATTGGCCAGATAAAGCGGATGACTGGCGGCCTGTAGCTGGGCCAGCAGGTTTGCCAGCTGGGGCTGGGCCAGGCCGCTTACCGCACACATGCCATAGCCCTGCGGATAAGCCTGTTCCATCAGTTGGCCGCGCCGCCGCACCAGGCGCAGGGCATCGGCCAGCGGCAGGGCTTCGGCCACCACGGCAGCGGCAAAGGCACCAATCGACAAGCCGGCGACCATCTGCGGCCGGATGCCTTCCTGCTGCAGCAGGCGGGCCGAGGCCACGCCAGCGATCAGCAGGCATAGCTGTACCGCCACCGTGGAGCGCAGCGCTGCGGCAGAATCCAGCAATAGCGGCGAGCTGCCCAGCACAGATGCGGCCTCGGCCAGTGCCGCCTGACAGGCCGCGTGTTGCGGCAGCTGCTGCAGCATGCCGGGGCGCTGGCTGCCCTGGCCGGGAAAGGTAAACAGTACGCTCATGGGCATTGCTCCAGCTGCTGGGTCCGGTTGCCGGGCCATGGGGCCAGCGGCTCATCCAGCAGCAAGGGGCCAGTGGCGGTTTTCAGCAGCACCCGGCCACCGCGCAGCCATTCGGCCAGCACCACGCCACCGGCTGGGGTTTGCAGCTGGATATCCACGCGACAAGGCAGCTGTGCCAGTGCAGCGACCAGTGTCTGTAACCGTGGACGATCCGGTGGCTGCGGGCAGCGCAGCAGCAAGTCAAGATCGCTGTCGCTGCCAAGGGCGGGCTGGCCGCTTGCCAGCTCAAAGCCGGCGCTACCGGTGATGCCCCAGACGAGGCCGCAGGCCAGCAAGGCTGCGTGTGACCGCTGCAGGGCTTGCAGTGCCGGCAGGGCGGCAAGGCGCGGATGCTGGCGCCAGCCTTGCTGTGCCGCCACTTGCTCCGGGCGCAGCACACGGCTTAGCTGTTTGCTGCGCGCCCACAAGGCGCAGCGTTGCCAGCGCTGCGGGCCGCGTACCCCGACCGCAATCCAGCCGGGCCTGGCGCTGGCGCGGCGCACCACCACCGGCAGGCCGGGGTGCCAATGCTGTGGCAGCCAGGCGGGCAGCTCGCTGTCGGTGGCCAGGGCCGAAGGGCTGGCAAGCCACAGCAGATCGTGCGGCAGGTAAGGCTTGAGCATCGGAAACTCCTGAAAAGAAACGGCAGGCCACAAGGCTTTACTGCGCCGGATTTGTGCTGGTTTTAGCCTTCGTTCTCCGCCCATTGCCGCTGCAGCAACTCACGTACCTGGCGTGTGGCCTGGCGGTGTTCGCCATGCAGCCGCTGGCGCAGGTCGCGTTGCGGGTCGGCCTGGATATCGTGCAAAGCCTCAGTCAGCGCGGCACGCACCAGCTGTACATCGGCCGGTGTGGGCTGGTCTGGCTGCTGCACTTTGAGCAATTGCCACAGCAGGCCCAGGCTGGCATAGCTGGCGATGTCATAGGCCATGGGCGCGATGCTGGCGGCCAGTGTTTCCAGTTCTTCCACCGTGCGCAGGGTGATGCGGGCGGCAGCCTGCTTGCCCATGGCATGCACCATCACCCCGGCATCGTCCAGCGCCAGCAGGCGGTTGGCCTGGTAGCCATGGGCCAGAAACGCGCCGGACATGGCCTTGCCGACAATCAGTCCGATTACCGGATGGCCCGCCAGCCGTGCGCCCGCATAGGCAGCAGCGGCGGCGGCCAGCGCCTGGTGAATGCCGTAGGCCTCTTCGCGCCGGCCATAAGCCTGGCTGGGGACATCGATGATGGCGACGATGGCGCGTTGGCAAGGCTGCTGGCGGTCGGCCTCCACTGCGGCGTCGATGGCGGCGGCCAGCGCCCAGCCTTCCAGCAGGCCTACCTCGCCGTGGCGCGCACGGATAAAAGGATTGTGCGGATCGGCCACCACCGCGATATAGCGTGCCGGCTGGCCGGCCAGTTCGCTGTCAGCCACCAGCAGTGATGGTGGATAGCCGGCAAGCAAGGGTTGCTGGCCGCACAGTGCGTGAAACCAGTCGCGGCCGCGCTGGCTGATGGAAGGTTGGCTCATGGGCGGGCTCCTTGCTGGAAGAGTTGACGGGCAGAGTCGGCATCGGCTTGGGCGGCGCTGTCGATGGCCAGCAGCCGCTGTAGAGTGTGCTGGCTGCGGCGGTGGCGCGGCGTGCCGGGCAGGCCGCTGGCAAAGTAGTGCAGCAGTTGCTGGCGGATCAGCACGCTGTCGTCTTCCAGCAAGGCATCGGCCAGTCCGCAGGCATGGCGCTGTTCGCCACCGCTCAGGCTCCAGATGAAGGGGCGGTTGCGTGAGTCGTATTCGGCCACGCCGGCTTCCTGCTCGATGACTTGCGGGCCGTTCAGGCCCAGCCGTGCCTCGCGGGTGACGATGAGATAACTGCACAGGCCGGCGGAAATCGACATGCCGCCAAAACAGCCCACGGTGCCGGCGATGATGCCAATCACCGGCTGATAGCGGACCAGGTCGGCAATGGCGGCATGGATTTCGGCAATGGCAGCCAGACCCAGATTGGCCTCCTGCAGGCGCACGCCGCCGGTTTCAAACAGGATGACGGCACGGGTGGCAATGCCCCGGCGATTGTCTGCCGCCGCCAGTTCCAGTGCGCAGGCCAGCTTGGCTCCGCCCACTTCACCCAGGCTGCCACCCTGAAAACTGCCTTCGATGGCGGCCACCACCGCCGGCTGGCCATCCAGCAAGCCCTTGCAGATGACCACGCCGTCATCGGCCTGCGCCACGATGCCCTGCGCACTGAGCCAGGGTGAGTACAGCCGTTCGAACGGTCCGGCCAGCTCGCGGCAGCTGCCGGCATCCAGCAGGCAGTGGGCGCGTTCGCGTGCGCTCAGCTCGATAAAGCTGCGGCCCTGCAACAGGCGGGCGATGTCTTGTTGATGGCTCATGCGGACAGCTCCTCCAGTGCCTGGGCCAGCCGCAGGCTGACCACGCCGGGGGTGGCACCGAAATCATTGATCTCCATCTGCATGGCGGCGGCCTGGCCATCGGCAAACAGGCGGTCGAGCTGGGCGCGCCAGCGGGCGGCGCTGCCATCAGCGGCACTGTGGATCACGATGTGGCAGCTGCCGGCAGCGGCTGGTGCGATCAGCACTTCCAGGTCGCCGGAGGCCACTACGCCGACCAGTACACGCTGTGTGGCCGGTGCGCCGGCCGGGTAGTCCAGATGCAGTTTTTCCATGATTGCTCCTTGCTTCTACTTGTCAGTGGGCTGCCATGGCCGGCAGCCGGTCCAGCAGCAGGGTGGCGGCCAGCAGGTCGGCTGCGCCGCCCGGTGACAGGCGTTGCGCCAGCATGTCTTTTTCCAGTTGATAGAGTCGGCGGCGTCCGGGCAGCGTGGCTACCCCGCCTGCGCTCAGTACCGCCTGTGCGCCGCTCTGCACCAGCGTCAGCCCCGGCATGCCGCCGCGTGACAGCAGGCAGGTGTCGTCCAGCCGGCTCATGATGGCCAGCAGGGCATTGAGCCGGGCATTGACCTCGCCGTCGCCGCACGCGCGGCTGGCATGCAGGGCGGGCAGGGCCAGCCGGGTGATGTGCGGGAAACCCTGCTGGGCCTCGCCACGCGCACCGCCCACGCCGTAGCGCTGGCAGGCCAGTTCACCGTTGCGCGGTGGTGCCGGCCGCTGGTGGTCGGGTAGTTTTGCCAGCGCAGCGGCACGCTGGCAGACCGCCACGGCTTGCGGCTGGCTGGCGTCCATGGCGGCGGCGGCCACCAGCAGGCCGATGGCCCAGATCGCGCCGCGATGGGTGTTGACGCCGCCGCTGGCTTGCAGCATGGCCTGCTCGCCGGCACGGCCCAGGCTGCCCAGCTGTGCGCGCAGTGCTGGCGAGGGTGCTTGCTGCCAGGCGGCGCGGGCCATGGCGAAGAAGGCCGGTTGCAAGGCATGGGCCGAGCGGCACAGCAGGGCGAGGGTCAGATCGCGATGTGCGCCGCTGCCACGGCTGTCGACCAGCCCGGGCTTGGGGGACAGCCGGGCTTCGTCCAATAGCGACTGGCAGGCCAATGCCGCCAACTGGCTGGCCAGTTGCCCGGCCTGATCGGGTAGAAGGGCGCGCCGCATTACCAGCTCCTGAACCGTGCCGGCGGCTGGTACAGCCCGTCCGACCAGCTCACCAGTTCCGCCATGCTCTTGGCCGCCAGCAAGGAGCGGCTGGCCTCGCTGCGGCGGATGCCCAGGTCTTCCGGCAGGGCCACCAGTCCGGCCCGGCGCAGGCTGGCCGTGCTGGCCGGGTCGTGGCGCAGGCCGATGGGGGTGATGCCGGCCACGGCGGCAATCATCTGCCGGCGCTGCTCCAGCGATTGCGCCTTGTACAGATAGGCGATGCCCTCTTCGGTCAGCACATGGCTGACGTCGTCGCCGTAAATCATGACCGGTGCCAGTGGCATGCCGTTGCTGCGGGCCACTTCCACCGCGTCCAGGCTTTCCACGATGGTGGGCTGGCCGCCGCCCTGGAAGGTTTCTACCATTTGCACCACCAGCTTGCGGCCACGGGCCAGCAGGTTGTCGGTCTGGATCAGGTCCAGCCAGGCCGGGCTGGCATGCCGCCGGCCATGCGGGTCGTGACCCATATTGGGTGCGCCGCCAAAGCCGGACAGCCGGCCATGGGTGACCGTGGAAGAGTGGCCGTCGCCATCCATTTGCAGGGTGGAGCCGATGAACATGTCCACCGCATATTGCCCGGCCATCTGGCAGAAGGCGCGGTTGGAGCGCAACGAACCGTCACGCCCGGTAAAGAACACATCGGGGCGTGCCGCCACATAGGCTTCCATGCCCAGTTCGCCACCGAAGCAGTGCACGCTGTCCACCCAGCCGCTTTCGATGGCCGGAATCAAGGTGGGGTGCGGGTTCAACGTCCAGTGGCGGCAGATTTTGCCTTTCAGTCCCAGTTGTTCGCCATAGGTGGGCAATAGCAATTCGATGGCGGCGGTATTGAAGCCCAGGCCGTGGTTGAGCGATTGCACCTGGTGCCGTTGGTAGATGCCACGTATCGCCAGCATGGCCATCAGGATGTGTACCGGCTTGATCAGGCGCGGATCACGGGTGAACAGCGGCTCGATAAAGAAGGGGCGGTCGGCCAGCACCACGAAATCCACCCAGTCGGCCGGAATGTCCACCCGGGTGAGTTCGGCCGGGTCGTCGACGATTTCATTGACCTGGGCAATGACGATGCCGTCGCGAAAAGCGGTGGCCTCTACCAGTGCCGGCGTGTCCTCGGTGCTGGGGCCGGTGTAGAGATTGCCATGGCGGTCGGCCTGATAAGCGGCCACCAGCGCGACATTCGGGGTGAGATCGACAAACAGCCGGGCATACAGCTCGACATAAGTGTGGATGGCGCCGATTTCCAGGCAGCCATCCTGCAATAGCTGGCCAATGCGCAGGCTTTGTGGGCCGGAGAAGGAAAAATCCAGCTTGCGGGCAATGCCGCTTTCGAAGATGTCCAGATGCTCGGGCCGGCCCACGCTGGGAATGATCATGTGCAGGTCATGCAGCCGGGCCGGGTCTGCCCGGGCCAGGCTGCGCGACAGGAAGTCGGCCTGTTTCTGGTTGTTGCCTTCCAGCACCACCCGGTCGCCGGGGGCGATCAGGATTTCCAGCGCGGTGGTCAGCTGGCGGGTGGGCAGGATGCGGCCGCTGGCCAGATGGCTGACCCGCTCAATCCGGCGGCGTTTTTCATTTCGGCGGCGATTCCAGACCGGGGAGGGGGATGAGGCTGCCAGCATGGGTGCTCCATATCGCAGATGAGAATGTCTGCAAGGTAGGCGCTGGCAGGCTGGCCATCAATCAAGCTGGCTGGCGAATTGTTAGCCTGAGGCTAATGGTTTGGCGGCAAGGCCATTGCTGGAAATGTGCCGCCCCAGCATGCGCGCTTCGGCCAGCAAGGCCAGCAGGTTGGGATCGCGCTCACGGCACTCCTGCAGCAACAGGCCGATATGCTGGGTGCTACGCCACTGCGGGGCCAATGGGGTGAAGCGGATGCGCCCGGCAAACAAGGCACTGACCCGGCCGGGCAGCAGGCTCAGGCCCACGCCGGCCGCCACCAGGTTCATCAGCGAGAAAATGTCATCTACCCGCATCACCACATCCGGCTGGTAGCCGGCGTGGCTGAACAGGCGCTGGAAGTCGCGGCTGGTGGCAAAACCGTCGTTGAGGGCGACAAACTTGTGGTGGCGGTAGTCGGTCAGATCCGCCTCTGCACCGGCAGGAGCCGGGCTGGCCAGCGAGGAGGCGAGAAACAACTCATCCTCGAACAAGGGTAGCGCCAGCAGGCCTGGCGGGCTGCCATCGACGGGTAGCGACATCAGCAGGGCGTCCACATCCTGGGCTTGCAGCTTGTCCAGCAGCTGGGTGTTGGAACCCAGCTGCAATTCGATGGCCAGCTCGGGCCGGCGCAGCTTGACCCCCATCACCAGCCGCGGAATCAGCTCCACCGTCAGCGAGTACATGGCCCCGATTTTCAGCTGGGCCGCGCCAAAGCCGGCTTTTTCGCGGGCCTTGCGGATGCCGCTTTCCAGTGTGCGTCCGGCGTCCTCGGCAGCTTCGGCCAGCGCCAGGGCGGCAGGCAAGGCAATCAGCCGGCGGCCTTCATGGCGGAACAGCGCGCAGCGCATGGCGTCTTCCAGCGAATGCAGGGCGCGGTGCACGCTGACGGTGCTCATCTGCATGCGCTCGGCGGTGCGTGCCAGGCTGCCGCTGGCGACGAAGGCGGTCAGGATCTGCAGTTTGCGCAGGGTGATTTCTTCACTGATCATCGCGTGGCCTTGCCGGGTGGGAGTGGTTGGCGCCCGGTGAAACGGTGGCCGGGCAGGCGGGCAAGCCGTTTTTTGCAAAAAACAGCGTAAATGTCATGATGAATGGAAATATGGAGGAATAGGCAAAAGTCACCATTTCCTGTTGTTTTCTTTAAATAAAATGAAAAGGATAAAATTATTCAAAACAGATGGAATGAACCGAGGTCACTGTTTATGCTGGCGGCAAAGCTGGAAAATCAAACGTTCCATCGATTTTCCACCACGCTCATGAGGAGCCGACATGACTGATGCATTCCACAAGGATTGCCAGATTTTTACCGAAGCAGGTCACACATCGCAACTGACCGCTTACTACGAAAGCGCCCGTCGCATCGTGTGGCTGATGATGCATACCCATCCGCGCCCCAGCTTCAACCCGGCCTTGCTGGATGATGTGGAAGCGGTGTTCCGCGCGGTGCGCGACAGCAAGCTGCCGATTGATTTCTTTATCTCGGGTTCAACCGTGCCGCACATGTATAACACCGGTGGCGATCTGAGCCTGTTTTCCCAGGCCATACGCCAGCGCCAGCGCGCTGTACTGTCCAGCTATGCCACCCGATGCATTGATATTCTGTGCCATCTGGATGGCGGCTTTGGCCGCAATGTCATCACGCTGGCACTGGTGGAGGGCAGTGCCCTGGGCGGGGGCTTTGAGGCGGCGCTGGCCCATCATTACCTGCTGGCGCAGCGCGATGCAAAAATGGGATTTCCCGAGATTTCGTTTAATCTTTTCCCCGGCATGGGGGCTTATTCATTTGTCGGGCGCAAGGCGGGGCAAAGGGTGGCCGAGCAGCTGATTTCCTCGGGCGAGGCACCGCGTGCCCCCTGGCATCATGAGGTGGGGCTGGCCGACCAGTTGTTCGAACCGGGTGAGGGGGTGATGGCCGCCAGAACCTTCATCGACACCCTGCAGCCCAGAATGAACGGCATCCGTGCCATGCTGCGCGCCCGCCACCGGGTATTCCCCATTCACCGCGAAGAGCTGATGGATATCACCCAGGATTGGGTGGATACCGCGCTGTCAGTGGAAGACAAGGATATTGCCTATATGGAAAGACTGGTTCAGCTGCAGAACAAGCGCACGCGCGCCTGAACCCGGGCCGCTGATTGAATGGCATGGCAGATCCGCTTCAGGGTTTGCCATGCTGGCGCAGCCATTGTTCCAGCTGGTCGGCGGGCATGGGGCGGGCAAAGTGATAGCCCTGAGCCAGGTCGACCCCGATTTCACGGATGAAGTCCAGCTGGCTGTCGGTTTCCACGCCCTCGGCCACGATCTGGAAATCCAGCTGCTGTGCCACCGCCACCATGGAGCGCAGTAGCGCCATCGATCGGGCATCCGCCGGAATGGCGCGGATAAAGCTTTGATCCATCTTGATGACTTGCAGCGGCAGGCGGGTGAGCTGTGACAGCGAAGAATAGCCAGTGCCGAAGTCGTCCAGGTGGATGTTGACGCCCAGTGCGCGCAGCGCGCTCATGATCTCGATGGTGCGTGCCTCATCCGAGGCGATGCAGGATTCGGTCAGCTCGATATCCAGCGGCGACTGGGTGAAACCATGCTGCTGCATGGCGGCCATGAAGTCGGACAATAGCTCGGGGTCGCCCAACTGGCGGGCCGACAGATTGACCGAAATGCGCAGCGGCTGCGGCAGGGTGCTCCAGCGTCTTGCCTGCGCCATGGCTTCGCGGATGACCCAGCGGCCAATCTGCTTGATCAGGCCGGAATCCTCGGCATAACGGATGAAGCTCAGCGGCGGCACCATGCCGCGCTCGGTCGATTGCCAGCGGATCAGTGCCTCCACCGAAACCGCCTGCATGCTGCGCAGGCAAACCTGCGGCTGGTAGTGCAGGCTGAACTGGCTCTCCTGCAAGGCCTGGCGCAAGCCGCCATCCAGCCACATGCTTTCCTGCAGGTGGTTGTTCATCTCGCGCGAAAAATACATGACGCCACCCTTGTTTGCTGCCTTGGCGGCATACATGGCGGTGTCGGCATTGCGTACCAGCTCGCTCAGGCTCTCGCCATCGGCCGGAAAACTGGCCACGCCGATGGAGCAGCCGGAGTAAACCTGGATGTGCTGCAGGGTAAATGGTGTTTCCATCAGCGTGCGGATCTGGCGGCACACGCTGGCGGTTTTCTCCGGGGTGGCGTCGTAGAGTAGCAGCAGGAATTCGTCGCCGCCAAAGCGTGCCAGCGCATCGCCGGGGCCGATTTGCTCGCGCAGCGCCTTGCCGACACGGGCAATCAGCAGGTCACCCATGGCATGGCCATAGTGGTCGTTGATGTTCTTGAAGTTGTCCAGATCCAGGAACAGCAGATCAAAGGGTTTGGCCGGCTTGGCGGCAACGGCGAGATTGATGATGTTCTGGATGGCGTGGCGATTGGGCAGGCCGGTGGTGCTGTCGGTGCTGGCCTGTTCCTCCAGCCTGGCTTGTGCGCGGCGCTGCTCGGTGATGTCGGTGCCGGAGCACACCAGAAACCACTGGTCCACCGTGGCGTTGCGTACCAGCCGGTTGCGCCACCAGATCAGGCGCGGGCCGTCTTTGGTCAGGATGTGGCGTTCGGTTTCCCAGCTGTGCATGCTGCGGAAGAAGGTGGTGAGGTTGGCGCGAATCTTTTCCGACTCTTCGGCCGAGAAGAACAGCTCCAGTGCGTTCTTGCCCATGACGTCGGCCTCGGTCTTGCCGGAAAGCCGTTCGCATTCGCGATTGAAGCGCTTGATATTGCCCTGGTCGTCCACGATCACGATCAGCGAGCTGACTTCGGAAATGACCTGCTCGGAGAAATTCAGCCCGCGTTCCATCTCGCGCCGCACGGCGGCAGTGTCATTGCACCAGGTGGCCACGCCGCGCCATTCGTCATGGTCGGTGCGGCGGCCAATCAGGATCAGCCCCAGTGGCATGCCTTCCAGCTGGGTTTCGATGGCGACGGTGGCGGTGGCGCCTTCCAGGCTGCGGACATCTTCGGCTTGGGCATTGCTCAGTGCAATGGCGACGATCATCCGGTCGTCGGCATCGGAAAGATAGAGCGCGTTGGAGTCCGGCGGCAGTCTCCAGCGTGGGCTGTCCGTGCCGAATCGCTGCGTCAACCAGGAGGAGGGCGTAAGGTCAATCACGTTGTTTCTTTCTGCAGATGACGTCAATTTAAATAAAAACTATAAAAAATGACGCCTATTGAGCTGTTTCATGCAGTATATCGAGTTGTTCTTATTGCATAAATAAGCTTCTGTTCAAAGATTAGCGCTGTGCCGAGCAGTCTGTCAGTGCCACTGTGCCGGTGAGGCTGGCGCAGGCTGCTTCTGTCACTGCAGATTACTCTAAATTTGTTTAAAGCAGTTGTTAGGGCGGTTTGTGTTCAGGCAGGGCAGACGCGTGGCAGGCAGGCCTGTCAGCGGCGCTTGAAGATGGCAAGTCAGCTAGCGTGACTGTCAATCAGCGGTGGGGGGGGGAGGTAGCCGGGCGGCGGAATAAAAATCGCCCACCCGGCAAGGGGTGGGCGCAAGTTCCATAAGGATGGAGGAGGATTAACGTCCCCAGTATCCAGCGGGTATTTCTTGCGGTCCAGTGCAACTTTTCACTGATTTGTGCCATATCAATACCGGCTTGTCGCCGGCGGCTTATCTGTGTGGCGAATAGCGATATGAGGAATGGGCATTTAGCAATCCAGGCTGGTCGGGCTACAGTGAGGCGTGGATCAGCCTGTTCATTTGTCTGCCGCCGCTGGTAAGCGCCAGGCCGGCATTGTCCTTTATTCCCATTAAGTATTGCCTGCAGATGGTCAGGTTTGTCATGAATGCATTTCTCACCCAGTTTTTACGCACCGTCCATGCCGAGTACTTCATGGAGTTTCCGCTATGGAGCACGGCTGACGGGCAGGTAATGGGTGAGTTCATCAAGGTGCGCTTGTCCAGCCAGTTCGAGCCGGCCCATGATGCTGCCGGCCAGTCGCTGGGCGTACTGGCGCGGCTGCAAGCCATTGCGCCGGGAGGCGAGGTGCTGGCGGACGAGGCATTGACGCGGCTGACCCGTGTCAGCGAAACGCCGGTGGTGCTGGACCGCTTTATCCGCAGCCTGCATTTGCTCAATTATCTGCAAGCCGGCTATGGCGAGCAGGGGCTGATCTTGCCGGTATCGGCCTTGCTGCTGGAGGCGGTCAGTCAGGAACATGGCCGGGTGTTTCGTCAGATTGTCGATCGGCTGGCCATGCCGGCACCACGCATCGGCTTTCTGTTACCGGCAGCCTATGCGGCCCAGCCAGCGCGGCTGGCCGTGCTGCGGGAAAACTATGCCCGTCATGGTTTTGCCACTTTTCTGCCCACGGCGCAGGGCGATGGCGTCTTGCAGCCGCTGTAGCCGACCGAAGCTGCCGGTGCCAATTTGCCCCTCACCACCCGCTGCGGTTTTAAGGCAGGATGCCGCGCCGGCGCGGCGCGCGGCGTGCGTCGCTTCACCCTCATTCGGAGGTTTGCCCGAGACAGGGTATAATGCCCGGCTGCATTCGCGTCATTTCGACATGGCAAGCTTAGGTAACGGGAAGTGAAGATGACTGAAGATCAAATCAAATGTTGCTGGTGCGACAAGGTATCCAGCCGGGCAAAGCTGACAGGCCCTGCGGCCAATCTGTGCCCGCACTGCGAAGAGCCGGTACTGCCATCGACGTTTGGTGAGCTGGAACTGGGGCAGGATTTTGCCTGTAGCCTGGGTGGTTCCTGGAAGAAGATTTCCGACAGCAAGGCTGAAATGCATGATGCGGCACCGTCCGACAAGCCTTGCGAGTTCAAGCCGGCGGAAGTGGTCTACCCCTTCTGAGTCCGGGTTCGGGCTGCCGCTGCAGCCTGATCGACATGCAACCGCCGCCAGGGTGATCTGGCGGCGGTTTTTCTTTGCCCGATGCTGTTGCAGTGAGATGCGGTTTCAGCTGGCGGGGCGGGTCAGCGTGATGGTGGCGATGTCCAGATGGTGCAGTAGTTCGCGCAGGATCAGCAGGCTGGCGATGAATTCGGCGCTATCCGGCAGGCCAGCTGCCGCACCGCCCTCCACGGCATTGGCCAGGCGTGAAAACAGGCCCTCCACGCTGTGTCGTCCCAACTGGCTGCCGGGATGTTGTGGCAGGCCGCACAGCGCTGCCATCTGGTAGATGGCCGGGTCGCTGCTGCTGACCGTATCCAGTGCCAGGCGTTGCGGCCAGCTGGCGCTGATGGCGTCTTCCACCTGCATGATGGCCAGCTCCAGAGCGGCAGCCGTTGGCAGGGTGGGCTGCTTGCCGCAGGCCAGTGCCGTCTGCCAGCCGACCGGCATGCTGGTTTGCTGTTGTGCAGCTTGCGCCTGCGCTTGACCCAGGCTGGTGTGTTCGGCACCGATATGCAGATGAAGATGGCTCATGGATGTTGCCTCGTTCGTTGTTTCAGTGATTGATACCGGCGTTGTGCTGGTTTTTCTGCAGCAGGGCTGCCTGCCAGGCGGCATTGTCGCGGGCGATGGCTGCCTGCCGTTCCGCTGGCAGCTGCGCATCGGCAGCCTTGATGGCTGCTTGCTCTGCCTGCCAGGCGCTGATGTCCGCGGCGCTGGGGCGGGTATCGTGATGGCCAGCCAGGGCGGCGGTGCTGAAGCCAAGGGCGATGAGGGCGAGGGTGAGGTTTTTCATGATCTGTTTCCTGATTGGGTTGCGCTGGCACTGCAAGCGTATGGATGCAGTGTATTGATTACCCGAATGTGGAAATAGATGCTTTCACTCAAGATATTGTTTCTTTTTGGTGTTTAATCAGGCTAAAGAAAACCCGTATCGGCCACTGGCGGGATACGGGTTGTGTGCGGGTTTTCGGTGGCTGGCTTGGTGCCAGTTCCGCAACGCAGCAGGCGATGGACAGCTTCTTACAGGTGCTGCAGCAGCTCCAGCGGGTGCTCGATGCTGATGTCGGCACCCCATCGCTGCGGCTGATCCTGTTCCGAGATATACCCCCAGTTGGCCAGTACGGTTTTCATGCCGACGGCACGGCCGGCCTGGATGTCGCGCTCGGCATCGCCCACATACAGGCAATGTTCCGGCGCAATGCCGATCAGAGCGGCGGCGTGCAGCATGGGGGCCGGGTCCGGCTTGGGGACGCCTACGGTGTCGCCGCTGACCGTTACCGCCGGGCGGCTGGCAAAGGGCAGGGCAGGTACCAGTCGGTCGGTGAAACGCATCGGCTTGTTGGTGATGATGCCCCAGGCCAGCCCCTTGGCACCCAGTGCTTCGAGCATGCTGTTGACGCCGTCGAACAGCACGGTTTCATCGGCAAAACTGTGTTCATACTGATCAAGAAAGCGTAGCCGATATTCTTCGAAACGCGGGTGCTCGCGGTCGATGCCGAAGCCCAGGCTAACCAGCCCGCGTGCGCCATGACTGGCCAGCGGACGAATGGCGGAATAGGGCTGTGGCGGCAGGCCTTCCTCGGCCAGCAGGCGGTTGAGCGCGGCGCCCAGGTCGCGCGCGGTATCGGCCAATGTGCCGTCGAGGTCGAACAATACGGCTTGAATCATGGGGTAGTGTCGGCAATATGGAGGGCTTGCCAGTTTACGCCAAATTGACGATGGCGGTGCCCTGATGAAAGCGTAGTTGCCAGCCTGTCGGGCCTTGAAGCCAGATGGAGCTACGCAGGGCTTGACGCTGCATGCTGCCGTCTGCGGCCAGTTGCCAGCTGCGGTAGCGTATCAAGGCGCTATCTGCTGTCAGCATCTCGGCGCTGAAACTGGAAGTATGCACCGCAGGGTGTGCCAGTGCAGGTCGGAGCAAGACGGCCTTGTCGTGGATGGTTCCCGACAGGCCGACTTCGACAAAATCATCATGCAGCAATAACGCCAGCCTGTCCGGTGGGAGTTGCCACCACCTGTGCAGTTCGGTTTCCTGCTCCTGCAGCAGGGCAAGCAGCTCAGGTGGTAGGGGCTGCATCAACGGATGGTCTTGCCCAGGAACAGCTTGTAGGCCGGATTGTCCGTCTCTTCCACATAGGGGTAGGCCAGGCCATCCAGGAAGTGCTGGAACTCGGCATTGTCACTGGCGGGAACCTGAATGCCGACCAGCACGCGGCCATAGTCAGCACCGTGATTGCGGTAGTGGAACAGGCTGATGTTCCAGTGGGTGCGCATGCCTTCCAGGAAGCGCATCAGTGCGCCCGGACGCTCGGGGAATTCAAAGCGCAGCACGCGCTCATCCTTCAGTTGCGGCGCATGCCCGCCCACCAGATGGCGGATGTGCAGCTTGGCCAACTCGTTGTCGGTCAGGTCCAGCCCATCCAGATCATTGGCCTTGAGCTCGCTGATGATGCGCTCCGAATCCTGCTTGCCGCTGATCTGCACACCCACAAACACATGGGCGGTGCCGGGGTCGGCAAAGCGGTAGTTGAATTCGGTGATGTTGCGGTTGCCAATGACTGCGCAGAATTGCTTGAAGCTGCCCGGCTTTTCCGGAATGGTGACGGCAATGATGGCTTCGCGGCGTTCGCCCAGTTCGGAGCGTTCCGATACATGGCGCAGACGGTCGAAGTTCATGTTGGCGCCACAGTTGATGGCTACCAGGGTCTGGCCGGTACAGCCTTCGCGTTCGATATAGGCCTTGGCAGCGGCCACAGCCAGCGCACCGGCCGGTTCCACGATGGAGCGGGTGTCTTCGAAGATGTCCTTGATGGCGGCGCACATGGCATCCGAATCCACCAGCATGATTTCATCCAGCAGCTCGCGGCAGATGCGGAAGGTTTCTTCACCCACCAGCTTCACCGCTACGCCATCGGCAAACAGGCCCACGTCTTTCAGTTCGACGCGCTCACCTTTTTCAATGGACTGCTTCATGGCGTCCGAGTCCACCGGCTGCACGCCGATGATCTTGATTTCCGGCTTCAGGCGCTTGATGAAGCTGGCCACGCCAGCGGCCAGACCGCCGCCGCCAATGGCCACGAACACGGCATCGATATGGCCGGGGTGCTGACGCAGGATTTCCATGCCGATGGTGCCCTGGCCGGCAATCACGTCCGGGTCGTCAAACGGCGGGATGTAGGTTTTGCCGGTTTCGGCCACCAGGGTCATGGCGTGCTGGTAGGCATCGCTGAACGATTCACCATGCAATACCACCTTGCCGCCACGACTGGTGACGCCGTCAATCTTCACCTGCGGGGTGGTGACCGGCATCACGATGATGGCTTCGCAACCGATTTTCTTGGCCGACAGCGCCACGCCCTGGGCGTGGTTGCCAGCGCTGGCGGTAATCACGCCGTTGGCCAGCTGCTCGGGTGTCAGCTTGGCCATTTTGTTGTAGGCGCCGCGCAGCTTGAACGAGAACACCGGCTGCAGGTCTTCGCGCTTCAGCAAAATGGTGTTGCCGGTGCGGCGGCTGAGATTGTTCGCTGTTTCCAGCGGCGTTTCCACCGCGACGTCATAGACGCGCGAGGTAAGGATGCGCTCCAGATAGTCTTGCTTGTCTTGCATGGTGATGCCGATGTCCTTGTCGTTCATTCTTATTGAACTGTCAGAGTAGCAGGAACTCCAAGCCGGCGGGAAGCCGTGTCGCCATTTTCATGCTGCATTGCCGCAATCGTCCTGCCAGCAGGCGATATTCTGCTGCAAAAACCGGCCATTTACGGTCAACGCAGCAGCGTGGGCGTGTATAATCAACGGCTATTGTTTGTAGCCCTCACCCAGTTGTCGATCTCAATGAAAACCACCATCTCCCGAATTTTGCTTGCGGCCACGCTTGCCCTGCCTGTTGCTGCCTCTGCCACTGCTGCCTTTGTACCGCCGGTGCCGGAAATTGCTGGCAAAGCCTACTATCTGGTTGATTTCAATAGCGGACAAGTGCTGGCCGCTCAAGGCCCGGATGCGCGTGTCGAACCGGCCTCGCTGACCAAGCTGATGACCGCCTACCTCACTTTCAAGGCAGTCAAGGAAAAGCGTCTGACGCTGGACCAGATGCTGACCGTGTCCAGCCGTGGTTGGAAAACCGACGGCTCGCGCATGTTCCTCGATCCGAAAGTGCCGGTTAAGGTAGATGACCTGATCAAGGGCATGATCGTGCAGTCCGGCAACGACGCCTGCGTCACGCTGGCCGAAGCCATTGCCGGCAGCGAAGACGTGTTCGCTCAGGTCATGACCCAGCAGGCGCAGAAGCTGGGCATGAAGAACACCCAGTTCCGCAATGCCACCGGCCTGCCGCATGCCGATCACTACACCACGGTGCATGATCTGGCCATCCTGTCCGCCGCGCTGATTCGCGATTTCCCGGAGTTTTATCCTACTTACTCCATCAAGTCGTTTACCTATAACAACATCACCCAGCCCAACCGCAACCTGCTGCTGTACCGTGACCCCAATGTGGACGGCATGAAAACCGGCTACACCGATACCGCAGGCTACAATATGATCACCTCCAGCCATCGTGATGGTCGCCGGGTGATTTCGGTGGTGGTGGGTACCGCCAGCCCGGAAGCGCGCGCGGTGGAAAGCTCGAAGTTGCTTAACTACGGCTTGCAGTTTTTCGATACGCCCAAACTTTACTCGGCAGCCAAGCCGGTTTCCGATGTTCCGGTGTACAAGGGTGCGGCCAAGTCGGTGCCGGTTGGTTTCGGCCAGGATGTTTACGCCACCGTGGTCAAGGGTCAGGCAGCTCAGTTGAAAGCCGACCTGTCCACCATCCAGCCGCTGATCGCGCCGATCAAGGCCGGCCAGACGGTGGGCAAGCTGGTGGTCAGCCTGGATGGCAAGCCCTTGCTGGAGCGTCCGGTGGTTGCCTTGCAGGCAGTGGAAGAGGGCGGCTTTTTTGGTCGCCTGTGGGACAGCATCAAGCTGATGCTGGGCTGGAAGTAATCCGGCTTTTGATTGACCGCCCCGTTTGACGGGGCCAGGCAATGGCCTGCATCGGAAGATGCGGGCCGTTTGCCATTGCGGATCGAGTTGAATATGGCTGAACAAATCCCTGAGAAGCAGGAAATCATCGAATTTCCCTGTCGTTTTCCGCTCAAGGTAATGGGCGAGCGGCATGATGAATTCGTGGTCACCATGACCGAAGTGGTGCGGGTGAATGCCCCCGATCTGGCTGTGCATGATGTCACCCTGCGCGAAAGCTCGGGTGGGCGTTTTTATGCGCTCACCATTACCGTGAACGCCACCTCGCGCGAACAGCTGGACAATATCTATCTGTCGCTCACCGGCCATCCCATGGTCAAGATGGTGCTTTAAACCGAACAGGAGCCTTGCGCGTGCAGCGTCTGATCAAGCATTTGGGTCTGGTGGACTACGAACCGACCTGGCGCACCATGCAGTCCTTTACCGATAGCCGCACGGCAGATACGCCGGACGAGCTATGGGTGGTGGAGCATCATCCGGTGTATACCCAGGGCCTGGCCGGCAAGCCGGAGCATTTGCTGCGGCTGACTGATATTCCGGTAGTGAAGACCGACCGTGGCGGCCAGGTCACCTATCATGGCCCCGGCCAGCTGGTGGTGTATCTGCTGATCGATTTCAAGCGCATGCACATCGGCGTGCGCGAACTGGTGCGGCGTATCGAGCAGGCGGTCATCGACATGCTGGCCGGGCAGGGCATTACCGCCAATGGCGATGTCAACGCCCCCGGTGTGTATGTGGATGGCGCCAAGATTGCCTCGCTGGGCTTGCGCATCAAGAACGGAGCGGTGTATCACGGCCTGTCGCTGAATGTGGACATGGACCTGACCCCGTTCAGCTGGATCAATCCCTGTGGCTATGAAGGCCTGCGGGTGACGCAAATGAAGGATTTGGGGGTGGATAAATCCCTGGCGCAAGTGGCAGAGCTGCTGCTGCCTCAGCTGGAAAAACACCTTACCGTGGTGAAGGAGACAGCATGAAGTTGGACAACGAGGCAGGGGTCAAGCATAAAGGCGCCGCCAAAACCGCACGTATTCCCATCAAGATCGTGCCGCTGGATGAAAAGCTGAAAAAACCGGAGTGGATTCGCGCCAAGCTGCCCACCGGCCAGCGCTTTCACGAAATCAAACAGATTCTGCGTGATCAGAAGCTGCATACCGTGTGCGAAGAAGCCACCTGCCCGAATATCGGCGAGTGCTTCAGCAAGGGTACGGCTACCTTCATGATCATGGGGGATATCTGTACCCGCCGCTGCCCCTTCTGTGACGTGGGCCATGGCCGCCCCAATCCGCTGGACGAGAACGAGCCCAAGCATCTGGCCGAGAGCGTGGCTGCGATGCGGCTGAAGTATGTGGTGGTGACCTCGGTAGACCGCGACGACCTGCGCGACGGCGGTGCCCAGCACTTTGCCGACTGCATCAGTGCGGTACGGGCTGCCTCGCCGGATACCCAGATCGAAACCCTGGTGCCGGACTTCCGTGGCCGGCTCGATCTGGCGGTGGATATTCTCACCACCACGCCGCCCGATGTGATGAACCACAATCTGGAAACCGTGCCGCGCCTGTACAAGCAGGCCCGTCCGGGTGCCGATTATGCGCATTCGCTGCAGCTGCTGAAAGATTACAAGGCCAAGAATCCGGCGGTGCGTACCAAGTCCGGCCTGATGGTGGGCCTGGGCGAAACCGACGAGGAAATCCTCGAAGTGATGCGCGACCTGCGCGCCCACAACGTGGACATGCTGACCATCGGCCAGTATCTGCAACCGTCCGATGGCCATTTGCCGGTGCTGCGCTATGTGCACCCGGACGTGTTCAAGATGTTCGAGGAAAAAGCCTACGAAATGGGCTTTGCCCATGCTGCGGTCGGTGCCATGGTGCGTTCCAGCTACCATGCCGATGTGCAGGCGCACGAGGCCGGCGTCTGAGTCTGAGATGCTGAGCGCGGCCTGTGCCGCAAAAAGGCTGTAACGGGAAGCGTGCTTGTGTGCTTCTGGTTGCAGCCTTTTTTTTGCGTGTGCCTCAGCCGGATGGCAGTAGCGGCAAGGCCAGCAGGCGTGGCGGGTGAGCCGTCAATTGCAGGAAGCGCAGCAGATCGCCGGTGGCAACGGCCAGCGTACTGCTGTTGTGCAAGGGGTGGCACAGTACGGCGGGATGTTGTAGCAGGATCGGGTCGATGATGACATCCACCACGCCGGCTTGATCATTGATGACGGCCAGCAGGCTGACTGCGCCCGGCGTCAGGCCCAATGCCTGTTGCAAGCGCTCGGGTGAGGCAAAGCCCAGTCCCTTGATCTGCAGCAGTTCGGCACAGGCTTTGAGATCAAGCCGCTGCGCGGCAGGCAAGCAGATCAGCAGATAGCGCCCGCTCTTGCCTGCTTTTAGAAAGAGGTTCTTGGTTTCTGCGCCCGGCAGGTCGGGGATGATGGCGCTGGCTTCGGCGCAGTTAAACACCGGCGCATGGTCGAAGCGCTGGTAGCTGATGTGCTGTGCCGCCAGAAATGCATACAGTGTTTGAGGCATGTCCCAGCCTAGCATGAGGGCTCCCGCTCGAAAAGTCAGTTGCCATGATGGTATTGTTGGTGTTTTGGGTGGCAGTTTGATGGCGTCGGCCGGGATGGCTGACTAGTGGGAGGCGGATGAGGCGAGCAAGCATGGGTTGTGGTGGGCTGCTGATGATCATGGCGATGCTGCCCTTGCCGCTGTGGGCGGCGGTGGTGGCTTGTGGTGGGGACAATCAGTGGCCGCCGTCATCGTATCGCCTGCCGGGCAGTAGCGAGGTGCAGGGCTATTCGCCGGATGTGCTACGTGCGGCCTTGGCTGACCGGATTGGCGTCGAAGTCAGGCTGATGCCCTTTGCGCGTTGTCTTGCCGCTGCCGAGCAGGGGCGGCAGGTGCAGCTGGTGATGGCTGCCAGCTATTCGGCAGAGCGGGCGCAGCACTTTCTGTTCACCCGCTCTTATTTGCAATTGCAACCCGTACAGCTGACCTTGCATACGCCACGGGCTGCTGCGGCCGGGCTGCCCTGGTGCGGACTGAATGGTTTCAATTATCACGCTTTTGGCTTGAGTCCGGCGCAGGTGGATGCTGGCTCGGCCAATTATCCTGATCTGTTGCGCAAGCTGCAGGCCGGGCATTGCCGTGGCTTTGTCGAGTATCGCGAGGTGTGGCAGGGCTTGCAAAAGCTGGGGGTGGCCGCGGCTGCGGGCCGCGCGCCGCTTGATATGCGGCCACTGCCTGCCAGCGGCCCGGTGCGGGTGTATTTCATGATTTCCCGGCAAATGGCCGGAGCAGAAAGGCTGCGCGGGCAGCTGGATCAGGCGCTGCTCAGGCTGGAAGCCAGTGGGCAGTTGGCGCCCATGCTGGCGCGGCATCTGCACTGAGGCCATGCCGGCAGCTGCTAGTCCTTGCTGCCTTTCAGCTGACGGTAGTCTTCCAGCACACTGTCGATCTGTTGCAGCACGACCAGCAGGGCGGGGTCATCTTGCAGGGTGGTGAAGCTCAGGGTGGCATCCAGTTGCTGCAGGCAGCGGCGGGTGGCGGTGCTGACCTCCACAGCGGCATTGAAGTCGGCTGCGCCCAGTACCTTGCCGTTGCGTATCTTGCGGTAGTGAATCCCGGCCATCACGGCATACTTTCCGGCCAGCTCGTTGTCGGCAAAGCGCTCACCGCGCTGCATGGCAAACAGCTGGTCCATGGCATGACGGCAGGCTTCCTCGGCGCGCAACCATCTTTTCTGTTCAGGCGTGCGTGCCGCTGCCTTGGCGCGGGGTTTGTCGTGCTTGCTGTTTTTGCTGGCCATGGCTGCTTTCCCGGTGTTGTGAGCGCGGCCCCTGCGGACCCATGACAAAAGGCCCGAACACGGTGTCGGGCCTTTTGCATGAAAGCTGGTGGAGGGAGAAGGATTCGAACCTTCGAAGGCTGAGCCGCCGGATTTACAGTCCGGACCCGTTGACCGCTGGGGTAACCCCTCCAAAAGAGAGCGGCATCATAGCGAGGCTGGATTTTTTCGTCAAGCCCCCGCGCTGCAGGTCGCTCACTCTCATGCTCAGGCGTAATCGTATTGACCGCCCTGGCGCAGCGCGGCCTGGTAGGCCGGGCGAGCATGGATGGCGGACAGGAAAGCCTTGATGTGCGGGTGGCGGGTGCTCACGATGCCTGTATGGCTGGCTGCTTCCAGCGGAAAGCTCATCTGGATGTCGGCCGCAGTGAAATCCTTGCCGGCAAACCAGCCGCTTGGGGCCAGCTGCTGTTCGATATGGTCGAAGTGCAGTTGCAACTGCGGATTCAGGTAATTGCTGCGCACGCCCTTGGCAATCAGGCGTGCCAGTGGTCGCAGCAAGGCGGGCATGGGCGGCTGGTCGAGGCGGAAAAATACCAGGCTCATCAGCAGTGGCGGCATGGCCGAGCCTTCGGCGTAGTGCAGCCAGTAACGATAGTCCAGCAGCGCCTTGCTGTCGGCAGCCGGTTTCAGTCGGCCTGCGCCATATTTTTCCACCAGGTATTCGATGATGGCGCCAGACTCGGCCACCACGATGTCGTCGTCAGTGATGACGGGCGACTTGCCCAGCGGGTGCACGGCTTTCAGTTCGGCCGGGGCCAGCATGCTGCGGGCATCGCGCTGGTAGTGCTTGATCTGGTAGGGCAGCTGCAATTCTTCCAGTAGCCAGATGACGCGTTGCGAGCGGGAATTGTTCAGGTGGTGCAGGGTAATCATGATGGCGACCAAACAGAAATGATGGACGGATCATAGAGATCCGTCTGGCAAAACAAAAGCGGTTTTACGGCAAGTCACTCAAACGTGCCGTGACATCAGCAGTGCGGTGGTAATCAGCATCAGTGCAAACAGTTGTTTCAGCCGGCTTTCCGGCAGCCGGTGTGCCCACGCCACGCCTTGCGAAACAGTGCAGACTCCACCCAAGGCCATGGGCAGGCCCAGTTGCCAGTCGATATGGCCGGCGCGGCCATAGGTCCACAGGGCCACCACTGCTCCAGGCACGACCAGTGCCAGCGCCAGCCCCTGGGCTACCGCCTGCTTTTTGCCAAAACCCTTCACCAGAATCGGCGCGGCAACGATGCCGGCCCCCACGCTGAACAGGCCGGCAAACAGGCCGCCCACTACGCCGACCAGCGGTAGCATCACGTCCGGCCAGGCTGGCCGCCCGGACACTTGGCGCAGCCGGCTGTCCAGCAGGAAGTACGCCGCCAGCAATAGCAGGAATGCGGCAAAGCATTGCTTGAGCAGGCCGGCATCCATGTCGACGGCAAGCCGGGCGGCCGGGTAGGTGCTGATCACCGAGCAGAGGCCGATCAGCATCGCGGTGCGCAAGGGAAAGGGATTGCGCTGGCGGTAGCGCCAGAAGCCGATCAGCACATTGGGCGTCATCATCACCAGTGCGGTGCCCTGCGCCAGCGCCTGGTTCATGCCGTACAGCATGACCAGCACCGGTATGGCGAGGATGCCGCCGCCGATGCCCAGCAGGCCGCCAATGCCACCCAGCAGGCCACCCAGGGCGAGTGCTTCCAGTATCTGCCCAAGCATTGCAAGCTCCATGTTTGATTGTCTATGTCACAGTTTACTAGGTGAATTGATGGCTATAATTCAGTTTCAACGAAACCATTATTAAGCTGGGTGCAATAATGAATGCGGTGTCCGATCTGGAATTTTTCCTGCAGCTGAACCAGTGCGGCAGCATGGTGGCTACCGCGAGGCAGCTGGGTGTCACGCCGCCGGTGATCAGCCGTCGTCTGCAGGAATTGGAGGCGCGGCTTGGTATCGTGCTGTTGCGGCGGACTACCCGTTCACTGCAATTGACCGAGGCCGGGCAGCTGTATCTGGCCGAGGCGCGCCGCCTGCTGGGTGAAATCGCCGAGCTGGAGGGGAGGGTGCGCGGTGACCCGAATCAGCCGCACGGCCTGTTGCGTGTCAACGCCAGTTTTGGTTTTGGTCGCCGCCATATCGCGCCTTTGCTGGCGGACTTTGCCTGCCAATACCCACGGCTGGAGGTGGAGCTGCAACTGAGCGACCGTCCGCCGCGCCGGCAAGAGGGGTTTGATGTGGCCATCCGCTTCGGCCAGCCGCCGGATTCGCGGCTGCATGCCAGCCTGTTGCTGCGTAACCGGCGGGTATTGTGTGCGGCACCGGCCTATCTGGCCGGGCGTTCGCCGATCACGCAGCCGCGTGACTTGCTGCGGCATGAGTGCATCGTGATTCGCGAAAACCACGACACGCATGGCAGCTGGGTGCTACAGCAGGGCGAGCGGGAAGAAACGGTCAAGGTGCGCGGCCCACTATCCAGTAATGATGGCGAAACTGCGGTGCAGTGGGCCATGCAGGGCTTGGGGCTGGTGCTGCGCTCGTGGTGGGATGTGGGTGAACTGCTGCGGAGTGGGCAGTTGCTGCGCGTGTTGCCAGACTGGCAGTCGGAACCGGCCGACATCTATGCACTGTATCCGCCGGCGCAGCCGCAGCAGGCCAAGCTGCGTGCCTGGCTGGAATTCCTGCGAGCGGCATTGCAGTCGGAGCAAGCCCTGGCCGCTCACTATTGATCTTGCTGCCCGGTGCTGCCATGGCAGATGGCTGCGCGGCATATTTTGCCCATGCTGTTTTTATCCGTGGCATCAATATTTCCGTCATATATATGAATGCGCCATGGTTTGAACGGAAATTATTTTGCCGATTTGGCAGATAATGTTTGACCGCATGGAACAAGGTGCGTATAACGGTCCTGCAAGATTTCAAGTTTTGTGCCTATTTCGTTACAGTGTGCGTCCCTCCAAAAGAGTTGCCTAATTGTTCAAATGTCGATTGCTTGAATTTCTTGTCTCCGGGCTTTTGCCCAGTTTAAATTTTATTTTGTTAGGGATGTATTATGGAAACCGGCACCGTTAAATTCTTCAATGACGCTAAAGGCTTTGGTTTCATCACTCCGGACGCCGGCGGTGATGACCTGTTCGCTCACTTCTCCGAAATCAAAGTAGACGGCTTCAAGTCGCTGCATGATGGCCAGAAAGTTAGCTACACCAAGGCAATGGGTCAAAAAGGCCCGGCTGCTACCAACATTCAGCCGCTGTAATTGCTGATTGTCATGTCTAGTCGCAGCAGCTTGTAAAAGCGGCTGACAGCTAGTCAGGCAGACAACAACCCACCCGACTCAGGTCCGGTGGGTTGTTTGCATTTCATCGCGACGAAAATACAGGTAGCGTGTGCTCTGCTATGCTGCTGCATCACTTTGCTTGCCAAATAGCCATGCCTGCCACCACCTTGCCGACACTTCCCGCCAACGCCGTATTGCTGCTGATAGACATGCAGCAAGCAGTGGACGACCCCAGTTGGGGCGAGCGCAATAATCCGCAGGCCGAAGCCGTGGCTGCACAGTTGCTGTCGCGCTGGCGCAGCCAGCAGCGCCCGGTATGCCATGTCCGGCACGATTCACTGGAACCGGCATCGACTTACCGTCCCGGCCAGCCCGGCCATGCCTTCAAGCCGGAAGTCGCTCCCTTGCCGGGTGAGTGGGTGTTGGCCAAGCAGACCAATTCGGCTTTTATCGGTACCGATCTGCAAGCACAGCTTGCGGCCATGGGCTGCTCAACCCTGGTGGTGCTGGGCGTGGCCACCAGCAATTCGGTCGAAGCGACTGTGCGCATGGCTGGCAATCTGGCATACGCCGTTTATCTGGTAGAGGATGCCTGCTTCACTTTTGGCCGCACCGACTGGTCGGGCGAGTGGCGCACTGCTGGTGAGGTGCATGCGATGAGCCTGGCCAATTTGCATGGCGAGTACTGCCAGGTGTGCCCGGCGGCAGCGATTCTTGCTGCCACTGCAAGCACCCGCGGCTGAGCGTGCACGGCGCACAATCCACTTTGCATGATTCTGGCGGCGCTAATCACTCCGGGTAGCATCCGCCAGTGTGTCTGCTTCCTGCCATAGCCTTTGCCACTGCTGCTCGTAGCGCGCTGCCAGTTCCGGCGCATTCCACACGACCAGTACGTTTTCCGCATTCTTGCCGGCTGCCGCCGCGCTGTAGTTGAAGCTGCCGGTCTGTACATGCATGGCGTCAATGATCATGAATTTATGATGGAAGATGGCGTAGCGGGCGTTCAGCCGTACTGGAAGCTGCTGGTCGGCCAGAAAGCGGGTGGCGCTGTAGCGACCGCTGTTTTCCTTGCGGTCGGCTACCACGGCGACTTCGATGCCGGCGTGCTGTGCTGCCAGCAAGGCTTGCGCCACCGGTTTGCTGGTAAAGACGTAAGCGGCCACATGAATCGAGCGGCGGGCGCTCTGTATCGCTTTCAATACCAGTTGCAGCGCAGCCGGGTCCGGCGCAAAGGCAACTTCGCTCTGGCTGATGACAGGCCGGGTTGCCGCCTGTGTCGCAGGGCATGCAAGCAGGGCGGCGAGCAAGCTCGCCAGCAAGTAATTTCGCAGTGGTTTCATCTTGCCCATTCTAATCACTATCGTGCAGCTTCCCGGCCCGCCAATAGTCTTGCTGGCAACGGTGCTGCGCCATCGCTGGTGCTGCTGGTGAATGGTCCGGGCGGGCAGGCTGGCGCCGGGCTTGCTAGAATGCGCGCTACTTCTCTTGATGAGTGATGGCATGCGCATTCTTCACACTTCGGACTGGCATCTGGGCCAGCACTTCATGGGCCGCAGCCGCCAGGCGGAACATCAGGCCCTGATCGACTGGCTGCTATTGCAGGTGACGCAGCAGGCTATCGATGCGGTGCTGCTGGCCGGAGATATTTTCGACACCGGTGCGCCGCCCAGCTATGCGCGCGAACTGTACAACCAGCTGGTGGTGCGGCTGCACGAGGCACGCTGCCAGCTGGTTTTGCTGGGGGGCAATCACGACTCGGTGGCAACGCTGGAAGAGAGCCGGCCGCTGCTGGCTTATCTGGGCTGCACCGTGGTGCCAGCGGTGGCGGAGGATCTGTCACTGCAGTTGCTGACGTTGCGCAATAGACAGGGCCAGCCAGCGGCCTTGCTGTGTGCGGTGCCCTTTATCCGCGCCCGCGACGTGATGCAAAGCCAGGCCGGGCAGAGTGCCGAGGAAAAACAGCAGGGCCTGCAACAGGCCATTGCCGCGCATTATCAGGCCCTGTATCAGCTGGCCTTGCAAGAGCGCAGCCGCCTCGGTTTGCCGCTACCCATTCTGGCCAGCGGCCATCTCACCACCGTGGGGGCCAGCAGTAGTGAATCGGTGCGCGACATCTATGTTGGCGCGCTGGATGCTTTCCCCACCAATGCCTTTCCACCTTTCGACTACATCGCGCTGGGACATATCCACCGGCCACAGCAGGTGGGTGGCCAGTCACATATCCGCTACAGCGGCTCACCGCTGGCGCTGAGTTTTGATGAGCTGGGGCAAGGCAAGCAGATGTTGCTGCTGGAGCTGCAGGATGCAGCCATCGCCAGCATTAGTCCGCTGACCGTACCCTGCTTCCAGCCCCTGTGCAGCCTGCGCGGCACACTGGCCGATTTGCAGCAGTCCATTGCAGCCGTCCTGGCCGCCACGCCAGCCGGGCAGACGCTGTGGCTGGAAGTGGTGGTGGAAGGCGATGATTATCTGTCCGATCTGCAAGCCCGCATCCAGAACATGCTGGAAGGGCAGCCGGCCGAGCTGCTGCGCCTGCGCCGCGCCCGCAGCCAGGCCGTGGCGGGCTTGAGTGCGCAGCGCAGTACGCTGGACGAACTGACGCCGGCCGAGGTATTCGAGCGGCGCTTGCAGCAGGAAACACTGGATGAGGCGCTGGCCGGCGAGCTGCGCCAGCGTTATCAGCAGGTGTTGACTGCCTTGCAGGAGGAGCAGGCATGAGAATCCTCACCCTGCGCCTGAAAAACCTGAATTCGCTCAAGGGCGAGTGGAAGATCGACTTCAGCCAGCCGCCGTTTCGCGACAACGGCCTGTTTGCCATTACCGGCCCCACCGGTGCCGGCAAATCCACACTGCTGGATGCCATCTGCCTGGCGCTCTACCACGAAACGCCACGGCTGAAGACCATTTCGGTCAGCAGCAACGACATCATGACCCGCCACACCGCCGACTGCCTGGCCGAGGTGGAGTTTGAGGTCAAGGGTAAGGCCTATCGTGCCTTCTGGAGCCAGCGGCGGGCACGTGACAAGGCCGATGGCGCCTTGCAGCCGGCGCGGGTGGAGCTGGCGGACGGCGACGGCCAAATCCTTACGACCCACAGCACGGACAAGCTCAAGCGCATTGCCGCCATCACCGGGCTGGATTTCGCCCGTTTTACCAAGTCCATGCTGCTGGCGCAGGGCGGCTTTGCGGCGTTTCTCAATGCCAGCCCCAATGAACGGGCCGAATTACTGGAAGAGCTGACCGGCACCGAGCTGTACGGCCAGATTTCCCAGCGCGTGTTCGAACGGGCGCGTGACAGCCGCCAGGCTTTGCAGCACTTGCAGGCGCAGGCCGGCGGGGTGGAGCTGCTGGACGAGCTACAACGCAGCACCATGCAGCAGCAACTGACTGCCCTGCAGCAGCAACAGCACACGCTGGCCGGGCAACAGCAACAGCTTGGCCAGGCCCTGCAATGGCGGCAGCAACTGGCGCAGGCACAGCAGCAACAGCAAGCTGCCAGCCTGCAACTGGAACAGGCGCAAGCCGCCATCACGCAGGCCGCGCCGCAATTGCAGCAACTGGCCGCCAGCGAGCCGGCGCAGCGCATCGTGCCGCTGTATCAGCACTGGCTAAGCCAGCAGCAGCGGCTGGCTGCTGGTGAAGCCGCCTTGCAGGCGGTGAATGCGCGCTACCAGCACAACTGGCAGCAATGGCAGCAGCTCAACTGGCAAGGCCTGGGTCTGGCCCGTCAGCAGGCCACGGCGCTGGCCACGCAGCAGGCGCAGGCAGGGCAGCAATGGCAGCAGTGGCAAGCTCAGCAGCAGGCCCAACCACAACTGGCGCGGCTGGGAGAATATTTGCCGCTCTGGCGCAGCCAGTTTGCCCAGCATGCCCGTGGCCAGCAGGACAGCGCGCAGGCTGAGCAACAACGCAGCCAACTGGCCACCGCACTGGCAGACGGGCAGCAGCGCTTGCAGGCGCAAGCCCTTGTCTGCCAGCAAGCCGAAGCCGCTTTGCAGCAGGCGCAACAGGCCGAGCAGACGGCCGCTGCCGCCAGCCAGCAGCTGGATGTCACCAGCCTGCGCCAGCAATGGCAGGCCGCCCAGCAAACCAGCCAGCAGTGGCAGCAAGCCATCTTGCTGGCCGGGCAGTTGCAGCAAGGCTGGCAGGCCGAACAGCACTTGCAGCAGACGCTGACACGGCAACAGTCGCTGCTGCCGCAACGCACGGCGGCGCTGGCCACGCTGCGCAGCCAGTATCGTGAACTGCAGGAACAGCTGGCCGACAAGCAGCGCCTGCTGGAGCTGGAGCTACGCATACAGGATCTGGAAGCCCAGCGCGCGCTGTTGCAGCCGGGCCAGCCCTGTCCGCTGTGCGGCTCTGCCACGCATCCGCTGGTGCAGCACTATCAGGCGCTGGATGCCACGGCGGCACGGCAGGCTGTGCTGGACAAGCAGCAGGCGCTGGACGCGGTGCAGGCACAAGGCCAGCAAGCCAGTGCCGAACTGGCCGTCCTGCAACAGCAGCTGGACAGCCTGCAACAGCAATGGCAAGCACAGCAGGCTAATCAGCAACAGCAGTGGCAACAGTGGCAGCCGCTGGCCGATGCGCTGGCCGTGGCACCGGAGGCATGGCAGCAGCCGGACGTACTGGCGCAGGCTGCCCAGGCTGCCTTGCAGCAGCAAGAGCAGCTCCAGCAGCAATTGCTGCTGGCCGAAGCCGCCGCCCGTAGCTGGCAGCAGGCTTTGCAGGCCAGCCAGCAAGCGCAACAGCAGTGGCAGGCCGCCCAGGCCGAGCTGGCCTTGCTGCAACAGGCTGCCACCAGCATGCAACAGCGATGGGCGCAGGCCGATGAGCAGGTAACACGGCTTGCGGCAGAAGCCCAGGCGCAGTGGCAGGTGCTGCAGCAGTCGCTGGCCCAGGCGGGCCATGCCATGCCGGCTGATCCCGTGCGCTGGCTGGCCGATTGCGAGCAGCAATGGCAAGACTGGCAACAGCAACAGCAAGCGATGCAGAGGCTGGAGCAACAGCTGGCACGGCTGGAGGTGCAGGCCGCGCAGGCTGATGCCCAGTGCCATGAATGGCAGCAATACTGGCAGCAACTGGCCTTGCCTGAGCCGCTGCCGGCAGTGACTGCGCCAGCCGCAGAGCTGGCCGAAACGGTGGCGCAGCTGGAAGCCTGCCAGCAGCAACGGGTAGTGCTGGCCGCCGCGCTGGCGCAGTTGCAAGGGCAGCAACAGCAAGTCGCGGAGGATATCCGCCAGCAGCAGTTGCAGCTGGATGAGGCCGCGCAGCAATGGCAGCAGGCCTTGCAGCACAGCCCCTTTGCCGATGAGGCCGCCTTTGCCGCCGCCTGCCTGCCGGAGAGCCAGCGCGCCGCCCTGCAAGCCATGCAGCAGGCATTGGACAAGTCGCTGCAGCAGGCCGAGGCCTTGCTGCAGGCTGCCAGTGCCCGCCAAATCGAGCTGGAAGCTGCGGCAGTCAGCCCACTGAGTCTGGATGAGCTGCAGGCACAGCAGGCCACGCTGGATGGTGAGCGTCAGCAACTGAGTGCCCAGAGCGGTGCGCTGCAGGCCTTGCTGGACAGCGATGCCCAGCGCCGCAATGGCTTACAGGCATTGTTGGCGCAGATTACCCGCCAGCAGGCGGACAGCGAGCTATGGCAACGGCTGGATGGGCTGATCGGCTCGGCCAAGGGCGACAAGTTCCGCCGCTTTGCCCAGGGGCTGACGCTGGATCATCTGGTGTATCTGGCCAATCGCCAGCTGGCGCGCCTGCATGGGCGCTACCAGCTACGGCGCAAGGCGGAAGGCGAGCTGGAACTGGAAATCGTCGATAGCTGGCAGGCGGATGTCTGCCGCGACACCCGCACCTTGTCGGGCGGGGAGAGTTTTCTGGTCAGTCTGGCGCTGGCTTTGGCGCTGTCTGATCTGGTCAGCCACAAGACTTCCATCGACTCGCTGTTCCTGGACGAGGGCTTTGGCACGCTGGATGCCGAAACGCTGGAAATTGCGCTGGATGCGCTGGACAGCCTGAATGCCAGCGGCAAGATGATAGGCGTCATCAGCCATGTGGAAGGCATGAAGGAGCGCATTGCGGTGCAGATCAAGGTGGCGCGCGCCGGCGGCATCGGGCTGTCGGCGCTGTCGGTAACGGGAGGCTGAGGCTCAGTCCGTGCCGGCCATACGGCCCAGCCAGGTGAGGATGCCGGGTATGGCGGCGGTGGGCGCTTGCAGATGGCTGCCCGGCGGTATCAGCAACTGGCTGGCCGGATTGGCCGGCAGGGCGTCGAACATGCTTTGGCGCACGCGCTGCAGGGCCGGGTAGTCGTCCTCCGGCGAGATATACAGTACCGGCAGGCTGGCTGGCAGCTGTTGCACGGCTTTGCTCTGGTTCATGGCCCCGTCCGGGTCGAACCAGTCCAGATAGATGCGCGGTGTGGTGGTGATCGGGTAGAGCCCCTTGCTGCCTTCAAAATCCGCCAGCCGGGTTTTTTCCCCGCCATGGCCTGCGGCCAGCAGGCTGCGGGCGCTGGCCACGGTATCTGTCAGCCGCTCGCGCGGTGTGCCAGCCGCCACATTGCCACCGGGGGCAATGGCCATCACGCCATCCAGGGGTAGCCGGCCTGCCAGATACAGCGCAAACAGCCCGCCCTGGCTATGGCCAGCCACCACCAGCTTGCGCGCACCCTGGTTGCGCAGTGATTCCAGCGCCTCTTGCACCTGCTTCACCGCGCTGGCGACATCGGCATCGTATTCACGCCGGCCGGACCACGGCATGTCCAGATTGGCCAGCAGCACGCCTTGTTGCTGCAGGGCCTTGGCCAACTTGTCGACATGTTTTTCCGGGCTGCCACCCTTGCCGTGCATCAGCACCACGCCCACCGTCGGGCCGAGAGGATTGGCCAGGGCCGTGGTGGCGATCAGCCCCAGCAGGGGCAACAGTAGCAGGCGTAATCGTCGCAACATGGCAGGGGCTCGGGGTGGTGGCAGATGGCTCTGTTATAGCAAGGTCTGATAGCCATGCACGATGACGCCCAGCGCCAGATAGGCAAACAGGGCGGCCGAGGCGGCATTGCAATACAGCAGCAGGCGGTGGCCTACCAGCTTCTGGCCATGGCTGGCCAGCCAGGCCAGAAAGGACGACCAGGCGAGGCCGCCGAGGAAAAAGCCGCCCAGAAACACGCTGGCTGCCAGCGAGCTGCCATCGGTGGACTGGGCAATGATGCTGCCGCCGACTGCCGCAAACCACAGCAACGAGGAGGGCGAGGCCAGTGCCATCAGCAGGCCGCGCCAGAACTCCGCCGCCGTGCTGCGGCGCTGCTCATCATCCGCACCGTTGCTGCTGTCCTTGGTGGTGGGGTGGTAAAACTCGTGCCAGGCGGAACGGGCCATTTTCCAGGTCAGCCACAGCAGCACGCTGCCGCCGCCCAGCCACATCACCCAGCGCACCGGGGTGAAGCCGAACAGCAGCGACATGCCCAGCAAGGACAGCAGGGCATAGAACAGGTCGCCAAAGCAGGAGCCCAGGCCCATCATCAGCGCCGGGCGCAGTCCTCGGCGCAGCCCGGTATTGATCAGGGCGGCATTGACGATGCCGATAT
This sequence comes from Aquitalea aquatilis, assembly GCF_005155025.1. Taxonomy (NCBI): domain Bacteria; kingdom Pseudomonadati; phylum Pseudomonadota; class Betaproteobacteria; order Neisseriales; family Chromobacteriaceae; genus Aquitalea; species Aquitalea aquatilis. The sequence goes on along the minus strand of NZ_CP039731.1, from coordinate 3,513,158 downwards.
CCAGACACAGTGATACCGACAACAGAAAACCCTTGGTGGCAATGGCCAGCATGACAGCACATCCGCAATGACAATGATGGCGGATGATACCGGCCTGGCTGCGAGCGCGTCTTGTCAAAAATTGATCTGGCGGTAGCGGCCGGGTGTCATGCCGCAAAAACGGCTGAATGCCTTGCTGAAGTGGGCCTGGTCGGCAAAGCCGGTGGCCAGCGCCACCTCGACGATGGACTGGCCGGCGCGCAGCTGGCGGCGGGCTTCGGCCATGCGCTGCTGCATCTGCCAGGCCAGTGGTGGCAGGCCGCAAGCCTGATGGAAGCGGCGCACCAGATGGGCAGGGGTGATGCCGGCTTGCTGTGCCAGCGCCTCCAGGGTCAGCGGCCGTGACAGATCATCCAGCAGTTGTTGCTGTACGTGCCGCACCAGCAGGCTGCCACGGCTGCTGGGGTTGTCGGGAGTGGATGGTTGTTGCCGTGGCAGGCGGGCGAGCAGGGCGATGATGGCTTCTTCACGCAGGCTGGCGTCTTGTGTGGCCAGTTGGCGCAGCGCTGCCGCCAGCTCGGGGCGCTGCAACTGGCTGGGCAGATCGGGCGGCAGGCAGTCGAAATAGGCGGGGAAGGCTGCCGGTGCCACATAGAGCGACAGGCATTGCCAGTCTTCGCCGCTCAGGCTGCGGCTGGCCTGCACCGCAGCCGGCGGGTAGACCGTGAGCATGTCTGGCCGCACCTCGAAGCGCTTGCCATCCAGCCATACTTCTTCCAGCCCACCCAGATTGACGCTGATGACGTACTCGTCGTGGGTGTGCTTGGGAAAGCCGGCAGCCGAGGCCTGGATGCCGGCCAGTTCCAGCAGGGGGGTGCGCAGGAAAATCATGCTGCGACTATAGCTATGTCAGGCCGTGGCCGCCAGCCATAGGGCGACAGCCACGGCGCTGCTTGCGTCTTACTCGTGCAGCTGGGCGGCCAGTTTGGCAATGTCAGCCACATTGGCATTCAGCACCTTGCTAATGGCCTGGCCATAGCCGCTGTCCGCCTTGTAGAAGTAGGACAGCATGGTGTTGCGGGTGGCCACGTTGCTGACCTGTCCCAGGTCGGCGGCGAGGTTGGCAATCAGGTTGGCCTGCTCCTGCTTGTTCAGGCTGCGGTAGAACTCGCCAGCCTGGCGGAAGTTCAGCGTTTTGGCGATGCCGGCCTGCTGGGTGCTGCCGGACAGCGGCAGCTGGCTGTAACGGGCGCTGGCGTCCTGTTGCAGGCCACCCTGGCGGCTAGGCTCGTAATTGACCGCGCCCTGGCGCTGGCCACCATTCATCGCACCATCCTGATTGTTGTTGTCCACGACGGCTTGCGGACGGTTGACCGGCAGTTGCAGGCCGTTGGTCCCCACGCGGTGCAGCTGGGTGTCGGCATAGGAGAAGATACGGCCTTGCAGCAGGCGGTCTTCCGAAGGCTCGATGCCCGGTACCAGGTTGGAAGGGGCAAAGGCGCTTTGCTCGGTTTCCTGGAAGATATTGGCCGGGTTGCGGTTGAGGGTCATGGTGCCGATCTTGCGTTCCGGCACGTCGGTCCAGATCTTGGTGGCGTCCAGCGGGTTGTAGTCGAGCTTGGCCATGTCTTCCGGCTGCATCACCTGGATGTACAGGTCCCATTGCGGGTAGTGCTTGTGCTTGATGGCCTGCATCAGCTCGCGACTGGCGTGGTTGAAATCCTTGGCCTGCAAGGCGGCGGCCTGCTGCATGGTCAGGTTGTGCTGGCCCTGGCGGCTGGCCCAGTGGAATTTCACGTACACGTAACGACCCTGGGCGTTGACCAGCTTCCAGGCATGGACGCTATTGCCGTCCATATACTGATAGCCCTTGGGGATGCCGTAGTCGGAGTACAGCCGGGTGAGCATATGGGTGGCTTCCGGCTGGTGGGCAAAGAAGTCGAAGAAGCGGTTGGGGTCTTGCAGATTGGTATCCGGCGACGGTTTGAGCGAGTGCACCATATCGGGGAACTTGATGGCATCGCGGATGAAGAACACCGGCAGATTGTTGCCGACCAGGTCCCAGTTGCCTTCGCTGGTATAGAACTTGGTGGCAAAGCCACGCGGGTCGCGCAGGGTTTCCGGCGAGTGCTGGCCGTGAATCACCGTGGAAAAACGCACGAATACCGCGGTCTTGTTGCCCTTGGCGAAGACCTTGGCGCGGGACAATGCCGAAATGTCGGCGCTGGCTTCGAACACACCATGCGCGCCTGCACCACGCGCGTGAACAACCCGCTCCGGGATACGTTCACGGTCGAAGCGCTGCAGCTTCTGGATCAGTTGTACGTCTTGCAGCAGCACCGGGCCGTTGGGGCCGGCGGTTTGCGAATTCTGATTGTCGCCGACCGCAGCGCCGTTGTCGCGGGTGAGGGTGGCGGCGTGGGCCGGCGTGAGCAATGCCAGGCTGAGTGTGATGACTCCCAGAGCGTAAAGAGGGCGGTGATTGGCCATGGTGCTGGTCCTGAAGGTGAAAGGGCCTTCAGTCTAGGGAGCAGGTCGCTGCGGATGAATTTTGAAATTTTTATGGCAGCTATCAGTGTTATCTATTTAATAACCGGGATTATTTGATAGGAAAATGGCTTGTTATTTCAGCTGCTTAGCGTGCCGTGCGGCGCGCCCGGTTGCTGGCTAGCACGGCGGGTAGGCTTGCAACAACCGGTACTAAGTATGGCTGGCGGGCGTGGGAGATGGCGAGTGGCGGCTGCGTAATCTGGGGTCGAGCGGGGCGGTGATGATGTCGATGATCTTGCAGAAAGCGGCGTCTGGATGGCGCGGGTTGAGCAGGTAGTTGTAGCCATCCACCACCAGCGCGCTGGGGACGCTCAATACCGCAGAAGGGGCGCTGGCCAGCCAGTCGTCGCCCATGGCCTGGCTCAGTTCGGCTTGCTGTCGCCAGTCTGCTTCCAGCACGGCTTCGTCCAGCTGCATCACGCAATGGTCGGGAATGGCCACTTTCAGCAGCTGAAAACCGGGCGGCAGGCTGGGCAGTTCGCTGTGTACCAGCATTTCCAGCATGGCGCTGGCGGCGTGGTCGGCCAGGTAGACCACCGGCTGGCCGGCGCTATGCCAGCGGCCGCCCACCAGCAAGCCGCCAAGGCCGTGCAGGTCGGCGTAATTGCTGATGCGCCAGGCGATCATGCGACATAGCCTTCGTCGATCTGCAGCAGCAGGGCTTCCACCAGTCGTGCGCCCTGTTCGGTGCGGGCGGTGTCCAGCGGCGATGCGCCGTCGAAGCGCTGCAGCGGCTGGCGCAGCCAGGCGGTGGCGATGTCCTGCTGGCCCAGCACCTGTTCGGCCAGCAGCAGCAGGTTGGCCAGCCGGATGCCGCGCTCGGATTCGTCGCGGCTGAGCTGCTCACCCTTGCGGATGCGGTGGCTGAGGGTGCGCTCGGGGATGACAAAGCTCAGCTCGCTGCGGCTGAGGCCGGCCTTGCTCAGATTGGTGATCAGCGTGGTGGATAGTCCGTCGGCCACCGAGTTGGCCAGTTCCAGCTCGCTGTGCAGCGGCTGGCCCAGCAGTCTGGCTAGGCCGTCCAGTTGCAAGCCACCCTTGCGCCGCAGGGGGAGCGGGGGTGTCTTGCTACGCGGGGTAAACAGGCTGGTTTCCATGGCTAGCTCCACTTTCGGCAAATTGCCATTGCAGTATCAGCATTTTGCCGGAATTGGGCAAGTAGCTAGTGTGCTGCCGTAGAAGCTGTTCTCAGTCGGGCTGGCGCAGCACGGCCTGGTTGTCCGGCTTGCTGTGCGGGATACCCAGCAGGCTGGCCATCAGTCCGCATAGCTCCACCTGGCGCACCCGTGCGGTGCTGGCATGGTTGAAACGGCTGCCCAGCAGATACAGCGGCACCAGTCGCTCTTCCGGCAATATGCCGCCGTGGCTGTGGTCGGCATTCATGCCGTGGTCGCTGGTAACCAGTACCTGGTAGTCCTCGGCCAGCCACTGCGGCAGATATTGCGACAACAGCTTGTCGTGGTAACGGGCGGCATTGCGGTATTCCGTGCTGTCGCCACCAAAGCGGTGGCCGGCATCGTCCACGCCCATGGGGTGAATCAGCAGGAAGTCCGGGTCGTGGCGGCGGCGCAGCAGTTCGCCATCGATATACAGATGGTCGTCCGGGTAATGGTCCAGATGGTAGAACAGGCCATGCTGGATGGGCAGGCTTTCATCATCGGTCAGGCGGTCGCGCACGGCATCATAAGGTGCGCGGTTGTAGAGCTCGCTGATCCAGTGATAGGCCGCTGCTGCGGTGCGCAGTCCGGCAGCGTGGGCCAGGCTGAAAATGCTCTGTTCGGTGGATAGCCGCACCACATCGTTATGTACCACGCCGCTGGCGATGGGGGTGACGCCGGTGAGAATGCATTCGTACAGGGGGCGCGATAGCGAGGGCAGTTCGCAGCGCAGCTGATGCAGGCTGGCGAGGCCCGCCTCGCACAGGCCTTGCAGATAGCCCATGCCGTCATGGCCGGCCTGCCAGCCCAGTCCATCCACTACCACCAGAATCACCTTGCTGCGCATCTTGCCTCCGCTTGCCATTGTCTACCTGCAATCGGCCAGTGTGCCATGACTTGATGACAGGCTGGTGATGCGCGGGGGCCTGGTTTGGCAGGGTTCTGGTTCAGCAAGTTTCTTCGGCGTAGCGGGACTGGATGGCTTCGACTTCCGGCACGATGCGCAAGAAGGTGGTCACCAGTTGCGGATCGAAATGCAGGCCGCTTTGCTGTTGCAGATAGTCGAGCGCTGCCTGCTGGGTCCAGGCCGGCTTGTAGGGGCGGGTGGAAACCAGGGCGTCGTAGACATCGCAAATGGCGGCAATGCGGCCTTCCAGCGGGATTTCCTCGCCGCACAGCCCGGCTGGGTAGCCGCTGCCATCCCATTTTTCATGGTGGGTCAGGGCAATGCGCCGCGCCATGCGGATGACCAGGGCCGGATGCTCGGGAATGATGGTGCCGCCGATGCGCGGGTGCTCGCGCATGATCTGGCTTTCGCTGTCGTCCAGGCGGCCGGGCTTGAGCAGGATGCGGTCCGGCACGCCGATCTTGCCCACGTCGTGCAGCGGACTGGCCATGCGCAGCGCATGCGCCCAGGTGGCATCCTTGCCCATTGCCAGTGCCATCTGTTCGCACATCTTGCTCATGCGGGTAATGTGCTTGCCGGTTTCGTTGTCACGGTACTCCCCGGCGCGCGCCAGGCTGAGGGTGACTTCCTGTGCCATGTCTTCCAGTGCGTTGAGCAGGGTGTCGTAGTAGGCGTAGGTGGCCAGCCCCATGTCGAGGAATATCGCCCGGTTGATGGCGGTGAGATAGCGGGTGCGGCAGGCTTCATCCGGCACCAGTTGGCCTAGTAGCACCACCACCTGATTGAGTATTACCACATAGGCGCCAGAGTAAAAACGCAGGTCCACGCCCAGTTGCTGGTGGGTACGGCCGATGGCCAGCGTGGCTTCCAGGTAGTCCTGGTTGAAATTGCCGGTAAAGACGTGTTCTTGCCAGTGATGCTGCTGGTGGGCCCGGGCGCGCTGCAGGGCAGCAGGGTCACTGAAGGTGGCGCTGGCCGCCGCATTGGCATGGATGTAGGCATACACCCCATCCATCAGTTGCTCCATGTGGGGGCGGATCAGTCCGCCAAACTCGCGCAGGGTGCTGATACTGTCCGCATCCATGTCGAGGAAGTCACGCCATTGTTCAAAGCGAAGCCGCACGCAGGGATTCCTTGCTGTCTTGGTTGGCCGGCATAGCCGAAAGTAACCATGATAGCAAAGCGGACAAATGCCATGTCAACGGAATGTTGCTGCCGGGTTGGTGCCGGCATGGTTTCAGCCGTGGCGCTGGCGGCGCTGCAGGCGGCTGCTGTCGATGATGTCGGCGGCGCGGGCGCGCAACTGGCCGCAGCCACCGTCTACATCCTGGCCGGCTGAGTCGCGGATCTTGGTCAGCACGCCGTGCTGGTGCAGATAGCGTTTCATCGCATCGATGTGGGCGGTGGCCGGACGCTGGTAGTGGTCGCCTTCCATGCTGTTGTAGGGAATCAGGTTCAGCACGCCGTACCTGCCCTTGAGCAGGGCGATGGCGGCATCCATCTCCTGCTGGCTGTCGTTGACCCCGGCCAATAGCGTCCACTGGTACTGAATGGGATAACCCACCTGACGGGCATAGCGTTCGCCCTGTGCCACCAGCTCGGCCGGGCTGATGCGCGGTGCCCGCGGCAGCAGCTGTGCGCGCAGGTCGGCATTCGTGGTGTGCAAGGACAGGGCCAGTGCCGGCTTCACCCGCTGCTGCGGCAGGCGCTCGAACACGCGCGGGTCGCCCACGGTGGAAAACACCAGATTTTTGTGGGCGATATTGCCTTCGCTGCCGAGAAAGTCTATCGCCTCCAGCACATTGTCCAGATTGTGTGCCGGCTCGCCCATGCCCATGAACACCACTTTTTTCACCGGGCGGATACGCCGCGCCAGCACCACCTGCGCCACGATTTCTGCGCTGCCCAGCTGGCGCAGCAGGCCGGATTTGCCAGTCATGCAGAAGGTGCAGCCCACGGCACAGCCCAGCTGGCTGGAAACGCACAGCCCGTCGCGCGGCAGCAGCACGCTTTCCACCAGCTGGCCGTCGGCCAGTTCCACCAGCAGGCGTTGCGACGCATCCGCCGCCTCATGTTGGGTGTGGATGCGCGCCAGTGCTTCCAGCTGCTGGCTGAGCGCCGGCAGGCCCTGACGCACGCTGAGCGGAAAGTAGTCCGCACTTTGCTGGTGGCGGGTGCCATGGTCCAGCGCCAGGCCTTGCAGCCAGGCGCGGTTGATACGGCCGATGTGGCAGGGGCGGGCGCCGAGGGCGGTGAGGGCTTGGTGAAAATCCTGAATGCGCATGAGTGATGTCTGAAGCGGTAACGACGATAAACGGCGCATAGGGTAGCGCAAGCAGCGCGGCGGCGGGTGGATTTTGCCGGCGGCTTGCGCTCAGATCAGCTTATGGTCGATGGCGTAGCGCACCATGTCGGCCACCGAGTGCGCCTGTAGCTTCTGCATCAGCCGCACCTTGTGGGTGCTCACCGTCTTGGAGCTGATGTTCAGCTGCTGGGCGATTTCGTTGACATTGGTGCCGTGCACCAGCCGTTCGAATACCTGGTATTCGCGCTCGGACAGCTGGGCATGGGCGGGGCGGGAGTCGGTCAGCCCCACTTCGAACACCATGCGGTCGGCCAGTTGCGGGTCGATGTAGCGGCCGCCGCCCGCCACCTTGCGGATGGCGGTCAGCAGCAGTGCCGGATCGCTGTCCTTGGTGCTGTAACCGGCGGCACCGGCCTTGAGGGCGCGGGCGGCGATTTGTACTTCGTCGTGCATCGACAGCATCAGGATGGCCGGCGGATTGTCCAGCGCGCGGATGCGCGGGATGGATTCCAGCCCGTTGGTGCCGGGCATGGAAATGTCCAGCAGCAGCACATCGCAGGGGATCTGGCGCAGTTGTTCCAGCAGGTGGGTGCCATTGGTGGCTTCGCCCACCACGCTGATGTCTTCGGCCAGCGAGACCAGCTGCTTGATGCCTTCGCGGACGATTTTGTGGTCTTCGGCAATGATGACGCGGATCACGCGGTTTCCTTTCCTGCTTCGGCCGGCAGCCGGATGGTGAGAGTGCAGCCCTGGTCCGGCTGGCTGTCGATGTCGAGTACGCCGCCCAGCAGCAGCACGCGTTCGCGGATGCCCACCAGGCCAAAAGAGCGCAGCTGACGGTGGGCTTGCGGGTCGAAGCCCTTGCCGTCGTCGGCAATGCTCAGGGTGATCATGCCCTGGTTGCAGGTGAGGCCGACGCTGACGGTGCTGGCTTCGGCATGGCGTAGCACATTGGTGAGGGCTTCCTGCAGGATGCGGAACACGCCGATGGCGCGGGCATCGCTCAGCGGGATGGGGCTGTCCGGTACGGAAATCAGGCAGGGGATGCCGCTGCGTTTTTCAAAGCGGCGGGCCTGCCACTCGATGGCGGAACCAATACCGGCATCCAGCACTGGCGGGCGCAGCGCCGTGGCGACGTCGCGCACGATCTGGAAGGTTTGCTCAATCAGCTTTTTCATCGCCTGCAGCCGTTCGGCCAGCTTGCTGTCGCTGTGGCCGAAGCTCAGTTCGCACATCGAGGTTTCCAGCCGCAGCACGGTCAGGATTTGCCCCAGTTCATCGTGGACTTCGCGGGCGATGCGGGCTTTTTCTTCTTCGCGTACCGATTCCAGATGGGCGGACAGGCTGCGCAGCAGGCCACGCGATTCGGCCAGCTGCAATTCATTGTGCTTGTTCTCGGAGATGTCCCAGACGATGCCGTCCCATACCACATGGCCATCGTCAAAGCAGCGCACCGTGGCCTTGATGTCCACCCAGCGCAATTGCCCGTCCTGATGCAGCATGCGGCCCTGCCAGGCCAGATCGTGGTTGTGCTGGTCGGCTTGTTGCCAGGCTTGCTGGTAGCTGCTGCGGTCGTCTGCCGCCACCACATCCAGCCAGCCCGCAGGCAGGCTGATCATGTCCAGCGGGCTGTAGCCCAGCATGCTCTGGCTGGCATCGCTGACAAAGGCCAGCCGCACCGGCATTTGCGCCGCCGGGCGCTCCAGCCGGAACACCATGCCCGGCACATTGCTGGCCATGCCCTTGAAGCGGGCTTCGCTTTCTTCCAGGGCGGCGCGGGCTTTTTGCCGTTCGGTAATGTCGTTGAGGTACACCACCAGGTATTCGGTGCGGCCGAATTTGAGAAAACTGAGGGTGACGCCCACCGGCAGCGCCTGGCCATCGGCCTTGAGGCAGTGGGTTTCAAAGCTGCTGACGGCCTTGCGGCTGCGCAGCTGGTTCCACATTTCAAGCCAGCGGGCGTGGTCCAGCGAGGGCTGCAGTTCCGGCAGCGACAAGCGCAACAGCTGTGCTGCCGGGTAGCCCAGCATGGTTTCTGCCGCCCGGTTGGCGTACTGGATGCGGCTGTCCCAGTTGACCCACAGTATGCCCACCGTGCTGTTGTCGATGGAGAACTGGGTCAGCCGTAGCGATTCCTCGGCCAGATCGCGCGCTTCCAGCTCCATGCGGGCGGCCAGCAGGCGTTTTTCTGCCCAGCGCCGTTGCCGGCGCTGGTGGTTCCACACCACGGCCAGCAACAGGCTGCTTAGCAGCAGCGCCAGGCTTAGCCGGTGCCAGAAGGTGAGCGAGTCGATCAGCCGTGGATAGCTGGGCAGCATCCAGCGCGCGTACAGCTGCTCCATGCGGCTGCCGGGGATGTCCTGCAGCTGGCGGTCCAGTACGGCGGGCAGCTCTGGCCAGTCACGCCGGACTCCGATACGCAGCAGATGGGTGTAGCCCAGATCGCCCACCACGGCCAGGCGGGAGAATTCCGCTTCCTTGAGCAGGGTGGTCAGCTGGGCTTCGTCGACGATGGCGTATTCGGCGTATTGCTGCTGCACGGTTTGCAGTGCGCTGCGGTCGTTGGCCACTTCCACGCGCGGCAGTTCCGGGTAGTTGCGCCGGACAAAGCGCAGGGCATCGCTATTGCCGTTCACTGCCAGTCGTTCGTTGAGCGACAGCCGGTCCAGATCCACCGCATTACCACTGCCATCAGGGAAACCGACAATCTTGTGCGGTACCCGCAAATAGGGCTGGGAAAACAGCCAGTGATGCAGGCTGGCCGGTGTTTGCAGCATGCCGGGTGCAACATCCACCGTACCGTCTTCTACGGCACGGTCCAGTGCCTGCTGGCTGGCAAAGGTACGCCAGCTCAGCTGTACGCCCATTTTGTTGGCCAGCAGCAGCATTACTTCGACATCAGCACCTTCCAGCAGATGGTTGCGCGGATTGATCTGGGCATAAGGCGCTTGCAATACCACGCCCACCCGCCAGTCGCGATGGGCGGCCAGCCAGTTGTGACTGTTGGAGGCAACCGCGCCGGACAGGCTGCAGCACAAGCTGGCCAAGAGCCCGAGCAGGGCGAACAACAGCGGACGAGGGCGGACGGCCTGCAGCATGGTGAAGCCTGTGAATGAAAAGGGTGAACGGGGCTGGCCGCCGGCCTGCGGGCAGGGGCGGCATGGAAGCGGCATACTTTACTCTGTCGGGCCGGTTTTGCCAAAGTCGCCCCCGGGCTGTACCTCATACTTCTTCAGCGCATGCTTACATTTCCTGACATTTTTTTACCTGCGGTTAACCGCAGCCGGCAGGCCGTGCCGTGATACTGCCGCATCGAAGCAACCATTGTTCATTGCCAATCTACATGCCCCGCCTCAGTTCATTGCAGACCCGCAGCCTGATTGCTGCCGCCGTGCTGCTGCTCATCCTGGCTGTCTACCTGTTTTATCCGCGCCAGCCAGTCAATCACTACCTGAGCGCCACCGTCACCCATCTTGATCTTGAAGACAGCGTGCTGGCCACCGGCACCATCAAGGCGCTGCGTGAAGTCAGCGTGGGTGCCCAGGTGTCCGGCCAGATCAAATCGCTCAAGGTCAAGCTGGGCCAGAGCGTGCACAAGGGCGATCTGCTGGCCGAAATCGACCCGCGCACCCAGGAAAATTCGCTGGAAGACGCCCAGGCTTCGGTCAGCAGCTATCAGTCGCAGCTCAAATCCAAGCTGGCGGCACTGCTGAAAGCAAGGCAGGACTTTGCCCGCCAGCAGCAGATGCTGGGGCAGCAGGCTACCTCGCGCGAAAGTTACGACAGTGCCAAGGCGGCCATGGATGGTGCCGATGCCGATGCCCAGCAGCTGCAGGCACAGCTGCAACAGGCGCGTATCAGCCTGAAAACGGCCCAGCTCAATCTGGGCTACACCCGTATTGTTGCGCCCATCGATGGCGTGGTGGTGGCCTTGTCGGTGGAAGAGGGGCAGACGGTGAATGCCAGCCAGTCCACCCCCACCATCGTCAAGCTGGCGCAGCTGGATACGGTGACGGTGAAGTCGGAAATCTCCGAAGGTGATGTGGTACGGGTCAAGCCGGGCATGCCGGTGTACTTCACCATCCTGGGTGAGCCGGACCAGCGTTATCAGGCCAGTTTGCGTTCGGTCGATCCGGCACCGCAGTCGTATAGCGATGCCAGCGACAGCAGCACCACTTCCACCTCGACCAGCAGCAGTTCCAGCAGTTCTTCATCGTCTACCGCCATCTATTACTACGGCCTGTTTGATGTGCCCAATCCGCAGCACAAGCTGCGCATCAACATGACGGCGCAGGTCACCGTGGTGCTCAGCCAGGTCAAGGCGGCACTGGCCATCCCCGCCAATGCGCTGGGTGCGGCCGACAAGCATGGTCGCTATGCGGTGCGCGTGCTGCAGGCTGATGGCAGCGTGCAGACTCGGCAGGTCGGCATCGGTCTGAACAACAATGTCCACGCCCAGGTACTGAGCGGCCTGCGTGAGGGCGAGCAGGTGGTGGTGGGCGAAGCCAGTGCGACGGCCACGGCCAGCAGCAGCCGCAACGGCCCGCCGCCGATGGGGATGTAAAGCATGAGCATTCCCTTGCTGGAACTGTCTGGCGTGTGTCGTGACTTTGCCTCGGGTGAAGACACGGTCACGGTGCTGGATGACATCCATTTGCAAATCATGGCCGGGGAAATGGTCGCCATCATCGGCGCGTCCGGCTCCGGCAAATCCACCCTGATGAATATTCTGGGCTGTCTGGATGCCCCTTCGCGTGGCCGCTATCGAGTGGCCGGGCAGCCGGTGGCCGACATGAACCCCGACCAGCTGGCGCAGCTGCGGCGCGAGCACTTCGGCTTCATCTTCCAGCGCTACCATTTGCTGGGCGAACTCAATGCCCTGCAAAACGTCGAGCTGCCCGCCGTCTATGCCGGCAGCCCCGCGCCGGAACGCCGCAGCCGCGCAGCAAGCCTGCTGGCGCGACTGGGCCTGAGCGACCGTGCCGGCCACAAACCGGGCCAGCTGTCCGGCGGCCAGCAGCAGCGGGTGAGTATTGCGCGGGCGCTGATGAACGGCGGCAAGGTGATTCTGGCCGATGAACCCACCGGCGCACTGGACAGTGCCAGCGGCCAGCAGGTGATGGCCATCCTGCGCGAACTGCATGCCGAGGGCCACACCATCATTCTGGTCACCCACGACAGCAAGGTGGCGGAACACGCTGACCGCATCATTGAAATCGGCGATGGCCGGCTGGTGGCCGACCAGCGTCGCGGCGAGGCCCCGGCCAATGCCACGCTGGCCAGCGCAGCGCTTACCGAGGAGCAGGGCGGCTGGCGGCTGCTGCGCGAGCATTTTGCCGAGGCCTTCGGCATGGCATGGCGGGCGCTGATGGCGCACCGGCTGCGCTCGGCGCTGACCATGCTGGGCATCATCATCGGCATTGCCTCGGTGGTGTCGGTGGTGGCACTGGGCACCGGTTCCAGTCAGCGCATTCTCAGCGACATCAGCTCGCTGGGCACCAATACCATCAATATCTATCCCGGCAAGCATTTTGGCGACCGCAAGGCCGATGCCATCCACACCCTTACCCCGCGCGATGCGACGGTGCTGGCCGAGCAGGGCTTTGTCGATAGCGTGACGCCGGAAGTTAGTGACAGCGTCACCCTGCGCTACCGCAATATCGCGGTCAGCGCCCAGGTCAAGGGCGTGGGCGAGCAGTATTTCCGCGTGCGCGGCGTGTCCATGGCGCAGGGGCGGGCCTTTGATGCCACGGCCGTCAGCCAGCAGGCGCAGCAGGTAGTGATAGACGAAAACAGCCGCAAGGCGCTGTTTGCCGACGGCGACGACCCCATCGGCAAGGTCATCCTGCTGGGCAAGCTGCCGTGCCGGGTGGTGGGCGTTACCCAAACCCAGAAAAGCGCCTTCGGCACCGATGACAACCTCAATCTGTGGCTGCCCTACAGCACGGTGATGTACCGCATGCTGGGCCAGGACTATCTGAAGGCGGTCACGGTACGGGTCAGCGACAATGTCGCCACTGACGCCGCCGAGCAAAGCCTGGTGGCGCTGATGAAGCGCCGCCACGGTACGCAGGACTTTTTTGTGATGAATACCGACAGCATTCGCCAGACCATTGCCACCACCACGGCCACCATGACCTTGCTGGTGTCGATGATTGCGGTGATTTCGCTGGTGGTGGGCGGTATCGGCGTGATGAACATCATGCTGGTGTCGGTGAGCGAGCGGACCCGCGAAATCGGCGTCTGCATAGCGGTGGGCGCACGCCAGCGCGACATCATGCAGCAGTTTCTGATCGAGGCCGTGCTGGTCTGCCTGCTGGGTGGCGCCCTGGGTGTGGGCCTGTCGCTGGTGCTGGGCGTGGTGGTGGCCAAGCTGGCCAGCTTCACCATGGTGTACTCCAGCAGCTCGATTGTGGCGGCCTTTGCCTGCTCCACGCTGGTGGGGGTGTTGTTCGGTTATCTGCCAGCACGCAATGCGGCGCGGCTGGACCCTGTCGTGGCCTTGTCACGAGAATGAGAATGCAATGAAAGTGCTTTACCCCATCGTGCTGGCCGGCTTGCTGCTGGCCGGCTGTGCCAGTCTGACCGCAACGCCCTATCAGGTGCCGGCCGTCACGCTGCCCGGCCAGTGGCAGGGCGCTGCTGCTGCGGACAATAGCCAGATCAGTGGCGATAACTGGTGGCAGCAGTTTGGTGATGCCGAACTGAACCAGCTGATTGCACAGGTGCTGGTGCGCAACAATGATCTGGCGGCGGCGGCCATCAAGGTGCAGCAGGCCATGCTGAAGGCCGACCTGGCCGCCACCGACCTGGCCCCCACGCCAGCCTTCAGCCTGTCCAGCTCTGCCAGCCAGCGGCTGGGTGGTGCCACGGTCAACAGCCAGACGCATGCGGCCAGCCTGTCGGTCAGCTACGAGGCCGACTTGTGGGGCCGGCTGTCCCACCTGAGCGATGCCAAGGTCTGGGAAGCGCGTGCGACCGAGCAGGATCGCGCAGCCAGCCGGCTCAGCCTGATCGGCAGCACCATCAAGCTGTACTGGAAGCAGGGCTGGTTGCAGCAGCGCCTGCAGCTGGGCGAGGCCAGTGTCGCTTACCAGCAGCAAGCCCTGCGGCTGGTGCTGGCCAAGCAACAGGCCGGCGCGGCGGCACAGCTGGATGTGTTGACCGTACGGCAAAGCCTGGCCAGCCAGCAGGCGGCTCTGCACGACTACCAACAGCAACTGGCAGAAACCCGCAATGCGCTGGCCATCTTGCTGGACGGCCCTCCGCTTGGTGTGCTGAGTTCGCTGGCCAGCCTGCCACAGCAGGATCTGCCCGATGTGCCGGCCGGTTTGCCGGTGCAGCTGCTGGCCCGTCGGCCCGATCTGCGCGCCGCCGAACTGCGCCTGCGTGAAACGCTGGCCAATGGCGACGCCACCCGCGCAGCCTACTACCCCGATTTTTCCCTGACCGGCAGTCTGGGGAGCAGCAGTAGCCGGCTGGCACAGGTGATCAGCAATCCGCTGGCCACGCTGGGAGCAGGGCTGACCCTGCCGTTTCTGCAGTGGCGGCAAATGCGGCTGAACGCGCAGATCAGCGCGGCTGATTACCAGCTGGCCGTGGTGAATTTCCGCCAGACCCTGTACGCGGCACTTGCCGACGTGGAAAACGCGCTGTCTGCACGCAGCCAGTATCAGCAGCAAGGACAGCGGCTGGCGGTGTCGGCGCAACTGGCCGGCCAGTCCGAGCAGCTATACCGGCTGCGTTACCAGGCCGGTGCTGCACCGCTGAAAGACTGGCTGGATGCGCAGGAAACCCGCCGCCAGGCCGAAGTGTCGCTACTGGAAAACCGTTACAACCGGCTGGTCAATCAGGTGACGCTGTATCAGGCGCTGGGCGGGGATGCACAGCTGCACTGATTTGCATCGTACCTAAGCCTGCCCCGGCTGCTGGTCTATGTGTGCAGGGCGGGTTCTACTTCGGCCGCTTCGCGGCCGCCAGCTTTGCCGCAAAATGTTGTTGCACCGCCGGCTTCCTTGCTTCAGGAGCAGGCTGCGCCAGCTCACCATGCCGACTTATCCCGGTGGTCATGGCTCAGCGTCGTGCGGAAACTGAAAGCTTCTGCTCCAGCCGGTGCTGGCACAGCTCCAGCACGATGGATAGCAGCCAGTACAGAATGGCGGCGGTCAGCAGCATTTCCATGTAGCGGTAAGCCGAGCGGCCATAGCTTTGCGCCAGGAACATCAGCTCCCACAGCCCCATCACCGATACCAGCGAGGAGTCCTTCAGCATGGAAATGAACATGGAGAAGGTCGGCGGCACGGCCACTTTCATCGCCTGCGGCAAAATGATGTGGCGCATGATGGCGTGTGGCTTCAGTCCCAGAGCCTTGCCGGCATCCCACTGGCCACGGTGAATCGACAGGATGGCTGAGCGGAATACTTCGCTCAGATAGGCACCATAGCAGAGTGCCAGGGCGGCCACGCCGGATGGAATGGCGGTGGGCACCACGCCCAGCTGCGGCAGACCCAGGTAGATCAGCAGAATCTGCACCAAGAGCGGCGTGCCCTTGAAAAAGGAGTTGTAAAAGGTGGCCAGGCCGTACAGCAGCGGGTTGCTGGACAGCCGCCCCAGTGCAGACAGCATGCCGATGGCCACCGCCAGCACGGTGGAGAGCAGGCATAACAGCAGGGTGAGCGGAATGCCCTGGATAAAGCCTTCCGGGCTTAACTCCAGCCCGGCCAGCAAGGGCAGCTTGCTCAGGGCAAACTGGTAGTCCAGCCCAAAGGCCTGCACAAACCAGACAAAGCCACCCAACAGAAACAACATGACCAGGCCGACCTGCAGCCTGAATCGGTTTTCCAGTTTCATGATACGGACAGACAAAAACAGAAAGCCCCGGGCGCGTGCATGCCGCCTCGGGGCAGATTCTTAGTTGGTGATATCGGCGCCAATCCACTTCTTGGAAATGGCGCTGAGCGTACCGTCTTTCTTCAGCTCGGTAATGACCTGTTTGACACGGGCATTCCACTGCGCATCGCCCTTGTCCACGGCTACCCAGTTGGGTTCCTGATACAGCGGGCTGCCCACGATGCGGAATTTGCCGGTCTTGCTGATGCGTTCACGCGCGGTCACCAGATTGGAAATCACCGCATCCACGCGCTTGCCGGCACCCAGTGCCAGGTCCTGGTAGGCCAGCTCTTCGTTGTCGTAGGGCGCGATGATGACCTTGTTGAAACCGTAGGTGGGCTGCACCGCATTGGGCGCTTCAATCACCAGTTTCTTTTGCAGATAGCTCTCGTAGGATGAGCCTTGCTGCACGGCAATTTTCTTGCCTTCCAGATCCTTGATGCTGCTGGTTTTCTTGTCGGCGATGTTGGCAATCAGCACCGCTGGCGAGTTGTAGTAGAACGCCGGGAAGTCCAGTACCTGCGCTCTTTCCTTGTTGGGCGTCATCGAGCAGATGCAGATATCCCAGCGCGCACCCCATTTGCCGGCGGCAATCACTTCCCAGGACGGCGTATCCAGCTTCAGCTTGACGCCCAGCTTTTTCGCCACTGCCTTGGCCACATCCACATCAAAGCCATCCAGCTGGTTCTTGCTGTTGAGGAAGGAGTAGGGAGGGTAGCTTTCCAGCAGCACGCCGCGCAGCACGCCGCTTTTCTGTACGTGGTCCAGCGTGGCACCGGCATGGCTTTGGCTGGCTGCCAGCAGGGCCAGGGCGGCGAGGGTTTTGGTGATCTTGGTTTGTCGTTTGAACATTTTTTTGGTTTGAATGCTGTTTGGGTGTTAATCTATATATCAAACTATTATAATAAATACCAACTTGTTTCTTTATAAGAATATAACATTTTTTCATCATGCCGGAATTTTCCGGCGTGGATGTCGAATGCATGGATAACATCATGAGCCAAACCCTTATTCTCGATGGCGGCATGGGCCGCGAACTCAAACGCATTGGTGCACCGTTTCAGCAGCCGGAATGGTCGGCGCTGGCGCTGCTGGAAGGCCCGCATTTTGTCGAGCAGGCGCACGATGCCTTTGTCAGTGCCGGTGCCCGGGTGATTACCACCAACAGCTACGCTGTGGTGCCCTTTCACATTGGCCAGCCGCGTTTCGAGCAGCATGGCGAGCGACTGGCTGCGCTGGCCGGCGAACTGGCCCGCCGCAGTGCCGACAAGGCAGCCCAGCCGGTGACCGTGGCCGGCTCGCTGCCGCCGGCGCTGGGCTCTTACCGGCCCGACCTGTTTAACGAGGCGGATTCGCTGGCCATTCACCGGGTGCTGATAGCCGGCCTGACGCCGTATGTGGATGTGTGGCTGGCCGAGACGCAAAGCTCGCTGGCCGAGGTGCGTGCGGTGCGCCAGGCGCTGGGCGAGCAGGACAAGCCCTTGTGGCTGTCGTTTACCTTGCAGGATGAAGACAGCGATGGCGTGGCACGCCTGCGTTCTGGTGAAACGGTTAGCGAAGCTGTGGTCGAAGCCATCCGCCTGGGCGCGGCGGCCGTGCTGTTCAACTGCAGCCAGCCGGAAGTGATGGAAGCCGCGCTGGATGCGGCCAATGCCGTGCTGCAGCAGCAAGGTGGTCAGCTGCAACTGGGCGTGTACGCCAATGCCTTCCCTCCCACCCCGAAAGACGCCAAGGCCAATGCCACGCTGGATGAAATCCGTGCCGACCTGACGCCGCAGAACTATCTGGCTTGGGCCGAACGCTGGGTAGGCAAGGGCGCTGGCATTGTCGGTGGCTGCTGCGGTATCACGCCGGAGCACATTGCCGAATTGTCTAAAAGCCTGGGCTGATACCCATCGTCGCAAATCGCCATCAAGTCGAAGTGAGGGGAGGCGCTGGCTTCCCTTCACTTCTTTCAACAATGAGTTGGGGCGGACTGCTGCTTGCCGACTTCAGGCGGTCCGCCTATTTATTGACACTCGTCACGGATGCCGGCCAAAGCCAGTTTGAGCTCACTGGAAAGCTCCTGTAGTTCGAAGATTTTTTGCTCGATTACCGCAATCTTGTCGGCAATGACTGCGCGCTTCTGTTCCGGACGGAAGCTGTGATTGGCCCATGCCTCCAGTAGTTCTTGAATTTCTCCAAGTGAAAACCCCAAAGCCTTGGCTTTCTTGATCAAGCCCAGCCGTCGAACCGCTGAAACATCGTACCGGCGGTAGCCGTGGCGGCCTTCCGGACCGCGCTCGGACTTGATAAGGCCGATCCGTTCATAGAAACGGATGGCATCACGCGTCATCCCCGTCTGCTCTGCCAACTCCCCGATCCGCACGATCAAGCGCTCCCGATAAATTTTGCCTTGACCTTGGACTATACACCAATGTTTACAGTGCCCCGTTGAGCAGCCATGGCTGCCTTCCACAATGCCTTTTTATGAGCTAACGCTCAGGGAAAAACATGCCGCAAGAAAAAATCGCATTTGTCACCGGAGCGACTGGACTGCTGGGTAACAATCTTGTTCGTTTGCTGCTCGCGCAAGGTTATCGGGTCAAGGCTTTGGCTAGGTCAGAACAGAAAGCCACCGAGCAGTTCGGGGAGCTGATCGGTAAGCGCTTAGAGGTGGTGGTGGGCGATCTCACCCAGGTGGAGGGTTTTGCCGCAGCGTTGCAGGGGTGCGAAGTTATTTTTCATACCGCAGCTTATTTTCGTGAAAGCTACAAAGGTGGCCGCCATCTGGCCGCCCTGCACAAAACCAATGTCGAGGGTACGCAAAACCTGCTGAACCAGGCATATGCAGCTGGTATTCGGCGCATGGTCCATATTAGCTCCATCGCGGTACTGGGCCGCCACGCAACAGGGTTGACCGACGAAACCATGGTGCTGGCACGTGAAGCGGCACCGGATGACTATTACCGCAGCAAAATCGAAACCGACGCGGTGATATTCGCTTTTCTCGACAGCCATCAGGACATGCACATCTCCCTTGTTCTGCCTGGCTGGATGCATGGCCCGGGCGATCTTGGCCCGACTTCGGCTGGGCAGTTCGTACAGGATTACCTGCAGCAAAAAATTCCGGGAGTCATTGATGCTGCGTTTTCGGTGGTTGATGCCCGAGATGTCGCGCAGGTCGCTTTGGCATCCAGTAAAACGGGGGAACGGGGCGAGCGCTATTTGGCTGCAGGCCACCCGGTGACCATGGCCAGGCTTTTGCAAACGATGGAAGCCGTAAGTGGTGTGCCGGCCCCGCGCCGCAAACTGCCCCGTCTCATGTTGTATGTCATCGCGTCCCTGCAAGAGCTCTATGCCCGATTGACGGGCAGGCCTGTATTACTCAGCTTGGCCATGGTAAGCAATATGGCAAACGACTACGGAAGAAAATTTTCAGCGGAAAAAATTCGGGAGAGCTTCGGTTTGGGCTTCAGACCCATGGAGGAAACCTTGGCAGACGAGGTTTTGTGGATCCAACACAGAGCCAGGCGAGGGGAGATGCACAAGCCTGGTCATGACAAGCCCGGTTAATCAATGGGCGTTGCTGATCACTCCTGATGGGATAGCTGTGGGGAGTTCTTGAGCAGCGGCCTGTATAGCCCCTGCTTGGCAGGATGCTTCATGGACTCTGTGAGAGCAAAAGCTGATGTAGTGAGAGCGGCTGACAAAATAGCAGCGCGTCCCTGGTGCAAGGCTATGGCTAGGAGGCACGACACCGCAGCAGGGTTTTTGTTAGCTTTTCTTCATTAATGCCTGCAATCGTCCGCTCCTGTCGGAACTCGGCTAGCAGGCCGGCTTCCATCGGTGTCGGCGTGAGCACTCCCTTTTGCGGCGCCAGAATGCATAAACCCCCGCAGGGCGGGGGTTTCGGGGGCGTGCTTTACCCATTACTCTTGGGCGTATCTCAGAACGGGATGTCGTCGTCCATGTCATCCAGCTTGGGCGCAGCCTTGGCTTCCATGCGGCGCGGGGCTGCCGGTGGTGCGGCCGGGCGGGACTGGGCTGCCGGTTCGCCGTAAGCGTAGTTGTCGTCCATGGACGAGCCACCTTCGCGCTTGCCGCCTTGCAGGCTCAGTTCATTCACGCGCACGTCGGGCGACAGCTGTTTCTGGCCTTCCTTGTTCTGCCATTCGCGCAAGGTGAGCTGACCGTACACGGTGACTTGCTGGCCCTTGCTGAGGAAGTTCTTCAGCGATTCGCCGCGCTTGCCCCATACCTGGCAGCTAAACCAGTTGGTGGTCTTGCGCTCGCCAAAGCCGATGTCGCTGGCCACGCGGAAGCTCAGCACCGGTTCGCCACTGGGGGTGTAGCGCAGTTCGGCGTCTGCCGCCAGGCGTCCGTCAAAAGTGATGCTGTTCATGTGGGGTCTCCGATTCGATTCAATGATGCTGCGCCGGACACGGCCGACGCGTGATTGTAGGGCCAGACACGCTGTGGCAATAGCCGCGCTGGCATTAATAAGTAGCTTGGATCAGCTGTTTTACTGCGGCTTCGTCCCAGGTTTGCTGCGATACCTTCAGGTAGGCGACACGGTCTTCCAGCACCACCACCGCTTCGCTGACACCGGCCAGGGCCGACAGCTGCTGGGATAGCTGCTGCGAGCTGCCACGCCAGTCTTCGCCGATGTGAAACATCACCGAACGCACGGCCTGCGGGGCCTGCATGCTGAACGAGGCCAGCAGCCAGCTGGCCATCAGCACGCTGGTAAAGCCGAATACGCCGGCTGCGCCGTAGTGGCCGTAGAGCCAGCCGCCAGCTGCGGCACCCATGAACAGGCCAAAGGACTGCGCCGTATTATACACACCGATGGCGGTGCCCTTGGCATCGGCTGGTGCGATTTTCGAAATCAGCGAGGGCAGGGTGGCTTCCAGGATGTTGAAGGCGATGAAATACAGGCCCAGCCACACCACGATCTGCCAGAAACTGTCCAGCGCCAGGGCCATGCCCAGCTGGGCGATGGTCATGATGGCGATGGCGGCGATGAATACCTGCTTCAGTCTGGACTTTTTCTCGCCGTAGATAATGGCCGGCACCATCAGCAGAAAGCCGATGACGGTGACTGGCAGGTAGACCTCCCAGTGGTGGGCCTTGTCGAGGCCTGCGGTCTTGATCAGGGCGAAGGGGATGGTGACGAACATGGCCATCTGCGCCGCATGCAGGGCGAATATGCCGTAATTGAGGCGCAGCAGCTGCGGGTTCTTCAGCACAGCCGGCAGCCGCTTGGTATTGGCTTCGGTGTCGGAGTGGAAGCGCGAAATGGCCGGGTCGGGAATGATCAGCCATACGCCCACCAGCGCGGCCAGCGACAGAATGCCGGTGAGAGCGAAGATGCCGTTGACACCGATGTACTGCGCCAGCAGCGGGCCGGCAACCAGGCTGACGGCAAAGGTGGTGCCGATGCTCATGCCTATCATGGCCATGGCGCGGGTGCGGTTTTCTTCGCGGGTGAGGTCGGCCAGCAGGGCGGTAATGGCGGCGGAGATGGCACCGGAACCCTGAATGACGCGGCCGATGGTGAGGGTGACGATATCGTGTGCGCCGGCAGCCACAAAGCTGCCGATGGCAAACAGCACCAGCCCGCCGTAAATCACCTTTTTGCGACCAATGCGGTCGGACAGCATGCCCAGCGGCAATTGCAGCAGGGCCTGGGTGAGGCCGTAGCTGCCTAGTGCCAGGCCGATCAGTGCGTGATTGTCGGCTCCGTGCAGGGTCTGCGCATAAATGGCAAATACCGGCAGGATCAGGAACATGCCCAGCATGCGCAGGGCGTAAATACCGGCCAGCCCTAGGCTGGCGCGCAATTCAAGCGAATTCATGTGTGTTGTCGTTATCGATTCAGGAGTAAGGCTTTTAACGCTGCCCATGGCTGGCGGTTTACCGCCGCACCGGCTTCCGGCAGGGCCGGTTTTTTGCTGCAGCGCATACTTAGATGGAGCGGCAGTCGCTAAGTCGGGTATATTATCAGGTTCCCCGACCGACTGAGTAACGCTCTCTCACATGGACACCATCCGCATTCGTGGCGCTCGGACGCACAATCTGAAAAACGTCAACCTGGATCTGCCGCGCAACCAGCTGATCGTTATCACCGGCTTGTCCGGCTCCGGCAAGTCTTCGCTCGCCTTTGACACCCTGTATGCGGAAGGGCAGCGCCGCTATGTGGAGAGCTTGTCCGCCTACGCCCGCCAGTTTCTGCAGTTGATGGAAAAGCCTGATGTCGATCTGATCGAAGGGCTGTCGCCGGCCATTTCCATCGAACAGAAGGCCACCAGCCACAACCCGCGCTCCACCGTGGGTACGGTCACGGAAATCCACGATTACCTGCGCCTGCTGTATGCCCGGGTGGGCGAGCCGCACTGCCCGGAACATGGCGTGCCGCTGTCCTCGCAAACCGTCAGCCAGATGGTGGACCACGTGCTGGCGCTGCCGGAGGAAACCAGGGTGATGATCCTGGCCCCGGTCATTGTCGGCCGCAAGGGCGAGAATCTCGACCTGTTCGATGATCTGCGTGCCCAGGGTTTCATCCGGGTACGGGTGGACGGCGAGGTATATGACATCGACAGCCTGCCCAAGCTGGACAAGAACAAGAAGCACACCATCGAGGTGGTGATCGACCGCCTCAAGGTACGCGAAGACATGAAGCAGCGGCTGGCGGAAAGCTTCGAAACGGCCTTGCGCCATGCCGAAGGCCGCGCCATCGCCGTGGAAATGGATAGCGCCAAGGAACACTGGTTCTCCGCCAAATTCGCCTGCCCGGTATGCAGCTACAGCCTGCCGGAACTGGAACCACGGCTGTTCTCCTTCAATAACCCGATGGGGGCCTGCCCCAAGTGTGACGGCCTGGGCGAAATCACCTTTTTCGACCCCCGCCGCGTGGTGGCCCACCCGGAGCTGACATTGGCCGCCGGTGCCATCAAGGGTTGGGACAAGCGCAACCAGTTTTACTTCCAGATGCTGCTGGCGCTGGGCGAGCATTATGGTTTCTCGCCTACCGAACTGGCCTTCGAAGATCTGCCGGAAAACGTGCGGCACGTGGTATTGCATGGTTCGGGGCGCGACAGCATCGAGTTTGTCTATATGTCGGAGAAGGGCACGCGCTTTACCCGTGCCCATCCCTTCGAAGGAATCATTCCCAATCTGGAGCGGCGCTACCGCGAAACCGACTCCAGCGCGGTGCGCGAGGAGCTGGCCAAATACCAGAACAACCAGCCCTGCCCGCACTGCCAGGGTTCACGGCTGCGCCTGGAAGCCCGTCACGTATTCATCGGCGGCCGCACCCTGCACGAACTGAACCAGCTACCACTCAAGGAAGCGGCTGCTTTCTTCTCCCAGCTGAATATCAGCGGCCACAAGCATGCGGTGGCGGAAAAAATCGTCAAGGAAATCAGCGAGCGGGTGTCCTTCCTCAATAATGTGGGCCTGGATTACCTCAACCTGTCACGTTCGGCCGATACCCTGTCCGGTGGCGAGGCGCAGCGTATCCGGCTAGCCAGCCAGATCGGCTCCGGCCTGACCGGGGTGATGTATGTGCTGGATGAGCCGTCCATCGGTCTGCACCAGCGCGATAACGACCGCCTGCTGGCCACGCTGATGCGCCTGCGCGATATCGGCAACAGCGTCATCGTGGTGGAACACGACGAAGACGCCATCCGCGCCGCCGACTATCTGGTGGACATGGGGCCGGGTGCCGGCGAACACGGTGGCGAGGTACTGGTGGCGGGTACGCCGGCGGATGTCGAAGCCAGTGAACACTCGGTGACTGGTGCCTTCCTGTCAGGCCGCCGCCGTATCAACTGGCCGGGCGAACGCCGTGCCGTCAACCCGGAACGGGTGCTGAAACTGGAAGGGGCCAGCGGCAATAACCTGAAAAACGTCAGCCTGGAATTGCCGCTGGGCATGCTGGTGTGTATTACCGGGGTATCCGGTTCGGGTAAGTCCACGCTGATCAACGACACCCTGTACAAGATTGCCGCCCGCGATCTGAACGGTGCCAGCGAAGAGCCGGCGCACTACGAGCATATCGAAGGCCTGGGCCTGCTCGACAAAGTGATCAATGTCGACCAGAGCCCCATCGGCCGCACGCCGCGTTCCAATCCGGCTACTTATACCGGCTTGTTCACGCCGATCCGTGAACTGTTTGCCGGGGTGCCGCTGTCGCGCGAGCGTGGCTATGGCCCGGGCCGTTTCAGCTTCAACGTCAAGGGCGGCCGCTGCGAGGCCTGCCAGGGCGATGGCGTGATCAAGGTGGAAATGCATTTCCTGCCGGATATCTACGTGCCTTGCGATGTGTGTCACGGCAAGCGCTACAACCGCGAAACGCTGGAAGTGCAGTACAAGGGCAAGAATGTCTACGAAGTGCTGGACATGACGGTGGAGCAAGCGCTGGAATTTTTCAGCGTGGTGCCGGCGGTGGCCCGCAAGCTGAAGACGCTGATGGACGTGGGCCTGGGTTATATCCGGCTGGGGCAGAGTGCCACCACGCTGTCTGGCGGCGAGGCGCAACGGGTCAAGCTGGGGCTGGAACTGTCCAAGCGTGACACCGGCCGCACTTTGTATATTCTGGATGAGCCGACTACCGGCCTGCATTTCCACGATATCGACCTCTTGCTGCAGGTGCTGCACCGCCTGCGCGAAAACGGCAATACCGTGGTGGTGATCGAGCACAATCTGGACGTGATCAAGACCGCCGACTGGCTGATCGACCTGGGCCCGGAAGGTGGCGCCGGTGGTGGCCAGATCATTGCCACCGGTACGCCGGAGCAGGTGGCGGACAACCCGGCCAGCCATACCGGTCGCTATCTCAAGCCGCTGCTGACACCGCGCAATTAACACAGCGCAGTGATACTCCGCAGCCAGAGGCAAGCCGCAGCATTGTTGCCGGCTGCGGCAAACACCGTAGAATGAGCACGCGCCACATGGTGGCCGTGTTACCCACACCCGATGAGGATGCAATGCTATCGCTTGGCAAGATTGACCATATCCATGTCCGTGTCACTGATCTGGCAAAGGCGCAGAACTGGTACCAGCGCGTATTGAACCTGGCACCCGACACCCGCTACAAGCACATGCAGAGCGGCCCGCATGGCGTCGTGATGCTGATGAACAGCAATGGCTCGGTGCGACTGGCCATTTCGCAGGAAGACAAGCCGGTATGTGAACCCGGCTCGGTGGCCTTTCTGGTCAATGGCCAGGATTTTCTGGAATGGATTGATCAGCTGGCAGGCGAGCGCGTCAGCGACCGTGCCGGCCAGACCGTGGCGCGCGATTCGGTGGTGGATCACCAGTTTTTCTGTTCCATCAGCTTTGTCGATCCCTTTGGTAATCCCTTCGAGATCGTCAGCTATGACCACACCTGGCTGGCTGGCAAACTCAAGCTGGGCAACAAGCCGGCGTGACACGAAGTTTGTTCAGTATTCCAACCCGCTACGGCGGGTTTTTTCATGCGGGTTGCGCTATTAAATCAATTTAAAATCAATGGCTTGAATGGCAGAAAAGAAACGTGTCGCCAATTGACGACGGAAATAGTGCTGCCATTTCAATGACTTGTGCTGATGGCTGCAATTTTTGTCGCCCATTGCCGACAAAGGGCATGGCTTTGCCTGTCACGTATGCAGACAAGCTGTTGTTTCGTAAAGGGAATGTGCAACTGGCATGGTGCTTGCAACTGCAGGCTTGTCTTCCAACCATATTGAAAGAAGCTGATGCAAAAGAAATTGCTTGTTGTTGCCATGCTCTCCCTGCCCCCGGCCAGCCTGGGTTTGATCAATCTGGTCTTTGCCGCCACGCCCGCGCCGCAGACACAGTCAGAACAGCCGCAGGCTTCGGCAGCGCAGGGCAATCAGCCGGATGCCGCGCCGGAGCAGGGCAGCGGCATGCCGCAGCCGGCGGAACAGCAGCAGTAGGCCGCTTACTTTCCGGCACTGCGCCGCTCATGTAACAAGGCCCGCCAATGGCGGGCCTTGTTCTTTTCAGCGCGGTTGCAATAGATGACAGCTGCGGTGTCAGGGTTTACAGCTCATGCAGCAGTGCCATGTCATCCAGCAACTGGCGCTGCAATTGCAGCATGGCTGCGCAGGGCTGTTGCAGGCTGATGAAGTCCAGCAGCGGGTCGACCACTTCGCTGCGCAGGCCGGACAGCGCCTCGATGGTGGCCAGGCCGCAGAACGGCACATACGCTTCGGAGTAGCCGCCTTCATGCGCCAGTACCAGCTTGCCGTCGCAGTGCTGCTCGGCGAAGGCGCGCAGCAGGGTGGTCATCTCGCGGAAGGTGTCGCTGTGAGCCTGCATGCGCGCCAGCGGGTCTACCGCATTGGCGTCATAGCCGCAGGCGACGATGATCAGTTGCGGCTGGTAGCGCGTCAGCGCCGGCAGTACCACGCGCTGCATGGCGTACAGATAGGCGTCATGGCCGCTGCCGGGCAGTAGCGGGATATTGATATTGGCCCCCAGTCCGGCTCCTGCGCCTCGATCTTCGCTGCCGTTGTAGCCAGGTGGAAAACAGCCATCCTGATGGATGGACAGAGTCAGTACGTCTGGGCGCTGGTAGTAGATGGCCTGGGTACCGTTGCCGTGGTGCACGTCCCAGTCCAGCACCGCCACCCGTTCAATGCCATAGCGCGCCTTGGCCGCTTCGATGGCGACGGCGATATTGGACAGGAAACAAAAGCCCATGGCGGCGTCCGGCAGGCAGTGGTGTCCCGGTGGTCGTGTCATGACATAGGCGTTGGCCACCTCGCCGCGCCATACCGCATCGACCGCAGCAATGGCCAGGCCGGCCGAGCGGCAGGCGATGTCGTAGCTGCCGGGGCCGATGGGGGCTTGCGGGCCGAGTTCGCCGCCACCGGCGTCACTGACCAGCTTGAAGTGATCCAGATAGGCCGCGCCATGTACCCGCAGCAGGTCGTCGCGGCTGGCCGGTTCGGCGGAACATTGCAGCAGCTGGCGGCTGATACCGGCCACATCCAGCAGGTTTTTCAGCCGGCGCTTGGTTTCCGGCGATTCGGCATGGCCGCCGGCGGCCGGGGGTTGCACCCAGCCCCCCACCGGCAGCGTCAGTGCATGCATGCCGGCACTGTGCCACATGCAGAGTTCATCAAAATAAAAGGCGGTACGGGAAGTCATGGCTTCTCCTTGTGTTCAGACGTGGGCAGGGGTGGTGCGGCGCTGTTGCAGCGACAGCAGCAAGGCCAGCGAGATGGCGGCCACCAGAGTGGCCAGCAGCAACAGCACATGCAGGCTGCCGTGATTGGCGGCGATCAGCTGACCAGCCAGCGCCGGGCCGATGGCCAGGCCGCCACCGATGACCAGATTGGTGGCATTCATCAGCTTGCCGCTGTGATCGATGTCGGCCAGCGTGGCCAGGATGAAGGGCAGGATGAAGGTCCAGCTGAACTTGAACAGCAGTGCGGCGGTGGCAAAGCGCGCCAGGGCCGGGGCGTTCAGCAACAGCAGCATGGCCGCCATCATCATGCCAAAGCCGGCCAGCAGCAGCTGGGCACGCGGCAGGCGGCGGCCGATCAGCGAGGCGCTGCCGGCACCGGCCACGCCCAGCAGGGTGGCGATGGCGAAGATATTGCCGCTTTGCTGTGGATCGATGCTGGCCTGCTGAGCGATCTGGCCGATGAAGGTCCATACCCCGCTCAGGCTGATGTAAAACGCCAGCGTGGCGAGGATGCCCAGTACAGCGTGGCCCCGGCGGCGGCCTGTGGCAGATTGCGCGGCCTGTTGTGTCTGCGCCTGCTGAGCTGTGGGAAAGCAGCGCACCAGCGGCGTACACAGCGCCATCAGCAAGGCCAGGCCGACATAGCAGGCGGCAATACCGAAGTGAGCGAACAGCGCGGGCATGACGACCAGCCCGGCCGCCCCCAGTGCCAGTTGGCCCATCACCCACAGGCCATAGACACGGTCTGGGTTGCGCATGGTGGCGGCGGCGGACAGACACAGAATCATCAGCGAACCGCCAGCCAGCGCACTGACAAAGCGCAGGCCAAGCAGCAGCGGATAGCTGACGGTGGTGGCGGATAGCAAGTTGGCGGCGATGAATACCGCCACTGCCAGCCAGGCGGCACTGCGCCAGTTGACGCGAGGCAGCCAGAAAAATGCCGGCAAGGTGGCCAGGCTCATGGCACCCAGTTCGGCGGAGAACAGGTTGCCGATATCGATTGGCCCCAGTTGCAGCTGGCTCGCCAGCTGGCTGGCCACCGCAGGGGCCATCATCAGCACGGCGGGGACGATGGCGGCGAAACCGACAATGGCGGCCATGGCCGAGCGCTCATTGTGTGGGACCTCGACAGGCTTGGCATGTGAGAGCGTGTTCATGGTGTTTCCTCTGTAGTAGGTGATCCGTCGGGCGGATTTTCTTGTTGGCAGCCGGCTCAGAAAACATGTACCAGACGCAGCATGGCCTGGCTGCTGTCAAAACTGTTGCTGGTGTGGACGTTGCGCGCCAGCATCAGCATCAACTGGTCTTGCTTGCCAACCCAGTGGCCGAGTTCGAAGCCAAGCTGGGTACTGTTTTGCCGGGTGTCGGGCAGGTCCTGTCCGTTCAGGCGCAAGGCGCCGCCACGGGTGTGGTACAGCCGCAGCGCGCCATAGGTACCCGGCATGAAGTCGTAGGAGGCAAAAGCCTGCAAGCGGTACAGCGGCTGCTGTTTCAGGCTGCTCCCGTAATAGTTGTCGTTGTTGCCATACAGCTGGGCTTCCAGCGAGGCCTCCAGCACCCAGTTCTTGCCTACGCCCCGGGTATAGTTGTAGAGAAAGGTGGCACCCCAGCGGTGCGCCCCTGCTGAAACGTCCGGGTGCTGGGCATCGTAGCTGCCCACTGGCAGGGTGATCAGGGTCAGCAGGCCGCTGTACTCGCGCTTGTCTGGCTGATTGATGAAGAACAGCGTGCCGCCCACTTGCGGGTCGCCAATGCCACTGTCGCGCTGGCTGGTCTGGCTGCCGGGCAGGGTGGCCTTGATCTGGGCGGCGGGGATGATGAACTGTGGCGTGCACAGGGTGCCGCAGATGTCGGAAAACCACAGCTGACGCCAGGCCAGGGCTTCCACATTCAGCCGGGCATGGTCGTCGTTGCCGTTGGCCGAGTGAAAGCTGTCGGCCCAGGTGACGGGCAGGTACAGCACACTGAGCGAGGTGCCGACCGGTGCACTGAAAAAGTCACGGGCATTGGTATCGGCGGCTTGGCTGGGCAGGCTGGCGAGCAGCAGGCTGGCCGCCAGGGCGGTCAGAACAGGGCGAAACGGGGTCATGGCATGCTCCTTGGGGTGGGTGGGGCGAACAACACGCAGACGCAGCTATCCCTGCCAGCCATGGCGGACCATGGCAGCTTCGGTAGCTTCAGCGACGTGGCGGTGGAATCAGCAGGCTGGAGTGATCAGCCGAATGGCGCTTGCTGGTGCAAGAGATGGGCGATGCCGGCCTTGCCGTTGATGCCCAGCTTGGCGTAGATGGCGCGGATATGGTGGCGCACGGTATGCGGCGACAGGCCCAGCTTGCGTGCGATGTCCTTGTAGGTGAGTCCTTCGCCAAACAGGCGGGCGACATCGGTTTCGCGGCTGGAAAGCTGCTCCATGGCGCAGCGGTAGCGGGCGGTCAGCAGGTAGAGGTCGCTGATGCGGCGCGCCTCGATATTGAGCCGGGCACCATCATGCCCTTGTGGCGACAGGCCGGCGGGCAGGGCGGGGCCGGTCCACTGTGGCCATTCGGTGAGTAGCAGGTCGACAAAGCCGGGTTCGGCGCAGTGCAGGGTGCCATGCTGGTCACACACCGCCATGGCCAGCCGTGGTCCGCTGAGGGTTTCGCGCAGGGCTTGCAGGGTGCGGATCTGGTTGATGGCCACGGTGGAGGCCAGGTGCGGCATCAGACAGGACAGCAACAGGCAGTCGGCAGCATTGAAGCGCGGTGCGCCGGGGCGGCGGTACAGAGCCAGATGGTCGCTCAACTGGGTGACCGGGTCGATGTGGATCACGCACAGCAGTTCGCCGATATCATGGCGCTGGCCCAGCCATTGCAGTTGCGGCGGCGCATCGTCCGCCTGCATGTCCACCACCACGGCCTGGCCGGGGTGGGCATGCACCCGTGCCACGGTGACATCGTGCTGGCGGATGGATTTCCAGTCGTCAATGTAGTGATCCGGCAGGCCGAACAGAAAAGAACTGTGCTCGTGCGGGCCATCCGCCGCCTGGGCGGCGCGGCCCCACCAGGCCTTGTCGTAGGCCAGTTGCGGGCGCAGACACTCCAGCACGGTGTGATGAAAGCGCTCCAGTGACTCCTCGCGGGCCAGGCGATAGATTTCCAGCAAGATGGCGCTGAACACGGCCAGATCCGGCTGCCGGTCTGATGGCTGCTGCATGATGTTCTCCTCTGTATGGCGTGCGACGGCTGCGTGGCCTGTCGTCTGTCCTTTTATTGTGGAGCCAGTGTCATGCAGTAATTCACGGCTGACTATCCTGCAAATGAGGGATGGGCCGGTGTCCGCGAGAAATCCGGGTTGTCGCCATGAAAAATCGGTGATTTTTGCCAATTTTGGATAGACAAAACGCAACAACCCGCCAGTCTGAGCCTAGCTGGCAGGGATTTCGTCCCACAAGTGGGCGATAAATCCGGTCACCAGTGGCGAGCTGTCACCCTCGCGCGTGGCAATGCCCATGGCCAGGTAGGCACCGTTGTCGGTCAGCGGGATATAGCGCACCCCCGGCAGCTGCACGCACTCCAGCGGTGAGGGCAGGATGGCAATGCCCAGCCCGGCGGCCACCAGCCCCACCTGGGTGGTGGCTTCGCCGGCTTCCTGGGTGATGCGCGGCTCAAAGCCACAGGCTTCACACAGCTGGCGGATCACGCTGTGTAGCCCGGTGCCGGCGCTGCGCGGATAGCTGATCATGCCCTGATCGCGCAATTGTCCCAGCGACAGGCTGGCCTCGCCGGCAAGCGGATGCTGGCTGTTGATCACCACCAGCAGCGGGTCGCGCCGTAGCTCCTGTACCAATATCTTGTCCGCCGGTGACAGCCCGTTGAAGCGCACGAAGCCGACGTCGATTTCCTGTTGTTGCAGTGCCGCGAACTGGTCTGTAGTGAACATTTCGCGCAGTGTCAGCCGCACGGCCGGGAAATGCTGGCGATAAGCATGCAGCGCTGCCGGCAGAATGGGGGTAAGCGGCAATGAGGAGGTAAAGCCAATGCGCAGCTCGCCGATTTCCCCACGTGCGGCACGTCGGGCCTGTTCGGCGGCGTCCTCGGTATCGGCCAGAATGCGCCGCGCACGCAGCAGAAACTGCTTGCCGGCTGCTGTCAGCTCCACCTTGCGGTTTTGCCGCAGAAACAGCGGCGTGCCCAGTTCGGCCTCCAGCGCCTGTATCTGCTGGGATAGCGGCGGTTGGGCCATGTGCAGGCGTTCGGCGGCACGGGTGAAGTGCAGTTCTTCGGCGACGGTGACGAAATAACGCAGGTGGCGCAGTTCCATATTGATACTTTAAAAATATTGATTATTGAATAAAGATATATTGGACTGAGGTTTAGTCAAGGGCTAAGCTCAAAACCTGTATCACTGCTAGCGGTTTCATCATGCCTTCCGATTCTGCCTCCTGTGCTGCTACGCTGAATTCAGCTGCCGCGGCTACCCAGGAGAACACCATTTCTGCCGCCCCCCGTCTGCATGCCGGTTCCACTGCATTTCGCGCCACGGCGCGTGCCATGTTTGTGGGTGGTTTTTGCACTTTTTCCATGCTGTACAGCATGCAGCCGCTGATGCCGATGTTTGCCCACGACTTTGCCCTGTCGCCGGCGGCGGCCAGTAGCGTGCTGTCGGTGCCCACCACCGGCCTGGCGCTGGCGCTGATTCCTGCCAGCTTTCTGGCCGACAAGGTGGGGCGCAAGCCGGTCATGAATATTGCGCTGAGCCTGGCGGCGCTGCTGATGCTGCTGGCGGCCTTTGCCCCCAGTTTTCAGCAGTTTCTCTATCTGCGGGCCATTTTCGGTGTGGTGCTGGCTGGCTTGCCTGCCGTGGCCATGGCCTATCTGAGTGAGGAGGTTGAGCCGCTGTCACTGGGCCACTCCATCGGCCTGTACATCGCCGGCAATGCGCTGGGTGGCATGAGCGGGCGCTTTCTGGCGGCGGTGATTGCCGACCACTTTGGCTGGCGCGCTGCCGTGCTGGCGCTGGGGGTGCTGGGCGTGGCCGGTGCCATCGAGTTCTGGCGCAGCCTGCCGGATTCGCGCCACTTCAAGCCGGTGCCATTGAATCTGGCCGAACTGCGCCGTGATGTGACCAGCCATTTTGCCGATGGCGGCCTGCCCTGGCTGTTCTTGTCGGCCTTTCTGTTCATGGGCTGCTTTGTCAGCCTGTACAACTATCTGGGTTTCCGCCTGCTGGCCGCGCCCTTCAATCTCAGCCATAGCGTGCTGGGCTTTGTGTTCTCGCTATACATGGTGGGCATCTGGGCCTCGGCCTGGGTGGGGCGCATGGCCGACCGCTTTGGCCGCCGCAACATGTTGTGGTTGATGGTACTGCTGATGGCCGCCGGGCTGGTCTGCACGCTGGCCGATTCGCTGTGGCTGATGGTGCCCGGTATTGCGCTGTTTACTTTCGGTTTCTTCGGTGGCCACTCAGTGGCCAGCAGCTGGATAGGCCGCCGTGCGCAACGTGGCAAGGCGCTGGCTTCTGCTTTTTACCTTACTGCCTATTATCTGGGTTCCAGTGTGGTGGGCTCCTTCTCCGGCCTGCTGTGGGGCATGGGCAAATGGAACGGCGTGGCGGCAATGATCGCGCTGGGGCTGGTCATGCTGCTGCTGATCGCGCTGCGTCTGCGCAAACTGGAGCCGCTGGCGGTGTGATGTGGCGGGGCTAGCCAATCAGGATGCAGGATACCCGCGGTCAGGCAGGTATCCTGTGGCATTACTGTTTGCGGTAGACCTGGAGTTGGCCATTCATGGCATCTTGTGCCATTGCCCAGCCAATCGAGCCCTCAGCCAGGCGCATCGTTTCCGGGTCTGAAGTAATGTTGCCGGCCGAATTGCTGACTTTGGCAAAATCGCAGGGATCTTTGCAGCGCAATGTTGTAGTGATGCGGTTCTTGGTGGTTGTCAGGGTGTGATAGCCCTTGATGACACCACGGTATCTGACCATCGAGACTCCTGCCGCAACCTGCCCGTTCTTCCGTTCGTTCTCACTGACTCCAGATTCGTAGCCGTACTCGCCATTTTCCTCAATCACATAGTGATGAACCGGGACTTGCACCGGCTCAGCTGCTGCGGCTTGATGATTCGATTGCTCTGGCGCGGAGGTTTGATTGTCCGATTGCTCGTGTGCTGTGTCATTGGCTGGAGCTGTGCTGGCAGGAGGCGTCGATGACGCCGTTGACTCTTTACCACTACAGCCTGCCAGCCCAAGCGCTAGCACTACCAATATGCCTAATCGCATAAATATCCCCTTGTGTTAGTGCTGAAATTCTATGGTCTGTGCTGATGCCAAGGGAAAGGGATATGGCGTGCAGGCGAGGCGGGTGGGTCTTGCCGGGCTGACGATTATTCAGATTGTTGCGGCGCAACTTCATGGTGATACAGGCGGCTGGAACTTGGCGTAGTGTAGTCCTGCGGAATGGCTGGCAGCTTTCAGTATCGTTTTTTCAAAAGTATGCCCTGCAAAACCAAATACACATGGCTGGGAGCCTGTGTTTTCGTCTTTCTGACCTGTTTGGCAGGTGCTGCAGCTATTGATGTATGTAGTGCGGGGTATCTGGTGAATCGGCGTGGCAGTGGCTGACTTGATTCTTGGGTGGCAACAGCGGTAACGCTTGGCGTTGCTGCATGGTTTGGCTATCTACTTGCCATACTTGCGGGTGAGTTGTTCGATAAAGCCATCTTCTTTCATCCGGCTGATGGCGGTGGCGATTTTTGCGGCTGTTTCAGGCGGAAAGCGAGGGCCGGATGCGATCCAGTTTTCGCTGCTGTATAGCACATTGCCTTCTACCGGCATGGTGCCGACTTGTTGCTGGTAAGTTGGTTTAAACGTGGTAGATGCCCCCAGAAAGCTGCCGATACGGCCTGCTTTGAGCATTTTTGCCATTTCCGTTAGTTGGCTTTGTTCGATCTGCTGTTTGCTGACGCCTTGTTGGGCTAGCCAACTGAGAACGCTGGAACCGGTGCGTACGCCGATGAGTCCTGCTGCAGTGGCTTGCTGCAGTGTGTTGTAGGGTGTGGCGCCATCTCTGGTAAAGAGCCTGAAATCGGTACTGTTGATGACCGAGATCCAGTGAAACAGCGGTTCTCGTTCTGGGGTGCGGGCAAAGTAGATGATGATGGCGTTATTGTTGTCGATGACTTCGCGCATGGCGCGGTTCCACGGACGAATCTTGGTTTGTGGCATGTAGCCTGCCCGGCGTATGGCCTCGCTGCCAATCTCTATCATCAGGCCGGGGCTGGGCTCATCTGCCTGGTTGCAGATGCTGGGGAGGTAGTCGCATTCCAGAATGATAGTTCTACTGGGTTCTGTGGCCAGGGCAATGCATGGCATGAGCAGCAGACTGAGTGCCAATGTGCTTGGTAAGCCGGGCATATAGGGGACTCCTCTGCATGGTAAATGTCTTTAGCATTATTTATATGTGCTAAACGGCGGTTTTGCGCGGGTATCCGCGCAATCGCGCATCCGTTCATTCACCCGCTGAGGGTGCTGCAAGTGAAGCAAGCAAGGTGCAGAAATTTTTGGGAAGACGCCGGGTGTCCGGTGATGCCGGGTCGGATGGGCAGGGCTGGGACAGTTTTGTGTCTGCAATGGTAAACCGCCAGGTAAGTGGCTCCGGGCGGTCTGCGTGGCGGCTGCGATCAACCGATGCCAGGGGTGGGCTCAAGGGTGCTTGAGTCAGAGCAGCGCTTCCTGAAATGCATGGTGATCATTCCTGCGGGGCGGGGCTCTCCAGGTGGAAGTAGATCGTTCGATAGAACTGGGGAAATGTCTTGGCCCAAATTAACATGAAAATGGTCGCATAGATAATAGCGGTGAAAATAAAAAGCAGGGTTTTCTGCCAAAACGGATAGTCAAGTCCAGTTATCATAAAGAT
The DNA here is from genome assembly GCF_005155025.1 of Aquitalea aquatilis. Lineage (NCBI taxonomy): Bacteria > Pseudomonadati > Pseudomonadota > Betaproteobacteria > Neisseriales > Chromobacteriaceae > Aquitalea > Aquitalea aquatilis. The sequence goes on along the minus strand of NZ_CP039731.1, from coordinate 3,478,298 downwards.
AAGAGCTGAAGGAAATAGCATGGCGCGTTTCATCAGCAATGGCTTGCGCATTTCGGCCCAGGTTTCAGGATCTATGCCAGCCTCAACAAATACTGCAGGATCAAAACGAAAGTCGGGATTGAGGCTGGCAAGTTTCAATAAAAGACTACGTTTCAGGTCGTAGCCGTTTGTGAAGGTTCTTTTTGAAAATCTGCGCAGCGGAGCTCGTACTTCTTCAGGGGTGTCTGAATTTTGGTGCCAAAACACCAGGTCATATACGATGGACTTGCTTGTTGAAAATTCTAGATACACATCATAAAGCCCCTTTGGGGCTTTTATTACATCTGCCCAGCGTATTTCTCTTTCTTTGCGGCCTGGTTCCAGTATGAGGGAAAGTGGTGTTTTGAATACAAAGTGTGAATTATTGAGCCACATTTCGTGATGTGGCAGGGTGCGGGCCTGCCTGAGGATTGCAATGGAGGAGACGATGCATAGGGTTGAAGTTGAGATGCTAATGAAAAAAACAGCAATATAGTTGTTATTTTCTTTAAGGAAAGGTATTGCCAGGAGTGCTAATCCCAATGCAAGGGTGATAACTCCGATGAGAATGTGAATCATCCGGAGGAATTTAAGGTTTGCTTGGCCAGTTATTGTCCTGGAAGGACTTTGCAGAAGATCGGTTGGCAAGGCGATACTCTTGCGGTCTTGCTTGGTGTTGTCTTTTTCTGCCGGTGATAGATTCATTGCAAAGCCTTTTAACAATTCGTTCAGTAGATTATTGCATTAACTTTAATTTTTTTTGGAGAGTTGCATAAATCAGCTGCAGGCTGAAGAGTTGCCTACTGTTGGCAACAGATAACAAAAAACCCCGTAGAAGCTATGTTCTATCGGGGTTTTGTAGGCAATGCTGGGTGTCGCTAGGCACATAAATGGCGGAGGCTGTGGGATTCGAACCCACGGACGGTTTCCCGTCGGCAGTTTTCAAGACTGCTGGTTTAAACCACTCACCCAAACCTCCGCAGTGTCCATGTCATCGGCGGTTGGTGCCGTTGGCAAAGAGGACGCAATCATAACCGTAGTCAGCCAGTTTGGCTAGGGGGTTGCGCGGTTCATTTCCAGCATTTCTGCGGCGTGCTGGCGGGTGGTTTGGGTGAGTTCGGCCCCGCCCAGCATGCGGGCGATTTCCAGTACGCGTTGTTCGTGCTCCAGCGGGGTGATGCGGCTGACCACGCGTTTTTTATCTTCGCGCTTGCTGACTTGCCAGTGCTGCTCGCCGCAGGAGGCTACCTGGGGCAGGTGGGTGATGCATAGCACCTGATAGCGCTGGCCCAGCTGCTTGAGCATGTGGCCGATCACTTCTGCCACGCGTCCGCCAATGCCGACGTCCACTTCGTCGAAAATCAGCGTTGGCACGCTGGCCACCTGGCTGATGACGACTTGCATGGCCAGGCTGATGCGTGACAGTTCACCACCGGAGGCGACCTTGGCCAAGGGGCGCAGGCTGGTGCCAGCATTGGCGGCCACCAGGTATTCGATGGATTCCAGTCCATGCGCGCCGGGTTCGGCCAGGGCAGCCAGTTCGATGGCAAAGCGGGCGCTGCTCATGGCCAGCTGCTGCATTTCCTTGCCGATGCGGGCGGACAGTTCACTGGCGGCCTGGCGGCGTTTGCCGGACAGGGCTTCGGCCAGGGTGCGGTAGCGGGACAGGCTGGCGGTTTCGGCCAGTGCCAGGGCTTCGCTGTCGGTGGAGGCTTCCAGTGCGGCCAGCTGGGTTTGCCAGTCTTCCAGCTTGAGTGGCAGTTCCTGCGGCTGCACGCGGTATTTGCGTGCCATGCTCATCAGGCTGTCGATGCGGCTTTCCACTTGTTGCAGCTGGCCCGGGTCTTCGTCGATGTCGCTGGCGTAATCGCGCAGGCTGTAGACCACTTCGCGCAGTTCGGCATCGACCGAATCCAGCAGCGACAGGGTGTCGGCCAGGCGCGGGTCGAGGTTGGCCAGTTTGCTCAGGCGGGTCTGTACCTGGGTGAGCACGGACAGGCAGTTGCCCTCCATCTCGGACAGGGTATCGACGGCGTACTGGGCGCTTTGCACCAGCTCGGCGGCATTGGCCAGGCGCGAGTGGCTCTGGTTGAGGCTGGCCCATTCGTCCTGTTGCAGGCCAAGCTCGGTCAGTTCGTTGATCTGCCAGTTGAGCCGTTCGCGTTCCACTTCGGATTCGCGTGACAGCTTGTCGGCATCGCTGCGTGCCTTGCGGGCGGCTTGCCATTCCTGCCAGGCGTGGTGGACTTCGCGGGCCAGCGAGGTGCTGCCGGCATAGGCGTCCAGCAGTTCGCGCTGGGCCTCGCTCTTCACCAGCGACTGGTGCGCATGCTGGCCGTGGATGTCGACCAGAAACTCTCCCAGCTGCTTGAGCTGGGAGAGTGTCGCCGGCTGGCCGTTGATAAAGCTGCGCGAGCGGCCGGATTTGTCCAGCACGCGGCGGATGAGCACGATGTCGTCGTCGCCGGACAGGGCGTTTTCTTGCAGCCAGGCCTTGATCTCCGGCCGTTGCCGGCTGTCGAATTCAGCACTGATTTCTGCCTTTTCGGCACCTTCGCGCACCAGCGAGCCTTCGGCGCGGTCGCCCAGCAAGAGGCCGAGGGCATCCAGCAGGATGGACTTGCCGGCACCGGTTTCGCCGGTGAGTACGGTGAAGCCGGGGGCAAAGTCCAGCGCGATGCTGTCAACGATGACGAAATCTTTGACCAGTAGGGATAGCAGCATGGTGTGTGCGTGTCAGAGCAGTCGCTCGCCCCAGTGAAGCTTGTGGCGCAGCATGTCGTAGTAGTTGTAACCCACCGGATGCAGGATGCGCAGCGGGTTGCGGTAGCGGCGGATCAGCACGCGGTCCATTTCCATCAGATCGCAATGCGACTGGCCATCGAAGTGAACGCGCGCATCCAGTCCGCGGGTCAGCATGAATTCCACTTCGCAGGAGTCGTTGACGGCGATGGGGCGGTTGTTCAGCGATTGCGGGCAGATCGGCACCAGGGCAATGGCCTGCAGCGTGGGGTGCAGGATGGGGCCGCCGGCAGCCAGTGAATAGGCGGTGGAGCCGGTGGGCGTGGCGACAATAAGCCCGTCCGAGCGCTGGCTGTAGACGAACTGGTTGTCGATGAAGACTTCGAATTCGATCATTGAGCCCACGGCGCCACGACTGAACACGATGTCGTTGAAAGCCAGGGCATTGGCCACTTCGGCATCTTCACGGATGAGCGAGGCCTGCAGCAGGATGCGGTTTTCCGGGATGAAGTTGCCGGCAAGGATGGCATCGATGGCTTCCAGCATTTCATGACGCGGGATGTCGGTCATGAAGCCCAGCCGGCCCTGGTTGATGCCTACCAGCGGTACGCGGTAGGGGGCCAGCACGCGGGCGATGGACAGCATGGTGCCATCGCCACCCAGTACGATGACCAGATCGGCCAGCTTGCCCATGTCGCTGCGTTCGATCAGCAGGTGCGGGCCCGCTTCGGCTGGCGTGGCGCTTTCCTTGTCGACGAACACGGTGATGCCGGCTGCGGCCAGGTGGTCGGCCAGCGTGCGCAGCGACTCCACCACTTGAGGTTTGCTATGTCGTGCCACCAGGCAGACATGTTTGAACAGTCGTTCCATGTGGGCGATTCTACTGCCTTGCGGTCGTTTCGTTCAAAAAAGACTCGTCGCTGCGTTTTTTGCCGGTGGCTTCGAGCGCCTTGAGGTAGAAGCGGATCAGGTCGGCCAGCGAATCTACCCCCAGCTTGCTGAACAGATTGGCGCGGTGTACCTCGATGGTGCGCGGCGACAGGTCGAGCTGGCGGGCGATTTCCTTGCTGGACATGCCGTCGGCTACCAGTTCCAGTACCTCGCGCTCGCGGCCGCTGATGCGGTCCAGCAATTGCATGACTTCCTGGGTTTCTTCTTCCTGCTGCTGCTGGTGAATGCTCATACGAATGCCCTTGCGCAGGCTGTCGATCAGGCGGTTCTGGTCGATGGGCTTGGTCAGGAAATCGATGGCACCGGACTGGAAGGCGCGGCGGCACTGTTCGATGTCGCCATGGCCGGTAATGAATACGATGGGAATGGTGATGCCGCGTTCCACCAGTTTTTCCTGCAGGGCCAGGCCGGTAATCTGCGGCATGCGGATGTCCAGCACCATGCAGCCGATTTCGCCTTCGCTATAGTTTTCCAGAAACTCCATGGCATTGGCGAAAGTCACCGTGCGCATGCCCTGGGCCATGATCAGCAAGGCCAGCGAGTCGCGCACGGCCGGATCGTCATCCACGATGAAAACGGTTGGCATCATGTACTTCATGAAACTTGTTCTCCTGCTACAGGCTGTGCTGTCAATGTGGTAAGTGCGGGGAGGTCGATCACGAATTGCGCGCCGCCTGATGGGCGGTTGCTGGCCAGGATCTGGCCTCCCATATTGTCGATGGCCGTCTGGCAGATGGCCAGTCCCAGTCCCATTCCGTTGGGCTTGGTGCTGAAAAAGGGGTCGAATATCTGGTCTTGCACGGCTGCGGCAATGCCGGGGCCGTTATCGGCGATCATGATACGCACTCGCGTCGCATCCTGCTCGGTGCTGATGATGAGCCGGCCCCAGGGATGGACGCTTTCCATGGCGTCGATGGCATTGCGCAAGATGTTCAGAATCACCTGCTCCAGCTGAATGTTATCAGCATAAACGGCAGAGAGCTTGTCGGAAAAATACTGTTCCAGATGAATATCGTGGCTTTGCAGCTCGTATTCCAGCAAGGCGAGGGTATTGCTGACAGTCTGGTTCGGGTCCAGCAGGCTCTGGTGCTGATTGCGCTTGCTGACGAATTCGCGCAGGCGCTGGATGACCTGGCCGGCGCGCTGCGCCTGCTTGGCTGCGTTCTGCATGGCCCGGCAGACCAGCGGCAGATCAGGGTCTTCTTCCTCCAGCAGGCTGAGGCTGGCCTGGCAGTAGCTGACAATGGCCGACAGCGGCTGGTTGATTTCATGGGCGATGCCAGAGGCCATTTCGCCCATGGTGTTGATGCGCGCCACGCGGGCCAGCTCTTGTTCGTGCTGGCGCAGACGGCGCTCGCTGGCTTCCAGTGCGGCCAGCATGTGCTGGCGGCGCGGGGCAGTGTCGCGCAGGGTGAGTACGGCACCGAGCAGCCGGCCTTGCTGGTCGAATACCGGTGACACGCAGCCTTCCACCAGCAGTTTTTCGCCCGAGCTGCGGGTCAGGTAGCTGCTGTCCGGCAGGTAGACGCTGTCACGAATCTGCAGGGCCTGGGTGAAGGGATCGGTGCTACCGGGCCGGGCAAACTCATGACCGAGGCGTAGTAGCTGACGCACATTCTGGCCGATGACGCTGTGATGCCCCGGTCCCAGCAGCATGCCTGCCGATGGATTGAGGTATTGAATGCGAAAGGCGGTATCGAAGGTGACCACCGCATCGGCAATGGCTTGCAGGGTCACGCTAGCGTGTTCGCGCTCGCGGTGCAGGTGATCCATGGCGCGGCGGCGGATATTGCGCTGGCGCTGCTGCTGGGCAGCCAACAGCCAGAGCAGGTAGCACAGCAGGGTATTGGCGGCCAGGCCCACGGCCAGCAAGGGGGCGGACAGCTGTTGCCATGTCAGTGCCTGATCAAGCTGCAGGCGATAGCCTTCACTGGGCAGGGCTGCTTGCAGCTGGGCGCTTTGTATTGGCAGCAGACTGTTGTCGTTAACGGCCGGGCCGCTGGCCAGCAAGGGGCTAGGGCTGCCGTCGGGTGCCAGCAGCGTGAGTTGCAAGCCGCGGTATTGCGCGGTCGATGTAGCCAGCAAGCCATCCAGTTGCAGGCTCATCAGCAACACGCCTTGCAACTGCTCGCTACGCACCAGCGGGTTGGGCGAGGGCGGGCTGGCACTGTAGCGTGCTTGCAGCAACAGTAGATGCCAGTGCTGGCCGATGCGGTAGGGCGGGCTGAATTGTACTGAACCCTGGCTGACTGCCTGCTGCAATGCCGGGCCCAGTGTCGGATCGTGCAGCAGGTCGAGTCCTTGCATGGCACGCAGCGCTGCCGGCGGCGAAGGTTCTTGCATCAGCAGCGGCAGGTAGTCATGGCGTGGCGGTGCCGGTACATAGTTGCCGGTGTCCTTGCCCGCGGCGTTGCGAGTGAGCCAGTAGTCGCGGATGGCAAAGGCTTGGCCGCGCTGCTGGCTTTGCTGTTGTTCGAAGCTGGCGCGCTGCTCGGCGCGGATGCGCGGCTGCCAGCCCAGATAATCGATAAAAGGTTGACGGGCGGTGGCGAGGCCGGCGAAATCGCGCAGGCCTGGCGTCGGGTCGGCGGCTTGTGGCAGCAGGGTGCTGGCGTGGTCCAGTGTGGCCAGGGCCAGTTGCACGTGCGCGTTGATGTCGGCCTGCAACTGGCTGGCCAGGCCATCCAGTGCCTGTTGCTGGCGCTGCATGGCTTCGTGAACCAGTAGCAGGCCCAGCAGGGCGCAAAGCAGCACATACAAGCCGGCCAGCAGCCATTTGTGGCGGTGGCTGGTTTCCTGTAGCAGCTTCAGGTGTTTGTGTAGCAGGCTGGCTGGTTGTGAGGAGGAAATGGGCTGGGCTGGCATGATGTTGTGGTGTATTGGCCAGTCATGGCAATGCTGCTGCCGACTGTAGCAGCAAGGGCCGCGTAACGCTAATTTGATAGCGGCCCGACCCGCTGTGGCAGCGTGTGGCGGCCGGGCTGCCTGTCGTGGGTTTGATGCCGGTCATGGCCTGCTTCAGCTGCTTTTCAGCAATTGGGCAAACTGCCGGCGCATTTTCATTTGCTTGGGCAGGATGACCGCCTGGCAATAGGCTTCGTGACCGTGCAGTTCGAAATAGCGCTGGTGGTAGTCTTCGGCCGGATAAAAGTGGCTGGCAGTTTCCAGAGTGGTGACGATGGGCGCAGGGAAGATCTGTTGCTGATCCAGGGCGGCAATGTAGTCGCTGGCAATGCGCTGCTGTTCGGCATCGTGACAGAAGATGGCCGAGCGGTACTGGCTGCCGACATCATGCTCCTGGCGATTGAGCGTGGTGGGGTCGTGGGTGGCGAAGAACACCTGCAGCAACTGGCTGAAGCTGATGACCTGCTCGTCAAAATCGATCTGTACCGCCTCGGCGTGGCCGGTCTGGCCGCTGCAGACACTACGGTAGTCCGGATTGCTGCTGTGGCCGCCAATATAGCCGGACTGTACCTGTCGCACGCCTTGCAAGGCTTGAAAAATACTCTCAGTGCACCAGAAACAGCCGGCGGCCAAGGTGGCTTTGCTCATGATTTTCTCCTGCGGTAGTGGGTGGTCATGGTTGGTCGGCGTTGTGGGGCTGTGCTTACAGTGTGTGGCTGTTGTGGTACTGCCAGGCTAGCTGCACGGTATTGCGCTGGATGCTTACCGTGTCGGCGATATTGCTGGCGTAACCGCCGGCCATGGTGATGGCCAGTGCCGCGCCATGGCTGGCCACCTGTTGCAGTACCAGCCGGTCGCGCTGTTGCAGTCCGGCCATGCTGAGCGCCAGTTTGCCCAGCCGGTCGCCAGCATAGCTGTCTGCGCCGGCCAGATAAAACACCAGCTCGGGTTGATGTTGTTGCAGCAGTGCCGGCAGATGCTGTTGCAACAGCTTGAGGTAGACATCGTCGCCGGTGGCGTCGGGCAGGTCGATGTCGAGCGAACTGGCTTCCTTGCGAAAGGGAAAATTCTTTTCCCCGTGCATGGAAAAGGTGAATACCCGGGGGTCATCGCGAAAGATGGCAGCCGTGCCATTGCCCTGATGGACATCCAGATCGACCACCAGAATGCGCCGCACCAGCCCTTCTTGCAGCAACAGCTTGGCAGTGACGGCAACGTCGTTGAATACGCAGAATCCGCTGCCCTTGTCATGGTAGGCATGATGGGTGCCGCCAGCCAGGCTGATGCCGCAACCATGCAGCAAGGCCGAACGGGCGGCAGCGATGGTGGCACCCACCGAGCGACAGGAGCGTTCCACCAGCTGCGGCGACCACGGCAGGCCGATTTCACGCCAGGCACGCGCCGGCAGGCTGCCATCCAGTACCTGGGCGACATAGTCGGGGCTGTGCGCCTGCTGCAGCTCCCATGGTGTGGCTGCCGCCGCCGTATCCAGACAGTCGGCGGCGAAACCGGCCACGGCCTCGGTCAGCATCGGGTACTTTTGTGCCGGGAAGCGGTGACCGGCGGGCAAGGGCAGGGGAAACTGGTCGGTGCGGTAAATGTGCATGGGCCGGTCGTCTAGAACAGCTTGACCGGGGCAAAGCGCGGCCGGCTTTCGCCCTCGTGGATCACGGTTTCCAGAAACATGCCGGCCGGACGTGTCCACAGTTGATACTCGCCATACAGGGCGCGATAAGCCACCATCGGTTCATGTGTTTCCGAGTGCAGGCCCAGGCCCAACACCTCGTACAGATTGCCACGATAGTGGCGATAGATGCCGCGAGGGATGTCCATTGCGTGCTCCTTGCCGTCAAAACGCGCCAGCATGGCCGGGTGCGGCCACCCGGTCAACTCCCCTTGCCGTCCCAGTAGTAAACCCGGAAGTCCGTGTCGAGCGCGAAACCATTGCGTTCATACAGCCTTTGCGCCTTGTTGTTGTCATGGGCGGTTTGCAGCATGATGTCGCCGCCGCCCAGCCCCAGAACGTGTGCCTGACATACTTGCAGCAATTGCTTGCTGACACCGCTGCCACGGTATTCGGGAGCGACATAGAGGTCGTGCAGCAGCCAGCTGGGCTTGAGCGTCAGCGAATTGAATCCCGGGTACATCAAGGCAAATCCCACCGGGACACCGGCATCCTCGGCCAGCCACAGCCGCGCCTCGTGATGGCTCAGCCGGGCTTCGAGAAAGGCCAGGCAGTCGGCGGCGGCCTGCTCTACATGATAAAAGGCCAGATAGGCCTGAAACAGCGGCAGGCAGCTGGCGGCCTGGTGTGGTGCCAGGGGGGTGATCTTCAAGGTCATGCATTCGCTCCGGTGCGGTGATTCCGTTACAATAGCGCCCTTTTTTCAGCAGGTTAAGCCATGAATCTGATGCTGGCGCCGATGGAGGGTCTGGTCGACCCCATCATGCGGGATGTACTGACCCGTCTGGGCGGTATCGACTTGTGCGTAACCGAGTTTGTCCGGGTCACCAATGTCTTGCTGCCAACGCGTACTTTTCATCGGTTGGCTCCCGAATTGCTGCATGGCGGCAAGACGCGGGCCGGGACCACGGTGCGGGTGCAGCTGCTGGGCTCCGACCCGGTGTGCCTGGCGGAAAATGCTGCCAAGGTGGCTAGTCTTGGCGCGCCAGGTGTCGATCTGAACTTCGGCTGTCCGGCTCCGACAGTAAACCGCCATCGCGGTGGCGCGGTGTTGCTGACCGAGCCGGAGCTGCTATACCGCATTGTCAGCCAGGTACGGGCGGCCGTGCCGGATGCGATTCCGGTGACGGCGAAAATGCGTCTGGGCTACGAAGACAAGAGCCTGGCGCTGGAGTGCGCTCAGGCACTGGCCAGTGCCGGAGCGGCAGAGCTGGTGGTGCATGCCAGGACCAAGCTGGAGGGCTATAAGCCACCAGCGCACTGGGACTGGATTGCCCGTATCCGTGAGCACGTCACCATACCGGTGATCGCCAATGGTGAGGTATGGACCGTGGCCGACTACCATGCCATTCGTGCGCAGAGCGGCTGTCAGCGAGTGATGATAGGCCGTGGCTTGATTGCGGCACCTGATCTGGCACGGCGAATTGCCACCGACCAGTCGGCCACGCCCATGGCCTGGAGTCTGTTGATGGAGTGGCTGCTCGACTTCTACCAGCAATGCGTGACGGAAGCGGGTGAGTCGCGTTATCCGCCCGCCCGGTTGAAACAGTGGCTGGGGCAGTTGAAGAAAACCTATCCAGAGGCGGCCGGCTTTTTTGAAGTGATCCGGCGTGAGACTTCGGCTGAGAATATTCTCAAGATCATGCGTGATATGTCTGCTAAGTAAATTCACCCATAGTCAATGCCATGGGCAAAGCGATAGGATGATTCCGTGCTTGGTTCTTGGTATGGATCCAGGCGCTGTATAGACCGGATGCCCTCAGCTTCCGGTCGTTACACTTCCCCGATACCCTGTTAGACCCTCCCCTTGTGGGAGGGCTTTTTTATGGCTGTTCACATTTCATCCCCATGTCTTGCAGCTAAGGCTGTCATGGTGTGCTGCTTGCTAACTTGAGCAGCAGCCTTGATCTGGCTCTCATTTCAGCTACACCTCACCGCACTCTATGCATGCTTGGCCCGGCCGGATAGGTTATTGGCGAATGCGATAAACAAAGGCATGCCAAGCGCTATGGCTTGGCTGGTGGGGGGGGGAGCTGGTGTGTGGGTGCGATAGCGGTGGGGATGGCGGTGTATCCAGATAGCGCATGGCTGGCATGCTTGGACTGAGCCGCGGTAGCGGTCAGTTGTCAGCTGCTGTGTTTAGCCGGATTGATGGCTACGCTTGCCCTGCGCTTCTGCTAGGTGGGGTTGTTTACCACAAGACCGGCAGGGCGCCGGTCTTGTGGCGTTGTGCGTTGTGGCTTCAGACAAACTGCACCGGAACAAAGTAGCTGCGACCGGTACGGGACACCAGCACTTGCGGCTGGCCGGCGCGCACTTCGCGAAAGGCGCGCGGCAGGCGGCGCCAGTCCATGAACTTCATTTTGATCAGGCTTTCATCGATTTGCATTTGCATCTTGCTCTCCTTTACGAGACCGGATGGATGACATTGGTCACCACACCCCAGATAAACAGCGCCGCTTCTTCCGACACCTCAATCGGCGCGTAGGCCGGGTTTTCCGGCATCAGAAACAGCCCGCTCGCCGTTTTTTCCAGCCGCTTTACTGTCAGTTCACCATTGATGACCGCTACCACCACCTTGCCGCTGCGGGCCTGCAAGGAGCGGTCGACAATCAGCAGGTCGCCATCGTGGATGCCAGCGTTGATCATGGAGTCACCCTTGACCGTCACCATGAAGGTGCTGGCCGGGTGGCTGACCAGATGGGCGTTCAGGTCAATGTCGGCTTCCTTCAAGTCATCTGCTGCCACTGGCGAACCGGCCGGTACCCGGCTGGCAAACAGCGGCAGGGACAGCTGGCTGAGGGTGTCGGACAGGGTGCGGATATCCTGCGTGTCTGCCGTTTTCACCGAGCGCAGCTGGCGGTATTCGGCCAGCCAGCCTTCCAGCAGGGGGCGCAGTGGTTCCGGCACCCGCATGGCCACGGTCTTGTCGCCACCAAATGCGGATTTGCGCCCTGCGCCATCGCGTTTACCACCTTGGGCCATGCCGGCTTCCTTTGCTGTTGCTGTAATATTGATTGTGTACAAATTCAAATTGCTTGGCAACCTGCATTGGGAAAATGTCTTGTTTTGCCGTGGCTTACTGTGTCATTCCTGTCGCATGTCACTCTGCTGCAACAGCGAAAACCATTGAATGGCAATGCTTTTCGTCAGTGCTGGTGGACAAGGCAGACCAGGGTGATGCCCTTGCTGGCATCAATCGGCTGCGGCAGCGCTGGGGGCGGAAAACAGCAGAAACAGGCCAGCCTGATTGCTGACGCCCAGCTTGGCGTAGAGATTGCGCCGGTGCACTTTGGCGGTATCCAGCGAGATGCCCAGTTCGCGTGCCACCGCCTTGGTGGAGTGGCCGGCCAGCACCAGCAGGGCGACTTGCACTTCGCGCTCGGTGAGGTGAGGTTCACCGCGCTGCCGCAGCGCATCTTCCAGCCGCATCTGGCGTTCGGCCGGGTTGTGACGCAGCTGCTCGGCCAGATAGGCATCCAGCCGGATGGCCTTGCCCATCAGCGGCAAGAGCCAGGGGCTGAACAGCTGGCAGGCGCCGATTTCGGCATTGGTAAAGCGCCGACGGCTGCCCAGCGACAAGGACAACACGCCCTGGCCGGGTATGGGCAGCAGGAATTGCAGCTCGTCGGCCCCGACATTGCGGCTGAAGTACTGACGGAAATACTCGGTGTCACGGAATGAGTCGGGTGCCACATCATCCAGCCGGTACAGGCCGCTGGCCGGCTGCTGCTGGCTGAACGCGTAGAAGGGGTCGATGCGGTAGAGCTGGGCGCGGTAATCAGCAAACAGGTCGGCGGCGGCCAGATTGGCGGCGTGATCGGCCAGGATGTGCGGTGCTTGTTCCGGCTGAAACAGCAGTACCACCCAGGTATCGAAGGTGATGACATCGGCCAGCAGCCGCGCCAGCGCCGGCCAGAAACCGGGTTCGCCCAGTTTTTCCATCAATCGGCCCAGCCTCTGGTGAAAGGCCAGGTCTGCCACTGCAAGCTGCATGTTCATTCCTTTGTTGATGCCGTCCATCTGCCTGGATTGTCCAGATTGCCTGACATGATGCCGCAAGACAGCTTGTGTCTCGCTACCCCGCGGGGGTTAGCCAGCTAACCCATCAAGGCTATGTTGCTTGGGCAGGCCCCTGCCTAGACTGGCCGGCAATGAGTAGCAAGCCTGCCAACGGCCATCGGCCAGTTCCCGGCGCAGGCCTTGCATCCCGACAGGAGAGTAGCACGATGCATGCACGAGATACGGCTTTCTGGACGGCAAGTGCCGCCACCTTGCGGCCTGCCGCCCAGGCTTATATCAATGGCCGGCTGCAAGATGCGGCAGACGGCCGCCAGTTTGCCAGCGTTTGTCCGCATACCGGCCAGACGCTGGCCATGGTGGCACGCTGCGACCGGGCGGATGTTGATGCTGCGGTGGTTGCGGCCCGGCGCAGTTTCGACGCAGGTAGCTGGTCGCGCTGTCATCCGCGTGAGCGCAAGGTGGTGTTGCAAAAGCTGGCACAACTGTTGCGCGACAATGCCGATGATCTGGCCCTGCTGGATTGCCTGGACATGGGCAAGCCCATCTCGGACGCCCTGAATATCGATGTGCCAGCCACGGCAGGCTTGTTCGACTGGTATGCCGAAGCCTGCGACAAGTTGTATGACGAAGTTGCCCCCACCGGGCCGGATGCGCTGGCGCTGGTCACGCGTGAGCCGGTGGGCGTGGTGGCGGCGGTGATTCCGTGGAATTTCCCGCTGGACATGGCGGCGTGGAAAGTGGCCCCAGCACTGGCTGCCGGCAATAGTGTGCTGCTCAAGCCGGCCGAGCAGTCGCCGCTGTCGGCCATCCGGCTGGCACAACTGGCCAGTGAGGCCGGCCTGCCCGATGGTGTGCTGAATGTGCTGCCCGGCTATGGCGAAGAGGCCGGCCAGGCCATGGGCCTGCACCCGGATATCGATTGCCTGTCGTTTACCGGCAGTACCGAAATCGGCAAGCGCTTTCTGGCTTATTCCGCCGCTTCCAATATGAAGATGGTGTGGCTGGAGTGCGGTGGTAAAAGCCCGAATCTGGTGTTTGCCGATTGTGCCGACCTGGACGCGGCAGCGCGCAAGGCGGCCTTTGGCATCTATTTCAATCAGGGCCAGGTGTGCTCGGCCAGTTCGCGCCTGCTGGTGGAATCCAGCATCCACGACTGTTTTGTCGAAAAACTGCTGACTGAAATGGCCGCCTTCCAGCCGGGCAATCCGCTGGACCCGGCAACGCGGCAGGGGACGCTGGTGGATGCCGGCCATACCGCGCGAGTGCAGGGCTTCATTGCCAGCGGCCTGCAACAAGGTGCCAGCCTGCTCTCTGGCGGCGAACGGCTGCACATAGGCAATAGCGATTGCTATCTGCAACCCACGCTGTTCACCGGCGTCACCCCGGACATGCGCATTGCCCGTGAGGAAATCTTTGGCCCGGTGCTGTCGGTGCTGCGTTTCGACAGCGAAGCCGAGGCCATTGCCATGGCCAATGACAGCATCTATGGCCTGGCCGCAGCGGTATGGACCGACCAGCTGCGCCGCGCCCATCGCGTGGCGCGTGCCCTGCGCGCGGGCACGGTGTCGGTGAATACCGTGGATGCCCTCGACCCCGGCGTACCGTTTGGCGGCTGCAAGCAGTCCGGCTTTGGCCGCGACCTGTCCTTGCATGCGCTGGACAAGTTCAGCCAGCTCAAGACTACCTGGATCAGCCTGTAAGCCGGTGCACCCGGCATGGAGACCTCAATGCACAGTAATCAGACCACACGCAGTACCGCCGAATACCAGGCGATGGACGCGGCCCATCATATTCATGCTTTTCTCGATCAGAAAGCCTTGAACGAGGAGGGCGCACGCGTCATCACCCGTGGGCAGGGCCTGTATTTATGGGATAGCGAGGGTAAGAAATACCTGGATGGCATGTCTGGCCTGTGGTGCACCAATGTCGGTTATGGCCGGCCGGAGCTGATCGATGCAGCCACGCGCCAGCTGCAACAGCTGAGCTATTACAACCTGTTTTTCCATACCACCCATCCGGCGGTGCTGGAATTGTCCGAACGGCTGTTTGCCCTGCTGCCGGGGCAGTACAGCCATGTGATCTATACCAATTCCGGCTCCGAGGCCAATGAGGTGCTGATCCGCACCGTGCGTCGCTTCTGGGATGTGATGGGGCAGCCGGACAAGAAAATCTTCATCGGCCGCCACAACGGTTATCACGGCTCCACCGTGGGCAGCGCCTCGCTCGGTGGCATGGCCTTCATGCACGAGATGGGTAATCTGCCCATTCCCGGTGTCGAGCACATTGCCGAGCCTTACTGGTACGCCCATGGCGGCAAGCTGAGCCCGGCCGAGTTTGGCCTCAAGTGCGCGCAGGAGCTGGAGACGAAAATCCTGCAACTGGGCGCGGACAAGGTGGCTGCCTTTGTTGCCGAGCCCTTCCAGGGTGCGGGCGGGATGATTTTCCCGCCGGAAAGCTATTGGCCGGAAATCCAGCGCATCTGCCGCAAATACGATGTGCTGCTGTGTGCCGACGAGGTGATCGGTGGCTTTGGCCGCACCGGCGAGTGGTTTGCCCACCAGCATTTCGATTTCCAGCCGGATACCCTGAGCATCGCCAAGGGGCTGACCTCCGGCTACATCCCCATGGGTGGGCTGGTGCTGTCGCGGCGCATGGCCGAGGCGCTGGTCGCCAAGGGCGGGGTGTTCGCCCATGGCCTGACCTATTCCGGCCATCCGGTGGCCGCCGCCGTGGCGCTGGCCAATCTGGATGTGCTGCAGGGCGAGGGCATGGTAGAGGCGGTGAAGCAGGATACCGGCCCCTATCTGCAAGCCTGCCTGCGCCAGCTATTTGCCGAGCACCCGCTGGTGGGCGACATCCAGGGGACCGGCATGGTGGCAGCCTTGCAGTTTGCCCAGGACAAGAGCAGCCGCCAGCTGTTTGCTGATGAAGATGACATTACCTGGCGCTGCCGCAGCCACGGCTTTGACGAGGGGGTGATCATCCGCTCCACCCATGGCCGCATGATCATGGCACCGGCGCTGGCCATTACCCGCAGCGAAATCGACGAACTGCTGGACAAGACCCGCCGCGCGGTGGACCGCACCGCACAGGAGCTGGGTCTGCTCTAAATTCCGGGCGGCTGCCGCCGCCCTGCCAGACCCTGACAAACGGCCATCCAGAGCCGGCATGACTCATTCCCAGTTGCGCCATTTACCCCGCAGGCCAGCCATGCGCCGGCCTGCGGATTTCGTCACAGGAATATCGGGAGTCCCATCATGAGCCGTAAACCCACCACGCGCCTGCTATTGTCCGGCGCGGCACTCTGTCTCGGCCTGACCGCGCAGGCTGCCGAGCTGCACGTGTACAACTGGTCCGATTATATCGGTGAGCAGACCATCGCCAGCTTCGAGAAACAGACCAGCATCAAGGTCAAATACGATGTCTACGACAGTGACGACACCCTGCAAGCCAAGCTGCTGACCGGCAAGGCGGGCTACGATATTGTCGTGCCCACCTCCAACTACATGGCCCGTCAGGCGGCAGCCGGCATCTACCTGCCGCTCAACAAGGCATTGCTGCCCAATCTGGCCAATCTGGATCCGCAGTTGATGAAGATGATCGCCAGCGCCGACCCCGGTAACAAATACGGTGTGCCATATGCCTGGTTTACCGATGGCCTGGGCCTGAACCTGAACAAGGTGAAGGCGGCGCTGGGCAAGGATGTGGCGCTGGATAGCTGGGATGTGCTGTTCGAGCCGGCCACGCTGGGCAAGCTGAAAGGCTGTGGGGTGTCCATGCTGGATCAGGCCAGCGATGTGTTCGCCATCACCCTGCATTACCTGCACAAAGACCCCAACAGCAAGAACCCGGCCGATTATCAGGCGGCATTCGAAGCCCTGAGGAAGATCCGCCCCTATATCACCCAGTTCAACTCTTCCGGCTATATCAATGATTTGGCCAATGGCGATATCTGCCTTGCCGTTGGCTGGTCCGGCGATATCGGCATTGCCCGCCGTCGTGCGGCCGATGCCGGCAAGCATTACCAGATCAGCTATGTCATTCCCAAAAGCGGGGCACCGTTTTCCGTCGACATGATGGCCATTCCCAAAGATGCGCCCAACCCGGCCGCTGCTCATCAGTGGATCAACCACATCCTGCAGCCGGATGTCGCTGCCGGCATTACCAACAAGGTGTTCTACCCCACGCCCAACCTGCCGGCACGCAAGCTGGTACAAGCGGCCATTGCCAGTGATGGCGGTATTTATCCGTCGCCGGCGGTCATGCAGACACTGTTTCTGTTACAGCCCTTGCCCACGGACATCCTGCGCTTGCAAAACCGGCTGTGGACGCAGTTAAAGACCGGGCGTTGAGCCTGATATTGATGCGGCAGATGGCTGTATTCGTGACGACTGGCGTTGAATCGGCCGCCGACTCAGGGTAGTCTCTGCCCCTTGCTGGCCGACGTGGCCGAGCGGCCGGTCATGCCAAGGTGGCGGTGACGGGTTTATCTGGGGAAGACAATGCGAGTACAGGCGAATCCGGCCGATATCGGTCGTTGTGGTTGTGGACGACGTGATTATTGCGATGGCAGCCATGGTCTGAGTGAAGAGCAATGGCAGGCCAGGCTGGCCGAAGAGCAAAAACAGGCCCAGCAACTGACCGAGCAAGCCGATTTCGGCGACGACTGAGCAGCGTAGCCGCTCACATCGAAACAGCCCGCACATCCTTGCAGATGGCGGGCTGTTTGTTTGGCTACGGTAGGTTGCCGTGGCCAGGCTTATTTCTTCTTGCTGGTGGTGGCTGGCTGCTGCAGATAGCTGGCCATGCCCTGCAGCGAGTCCTGCACGCTGCCCAGGTGTTCCAGCGCCAGGCCTTGCAGCTCTTCCTGTGCCTTGGACAAGATGCCGCAGAATTCGCCGGAACATTCCATGGCCTGGTTGGCATTTTCCTTGGCGATGCTGCTGATCTGGCTGAGTGCTTCTTGCGGCGTTTCGGCCTGGCTCAGTGCTTGCAGCGACTTGGCATAGTTGTCCAGCTGGATGCGGCTGGTGCTGATCTGGAAATTCATCAGTTGCTCGACATTGTTCATCGAAACTTGCAGAAACTTCAGCGTGATATCGAGGCTGGGTTGCTGTGGGAAGCGGGCATTCTTCGGGGCGGATGACATGGGCGTTCTCCTGGGCTGGCGCAGCGGCTTGGGAAATCAAGGGGATGATTCTCAAGGTCATCGCTGCAGCAGCTTGGATGCACGGTAGCGGGCAAACGTTCAGTGCGCTGGCCGCTGCCGGGCCGGCCAGCCCGGCAGATGAAGGGTGTGCAAGCGGAAAAGCCGGCCTTTGGAGTAGTGTTGGTGCCGGTGTTCAGCCCAGGGCGCGCGCGATGAAATTGCGCGGCACACGGGTTTTCGGTACCCGGCCGGCAAACCAGCTGCGTACGTCTTCTTCCAGCCCGATGCCGTGCATGTAGTTGTACAGCGCCTTGTTGAGCGCCTTGCCCATGGCGTCGTGGTCGGTGCCGGTGGGGTCGATGAAGCCGACATCGTTCTTGGCGAAACTGACTGGCGGCAAGGGGCGCAGGCTGACGCCGTATTCTTCCGGGTTCTGCCCCACTGGCGAGTGTACCGTGCAGGCAAAACGGTGAAAGAAGCCGGACTGGATGCAGCCGGTGTCAAACAGCTGGCGCACGTATTCCAGTGCGTCCACCGTGTCCTGCACCGTCTGCGTGGGGAAGCCGTACATCAAATAGGCATGCACCAGCACCCCGGCCTCGGTAAAGCCCTGGGTGACGCGGGCCACCTGTTCCACCGACACGCCTTTTTTCATCAGCTTGAGCAGGCGGTCCGAGGCCACTTCCAGCCCGCCGGAAATGGCGATGCAGCCGCTTTCCGCCAGCAGCTGGCATAGCTCGGGGGTGAAGGATTTTTCGAAGCGGATATTGCCCCACCAGGAAATGGCCACATTGCGGCGCAGCAGTTCTTCGGCCAGCGCGCGCAGCATCTTGGGCGGGGCGGCTTCGTCGACGAAATGGAAGCCGGTCTGGCCGGTTTCGGCAATGATGGCCTCGATGCGATCCACCAGCGTGCTGGCCGAGGCGGTTTCATAGCGTGAGATGTAGTCCAGCGTCACATCACAGAAGCTGCACTTTTTCCAGTAGCAGCCATGCGCCACGGTTAGCTTGTTCCAGCGCCCGTCGCTCCATAGCCGGTGCATGGGGTTGAGCATGTCGAGCAGCGACAGGTAACGGTCGATGGGCAGGCCATCCCAGGTGGGGGTGCCGACCTCTTCGAAAGGGATGTCCGCTTCCATCATATTGATGTAGCGCACCTGGCCATCTTCGCGCACAAAAGTGCGGACCAGCCGCGACACCGAGCGCTTGCCGGCCAGATGCTCCAGCAGGGCTAGCAGCGGCTTTTCGCCATCGTCCAGGGTGATGAAGTCGAAGTAGTCGAATACGCGCGGCTCGGTGAGTTCGCGTAGTTCGGTATTGACGAAGCCCCCGCCCAGCACGGTGCGGATGGCCGGCCAGCGCGCCTTGATGGTCTGGGCGATGCGAAAGGCGGCATACACCGAACCAGGGAAGGGGACCGACAGCAGCACGATGTCCGGCTGATGACGGGCAATGGCCTCCTCCACCAGTTGTTGCAAGGTGTCGTCCACCAGCGAAGGCTTGCCGGCCAGGGCGCGGGCCAGCGGGTCGAAGGTGGGCTGGCTCATGGCCAGCGATTCGGCATAGCGCACGAATTCAAAGCGCTCGTCCACCACTTCACGCAGCACATCGGCAAGATCGTTCAGGTAGAGCGTGGCCAGATGACGGGCGCGGTCCTGCTGGCCCAGTGCGCCAAACGCCCAGGCTAGCGGGTCGCCACCATAGGGGTCGTCCGGGTCGACATACACTTCCAGCGAGGCAAAGCGTTCACCCTCCGGCAGAAAGTTGCGGCCGCAAATACGGTGGGCCACGGTGGAGTCGCGCCCCTGCAAAAAAGCGATGGCCGGGCCGATGGTGGCCAGATAGCGTTCGAACTGGCCGACAAAGCCGTGCAGTTGGGCGCTGCGTTTTTTCGGTGGAATGGCGTCAATCTGCTGGCGCACCGCTTGCAGGCCACTCACGGAAAACAGCCGTAATACCAGTTCGAGCGCCAGGTCTTCCTGAAAGGCGCTGACATCGCGCGAGCGCAAAAAGCCGGTGATATAGGCGGTGGAGGGGTAGGGCGTATTCAGCTGCGTCATCGGCGGGATGAGCGACAGGATACGGGGTGAGCGCGGCGACTCGGCGTGGGTGAACTGCATGACATCCATTTCCTGCAACGGCGGGTTGGCCGCTGCCTTGTACTGCCCGCCGCGCAAGCGTGGCAGGGGCGAAATCATAAAATAATGCTTCAGCTGTTGGCTGCGGCCTGGTCCAGCAACTGGCTGATGGCGGTGGCACTGTCAGGTCGTACCAGTCGGCCTGCCTCCTGCCCATCGTGCAGCAGGATGAGGGTAGGCCAGAGCTTGACGGCAAAGGTGCGGCCCAGTCGGCGGCCTTTGCCGTCTTCAATCTTGAGGTGGGCGAGGTCTGGGTGGGCTTGCATGGCAGCGGCCAGCAGGGGCTGCGCCGCCTGGCAGTGGCCACACCAGGGCGCACCGAATTCCAGCAATAGCCAGCCATGCTGGCCGGCCAGCTGTTCGGAGCTGGCTTCCTGGTCTTGCGGAGTAAATGCGCTGTGATAGGCCATGGTGGCTTCCTGTCTGCTTGTGCAGCAGGAGGATAGCATTCCTTGGCAAAATCGGCCCGGCTTCCTTGTGCCAAGCAGCGGGCCGGGCCTTGCGCTGATGCGGTGGCGCTGACTCAGCCCGCGCTCAGTTGCGCCACCAGCCGGCCCAGAAAGGCATCGCAGGCGGCCAGCTGGTCCAGCGCCAGCCATTCGTCCGGCTGGTGAGCCTGGGCGATATCGCCGGGGCCGCACACCACGGTGGGGATGCCGCAGCGTTCGCTGAACAAGCCGGCCTCGGTACCAAAGGCTATTTTGCGTGGCGGGCTGCTGTCTTGCAGCAGGCCTTGCACAAAGCGCACCACCTCGGCGTCTGGCGGGGTGAGCAGGCCGGGGTAGCTGGTTTTCTCGCTGAAACTGAAGCCACAGTCGGCATCCACCGCCTGCATTTCCGGCTGCAATACCTGGGTGGCGTGCTGGCGGATGGCGGCCAGCAGCGGCGCTGGCTGGTCTTGCGGCAGGTGGCGGATTTCAAAGTCGAAATGGCAGCTGGCGGGGATGATGTTGAGGGCGGTGCCGCCCTGCATGGTGCCGACATGCAGGGTGCTGTACGGCACTTCATACAAGGGGTCGAACGGCCCGTGCTGGCGGCGCTGGCGGGCGAGACTGCGGATGAAGCTGACCAACTCGGCCGCGTACTCCACCGCATTGACGCCGGCTTGCGGGTTGCTGGAATGGCCCTCATGCCCGCGTGCGGTGACGCGCCAGGCGGTCTTGCCCTTGTGCTCGGCCACCAGCTGCATGCGGGTGGGTTCGCCGATGATGCCCATGGCCGGCAAGACCGGCAGGCCGCCCAGCACTTCCAGCAGGCGGCGCACGCCGATGCAGCCGATTTCCTCGTCATAGGTAAAAGCCAGGTGCAGTGGGGTGTGCAGCTGGCTGCGTGCCAGTTGCGGCACCTGCGCCAGTACGCTGGCGATGAAGCCTTTCATGTCGGCGCTGCCACGGCCATAGGCGCGGCCATCGCGGATATCCAATACAAACGGGTTGCTGTGCCAGTGCTGGCCGTCTACCGGGACCACATCGGTATGCCCGGCCAGCATCACCCCGGGACGGTCGGCGGGGCCGATGGTGGCGTAGAGATTGGCCTTGCTGCCATCTTCGTTTTCCACGATCTGGCTGCTCACGCCAAAACCGGCCAGATAGTTTTTGACGAAGCGAATCAGCTGCAGATTGCTCAGCCGGCTGGTGGTGTCGAAACCGACCAGGGTATTCAGCAGGGTGAGGGATTCCATTGGGGTTCTTTCCGTAGCGGGCAGGGAGAGGCCGGAGGCTGCCGGCTGTCTTGTTGCCGGGTGCAAGTCTAGCATCTGGCTGTGGTGCCGGGGCTTGGCAGTCTGGTTGACAAGGCGAGTGTAGGTGGTCACAGTAAATACTGAAAATATTATTATTTTTCCAATTGGATCGATAAATATTATGCAATACACCCTGCGGCAATTGGTTTATCTGGTGGCAGTGGCCGACCACGGCAGTGTGACGGCGGCAGCCAATGCGCTGTACACCTCGCAGCCAGGTATTTCCAGCGCCATTGCCCAGCTGGAGGCGCAGTTCGGCCTGCAATTCTTTATCCGGCACCATGCCAAGGGCGTCTCGCTGACGCCGGCCGGGCAAAGCTTTGTCGCCGCGGCGCGCAATCTACTGGCGCATGCCGAGGACCTGAGCCAGCACGCCAGTGCGCTCAGTCAGTCCTTGCAGGGCAATCTGGAGCTGGGTTGCTTTACCACCATCGCGCCGATTTTCCTGCCGCGCCTGCTGGCGGCCATGCGCGAAGATTATCCGGACATCTCGGTGCGGCTGCACGAAGGGGATACCGAGCAGTTGCAGCAGGCTTTGCTGAGCGGCCAGACCGAGCTGGCCTTGCTGTACGACCTGGACCTGGCACCCAGCCTGTATCGGCAGACACTGCAGACCGTGCTGCCCTATGTCTTGCTGCCGGCCACGCACCCGCTGGCCGGGCAGGCGGCGGTTTCGCTGCAGGATCTTGCCCCCTTGCCCATGGTGCTGCTGGACTTGCCGCACAGCCGCGAGTATTTCCTGTCGGTGTTTCGCCTGCAGGGGCTGGAGGCGCGGGTGCGCCACAAGACTGTCAATTTCGAACTGGTACGCGGACTGGTAGCCGCTGGCAACGGCTATGCCTTGCTGAATCTGCGGCCGCAGACGCCGCAAACTTACGCCGGGGATGCGCTAGTGTGCCTGCCCATCGTGGAGGAGGTGCCGGCCTTGAATATCGTGCTGGCCTGGCCGCAGGAGTTGCGCCTGACCCGTCGGGCAGAGGCTTTTGTCACGCTGTGCGAGCGCAATATCAGCCGCTTGGGCTGAGCCAGGCTACGGCGCTTTCTTGCATCGTAAAAATCGATGCAGTTGACAGGGTAAAGCTATTTTACCTATTGCCGGACTTGTCCCTAGAGTAAGTCACGCAGCCGCCCACCTGGCTGTGCAACTTTCAGGGGATAGTCATGCCTTCATCCATGCGTTTTCCAAGTGTTTTCCTGTACGCCGGGTTGCTGTTGGCCCCGGTGCTGTCGGCGGCCGAGCTGACCGTGGTGTCGTTTGGCGGTGCCAACAAGGACGCCCAGCAGAAAGCCTATTACCAGCCCTTTGCCGCCAGCAGCGGCATCAAGGTGGTAAGCGGCGATTACAACGGCGAAATGGCGCGGGTGCGGGCCATGGTCGACAGCAAGCGGGTGAGCTGGGATGTGCTGGACGTGGAGTCGCCCGACCTGCTGCGCGGTTGCGACGAGGGTATGTTCGAGAAGCTGGACTATCGCCGCATCATCAAGGCGGCCGAACTGCTGCCGGGCGCGGCCCAGCCCTGTGGTATGGCGGCTTATGCCTGGAGCACGGTGCTGGCCTACAACGCCGACAAGCTCAAGACAGCGCCGCATTCCTGGGCCGATTTCTGGGATGTGAAGAAATATCCCGGCAAGCGTGCGCTGCGCAAAGGGGCCAAGTACACGCTGGAAATTGCCCTGATGGCCGATGGCGTGGCTGCGCACGATGTATACAAGGTGCTGAACACACCGGCCGGGCTGAATCGCGCCTTTGCCAAGCTGGACCAGCTCAAGCCCTATATTCAGTGGTGGGAGGCCGGGGCCCAGCCTGCGCAATATCTGGCGGCTGGCGATGTGGTGATGAGCTCCGCCTATAACGGACGCATCAGCGCTGCGCAAAAAGAGGGTGGCAAGCAGCTGCAAATGGTGTGGAACGGCAATATCTACGATTACGACTACTGGACCATCCCCAAGGGCAGCGCCAATCTGGATGCCGCTTACAAGTTTCTGGCTTTCGTCAGCCAGCCTGCTGCCCAGGCTGAGTATGTGAAAGGTATCAGCTATGGGGTAAGCCATCGCAAGGCTGCCGGGCTGATCGACAAGGCTATCCTGGCCAACCTGCCCACCGCACCGCAAAACCTGAAGCAGGGCGTGGCCATTGATAGCAGTTTCTGGGTGGATCACGGCGAAAACCTGGAGCAGCGTTTCAACGCCTGGGCTGCACGCTGACGGGATAAACGCAGAAAACCGGCAATGGGGCTTGCCAAATGGCATGGCTGCTTTACAATGCCACCCGTCATTAGGGAGTAGCCGCCCTCCGCATGTTGAGAGGGACGTGTGTCAACAGACTTGCCGGTTCCGGCATGGCACACGTGGTCCGAGACTTGGCGAGACTTTTGACCGTAATGCTCTGCATGGCCGGGACGCATTGCGGTCACTCGTTTTCGCGTCCCGGCCATGGAGAATTCTCGATGCAGTCCTTTCTGGTATCCACCGGTGTGGTGGCCCTGGCCGAAATCGGCGACAAAACCCAACTGCTTTCCCTGATTCTGGCTGCACGCTATCGCAAGCCGGTCCCCATCATTCTGGGCATCCTGCTGGCCACGCTGGTCAATCATGCCGGTGCCGGTGGCATCGGTGCCTGGCTGTCCACCGCGCTCAGTCCCAATATCCTCAACTGGGCCGTGGTGGCGTCATTTGCGCTGATGGCCGGCTGGATCCTGATTCCCGACAAGCTGGACGAAGGCGAAATCGTCATGCCCAAGCGGCAGATGGGCGTGTTCGCCACCACGGTGTTCGCGTTTTTCCTGGCCGAAATGGGCGACAAGACGCAAGTGGTCACCATTGCGCTGGCGGCCCGTTTTCATGACTTCCTGCCGGTGGTGGCCGGCACCACGCTGGGCATGATGCTGGCCAACGTGCCGGTCATCTACCTGGGTAGCCGCTTCGCCGACCGTCTGCCTACCAAGGCCGTACACATCATTGCATCCATCATTTTCCTGGTATTGGGCGGGCTGGCGCTGGCCAATGCCATCAATGGAAACCAATTGCTGGGCTGATCAGCCTAGGTTATTTCAGGTTAGGTCATTCACGATGAACGCCGCCACGGTTTGCACCGGGCGGCGTTTTTTTTGATGGTCGGCTGCGTTTTATCAGGCCAGCAGGCTGGCCAGGTTGCTGGTGGATTGCTGCATTTGCGCCAGCGTGGCATTCAGCGTGGTGTATTGCTGCACGTAGGAGCTGCGCAGCGCATCCAGATTGGTCTGGATTTCGGTCTGGTGGTTGGTTTCGTCAGTCACGCTCTGGTTCAGATCGTTCTGTTTGGTAGTTACGATGCCGGTTGGCCCCAGCAGATTGTTGATGGTGGTGTTGAAGCGGTCGGCAAAGCCGGTGCTGCTGCTATTGCCGAACAGATTGGCCACGGCAGTCGGGTTGCTGGTCAGCGCCTTGTTGAAGGCGGTCTGGTCCAGTGCCAGGGTGCCGTCTTTCTGCAGGGAAATGCCGACCTGCGAGAGATAGGCATAGGAGCTGGCGGCATTCACGCCGGCCACCTGCGTCTGCAGCACCGAGCTGAGCTGGTCCTGAATGGACAGCAGTGAGTCGTCGCCCTTCATGTCGCTACTGAAGGCGCTGCTGGTGGTGCTGTGCACCTTGTTATAGGCATCGACAAAGCTTTGCAGGCTGGAGGCGATGCCCGAGGTGTCCTGGCTCATGCCGATGGAAACCTGCCCGGTTTTTTCCAGGTTGACGGTTGCGCCGCTGATGACTCCGGTCACGCTATTGCTGCTGGATGAAACATTGACGCCGTTGACGGTCATCAGTGCATCGCTGGCGGCAAAGGATTCGGTCGCCGCGGTACTGCTTTGCCGTAGTCCGGCCAGGGAATTGCCGCTGGTGTTGCCACTGTCGCTGCCGCCAGCGGTGACGCTGAAGGCATTGGCCGAGCCGGAGTTGGCCGAGGCGATCACCAGCGAGTAATTGCCGTTGTACTGCACGATGGAGGCATTGACGCCGGCATTGGCACTGTTGATGGCATCGGAAATGTTTTGCAGGCTTTCGCCACCACTGCCGCCGTTGTTGAGGTTTACCGTGGTGCTGGTGCCGGCCACGCTG
Organism: Aquitalea aquatilis; assembly: GCF_005155025.1. Classification (NCBI taxonomy): domain Bacteria; kingdom Pseudomonadati; phylum Pseudomonadota; class Betaproteobacteria; order Neisseriales; family Chromobacteriaceae; genus Aquitalea; species Aquitalea aquatilis. The sequence goes on along the minus strand of NZ_CP039731.1, from coordinate 3,452,860 downwards.
AAGGTGAGCGAGGCGGGGACGCTACTCAGTGCAGTGGTGGCGCTCGTGATGGACTGGCCGGCACTGTTCTGGTCGAACACCAGTTGACGCGACTGGGCCAGTTTGCTGACATCCAGCTGGTAGCTGCCGGCAATGCCGCCGGTGCTGGTGGCCACGCTGGCAATCGTGCTGTCTGATGTGGTGGCTTTGTAAGTTTGCAGGAAGGCTCCGGATGACAGGCTGCTGACCGAGGTTTGCAGCGCGGACAGGGCGGAGCTGATCTGGCCCATATCGCTCAGGTCGGTCTTGTAGGTGGAGACCTTGTTCTGGCTGTCGGTCAGCGGCTGCTGTTCCACGGTCATCAGCTGGCTGACGATGGATTGCACGTCTAGCGGGCCGGCGGTGGTGGTGATGGATGCTGCGCTCATATTGTTCTCCCTGCGGCCTGCGGCTTAATCCGGCCTGCCTTGATATGCTCTGCTGGCATTATCGACGGGAAAGGCCTGCCGCTTGATGGCAAAACAGGGTTAAACAATGTTGCCGAATGTTAAGGCTGTCACACAGCGTCATGATCGCCTGTGGCGGCCTGTGTGCTCTGCTATTTGCTGGATGTGGCCAGTAGCCCGGACAGATTGCTGGTGGATTGCTGCATTTTGGCCAGCGTGGCGTTCAGGCTGGTGTACTGGTGCAGATAGTCGGCCTGTTTGCTGCTGACTTTGGTTTGCAACTGCGTCTGGTGCGTGGTTTCGTCGCTGACGTTCTGGCTCAGGTCTTGTTGTTTGGTCACGATGATTCCCGCAGGTCCCAGCAAATTGTTGATGGTGCTGTTGAAACGGTCGGCAAAGCCGGTATTGCTGCTGTTGCCGAACAGGTTGGCCACGGCCGCAGGCTTGCTGGCCAGCGCCTTGCTGAAGCTGCTCTGGTCCAGCGCCAGGGTGCCGTCTTTCTGAATGGCAATGCCCACTTGGGACAGGTAGGCATAAGAGCTGAGCGGGTCGGCACCGCTGACCGGGGTTTGCAGTACGGCGCTGAGCTGGCTGCGGATCGAGGTGAGCGCGGCATCGCCTTTCAGGGTGCCTGCTGCAGCGCTGCCGATGGCGGTTTGCACCTTGTTATAGGCGTCGACAAAGGCTTGCAGGCTGCTGGTGATGCTGCTGTTGTCCTGGGTCATGCCTATGCTTGCCTGACCGGTTTTTTGCAGCAGGACCGAAGCGCCGCTGATGACATCGTCCAGCGTGTTGCTGCTGGACGAGACATTGATGCCATTGACAGTCAGCGTTGCATCGCTGGCATCGTTTGATTCGCCGATGGCAGTGTTGCTCTGCACCAGGCCAGCCAGGGTGTTGGTGGCGGTTTCATCCACACTGCTGTCGCTACCGCCGGCCGTGATGCTGAACGCGTGGTCGGAGCCGGATTCGGCCGCGGCAATCACCAGCGAATAGCTCCCCTTGTATTGCACGATGGAGGCATTGACGCTGGCATTGGCACTGTTGATTTTGTCGGCAATGTTTTGCAGGCTGACACTGGTCGGCGTGGTGGCCGTGGTTGTCGAGCTGTCGCGGCTGGTACTGGCCGTTGCGCTACTGGCGGCATCGCGCAGTTGCACGCTGGTGCTGCTGCCCGCTACTTCGAAGGTCAATGTGTCCGGCACGTTGTCCAGCGGGCTGTTGGCGCTGCTGATGCTTTGCCCGGCGGCGGTCTGGTCGAATACCAGTTGTCGTGGTTTGGCCAGTTCGCTGATGTCCAGCAGGTAATTGCCGGCTGCGCCATTGCCACTGGCATGGACGGTGGCCACTGTGGGGTCGGAGCTGCTGGCCTTAAGGGTGTGCAGGAATGCGCCCGACGACAGGCTGCTGACTGAGGTCTGTAACCCTGACAAGGCCGAGCCGACCTGGCCGATATCGCTGAGCTTGCTATTGAAGGAGCTGATCTTGCTCTGGCTGCTGGAAAGCGGCTGCTTTTCAACAGTCATCAGCTGGCTGACGATGTTTTGCACATCCAGCGGGCCGGCGGATGTGGTGATGGACGCGGTGCTCATCGGGTCGGTAACTGCCTTGTGCGTGACGGTGGGCTATGCTGTCAATTATCCGCGACCGGCCGCTGCTTGCCGCTGCTGGTTCAGGTCAAAAAATGTTTGCTTTTGCAAACAAGGTAAAGAGGCGTAAGGATAGTGGCCGGATCGGCGCTGTTGCGTCTGGCAGAAGGATGGCGAACGGCAGGAGGAGGGTGGTATGACAACAAGAGCCGGGTGTAACGCCGGCTCTTGTTGTCATACTATGCGCGGTCGGCAGGTTGCAGACCGCGTGGAAACTCAGATACCCAGTTTGTCACGCAGCGAATAGTACCAGGCACCGATGGCGGTGAAGGGTACGCGCATCAGCTCGCCGCCCGGGAAGGGGTAGTGCGGCAGGGTGGCAAAGGCGTCGAAACGTTCGGCCTGGCCGCGCAGTGCCTCGGCCATAATCTTGCCCGCCAGATGGGTGTAGGTGACACCATGGCCGCTGCAGCCTTGCGAGTAATAGATGTTGTCGCCAATGCGGCCAACCTGCGGCAGGCGCGACAGCGTCAGCAGGAAGTTGCCGGTCCAGGCGTAGTCGATCTTTACCTTGGCCAGTTGCGGGAATACCTTCAGCATTTTCGGGCGGATGATGGCCTCGATATTGGCCGGGTCACGTGCGCCGTACACCACGCCGCCGCCGAAAATCAGCCGTTTGTCCTGGCTCAGGCGGTAGTAGTCGAGCAGGTAGTTGCAGTCTTCCACGCAGTAGTCCTGCGGCAGCAGGCTGGCAGCCAGTTCGTCGCCCAGTGGCTCGGTGGTGATCACCTGGGTGCCGCAAGGCATGGATTTGGCGGCCAGTTCCGGCAGCAGATTGCCCAGATAGGCATTGCCGGCCACTACCAGGAATTTCGCCTTGACCCGCCCTTGCGGTGTGCTCACCACGGGTTGCTGGCCGCGCTCAATGCTCAGTGCTGGCGATTGCTCGTAAATCACGCCGCCCAGCGACTCCACCGCAGCGGCTTCGCCCAGTGCCAGGTTCAGCGGGTGAATATGGCCGCCGCTCATGTCCAGCATGCCGCCGACGTAGCTGTCGGTGGCCACGATGCCGCGCATGTCATCCTTGCCCAGCATTTGCAGCTGGCGGTGGCCATAACGCTCCCACAAGGCTTTTTGTGATCGCAGATGGCCCATCTGCTTTTCGCTCAGTGCGGCAAACACGCCGCCGTCTTTCAGGGCGCAGTCGATGCCGTAGCGGGCGACCCGCTCGCGGATGATGCGGCCGCCTTCGAAGGCCATGTCACCCAGCAGCTTGGCTTGCTTGTTGCCCACCGTGCGTTCGATCACATCGATGTCGCGGCTGTAGCTGTTGACGATCTGGCCACCATTGCGGCCGGATGCGCCAAAACCAACCCTGGCGGCCTCCAGCACGGTGACTTTGAAGCCGTTTTCCAGCAGGAAGAGTGCAGTGGACAGGCCGGTATAGCCGGCACCGATAATGCAGACGTCGGTTTCGATTTCGCCTTGCAGGGCCGGGCGCGCAGGCACCGGATTGGCAGAGGCGGCGTAGTAGGATTCGGGGTAGCTGGTTTGTGGCATTTCGTTAAACTTTTCGTTTAATATTTTGCACATGCCAGCTGATTCTAGCGCAGGGTGGCTGCGTTTGCCAAACTATTTGATCAAATGTTTGGTGGTGAGTGCTAATGGTGATGAGGTGCCGAAGCTGAGTCAGCATCCGGCAAGCGGATGCTGACAGTGTGCTTACTTATTGTGTTCGTGCCCGCCTACGGTTTCCTTTACCTGATGCTTGGCGCCGGATGCCGACTTTTTCCGGTGCTGCTGCTTTTTGTGTGCGTCCTGTTTTTTGATCTTGTCCTGATCTGCCTTCCAGGCTTTTACTTCGCTGGCAGTCGGGGATTCCTGGTGCAGCTTGTTGGCGAGGGCGGGGCCGGCCAGCAGTACTCCAGCTACAGTCCATGCAATCAGTTTCATGATGGTTTTCCTGAGTAAACGACTTGGGTGGGCTAGGGATGTCCGCAAGAGGACACGAGCCAGTCTATGAACTCCCATCGTGGCGAATAAGGGATGCATTCCTAATAAAATTGCTCTTGTTTCTTCTTGTCGCCAGGGAATTTTCTTTAGCACGGAGGGGCTGTGTCAGTTGCCCGCTCGTGGCTGAGGACGCTGGTATTTTGCGGTTTGCGGCAGGTCGAAATTGTCATCTGCCTTGGGTAAAGTGAGGCCAGGCGGGATGTTATCCTGCATGGCAGGGTGTTTGCTGACGGCCGGCCAGCATGGGGCTGGTGGTATTACAGGAAGGTATATTGCATGAGCGTGTCGATTTCCGAGGGAATGTATGGTGCCGATCAGGTCGGGCTGATCAGTGGCTTCCGTTTTCTGCCAGGGCAGACCGGCCAGCCGATTGCGTCGGAAGAGGCGGTACGCTTTTTGCAGCAGCCCGCACAGGATGATGGCTTTGTCTGGCTGCATTTCAATCTGGCGCATGTGGCCTGCGAGCGCTGGCTCAGGGCGCAACTGCCCTTGAACGATGATTTTTTTGAAATGCTGCATGCTGGCAGCAGTTCCACCCGCATTGAACCCTCGGACGGCATGCTGCTGGCGGTGATCAATGATGTGGCACTGGGTTTTGGTGTGGTGACGTCGGATGTTGCCACGCTGTGGGTGGCCGCCGGTTCACGCTTGCTGGTCACCGCGCGCGTGCGCCCCTTGCGCTCGGTGGACCGCCTGCGGGCGGCAGTGAAAAGCGGTGAAGTGTTCCCCTCGGCCCGCTCCTTGCTGTTTCATTTGATGCAGGATCAGGCTGATGTCATGGCCAGCATCGTGCGCGAGTCTGCGCGCAAGGTGGATCATATCGAAGATCGTTTCCTGGCCGAGCATTTGCAGGACCACCGTGCCGAGCTGTCCGGCATGCGCCGCACCCTGGTGCGCATGCAGCGTCTGCTGGCTCCTGAGCCTGGCGCGTTGTTCCGCCTGCTGAACCGGCCGCCCGCCTGGCTGGCCGAGCACGATGTGCAGACCCTGCGCGAATCGACCGAGGAATTTTCACTGGTACTGAACGACCTGGCCACCCTGGTTGAACGCATCAAGCTGCTGCAGGAAGAACTGGCTGCCAAGCTGAATGAGCAGACCAACCGCACCCTGTTCACCCTGACGATGGTGACGGTGCTGGCTTTGCCTATCAATATCGTGGCAGGTTTTTTCGGCATGAATGTGGGCGGCGTGCCGCTGGCCAACCATCCGCATGGCTTCTGGGTGCTGGTGGTGCTGGTTGCCAGCTTCACCTTTCTGGCCGGCCGGTGGGCATTCAGTCGGCAGAAGCCGCGTTAGGCCGACGGCGGGTGGCACAGGCCGTGCTGACGAGACCATGAGCGCAGTGGGTGATCTTGCCGGCGTGGTGGCGTACAATACCGGCTTTGCGCCCATCGGCGGTGGTCGATGGATTTGATTTTTCTGTTAGCGAGCAAGGTATAGCATGAGCGGTTTGCCCAATTGTCCCCAGTGCGGTTCCCAATTCACCTACGAAGACGGTGCCATGCTGGTTTGCCCGGAATGTGCCCACGAGTGGTCGGCCCAGGCCGATGCCGCTGGTGAAGAGCAGGGGCGCGAAGTGCGTGATTCCAATGGCAATCTGCTGCAGGATGGCGACACGGTGACGGTGATCAAGGATCTCAAGGTCAAGGGCTCGTCGCTGGTGGTCAAGGTGGGTACCAAGGTGAAGAATATCCGGCTGGTGGACGGTGACCATGATATCGATTGCAAGATCGACGGCATCGGTGCCATGAGCCTGAAGTCGGAGTTCGTGAAAAAGGTCTGAGCCTGCTCAGCACTCCGCCGAACGAGAAGCACCACGAAAAGCACCCCGCGCGGGTGCTTTTTCATTGCTGCTCTGCCGGGCAGGGCCGGCTGGGCTTTGTTACCATGCTGTTTTCCCGTATGTCTGCTTCCCTCATGTCTGATGCCACCGTTTCCCTTGCTGCACCTTCTTCGCGGCAATTGATTACCTTTGCCGTGCCGGTGATGCTGGCGGCACTGGCCACGCCCTTGATGGGGCTGGTGGATACGGCCGTGCTGGCGCGGCTGGGCAATCCGGTGGCGCTGGCGGCGGTGGCGGTGGGTGGCAGCATTTTCAATGTGGTGTACTGGTGCTTCAGTTTCCTGCGCTTTACCACCACCGGGCTGGTGGCTCAGGCCGCTGGTGGGCAGGGGCGGGATGCCGTGGTGTTGGCAGGCTTGCGGCCCATGCTGGCGGCCTTGCTGGGCGGCGTGGGCTTGCTGTTGCTGCAACAGCCGATTGCCTGGCTGGCCTTGCGCCTGCTGGCCCCGCCGGCCGAGGTGGCCGAGGTGGCCGAGCTGACCCGGCAGTATTTTGACGCCCGCATCTGGTCGGCTCCGTTTACCTTGCTGGCCTATGCCCAGTTTGCCTGGCTGCTGGGGCTGGGGCATTCCCGTCAGGTCATGCTGCTGCAGTTGCTGATGAATGCCCTGAATGCGGCGCTGGCCATTACTTTTGTATCTGGGCTGGGCTGGGGCGTGTCCGGTGCCGGCTGGGCGACGGCCATCAGTGAAATGACCGCCAGTGTGCTGGCGGGGTGGGTGATGTTGCGGCAGGTGCCGTGGCAGCAGTGGCGTGCGGCCTGGCAGCAGCTGGGTGGCATGGCACCGTGGCGGCGGCTGTTTGCTGCCAATCTGGACATCATGGTGCGGACCTTGCTGCTGACGGTGTCGTTTGCCTTGATGACGCGCAGCGCGGCCCAGTTGGGCACGCTGACGCTGGCGGCCAATCAGCTGTTGCTGCAGGCCTTCATGGTATGCGTCAGCCTGCTGGACGGATTCGCCGTGGCGGCGGAGGTATATGGCGCACGGGCCATTGGCGCTGGCTCGCGCGCCGGGCTGGTGCTGGTGGTGCGGCGTTGTGGCTGGCTGTCGCTGGGCTGGAGCAGCCTGCTGGCGCTGGTCATGGCGGTGCTGGGGTGGTTTTACCTGCCGCTGATGACGCCGGATGTGCAGTTGCAGCGCATGGCGGCAGCCTTCTGGCCCTGGCTGGTGCTGTTGCCGCCGGTGTGCATCTGGGCCTTTTTCTGGGATGGCGTGTTCATGGGAGCCATGCAAACGCGGGTATTGCGCAATGGCATGTTGCAGAGCTTCGCCGCCTATGTGCCGGCCTTGTGGCTGCTGCAGTGCGGCTTTGGCAATCATGGCATCTGGGCGGCCTTGCTGGTGTTGATGGCCATGCGCGGCCTGCTGCTGACCCTGGCCTGGCCGGCGCTGCGCGATGGAGTGGGGCAGCCGCGCTGAGTTAGCTGCCGGGCAGCTTGCGTGGCCAGTGCAGGCGGTAGCCGGCTGGCGCGCTGGCATACGACGGCTGATGGGTCGTGATGGCCTGCTGTGGGTCGGTGCTGTAGCAGGGCGAGCGCATGGCCTGGCGCATCTGCCAATCCTGGCTGATATCTTCGATGGCCAGCCGGATGCTGCCTTTGCCCAGTCGCCGGTTGAGCTGGTCGATGGTGGCCATCAGCCGGGCGCGGCGCGGGTCTGGCGCAGGGGCGAACATATCCTGCTGCTGGATGGCCTTGTCACCGATTTCCATCAGCATCACCCCGGCCTTGTGATAACGCAGGCCGGGCCGGAACAACTGACGCAGCGCGGTCTGTGCTGCCTGGTTCAGGCTGAGGGTGTCGTCGCTGGCCTGCAGTAGCGGAATGCAGGTATAGCCGCGATAGGGGGCCGCGCTGCCATAAGCGTTGGTCTGGATGCTCACGCCTATCATCGCTGCCGTGCTGCCCTGGGCGCGCAGCTTTTCTGCCGCACGTGCAATGTGATGGGCGATGCTGGCCGCTAGCGGTGGCAGGCTGCGGACCTGGCGGCTGAAGCTGCGGCTGGAAATGATGTGCTGCTTGCTGCTGGCGACATCATCCAGCGCCAGGCAGGATACGCCGTTGAGCTCGGCCACGGTGCGTTCCAGCACCACGTTGAAGTGGCGCTTGAGCTGGCGGGCGTCAGCCCTTTGCAGATCCAGCGCGCTGCGTATGCGCAGCTGGTGCAGCTTTTCCGCCAGTCGCCGCCCCACGCCCCATACTTCGCGCACATCCATGCTGGCCAGCAGGCGCTCCGCCTCGGCCGGGGTCAGCTCGGTCCAGTCGAATACGCCTTGCCAGTGTGCTTGTTGCTTGGCTACATGGTTGGCCAGCTTGGCCAGCGTCTTGCTGGGGCCAATGCCCACGCAGCTGGGCAGGCCCAGCTTGTCCAGCAGGGTCTGGCGGATGCGCTGGCCATGGGCCTGAGGAGAGGCCATGCCGCTCAGTTCCAGAAAACACTCATCGATGCTGTAAATGTCCTGCTGCGGCGCGAAGCGCGCTAGGATATTCATCATGCGGCGCGACATGTCGCCATACAGGGTGTAATTGCTGGAAAACACCGTGACCCGGTGTTTGCGGCACAGGCCCTGTACTTGGTAGTAGGGCTGGAAGGCGGGGATGCCGATGGCCTTGGCCTCGGCTGAACGCGCCACCACGCAGCCATCGTTATTCGACAGCACGATGATGGGCTTGCCGATCAGGTCGGGCCGGAATACCCGCTCACAGCTGGTATAGAAACTGTTGCCATCCACCAGGGCAAAGCGGCTCATCAGTAGCGCCGGACGCAGCCGCACACCACGCCCCAGATCAGCAGTTCCTGTTCATTCTGTGGCACCAGTACCGGATAGGCCGGATTTTCCGGCCGCAAAGCCAGCCGGCCATCGCGGCGGTGCAGGCGTTTGACGGTGAAGTCTCCATCCACTACCGCCACCACGATATCGCCATGCAGCGCCGGGCGGCCCTTGTCGACGATCAGCAAGTCACCCTCCATGATGCCGGCTCCGCTCATCGAGTCGCCCTGTACCCGCACTACAAAGCAGGCATCGGGATCGCTCATCAGGTAGCCATTGAGGTCGATGCTGCTGTCGAGGTAGTCGTCAGCCGGGGAAGGGAAGCCGGCGCGGATACCCATGCCGGCCAGCGGCAAGCTGCAGGGCTGGGTGGTCGTGATGCGGCCGCACAGGGTGATGTCAGACATGGCGGATGGTTTTGAAAATGTACACAATCAAAATATAGCAGATGAGCACGCGGCCCGGGCCGATTTTTTCATGCGGACATGATGGTGGCAGACAGAAAAAAGCCCGCGCAAGCGGGCCGGGTGTGGCAGGAGTTCCGCAGGAATCTCAGGCCGTGGTGTTGATGGTATTGCCGATGGTGGCAGAAACCGGGCGGTTTTTGCTTTCTGCTACGCCAGGCTTGCTGCCGTCACTGTCGCCATCGCTATCGCCGCCGCGTGTGGCCAGTGGCTGGCTGACGGGGCGCAAGAGCTGGGAGGGCGCAGTACTACCGATATTGCCGATACCCGATACCATGATTGATCTCCTGAAGGGGTTTATTCCCCGCGCGGATTATCACCGGGGATGGCTTAAGGCAGGCTTAAGCTTGCCGGATCAGGTCTGGCTGGTAGTGGTGAGAATGGCCAGCAGGGCGCCCGTGGTGTTGGCGCTGAACGGCTGCTGGGCCTGCGCGCCAATCAGTTCGCAGAGTTCATTGAAAACGCTGCGCGCCGGATGGCTGAGCGTTTGCAGATCGTCCAGCTTGAGCTGGCTGCCCAGATGGCTGGCACCCAGCAGCAGCGCCAGCTCGGCCAGAATGGCCCGCTCCGTGGCAGTATCGAGATCCCGGATCAGTCGGACAATGTCGGTTTCCGTCATGGTCTGTTGTGCTTTGCTTTGTCATTGGCATTATTTTAACCATGCCCGCTCGGGCTGCATACGCTGCCTGCAGCCGGCATGATCATGATCAATAAATTAAAACATGCGTTGGTTTTGCTGCTGGCGCGGGTGCCGGATTGCCGCGTTCGGCCGGCATCCTGCGCGCTATAATCAACCGCAGACCCGGGCTGGAATGACTGAAACGATAGGGAGGATGGCTATGCTGCACGCCGATGAAGCGGCTGCCTTGCAGGCTTCAATAGAGCGGGTGGGGGCGCGGGTGGCTGCTGAGTTACAAGCCAATCCTGGCGTCGCTTATGCCGTTGCATTTGTCGGCAATCTGCATCGTGGCATCGATCAAACCATGGCGCAGGCGGCCTTGCGTGGCGAGCCAGTGGCTTGCCGCGCGGGGTGTGCCAGCTGCTGTAGCCTGCGGGTGGAGGTGGCACCGGCTGAAGCCTTGCTGATTGCGCAGCAGTTGCGTAGTGGGCCGGCCGACCGTCTCGAGCAGTTGCTGCAGGCACTGCGCCAGCAGCAGCTCTTGCTGGCGCAAGGCGGCGCGGTGCGGCCACCTTGTGCGTTCTTGCAGGATGCGCTGTGCAGCATTTATCCGTGGCGGCCGGCCGGCTGCCGCAAGGCCCACTCGTTTTCTGCCACGGCTTGCCAGAGTGCGGCGGCAGAGCTGCCGCAGGATCTGGCCATTACCATGGCGGCGGAAGCCTTGCAGCGCGGCACGGCACTGGGCTATCGCCAGCATGGACTGGATGGCACAGTGCAGGAGTTAAGCGCTGCCGTATTACTGGCACTGGAAGACGACATGGCGGCAAGCCGCTGGTATGCCGACGCTATCGATTGAGCCCTGGTTCAGGGCTGGCCCGGTCGTTGCAGCAGTAGCAGCCGGGCGGCCAGGCCGAGAAACACCAGCGTCAGCGCCCGCCCTTGCCACAGCGCAAAGCGCGGTTGCGACTGCAAATAGCGGCCCAATGCCCCGCTGAACTGCGCCAGTACTGCATTGAAAGCAAGGCCGGTCACCGCCAGCACCAGTCCCAGCAGCAATACCTGCTGCGCAACATGGCCCTGAGCGATGTTGACAAATTGCGGCAGGAATACCATGAAAAACAGCAGCGCCTTGGGGTTGAGCAGGCTGTTCAACATCGCCATGCGTACCACCTGGCGGTGGCTGCGACGCTCGCCGCCCAGCAGGGCCAGCATGCCGCCAGCCCGCCAGGATTTCCATGCCAGCCATAGCAGATAGGCCGCCCCGCCCAGGCGCAGTAGGTCGAACATCGGCGGCCAGCCCGCCAGCATGGCGGTAATACCGCTGGCGGTCAGGATGGTGAACACCATGTCGGCCACGGCAATGCCCAGTGCGGCAGCCAAGCCGCCCGAGCGGCCCATGGTGGTGGAATAGGACAACACAAAAGCCATATTCGGCCCCGGCGACAAAAACAGCAGCAGTACGGTCACCATAAACAGCAACAGGGTGGAAGCAGAAATCATGGTCTGTCCTTGATGTTTCTCGCCACGGGGCAGTGCCTGTTACTGGCACGTGCCGTGCGCGTTGTGCATTACAGAATGCGGATGATGTTCTTGATCAGCCGGGTTTGTGCTGGGCTGGCCGGCTTGTTTTCCTGGCGGTGCCCGGCCAGCAAGGCCAGCGCCAGTAGCAGGGCGAGCAGGAGTATGGTTCTGGATTGAGACATGCCGGCAGCTAAAGATGTAATGTTTGAGCGCCCATTTTAGGCCGGACGGCGCTGGCCGGATAGCGCACGCTTCAATGAAGGAGAGAAAATCATGATCGGAACGGCCAGCTGGTTGTTCTGGGCCTTGTTGTCGGCGGTGTTTGCCGCGCTGACGGCTATTTTTGCCAAGGTAGGCATTCGTGGTGTGGATTCCGACCTGGCCACGCTGATCCGCACCGGCATTATCGGCGTGGTGTTGTCGCTGTTTGTCTGGCTTGGCGGCAAATGGAGCAATCCCTTGCAGCTGTCGGGCAAGACCTGGTTGTTTCTGGGCCTGTCCGGCATTGCAACCGGCCTGTCCTGGGCCTGTTATTTCCGTGCGCTGCAAATGGGCGAGGCATCGAAAGTGGCCCCGGTCGACAAGCTGAGCCTGGTGCTGGTAGCGGTGTTTGCTGTGATCTTTCTGGGTGAGCGCCCGGCCCCGCGAGAATGGCTGGGCATCGCCCTGGTGGCCTGCGGGGTAGTGGTGCTGGCCTTCAAGCGCTAAGCCCACGGCGGGCTGCGGGACGGCTTGCCGTGCGTTGATCCCAGGCGGCTGGCGGACTAGCCGCAGCGAGTGTTTGGCTGTATACTTGTCAGTCTTATCTGGGGGCGACCTGGTTTCGACGGGGGTTGCGAAGCGGATGAGGGCATACCGGGATTTCAGTCACCCCGTAAAAAGCTGAATTTTTTTAGTCGCAAACGACGAAACTTACGCTCTAGCAGCCTAACGGCCGGCTAGACACTACAACGGTTCGCAGATGGGCCGGGGGCGTCAAAACCCTGTAGTGTCACTCTACATCTGCTAGTGCTGTGCCGGGTTACTTGGTACTGTGCGAAACTCAAGGTAACTCGCCAAAGTCCAGCCTGTCCGTCGGCGTGGCAGAGGTTAAATCCAAATGACACGACTAAGTATGTAGAACTCACCGTAGAGGACTTTCGGACGCGGGTTCGATTCCCGCCGCCTCCACCAGAACCTCTAAAAGCCAGCACTGACGCGGATTTCCGCTGATCTGCTGGCTTTTTCTTTGCTTGCTGCCACATCGGTCTGCCATAAGCAGAAAACGATATGGCGGAATGACCGATGTAGCAGTCCGCTTCTTTCGATGTGAAGCATTGGAACGTCATTTGACTTTGCTTTATATTTCCATAAAAATGGAAATATGGAAACATTAAACGCCGCTGAAATTCTTGCTGCCCTTGGGCATGAGTCACGCCTTGCGATCTTCCGTTTGCTGGTAGAGGCTGGCCCCAAGGGAATAAATGCCTCCGCCATTGGCGAACAGTTGAGCATTCCCAATGCCACGCTGTCATTCCATCTATCCCACCTTAGCCGTGTCGGCCTGATCAAGGGCGAGCGGGAGAGCCGGTTTATTCACTACTCTGCCGAGTACGGGACGATGGATGATCTCATTGCTTTCCTGACCAATAATTGTTGCCAGGGCAAGGCCTGTCTGCCCAAGACGGCAGCTTGTGATACGACGGAAACGTGTTGCAGCCAGAATCCTGCTTCTCCGGAATGAAAACCATGACTACAGCTAAAACCGTCCTTGTCCTGTGCACGGGCAATTCCTGTCGCTCCCAGATGGGGGAGGCGATTCTTAATCACGAACTGGCCGGCCTGGTGCGTGCCATCTCTGCCGGGACCAGTCCCCAGCCCAAGGTGGCCGATGGTGCCATCGAGGCGCTGCAGCAAGCCGGTTTGCCGACTGATGGTTTGTTTCCCAAGACTGTCGAGGCGGTGATGGATCAGGACATCGACCTGGTGGTCAGCGTCTGCGACAACGCCAAGGAAAGTTGCCCCATTTTCCCGCGGCCAGTGAAGCGTATCCATATTGGCTTTCATGACCCGCATGGCGAGCCGCTGGAAAGCTTTCTGGCTGTGCGCGATGACATCCGTGCCCGTCTGGTACCGGCTGTGCGTGCAGCCCTTGGCTTATAAGGAGTGCTCATGACGAATACCCCGTGTGAAGTGACGGCCAAGCCGGCTGCCGGTACGCCGATGAGCATTTTCGAGCGCTACCTGACGGTGTGGGTTTTTCTCTGCATCGTGGCCGGTATCGGTGCGGGGCAGCTTGCGCCCGGATTGTTCAAGGCCATTGGGCATATGGAAGTGGCCCAGGTGAATCTGCCGGTCGGTCTGCTCATCTGGGTGATGATTATCCCGATGCTGGTCAAGGTGGATTTTGCTGCCCTGCATGAGGTCAGGCAGCATGTGCGCGGCATTGGCGTCACGCTATTTGTTAACTGGTTGGTCAAGCCGTTTTCCATGGCTTTCCTGGGCTGGCTGTTCATCCGCCACTGGTTTGCGCCGCTGCTGCCGGCCGATCAACTCGACAGCTACATTGCAGGGCTGATCCTGCTGGCCGCCGCGCCTTGCACCGCCATGGTTTTCGTGTGGAGCCGGCTGTCCAATGGTGACCCGCTGTTCACGCTATCCCAGGTGGCGATGAACGACACCATCATGGTCTTCGCGTTTGCGCCCATCGTGGCGCTCCTGCTCGGCATCTCGTCGATTACCGTGCCCTGGGCCACGCTGCTGACTTCGGTGCTGCTCTACATCGTCATCCCCGTCATCCTGGCGCAGCTGTGGCGCAAGCTACTGCTGGCCAAGGGGCAGCAAGCCTTTGATGCGGCCATGGCGAGGATCGGGCCGTGGTCCATCACTGCGCTGCTGGCCACACTGGTTTTGCTGTTTGCTTTTCAGGGGGAGGCCATCATCCGTCAGCCGCTGGTGATTGCACTGCTGGCCGTACCTATCCTGATTCAGGTGTTTTTCAACTCGGCACTGGCCTACTGGCTGAACAAGCTGGTAGGGGAGAAGCACAATATTGCCTGCCCGTCGGCGCTGATTGGTGCGTCGAATTTCTTCGAGCTGGCGGTGGCTGCGGCCATCAGCCTGTTTGGCTTCGAGTCCGGCGCAGCGCTGGCCACGGTGGTAGGGGTGTTGATCGAGGTACCGGTCATGCTGCTGGTGGTGAAGGTGGTGAATGCATCCAAGGGCTGGTACGAAACGCCGCAAGCCTGATACGGCGGACATGTGCACGCCGCAACCGTGTGGCAACAGTGAAGGAGCGATGATGTGGTCAATCGCTCCTTCACTTTTTTGCGGCCATGCCTGGTGGTGCTGCCCAGTCTAGCGCGCCGCCTCCGTCCGCCATGCCTGTTTCTCCATCCGCTTTGCCAACTGCTGATGACAGGCAGCCGCCAGTCGCATCAGCTCGGCATTATTGCTGGCCAAACCCTCCGGCCCGGCAATGCGCTGCGCCAATGCCTGCAAGGGCGTGACCCGGCTATCCAGCACGCTCAGCCGGCCATGGGCATGGCGGCGTGGGTGGTCTGGCGTGTAATCCAGCGTCAGCAGCCAATGGCTGTGCTGCCAGCCTTGTTCCTGTTCCAGCACGGCGCGCAACACGGCATGGCTGATTTGCTGCCCGGCCTCCGCCGCCATGGCCAGCGCCTGCTCCCAGCGTGGTGCAGCGGGCGGTAATTGATGCAAAGCCGGCAGCACCTGCCGGGTCAGCCAGTGACGCAGGCGTTGCGCGGCGGGGCGGTGGCATTGCTGCAATGCATGTTGCAGTGCGGCCGTTGAGTAGTAGCGATCTGTCTTGCTGTGTTGGGCGTGCGGGCAATGCTGTTGGGCGAGTTTTTGTTGCAGTTGCTGGCGCAGGCGCGGGCCGAACAGGGCAAGGATGTCGTCTGCCTGCAGGCAGCAATGGCCGTGGTGGTGGAACAGGTGGATGGGGTGGCCGAGGTAGTAGAGGGTGAGGGGAGGTGGTTGCTGGGTAGTGTTGGAGCCGGGATGCGTCATGACAATGCCCTCTGGTGAGTAATTGAGGCTGCCACGCGAGTCGCCAAACGCGGGTGGCAGGCCAAAGCAGGGTTGGCGAACCGGCACCAGCACCGGCAGACCGTATAGGTCTCCCCACTTGGCCTGCCATAGAGTGGTGCAGACGCAAGAGAGAAAAGCCGCTTTATGCGGCTTTTCTTGCTGATAACTGGGTCGCCAAACCCGGTTGCATGCTTGAAATGCAACCCGGAAAGGCTACGCAGAGAGACCAGCAGCGGCAAGGGTAGAGCGGCGCGAAAACACTGACAAGAGGTGCAGGTAAAGGCTTGTGTCCGCTGCGCGGATGATGGATTTTCTTGCCGCTTCCGTGCGGCGGACGGGAAGGAGGGCTTGTGTGGCCAAGCCCTCCTTCACCTCCAAGGCCACCCCACAAGCATAGCCTGCGGCTGCCCGACAGGGCCCGACCGGGGCGAGGCGCGCCTGAAGTCGCGATTTGCTAACGTCAAATCGCTCAAACAGGGCAGGCGCTTAACACCTCGCCCCGGTCACCCGTCGGCATGCTTGATGGGGCCAAGGGTGGCGTCGGTGTGGTGGTTTCCGATGATTTTTCGCGGCAAGCAGGAACGGAATCTTTGCTTGGCCAAATATCCCTTTCCATTTCCAAATGCTATCCGTAGGTATGTTCGACTTGGGATGATTTATGATTTTCCAGAGTCGGCAGAGGTCAGTGCGAATTATCTTCTAGCAGGGGAGTTAATTTTTAAGAATGATGGCAATAAAGATAGATACCAATACTTGCAATGTGATGGCCCATCGGGTTAATTCAGTATCTTTATACTTAAAATAGCCGAAGCATAAGGCAATATGCAGCTTTGAAGAAATAACTTTGTTGGGGGCCGTAAATGCATGAAACTCTTCGCCAGTCAAATGACGCAGCCTTTTGTGAAACATGAAATTGGCAGCGCCGAAAAATAAAAATAATATCAGTAGCATTTTAATATCAATTCGATTAGAAAACCGAGTACCTGCTCCTGCGGATGTTTATTTTCATTGCCGCTTCCGCGCGGCGGACGGGAAGGAGGGCTTGTGTGGCCAAGCCCTCCTTCACCTCCCAGGCCACCCCACAAGCATGGCCTGCGGCTACCCGACAGGGCCCGCCCGGAGCGAGGCGCGCCTGAACTCGCGATTTGCTAACGTCAAATCGCTCAGACATTGCAGGCGCTTAAGACCTCGCCCCGGTCACCCGTCGGTATGCTTGACGGGGAGGGGGGCGTGTGCACGTTGGTACGGTGTGGGATGGATGAGGCTTGGTGGCTAAAATTGTAAAATTAATTTATGATGAAGCTGAATCAATTATTTATAATGAATTCAGCTTCATCTAATTTATACTATTGCAGTGACAAGTAAGAAAGTAGTGCTGATCTACGTCTTGTGCGTTGAGTAACTTCTTTAGTGCCAGAGCTCATGCTCTTTTTATACTCAAGAACATTTTTATCTTTAGTGGCGTCGCTTCTTAAGCAGCCAAAGAATTCATTTAGCTGTGCTGATATGTCGGTGTGTAGATTTTTTTTATATATTTGTGTTGCTAATGACCACAAGCCAAAGAGATGACTAACGCCATTGATTCTAAAGCCATCATAGTCAAGATTGAAATCAACTAGAATTTGTGTGATCTCGCTAAAAGTATGACGTGTATTTTCTGCCCAAGCATCATCCATCTTTGAGTATTTCTCATATTTTTCGTCAATATTTTTCTGGTTTGAACCAAATAAACTATCTTCATATATCACAAAGATTAATTCAGATATAAATTCAGCATCTTCCATTCTGCTCACATCCGTCGCAATCGCGAGCCGCTCCTTCCAGAATGGATTTCTATTTGCTATTTCATTTGCAATTTTAATGATTGGACTGTCGTAATACCGAGCATTTCGAAGCTCCTGGCCATTTAATCTCTCGCCATTTCTATTTAATCGGTCAAAAATTTCATCGATTAAATCGGGATTGTCAGCGTCAATCAATTCAAGGGGTATTCTATATCTCCAGAATTCTTTCTTAATATCTTCCAGAGGGATGTCTTTAAAATGCTTACCTGCGATGGCGGAGTCTGCGTCATCAATCTCGGATTGACATGGAATTTCACCTTCAATAAATCTAATTATCGATGTTAGCCTTTGCTTTCCGTCAACAACGTCGAATTTTGTTTTGCCATTATCAGGATCGATTTTTTGATGTAAAAAAATAGGGGGGATAGGGAAATTTCTTAAAATGCTATCTACGAGAAAGGATTGTTTTTCATCTGTCCATATGCTCTTTCTCTGGTATTCTGGTTCGTAATTGTACTTTGTAAGGACGTGGTTTTCGTAAAACTCAGAAATACTTATAGATGTACTTTGTCGATTAATACGTCCCATTTTACATACCCTTCAGGAGTGAGCTTGACAGATAATGCTGGAATTTTGCAAAACGGCTCTGCAAAACGGCTTGAAATACTGGATTTATAGATGGGTTGATGCAAGTAATATTTGCTTTGGATGGTATTGATAGTAATATTTTATCAATCTCAGCGCGATCAACATGCCAATATGAAATCCCAGAAATAACTACATCTGTGGCAGTTTCTGCAGAAGTTGCAGCTGATTCAAGCATGAGTCTTGACCAGGAGTGGCCGTAGCGTGATGAATCACCATACGGTGGTATAATCGTATTTATTAAATGATATTGATTAAGATTTTCATATTCAATCTTAATCTGATTTGGCGTTAAGGGGTCTTTGAAATTATAGCCTATACGATAGTCCGGAGTTGTGGTCATCAATCTTGTTGAGACAAAGCTGATAGATCCGTGTGGTTTGTAGATTATTATTTTTTTGCCGACTGCTGGCGATATTTGATCTATCTCGAATTCAATATTATTTTTGGTCAGAATTCGCTCAAGAAAAGTATCATAGTTAAGTGTAAAAATTGATATTTTATCGTATTCATTATTGGCCTTTTGTAAGTACTTTAGCCAGGCCCATGAGGAAGCTTTCTTTTTTTCTTTGGATATTTTGAATTTAGAATCATTCCATATAAACAAATGTCTTAGGTACTCAATAAGTTCTAAGTATGCATTAATATAAATACTATTTTGTTCTTCAGACTGACTAGAGGCGCTGTATGAGCAGAAATTTGCGCAAGTGATGATTTTTTCAAAAATAACAGGAATGTCTTTTTCTGTTGCTGATGGTGATAAACCTAGGTTGATTAGATTTGGGCAGTTTTTATATGTTAAAAATCCATTATGATTAGAGCTTCCAGGCCATGGTACAAGATGACCATTTGCAAAAAGATTCCGCACATTAATAGAATCCTGCAGTCCGATGTGATTTATTAGATCAATCGTAAATCCATTCGTCGAGCGACACATAAGCTTGCATTGTCGATCTATGTGGGTCAGTCGCTTACTGGTTATGGCGACAGATAAAGCACCAGGTCAGCGACACATAACTTTGCATTTTCTTTCATGAGCGGCAGATAAATTTGCATGTCTCGGTGGAGCATAAGCGGCCACCGATTTATGATCGTCGTCTTCTGCTCATCGGCCGCTGCTGTCGTTCGAAAGACTGGTCATTTCGTCTGCAATGCACCGGTAAGTCGCCCATCAGCGGCGATTCGTAATGAACAGCAGCTTTTTGATTTAGCGGAACGAATTCTCGCTCGGCAGTTTCAAGAACCAAGTGCAACCAATTGAAGGATAAGTTGTTGCATACAAAGAACTTATGAGCACATAAGTGGCGAAGAGAGTGGGTTCATCATGGCAATGATGCTGCTGGGTGAAAGTGCCAGGGCTATTGCAAAGGCATTGCACTGGGCGCCCAGCACGATTTCTCGAGAGCTGCGCCGCAATGGATATAAGTCACCGCATGAGATCGTCCTAATTGGACACCCTCGTGTAACTGGCGGGTATGACGCCCTACGAGCAGGCAAGCGTGCTCGCCGCTTGAAACGCAAGGCACGGCGAGCGAGGAAACTGGATCCAGCGGACCGTTATGGACCAAGGTCCGTGCGCTGCTGGAAGGTCGATGGTTGCCTAAGCAAATAGCAGGCAAATGACCATAGGTATCTGCTTGATTGGAGATCCAAGCAACTTGGAGTGGCGGATGAGAACCTTGTATAGACTGGGACGCGCTACTTTGTTGGCCATCATGATTGGTGGCTGCTCGTCGACCATTCACCAGGTGCAATAGGCTCAGCTCGATGTTCTCGAAATGAGCAAGGCAGAAAGCGAAAGGTTCTGGCTGACATCGGGAATGGGGCGATTCCGCCAGACTTCGATGTGCAAATCTGGCTGCAGATGGATGTCATGAACCGCGCCTTGGTGGCCATCGATCAAACCAAATTTCTGTTACCTAATGACCCCGTTATGCCGACCAGATTGACGCTGCTGAGTTTGCCGCAAATGTCGTTGTACCAAGCAGCTTGCCCCATGTGGTTGTCGATGATCCGCAGTACTGTTTCTTTGCCCGTGCGACTGTCATAGTGGTTTGCATCGCGCAATTCCATTTCCTATGCTGTTCGTGTACACGTTCGGTATAACTTAAGGAGGAAGAAATGGTACATGCCGCTGGACTTCAAGAAATCAATCCGCTGGCCGACTACAAGGCCACCTTCAACCTGTTCTACGAGTTCGTGAAGGGCCAGGTGAAGGGCGACCTAAAGCAGGACCAGTACCTGCAGTTGCAGACGATCGCGGAGCCGCTGGACCTGAGTGGCAAATACCCGTTTTTCTCGCTCTACAATTACCTGAGCAAAGTCGATCAGCTGCTGGCCCCGGTGCCGCTGAGCGACCAGTTCACTATCACCGATCGAACGCTGTACGCGGAATTCAGCCGCTTCGTCGAAACAGCGCTGGCGTTAATCGAAGCCAAGGCGTTGACCCCAGAGGTGATTCAGCAGATCAACGCGAAGACGGTGCTGATCGAGAACCTGAAATCGGACATTCGCCGGCTGGTGCGTGAAGACGCCGCGAACTGGAAGGACTACGCGAGCCTGCGCGGCATCCCGTATGGTGATCTGGCCCAGTACATCCAATGGAGCAACCGCTACGGCAACGCCAATGACATCGAGGCAGATGCGGTTAAGCTTTCCTCCCTCTATGGCGATCTGGAGCGGCTTCGCCGCACCGAATATGCCGATGCGGACCAGCGCGAAATCAAGGACGCCTGGGATAAACTGGTCAGCGTCGGTGCGCGCATCCGTTATCCCCGTATGGAGGATGGTGCATATCCGGACGGGGCCCGCTTCACGCTGCCTTATCTGGCATCGCTGCCGACCGGCGATACGGCCGTGTTTGCCGATCGCCCGGTCATGTTGCCGCAGCAGACCGTCTGGACAATCGCGACGACCACGATCGGCGAGTTTGACGTGACCTTCAACGAGTCGCGGACGGCCGTCGAGAGCATGGCATCCGACTGGTCCGGCTCGGTGAGCGGTTCCTACGGTTGGTTCAGTGCGTCGGTGAGCGCGTCCGAATCAACCACGATCCGGGAAGAGTTTTCGCACACCAAGGACGTGACGCTCGGGTGCAAGTCGTGCTTCATCGCGCCAATCCAGTCACCGTCCTGGTTCAACAGCAACCTGTTTGCCAATAAGCTCATTCTGCAGAACAAGAACCTCTTCATGCGCTATCTTGGGCCTGGCGGCAGCCTGCTGTATTACCCGAAGGGGCTCATCCTGATGCGTGGGTTCAAGATCGACTTCAAGTCCGCGAATGGCTGGCAGTACGACTACACCCATGATTTTTCGGTCGGTGGCAGTGCTTCGGCTCGCTTCTTCGGCATTGGCATAGGGGGCGGCTACAAACGCCACGAGCACCAGGAGAAGCATGTCGTCGAGAAGAACGGCAACACTCTGACGTTCGATGATGGCGAAAGCACCTTGCGAGTGGTGGGCTACCTAGCGCAGAAGAACACTGCGTTCCTCAAAGCGGCGATCGAAGACATCGAAAAAATTGCGTTCAAGCCATGAGGAGCCTTATTTTTCGTACCTCAGCCGTGTGCTGCGCGTTGGCGTTAGCCGCTTGCGCCAGCGTCTCTCCGCGCGTTTACCCACTTTGCAACCTGCGCTGCCCGGCTGATGGAACCTGCGGTACCGACCAAGGGGTGAGTGCACAGGAAGTGGGGGTGCTGTCCAACGCGCTGCTCAAGGACCACCCCTTCATGCTAGCGGAACAGGCCAGCATCACCTCCGGCTATGCCGTGTTGATGACGAGCGACACGACCGATGCTGAACTGCGGAAAAGCTGGGGGGCTGCGGCCTGCTTTACGTCGCTGGAACCATCCGACAATGCGAAGTACGCACGGTTTCAGCGTTGCCTGAACGGCATGCCGACGTGGATGAAGTTCAGCACACCTGGCTCGGCGAAAGACTTGCTGCTTGATCCGGATTTTAGGACAGTGTGCATGGGCGCGACACAATAGGGGGGCGCAATACGGGAAAAGGTGAGAACACCGGGTTATGTACTGGCGCTCGCGGCCTCGGCGTCGCTGCTGGGGTGCGGTGCGCCAAAATATGACGTGGCTGGGCGCTGGTCGGATCAATTCCGTCTGCTGCAGTTGTACCCGGTTTTCCCACCTCGCGAAGACCTACAGCCACATAGGGTCTAATTGTCGAGTTCCTCGTCAATGTGGAGCTGGGGAAAGAAATTGAATGCCGGACGCACTCTAGTCTCCAAAGTTTGTCTGGCCCATGGGGCACACTGCTCATCTACTTCTGACGCAATTTGCAACAGTGCTATATGGATTCGTGCAAGCAGCGGCATGGACTTACTCTCTATCGCCAAGTCGATCCATTCATCACGACTCTCTACCTCGCGTGATAGGTAGTGACAAATTGACAGGGTGATCGGCTCGACGATGCCGGCCTTGTGACAGACAATCGACCCGATACCAGGTAAGTTATGCGTCGGTAATCCTCGCATGCTGTCTTTACTGCGAAATTCGCGTAGAACGATGTTAGCGCGACCCACTTCGAATAGGACCCTATGGTTTACGCACTTCTCTCCATCGTCGTCTTCGATAACACAATGCATTTCCGCCAGGTGGGATAGAATTAGCCATTGGTGATACTGAGCGTAGGTTTCGCCTAATTCGTTCTCGTTGAGTTGAATCTCGTGGGCCTGACCCCATACTATCATCTCAGCCTTGCCATCAGCCTTGATGCTAATCTCAACCCGTCCAACATCTTGGACATGCATAGCAAACCTGCTGCCAGGGTGAATTACCTCTCGCGTCGGTGGAGATTCGATAAGCGCTCTAATCAGAGCAAACGTAATACCTTCAGGTGTCTGTGCCGCGTCTAGGACGGCTTGAGCCGCAATCAGGTCCCCCATAGGAAAGTTGGAGGCAGCGCCTGCGAGCCACATTGCAGCCTCATGCTGGTCGGTATTGCGCCTGTCTATAAGTTTCTTGGCAAGCAGACGAGCTAACTCACTTGCAAGCAGCTCCGGCAAACGAACATACAAAATAGCGTCGTCTGATGTGTGCATCGCCGACTTAAGGAAGCCGCCATCTATCAACATCTTCAGATCATCGAGCGTCAGATAATGCAGCAGCGTTTCGCGGCGCAGAAGGTTGACCGCCAAGGACTCAAGCTTCAGCGCTACGTCGCGGCTCTGGTCCGTAGCGTCGGCTAGGACTGCTTTTGCTATGGCATTGAACTGCCGTCGCAGGTCGGGATCAACAAATCGCTCACGAGCGTGTCGTATCAGTTCGAGGCTGATAACTGATGGCAGCAGCAGGCCATGATCGGGCTCAGTGTCACTGAGCTTGTTTAGTAGTGGCTCACACATTGCCCGAAGCACCCAAGGCTGGCGCAGCTTGTCCTCGAAGTCAGCTCCGTGCATAAAGCCAATCCTGTGTTGCCACAATGTATTCTTGGCGTACTCGAACTCCCGGTCGTCTAGCGACTTAATGGCAACCCGCTTTGCTCGCCGACCAATCGTCGACTGCGTTCGGTGGTTCGGCCTAAGTACGATCTGCTCAGCGACCGTGTCATCCAGCGCCGCGACAATGGTAACTCCAGAGCCAAGATTCGAAGAGGTCAGATCTTCGATTTCTTTGCGGGCGTCGTTGTCATCGATGGCAAGCCCATCCACAAGCAAAAGCAGTTTTCGATCAGTGGATTTTGAAAGTCGCCTTAGCCAAACTCGGGCATCCTCAGTACTGACCGTCCATTCCAGCGCATTGGTCAACGAATCAGCAACTGCCTGGACGATTCCTCTGCCGACACCGGCCTCTAAGTAGAGCGCGGCAATATCGGGGTGCACCTCCGTCTTAAGGACAATCTCGCGCAAAACATTGCTCTTGCCTGCCAAAGGAGGGCCTTCCAGAAGGACTAGTTTGGCACCATCACGTATGTGTGAAAGAACTTCGAGTGTGGCTCGGCGGCTAAAAAGAATCTGATCAACAAAGGGCTGGGCCGGTTTATCCGAGGATGCACTCAGTTCAGATAGGACTACGGCGGAAGCTGAACGGGCTGCTGACATCCAGACCGCACTGTTGGTCCCCATTAGGGTGTCAATTGCATCCTTAAGGTCGGCCGTCGCAACACGGGCCGCGTTTGACACCAGCGCCTTGAAATCTTGGTCGGTTGGCAGCGTTGCGGCCCACTTTTTGCCACTATGCGTCTCGACGATATGCAGGTCTGTCCCGTTGGTCACAATAACTAATGGAGGTGAGGGGGTCAGAACGCGTGCGTATGACAGCCCCTGCGCTTCGTCGTTACCTGTGAGCGGAATACCAGGCCGTTTAAGTTCGAGTACGGCTAAGGGGCGTTCTTCGTTGTAGAGAATGATGTCCGACCGGCCCTCAGCGCGTGATACCTCCGTCCCATCAATCTCAATCTTCTTTCTGCCGAACGTGAATGCAAACTTGGTCTGGTGGCGGATCGAGCCGGCCGCAAGCCAGGGGAAGGCCTGCTTCACAGCTTGATGGATTGAAGCTTCAAGATCGGCTTCGTTAGGAGATTTTGTCAGTTGTTTTGCAGGCATTTTACGATGTTCCTTGGTCGGCGGGCGCCTGCGTCGTGGTCAGTTGTAACTGGCATGGCGGTCAACAAGAACTGGCCCCTCCGAATAGGTTTTATGGCGTCGAGAAGTGGTGTGATGGTACAAAAATCGCAATGACGTTGTCACTATCGCCATAGAGTCGCCCCGGCACCAATCTAGCGACTATCTAAACTCAGATCTTTAGCTGTTTTGCCGCCCACTTACTCCCTGATAGGGACGAGGTACATGTTGACTTGGCAGATGGCGGCCGCGCCGGCGTCGGACATACGGCAAGGACTCCATGAAACGGACGGTGCACCCTTGGTGGACTGCCCCGGTTCCTGTAGGGAATCCTGCCCTATGAACTTACTAGCTAAGTTGGCTGTACTTTTTTATTAGAGATGCTCTTTGGTAAACATCAATAGTTTCAGCCAAATGATGCAATACCTCTTCGGATTTTTTTAATGTCAGACTTAAATCAGATTTTAGTGCATGAATATATGATCTAAGCACTAGATCGATTTCAAAATAGTTAGTTGTTCCACTATCTATGCTTTGAGCCTGTTCGCGCAAATTCTCAGCAGCCTTTATGGGGTTTTGAGCGGTGATGAAATTTAAATTTCCACGCAAATAGCCAAGTTCAATGCCATTGCAACATTCGAGAAGTAAGGCCAAGCCAAGGTAAATTCCCCTCCGCCCTTCATTTGTTAAGTAAATATTTGTACTGGAACAATGAAAGAAAATTTGCATTTCACTGCAAATCTGGTAAATATTTTTTGCTACCGGGGCGGTGCGCCCTTCAAGCCAATATTTCCTTCCTAACGCTACGCCAAATTGTTCAAGATCATCATTCGTGACAGTTGGTTTGGCACTATTTTTATGTAGTAGGTTGAACCAGAATGATCGAGGTTTAGGATTTTCATAGTACGAATACGCTTTGGGAATTAATTTTGTAGTTAAAAAGTCCTCCGTAGTCGGGATGTCCCACATGTTGTCGATAGTAACTTCATTAAATCTATCATGTGGTGGCCTCCACACTAGCCATACATCTCTATCAGGCACATGGAAATTATATGAGTCAGCCCGCTCTGGCCATAAAATAGCATTCTCAACTAACCGTCCAGCGGCATCTCGACTAACAATTCTTAAAGCGTATCTGTCGTAATCGAAAATATGCCATTCACTTTCACCTTCGTCGTAGCGGAAATCCTCGGCAAGTCCTTGAATTCTAGCCCATAGCCAGCGAGGAACTCTGGCGACTTTATATCCAAGTTTTTCTGATGAAGATAAAGGATAGTATTCCGCACCAACGAGGTATTCAATTTTTCTCATCCTTGCCAAATATTCATTTGATAAGTCATCAACAATGTCACAAAATTCTTCCATTGCGTCTGATGGTAAAAATAACCGACAGTTTCCAATTTGTAGAAGGTAATTTTCGGATATCGAACATGGTCTACCGACTATGAATGATCTTCCCTCCGACGTGGGAGGGGAAAAGCTTGCTTGAAATAGCGTTTTGACTAAATTGTCACGGCTAAGAGTTATCATGCATTCATTGAGGCCTGGCAATGAAACAACAATGAGACAACTTGCTGTTCCATTTGGGTACAATGGAAGGAAGGCATCTATTCTTACACGCCTTTCAGAACGCATGAAATACTCATCCGTAACTTTTCTGACAGGTTCGAGTCCTTTTGTATGAAAATTGAAATTATTTTCGTTTTTGTCCTTTTTCAGAAAACGGTAACCGCCTTGCTGATAGATAGATGCGCGTAATTTTACTACCTCCTTTGTGTATTCATTTAGTTGAGGAGCAATATCATACTCTTTGTTTAGTATGTTTTCTTTGCTTATTTTTATTCTTTTCTTCTTGTCTTCTTTGGGGAAGCTTAGTTCATCCCCTATCAATCGTATAATTTCTTCATGTATTGGTAAGAAATATGATTTTGGCGGACTTTCGGAAAAGTCTACATATATAAGTAAAATAATACTTGTGATGCGTTGGAAATAATTTAGTGTGGATACTTTCAAATCTACATAGACGTGGTTTTTCCCTGAAAAGGAAGTTTGACCTCCTTTTATTTGTGCATGAAATAAGTTGCAAACCTTCCCAGCTGTTGCGCTGGTTTTTAACTGAATTTGAGCATCAATTCCAAAGTCGTTATCCCCACCAAGAGTATTGACTATCCAAGAGTCAGGCCGTGTAGATAAGAATTGTTCTACAGCTCTAGACCCGATGTCCTGTGCGAGCGACACGCCTGGAAGTTTGTCTTCGTAAGCATCCATTTCTGATCTTTCAATGCTGTTGGATTTTGCCATCAAAAATTTGCAGTCTATAGTTTTATGCCGCATACCTGAGAAATGATTGCTGAAGACGTACAAACCACTCTCCATGATGCTTGTATTGTTCCTTCGCAATTGGGTATTTGTGATGCAAATCAAAAAGATCATCAAACCAGTAATGCATGTTTCCAGATTTTTTTATGATATAGGAAGGATGAGTCTGCCCTGAGCGTATCTCTTGAAGCAATTCTTTTGTTACAACCCTGCCGTAGGGTGTTTTTAACTTATTATTAATATGCTCAAGTAGTTGATAAATTAGCGGAATGTGATATTCATCCCCAACCCACCGCCAGAAATCAAGAGTGAAGCCAAAAAGATAAACCCCCCAGTTATATTCTGATTTTTGTACTATTAGGGAAATGCTCATGCTTTCCGGTTCAATCATCATGTATGATGATATTTTATCACTGGGGATGGCATCGATTTTCTCTATATGATTATCGTACAAAATATCTGCTGGATATTTTACATAAGTTCCATGCTTTACCCATGAGGATGATACTCCAGTGAGGATGGATAACTTCGTTATGTATTTTTCACAAATTTCGTGTTCTTTATTTTCAATAAAATGCCATTCTCTTTCGCTTGGAAAGTCAATCAGTTCTATCAGCTCGCTAATTGATTTGTTTATGTCATTTCTGGCTTCCGCGATCCTTTCTCCACAGTCGAATCTTCTAAATTCTCCTTGCACAGCACTATCTGGTTTTTGGTATGCTTCGTTGAAGTATATGTGTAGTAAATCATACTGGCTTATAGTATGCCTAGTAAGGCTTTCCAAGGAAAGCGCCTCCAGTTCCCAGCCTCTTTCCCTGCATGCAGCTCTATACTCTTCAACCTCATCCTTCAATGAGCTGTTTATGCAAAGCAAAACTCTCTGTATTTTTTTGGAGAATTTCGTGGTAGACAGTTTTGAGATGTCTTCCAGTATTTTTTGCGAAAGGCCTGACTGCCTGGTTGTGCAAATGATTGGTGTGTAAGTATCGTCATGGGCATGGTAGACATGAGCATCACATTTTCCCTTAGTTGTTTTTCCAATGAAGTTAAATGATGGCTCAAGTTTATCAAAACCAGGAAAGATACGTGGTAGCAGATCGCTCATAAATCTCTCGAATTCATCATCCCCCATGGCTCCTATTAATATTCGAATTCTTTCTTTTATATTTGTGTTCATTTTTTAGTTCACTCAGCTAATTGTTTGTTTATTTGCAACAGTTGCATGGGGCAGTTCGCAAGAATGCACATAGGAACGTTGACCCGTCAGTTTGGATGTTGCTCAGTGGCATCCCGTGGAACTACTCCTGATAAGATCATACTGTAGTACGTGATCTTGTTAGGTTCATGGCCTGATGTCAATTCTATTGGCATTTGTAAAAATTGTTGTCAATTATTTTGACATGCTGAGGGGTTTTCAGGAGGCTAACTCCAAGATAGATATCAAGGGAAACGTTGTTGGAAGATTTAAAAAATCTGTTGTACCTTGACTACTCATATGTGAATGATAAGAATGAATATTGCTAATATGCGTGGTAGTGTTTGTCGCTGAGAAAAATGCGAGGATAATGAAACTCACCGGTGAAAGGCTTGCATGCTAATTTTTTTGGACACAGAACTGACTAATTTGATCGATAGGGAAATGATCAGCATTGGTATGGTCACTGAGGATGGGCAGTACAAATTGTACTTGGAAGTGAAAGACTTTGACCAATCGAAATGCAATTCCTTCGTTAAGTCCGCCGTCTTGCCACAACTTGGATTTATTGATGAAGCCTGTATGTATCGGGTTGACGTGCAAGATAGGCTTCGTGGCTGGTTCTCAATGTTGCCACGTAGTGTAACGATCGCATGTGACTCCCAGGTTGACCGAGAGGTACTCATCAGAGAATTTGGTGGTGAATGCCCAAATAACTTGTCAGGGTGGTTCGATTTGCGGCCTCTGATTGATACAGGGGTCTATCACCAAGCTGTTGAGCAATACCATACAGAGGAGCGGCCATGGCATCATGCTTTCTATGATGCGCAAGCGCACCGTGCAGGTTGGTTGGCGTGGATGGATCAACGAAGGCAAAAGAAAGTAAAAGAGGGAAGCTAAGCCTCCCTCTTTTTTATCGCACTATTGCAAGTGCTTCCACATCTTCTCGGAGGTAAAGTCGTAAACGTCTTTTCCCTTCAAGGATTAACGATTTAATCAATCCTTTTCGTTCAAGATTTGGGACGTGGCTTCGATGAACGTTGAGAAATGTTCCAGCTTGTGATGCAGTGTAGTAATTTTCTTGTAACTCCAAAACATATTGGAGCTCATCTTTACGAACGAATCTCCAGTGTACAAAATCTAATACTTTCATCGCGCCAGTATGTACCCATTGCAAATATAGTATTGTTTCAGTTGTATTTAGTATGTTTATCGCCTCATTTATGTCGACTAAGTTCGGGTCTGACAGCGTTTGGGTTAGCTGGGCGACGGATTTTTCCGTGATGCGAACAGCACGTTCGATTGATGGTTGCTTTTCCAGAATTCCTTTTTTCACCAGCATGAGTGTCTGTTGAATATTGTTCAGCCCTAATAATTTTGTTACCTCTGTAAGAAGAAGTCCTGAAGGTGCTCCATCTTTTAAGCTCTTGTGTCTTCGACCTGGTGGTGCTTTAAATTTATTTTGCGACTTTAGATCACTTAAATCTACGCATTGCAAGTCTGTTTTTCTGAAAATATATACAATTGTTCCGTCAATACTGGGACCTGCTATTGGCCTTATTTCCATGTGCATGAGTTTATGCGCGAATGTAATTTGACTAGCTCCTACTGATCGTGCTAATCGGCCTGCAGTTACAAAACTGGCTTCGAATGCCTCTATGTCTTTGATATGGACTACATTCTTCTTACTTCTTCCTATTATTTTCTGCTGCGCTGGTAGAAGTCGATGCTTGATAATGTTCCAAACGACGACCGGGTGCATGCCCAACTTTGTAGCTATTGCCGGGATGGCCAGCCAATCTGGATCAGATGACACCATCTCAACCATGCCGGAGAATTGTAATGTCAGTAGTCCTTCCGCTAGGTCATATCCATCTGTGCGTGCGTAACCTGAAAGGATATTTTGAATGATCCCTGTCAAACTATGGCGACCAGATAGTTTCTGATGGGTACGATCATTTTGTTGCGTTGCACTTAATTGGCGCAGAACCCGCTCAATCTCGTTCGGCGAGATCAATTTTGCTCGACCAAGATGAGCTGTAATGAAATTTATTTGGCCGGCTTTAATCATTCTTCTTATGTGCCACGGTGTTATTCCGAATGTTGCTGCAGCTTCCTCTTGGTTTAACTGACCTTCATGCTGCCTTGGATTGGGAGCGAATGTGAAGGTTGAGTGTCTATTCAATACTTGTTTAGCAAATTCGCATAAATCACCCCTTTCGCGAAGAAAGGGTAACAGTTGAAGCCGTGGATGAATGTACGGGGAACGGGGTTCAATTATGGCTAGAACTTCATCAATGCATCTGTCGCCATGCCACCATTTCATCGTGGTGTGAAGACGCCACCCCTCTGCAGTGGTGCTATCTTCTAATCCATCGACCTCTCGCAATGCCGACTAGAACGACAGCATCCGGTCTAGTGCATCTTGGTTTTGCGCAGCGATGAGGGAGAGCCACCACTGAGTGCCTTTGGGATCGGCCATCTCCGCCTTTCCCTGGCGGAGATCATGTCCACATGAGCAATGCAATATGCGGTTTCTGGTTAGGGATAATGGCTGTTTGCATAAGGGGCAATCCTGTAATAGACGACAACCATGTTTATTGCACGTTGTGATTGGTAGGATTGACCACCCTTTACGCCAGTAAGGCTGTTCTTTAAGGCATTCCGGGCAATATACATTGGCTCCATTGCGAAAGAGTCGTTCAGGCAGACCCATACCATTCATCTCGCGTGGCGATTTACTAGTTGGTCCCGTCCGACGATAGGCCAAACTGATGCAATCTGTATGCAAGCCCATCGCGTGAATAATCTTGGCAAAACGGGTTTGATCGACAAATGATGCAACTAGCCACTCATCACTCTGGGATGGAAATCTGTAGGCTGAAAGTAATTGCAGGACGCTGACGAAACCATTGTTCTCTGCAGCGCGTATCAAGAGACTGGCCGGTGATTCATCCCCATAGGGAATGGGCCGAATCGGCAGTGGATGTTGTATCATTTCATCCTCCGAAATACCGAGGATAGCTGACCTTCCGACATTCTAAAGGGATTGTCCCGAGCAATACTCACTGTACTGGTGATGCCGAGGTCCCAGGCACGCGCAAAGTCTTCAATATCGACAGCGTTTCTATTTTCCCGCAATGCAATGAGTAGTGCCTGTTTAATTAAGAACATAATGAATTCTGGATTGCCGCTGGTGGCAGCATAAATTCTTAGTGACTCTACCTGGTTGCCAAGTGCTGGCATATGATCCAGCCCGACACGGCGAACAGCTTCGTGACAGATACGTTCAAGGAATATCTGCAGAGAGCCTTTATCTTCGGTCGTGCCTGGTTTTAGTGGTTTTAGGTGAAATTTGTATTTGAAACGTCTGGAAAACTGTATATCTGAATCAATGATCAACGCACAATCGGGCGTGCCAATCAAACAGATTGTTACTCCGGACTCGTTAACGATGTTACGTAACCAACGGCAAACCTCCGTGTTGACAGAGGTCGATCTTTTCCCGATTTTCAAGAGATTGTGAAATTCGTCTAGAAAAATGACTTGCGTTCCGCACGCCTTCAGCAATCTGATAAGTCGCTCGGTCATATGCGGCGTACTACCCAACAGGGGGCGTGGATCACCAAGTTTGCTGAGCATCATTGCTGCAACTGCTTTAACGGTGGCGGGAGCAGGGGCTTCCAAGTAGAAGGCCGGCCTTTTGGTGACTTCCAGCCCATCTTCAACTACAACTCCACCTTTGAAGCCAGCCATGACGATATTGCAGGCTATGGTTTTACCCATGCCACCGTCGGCCAGTAGCATGCATCCGACTGCTTCGCGGTAATGTGACGATTGAAGAATGGCATTTTGAATTCCCTGGATGGCATGATCGAAGTCTGTATGGCGCACAATCGCCTTATCTAGGCGTGCAACGCGTTCGACTGGCGAGCCGCCGGGTTCTTTTGAGCTTTGTTCCATGATTTTTACTCCAGATCGATGACTTCGTAAGTGGTTACTGCATTGCCAGCTGCTGCTGATGGCAAGTCTTCAGAGATGGAAGGGAGTTGTGTCGCCAGAAGTTCTGGTAAGGCAGGTGTAATGGTCTGCTGCAACGCCAAGGAGGAATGGGATAAAGCCTCAACAGCATGTCCTGGCAACTGAGGTTGCTGCCGTCCCTTGCCATTGGTGAGGCGGGCAATCTGACGTCGTGCCAAGGCGGAGTCTGCTTGGATCTTCTGAAACAAGGTCCACCGTGCTAGAAGATCGCAGTAGGGACCCAGGCGTTGTCGGTCCGATTCAGTTAGGGCTGCCTTGATCTTTTGAGCTTCCTGATGTTCATGCCAAGTCAGCCCGTGTGTGTAGTCGGGATTTGTGGATTCGGCGCGGATCAGTACACCGCGCTCAGACGGGTGCTCGATATAGACTTCATGAAGATCCAGTTCATTGACTAGTACAGTGACGCGTGTTTCCTTGAGTGCTTCCAGTGTTGCGAGTGCATGTGAAAAGTATTCAATGTGGTCAACAACAACACGCCCGCGATGGATTGTGCGTGTTTCAGGGCGACGGGCAATTGCATCAATTTCACCAGTTTCGAAGATCGGTGCTTCCCAATTTTGAGTGGCATCCTTCCAGGCAAGGATTGGTGCTCGACCGGTACGAGAGTGAATGGTTTGGTGGTACACATTGTCGATCCATTCGTTGATGTACTCGATCAATTTTTCGAGGATTAAGGCAGCCTTACGGTGCGAGTCATAATCCCCACGGGCGGCGGGATTGGAAAAGGTTGTTCCTGCACACTTTTGGACGAGAAAATAGGTCAAAGTGCGGAAAAACGATTCGATATGAGGCTTATCGTTGGGGTCACGAATCTCGGCAGGATTGATAATGATCCCTAGTCGAGCGCACAATCTGACGAAGGCCGAGTTTTTGAACTCAATGCCATTGTCCGGGATGATTTTGACTGGAATGCCGCCTGGCAGCCCTCGAGCGAGCCGGGTCAGCATGTCCTTGACGGCCGCTAAGGTAGTTGTGGCCGATGGTGGCAGCATGCTGATGTAAACCCCTACGATTGCCCGTGTGTACACATCAATGATGCAAACTAGGTATGGTCGACCGATAACTTCTCCGGTGTCCGGATCTAGGAGGGTGATGTCCAAGTAGTGGGTATCAATCTGGACCAGGAACATTGCTCTGGGGCTGATGATCTGCCTACCGGCTGCACGTGCGACCCGCTCCGCAGCTTCTTTACCGTGCCGTGCCCGTGCTACGACGTAGGGATCGAGTGCTTTCACCCTTCGCTGTATTGTGCGTAGCGTTGGTAGCCGAAGAGATGACACCTCTTTGGTCAGCATTCCCAGCTCGGCGAGTCTGCCAACAATAAACACCAAGACGTCTTTGCAGTCCCGTCGCTCTGGTTGTAGATAAACCTGCTGAATACCCTCGGTGATTAAAATTTCTACATCCGGTGGAAATCGCAGCGTGCGGTTGCCCCGTTTACATTTTTGGCTAACAAATGTGGTAGCAATACGGCCTGCATCAAAGTATTTTTTCACCCATAGGCAAACCGTTCGCGGGCTGGGTGGGGTTACATCCTCCAACTGGTAAGCCAACGCGGGGATAAATGCAGTAAGCTGCTTGATTGAACGAGGGTGGGTTAACTGTGCTATGGCTGCCTCAACGTAGCGGGCTCTTCGAATCGTGGCCTGTGTTTCTTCCTCGGTTTGCTCCGAAACTTTCAAAGTGTGGTCTTTTGCTGAGAGCCGAGCTGCCTCTTGTAATTGAATCTGCAGAGAGCCGGACCCTTGCATCTCCATGAAGCGCTCATAAGGGATGCGGTAAGGTTTTCCACCGATTGCCGCGGCATAGCGTACCCAGCCATGGGCTACGTACGTGATTTCGAATTCGCAGCCATAAATAACGAACCGCATTCCTACTTTTGGGGTATAGGCCTGACTCATTTCATGCTCCATACCGGTGTATTTAATCGGATGGGCTGGTCAAAGCTGGTAGCCAACTGACCGTGAAAGAGCAGATATTCCACGAGCGATGAGGGGAGCCCTTCGCGGATGAATTGCGATTGAGCTTCCCCAAATGTAGTGGGGTGGGGGTGATTACTGAGAAGTTGTTGTGCCAACTCGATTTCTTGAGTAGCCCAAGAGCGGATGGCAGATCGGCAGTACAACCAGTACAAGTTGTCTAGGTGCGTACCTCTTGGTAGGTCGCTTGCATCCACCAGGCAGAATTCGAAGCCACAATGAGCCAATAATGTGTTGACCGTCTCAAAGCACAGCAGGGTTTCTGCATCAAGGTGTCGCTTATCGGGTTTGATTTCACTTACACGCCAGCGCCAATCATGGGTGCGGACCAGAAAATCGGGGTAATAGCATCGTCCTGGGGCATATGGTATTTCGAGGGGTTGGCATCGGTATCCAATGACCTGTTTGTCTTGCTCGAGCAGAAGGCAATGGGACACTTCCACCTGGCTCTCGAGGGCCATCGTGATCCCATTTTTACGGCTTGGAAACAGCGATGTCCGACGACCTCGTGCCCCTTGCGTAATGCGTCGCAGTCCATGAACGACGCCTGCTTGATCAGGCTGCCGGCTGAATGCCTCTTCTGCCTGTTGTAATAATTGGTCTGTAAGTTTATGTGTTGGATGAAGTGGGTGCAGCATGGCACGTCTCCGGCCAGTACCAACAGAGTGCAGTGATCCTGTCGGTACCAGCAGCACAGATCGATATGCCTGAAATTGGGCGTATGAATGCCCCACAACGGGTGTGTTACCCGCAGTTTTCAGGAGAAGATAAGGGAGTGCGGCTTGACGTGCGAGCCTGTGGTGACGATACTAAAGTCTGCAAACCGTGAGTGTCGTCAGATACTTACAAACTCGGGGCAAGCCGCAAGGTTTGTCCCGTTTTACATTTCTAGGCCCTCCTTATTCTGTCTCCGCCGCAACCGTCTCACCGGATCGGATGAGCAGCGGTTCAGTTCATTCTGTATCTGCAAAATCTCGCGTATCAGGCGAATTTGTACTGGTCGCAACTCACCTATGTTTGTTCGCAAATCCTGTAGTAACCAGTAGGTTTCTTCTGGGACGTCTGCAGGTACGACCAGTTTCCGTTGCGAGGCAGCAGCTGCGCTGCGTAGTTCTGCTTGTTCCTCTGGTATCAATTCAACCGCCTGGATCAGTTTTTCAATAAATTCCGCCGTTGGTGGCCCTTTGCTACCAATTTCCAGGGCAGAGATGTAGCTCTGCTCATAGCCCATCAACTCCGCAAGTTCGGCTTGGCGGATGCCATGCTGCATTCGGAGCTGATGTAGGTATCTGGAAAATGGGCTCATGGTGGACTTCTGCGGGTACTTGCAACAACAGACAGGGTAAGTATTTTAAATCTGCAAGTCAAACGTAAGTCTTTGATTAATAATGCAATATTTGTTGTACTTTCACTGGTGAAAATTTCACGGACGGTGTGCGGATGGCGGAATGGAAGTGAAATGTCAAGATAAATCAGGTAGTTACCTTGTGCGGCACACTAAATTCATGAACGCGTCTCATTTGGAGCATGTAATTTTGATTGATGTAGATTTATGCATTTGGCAGTTTTGGGTTGCTAGAATGCCAATTAATTGAACTGGGCTCTTCAACTGAATGCGAATTCTCCATACTTCCGACTTGCACCTTGGCCAACACTTCATGGGCAAGACCCGCCAGGCAGAGCACGAGGCCTTTATCGACTGGCTGATCAAGCAGGTACGCGACCATGGCGTCGACGCCGTGATCATCGCCGGAGACATCTTCGATACCGGTGCACCGCCTAGCTATGCGCGAGAACTCTATAACCTATTGGTAGTTGAGCTGCACAACACCGGTACTACCTTGCTTATGCTTGGGGGCAATCACGATTCAGTTGCTACCTTGGGCGAAAGCCGACCTTTGCTGTCCTACCTCAGTACCACTGTTATCCCCGCAGTCGAGGAAGATCTTGATAACCAGGTGCTGGTGCTGAACAAATGCGACGACAGCCCTGGGGCCATCGTCTGTGCGATTCCATTTATTCGCCCGCGTGATGTGCTGCAGAGTCAGGCAGGGCAAAGTGCGGAAGAGAAACAGCTTTCGCTGCAGGAGGCCATCCATCAGCACTACCAGGCCGTGTACCTGCGGGCCTGCGCCAAGCGCGACGCGCTACGCCTGCCGTTACCCATCATCGCTACCGGGCACCTGACAACGGTGGGGGCAAGCGCCAGCGAATCCGTCCGCGAGATCTATGTTGGTGCCTTGGAAGCATTCCCGACCGCGGCCTTTCCACCCGCCGATTACATCGCTCTGGGCCATATTCACCGGCCACAGAAGGTAGGCGGGCTGGAGCACATCCGTTACAGCGGTTCCCCCATCCCTTTGAGTTTTGATGAGGCAATCCAGCAGAAAGAAGTGCTACTTGTCGACGTGGATGATCTCGGCCTGATGGGAATCACTCCGCTGCCGGTACCGCGCTTCCAGCAGTTGGTTTCGATCAAGGGTGACCTTAAAGAACTGGAAGCTGCAATCCAGGAGGCGGCTCAGCTGGGCCGTGCCGACCAGCCGGTCTGGTTGGAAGTGATGGTGAAAGGGGACGACTATCTGTCGGATCTGCAAACCCGCATTCAGAGCATGACCGAAGGCTTACCAGTGGAAGTGCTGCGCCTGCGCCGGGATCGCGGCAATACGGTGGCCACCCTGCAAACCGCCGCCAAAGAAACGCTGGATGAGCTGACTCCGTTCGATGTGTTCAACAAGCGGCTGGAGCAGGAAGAGTTGGATGAGTCACTGAGGGGACAGCTGGAAACACGCTACCGCAGCATTGTGACCAGCCTGCAGGAGGGCACGGCATGAAGATCCTGACCCTGCGCCTGAAGAACCTCAACTCGCTCAAGGGCGAGTGGAAAATCGACTTCACCCAGCCACCGTTCAAGGACAACGGGCTGTTCGCCATTACCGGGCCTACCGGGGCCGGCAAGTCCACGCTGCTGGACGCTATCTGTCTTGCGCTGTATCACGAAACGCCCCGTCTCAAGACCATTTCTACCTCGTCCAACGAGATCATGACCCGTCACACCGCGGACTGCCTGGCTGAGGTGGAGTTCGAGGTAAAGGGGCAGGTATTCCGGGCGTTCTGGAGCCAGCGCCGCGCCCGTGACAAGGCCGATGGGCAATTGCAGGCACCCAAGGTCGAGCTGGCAGACGGTGCCGGCAACATCCTGACCAGTCAGATTAACGACAAGCTCAAACGCATCGAAGCAATTACCGGCCTGGATTTTTCCCGTTTCACCAAGTCGATGATGCTGGCGCAAGGCGGCTTCGCTGCCTTCCTCAATGCCAGCGCCAATGAACGTGCCGAATTGCTGGAAGAGCTGACCGGCACAGATATCTATGGCCAGATCTCCCAACGCGTATTCGAGCAGGCCCGCGACGCCAAGCAGGCGCTGGACCAGTTGAAAGCCCGTGCGGATGGTGTGGAACTGCTGCCGGAAGAGCGGCGGCAATCCATGCAGCAGCAAATCGACACGCTGACTCAGCAGTTAGTCGAGCTGCAGAGTCAGCAAACGCAGACGCAAGCCTTGCGCCAGTGGCGTCATGAGCTGATTCAGGCAGAGCAGGCAGCTGCACTGGCACGAGAGGGCGAACAGGCGGCCCGGAAGGCACTGGATGAAGCCGAACCCGAACTGCAACGCCTGCAACAGAGCGAGCCTGCTGAGGCGATGCGCCCCATCTATCAGGCTTGGCAAGACGCGCAGGCAAGACGGAATCAGACACGAAGTGCGCTGGACAAAATACAGGTCACACTGGCGGATATCCAGCAACAGACCGTTATCGCCCACTGGCAGGCCAACACCATTGCAACAGGGCTGGCGGAGCACGCCAGGCAGCAGTACACAACGGCGCATGACGAATTGCAGGCATTGCAAGCCTGGCTGGCAGAACATGGCCATTTTGCTGTTCTGGGCGAGCAGCTCAGCGGCTGGCACAGCCAGTTCAGCCAGATCCAGCAGGCGCAGCACGCCATACAACAGCTGCACGAGCAGTTGCTGGAACAGCAGGGCAAACTGGAAGCAGCCGAACGCGGCCAAGAAGAACAAAAAGCACAGCTGGTTTTAGCCCAAAAGGAGCATGAGCAAAAGCAGCATGCCGTCCAAGCTGCAGAACAGGTTGTGGCCAACATTTGCCACGGCCAAACGCTTGCCGAACTGCGCGCTAGCTGGGTGGGAGCACAGCAACAGCTGCAATCTTGGCGACAGCTGTCGCAGCTGGCTGCGCAGCAGCGTCAACACGCCAGCCAGCAAGCACAGCAGCAAGCCGCGACCACCGAGACGCACCAGCAACTGGAGGCGCAGCAGGCACTACTCGACACACTGCGTCGTGATTACCGTCAGTTGAAGGAACAGGTAGACGACAAGCGTCGGCTACTGGCGCAGGAGCAGCGCATCCAGAGCCTGGAAGCACACCGGGCAGCGCTGCAGCCGGGTGAGGCCTGTCCCTTGTGTGGCTCACACGAACATCCGGGGATTCACACCTACCAGCAGCTAAACGTATCGGACACCGAGCGAGCACTGCAGGAAAAAGAGGCTGCGCTCGCGCAGCTGGAAGAGCAAGGCAATGCTGCCAAGGGCGAGCAGGCCAAGCTGGAAGGCCGGTTGCAACAGCAGCAGGAAGCACAACAGGGGCTGGAGCAGGCACAGCGGCAGGCCGCTACGGCTTGGCGTGACCAGACTGCGCCGTTTGGGCTGGGTGACAAGGACTGGCAGCAGGAAGACACACTGCAGCATGGGCGTGCAAAGGCAGAACAGCATGATGCCGAATTGAAAGCCCAGTTGGCGCAAGCGGAGCAGGCAGAACAGGAGCTGGCAGCGGCCCGGCAGCTGGCTCACCGCAGCGCCCAAGTGTTGCAGGAGGCGGGAAAACAGTACGAGCTGTTACAGCAGGCCAGTCTGCATGCCATGCAAGACGTAAAGGCGCTGACCGCACAACATGAGCAGTTAAGCCGGGCGGCGCAGCAAACCCGCGAGCAACTGCAAGTGGCCATTGCTGACAGTGGCTTTACCGTGGCAGACGACATGGCGCAATGGCTGGCTGATCGACAGCAGGACTGGCAGGTATGGCAAACCAGTCAGCGTGCACAGCAATTGCAGCAGGCTGAGCTGCTCAAGCTGCAAAATCATCTTGAGCAGACAACCAACCTTGCCGAAGGCTGGCAGCTCCGTTGGAGCAAACTGGATGTCGAAGCTCCAACCGGCCAGGCCAAACCGGAGATCGACGAGCCATCCTTTGCCCGCTACACCGACCTGGTAGAGGTGCTGACTGCACAGATCGCTAATCTGCAGGGCCAGCAAACTCAGTTGAGCACTGACCTGGCCTTACTGCATCAGCAGCACAGCGAAGCTGAGGCCGCTTGGTCAGCTGCACTGCAAACCAGCCCCTTCGACGATACCAATACCTTCCTGCTGGCACTGCTGCCGACAGAGGAGCGCCAACGCCTGAGTAGCTGGCAGCAACAGCTGACGCAAGCGCTGGAACGCAGCACTGCAGTTCGCCAAAGTGCAGACGCCACCCTGCATGCACTGCAGCCGCAGAATCGCACACCGCTCGGCCTGATCGAGTTGGATGAAGCGCTGGCAGCCCAAGACGGGCTGCGACAAACCCTGTCCAGCGAACAGGGTGCTTTGAATGCCTTGCTCCGGGACGACGCGCAGCGCCGCGACAACCAACAAGCTCTATTCCAGCAAATCGAGCAGCAAGCTACTGACGTCGACATCTGGCAACGACTCAACAGCCTGATTGGTTCGAAAGAGGGCGACAAGTATCGCAAGTTTGCCCAAGGGTTGACGCTGGACCATCTGATGCATCTGGCCAATCGCCATCTGGAACGGCTTCATGGTCGCTATCTGCTACAGCGTAAATCGATCGGCGAGCTGGAATTGGAAATTGTTGATACCTGGCAAGCTGATGTTACCCGTGATACCCGCACCTTGTCTGGAGGGGAAAGTTTCCTTGTGAGCTTGGCACTTGCATTGGCTCTGTCCGAATTAGTGAGCCATAAAACATCGATTGACTCGCTGTTCCTTGATGAGGGTTTTGGTACCTTGGATGAAGAAACATTGGAAATTGCGCTAGATGCACTGGATGTGATCAATTCTTCTGGAAAAATGATCGGGGTGATTAGTCACGTAGATGCAATGAAGGAAAGAATTGCCATTCAAATTAAAATCGAAAAATCCAGTGGGCTCGGTGTATCGACGCTAAAGAGTTTTAATTAAGCACATAAATTTTTCTTATATAGATATCAGAGTGAAGCTTGTGAATTAAGTTTGATTGTACACTAAACTCGAGTTGCTGAGCGGAATTTTGTTTCGGTCAACTTGTAGTCATTAACAATAATTTTTCATGATTAGACCAAATTTATGTCTGAGAAAATAGAAAAAATAAAACCAATGATTCACGATGCGACGCCATCGTGGAATGGATTTAACTATCAAGGGAAGGTTGGGCTATATGTATGCCTGTGCACAATAAATGAGAAAATAAAAAATGATAAACTGTTCGGTGATGAACTTCATAAATTTTTTTATGGCTATCGAATTGAATATGAATGGATTGAGGATTTTTCGTTAAAAAAAGACGAAGATTATATTTCCATACACCAAGTTAAGCACTATAAAGAAACTGATTTTTCAAGTTATAAAGACGCAATAGAAACAATTGTAACTAGAAAGCTTGGCCTCATCTCGACTTCTGAGTTAAAGCCATATTTAAAGAAATTACCGGATGGGAAGCCCGAGGATGTTATACAGCACTTCATTAAAGAGCTGCAACTTAAAAAAATAATAGGCAAGGACTACTCGGTTCAAAATGATTGGGAGAGCAAAATAGCTTTGCTTGAGCATGACTTTCAAAGTGTGGCTCATGATTTTCTATTTAGTTTAGTAAAGCTCCATCAGAGTGCCTACGCGAAGAATGTACCTGTATATGTTCATAGCTGTAACAGAATTGCAAAACCTAAACTTCAACTTGATCAATACGAATGGAAGCTTGACTCGACAGGAAAGGCTTTGAGTGATAAAGGCCTAGATGATTTTGATATTATCATCAGTGATCGTAGTGGTGTGGGGTTTACACTTGCACTTAACGATGAAGATCTTTATCGAAATATAAAATCACTTATCCACGAAATTAGGAAAGCAATCCAGCCAACATCATGCGGGATGCAAAGCGATGAAAGCATGGACTGCTATATAGCAGCCATGCTCTGTGAGATTGATCGGCATATAGTTAATAGGCACAAGGCATTTAATAAAGTCAAAGACATAGCTTCTTCATCAAATACTCCAGAATTGCTGCGCTTATCAGTACTCACTAAAATATTAGAAAAAAATTACCAGGTGCAGAATGAAGAATATTTCGCGTTGCGAGCTAAATTAATTTTGGAAAATACAATCAATAGCCATGTTGCTAAGCTAAATGAGATAATTGAGTTAAAAAGAACTGCTGGAAAATGTTTTAACCAAGAAATTGTAAAGGTTGATAGAATTGAACAGTTTAGGTTGGATGTTGTTTCAAGAATGAGTCCTAGGGATTTGCTTGTGAATTTAGAGCGAACTTCTCCGGACAAAAAGAAAATTGAACCTTATGATCTTTATTTTCCAGGGATAATTCAAGATCATGGGATAAAAAAAGTTTTTCTAGGATTTTTTGAGTTGCTTGAAAATTTTCCAACTGGTTTTGTCGCAACATCACCAGTGGGTGAAAAATTCTCGCCGAGCTGCATTGATGCTTGCCATGATGACTTAGATGCCGACGATGCATACAGGTTAGTTGCAAAAGATATTGTAGATGCCTGCGATAGTAATGCGTATGTAGATGCTCTTTTATATGAATTTAATTATATTGCCATCAAGGCAGATGATAATGGAGATGTGCGTTGCGAAATTTTGCCACCAAAATTTGATGATGTGGTAACCGACCGGAAAGATGGCGCCCCCATTTTTCATGAAAAAAAGAAAACAAAACTTATAAATTATAAATCAGCAGCCAAAATAGTTAATGGTGATCTATGATAAATATTATTCGTGATCTGATAGTTTCTTTTGGGTATGATCTAAGCGATATTGGTGGCAATAAAAACATGATGCTATTTTCAAGTTCAGAAAATGCCAATCATGTAGTCTCGCATTTTGCTATTCAAGATATCACTGATTGCTCATCTAGTGAAGTGCTTACTAAAATTCAAGTTGAAGCCTATAAATCGCTGGGGGAGTTCTTTTCATTAAATAGCGACTCTGAAAAGAATACAATTCTGCTACTGTTAGTAAAACATAAAAATTCAGAGATGGAGATTAATAGAAAGATTTCAGAGATTGAAGAAGATCCATATTTTTTCAAAAAACAAGTAATTTTCTATACAACGGAAGAGTTCGGGGCTATTTATGAATTGGCGCAAAATAAAAAATTGTCAGAAGCTATCCATTCCATCTTGAATAACAAAACTAGATTTGTAGAATTTAGCAATGGCAGCGACGATCATCTTTACTCCATCATAACGAAGCTATATACAAAATTGCCATTTCTGACCATTAATGAAATGAAGTATGTTGCCCCTGATCTATCAAGAAACATTACTGAAAAGCTGACCCAGGCAGGGCTCGTAAGTGTCCGTGATCATTTGCTTGATATTTGCTCCGATGAGATGGCAATTGAAGCATGGCTAGAAGCAAAACAAGGGGATTGATATGTATAAATTGGGAAAGTTAAGTATAGAAAACTTTAAATCAATTGAGCATCTTGTGGAAATTGATTTGAAAAATATTCGGGCGGCTGTATTTGATGGTCCGAATGGCTTTGGCAAAACTACAATTTTTGATGCGATTGAGATATGTTTTATTGGAAGAGTAAGTCGCATAAATTCTGCAAAAATGTCAAATGACAATAAAGCAAGAGAGGGGCATTTACTTAAAAATAAGCATAGCAAGCCAACATCAATCAAACTGGAGCTTGTTGATGATGAAGAAGGTCAGTGTCTAGTAATTTATGCAATAATAAAGTCGGATATTAAGGGGCGTGATGCAAGTGTCAAAAATTATAAAGAGCATATCGAACGATATTACGCAACTGAATGGAATGCGAAGCAATGGTCTGTTTTAGATGAGACGACACTTACATCCAAACTGGAATTGACCAAGTTATCTTCATTGTTTTCAGTGCAGCACTATATCTCTCAAGAAGAAACTACTCACTTCTTAAAGGATAGAAGCGAATCTGATAGGCATGATCAGCTTAGCCATTTATTTGGCACGGTAGTTCAAGTTGATGAGTTGAATGCTATGGAGGCAATTAAATCACGACTTGTTGGTAAGCGCGATGATTATAAATACAAAGGCGAGGAAAAGAGTAAACTGCTAGAGACAATGCAGGCAACCAAGCCGGACGAAGAAAATGGGGAAACTGGGGCACCTTCAGGTGAGATAAATTTCATCGTTGACCTCGCCAAAAAAGAAAAACAGCTTCCAGTGCTTGATGCCTCTCTTTCTGCTTTGGAAAGCATTCTTCCTGCAATTAAATATCCAGATGTTTATAAAAATGAACGATTCAATGCGTGGCTAGATCTTTTTGAAACATCACGCGAGCAGGAGTTGGATGATCTTATAAAATTTGGCACCCTGAATGAATTTAAAGAAATAGAAAAATTACATCGGGCCAAGCGTAAGTTTGATGAAAACACTGAAAAATTAAAGCGCTATCGAGAGATCAGGGAAAAGATCGAATCTGACGCCAACGATATTAGTGAAATCCTGCTATCTTATTTGCAGCAGCATTTTCAACCTTCAGAGAAGGTAATTGCTGAAATTCAACAGTTATCGTCACTCAGAAGGCAAGGTAGCACTTTCACCAGGTTGCGAACGCAGCTATTGACCCATCGCAATTCTTTGTTAGAGGCCTACAAAAAATTCCACGATCAAAATCACTTAGATGAGGTCGTTTGCCCATTGTGCGGGGATGAGAAAGAAAATGGGATTGATCAGTTAATTAATGAGTACGACCATCAGGAGAGAATTTATGAAGACCAGTCATCAATAGTAGATAGAGAAATTTTTGCGTGCACTTCATACTTGCTGGAATATTATGTCGAGAAAATATGGAGGCGAGTGGAGCATTATATATCCAAAGCCTCTTGGATTGAGGAAGCAGAAGTAACTAAATTTTTCTTAGAAAAAAACATCGATGAAAATAGATTTAACAAAATGATCAAGCTGAGAGGCTGGCTTGACGATCAGGGTGTTGCATGGAGAGAGCTTGCCGATAATTCCCTCTTTACGCTTTCTCTTGAATATTCAGGAAAAAAAAGCAACCTCAAATCGGCAGTAAAAAAATTAAGAAAATCCATTTATCAGATTGAAGCCGAAATTGATTTAGATTTAATTAGACAAGGACAAATAATTCTTGATATAAAAAGTGATGAAATACTATCAGGCATAACAATGCAAGGCATTGTCAATGATATTGCTTATTTGCGATCTGAGATGGTGAAGATTTACAGTAGTGAGGCGCAAAAGCTAAGAGGTGAAATAACGCTCATCAATCAGAAAATTGATGGCTTGAACCAAAAGATCACATCAATTGACGCTGTTATAAAGATATACAATGAATCGATAAAAAAATATGAAATTGATGTGGCCTCAAGTATAGCAATCCCATTTTATATATATAGTAGCAAGGTATTGCAAACTCGCTTAGATGGGACTGGGATTTTTCTAAAAACCCCATCTGATGGAGGGCGCGAAAAAAATCCATATATAAGATTTTGCGCAAGAAAGAGTGATACACATGATGCGTGGTGTACCATGAGTTCAGGTCAGCTCGCTGGCCTAGTCATTTCATTTGCTCTTGCCATGAATAAACTCTATCCATCTAAGCTCCAAACAGTACTCATAGATGATCCAGTTCAGTCGATGGATGAAATCAACATGGCTTCACTTGTTCAATTGTTTATATATGAGTTTCCAATGTATCAATTTATAGTTTCTACACATGAGCAAAAAATTGCTAGCTATATGGGTTACAAATTCATTCAGGGTGGAGGAAAGGTTGGGCGCTTTAACATGAGGGAGATTGTAAGTGCCCAATTGAA
Source organism: Aquitalea aquatilis (assembly GCF_005155025.1). Taxonomy (NCBI): domain Bacteria; kingdom Pseudomonadati; phylum Pseudomonadota; class Betaproteobacteria; order Neisseriales; family Chromobacteriaceae; genus Aquitalea; species Aquitalea aquatilis. Next base: position 3,407,924 of record NZ_CP039731.1, on the reverse strand, counting down.
AATTGTTAACGATTAATTGAATTGCTAGATGGCTGCATTGATATTGCCGTGTTGTTATTAAAAAAGCCCCGTCTGCTTAGGGGCTTTTTTAATGTGACTCTTAAGAAAATAGCTGGAAACCAAATCATGTTGCAACTTTATAAAAATGATTAAAACAAAAGGCAATAAATAACTCTGAAACACTTAATTCTATTTTCGACAGTGAAAAGATAAAATCGCTGTTTGTCTCAGTCAAGTGCAGCCCTGCATATATCCTAGTCATGCCTTGATCGCCTCTTTTATAAGCTGGTCGAAGGATGGAAAAGGTGGCTCCAGTAACTTTTAAGCTTCTTTTTTGCTTAACCAGATGTAATATGCCCGCCTACAGTTTGGAAACAGCGAAGGGCATCATTCCCAGCCCTTGTGGTGCCAACTGTATGGGGCTCCAGGGTACGGGAAATTCCATCATATGATAGTTAAAGTACTTGGTGGTTTTTAATGGCAGAAATAATCAAATCAAGCATTTTATTGGGAACATCGATTAAATATTAATGCTATATATGATTTTTTACTCCATGTGATGCCATTGAAATGACAAAAGCCCGCTTTCGCGGGCTTTTGTGCGGCACTATGTGTCGTCGAGCGCAAGTTTATCTGTCGTTCTGGCAAGCTTATGTGTCGCTCGACGCCTAGGATCAATCCCAGCTCAACGCCCCGCCAGTCTGATACTCGGTAACCCGCGTCTCAAAGAAGTTCTTCTCCTTCTTCAAGTCAATCATCTCGCTCATCCACGGGAAGGGGTTGTTCACACCCGGGAACAGCTGATCCAGACCAATCTGCTGCATGCGACGGTTGGCGATAAAGCGCAGGTATTCCTTGAACATGCTGGCGTTCAGGCCCAGCACGCCACGCGGCATGGTGTCTTCGGCGTAGGCGTATTCCAGTTCCACGGCCTGTTTGAACAGCTCGACGATTTCGGCCTTGAAGCTGTCGGTCCACAGTTGCGGGTTTTCCAGCTTGATGGTGTTGATCAGGTCGATACCAAAATTGCAGTGGCTGGATTCGTCACGCAGGATGTACTGGTACTGCTCGGCAGCGCCGGTCATCTTGTTCTGACGGCCCAGTGCCAGGATTTGCACGAAGCCGACGTAGAAGAACAGGCCTTCCATGATGCAGGCAAACACGATCAGCGAACGCAGCAGCTTCTGGTCGTTTTCCAGGGTGCCGGTCTTGAAGGCGGGGTCGCACAGTACGTTGATAAACGGAATCAGGAATTCATCCTTGTCACGGATGGATTTGATTTCGTTGTAGGCGTTGAACACTTCGCCTTCGTCCAGGCCCAGGCTTTCCACGATGTACTGGTAGGCGTGGGTGTGGATGGCTTCGTCAAAGGCCTGGCGCAGCAGGTATTGGCGGCATTCCGGGCTGGTGATCTGGCGATAGGTGCCCAGTACGATGTTGTTGGCAGCCAGGCTGTCGGCGGTAACGAAGAAGCCGAGGTTACGCTTGACGATGCGCATTTCGTCTTCGGACAGCTGGCCGGTTTTCCATTGTTCGATGTCGCGCTGCATGTTCACTTCTTGCGGCATCCAGTGGTTGGCGCACTGGGCGAGGTATTTTTCCCAGGCCCATTTGTGCTTGAACGGTACCAGCTGGTTGACGTCGGTGGTGCCGTTGATGACTTTCTTGTCGACGGCGTTTACGCGGCCGCCGGTCTGGCTATCGTTGCTGGAGGAAACTGCCGGTTTTTGTACCGGGGTATCGTCAAAGCTCAACATGTTTTGCATTCTCCGTGTTTATTTGCCGGCTACGCCTTGCGGGGCGGCCGACTGGATCTGGTATTGCGCGCCGGGCAGGGCATGCGTGCTGGTGGCGGTATCGGGCTGACAGGGCGCTTGTTCCAGCTGCATGGCGCTCTGGCGCATGATGCGGATGGCGGTACGGGGCGTGGCCGGCGTGTCGCGCAGCGGCTGCGGCAGGTCTACCAGCACCAGGCCCAGCTTGCGAAAGCGGTCTTGTTCCGGATGCTGCGCTGCGCGGCTGGCGCTGCAGAATAGGGTGGTGCTCATGCCGTACTCCCCGTGTGTTGGTTCGGTCTTCCGAAACCGGCTGCGGCCAGCCGGCTTGAGAAGCCTGTCCGGCTTAATGGGCCGGATGGCTGTGTTCTTCAAACTGCGCCAGGCCGTAAATGCGCCATTCGCCGTGTTCGCGTTTCAGGTGGTAGCCGGTGGCAAACATCCACGGCTCGGCATTGTGGCGGCGGGCGGTCCAGCGCACCCTGACGGTGGCCAGGTCGCTGCCAAAAGGCAGCACTTCGGCCAGATAGCAGCTGGCACTGATGACGCCCTGGGCGCGGTAGTACTCGAGAATGCCTAGCGTGGTCTGGTACAGCGTTTCTTCGTCGTTAATGCCAAAGGTGGCAATCTGGCCGTGGTGTACGGCGGTGAAGGGCCGGGTGAACATGGCCGAAACCGCGCGCGCATCCAGTGCCGAGTAGGCCTGGCTGTAACGGTTAAAAAATTCCTGAAGTGTCATGGGCATCTCTGATTGTTAAGGCCTTGTCGGCTTTGTTCAGATAAGGGCTGGCCATGCGGGCTGCGCCTTTGTTTGCTTTTACACTTCCCCATTCGGAAACCGCCTGCGGGCAAGCGGTTTGGAAATGGGCTGGCCGGGTGAGTGGCCAGTTTGCTTCGCGTCAATCCATCTTGTTTGCCTGCTTACTGGCAGGCTTCACCAGTTTTTCAAGCTGTCCCCGCCGCGGTGCGACGGGGATCCGGATTGTTGCTTCGCATCAACCGCGGATTGTGCTGCTTGCCTTACTGGCAAGCTTCGCACGCCCTGCGGGCTGGACACCGTCGCTGTGCTCCGGTGTCGTCCGGATTGTTGCTTCGCACCAACCACTGATTGTTCTGCTTACCTTACTGGCAAGCCTCACAATCAGGGTTGTCAATGCTGCAGAACTTGGCGTCGGTGGCCGGGGTGTTGTCCACCTCGACTGCCGGTGCGGCTTGTTCGGCTGCAGCGTTGTAGGCCGGGTTCAGGCCGCTGGCCACGGCATTCAGCTCGCCGCCCTTGCCGGTGGATTTCTCGGCGCTGGAGGCTGCCAGGGTGCGCAGGTAGTAGGTGGTTTTCACGCCACGAATCCATGCCAGCTTGTACAGGTCGTCCAGCTTCTTGCCGGATGCGCCAGCCATGTAGAGGTTGAGCGACTGGGCTTGGTCGATCCACTTCTGGCGACGCGATGCCGCTTCCACCAGCCATTTCGGGTCCACTTCAAAAGCGGTGGCGTAGATGGCTTTCAGGTCGGCCGGGATGCGGTCGATGCGGCCCAGGCTGCCGTCGAAGTACTTGAGGTCGGCTACCATCACTTCATCCCACAGGCCGGCTTTCTTCAGGTCGCGCACCAGGTATTCGTTGGTGACGGTGAATTCGCCGGACAGGTTGGATTTCACAAACAGGTTCTGGTAGGTCGGCTCGATGGAGGCAGACACGCCAATGATGTTGGCGATGGTTGCGGTCGGGGCGATGGCCAGGGTGTTGGAGTTGCGCATGCCGTGCTGCTTGATGCGTTCGCGCAGGGCGTTCCAGTCCAGGCGTTCGGTGCGGTCCATTTCCAGATAGCCGCCGCGTTCGGCTGCCAGCAGGTTGATGCTGTCTTGCGGCAGCAGGCCACGGTCCCACAGGCTGCCCTTGTACGACGGGTAGCGGCCGCGTTCTTCGGCCAGCTCGGTGCCAGCCCAGTAGGCGTAGTAGGCGACCATTTCCATGGATTCGTCGGCAAATTCCACGGCTTCCTGCGAAGCGTACGGTACGCGCTTCATGTGCAGGCAGTCCTGGAAGCCCATGATGCCCATGCCCACCGGACGGTGCTTCAGGTTGGAATTGCGCGCCTTCTTCACCGGGTAGAAGTTGATGTCGATGACGTTGTCCAGCATGCGCAGGGCGATGCGGATGGTGCGTTGCAGTTTTTCTGCGTCCAGCTTGCCATCAGCGCCCATGTGGGCTGCCAGGTTGACCGAACCCAGATTGCATACGGCGATTTCGTCGTCATTGGTGTTCAGGGTGATTTCGGTGCACAGGTTGGAGCTGTGTACCACGCCCATGTGCTGCTGCGGGCTGCGGATATTGCACGGGTCTTTGAAAGTCACCCACGGGTGGCCGGTTTCAAACAGCATGGTCAGCATCTTGCGCCACAGGCTCAGGGCCGGTATGCGCTTGTATACCTTCATTTCGCCGCGCTCGCCCATGGCTTCGTAGTGCTGGTAGCGCTTTTCGAAGGCCGAGCCATACAGTTCGTGCAGATCAGGTACTTCCGACGGCGAGAACAGGCTCCATTCCGCGCCTTCCATCACGCGCTTCATGAACAGGTCCGGAATCCAGTTGGCGGTGTTCATGTCGTGGGTACGGCGGCGGTCGTCACCGGTGTTCTTGCGCAGTTCGAGGAATTCTTCCACGTCGGCGTGCCAGGTTTCCAGGTAGGCACACACTGCGCCCTTGCGCTTGCCACCCTGGTTGACGGCCACGGCGGTGTCGTTGACCACTTTCAGGAAGGGCACGATACCTTGCGATTTGCCGTTGGTGCCCTTGATGTGGGAGCCCATGGCGCGTACCGGGGTCCAGTCGTTGCCCAGGCCGCCTGCAAACTTGGACAGCAGGGCGTTTTCTTTCAGGCCTTCGTAAATGCCGTCCAGGTCATCGGCAATGGTGGTCAGGTAGCAGCTGGACAGCTGGCTGCGACGGGTGCCGGAGTTGAACAGGGTGGGAGTGGACGACATGAAGTCGAAGCTGGACAGCACATTGTAGAACTCGATGGCACGGGCTTCGCGGTTCACTTCGTTCAGGGCCAGGCCCATGGCGACACGCATGTAGAAAGCCTGCGGCATTTCGATGCGGGTGCCGTCGATGTGCAGGAAGTAGCGGTCGAACAGGGTTTGCAGGCCCAGGTAGCCGAATTTCAGGTCGCGCTTGGCGTCCAGGGCGGCACCCAGTTTTTTCAGGTCGTACTCGGCCAGGCGTTCGTCCAGCAGTTCGGCCTGAATGCCTTTCTTGATGAATTGCGGGAAGTATTCCGCATAGCGCTCGGCCATTTCTTCCTGGCTGACCGATTCATCCAGAATTTCCAGGCGGATGCTGTCCATCAGCAGGCGGGCGGTGACGTAGTCGTAGGCCGGGTCCTGCTCGATCATGGAACGGGCAGCCAGAATGGCGGACTTGTTGACTTCGTCCAGCGGCACGCCGTCGTAAATGTTTTTCAGGGTTTCCGACAGGATGGCGTCGATGTCGATGCCGGCCAGGCCCTGGGCGGCAGATTCGATGCCGGCGCGCAGGCGGGCAATGTTCAGCGGCAGCTTGCGGCCATCCTTGCGGATGACGTTGATCTGGATCTGGGTCAGGGCTTCGCCACGGGCAGCGCGCTCTTGCGAGCGCTGTTCGCGGTACAGCACGTAGGCGCGGGCCACGTCGTGTTCGCCAAAGCGCATCAGCGACAGTTCAACCTGGTCCTGGATGTCTTCGATATGAATGGCACCGCCTTCCGGCTTGCGGCGCATCAGGGCGTTGACCACCTGCTCGGTCAGTTGGGCTACCTTTTCGCGGATGCTGGCGGACGTAGCGCCCTGATGCCCCATCACGGCCAGGAATGCCTTGGTCATGGCGATGGAGATCTTGACCGGCTCGAATGCCACTACGGCACCATTGCGGCGAATGGTCTTGTAGTGGCTGAAGTCGGCCTGGGGGGCTGCGGCACGGCCGAGCTCGGCGGCGGTTTGCCCTTCAAAGGTGGTCAGTTGCATATTGCCCTCTTTGGGTGGTTTGCGTCTGTTGCGCTGCGGCCTGGGTGGCAGGCCGGGCAGGGCTGTGGACAAGTCTGTTGAAAAGCTGTGTGTGCCTTGTGAATAAACACAATATATATGTTTGCACTGCTTGATTGGCCCAAATTCTAGTGTTCTCGGCGCGATGGAGCAAGTCTTGACAGCGCTAAGAAAATGCGAAATCCGCGCCAGATAAGGCTTGCAGGGTGATAGGAATTTTTTGGGGCAGGCTTGCCTGCTTTTGGTGCCGGCAGGAAATCCAATAAAGACAAGCTTCTGGGGGGTGATGCGTGTCTGCCACAACATCTGGTGTTTTGCCGCTGTTGCGTGTCTGCTACGCTATTGGCATGAAAATTCGATGACAGTTCATGGAGAGCTGCAAATGGCCGGGCGGGCGGCAAAGAAAAACGGCGGCCGCCGCAGCAAAAGTGCAGGGGCCGCCGCTCTTATCGAGACAGGGTCAGTCTTGTGGCTGTAGCCAGATCAGGCTGGCCATGCGCCCGGTTACCCCGTCGCGGCGATAGGAGAAGAAGCGCTCGCGCTCGATGACGGTGCAGAAGTCGCCACCGTAAACCCGGCTGACGCCAGCAGCGGCCAGGCGCTGGCGCGCCAGCTGGTAGATGTCGGCCAGATACTTGCCCTCGCCAATATCGGTGAAGGCCGTGGCGGCGGCGGCGTCGCAGGCGATGAAGGCGGCGCGGACTTCTGCGCCAACTTCAAACGCATCCGGGCCGATGGCCGGTCCCAGCCAGGCCATCAGCGTGGCAGGCACCACCCCGGTGGCGCTGACAGCAGCTTCCAGCACGCCATCGCACAGCCCGCGCCAGCCAGCATGGGCGGCGGCGACCACGCTGCCGGCGTCGTCACACAGCAAGACCGGCAGGCAGTCTGCTGTCATCACCACGCACACCTTGCCCGGCTGGCGGCTGACGCTGGCGTCGGCATCCAGCAGGGTTTCGCCGATGTCGGCGGCGTCCACCACATTGATGCCATGTACCTGGTTGAGCCAGGCGGGTTCGTCCGGCAGCAGCAGGCGCAGCTGTTCGCGGTTGGCGGCAACGGCTTCCGGCTGGTCTCCCACGTGGGTGCCCAGGTTGAAGCTGTCGTAGGGTGGCTGGCTGACACCACCCTGGCGGGTGGTGAGCAGGGTGCGCACGGCAGCCGGAGCAGGCCAGTCGGCCTGCAGCAGCGGGTTGTTGCCGGCTTCAGTCACGGACATAGATGACCTCGATGTCGCCGTCGTCGTCTTCGTCATCATCGTCCTCGTCTTCGTGCCACTCTTCGGCAAGCGGCGTGGCCTGTTCCATGCGTTCGCCGCTTTCACCACGCAGGGTGTCCAGCAGGAAGCGGAAGTCGTCCGGCAGCGGGGCTTGCCAGCTGCGCTCTTCGCCGGTGGCCGGGTGGATCAGCGCCAGCTTGTAGGCATGCAATGCCTGACGGCCAAAGCCTTTCACCACGGCGGCGATGTCTTCGTCCATCTTGTGGCGCGGGTTGCCGTACAGTTGGTCGCCGGCCAGCGGGTGGCGTGCTTCCTTCATGTGTACGCGAATCTGGTGGGTACGACCGGTTTCCAGCTTGCACTCGATATAGGAGTGGGCGTCGTAACGTTCCAGCACCCGCACGTGGGTGATGGCGGTCTTGCCACCAAACTTCAGCACGGCCATGCGCAGGCGGTTGTGCGGATCGCGGCCGATCAGCGTGTTGATGGTGCCGTCGAAGGGGACGATGCCATCGGCAATGGCGCGATAGATGCGCTTGACGCTGCGCGCCTGCATCTGGCGCACCAGCTCGGTTTGTGCTGGCAGGGTCTTGGCGACCACCATCAGGCCGCTGGTATCCTTGTCCAGCCGGTGCACGATGCCGGCGCGCGGTACATGCGCCAGCGACGGGCAGTGGTGCAGCAGGCCGTTGAGCAGGGTGCCGGTCCAGTTGCCGCTGGCCGGATGCACCACCAGACCGGCCGGTTTGTTCACCACCAGGATGTGTTCATCTTCGTAAACAATGGGCAAATCCATGGCTTCCGGCTGGAAAGCCATTTCTTCATTTGACTGAACAATGGTAACGTCCAGCTTTTCGCCACCCAGCAGTCTGGTTTTCGGGGGGACGACTTTGCCGTCCACCAGAACATGGCCATCCTTGATCCATTGGGTCAGGCGGCTGCGGGAGTAATCGGGGAGGAGTTTGGCAAGAGCTGCGTCGAGGCGTTCGCTACCCAAAGAGAGCGGAACCTCCAGCTGTTGTCGAGCAGATACCTCGTTTTCCGAGATATCGCTATAATCCTCCGAGTCAAAGTAAGGATCGGTCATGAAAAGATACGTTGTAGCAGCAATGTTGGTGATGGGGCTTGCCGGTTGTGCAACCACGGAAACCTACGACGAAACGCGCGGCTGGACCGTGGAAAAGCTCTACTCGGAAGCTCGGGATGAACTGAATAGCGGTAATTATACCCGTGCTGTCAAGCTGTACGAAACGCTGGAAGCGCGCTACCCCTATGGTCGCTACGCCCAGCAGGCCGAAATGGACCTGGCCTATACCCATTACAAGGACAATGAACCGGAGCTGGCGATCGCCGCTGCCGACCGCTTTATCAAGCTGCATCCGGCTCACCCGAATGTGGATTACATGTACTACCTCAAGGGCCTGGTGTATTACAACGACGACCAGGGCATGTTGTCGAAATGGGCTGGTCAGGACATGAGCGAGCGCGACCCCAAGGCCGCCCGCGAATCATTCCTGGCTTTCCGCGAACTGACCAGCCGTTTCCCCGGCAGCAAGTATAGTGCGGATGCGCTGGCAAAGATGGATCGTTTGGTGGATGCGCTGGGCGGCAGTGAAATGCACGTGGCCCGTTACTACATGAAGCGCACCGCCTACCTGGCCGCCGCCAACCGCGCCCAGGGTGTGGTGAAAGAGTATTCCAACACCAAGTATCCGGAAGAAGCGCTGGCGCTGATGGTGACCGCCTACGACAAGCTGGGCATGACTCAGCTCAGCAGCGATGCCAAGCGCGTGCTGGCCCTGAACTACCCCAAGAGCGCCTATCTGTCCCAGCCGTGGACAGTCGAGGAAATGCCTTGGTGGAAGGTGTGGAAATAATTCCCACCATGCAGTCAGCTGAAAAGGCCGCGTTTGCGGCCTTTTTCTTTGCCTGCTGCCAGCCAGGCCGGCAGCAGGGCGCTGATCAAATCGCGTCTTCGTTGGTTTCGCCGGTACGGATGCGCACGACCTGTTCCACCGGGGTGACGAAGATCTTGCCGTCGCCGATCTTGCCGGTGCGGGCGGCGGCCACGATGGATTCGATTGCACGATCCACCAGGTCATCGGCCAGAATGACTTCCACTTTCACCTTGGGCAGGAAGTCCACCACGTATTCGGCACCGCGATACAGTTCGGTATGGCCCTTCTGGCGGCCAAAGCCTTTGACTTCGGTCACGGTCAGGCCGTTGATGCCGATGTCGGACAAGGCTTCGCGCACTTCGTCCAGTTTGAAGGGTTTGATCACGGCTTCGATTTTTTTCATGCTCGGGTGCTCCTTGCGGTGACTTTATTGTTCCGGAAATGCGCTGTGGACGGTTGATTGCCCGACATTCGCCACAGAATGGCCTTAATGCACGGCCTGTTTTGCTGTATTATGACGCGCTTTCCTGATACTTGTCGCGAGTGTTGCATGTCGACCATTCTCAAGCTGCGGGGCGGTGCCGCCCTGTCCCAGTTTCGTCTTGAAAAACTTCTCGCTGCGGCGGCCGAGGCCGGTTTGCCCGAGATCAGCGTGAAAGCCGAATTCTGGCATTTCGCAGAAAGCGAAAGCCAACTCTCGACCGAACAGCAAGATATTCTGGGCAAGCTGCTCAATTATGGCGAGGCCCCGCATGCGGACGCGCCGCAGGGCGAGCTGTTCCTGGTGACGCCACGACTGGGGACGCTGTCGCCCTGGGCATCCAAGGCCACCGACATCGCCCGCCACTGCGGGCTGGAGCAAGTGCTACGCATCGAACGCGGCACGGCTTACTGGGTTAGCACCGCCGGTGTATCTTTAAGTGAAGAGGCTCGTCAGGTTTTGGCGGGCCTCTTGCACGATCGCATGACCGAAACCGTGTTGTCCGCGCTGGATGACGCTGACAAGCTGTTCGTGCACATGGATCCGCAACCGCTGACCAGCGTGGATATCCTGGGTGGTGGCCGCGCCGCACTGGAAGCAGCCAACCGCACGCTGGGCCTGGCCTTGTCCGAAGACGAAATCGTCTACCTGGTGGAAAATTTCACCCGCATGGGCCGCAATCCCACCGATGTCGAGCTGATGATGTTTGCCCAGGCCAACTCGGAACATTGCCGTCACAAGATTTTCAATGCCCAGTTCGTGATCGATGGCGTAGAGCAGGGCAAGTCGCTGTTCCGCATGATCCGCGATACGCATGATGCGCATCCTGAAGGCACGCTGGTGGCCTACAAGGACAATGCCTCGGTGATCGAGGGTGCCTTCATCGACCGCTTCTATCCGGCTCCGGAAACGGCCGAGTACGGTTTCACCACCGAACCGACCGACATCCTGATGAAGGTGGAAACCCACAATCACCCGACCGCCATTTCGCCTTTCCCCGGTGCTTCCACCGGTTCGGGCGGCGAGATTCGCGACGAAGGCGCCACCGGCCGTGGTTCGCGCCCCAAGGCTGGTCTGACCGGCTTTACCGTGTCCAACCTGAATATCCCGGGCTTTGTGCAGCCGTGGGAAGTGTATGGCGAGCAGCAGGCCGAATACGGCCGCCCCGGTCGTATCGCCTCCGCCCTGCAGATCATGCTGGATGGCCCGATTGGCGGCGCAGCCTTCAATAATGAATTTGGTCGTCCCAACCTGACCGGCTACTTCCGTACCTTTGAAGAGGTGGTGGATGGCGAAGTGCGCGGCTATCACAAGCCGATCATGATTGCCGGTGGTCTGGGCAGCATCCAGCAGCAACAGATTCACAAGAACGAAATCCCGGAAGGCGCTTTGCTGATCCAGCTGGGTGGCCCCAGCCTGCTGATCGGTCTGGGTGGCGGTGCGGCATCCTCGATGGATACCGGTGCCAACAGCGAAAACCTGGACTTCGACTCGGTACAGCGTGGCAACCCGGAAATCGAGCGCCGCTGTCAGGAAGTGATCGACCGTTGCTGGCAGTACGGCAGCAACAACCCCATCGTGTCGATTCACGACGTGGGCGCGGGCGGTCTGTCCAATGCCTTCCCGGAATTGGTGAACGATGCCGGCCGTGGTGCCATCTTCCATCTGCGCAAGGTGCATCTGGAAGAAAAGGGCATGACCCCGATGCAGATCTGGTCCAACGAATCGCAAGAGCGCTACGTGCTGGCCATTCTGCCGCAGGATCTGGAACGCTTCACCGCCATTTGCGAGCGTGAGCGTTGCCCGTTCGCGGTGCTGGGTGTGGCTACCGACGATGGCCACCTGCAGGTACGCGACGATCACTTCAACAACAATCCGGTAGACATGCCGCTGGAAGTGTTGCTGGGCAAGCCGCCGCGCATGACCCGCGATGTGAAGACCGTACCGCTGGAATTCCGCGTGTTCGACGCTTCGCGCTTCCCGCTTAAGGAAACCGCCTACCGCGTGCTGCGTAACCCGGCGGTGGCCGACAAGTCTTTCCTGATCACCATCGGTGACCGCTCGGTGGGCGGCATGACCGCGCGTGACCAGATGGTGGGTCCGTGGCAGGTACCGGTGGCCGACGTAGCCGTCACCACCATGGGCTTCAACAGCCATCGTGGCGAAGCCATGGCCATGGGCGAGCGCACCCCGACCGCGCTGTTCAATGCGGCGGCCTCCGGCCGTATGGCAATTGGTGAATCGCTCACCAATATTGCCGCCAGCTTTGTCAGCCACATCGGCAATATCAAGCTGTCCGCCAACTGGATGGCTGCTGCCGGTCATCCGGGCGAAGAAGTGCGCCTGTACCAAACCGTGGAAGCGGTATCGCAGCTGAGCCAGGACCTGGGCATCAGCATCCCGGTGGGCAAGGACTCGCTGTCGATGAAGACCGTGTGGGAAGAAAACGGTGAGAAGAAGTCGGTGACTGCACCGGTTTCGCTGATCGTGACCGCCTTCTCGCCGGTGGAAGATGTGCGCAAGACGGTGACCCCGCAGCTGCGCAATGAAAAAGACACCGACATCATCCTGGTCGACCTGGGTTATGGCCGCTGCCGCCTGGGTGGCTCCATCTATGGCCAGGTATGGAAGGCGATGGAAGGCCGTGCGCCGGACGTGGAAAGCCCGGCCCAGCTGGCAGCCTTCTTCAATACCGTGCAAAGCCTGCTGCGTGACGACATGCTGCTGGCCTACCATGACCGTTCCGATGGCGGCCTGTTCGCCACACTGGCGGAAATGATGTTTGCCGGCCATGTGGGCCTGACGGTTGATCTGCAGGAACTGGTGATCGAGCGCAAGAACACCCAGCGCCTGATCGACGATTTCGTGCAGCCGACCCCGGAAGCCGCTACCCATGGCCGCATCATGCGCGTGCTGTTCAACGAAGAACTGGGTGCCGTGCTGCAGGTGAAGAAGGCACACACTTCCGAGGTGATTTCCCGCTTCATGGCTGCCGGTATTGGCCGCGAGCTGTTTGTGCTGGGCAAGATCAATAGCAAGGATCGCCTGGTCATCAATCATCATGGCAGCGAGCTGTTCAACGAAAGCCGCATCGACCTGCACAAGGCCTGGAGTGAAACCAGCTATCGCCTGCAACGCATGCGTGACAACCCGGCCTGCGCCGACAGCGAGCATCTGCTGTTGTCCAATGCCAAGTCGGATGGTCTGTTTGCCAAGCTGTCCTTCGATACCGAACAGAACCCGGCCGCTCCGTTCATCGCCACCGGCGCCCGTCCGCGCATGGCCATCCTGCGCGAGCAGGGTGTGAATGGCCAGCTGGAAATGGGTGCTGCCTTTGACCGCGCCGGTTTCCAGGCAGTCGACGTGCACATGAGCGACATCATCAGCGGTCGCGTATCGCTGGCTGATTTCAAGGGTCTGGCTGCTTGCGGTGGCTTCAGCTATGGCGACGTGCTGGGTGCCGGTGAAGGCTGGGCCAAGAGCGTGCTGTTCAACCCGCGTGCCCGCGAGCAGTTCGAAGCCTTCTTCCAGCGCGGCGATACCTTCGCGCTGGGCGTGTGCAACGGCTGCCAGATGATGTCCAATCTGTCCGGCATCATTCCGGGCGCACAGCATTGGCCGAAGTTCCAGCGCAATGCCTCCGAGCAGTTTGAAGCGCGCTTCACCATGGTGGAAGTCACCGAGTCGCCGTCCATCTTCCTGGCCGATATGGTGGGTAGCCAGCTGCCGGTGGTGGTCAGCCATGGCGAAGGCCGTGCCGTGTTTGCCCCGGGTGCACAGGATGGCGTGATCACTGCGCTGCGCTATGTTGATTTCGATGGCCGCGCCACCGAAACCTATCCGCTCAACCCCAACGGCTCGCCGGCCGGTATTACTGGTGTCACCACCGCTGATGGTCGCTTCACCATCATGATGCCGCACCCGGAACGCGTGTTCCGCACCGTGCAGAACAGCTGGCACCCGGATAACTGGGGCGAGAACGGCGCCTGGTTCCGCATGTTTGCCTCGGCACGTCGCTGGGTGGGCTAAGCAGTTCGGCAGCAAAACAAAACGGAAGCCCATGGGCTTCCGTTTTTTTATGTGCGTTGCGCGAGAACAAGCCGGGCAGGCTGTCGGCAGCTAGCAAGAACTGGCCGCATCGCTCAGGTTGTTTGGGCCAAAGGCATGGGGCAGCAAGACATCCAGCGTGGTGTCGATGCACTCGCTGCCATCGCAAATGCAGCGTACCAGCATGCCAGGGCCAAATTCGTTTAGTACCTGACGGCAAGCGCCGCAGGGTGAAGTAGGGGTGGCGGTGGGGGTGTAGACGCAGACCGCCACAATCTCCTGCAGATCGTGTAATACACGGGCCGAATAGATGGCGGTGCGCTCGGCGCAGTTGGCCAGGCCATAGCTGGCGTTTTCCACATTGCAGCCGGGGTGGATCTGCCCCTGTGCATCCAGGATGGCGGCACCGACGGCGAAGCGGCTGTAGGGCACATAGGCGCGGCGGGCTGCCGTGCGCGCGGCTTGTTCAAGCGCGGCCCACTGGGCCGGGGTGGGGGTGTGCTGCGGCATGTTTTCTGATCCTGAAGCAGGGCGCGTGATCTTGCCCCCGCTGCTGGCCGCTGTCAACGCTCGGGCAGCTGCTGACGTAATACCTGCTGCGCCCAGCCCAGCAGGGCGGTACTCAGATCGCCAGCCAGCGAAGACTCCACCCGCCAGTGATGCCAGTACAAGGGCAGGTCGACATACTGGCCGGGCAGCAAATCCAGCAGGCGGCCACTCTCCAGGTCATCGTCTATCATCAGCTCCGGCAGCAGGCTGTAGGCCAGCCCCAGCCGGGTTGCCTGTACGAAACCCTGTGGCGTGGGCAGGGTGATGTGGGGCGTGCTGCCGTCATAGCCGGCCACCTGGCGCAGAAACTGGCTGTGCAGATCATCCTTGCCACTGAAAATGATGGCCGGTGCCTGCGCCAGTGCCGCGTGAGTAAAACCGTCGGCAAAGTAGCGAGTGGCAAAGTCCGGCGTGGCCAGGCACAGATAGCGCATGCAGCCGAGGAAATGGCATTCGCCACCTTGTATTGGCGTATCCCGGGTGCCGATGCAGCCGGCGACATGGCCGCTGCGCATTAGCTCGTGGGTGTAGTCCTGGTCATCCATCATCACGTCGAACAGCAAGCGGCGGCGCTGCATGAGTGCTTGCACGGCTGGCAGAAACCAGGTGGCGAGGCTGTCGGCATTCACTCCCACGGCCAGCGTGGTGAAGTCGCTTTGCTCGCCATCCGGCAGCAGGGTGTTGAGCAGCTCACCTTCCATCAGGCTGAGCTGGCGGAAGTGTTGCAGCAGCAGGCGGCCTGCGGTGGTGGGGGCCGGTGGGCTGGTGCGGGTGAGCACCGGCTGCCCCAGGTTTTCTTCCAGCTGACGTATGCGTTGGGAAATGGCCGACTGGGTCAGAAACAGCTTGCGTGCCGCCTTGTCGAAGCCGCCGCTGTCCACCACGGCGGACAGGGCTTCCAGTTGTTTCGGGTCGAGCACGGCAGGCTCCGGCGATGACAGAAGAAAGCCATGCTAATGGCTGCGTGGCCGCATGGCAAACAGCATGGCGGCGAGCAGGGCACCCGCCAGAAACAGCCAGCGCGCCACGCTCCAGTCGGTGGAGCCGGCTACCATGGCTGCCAGCAGCAAGGGGCCGAGTAACTGGCCGAGATTGGCCAGTTGCACGAAGTAGCCTTGCAGAATGGCCAGCTGCACTGGTCCACGGCTTAGCCCGTGGGCAGAAGACAAGGCCGCCGGCGGTACCGCGCCACCACAGAAGGAGAGCGCCAGACAAAGCAGATAAGCCCTATCCGGCGACAGGCCGGGCCAGAAGGCAAGCAGGCCGCTCAGCCCCATCAGCCCCAGTGCCGCGCAAATCAGCGTATCGCGCCCCATGCCACGACGCAGCAGCCAGGCTCCGGCGAGGTTGCCGGGGATATTCGCCACCACGGCCAGCGCCGACAGCAGGGCGATGCGACTGGCGCTCAGCTCTGGCCGGCCATGCAACATCGAGGGCAACCACACAAACACTGCCCATAGCATCAGGGTATACAGCATGAAAGCGAGGCCATAACGCCACACAGCGGGCTGGCGCAGCACGGCGAATGGCGCTGCCTGCGCATCTGTATGGGTGGCGCTGTGCAAGCTGCGCTGGCGGAAGGCCGGTTTGCACGCCAGCAGCAATAGCAAAGCCAGCAATTGCAGCGCCATGCCGGCCAGCCAGGCTAGTCGCCAGCCGCCAACTTGTGCCAGCGCGGGTGTCGGCAGCATGCCGATGGCCGCCCCCAGCGGCAGATTCACCGCCCACAGGCTGAGTGCCAGCCGCTTGTCCCGCTCGCTGGCCAGGCTGACGATCATGCTGGGCATGGCCACCGATACCAGCAAGAAGCCGATGCCTTCGATCACCCGCGATACCAGCATCATGTCCAGCCCGCCTGCCGGCAGGGCCAGTCCGCCGCCCAGCAGCAACAGCAGCAGGCCGATGACGCCGGCTTGCAGGGCATTCCAGCGTGCCAGCAGCAAGCCCATGAACAGGCTGAGCACAATGGCGAGGCTATTGAAAGCCGAGGCGATCCAGCCGCCTTGCACCAGATTCAGCCCCAGCTCATGCCGCAGCAGGCCAAGTACCGCCGGCACCTTGCCCAGACAGAAGGCCCCGGCAGCCCCGGCGAAAATGGCAATCAGCAAGGCCGGCCAGTGGGTGGCCGGTGCTGTTGCAGGCTGGGCCGGCGTCGTCATGCGGGCTGCCGGCTGTTGTGCAGCCAGTCGTCGCTCAACTGGCCGAATTCGCCGCGCTGGTAAGCGTGGATACGGTCGTTGATTTCCTCGGCGCTATTCATCACGAAGGGCCCGTGCTTGACCAGTGGCTCCTTCAGCGCCGGGCCGGACAGCAAGACAAAATGGCAGCCCTCGGCAGCGTATAGCTGTAGTTCGGCCCCTTGCGCTGCCGTGGCATCCAGGCCAATGCCAACTGCGCTCCCCGCGGGGATGTCAGCCGTTTGTCCTGCTGCCTGTAGCTGTAAGGGACCGCTGATGGCGTAGAGCATGGCATTCCAGCCCGGCTCCAGCACATGGGCGAAGCGCTGGCCGGGATCAACAAAACCATCCAGCAAGGTAAAGGCTTCCGGCAGCGCTGCCGTGTGGGCGGCATGGATGCCGTTGCTGCTGCCGGCGGCAACGCGTACCCGCATGCCGGGGGCGTGGTATTCCGGGATGTCTGTCGGCTCGGCATGCACGGCAAATGGCGCCTGCATTTTCTTGCTGGCCGGCAGATTGACGAAAATCTGCAATGCATGCACGTGCGGGTTGATGCCTTCCGGCTGTTCGGTATGCACGGCGCCGCGTCCTGCGGCCAGCCAGTGCAGGGCTCCCGGTACGATAGGCCCCTGATTGCCCATGGAGTCATAATTGACATGCGGGCTGGCTGCGTCTTCGAACATATAGGTGACGGCGGAAATGCCGGCGTGGGGGTGGGGTTCGAAGGTAGTGGCGGTCATGTGGAAGTGATCCACCATCACCACCGGGTCGATCAGCCCGTGGAACATCTGTTCGCCAAAATGCTGGGCCTGGAAGCCACTGCCGATGGTGAGCGGCTGGCCGTGGACCGGTGCGGAAATCTTCAATTGCGTCATCTTGCGGGTATCCTGATTGCCGCCGGGCCAAGCGGCCGCAGCGTTGTTGAGAGCGGCTAACTAAAAGCGTGCTGCGGTTTTGGCCACGGGAACACGCATTTTTGTTAGCCACGCTAAAGTGGTAGGGGCTGCCAGTGCCGCAGCTGCCGTTCTGCCGCAAACATGGTGTGCACCTTGGCGAAATAGGGCTGGTAGTAAGCGCGCTGCAACTGCACCTCTTCCAGATGACGGCGGCTGCTCCAGCCTTCCAGCAGCAGGATGCGGCAGGGGTCGTCGTCATCCTGGAAGATCTCGAAGCGCAGGCAGTCTGCCTCTTGCTGCAGAATGAAACGGCTGAACTGCTGTAGTTCTAGCAGGAAATCCGCCACACATTCCGGTTTGATGGTGAGTTCAACCGTCAATACATGCATGTCAGCTGCTGCATTACAGGGCATCGGTCAGGCCGCCATCGGTCAGCAGGGTGCGGCCGGTTATCCAGCGCGCGTCTTCACTGGCCAGGAATGCCACCACGTCGGCGATGTCTTGCGGTTGCGCCACCCGGCCCAACGGTGTGCCATTGGCCACGGCTTCGCGGCGGGCCAGCGGTGTGGCTGCGGTCATGTCGGTTTCGGTCATCGCCGGTGCCACTGCATTGACGGTAATGCCACGCGGCCCCAGTTCCAGTGCATAGGCGTGGGTCAGTACCGAGACGGCCGCCTTGCTGGCCGAGTAAATGGCCGTGCCGATGCGCGGTGAGTAAATCAGGTTGCTGGACAGGTTGACTATGCGTCCGCCTTGCTCCGGGAAAAACGGCAGGGCATGACGGGTCATCAGCAGCATGCTGCCCATATTGCCGTCGAAAACACGGGCAATATGCTCGGCATCGACGTCGGCCAGACTGCGACCTTCGAACACGCCGGCATTGTTGATCAGGATGTCGATGCGGCCAAAGCGTGTGGCAATGGCGGATAGCACATCGCGCACGGCCGCTTCCTGGCTGACATCGGCTGCATAGGCTGCCGCCTTGCCACCCTGGCTGATGATGTCGGCAACGACATGCTCGGCCTGCTGCTGATTGCTGCGATAAACAATCACCACCTGCGCGCCCTGGCTGGCCAGCTTGCGGGCAATGGCTGCGCCAATACCACGCGAACCGCCGGTGATCACGGCCACCTTGTCTGCTTGTTTCATGATGAATCTGCTCTGTCTGGCTTGATGGAAGGCTGTTTGCAGCCAGCGCCGCCATGTGGGCGCTGGCTGTGCTCACTGCTGCGGCTTACTTCTTGGTGAAGCCGCTTTGCATCTGCCATACCAGGGTGGCAAACGGCATGTCCAGATCGCCGTAGACATCATGCGCCTTGGGGTCGACGTTGCTACGCAGCATTTCCACCGCTACCGTGGCATAGTCGGTGACCGGGATGCCGGCACCCAGCAGGCGTTGCAGGCCGGCAGTGCGCTTGGCTTCATTGAAGGTACCGGAAGCATCCAGTACGACACGGGTGTCATAGCCAGCGGCCTTGGCCGACAGTGCCGGGAAACTGGCACAGATTTCCAGCGACACGCCGGCGACGATGATTTGCTTGCGGCCGGTTTTTTCAATGGCAGCGCGGACTTTCGGGTCTTCCCAGGCATTGATCACGGTACGGCTGATGACTTGTACACCCGGCAGGGCTGCGGTCAGTTCCGGCATGGTCGGACCCCACATGCCGTCCGGCATGGTGGCAGTCACGATAACCGGTACGCCCAGGGTGCGCGCGGCCTTGGCCAGTGCCACGACGTTGTGCTTCAGATCGCCAACCGTGGTATCACGCACACCGCTGATCAGGCCGACCTGATGGTCAACCAGCAGCAATACGGCATTGTCACGCGACAGCATGCTGAGGTTGGCGTTTTGCTGAGCCGCTGCCGTAGTGGCAGCGGCGGCCGGCAGGGAGACGCTGGCAGCGGACAGGGTGGCGAGGCCGACCAGGGTGGCGGTGAGCAGTTGACGGATTTTCATGGCTTGGTCCTTTGCGTTGTGGTTGAAGCAATCTGGCCATGCCCCCGTTGCCTGGTTTGGGTAGGGACTGTACGAAAGGCTTGATTGCGTGGAGGTATTATGGACAAAGCACTCAGGATTAAAATATAGGAAAAATCGTATTTATCGTTCCGCTGGTGGAACGATAATCTGCAGACTGTCTGCAAGGAAATACCCATGATTCCGCTCGCGCTTGATTTGAATGATCTGTTTCTGTTCTCCCAGGTAGTACAGCGCCAGGGCTTCAGCGCAGCCGCCCGTACCCTGGGCCTGCCCAAGTCGCGTATTTCGCGCCGGGTCAGCCTGCTGGAGGAGCGGCTGGAAACACGCCTGCTGCAGCGTAACTCGCGCAGTCTGCGGCTGACCGATGCTGGCGAGGCACTGTATGCCCACTGCCTGGCCATGCTGGCCGAGGCGCAGGCGGGTGAGGCTGCCGTGCGCCAGCGCCAGCAGGAGCCCAGTGGCCAGGTGCGGCTGAGCGTGCCGATTGCCATTGCCGATGCCGTGTTGTCGCGCTTGCTGCCCGACTTCATGCAGCGCTATCCCAAGGTGAAATTGTCGGTGCAGGCCAGCAACCGCCAGGTGGACTTGCTGGAAGAGGGGGTGGATGTGGTGGTGCGCGGTGTCGGTTTCGAACAGGCATCTTCCAGCCTGGTGCAAGTCAGCCTGTGTACGGCGCAGTGGGGTCTGCTGGCCACGCCGGCCTGGCTGGCGCAAGCGGGGGATGTTCTATGGCCGCAACAGCTGGAGGGGTGTGGCAGCCTGCAGTTTGGCCCGCTGGATGGTGGCACTGATGTCTTGCTGTTGCGTCACGAATCTGGCAGCTACCAGGATGTGCGCGTGAATGTGCTACTGCGCAGCGACAATGTACAAACGCTGAAGCAGGCGGTACTGGCTGGACTGGGGGTAGCCGGGCTGCCGCTGTATAGCTGCGCGGAAGAGTTGGCCGATGGGCGCTTGCAGTTGCTGCTGCCACAGTGGCGGCCCAAAGATGGGCGGCTGGTGATGCTGTATCCGACGCGCCGTGGTTTGTCACCGGCGGTGCGGGTGTTGATTGATTTCTTCAAGAGCCAGTTGCCGGGCTTGCTGGAATATCGCGCCTGCCAGGGCGAGGACTAAAATCAGAATTTCTTATCGTGTATAAAAATTATTAGCTTAACTTCTATTCAAATTGACTTTAAGCTACGCGCCTATTCATGGCTCGCTTTGCCACCTGGCAGCGCTGCCGCTTGTATGGCGAGAAAATCATGTTCAACTTGAATGTCTATCTGGCTGCGCTGGGGCTGTCCACCAGCCAGATCGTGGGTATCGGCCCGCAAAACGCCTTCATCATCCGGCAGGGGATTGGTCGCAGCCATATCCTGCCCATCGTGCTGATCTGCATTGTGGCGGATGTGCTGCTGATCAGCTGTGGTGTGCTGGGCATGGGCAAGATCATCGGTGCCATTCCCGGTTTCGTGCAGACCGTGGCCTGGTTGGGTGCGGCTTTTCTGTTGTGGCTGGGTTTCAAGTCCTTCCGCGCAGCCGCTCACCCCGGCGCGCTCAAGCTGGAAGGGTCGGTGGAGCGTGACCGCAAACGCGCCATTCGTACCATCTTGCTGGTGACGCTGCTCAATCCCTATGTCTGGCTGGATACCGTGATACTGATCGGCAGCGTGGCATCGGTATACGGTAGCCTGGCTGCGCCTTCTTTCATTCTGGGCAGCATCACGGCGTCGGTGCTGTGGTTTGCCGGTATCGGTTTTTTTGCTGGCAAGCTGGCGCCTTTTTTCCAGAAGGAAAGCAGCTGGCGCGTGCTTGACTGCGCCATTGGCCTGATCATGCTGTTTACCAGCAGCCTGCTGCTGTGGAACTACGGTTTCAGCCACTAGCAGGTCGGTGGGTATATATGAAAAAAGCCGGACAATTGTCCGGCTTTTGCTATTGGAGCGGGCGCTGCCTTATTCGGCAGCCTCATCCAGTGCCAGGCCGTTGACCAGGTCTTCGCGGGTCAGCAAGAAGACAAAGCCATCACCGCTGGCGGTTTCCATCCACATGAAGGGCAGGTTGGGGAAGCATTCTTCCAGCATCTCGCGGTTGTGGCCGATTTCCACCAGCAGCACGCCTTGCTCAGTCAGCAGATCCGGTGCGCGGTGCAGGATTTCGCGGGTGGCATCCAGGCCGTCTTCGCCGGAGCCCAGCGCGATTTCCGGCTCGTGCAGGTATTCCTGCGGCAGCGCGTCCACCGATTCGGCATCCACATAGGGCGGGTTGGCGATGATCAGGTCGTAGGGTTCTTCCAGCCCTTCGCACAGATCGCTGTGGATCAGCTGGATCTGCTCTTCCAGGCCGTAGTTCTGCACATTGATGGCCGCCACTTCCAGCGCATCCAGCGAAATGTCGACGGCGTCGATTTCGGCATCCGGGTAGTGATGCGCCAGCTGGATGGCCAGGCAGCCCGAGCCGGTACACAAGTCCAGTGCGCGGTGCACCAGTTCCGGATGTTCGATCCACGGCTGCAGCGGCTCGCCCAGCAGCTCGTAGATGAAGGAGCGCGGCACCAGCACGCGTTCGTCCACATAGAAGCTGAACTCGCCCTGCCAGGCTTCGTGCGTGAGGTAGGCCACCGGCACTTTTTCTTCGGCCCGGCGTTCGATCAGGTCGATGATGTCCTTGACTTCAGTGGGTAGCAGGCGTGCGTCCAGATAGGGTTCCAGCCGGTCGATTGGCAGCTTCAGCATAGTCAGAATCAGGTAGGCGGCTTCATCGTGGGCGTTGTCGGTGCCGTGGCCATAGGTCAGGCCGGCCTGATTGAAACGCGACACCGCAAAACGCAGCAGATCGCGCACGGTGGTAAAGCTGCTGGCAGCCTGGGCGTACATGCTCATCCTTTCGGGACAGGGGGCCGCGATGGGCCATCCCTTGTCAATAATGACAGGGGACATGGCCTGCCATGTCCCCTGTGGTCTGGTTCGGCCGCCATTATAGGGCAAGCGGCCGCTACTGCACTATTTCCGTTCAGAACGGCAGTTTGGCATCCGTTGCGGTGGCCAGTACGCGGCGGAAGTCGGCCTTGATGCGTTCCAGTGCTTCGGCATTATCCGCTTCGAAACGCAGCACGATAACCGGGGTGGTGTTGGAGGCGCGCGCCAGGCCGAAACCGTCGGCATACTCCACGCGCAGGCCGTCCAGGGTGTTGATTTCCTCGGCACCGTCAAAGCTGGCAGTCTGTTGCAACTTGGCGATCAGGGCGTGGTTTTCGCCCTCGGCCTGCATTTTCAGGTTGAGTTCCGGTGTGGAAATGGCATTGGGCAGGGCATTGAGCACGGCGCTGGGGTCTTCTACCCGCGACAATACTTCCAGCAGGCGCACGCCGGCATACATGCCGTCGTCAAAGCCATACCAGCGCTCCTTGAAGAACACATGGCCGCTCATTTCGCCGGCGAGCAGCGCGCCGGTTTCCTTGATCTTGGCCTTGATGAAACTGTGACCGGTACGGGCCATCACCGGCTCGCCACCGTTTTCCAGAATCCACGGTTTGAGCAGACGGGTGGATTTGACGTCGTAAATCACCTTGGCCTTGGGGTTGCGCTCCAGCACGTCGGCAGCAAACAGCATCAGCTGGCGGTCTGGCCAGATGATATTGCCTTCCTTGGTGACCACGCCCAGGCGGTCGCCGTCACCATCAAAAGCCAGGCCCAGCTCGGAATCGGTCTTGGCCAGCGCTTCGATCACGTCCTGCAGGTTTTCCGGTTTGGCCGGGTCCGGGTGGTGATTGGGGAAGGTGCCATCCACGGTGCAGAACAGCTCGCGCACGCGGCAGCCCAGGCGACGGAACAGCACGGGGGCAAAGTCACCGGCGATGCCATTGCCGCAATCCACCACGATGTTCATATTGCGTTCCAGCTTGATATCACTGGTGATGCGCGTCAGGTAGGCCTCGGTAATGTTATGGGTGCTGTAGTTGCCGGCACCTGTAGCCAGCTTGCCGCTCTTGATGCGTTGATACAGCGCCTGGATGTCTTCGCCGGCCAGGGTGTCGCCGGCCAGCATCATCTTGAAACCGTTGTAGTCCGGTGGGTTGTGGCTGCCGGTCACCATGACGCCAGACAGCGTGCCCAGTTCGTAAGCTGCAAAATACAGCATGGGCGTGGCCACACGGCCGACATCGATGACATCCACCCCGGCGGCACGGATGCCATTGGCCAGTGCATCGCTCAGATCGGGGCCAGACAGGCGGCCATCACGGCCAATGACGATGGCCTTGACCTTGCGTGCCACGGCTTCCGAGCCGATGGCATGGCCTATTTGCTGGGCGGCTTCCACTGTCAGCGTCTTGCCGACAATGCCGCGAATATCGTAAGCCTTGAAAATGTCTTGGGATGGTGTGCGCATGATGGTAGGCAATATCTCGAGAAGCAGGAATCAGTGGTAAAACCGTCCGGCCACAGCGGGTGGCCGGACGTGCAAAAACGGGGTTACGCAGCCAGTGACTGGCTCAGCGCTATCAGTTGCTGCAGCTTGGCGCGCGCCTGGCCGCTGGCCAGTACTTCACGCGCCAGCGCAATGCCTTCCGGCAGCGTGGCGCAAATGTCGGCAGTATAAATCGCTGCGCCGGCATTGAGCAGGACGATGTCCCGCGCCGGGCCAGGCTGGTTGTCCAGTACCGACAGCAGGATGTCGCGTGAAGCGGTGGCGCTGGTGGCCTGGATGTCCTTGAGTTCGAAGAAGCTGAAACCCAGTTCGCGCGGGTCCAGGATGTATTCCTCGATCTGGCCGTCTTTCAGTTCGGCCACCATGGTGCGGTCGCTGAGGGTGATTTCATCCAGCCCGTCCAGACCGTGCACGATCATCACATGCTTGCTGCCCAGCTGCTTCAGCACCCGCGACTGGATGCCGACCAGGTCGGGGTGGAACACGCCCATGATCTGGTGATCGGCATTGGCCGGGTTGGTCAGCGGTCCCAGGATATTGAAGATGGTGCGCGCGCCCAGTTCCTTGCGGATGGGGGCAACATGCTTCATCGCACTGTGGTGATTGGGGGCGAACATGAAGCCGACGCCGATCTCATCGATGCAGCGGGCCACTTGTTCGGGGCTGAGCGCCAGATTGACACCCAGCAGTTCCAGCACGTCGGCGCTCCCCGAGCTGGACGACACCGAACGCCCGCCATGCTTGGCTACGCGCGCACCGGCGGCCGCCACGACAAAGGCCGATGTGGTGGAGATATTAAAGGTGTGGCTCTTGTCGCCACCGGTGCCGCAGGTATCGATCAGGTGCTCGCGCAGCTGTACCGGCACTGGCGTGGCAAACTCGCGCATCACCGTGGCGGCCGCAGCGATTTCCGACACGCTTTCCACCTTGGTGCGCAGACCAATCAAAATGGCAGCCGTCTGGGCCGGAGTCAGTTCGCCGCGCATGATCTGGCGCATCAGATCCAGCATTTCGTCAAAAAACAGTTCGTTGCCGTCAATCAGTCGGTTGAGGGCGGCCTGGGGGGTCAGCATGATGAAGGTCCTTGAATCTCGGGCGGGGCTGTCGTGGCAGCACGGCAAAGCAGGCCCCGACCGTGACAGGCGGGGCCGTCAGTCATTCGCTCAGGCGAATTCCTTGAGGAAGTTGTCCAGCATGCGGTGGCCATGCTCGGTCAGGATGGACTCGGGATGGAACTGCACGCCCTCGATGGGCAGGGTTTTGTGGCGCACACCCATGATTTCGCCGTCGTCGGTCCAGGCGGTGATTTCCAGGCAATCCGGCAGTGTTTCGCGCTCGATCACCAGCGAGTGATAACGGGTGCAGCTCACCGGATTGGGCAGGTCACGGAACATGCCGATATTGTGATGGTGCACCGGCGACACCTTGCCATGCATCAGTTGCTTGGCGTGAATGATATTGCCGCCAAAGGCCTGGCCGATACCCTGATGGCCCAGGCACACCCCCATGATGGGCAGCTTGCCGGCAAAGTGCTTGATGGCCGCTACCGAAATCCCGGCCTCGTTCGGCGTGCAGGGGCCGGGGGAAATCACCAGATACTGCGGCTGCAAGGCTTCGATTTCTTCCAGGGTGATTTCATCATTGCGAAACACCTTTACCTCTTGTTGCAGCTCGCCGAAATACTGCACCAGGTTGTAGGTAAAAGAGTCGTAGTTGTCGATCATCAGCAGCATGATTTCGTAAACCCTTGAATTTGCTGGAACATATTGACTTGCCAGCTATTTGCTACCCCCTTTGCCGCTCCAAATTGCTTTTATTGGGGCCGGGCAAGCGGGCAGGTGAATAAGATGGGCTTTACTATACCGGAACCGGGTTTGCTGTGCAGCCCATGCAAACCCGCCTGATCCTGACCAGGCAAGCACACGGTCCGCTGCAGGCTTCCATTCGGATCAGCCTCTGGCTGGTATCGAAGCGCCATGAGCACGGCCATTGCTGGCAGTCGTTCACCCCAAGCAGGCTACCTCAGCCACTCACTCACCCCGCCGTGGCGGGAGCAGGTGCCACGGTGATGCTGGCTGAAGCTATAGCTGCCATCGCGGCATTTGGCGGTGGCACCCTGTGGAGCCTGGCCGGATTTGCTGTGGGCCGGGCGGTGTACGGTGTTGCCATCCTTGTTGGTGTAGCTGCCGTGCTCGATCAGCTGGGTATCGTCTGGCTGATAGCCGCCGGGAGGCGGGGCTTTGGCATACAGGGTTTGGCAGGCGAGGATGGCAAGCAGAAATAGGACAGCGCGTTTCATGATGGCTTGTTCAGTGAAATGGCCAATCATGACATACAAGTATTATCATGCGCCATATACTCCCAAAGAGTGCCTCGCGTCTATCGCCTTCAAGGCCAGGGTCGTGCATTGAATGCAAGCCTGGCCTTGGGCGTGTCTGCCATTTAGCTGGCGTATTGCGCGTCACTCACTTTTTCCAGCCAGTTCGCCACACTACCTTGTTGCTGTTCCTGAATGGCGATATGACTCATGGCGGTGGTGGGGGCGGCGCCGTGCCAGTGTTTGGTGTTCGCCGGAATGCTCACCACGTCGCCGGGGCGGATTTCCTGTACTGGCCCACCCCACTGCTGCACGCGGCCGCAGCCCGCGGTGACAATTAGCGTCTGCCCCAGCGGGTGGGTGTGCCAGTCGGTACGCGCAGCCGCTTCAAACGTGACCAGCGCGCCGGAGCCGGCTGCGGGGTGGCGCACGGCAAACAAGGGGTCGACGCGCACGCAGCCGGTGAACCACTCCGCCGGGCCGCGGTAGGAATCTTGCGTGCCGGCGCGGCTTACCGTGACGGCGTCGGTGCTGGGAAGTGTTGGCTCTGTCATGTGATGTTCTTTCTGGATGTCGGTATCAGGTGGGGCGATGTGCTTCGTACAGCCACTTCACCATGGCCGGGTCTCTATGGTCGAAAAATGCACTGCTGGCGGTATCGAGCGTAGCGATGCTGGCCATGTCGTCGGCAGTCAAGGCGAAATCGGTGATGGCGAAGTTTTCCGCCATGCGCTCTGGCCGCACTGATTTGGGAATGGCCACCACGCCGCGCTGTAGCAGCCAGCGCAATACCACCTGGGCTACCGTGCGCTCATGACGGCTGGCGATGGCTTGCAGCAGCGCATGGCCAAACAAGTTGTTGCGACCCTCGGCGAATGGCCCCCAGGATTCAAGCTGTATGCCCAGTTGCTGCAGGAAGGCTGCGCTGGCGGTTTGCTGGAAGAAAGGGTGGGTTTCCAGCTGGTTTACCGCCGGAACAATCTTGTTGCGCATGACCAGATCCATCACCCGGTCCGGGTGGAAGTTACTGACGCCAATGGCGCGGATACGGCCGGCGCGGTACAGCTCTTCCATTGCGCGCCACGAGCCGTGCACATCGCCATAGGGCTGGTGGATCAGATAGAGGTCGAGGTAATCCAGCTGCAGTCGCGCCAATGAGCGCTCGAAGGCCTGCAAGGTCTGTTCGTAGCCGCTGTCGTGCAGCCACAGCTTGCTGGTGATGAACAGTTGCTCGCGCGGGATGGCGCTGGCGGCGAGGGCGCGGCCAACAGCGGTCTCATTGCCATAGGAGGCTGCGGTGTCGATAAGGCGGTAACCGGTGCGCAGTGCGGCGGCCACGCAGGCCTCGCACTCGGCCAGATCGCTCATCTGGAACACCCCAAAGCCCTGCAAGGGCATCTGGATGCCGTTGTTCAGTGTGGTTGTCTGCATATTGCCATTCCTTTTCTGATGTTATTTGCGGATTTTCTGTATGTTCAGGCTGTTTGCGCCGCGGCCTTGTACGCCGTGTCCGGGCGCGCAGCGTCGAAGTCGAAGCGGATGTAGCGCAGCGATACCAGCAAGGCCACGCACAGGAACAGCGCAGCCGTATACAGGACGTGGCCGGTGTGCAATGCCATGCCGGCAGCGTCGTACACGGCGGCATGGCCGGCGGAATACACCACAACCAGAATGGCCAGCCCCAGGGTTGCGCCAATCTGGTGGGCTACGTTCAGCACCCCGGACGCCGCGCCCGCGTGGTGTTGCTCCACCCCGGCCACTCCCGCCACCGTCAGCGGTGCCAGCACCCAGCCCTGCCCAAAACCGACCAGCAACATCGGCACCAGCACGCCGCTCAGGTAAGACGCTTGCGTAGCCGCCAGCCCCTGCCACAGCACCCCGGTAACACACAGCGCGAGGCCGGTCAGCAACACGCGACGGTGGCCAAAGCGCCGTACCACCGCAGGAACAGATAGCGAGGTCGCCAGCTGGGGCAGGGTGACCGGCACGAAGGCAAGCCCGGCCAGCATGGGTGAGAAGCCCAGCACGCCTTGCAGGTATTGCGCGGTAAAGAACCAGAAGCCCACCATGCCGCACAGGAAAAGCAGCCGTGCGACATAGGCGGCATTACGTTGCGGATTGCGCAGCAGTGCCAGCGGCAGTAGCGCTTGTTGTGCGTGTGACTCAATCCACAAAAATGCCCCAAGCAGCGGTAACCCAATGGCGATGCTGGCCCAGGTCAGCGGCGAGGCCCAGCCGGATTCCGCCGCCTCGACGATGCCGAATACCAGCGCGCACATGCCCAGGGTGGAGGTCAGCGCACCGGCCATGTCGAAGCGCCCGGTCTGCCGCGGCGTTTCGTGGATATGGCGCACGCTGCCGGCGATCAGTGCCGCACCAATTGGCAGGTTGATGAAGAAGCCGGCGCGCCAGGAGATGAGATCGGCCAGCAGCCCGCCCAGTACCAGCCCCACCGTGGCACCAATGCCCGCGGCAGCTGCGTACAGCGAGAGCGCCCGGGTGCGTGCGTGGCCCTCCTCGAAATGGGTGGAAATCAGCGCCAGGGTCGAAGGTGCCAGCACGGCAGCACCGAGGCCCTGCACCGCACGAAAGCTGATCATCCAGGCCGGTGTACTTGCTGCGCCAATGGCCAGTGAAGCGAGGGTGAAGATGGCCAGGCCGGTGATGAACATGCGCCGCCGGCCAAGGATGTCGCCGGCGCGTGCCCCCAGCAGCAGAAAGCCGCCAAAGGTCAGGGTATAGGCATTCTGTATCCAGGACAGGCCGGCCGGGGTGAAACCAAGGGCCGCCTGGATGCGTGGCAGACCGGTGAGCACGATGGAGATGTCGATCACCAGCATCAGGTAGCTGACCATGATGATGGTCAGCACCATGCCGCGATCCGGCGGGCGAGAAGCAGGGGTCATGCTTGGTTCACTCCCGGGCTTTGCCCTATGGTGGTATGGCTCAACTCGACATGCAGCAGCATTGGTTTTCTCATCGTGCCAGCTTCAGTATTTCGACCACCACTTCGCGGGTATAGATATCGGCGATGCCGAACCATTGGGCGTTGCCCAACACCACGTCGGTAATGGCTGGCACATCGGCTTCGGTGATGCCCAGTTGCGACAAGCGCGTTGGGGTGCCGATCTTGTCGAACCAGGCTTCCAGGGCGGCAATGCCTTGCTGCGCAGTATCAACGCCGAATACCTGCTTGGCGAAGCGCTGGAACTGCGCCGGGTTGCGGCCGTGATACCACTTCATCCAGGCCGGCATGATCACCGACAGTCCTGCACCGTGTGGCACGTTGAACAGTGCCGACAGTGCGTGCTCGATCATGTGGTTCGGGTAGTTGAAACCGGCGGTGCCGGCGTAGAGCAGGCCATTGAGCGCCTGGGTGGCGGCCCAGGCAAACTCGGCGCGTGCTGGGTAATCGGCCGGGTTGTCCAGTAGGGTTTCGGTGGTGTCGATCACGGTGTTGACGATGGCTTCCACCATGCGCGAGTGCAGCGTGGGCTGTACCGTGGCGGTGAAATAGCCTTCGATGCAGTGCGCAATGATGTCGGCGGCCGAGTAGACCAGGTAATCGCGTGACACGGTCTGCATCAGGGCCGGGTTGACGATGGATACCCGCGGGAAGGTATGCACCGACTGGATGGCAAACTTTTCCTTGCTGTCCTCATTGGTCACCACGGCACCACTATTCATCTCGCTGCCGGTGGCTGCCAGGGTGAGGATGGAAAACACCGGCAATGCCGCATTGATCGTGGCCTTGCCGATGAACAGATCCCATACCTCGCCGGAGTAAGCCACGCCGGCGGCAATTGCCTTGCTGCTGTCCAGCACCGAGCCGCCGCCGACGCTCAATACCGCACCCACCTGATGGCCACGCGCCAGGGCGATGCCATCGCGCACTTTCGACAGCAGCGGGTTGCTGACAATGCCGCCAAATTCGACGAATTCGATGCCGTGCTCGGCCAGGCTTTTACTTACGGTCTGGAACAGGCCATCGCGCTTGATGCGCTCGCTACCAAAGCACAGCAGCACCTTGTTGATACCATGTTCCGCCAGATGCTGGCCGATCAGTTGTTCCTTGCCTGTGCCGAAGTCGATCTTGGTGGGATTGAAGAAAGTAAAGTTGTCCATGCGTATTCTCCGCAGCCGTTGCGGCCGGTGGTCTTGATGGACGTCACTTTAATTTCCTGGAAAACATTAAACTAGCGCATGATTATTTGAATAATCTACAACTTTTTAATGTTAATTCACCGGCAGGATTGAACCATGTCCATGAACGAGCTGCGCTCCATCACCACTTTCGTGCGCACTGCCGAGTTTGGCAGCCTCAGCAAGGCTGCCGCTGCCCAGCAGATATCGCCACAAGCGGCCAGCAAGGCGCTAGGGCAGCTGGAGCAACACCTGGGGGTGAGGTTGTTTCACCGCACAACCCGCAGCATGTCATTGACGGAGGAGGGGCAACGTTTTCTGGAGGCGGTGCATCCGTCGCTGATCGGCTTTCAGCAGGCGCTGTCGGCGGTGCGGCAGACCAAGGACGATCTGGCCGGGCCCTTGCGCATCGTCGGCCCGCGCACGGTACTGCAATCGGTGATTGGCCCGGTCATGGACGAATACTGCCGGCTCTACCCGGAAGTGCAGCTGGATGTACAACTGGATGACCGCATTGGCAACTGGGTGGAAGACCGCATCGATGTTGGCTTCCGGCTGGGCAACTCACCACA
This sequence comes from Aquitalea aquatilis, assembly GCF_005155025.1. NCBI lineage: Bacteria > Pseudomonadati > Pseudomonadota > Betaproteobacteria > Neisseriales > Chromobacteriaceae > Aquitalea > Aquitalea aquatilis. The sequence goes on along the minus strand of NZ_CP039731.1, from coordinate 3,377,448 downwards.
GGAAGGCGTGGTGGCCCGGCGGCTGATTCCCATGCAGCTGATTATCTGTGCCGCGCCCAGCTATCTGCGCAAGCACGGTATTCCGCAAAGTCTGTACGAGCTTAGCTCGCATCGCTGCAGCGCCTTTCGCCGTGCCAGCGATGGCCGCGTAGTGCCGTGGCGGGTGCGCGTGGGTGACAGCATGCAGGATCAGCCGATCAACCCGGCATTCTGTACCAATGATGAGGCCATGGAGTTGCGTGCCGTGCTGGCCGGCGAGGTGATCGGCCAGCTGGCGGCCCCTACCGCAGCGGCGTTGATCCGCAATGGCCGGCTGCTACCCATTCTGCTGGAACACATGGCCGATCACTACAGCCTGTTTGTCTATTACGGCAGCCGTGCCGCGCAGCCCGCCCGCGTGCGCAGATTCATCGACCTGGCGGTGGAGCGGCTGGCCGACGGTACTGATTTTGTACTGAGCAGCAAAGAGTTGGCGCAGGCCCATGCTGCAGGCCTTGCAGCAGGCTGACCGTCCCGCGCAGACCCGATACATTCATGGCGGCTTGGCTGGCGTGCTGCAGTCACGCTTGATCAGCGGCGCAGCGGCCAGGCTTACTTGATGACCCGCCAGGGGCTGAGTTCGGCCACGGTCATGGTGAATACCAGCAGCTCATCACTTTGATTGGCGTAATGGTGTGGTGCATCGGTACGCGCTACCGCCGCTGTGCCGGCGCGCAGGGTATGGACCACATCCCCCACGCACAGCTGCAATTCGCCCTGTTCGACATGAAACAGCTCGAAAGTCCCCTGCGAATGCCCTGGCGAGGTGAATACCTCTCCCGGATGCATTTCCCAGCGCCACAGTTCCACCATGTCCGGGCCGCTGCTGCCGGCCAGCAGCCGGGCCGAACCGCCACCTGGCCCGCGCCACAGCAGCGGGATATCGGCTTGCTCGATGATGTGAATGGCTGGTGCGCTGGCCACATTTACAATATCGGCCACGGAAATGCCCAGCGCTGCCGCCAGCTTGCACAAGATGGCAATACTGGGGTTGGCACTGCCTTTTTCGATTTCCACCAGCATGCCCTTGCTGACGCCAGCGCGGCGCGATAGCTCATCCAGCGACAGTTTCTGTTGTTTGCGATGTTGCTTCAGGCGGCTGGCCAGTGCCGCGCTGATGGATTCGGCATCGGCACCGGGGTCGGTCATTATGTTGACTGTTTTGGACATTGGTCGGTAATATGAAATGAATCAGTCACCAAAGGATACCGCAATGTCAGCCTTTTTGCCGTCAATCAGTCCGGAGATCGCCACGATAGCCCCCGGTTTTCGGGCCGTCAGCATCCGCGTGGAAGCCGCCGCGCTGGCTGCACCAGAGTTTGGCGCGCAGCAGCTGCGCGAGGCCTGCCTGTTTGTTCAGGCTGGCGGCGCGGCCTGGGCCGATGCGCACTTGCAGGCCTGGGCCGATGTGTTCCGCGCCTTTGGTGCCAAGCCACAGCGTACGCCGTGTTCGGCCGAGGCCCTGCGCAAACGGGTGCTGCGGGATGGCAGCCTGCCGGCCATTGACCCGGTGGTGGATCTGTATAACGCCATCAGCCTGCGTTATGCCATTCCCGTGGGGGGCGAAAACCTGGCGGCTTATATGGGCCAGCCCAGGCTGGTGCTGGCTGACGGCAGCGAGCTGTTCGACACCATGAAAGAAGGCCAGCCGGCAACGGAGTCGCCCGAGCGCGGCGAAGTGGTATGGCGCGACGAGCAAGGGGTGACCTGTCGCCGCTGGAACTGGCGGCAAGGGGTGAGAACCCGGCTGAGTGCTGCCGATCAGCATATGTGGTTCATTCTGGAAAGCCTGCCGGCCATGCCGCTGGAGGCATTGCAGCAGGCCGGTGCCGAGCTGGCGCAGGGGATTGCGCAGATGATGCCCGGCTCGGTCATCGAATCCAGCCTGATCACCCTGTCGTGAAGGGATGCCAAGGGTGAGTCTGCCAGGCTGACTTACATGGCAGCAGCCCGAACCAGCCAGGCCAGCCACCCGGGGGATTGGACGGGCAGGGCGGTTTCACTCAGGCTCGTCAGCACACTGTTTGCCACTCACCGCCGCGACCTAGCGCAGCGCGCTGATTTCGCCCAGGCGGATCAGCCGGGCGCGGATGATGTTGCGGCTGATGCCCAGCAGGCGGGCTGCCTGCACCTGGTTGCGATGGCAGTAGTTATAGGCGGCGCGGATGATGCTGCTTTCGATGTCTTCATACAGATTGCTGCCATTGGCCTCGAACAGCGCTTGCAGTGCCTGCTGTAATTGCTGGTGGGCATCGTCGCTGCCCGCACCGCCGCCCAGTGGTGGGTGGCTGCTGCTGCGTTCGTTGCGCCGGTTCAGTTGCAGCGAGGACAGCTGCAGGTCTTCGCTGCGAACCACATTGTGCTTGCAGATCAGCAAGGCATGGTGGATGACGTTTTCCAGTTCGCGGATATTGCCCGGCCACGGGTGTTGCAGCAGCTTGCGTTCGGCTTCGGCATGCAGGCTGATGTCGCCATAGCCCAGGCGCTGGCGGTATTCGTCGACAAAATGGCGGGCCAGCGGCAGGATGTCGCCGGGGCGGTCGCGCAGGGTGGGCAGGGCCAGATGGGCCACCCGCAGGCGGTAGAACAGATCCTCGCGGAAATGGCCGGCGGCGACGGCTTCTTCCAGCCGCACATTGGTGGCGGCAATCACCCGCACATTGATGGGAATGGGTTTGCGCGAGCCCAGTCGCACCACCTCGCGCTCCTGCAGGATGCGCAGCAACTTCACCTGAATATTCAGCGGCAAGTCGCCGATTTCATCCAGAAACACCGTGCCGCCATTGGCGGCCTCGAACCAGCCCGGCTTGGCGGCAAAGGCACCGGTAAATGCGCCTTTTTCATGGCCAAACAGCTCACTTTCCACCAGCGATTCGGAAAACGCGCCGCAATTGACGGCGACAAAGGGCTGATTTGCCCGCTGGCTCAGCGCATGCACATGGCGGGCGATCAGTTCCTTGCCGGTGCCGGTTTCGCCAATGATCAGTACATTGGCGTCGCTGGGGGCGATCAGCTGAATGCGCGCCAGCAGGGCGGTGGATTGCGGGTCTTCAAACACCTGCGCCGTGGCGCGGATGGAGGTGGTCAGGCTTTGCCGGTTCGGCAGGGTAATCAGGGGCATGGCCGGGCCTTCCGCTGGCTCGGCCCGCCGGGCCGATGTGGGTTTCAGGAATAAAACGTCGGTGTCGGATAGCTGCGAATCAAAGCCCATTCCCCTAACTCCTTTAATTTGTAATCAACCGGATCGTGCAAGGTGTGGGTGCGCAGATTGCGCCAGTGCCGGTCCAGACGCAGTCCGGCATGGGTGGCGCGCGCGCCGGTTACCTCGAACATCTGACAGGCCAGGTTCAGCCCCATCCGGGTGGCGGCCACCTTGGCCGCCGCAATATTCATCGCCACTTCGCCGCGTTCGCTTTCGCTCAGCGCCTCGCCACGGGCCAGTGCGTCCACCAGCCGGCTGCCCGCACGGTCGGTGAGGGCGCGCACGCTTTCCAGCCCCACCCAGAATTCGCCGTAATGACCCAGGATGTAGGGGTCTTCGTGGGTGTGGTCTACCTGTGCCGCCTGCCAGGGGCGGGCCTCGTGCAGGGTGTAGTGCCGGGCTTCTTCAAAAGCGCCTTCAGCAATGCCCAGATAGATATTGGTGAGGATCAGCTGCGCCAGCAGTGGCCGCAGGCAGGAGCGCGGTGTGGTGAGCGGGCCGGGTGTGTCGAGAATTTCATTGTTTTCGATGCGTACCTTTTCAAAGTGCACGCTGCCGCTATCTGTCTGGCGCTGGCCGATATTGTTCCAGTCCTGCTGCACGCTGATACCGCTGCGCCCGGTGGGGATGGCCGCCACCACGAGCTGCCCGCCCGGCTGGCGACGGGCAGAGACCACCAGCATTTGTGAATCCAGCGCGCCGGAGCAAAAGCTTTTCTGGCCGGAAAACTCGTGCCAGCCGGCAAGGCGCTTGCTGACGGTGCGCTCGTCCAGCGGATTGAGCGCATTACCCCAGAACCAGTTTTGCCGGGTGGTGATTTCATGCCAGGGCCGCCACTGTTCCGGCCGGCCAAACAGCTCCACCGTGGCCAGCATCAGGTGGTGAAAGGCAAAAACATGGGCCACCGAGCTATCGGCCTTGGCAAACTCGCGCACCACCAGCAGGGTCTCCTGCCAGTTGGCACCCATGCCGCCCAGTTCGCGGGCAATGGACAGGCCCAGCAGGCCGCTGGCGCGAATGGCATCGCGCTCGGCCTTGGGGGTGCCGCCGGCATGGTCGCGCTCTGCTGCGGTAGCGGCAAACTGACTGGCCAGTTGCTGCGCCAGCAGCAGGGCCGAGGCGGGTGTGCTGGCTGTTTGCGGTGCTGCCAGCAGGTGTTGGGGCAAATTCAAGCGTACATCCTTTATTGATCGGCTATTTCCAATAAAACAGCACAGATTTGGCTATGTTATTGGCGCGATGTAAACCAAGGATTTGTCAGGAATATATCTGGAATTTGAATTAGCCCAATTCAGGCGCTAATGGTGAATGGCTGAATGGTGCTGCCTGCGCAGCACCGTGTTTATTGGCTGCTGCGCAGGCAGCAGTGTCGAGTGAACCATCTGCTGCCTGCGCAGCAATTTCCGGCAGAAATGATATTTTTCCAGCTTGATTCAGCTGGCATGCAACGTGCTATTGAATATCGGGCAAAACCGCTAAAGGTTTTATTTCAGCCTCAGGTAATCACATGCACAGCCATTCATTCAGTATGCAATATGTTTCATTCGCCACACTGCACGGGCGGGTCCGTCAGGCAAAGGAGGGCGCATGAGCACCCAGCCGATTGGCCCGGACAGCCCGCTGGCCATTGCCCGCGAACTGGCCAGCCGTTTTGCCCGCAGCGCCGTGGCCCGTGATCAGGCCGGCGGCACGCCCAAGGCCGAGCGCGATGCGCTGCGTGACAGCGGCCTGTTGGGCCTGATCATCCCGCGTGAATTCGGCGGCCTGGGCGAGAGCTGGAGCACCACGCTGCAGATCGTGCGCGAACTGGCGCGGGTGGATAGCTCGGTGGCCCATGTGTTTGCCTTCCAGCACCTGTTGCTGGCCACCGCCCAGCTGTTTGGCCGGCCCGAGCAGTGGCAGCCCTGGTTCGAGCAAACGGTGCGCGAGCGCTGGTTCTGGGGTAACGCGCTCAATCCGCTGGATACCCGCACCCTGGCCACGCCGGATGGTGCAAGCTTCCGCTTTCATGGCGACAAGAGCTTCTGCTCCGGCGCTACCGATTCGGACATGCTGCTGGCCTCGGCACTGCGCAGCGGACAGGGTGGCTTGCTGATTGCGGTGATCCCCACCCGCCGTGCCGGCATTGCCATTCATCAGGATTGGGACAATATCGGCCAGCGCCAGACCGACAGCGGCTCCGCCCGTTTCGAACAGGTGCGGGTGGAGGCGGGCGAGCTGCTGCTGCAGCCCGGCCCCCTGTCCACGCCACGAGCCTGCCTGCGGCCGCTGATTGCCCAGCTGATTCTCACCAATATCTATCTGGGCATTGCCGAGGGCGCGCTGGCCGAGGCCCGCCGCTACACGCTGGAGCAGCGCCGGCTGTGGCCGGCCTCGCTGGCTGATCGCGCCAACAAAGACCCCTACACCCTGCTGCACTATGGCGAATTTCACGCCGCCCTGGAGGGTGCACGCCTGCTGAGCGACCACGCCGCCCGGCAGCTGGATGAGGCTTGGCAGCAGGGTGATGCGCTCAGCGAAGCCGGGCGCGGTCAGCTGGCGGTGCAGATTGCCGCCGCCAAGGTGCATGCCAGCCGCAGCGGGCTGGACCTCACCAGCCGCATTTTCGATGTAACCGGCGCGCGCGCCACCAGTGCAGCCCTGCGGCTGGACCGCTTCTGGCGCAATTTGCGCGTGCACAGCCTGCACGACCCGCTGGATTACAAGCTGCAAGAGCTGGGTGACTGGGCACTGAATGGCCAGTACCCAACCCCCTCGTTTTATTCCTGAGACCCAAGATGACCCAGAACCTGCAAGCAGTTGAAGACGATTTTGACAGTGTGGAACAAGCCATTGCCGCCATTGCCGCCGGTGGCTTTGCCGTGGTGGTGGACGATACCGACCGCGAAAACGAAGGCGACCTGATCATTGCCGCCGAAAAAATCACCCCGCAGCAAATGGCCTTTCTGGTGCGTTACAGCAGTGGCGTGGTATGCGTGGCACTGACTGGCGAGCGGCTGGATCAGCTGCAGCTGCCGCTGATGGTGAGCAGCAATAACGAATCGCAGCGCACGGCCTTCACTGTCACCGTGGATTATCTGCATGGCACCAGCACCGGCATCAGCGCAGCCGACCGCGCCGCCACGCTGCGGGCATTGGCTGACAGCCGCATTCCGGCCAGTGATTTTGCCCGGCCCGGTCATATCTTCCCCTTGCGCTATGCACCGGGCGGCGTGCTGGCGCGCCCCGGCCATACCGAGGCCGCACTGGACCTGTCGCGGCTGGCGGGCCTGGCTCCAGCCGGAGTGTTGTGCGAAATCGTCAACGACGATGGCAGCATGGCGCGCCGCCCGGACCTGCTACGGTTTGCCCGCCAGCACGGCCTGCCCATCATCACCATTGCCGACCTGATTGCCTACCGCGAACGTACCGAGATGGCGGCGCTGGAAGCCAGTTCGCCTTTGGGTGTGGCGGCCTGAGCCTGCCAGGCCGGTCTGCTCCTGCAACACCCGCCACGGCGGGTGTTTTTGTTTCTGTTACAGGGCTCTGGCTGCTGAGCTGGCAGCAGTCGTGCAGCAAATTTGCTGCACGGGACTCAGCAGGTTTTGGTTTTTAATTCGCGCAATCCATTGAAAATTAAGAATAAATATCCTGGCACGCTGTTTGCAATGATCTGGCTATCTATCTCGCCATCCCGCTGCCTGCCTCAGGCTGGCGGCCAACAAGGAAATCATCATGAGCAGCACCGTACTGGATACCCCCACACCTGTTACCACGCCGGATGCCGTGCCGGTGATTCGCTCCGACGCCGAGGCCCTGCAAGTGGCACGGGCGCTGGCCCCTCAGCTGGCCGAACAGGCCGCGCAGCGCGATCAGCTGCGCAAATTGCCGTTTGATGAGGTGGAATTGTTCTCCCGCAGCGGCCTGTGGGGCATTACTGTGCCGCGTGCCTTTGGGGGTGCCGAGGTGTCGGCGGTGACGCTGGCCGAGGTGATCGCCATTATTTCTGCCGCCGATCCGTCACTGGGGCAGATCCCACAGAATCACTACTGCCTGGTGGAAGATATCCGGCTGGAAGGCAGCCCGGAGCAGCAGCGCTATTTCTTTGACCTGGTGCTGCGTGGTCAGCGCTATGGCAATGCCTTTTCCGAGGCAGGTGGCAAAACAGTGCTGGACATCCAGACCACCATTCGCCGCGACGGCGACGACTATGTGCTCAATGGCCGCAAATACTACGCCACCGGCGCGCTGTATGCGCACTGGGTGCCGGTGCTGGCGGTGGACGAGCAGGGGCAGGCCCTGCTGGCCTTTGTCGAGCAGGGTACGCCGGGCCTGACCGTGGTGGACGACTGGAGCGGCTTTGGCCAGCGCACCACCGCCAGTGGCTCGGTGATTGCCGAGCAGGTGCGCCTGAAACCCTTCCAGATTTTCCAAACCCACCGCTCTTATGATCGGCCCACTTTTGCCGGGCCGTTCGCCCAGATCACCACTGCCGCCATCGACCTGGGTATTGCCCGTGCCGCCCTGGCTGACACGCTGGACTTTGTCCGGCAGCAGGCGCGGCCGTGGATAGACAGCGGTGTGGAGCGGGCGGTGGACGACCCGCTGACCATTGTCGCCATCGGCGATCTGCAATACCGGCTGGTGGCGGCCGAGGCGCTGCTGGAGCGGGCCGGGCGCTTTATCGACATTGCCAAGGCCGAGCCAGACGAAGACACGGTTGCCGAAGCGGCCATTGCCGTGGGGCTGGCCAAGATTGCCACGACCGAGATTGCCTTGTTGGCCGCCAGCAAGCTGTTCGAACTGGGCGGCAGCAAATCCACCCAGGGGCGTTTCAATTATGACCGCCACTGGCGCAATGCCCGCGTGCACACCCTGCATGATCCGGTGCGCTGGAAATATCACGCCATTGGCAACTACACGCTGAACGGCATCAAGCCGGCACGGCATTCCTGGAACTGATCGCCACGACAAGGGCCCGCCGCGAAGGTGGGTCAGGGGAGCAAGCATGCAGCGCAAGCGCCTGGGCTGTTGACCACATGGTGCGGCTGCGTCGGTACGGCGCAGCCGGCGGTGGTGACTTGTCAGCCGTCCATAACAATCAAGAGGTGTTTCATGATTCATTCCACGCAAGGCGAGGCGGTGCTGGAGAGCCCGTCTGCCGATAGCAGCAGTCATCCCGCAGCCACGCTGCGGCGCAATTACCTGCGCTTGCCGGAGCTGGTGGCGCAGTCCATCGGCCTGGTCGGCGTATCCGGCGGGGTAGGCATTCTGGTGCCCGCCGTGTTTGCCACTGCGGGCAACGGCACCTGGCTGGCTTATGCCTTTGCCACCGTGGCCCTGCTGTTTTCGGCCTGGAGCATTTCGCTGTTTGCCCGCACCGCTGCATCGCCCGGTGCCTTGTATGCCTATGCCTCGCAGGGCATAGGCCCGATCTGGGGCGTGATCTGCGGCTGGTCCTTGCTGATTGCCTATGCCGTAGGCGCCGCCGGCATTCTGCAAGGCACGGTGAATACCTTTCTGGTGCTGGCACGCGAACTGGGCGTGGTGGCGGCCCATCCGCCGCTGGCCGTCAGCCTGCTGCTGACCGTGGTGGTGGCGCTGGCTGCCTGGGCGATTGCCTACCGTGATATCCGCCTGTCCACGCGTTTTACGCTGCTGGTGGAGTTGCTCACCATCCTGTTGATTGCCGTGGTGCTGATTGCCTACCTGCTGAACAGCAACAGCCATGTCGATCAGCCGCAGCTGGCACTGGAAGGGGTGAAGCCAGAACAGCTGCGCCTGGGCATGGTGCTGGCCTTCTTCAGCTTTACCGGTTTTGAAAGCGCCACCGTACTGGGGGCCGAGGCGCAATCGCCACTCAAGGCCATTCCGCGTGCCGTAATCATCAGCATTGTCGGCCCGGCGCTGCTGTTCATTCTGGCGTCGTATACGCTGGTGGCAGCCTTCCATGGCCAGCATCCGGGCCTGGATCAGGCCGATGGACCCTTGTCCATTCTGGCGCATCGCCTGGGCCTGGGCGGCTTTGGCCTGATCATCGATGCCGGGGTGGCGCTCAGCTTCTTCGCGGCCTTTTTCTCCTCGATTAATGCTGCCGCACGCATTATCTACACCTTTTCCCGGCAGGGTTTGCTGCATGCGGCTACCGGCAAGGCGCATGCCAGCAATGCCACCCCACATATCGCCGTTACCCTGCTGGTGGTGCTGTCGCTGATCGTCGGCCTGGTCTTTACCGCCAATGGCACGGCCCTGCTGGATTCCTATGGCTATCTCAGCTCGGTGGCCACTTATGGCTATCTGCTGGCCTACGTGCTGGTGGCGGTGGGCGCGCCGCTGTATCTGCGCCGTCAGGGCAAGCTCAAGCCGCAACATGTGCTGATCAGCCTGGTGTCGGTGTTGCTGCTGGCCATCCCGCTGGTGGGCAGCGTTTACCCCTTGCCGACCGGGGTGTACGCCTGGCTGCCTTATGTGTTCCTGGGGCTGGTAGGGCTGGGCTTGCTGTGGTTTCTGGCGCTGAAACTGCTGGCACCGGCACGTTTGCGCAGCATAGAGGACGAATTGCAGCAGGAGTGACTGCAGCAAACATCATCAGTCGGCCCGCTTGCGGGCCGATTTTGTTGTTGCGGCTTGCTGCCGGCTCAGCATGGCTGCTGCGGAGGTGTTGGCAGGGCAGCAGGCTTGTTTGCTGGTGCGGGGTCGGTATTAAAGTATTATCTGAAGATGATTCGGCAAGTTACATGAATAAATAACATCAAGTTGCTGAATATAAAATGAATTGTATTGTTTTTAATTAATGCAGTTTACGTGGATTGCTTAGCGGAATTGATGCTTAGGCATGGCTGGCGCAGGTATGGATATTGCAATCATGCAGCTGTATTCAAACACCCCTGACAGGAACTGCAATGAGCAAGACCATCCGCTTCAATGCCTTTGAAATGAACTGCGTGGCGCACCAGTCACCCGGCTTGTGGACCCATCCGCGCGACCGCTCCTGGCAGTACAAGGACCTGGAATACTGGACCGACCTGGGGCACATTCTGGAGCGCGGTTTTTTTGATGCCGTGTTCATTGCCGATGTGATCGGCTATTACGACGTGTATCAGGGCAGCAATCACCACGCCATTCGCGAAGGTGCCCAACTGCCGGTAAACGACCCGCTGCAACTGGCTGCACCGATTGCTCTGGCCACCAAGCACCTGGGTATCGGCATTACCGCATCCACCTCCTTCGAGCACCCATACCCCTTTGCCCGCCGCCTGAGCACGCTGGACCACCACAGCAAGGGCCGGGTGGGGTGGAATATCGTCACTTCCTACCTGGAGAGTGGTGCCAAAAACATCAGCGAAGGTGGCTTGCGCCGCCATGACAACCGCTACGATGTAGCGGATGAATATATCGAGGTGATCTACAAGCTGCTGGAAGGCAGTTGGGAAGATGGCGCGGTGGTGCGCGACCGCGAACGCGGCATTTTCGCCCACCCGGAAAAAGTGCATGAGATCGGCCACAAGGGCAAATACTTCGAGGTGCCGGGCTATCACCTGAGCGAACCTTCGCCGCAGCGCACACCGGTACTGTTCCAGGCTGGCGCATCCGGCCGGGGCAAGGCCTTTGCCGCCCAGCATGCCGAGTGCGTGTTCGTGGCCGCGCCCACCAAGGACATCCTGCGCCGCTATGTGGACGATGTGCGCAGCCAGGCTGCCGCCGCCGGGCGCGACCCGCAGCAGATCAAGATATTCAACCTGGTGACGGTCATCGTGGACGAAACCGACGCCAAGGCCCAGGCCAAGTTTGCCGAATACCAGCGCTACGCTTCCTACGATGGCTCACTGGTATTCATGTCCGGCTGGACGGGCATCGACTTTGGCCAGTACGCCCCCACCGAACTGGTACGCCACGTAGACACCAACGCCATCATTTCCGCCGTCGAACATCTGTCCAATGGCAGCAAGGCCTGGACCATAGACGAACTGGCGCGCTTTGGCGGCATTGGCGGGCTGGGACCGGTGTTTGTCGGCTCGGCCGCCACCGTGGCCGACATCCTGCAGGACTGGGTGGAAGCCACCGATACCGATGGTTTCAATCTGGCCTATGCGGTGGCGCATGAAACCTTCGAAGACGTGGTGGAATACCTGGTGCCGGAATTGCAGCGCCGTGGCGTGTACCAGACTGCATACCGCCCCGGCACCTTGCGCGAAAAGCTGTTTGGTGCCGGCCCGCTGTTGCCGGACAACCACCCGGCCGCGCAATACCGCGACATCGAAGCCTGGAAGCAAAAGCACGCGGCAGCAGCTGCGGATTTGCAGCCGGCCTGAAGTCTGGAGCTGGCAGTCAACACCGCGCCCGTCATGGCGCGGTTTTTCTATGGGTCTTGGCCATGCAAAAGGCCCGCAGTTGCGGGCCTTGTCGTTATCCAACTCGCAGAACCAGTCAGCCCTTGCCGCGGCCAATCTGCCAGACATAGGGCGGCTCGGTGCCGTTGATGGCCCAGTCGCCGGCAATGCGCGCCTTGTAGATCAGCGGGTTGTGCGAGGCCACGGTGCGGGCATTGCGCCAGTGGCGGTCCAGCAGCAGCTCGGCCCGTGCCGACGATGCGCCCAGCGCATTGAACAGCTGGGTGGCGGCGCGCAGTACCAGTTCGGAAACCACGATCTGCGCTTTGCCCGATTCCAGTTCGGCGTCGATATTGGCCTGGCGTTCGCGGGCGGCGTCGTTGCCAAAGCGGGCTTCATAGGCGCGCTGGGCCGGCTGGGCGGCGCGGATGGCGGTGGCTTCGGCGGCATAGGCCAGGGCGGAGATTTCACCCACCACCTGCTGGATCTGCGCATCCTGGCTCACGCTGGCGGCATTGCCGGTGCTGAACACGCGTTTGCGCTCGCGCACTTGCTGCGCCACATCACGCTCCACCGCCTTGCCGATACCGGCCAGCACCGCCAGCAATACCAGCTGGTAGAAGGCGGTCTGGTATTTGAAGCGACTGGCAAAGTCGATCAGGTTTTCCGGTGCCACCGTCACGTTTTCAAACACGGTGCTGCCGCTGCCGGTGGTGCGCTGGCCAAAGCCATCCCAATCATCACTTTGCGTCACGCCGGGGTCGCTGGTGCGGATGGCGGCAATTACGTCCTGGTTGCTGCCATCCACCTGGGCGTAAACGTCGATCCAGTCGGCAAAAATACTGCCGGTGCTATAGAACTTGCGGCCATTGAGCAGCAGCTTGTCACCGTGGCGGCTGACACGAGTAATGACTTCACCCACGGCGACTTCACCGATTTCGGTCCAGGCATTGCCGACAATTTCACCGTCAACAAAACGCTTGAACCAGACTTCACGCTCCGGGCTGGCCGGAGCATTCAGGCGGTCTTCGACGAAGGCAAAATGGCCGCGCAGCGCTTGCGGCAGATTGGAATCTGCCGTGGCCAGCTCGGTCAGCAGCTGGAACAGCTGTGGCAGCGAGGCACCGGCGCCGCCATATTGCTTGGGCACGCGCACCGCGCCAAAGCCCGCCTGTTTCAGCCAGTTGATCGGCTCATACGGCAGCTTGCGCTCGCGTTCGCGTTGCAGGGCGGTCTGGGCAATTTCGGCAAAGATGGGGTGAAAGCGCTGCGCCAGGGCGTCGTAATCGGTGCCGGTGGACAGGTCGTCCGGCAGGCTGTGTTGGCTCATGGTTGTTTCCTGTTTGGCGTGATGGCAATCCCGGCCGCCACCGGCAGCCGGGTGATGGTCAGTTCCACGGATGGCGCGGCGGCGCAATGTGATTCAGGTAGTAGTTGCCGATGTGGAAGTACTTCCAGCGCACCGGGTCGTGCAGGGTGTGCACGCGGGCATTGCGCCAGTGGCGGTCCAGATTGTGGGCAATCAACGTAGCGCGGGTGCCGGCCAGTTCGAACAGCTTGTTGCTGGCCTCGATGGCAATTTCGGTGGTCAGTACCTTGGCTTCGGCGGTGGCAACGGTGGCCAGCGCCACCGTGCTTTCATCCGGCTGCGCCAGCGCGGCGTCGATCAGGCGGCCAGCCTTTTCCAGCAGGGCCTCGGCGGCATGCAGGCGGATTTCCAAGAGGCCGATGGCGGAGATGGTAAACGGGTCGTCGGCGGCCTTGTCCTTGCCGCTGTCCAGCCAGGGGCGGCTTTGCGAACGGATGAATTCGATGGCGTCAGCCAGCGCGGCACGGGCAATGCCGCCATCGATGGCGGCCTGGATGATCTGTGACACCGGCCCGGCCACGGTGGGGCTGTCGAAGGCGGCAATCGGCAGCACGCGGCTGGCCGGTACCCGTACCTGTTCGATCTTCACCCCGCCGGAGGCGGTGGTGCGCTGGCCAAAGCTGGACCAGTTGTTGATCACGCTTAGGCCCGGGGTGTCGCGGTCGGTAAACACCAGTGCGCCGTGGCCGTGTTCATCCACCGCGACGATGGGCACGATGTGGGCGAGCAGCGCGCCGGTGGTGTAGAACTTTTCGCCATTCACCACCACGCTGTCGCCATCGATGCGATAGCGGGTTTCAAACGCGGCCACGGTCTTGCTGTTCAGCTCGGAAAAGGCATTGCCAAAGCGGTAGCCCTGCAATACCAGGCCGAACAGTTCCTGCTTTTGCGCCTCGCTGCCATCCAGGGCGATATGCAGATTGATGGCCAGATGGTTCTGGGTGATCTGGGCGATGCTGGAATCCGCCTCGGCGATGATCTTGATCACCTCGGCCAGCGTGGCATAGGACACGCCGGCACCGCCGTAGGCTTTGGGCACGTTGATGCCCCACAGCCCGCTTTGCGAGTAGGCGTCCACTTCGTCCAGCGGCAGCAGGCCCTCGCGGTCGCGCAGCGCGGCATCGTGGCCAAAACGGATGGCCAGCTGACGCGCCACGGCAATGGCTTCGGCATCGTCGCGGATGATGTGTGCCGGAGTGGACGGGCGCGGGCGGGCGGCGAAAGGCTCGGGGGAGTTGACGCGAACGGCTTGCTGGCCGGTCAGGGAGGTAGTCATCGCACATTCCTTTGGGTAAGTCCGGATTACCGGGGATGCCACAGGAATGGCAAGAAGCGTGCCTGTCAAAAACCGGGGTTTTGCGTGGGAAAATCCGGGTATTTGCTGCAATTGAGCACAATCGTGCTGGCGGGCTGCTGCCAGTGCAGCAGGGTGACCGCCGCTGCGGGCAGGGGCTGGGCGCTGGCCATTTTGGTGTGACTGCCAGCCGAAGTCGTCGATGTGCCATCTTTAGCGTTGCCAACAAAAAACTGTTGCGGCGTTGCGCCTGCTGGCCGTACACCTGGTGCTGCCTGCAACGCCGCGCCTCCTTGTCCTGGGTTTGTTAGCCACTCTTGGTACTGATGCATGCAACAGGCATTTCCATTGCGGGAATGCCTGCTATCTCTGTGTGGTGGCTAGGAGCGATATCACATTTGCTGCTTTGATTTTCAGCATTGCTGCAGTGCTGCATGAGCAGCAGCCGGCCAGCAGGGTGGTGCGGCAGCAGCAGCGGCTGTTTGTGCAAAAAATTCTGCAAGATACTGATATGTAATGAAATAAAATCTGGCACGCTTACTGCTAATCATTGGGGGAACCCTGATGATGGAGCAGTCATGAGCCACACCTTCAATATCGTTGCCGTCTCCGGCAGCCTGCAGCGCCCCTCCCGCACGCTGGCACTGGTGCAAGCCGTACTGGCAGAGCTATCCAGCCACCTGCCCGTGCAGGCCCGGGTCATCGAACTGGGCGAGCTGGCCCCGCACTACGGTGCCGTTACTCGTCCGGCCGATTTGCCGCCCATCGTGCGCGAGGCCATTCAGGCGGTAGAGCAGGCCGACCTGCTGATTGTGGCCAGCCCGGTTTACCGCGCCAGCTACACCGGCCTGTTCAAGCACTTCTTTGATTTCGTGCATCACGAAGCGCTGTTCGACGTGCCGGTACTACTGGCCGCCACCGGTGGCAGCGAACGCCATGCGCTGGTGATCGAACATCAGCTACGCCCCTTGTTCAGCTTCTTCCAGGCGCAAACCCTGCCGCTGGGCATCTATGCCGCCGAAAGCGACTTCAGCGATTACCAGATCAGCGCCAGCACCCTGCAGGCGCGCATCCGTCTGGCAGTCGAGCGCGCCTTGCCGCTGATCAGCCATCGCCAGCCGCTGGCGGCCAGCACGCATGCCGCTGTTGCTTCCCCTGTTTGAATCAAGCCCGCATTGCCCACTTTAACTACCGGAGAAATCACATGAGCCAAGCACAACAAGCCGTCAAGTTTGCCTACTGGGTGCCCAATGTCAGCGGCGGCCTGGTGGTCAGCAAGATCGAACAGCGCACCAGCTGGGACATCGACTACAACCGCAAGCTGGCGCAAATCGCCGAGAAGGCCGGCTTTGAATACGCGCTGTCGCAAATCCGCTTTACTGCGGGCTATGGCGCGGAATTCCAGCACGAATCGGTGTCTTTCAGCCATGCCTTGCTGGCCGCCACCGAAAAACTGCGCGTGATTGCCGCCATTCTGCCCGGCCCGTGGACCCCGGCGGTGCTGGCCAAGCAGATTGCCACCATCGACCACCTCACCGGCGGCCGCGTGGCAGTGAATATCGTTTCCGGCTGGTTCCAGGGCGAATTCACCGCGATTGGCGAGCCGTGGCTGGAGCATGACGAGCGCTATCGCCGTTCGGAAGAGTTCATCCGTGTGCTCAAGGGCATCTGGGGCCAGGACAATTTCAGTTTCAAGGGCGACTTCTACCGCTTCAACGACTACACCCTCAAGCCGAAGCCACTGCAACAGCCGCATCCGGAAATCTTCCAGGGTGGCAGCTCGCGTGCCGCGCGTGACATGGCTTCGCGCGTGTCTGACTGGTACTTCACCAATGGCAATACGGTAGAGGGCATCAAGGCGCAGGTGGATGACGTGCGTGCCAAGGCGGCGGCAAACGGCCATCAGGTCAAGATCGGCGTCAACGCCTTCATCATCGCCCGCGATACCGAAGAAGAAGCCCGTGCCGTGCTGGCCGAGATCATCGACAAGGCCGACCCGGAAGCAGTGAACGCCTTTGGCGATGCGGTGAAGCAGGCCGGCCAGGCCAGCCCGGAAGGCGAGGGCAACTGGGCCAAGTCCACTTTTGAAGACCTGGTGCAGTACAACGACGGCTTCAAGACCAATCTGATCGGCACGCCGCAGCAGATTGCCGAGCGCATCGTCGCCCTGAAAGCCGTCGGGGTGGATCTGGTACTGGGTGGTTTCCTGCACTTCCAGGAAGAAGTGGCCTACTTCGGCGAAAAAGTGCTGCCGCTGGTGCGTGAGCTGGAAGCCCGCGCCCAGCAGCGCGAAGCCGTGGCCGCCTGACAGGAGCAAGGGTGATGAAGCGACATCAGGAAGCACCGCACCCAGAAGCCGCCAGCCTGCCGGCCTGGCTGGCATGGCAGGCCGATAAACAGCCGCAGGCCATTGCCTTGCGCCACAAGCGGCTGGGCATCTGGCAGCAATGGCGCTGGGCTGCTCTGCAACAGCAGGTGGCGGCATTGGCAGCCGGGCTGGCTGCACGCGGCTTTGCGGACGGGCATAGCCTGGTGTTGCTGAGTCACCCGGGCCCCGAGGTGTTGTTGCTCAGCCTGGCGGCGCAATGGCTGGGTGGCGAAGCCGTAGCGCTGGACCCGCAGCAGCCGGCCAGCGAGCTGCACGCCATCCTGCATCACCTGCAACCGCGCTGGCTGCTGGTGGAGGATGCCGACGTGCTGCAAAGCCTGCCGCCAACGCTGCCCGCTGCCGAGCTGCTGCTCTACACCGAAGGACGCGGCCTGCAGCAAAGGGTAGGTGCGGGCTGGCTGGCTGTCTCACAGTTGCAGCAAGAGGGCAGCGCCTTGCCTGCGCCCACATTGCTCGCCAGCAATAGCGCCGTGGCCTTCCGCTTCTGGCGCGTGGATGGGCGGGGCCAGCTGCAGCAGCAGGTTTTGCAGCATGGCCATCTACTGCAGGCGGGCCGCCAGTTGCTGCAGGCTGAACAACTGAGCGCCAATGAAGACGCGCTGGCCTCGCGTGCCTTTGCCAGCTCGGCCCAGGTACGCTACCTGCTGGCACCGTGGCTGCAAGCCGGTTTCCGGCTGAATTTTCCGGAAAACCTGGCCACCCGCGACAACGACCGCCGCGAACTTGGCCCCACCCTGGTGGCAGGAACGCGCGAAACCTATAGCCGGCTGGAGCAACTGGCGCGCAGCCGCCTGCCGCCTACCGGTAGCTGGCAGCGCGGTCTGGTGGACCGGGTATTGCAGCCGGGCGCGGGGCGCTTCTGGCGCTGGGTCGGTTATTACAGCGTGATTCGACCGCTGCGCGATGTACTGGGCTTCAGCCGTACCCGGGTGCCGCTGCTACTGGGTGCGCCGCTGGCAGAAAACACCCGCCACTTCTTTGCCGCGCTTGGCGTGGAAGTGCGCAACTGGCCGGATAGCGCCGAGTGGCAGCAGCGACAGCTACCAGCCGAACCGGAAACCGGCACGCGGCAATGGCTGCAGGCCGACACCCCGCCGCTGGGTGCCTAAACCATGAAACAGGAAACAACACCATGAGCGCGACGGCAGCTCCCTTGCTGAGCCTGGCGCACATCTCCCTCAGCTTCAAGGGCGTCAAGGCGGTGACCGACATCGGCTTTGACGTGGCCGAAGGAGAAATCTGCGCCTTGATCGGCCCCAATGGTGCGGGCAAGAGCTCGCTGCTGAATGTCATCAATGGCGTGTACCAGCCGCAGCAGGGCGAAATCCGCTTTGCCGGCCACGCACGTCAGTCCATGCAGCCGCATGCGGCAGCGGTGCAGGGCATCGCCCGCACCTTCCAGAACATTGCGCTGTTCAAGGGCATGAGCGTGCTGGACAACATCCTGACCGGGCGCAACCTGGCCAGCCGCAGCAGCTGGCTGGAACAGGCTTTCCGTCTGGGCCGTGCCGTGGCCGATGAAGAAGCCCAGCGCGCAGTGGCGGAGGAGGTGATTGCCTTCCTGCGCCTGCAGCCCTGGCGTCACAGCCTGGTGGGGCAGCTGCCCTATGGCCTGCAAAAACGGGTGGAGCTGGGGCGGGCCCTGGCGGCCCGGCCGCGCCTGCTGCTGCTGGACGAGCCCATGGCCGGGATGAATCGTGAAGAGAAGCGTGAAATGAGCCAGTTCATCCGTGAAGTGAATCAGGCCTTTGGCACCACCATCGTGCTGATCGAACACGATATCGGCGTGGTGATGGAGCTGTCCGACCACGTGGTGGTGCTGGACTACGGCCGCAAGATCGGCGATGGCCCCCCGGCCGAGGTGCGCGCCTTGCCAGAGGTGATTGCTGCCTATCTCGGCCAGCAGCGCCACTGACGTCCATTTCCTGAGCCATTCCTTGTCCGGCCCGCCACGCTGTGCTGCGGGCGGGGGACGCTTTGCGCCGGCAATCCGGCGCGGGAGCCTGTCATGACTTTTTTTCTGGAAGTACTGCTCGGCGGCTTGCTGGCCGGGGTGATGTACTCGCTGGTGGCCATCGGCTTCGTGCTGATCTACAAGGCCAGCGGCGTATTCAATTTTGCCCAGGGCTCGATGGTGCTGTTTGCCGCGCTCACCTTTGTCAGCCTGCTGGAGCGCGGCCTGCCGTTCTGGTTGGCCTTTGTGCTGAGCCTGCTGTCCATGCTGCTGCTGGCGCTGTTGCTGGAGCGGCTGGTGCTGCGTCATCTGGTGAACCGGCCACCCATCACCCTGTTCATGGCCACGCTGGGGCTGAGCTATGTGGTGGAAGGCGTGGCCCAGGCGCTGTGGGGCGCGCAGGTGCACGGGCTGGATCTGGGCATCGAGGACACGCCGCTGGAACTGGGCGGGCTGATGCTGTCGCGCTTCGACCTGTTTGCCGCCGGCAGCGCCGGGCTTCTGGTGTTGCTGCTGTCCTTGCTGTTCAACAAGACCCGCATCGGCCTGTCGCTGCGCGCGGTGGCGGACGACCAGCTGGCCGCGTTGGCGGTGGGCATCCGCCTGCAGCGCATGTGGGTACTGGTGTGGGCGGTGGCCGGGCTGGTGGGGCTGGTGGCCGGCCTGTTGTGGGGTGCACGGCTGGGGGTGCAGTTTTCCTTGTCACTGATTGTGCTCAAGGCCTTGCCGGTGCTGATCATCGGCGGCTTTACCTCGATAGGCGGAGCCATTGTCGGCGGGCTGATTGTGGGTGCCAGCGAAAAACTGGCAGAAGTGTATCTGGGGCCATTGCTCAGCGGTGGCATTGAAAACTGGTTCCCCTATGTGCTGGCGCTGCTGTTCTTGCTGCTGCGTCCGGCGGGGTTGTTTGGTGAGCGCGCCATCGAGCGGGTGTAAGGAGAAGAGGCATGTTCTATCAGGAATCCGGGCAATTCAGCACCCGCTACCGGCAAGATGGCCGCGCATTGCGGCTGTGGCAGCAGCGTGCCGCGCTGTGGGCCTTGCTGGCGCTGGCCTTCGGCCTGCTGCCGCTCATCGGCAACGACTACTGGTTCAGCGCCATTCTGATTCCCTTTCTGGTGCTGTCGCTGGCCGGGCTGGGGCTGAATGTGCTCACCGGCTATGCCGGCCAGCTGTCACTGGGTTCGGCCGCTTTCATGGCGGTGGGGGCGTTTGCCAGTTACAACTTGCAATTGCGCCTGCCAGGCCTGCCGCTATTGCTCAGCTTTGTCGCCGGTGGCGTGGTGGCCGCGGCGGTGGGGGTGGTGTTTGGCCTGCCCAGCCTGCGCATCAAGGGCTTTTATCTGCTGGTCGCCACCCTGGCAGCACAGTTTTTTGTCGAATGGCTGCTCACCAAGTTTGCCTGGTTTTCCAATGGCAACGAATCCGGCGTCATCAGCGCGCCCCCCTTGCTGGTGGCCGGTCACGATTTTGGCAGCCCGGCCGGGCGTTACCTGCTGACGCTGATCGTGGTGCTGCCCTTGTTTGTACTGACGGCCAATCTGGTACGCAGCAGCCTGGGGCGCAACTGGATGGCGGTGCGCGACATGGATACCGCCGCCGCAGTGATCGGCATCCCCATCCTGCGCACCAAATTGCTGGCCTTTGCCATCAGCTCCTTCATCCTGGGGGTGGCCGGTTCCCTGTGGGCGTTTACCTATCTGGGCACGGTGGAGCCGCACGGCTTCGACCTCAGCCGCTCCTTCCAGGTGCTGTTCATCATCATTCTTGGGGGTATGGGCAGCATTCTGGGCAATTTCCTGGGGGCGGCCTTCATCGTGCTGCTGCCCATTGTGCTGTCCATCTTGTCCAGCACTTATCTGAGCGGCCTGCTGCCGGCCGGCCAGCTGGAAAACCTGCAAAAAATCATCTTCGGCGTGCTGATCATCCTGTTCCTGATCAAGGAGCCGGAAGGCCTGGCCCGCCTGTGGCAAAGCTGGCGCGCCCGCACCCGGCTGTGGCCACTGCGTTTCTGACCCGTTTTACCTTGTTGTTTCCGTTAGCAGTTTCGTCTATTGAACCAGGGAGTTTCACATAATGAAAAATCATCTGCACACACTGAAAGGGGCGGTCGTACTGGCTCTGGGGCTGGCGGCTGTCTCGGCCACGGCCCAGGCCGCAGGCGAACAGTATTTCCCGCTGCAAAGCTACCGCGTGGGGCCGTATGCGGCTGGCGGCACCGGCTTTTTTGGTGGCTTCATCGATTACCTGCAGTACGTGAATACCAAGGAAGGCGGCGTGAACGGCGTCAAGCTGAGCTGGAGCGAGTGCGAAACCGAATATGTGGTGGAAAAAGGGGTGGAGTGCTACGAGCGCCTGAAAAAAGGCCTGAACGGCGCACCGGCTGCCGCCACCAACCCGCTGTCGGTGGGCATTGCCTACGCCACGCTGGAGCGCTCCACCGCCGACAAGCTGCCGCTGATCACCATCAACCATGGCCGTACCGACTCCACCGACGGCAGCGTGTTTCCCTATGTGTTCCCGCTGCAGCTGAATCCGTATTCCGAGGTGTCGGCCATCATCAATTACATCGGCCAGAAGTCTGGCGGCCTCGCCAAGCTGAAGGGCAAGAAGATTGCCGTGCTTTACCACGGCTCGCCGTATGGCAAGGAAACCAACCCCATCCTGGAGCTGTTGTCGAAGAAATACGGCTTCCAGCTGGTATCGCTGGAAGTGCCGCATCCGGGCAACGAGCAGCAGTCGCAATGGCTGACCATCCGCCAGCAAAAAACGGATTGGGTGATTCTTCGTGGCTGGGGCGTGATGAACCCGGTGGCGTTGAAAACCGCACAAAAAACTGGTTATCCGGCTGACCACATCATCGGCAATATCTGGAGCAACTCGGAAGAAGACGCCGCGCCGGCCGGTGCGGCTGCCAAGGGTTTTATTTCGATTACCACCCATCCGTCCGGCACCCAGTTCCCGGTGCTGCAAGGCATCAAGAAAACCGTGCTGGATGCCGGCAAGGGCAATCTGGCCGACGCCAAGCGCTTTGGCACGGTGTATTACAACCTGGGCGTGGTCAACGGCATCCTGAACGTGGAGGCGGTACGGCTGGCGCAAGCCAAATTTGGCAAAAAGCCGCTGACCGGCGAGCAGGTGCGCTGGGGCTTCGAGCATCTGCGTTTTGACGACAAGCGGCTGAAGGAAGTGGGCGCACTGGGCCTGCTGCAGCCGCTGCAGCTGAGTTGCACCGACCACGAAGGCGGCGGTGCGGTGCGCTTCCAGCAGTGGGATGGCCAGCAGTGGAAGGTGATTTCACCGTGGGTACAGGCCGACCGCAAGCTGCTGCGCCCCATCATCGAGGATTCCTCGCACAAGTACGCCAAGGAAAAGGGCATCACCCCGCGCGATTGCAGCAAGGAGTCGTGATTTTCTGAAGCAAGACCTGCCCGGCGCGGCTTGCTGCGCCGGGTTTTTTGTCACCCAGCTTTTTGACTGATTGCGGAGTTGAATCATGAGCCAGCCCTTATTGCAGGTGGAAGGCATTCAGGTGGTGTACAACCAGGCCATTCTGGCGCTGGGCAGTGTGTCCTTGCAGGTGGAGCAGGGCCAGATCGTAGCCTTGCTGGGTGCCAATGGCGCGGGCAAGAGCACCACGCTCAAGGCCATTGCCGGGCTGGTGGCGGCCGAGCGCGGCTGCCTGCAGCAAGGGCGCATCATTTACGACGGGCAGGATGTCAGCCACACCGCGCCGCACCAACTGGTGCAGCAAGGGCTGGTGCAGGTGCTGGAAGGCCGGCACTGCTTTGCCCATCTGACCGTCGAGGAAAACCTGCTGACCGGGGGCTTTGTACGCAAGCCCAGCCGCGCGGCCCTGCAGCAGGATCTGGAGCGCATCTACCAGTATTTTCCGCGCCTGAAAGAACGGCGGCGCGCGCAGGCTGGCTATACCTCGGGCGGCGAGCAACAAATGGTGGCGATAGGCCGCGCACTGATGGCGGCGCCCCGCCTGGTGCTGCTGGATGAGCCATCGATGGGTCTGGCACCGAAAATCGTCGAGGAGATTTTTGAAATACTGCAGGCGCTGAACCAGCAGGAGGGCGTCAGTTTTCTGCTGGCCGAGCAAAACGCCAACCTGGCCTTGCACTACAGCCATCAGGCCTATCTGCTGGAAAACGGCCATGTGGCGCTGTCCGGCAGTGCGGCCGAGCTGGCCAGCCGCGAGGACGTACACCGCTTTTATCTGGGCGGCAGTGTGGAAGCCGCCTGAAGGCGCGGTGTCATTGCCGCTAATGGCTTGATATTCAAATCTGTTTTTCTTGGTTCGCATCACCATGGGCATGGCATATCTTGAGCTTCATCCGCACGCTTGGCGTGCCGCTAACGGAGTTGCCATGACCAGCCCCCATACCTTGCCCGTGATCGACATCAGCCTGCTTGATGGTGATCCGCAACAACGTCAGCAGCTATTGCAGCAGCTGCGCACTGCCGCCCGCGACAGCGGTTTTTTCTACCTGGTCGGCCACGGTATTGGCGCGGACAAGGTGGCTGCATTGCGGCAGGCGTCACACGCATTCTTTGCCTTGCCTGCGGCCGACAAGCTGGCCATCGACATGGAGCACTCACCGCACTTTCGCGGCTATACCCGTGCCGGGGAGGAGCTGACCCGTGGTGCAGCCGACTGGCGCGAACAGCTGGATATCGGTGCCGAGCGCCCGGCCCGACCGGATCTGGCACAGCAAGCACCGTGGTGGCGGCTGCAAGGCCCCAACCAGTGGCCGGCGGGATTGCCTCAGCTCAAGCCGGTGTTGCTGGACTGGCAGCAGGAAACCACCCGGCTGTCCATTCTGCTATTGCGTGCCTTTGCCGAGGCACTGCAGCAGCCGGCCGACAGTTTCGACGATGCCTTTGTCGAGGCTCCGGTGCAGCATCTGAAAATCATCCGCTATCCCGGCAGCCAGCATGGTGCAGCCGGGCAGGGCGTGGGCGCGCACAAGGACAGCGGCTTCCTCACTCTGCTGCTGCAAGACGATAGCCAGGACGGCCTGCAAGTGGAAACCGAGCAGGGCTGGATTGACGCGCCGTCGCTACCGGGCAGCTTTATCGTCAATATCGGCGAAGCGCTGGAAATGGCGTCCAATGGCTATCTGCGCGCCACCGTGCACCGGGTGGAAAGCCCGCCCGCCGGCAAGGAGCGCTTGTCGGTGGCCTTTTTCCTGGGCCCGCGGCTGGATGCCACCATCCCGCTGCTGCAGCTGCCGCCGCATCTGGCCGCCGAAGCGCGCGGCCCGGAAGCCGATCCGGCCAACCCGCTGTTTTACCAGGTGGGCGACAATTTTCTCAAAGGCCGGCTGCGCTCCCACCCCAAGGTGGCTGCCCGTCATCATGCCGACCTGCTGGCACCCCAAGCACCGCAGGCAGCTTCCCTTCCCACCACTGCAGGAGAATACGCATGAAACCCGCAAAACTCTGGCTGGCATTGTTCGGCCTGGCCGCCAGCCTCACCGCCCACGCGGAAGTACTCACCATCGGTGCCGAAGCCGTGCCGCATGCCGAAATTCTGGAACATGTGAAACCGGCGCTGGTCAAGCAAGGCATTGATCTGAAGGTAAAAGTGTTCAGCAACGGCCTGCAGGAAAACCTGGCGGTGGCCGGCAAGGAAATCGACGCCAATTACTTCCAGCATCAGCCCTTTCTGGATAGCTTCAACAAGTCCAAAGGCACCCGACTGGTGACCGTGGCGGCCATCCATGTCGAGCCTTTTGGCGCGTATTCGCACAAGTACCACAAGGCCAGCGAGCTGCCGGACGGTGCGACCATCGCCATTCCCAATGACCCGTCCAATGCCGGCCGTGCGCTGTTGCTGCTGCACAAGCAGGGGCTGATCAGCCTGAAAGACCCGGCCAATATCCTGTCCGGTGCACGTGATATCAGCGGCAATCCGCACCACTTCAAGATCAAGGAGCTGGAAGCGGCCACCCTGCCACGGGTGCTGGATCAGGTAGACATCGCCCTGATCAATACCAACTACGCGCTGCAAGGCGGACTCAAACCCAAGCGCGATGCGCTGTTCAGCGAAGGCAGCCAGTCGCCCTACGCCAATATCATCGTGGCGCGCGAGGACAATCGCAGCAGCCCGGCACTGAAGAAACTGGTGGCGGCACTGTCTACCGAGGAAGTGCGCCAGTTCATCGACCAGCGCTATCAGGGTGCAGTGGTGCCGGTGTTCTGAACCCGCCAGTCGTTGATGTAACAAAGGCGTCCCCTCATGGCGGACGCCTTTGTCTTGCCGGGCAGCGCTGGATCAGGCTTGCCAGGCTTCGGGCAAACCTTCTTTCAGTGTGGACACATAGCTGGCAGTACGCGGGTTTTGTGGTTGCAGGAACAGCTGGCGGCTGCTGCCTTGTTCCACGATCTGGCCATCTTCCAGAAACACCACGGTATCGGCCAGGGTGGCGGCAAGGCGCAGGTCGTGCGTGGCAATCAGCATGGTTATCTTGTTGGCGGCCAGTTCGCGCAGCACGGCCACCACTTCGCTGGCCAGTTCCGGGTCTAGCGCCGAGGTGGGTTCGTCACACAGCAGCAGGCCGGGCGATTGCGCCAGCGCACGGGCAATGGCCACCCGTTGCTGCTGGCCACCGGACAGGGTGCCGGGCCAGGCATCGGCCTTGTGTGCCATGCCCACCTGTTGCAACAGTTCGCGCGCCCGCGCTTCGGCCTGGGCGCGCGGCCACTTTTTCACGATCAGCAGGCCTTCCATCACGTTTTCCAGCGCAGTGCGGTGTGGAAACAGCTGGAAATTCTGGAACACCATGCCGGTTTGCAGGCGCAGGTGGTGAATGTCCTGCCGGCTGGGCTGTGCCTGACCAGGGGTAAAGTTCAGGCTGGCCTCGCCCACCGTCAGCTGACCTGCCGTGGGGGTTTCCAGCAGGTTGATGCAACGCAGCAGGGTGCTTTTTCCACTGCCGGAAGGGCCGATCAGCGCAGTAACCTGGCCTGCGGCCACCTGCAATGACACCTGCTTCAGCACATGCTGGCTGCCAAAGTGCTTGTCGATATGGCGAAGTTCAATCATTTCGTCTCCTGGGCCTGATGCAGGTGTTGGCCAAAGCGTGCTTCCAGCTTTTGTTGTCCGGTAGACAGTACCGAGCTGAACAGCAGGTAGATCAACGCGGTTTCGGTATACAGAATCAGCGGTTCATACGTGACCGAGGCAATGCGCTGCGCCGCCTGGAAAATTTCCGGCACAGTCAGCACCGCGGCCAGCGAGGTGTCCTTGATCAGCGAGATAAAGGTATTGGCCAGTGGTGGCACCGCCACCCGGCTGGCCTGCGGCAGGATGGTGCGGCGCATGGCCTGCGCCCAGGTCAGGCCGATGGAGTAGGCGGCTTCCCATTGCCCGCGCGGCACGGCCAGCAGCGCGGCGCGGATGACCTCCGAGGTATAGGCCCCCACATTCAGCGAAAAGCCGATCACCGCTGCCGGCAGCGGGTCGAACACGATGCCGGCCTTGGGCAGACCGTAGAAAATCAGGAACAGCTGCACCAGCAGCGGCGTACCGCGGATCAGCCACACATAAAAACGGAAGCCATCAGCCAGCGTTTTCGGGCCATACAGGCGGACCAGCGCGGTGACAAAGCCCAGCGACAGGCCACAGGCAAAGGACAGCAGGGTAAGCGGCACGGTGAAAACCAGCCCTGCATACAGCAGTGGCGGCAACGACTCCACCATCAGTTTCAACCATTCAGGCATGCCTCATTTCCTTTCATAGCGTGTGGTGCGCCAACAAAATTGCCCCGCAGCGCGGGGCAAGCTGGCACACCGTGCGAGGGGGTGGCGCTTAGTGCGACACGTCCTCGCCAAAGTATTTGAAGGAAATTTTCTGGTAGCTGCCGTCCGCCTTGATATCGGCCAGAGCCTTGTTGATGGCGGCCTGCAACTGCGGGTTGCCCTTGCGGAAAATGATGCCGGAGAAGTCGGCGTCTTTTTCGGTGGCGGCAATCTTCAGCTTGGAGTGGGGCTGGTGCTTTTTGTAATCCAGAAAGGACAAGCTGTCGTTGATGGTGGCATCCACCCGGCCAGAGGCCAGCAGCTCCAGCGAATCGTTAAAGCCTTGTACCGGCACCACTTCCGCCCCGAAGGACTGCGCCAGCTTGCCAAAATTGCTGGTCAGGGTATTGGCGGATTTTTTGCCCTTGAGGTCGGCAAAGCTCTTGATGCTGCTGTTGCCGTTAACGATCAGCGCGGCCTTGGAGGCGATATAAGCGCTGGAGAAGTCGTACTTGGCCTTGCGCGCATCGGTAATCGATACCTCGTTGGCCACGGCGTCGTAGCGGTTGGCATCCAGGCCGGCAATCAGGCCATCCCATTTGCCTTCGATGAATTCAGCTTTCACCCCCAGCCTGGCGGCCACAGCCTGGGCGATTTCCACATCAAAGCCCACCAACTTGCCGCTGGCGTCGTGGTAGGTGAAGGGGGCATACGTGCCTTCGGTACCCACGCGGATCACCCCGGCGGATTTGATCTTGGCAAGGTCTTCTGCGCCGGCAAGGCCGGGCAGCAGGGAGGCGAGCAGGGCGGCAATGGCAAATCGTTTCACAATGTACTCCTGGCTGTTTTTGTCGTGATGTCTTGCCGCCATCTGGCGGCCTGCGGCGACTATATCAAGCAGGCCTTATTCTCAATAAACAAGAAATAACACATTGCTAATCATAAAAATGAATAAGAAAGACTAGTCTTATCTTGGCGTTGGTATCGTCGCAGGCTGGCAGGTCTTGGTTCGGGATTTGTCACTGCATCTCGGGTGCGGGCATGCTTCCCGCCACGACACTGTGGAGTCGTATCACTTGCTGCTATATGTTTTGTCAACTATTAAACAGTACAGGTCTGCTGTAACTATGACGGGCATCATGCGCAGTTGTTTTAAAGTGTAGTTAGCGTGAGCTGGCCCGCTTGGCATTAACAAAAATTCGAAACGGGGGAGTTATGCTGAGTAGATTCACTGTACGGCAAAAGCTGCTGGGGAGCTTTTCATTCATCATTGTGCTGCTGTTGGTTTTGCTGGCGGCTGCTCTTGGCAATATGCAAACCATAAACAGCAAAATTGTCGACATGACGCAGGATCGCTATCCCAAGATTGCACTCACCAACAGCATAACCGTTAAATCACTGGATATTGGCCGGCAGATACGCAATGCCGTTATCTTCAGTGCAGGCGACACTGAAGAGTACCTGGCGAAGGTCAGCAGCCTTGATGCTGCAAAAAACGCTGATATGGCCAAAGTAGAACAATTATTGTCGACGGCAAAAGGCAAGGAGCTATTTGCCGAAATGCAAGAGAAAAATCGTGCACTGACCGCAGCGCTGGAACAGGCCTATCCATTGATTCGCAGCCATAAAACCACAGAGGCGGCTGATGTTGTCAAACAGAAAATCGCACCAGCCAACAATGCGTTCATGGCCAACTTAAAGGAGTTTGCTGACTTCCAGGAGGGATTGATGCAGAAGGCCATGCAGGACGCCAATGCCGCCTACCATCAGGCCGTAGTGAGTATGTTGACGGTGGCTGGCATCGCCTTGGCGCTTGCCCTTGGCAGTGCCTTGTTTATTGCCAGACTTATCACTGTGCCGCTGCAGAAATCTGCGCAACTCGTACAAAGAATCCGTGATGGCGATTTGTCTGGTAGTGATGAAAATATTCCCGCTGCCCGCGATGAGGCCCTGCAAATCGCCAGAGGTGTTCAGGAAATGCGTAGTGGCCTGCGTGGCATCGTGCAGGCTATCCAGCTGAATGCTCACAATGTTTCGGACTCGGCCCGCGAGCTATCCAGCATGGCCGAACAGGTTGCCAGCGGAGCGCAACATCAGGCTGAAGCGACGGCCGAAGCCGCCGCCACCATCGAGCAGCTTACCGTCAGCATCAACCATGTTGCCGACAACTCTGACGAAGCAACCCGCCAATCCTGCGAAACTGGCAGCCTGGCAAGAGATGGCGGCAAAGAGGTCATCGACTCAGTGGCGCGTATTCAGGATGTTACCCGCGCAGTAAGTGGCACATCCGCGCAAATGAATTCGCTGAGTGGCGAGGTGCAGCAAATCGGCAGCATTGTCACGGTTATCCGCGATGTGGCCGACCAGACCAATCTGCTGGCCCTGAACGCGGCCATTGAGGCGGCTCGCGCTGGAGAAATGGGCCGGGGTTTTGCCGTCGTGGCCGATGAAGTACGCAAACTTGCTGAGCGCACAACATCATCCGCACAGGAAATCACCCAGATGATCAACTCCATTCAGCATGGTGTGACACGGGTGGTTGGCAGCATGGATGCCAGCCTGGAAAGCGTAAATGCCGTATCCAGCAGCACCGAGCTGGCGTCACAAACAATCGAACGCATTGGTAATAGCACCCACGCAATCGAGCGCAGCATCGCGAATATCACCGGATCACTGGGCGAGCAACGAATTGCCAGCCAAAGCCTGGCGCAAAATATGGAGCGTGTCTCGCAGATGGCCGAAGAAAACAGTGCCACGGTAGAGGAGCTTGCAACCACCTCCGCGCAACTGAGCGCACTCTCTCATAATCTGCAGGATATTACGGCCCGATTTAAGCTGTAACAGCTGGTTGCTTGTAGATGAAATCAAAAAAAGCCAAGTTTGAACCTTGGCTTTTTTTACATGCTTGAGAACGGCCATGATCTGTTCTTCGGTGAATCGTTTCTTCATGTCTAATCTCCGTATGTGGTTGATTGGACTCTAAGGTCACGTGCTGCTCAATACTGGGAGACGTCGGTGAAGCCTTGTTATGCACTTTCCATGAAAAAGCCCACGCGAGGTGGGCTTGTTGGGAATTTTGCGGAAATGATCTTTAATTGCGGAAATGCAAAACGGGCCTTGTATCTCTACAAGGCCCGTGGAATATGGTGCCGGCGGCAGGAATCGAACTCGCGACCCCCTGATTACAAGTCAGGTGCTCTACCAACTGAGCTACACCGGCGAAGGGCTGCAATATAGCGTCTCGCCGGTCGGCTGGCAAGCCTGTCAGCGCATTTTTTTATGCTTCTTGGCGGGCTTTTTAGCTAGCTTATTGTTTTTGCTTGTTTTATGACCGGTGGCTTTGGGTGATTTTTTGGCGGGCGTTGCCAGATTTTGTTTGCCCCGCATCTTGGCGGATTTGGCGGCTGGCGTCATGCCATGGCGTGCCGGTGTGGTGGCGTGGTGTTTGCGATGGCGCGCTTGGCTGCGGGCATGATGCTTGCGGCTGGTGGCTTTGCCTACCTGCTGGCGTGCAGCCGGGGCGGTGGCATTGCTGTCAGCGACGCGGTGTGCCGGTTTTTTGGCACTTTTTAGCGGGGCGCTCTGTACGTCGCCCGGCAGGGGGATGTCTTCGGTCTCTGCGTGAGCGATGCCGCCCAGCAGCAGCGCCCCCAGCAGCAGAGCACGGCTGATAAGTGAGTGATTCATGGTGAAATCTGGGCCTTTATGGTTGGCAATCCGGCTTGGTCGTCACGGATGCAGGGAGCCAATACTAACATGGCTCGGCTTGCCTTATCACTTGGCGGCCTTGCTTGTCGCCAGTGGAGATTTGGCTCCTGTCATCGCTACCGGCATTAGGGTGTGCCAAATGCCTGGGTGTAATCCGCAACAGGGGGCGTGCTGTTTCATGCGATAATTTGCGCTTGCAATACAGCAAGCCTCATCTCTGCGCTAGTAGTTCTGCCACGGGCCACCGGCCTCATGTTCCGACTCCGCACTGGGTGAAAGCCATACTGCCCACATTTAATGCACGATTGACTCAATGATTATCTTAAAGAACGTGGCCTTGCGTCGCGGTAGTAAAGTTTTGCTCGACAACGCCTCGGTCACGCTCAATCCGGGCGAGAAAGTGGGCCTGGTTGGCCGCAATGGCGCTGGCAAGTCCTCCCTGTTTGCGGTGCTGAATGGCAGCCTGCATGAAGATGGCGGCGATGTGTCGATCCCAGCGCAGTGGCGCATGGCGCAGGTGGCGCAGGACATGCCGGAGACGGAGCAGAGCGCTACCGATTTCGTGGTCGAGGGCGATACCACCTTGCTGGCGGCGCGGCTGGAAGTGGCCGAAGCCGAGGCGGGCGAAGACTATATGCGCATGGCGCATGCCTATACCGCGCTGAATGATGCCGGCGAGCACGACGCGCCGGCCCGCGCCCAGTCGCTGATTCTGGGCCTGGGCTTTAGCGTGGCCGAGCTGAGTCAGCCGGTAAACAGTTTTTCCGGTGGCTGGCGCATGCGCTTGCAACTGGCCCGCGCGCTGATGTGTCCGTCTGATCTGCTGCTGCTGGACGAGCCGACCAACCACTTGGATCTGGACGCGCTGGTCTGGCTGGAAGCCTGGCTGAAAAATTATGGCGGCACCATGGTGGTGATCAGCCATGACCGCGAATTCCTAGATGCAGTCACTAATGTCACCTTGCATGTCGACAATGCCAAGCTGGTGCGCTACGGCGGCAATTACAGCAAGTTTGAAGACATGCGCGCCGAGCAGATGATTCTGCAGCAGGCCGCACAGGCCAAGCAGCAGGAGAAGATTGCCCATCTGCAAAGCTTCATCAATCGCTTCAAGGCCAAGGCCAGCAAGGCCAAGCAGGCGCAAAGCCGGGTCAAGGCGCTGGAGCGGATGGAGAAAATTGCTCCGGTGCTGGCCGAGGCGGATTTCCAGTTTGAATTCAAGGAGCCGCAAAGCCTGCCCAATCCGATGCTGACCATGTCGCAGGCCGAGTTTGGCTATCCGGCGGCAGAGGATGCCCCGGCAGGTACGCCGCCCACTGTCATCGTGCGTGGTGTCAATCGCTCGGTGCTGGCCGGGCAACGCATCGGCATTCTGGGGGCAAACGGGCAGGGCAAGTCGACACTGGTCAAGACCGTGGCAGAGGCCTTGCAGGCAACCGGTGGTGAGATCATTCGCGGCAAGGGGCTGAATATCGGCTACTTCTCGCAGCAGGAGCTGGACGTACTGCGCCCGCAGGACAATCCGCTGGAGCACATGTTCCGTCTGGCGCGCGACATTCCGGCGGCCATTCGTCCGCCAGCCAATGATTGCCGCGAGCAGGGGCTGCGCAACTTCCTCGGCACCTTCAACTTCAGCGGCGACATGGTCAAGCAGCAGGTAGGCAGCATGAGCGGCGGCGAAAAGGCGCGGCTGGTGCTGTGCATGATCGTGTGGCAGCGCCCCAATCTGCTGCTGCTGGATGAACCAACCAACCACCTGGATCTGGCCACCCGCGAAGCCTTGAGCGTGGCGCTGAACGAGTTCGAGGGTTCGGTCATGCTGGTGAGTCACGACCGCGCCTTGCTGCGTGCGGTGTGTGATGAGTTCTGGCTGGTTTCGCGCGGTGGGGTCAAGGATTTCGACGGCGATCTGGACGACTATCAGGTCTACCTGCTGGAAGAGGCGCGTCGTCGGCGCGAAGAAGCAGCCGGCAAGCGCTGACTGGCTGTTGTCGTACAGGTCAAAGGGTCGCCATGAGCGGCCCTTTGTCATTGTCGGGCTCGGACAGGTGCGGCGGTGTCGTGGGCGGCTTCCCGGGCTGGCGATGCTAAGTGCCTGACGCAGCAGGGCGGTGGCCGGCTTGCCGTCATCGCGACTGCCCATCAAGCGACAAGGCATGCGTAGGCGGGGTGGACGTGCTAGAATCTAGGCTATTTTTGATTCCTGAAAAGATAGCCATTTACCCATGACAGATCAGCTTTTCGCCAAGGAAACGATCCCAATCAGCCTCGAAGAGGAAATGCGCCGCTCCTACCTCGATTACGCCATGAGCGTGATCGTGGGCCGCGCTCTTCCCGATGTGCGTGATGGCCTCAAACCGGTACATCGTCGCGTGCTGTTTGCCATGCACGAACTTTCCAACGACTGGAACCGCGCCTACAAGAAATCGGCGCGTATCGTAGGCGATGTCATCGGTAAATATCACCCGCACGGTGACTCGGCTGTTTACGACACCATCGTGCGCATGGCGCAGGACTTCAGCCTGCGCTACCCGCTGGTGGATGGCCAGGGCAACTTCGGCTCGGTGGATGGCGATAGCGCCGCCGCCATGCGTTATACCGAAATCCGCATGGCGCGCATTGCGCACGAGCTGCTGGCTGATATCGACAAGGAAACCGTCGACTTCGGGCCGAACTATGATGGTTCGGAGCACGAGCCGCTGATTCTGCCGGCCAAGATCCCCAATCTGCTGATCAATGGCTCCTCCGGCATTGCCGTGGGCATGGCCACCAACATTCCGCCGCACAACCTGACGGAAGTGGTGGATGCCTGTCTGGCACTGCTGGCCAATCCGGAACTGACCATCGATGATCTGATCGACATCATTCCGGCACCTGATTTCCCCACCGCCGGCATCATCTATGGCACGGCCGGGGTGAAAGAGGGCTACCGCACTGGTCGCGGCCGCGTCATCATGCGCGCCCGCACTCATTTCGAAGACATCGGCAAGGGCGATCGCCAGGCCATCATCGTCGACGAAATTCCGTACCAGGTGAACAAGTCCCGTCTGCTGGAGCGCATTGCCGAACTGGTGCGCGACAAGCAGATTGAAGGCATTTCCGATCTGCGCGACGAGTCGGACAAGTCCGGCATGCGCGTGGTGATCGAGCTCAAACGCGGCGAAATGCCGGAAGTGGTGCTCAACCACCTGTTCAAGCTGACCCAGCTGCAAGACAGCTTCGGCATCAATATGGTGGCCCTGGTCGATGGCCAGCCGCGCCTGTTGAACCTGAAGCAGATCATTGACGAATTCCTGCGTCACCGCCGCGAAGTCGTTACCCGTCGCACCATTTTCGAGCTGCGCAAGGCACGCGAACGTGGCCATATCCTGGAAGGTCTGGCGGTGGCGCTGTCCAATGTGGACGACATCATTGCCCTGATCAAGGCCTCGGAAACCCCGCCGGCCGCCAAGATCGCGCTGATGGCGCGCCCGTGGCGCTCCGAGCTGGTGGAAGAAATGCTGTCGCGCGTGGACCAGAGCAAGGCCCGCCCGGATGGTCTGGATGTCGAGTTCGGCCTGCACGCGGACGGCTACCGCCTGTCCGACGCCCAGGCTCAGGCCATTCTGGAAATGCGCCTGCAACGCCTGACCGGCCTGGAGCAGGACAAGATCGTCGGCGAATACCGCGACATCATGGCCATCATTCTGGATTTGATCGACATTCTGGAACGCCCGGAACGCATCAACCAGATCATCGGTGACGAGCTGCTGGCCATCAAGACCCAGTTTGGCGATGGCCGCCGCTCCGAAATCGAGCCGTTTGGTGGCGACATCAACATCGAGGACCTGATCACCCCGCAAGACATGGTGGTGACCATTTCCCATACCGGCTATATCAAGACCCAGCCGATCGACGACTACCGCTCGCAGCGCCGCGGCGGTCGTGGCAAGCAGGCTGCAGCCACCAAGGATGACGATTTCATCGACACCCTGTTCGTGGCCAATACCCACGACTACGTGCTGTGCTTCTCCAGCAAGGGTCGCTGCTACTGGATCAAGGTCTACAATCTGCCGCAAGGCGGCCGCAACAGCCGTGGCAAGCCGATGGTGAATGTGCTGCCGCTGGCTGATGGCGAAAAGATCAACGCATTGCTGCCGATCAAGGCCTTTACCGACGGTGAAGTCGAGGACGAGATCGAGGACGACGAAGCCGCCGCCCTCAAGGCCAAGGGCCCGTTCATCTTCATGTGTACCGCCAACGGTACGGTGAAGAAAACCCCGCTGGAAGCCTTCTCCCGCCCGCGTACTGCCGGCATCATCGCCGTGCGTCTGGATGAGGGCGACAACCTGATCGGCGTGGCGCTGACTTCCGGCAACGAGCAGATCATGCTGTTCTCCGATGGCGGCAAGGCCGTGCGCTTCAGCGAAACCGATGTGCGCCCGATGGGCCGTACTGCAGCCGGTGTGCGTGGCATGATGCTGGCCGAAGGTCAGCACGTGATTTCGCTGCTGGTCACCAATTCGGAAGAGCAGCAAGTGCTGACCGCCAGCGATGGCGGCTATGGCAAGCGCACCCGCACCGGCGAGTTCCGCCATACCAGCCGTGGCACCCAGGGCGTGATCGCGATGGACCTGACCGACAAGACTGGCCTCAAGCTGGTTGCGGCCAGCCTGGTGGAAGACAGCGACGATGTGATGCTGATCACCACCGGTGGCGTGCTGATTCGCACCAAGGTGTCGGAAGTGCGCGAAACCGGCCGCTCGGCCCAAGGCGTCCGCCTGATCAATCTGGACGAGGGCGAGAAACTGATCGGCCTGGAAAAGGTTGCCGAAGGCGAGTCTGACGAAGAGGCGGAAGTGGTCGACGGTGATGCGGCTGACGCACCGGCAGCCGACGCCGCCAGTGCAGGGGACGCCGAGGCATGACGGCAACGCCTGCCAATGCGCAGGTACTGGAGACGATGAGCGCGCTCTTCGTCTCCTTGCCGCACTGCGCCACCCTCGGTTTCCAGTATCTGGGCACCGAGGGCCGCCAACCCACCCTGAAAGTGGACTGGCGTGAAGATCTGGTCGGCAACCCGGCCAGCGGCACCATCCACGGCGGGGTCATCACCTCGCTGGTGGATACCACCAGTGCCATTTCGGTTACCGCCTGCCTGCCAGACTTTGAAACCATCGCCACGCTCGACCTGCGCATCGACTATCTCAAGGCAGCAACACCGGGCAAGGCCATCTACTGCCAGGCCGAATGCTACCGCCTGGCCAGTCAGATCGCCTTCACCCGTGCGGTGTGCTACCACGACAACCCGTCTGACCCCATCGCCCATGGCGTGGCTACCTTCATGCGTGAATCCAGCCGTGCCTCCATGCTGAAAGAGGGGGCCTGATGAGCCAATTCATGCAGCAACTGGCCGCCCTGCGCGATGACAATAATGTCGCCGCACTGTGCGAGGCCATTCCCTATGCCCGCCTGATGGGCGTGGAAGTCAGCACTGGCGATGATGGCGAATTGCTGTTTCAGCTGCCGTTCCATCCACGCAATGTCGGCAATACCGCCTTACCGGCGCTGCACGGCGGGCTGATTGGCGGCTTTCTGGAAAATGCCGCGCTCTTGCACCTGATCTGGCATCGCGAATCGCTGGAGGCACCCAAGATTGTCGATTTTTCGCTGGATTACCTGCGCTCAGGCCGGCCGCAAACCCTGTTTGCCCGCTGCGAAATCACCAAGCAGGGCAAGCGCGTCGCCCATGTATTGATAGAAGCCTGGCAGGAAGACCGCCGCAAGCCGGTGGCTGTTGCCCGGGCCCATTTCCTGCTTACGCAGTGACACACACCGGCATGGCCTGCCGGGTCATGCCGCAACATTGAAGCAATGACTGAGGACAGACATGGCCAAGGTGTATAACTTTTCTGCCGGACCGGCGGTATTGCCCCACGAAGTACTGGCTCAAGCCCAGAGCGAAATGCTGGACTGGCACGGCTCCGGCATGTCGGTAATGGAAATGAGCCATCGCGGCAAGGAGTTCATGGAAATCATCCATGATGCCGAACACGATCTGCGCGAGCTGATGCAGGTACCGGCCGGCTACAAGGTGCTGTTCCTGCAGGGCGGCGCTTCCCTGCAGTTTTCCATGGTGCCGCTCAACCTGCTGGGCGACAAGCAGTCGGTGGACATCGTCAATACCGGCCACTGGTCCAAGCTGGCGGTCAAGGAAGCGCGCCGTTATTGCAATGTCAATGTGGTGGCCAGCAGCGAAGACCGCAATTTTGCCTATGTACCGGCAGAGGAAACCTGGCAGCGCGACCCCAACGCCGCCTATCTGCACTACACCTCGAATGAAACCATCGGCGGCCTGCAATTCCCCTTTGTGCCTGCCGATCAAGGCGTGCCGCTGGTTTGTGACATGTCGTCCGACTTCCTGTCACGCGAAGTGGATGTCAGCAAGTTCGGCCTGATCTACGCCGGCGCGCAGAAGAATATCGGCCCGTCCGGTCTGGTGGTGTTGCTGGTGCGCGAGGACCTGTTGGGCCGCGCCCGTGCCGACCTGCCGACCATGCTGAATTATCAGACGCACGCCGATGCCGACTCCATGTACAACACGCCGGCGACCTATCCCATTTATATTGCCGGCCTGGTGTTCAAGTGGCTGAAGCAGCTGGGCGGGGTCAAGGGCATGGAAAGCCGCAATGCGGAAAAGGCCGGCCTGTTGTATCACGCCATCGAGGCCAGCGAAGGCTTTTACCACACGCATATCGATGCGCCGTTCCGCTCGCGCATGAATGTGGTGTTCCGCCTGAAGGACGACGCGCTGGAGGAGAGCTTCCTGATGGAAGCCCGCAAGAACGGCCTGATCCAGCTCAAGGGTCATCGCGTGGTGGGTGGCATGCGTGCCTCCATCTACAACGCCATGCCTATCGAAGGCGTCAAGTCGCTGGCCAACTTCATGCAGGACTTCGCCCGTCAGCACGGCTGAGTGTCATTGTTCTGCTGTGGCGACAGTGTGTGCAAAAACCCGTGTTCAACACGGGTTTTTTCTTGTGCGCTGCAGTCTTATGATGGATGACCATAACAATATCGGAAATCATTCCATGGACCGCTCCATCCAACGCTTGCTGCTCGCCGGCGGCCTGATCGTTTCGCTCGCCATGGGCGTGCGCCACGGTTTCGGCTTTTTCATGCCCCCGATGACGACGGCCTTTGGCTGGAGTCGCGAGAGCTTTGCCTTTGCGCTGGGCATGCAGAATCTGGTGTGGGGCATGGCCCAGCCCTTTGCCGGCGCGCTGGCCGACCGCCACGGCCCGGGCAAGGTGTTGCTGGGCGGTGGCGTGCTGTATGCCCTCGGCTTGCTGCTGATGACGGTATCGGCCACGCCAACCTTGTTCAGCCTGTCGGCCGGCGTACTGCTGGGGCTGGCATTGTCTGGCACCACGTATAGCGTGATTTTCGGCGTGCTCGGTCGTACCGTGCCGGCGGCCTACCGTTCGCGCGCCATGGGATTAACGGCAGCGGCAGGCTCATTCGGGCAGTTCGCCATGGTGCCGCTGGAGCGCTCGCTGATTGACGGCCTGGGCTGGCTGCCGGCCTTGCTGGTACTGGCGGTGTGCGCCTTGCTGATGCTGCCGCTGGGTCGCTCGCTCACCCGCCAGGCGGCAGCCCTGCCACAAACTGCGCAGCCGCACAGTCATCCGCACTTGCTGCAAGGTATGTTGCATACCTTCAGCCGCGCCTGGACCGAGCCGGGCTTTCGCCTGCTGATGGCCGGCTACTTCGTCTGCGGTTTCCAGGTGGTGTTTATCGGCGTGCATCTGCCAGCTTATCTGCGCGATCACGGCATGGGCGGCAATGTGGCCAGCATGGCCTTGGCACTGATCGGCCTGTTCAATATCTTTGGCACCTTCCTGTTTGGCGAAGCCGGCAGCCGCTTTGCCAAGCCGCCCTTGCTGGCTGGCATTTATCTGGCGCGCAGCATTGCCATCGGCCTGTTTCTGCTGCTGCCGCTGTCCGTGCCATCGGTGCTGGTCTTTGCCTCGGTCATGGGCTTTTTGTGGCTATCCACCGTGCCATTGACCAATGGGGTCATTGCCAGCCAGTTTGGCGTACAGCATCTGGGCATGTTGTCCGGCGCGGTGTTTTTCTCGCACCAGGTGGGCAGCTTTCTTGGCGTGTGGCTGGGCGGCAAGCTGTATGACCTGAACGGCAATTACAATGTGGTGTGGGGCATTGCCATCGTACTGGGGGTCATGGCGGCATTGGCCAACTTGCCGATACGCGAGCGCGCCTCCACCGCCTTTGCCGAACGGGCGGCGACATGAAAACGGCGGGCTGGCTGCTGTTGGCTGCCATCATTCTGCTGGGGCTGCTGGCCATGTATCAGCAGCCACGCTTCATCCTGTCTTTTGCCGATCTGATTACCGCCTGCTTCTGATAACAAAAAGGGAAAGCTTATGCTGACAAGCCAAGTACTCACCAGACTGCAAGCCATCTGGGAGCAGGGTGAGCGCCACGACGCCGCTACCGGTGAACGGGCACAGAAAAACCTGTTCATCACGCCGGATACCGGGCGTTTTCTCTATCAGTTGCTGCGCCATGCCAATCCGCGACAGGTGCTGGAAATTGGCACCTCCAATGGCTATTCCACCCTGTGGCTGGCGCTGGCCTTGCGCGACCGCGCCGGCAGCATCACCAGTCTGGATATTCTCCCCGCCAAACAGCAGCAGGCGGCGGCGCATCTGCAGGACTTTGCCCTGACGCACAAGGCGACGCTACGCTGCGAAGATGCCGGCGCTTATTTGTCCGCGCAGGCAGACAGTAGCGTGGATATGGTGTTTCTCGATGCTGACCGCAGCTGTTACGCCGCTTACTGGCCGGCTTTATGCCGGGTTTTGCGCCCGGGCGGGCTGATCGTGGTGGACAATGTTTTGTCGCATGCTGCGGAATGTGCCGATTTCATACGACTGGTGCTTGCGACGGAAGGCTATCTCGCGGAAACTTACCAGATTGGAAAAGGCCAGTTTGTCATAGTGAAAGATTGATTACGTGTCAGAAGAACTGCTGAAGCAACACCGCGACGCCATCGATGCCATCGATGTGGAAATTCTCAATCTGCTGAATAGCCGCGCCAATCACGCCCGCGAAATCGGCGAGATCAAGGGTGGCGGCATCATCTACCGCCCGGAACGCGAAGCGCAGGTCTTGCGCCGCATCCAGCAGCTCAACCCAGGCCCGCTGCCAAACGAAAGCGTGGCCCGGCTGTTCCGCGAGGTAATGTCGGAATGCCTGGCGCTGGAAAAGCCGCTGTCCATCGCCTATCTCGGCCCGGAAGGTACGTTTACCCAGCTGGCAGCCACCAAACATTTCGGCCATGCTGCGCATACCGTGGCTTGCGCCTCGGTGGACGAGGCCTTCCGCCTGGTGGAATCGCGCGCGCTGGATTATGTGGTTGCCCCGGTGGAAAACAGCACCGAAGGCGCGGTAGGGCGCACGCTGGACTTGATGGTCAGCAGCCCCTTGCGCATCTGTGGTGAAGTGGTGCTGCGCATACATCATCATCTGCTGCGCAAGCAGGAAGGTGTAGCCGGCATTACCCGTGTTTATGCCCATGCCCAGGCTTTGGCGCAGTGCCACGAATGGCTGAACAAGAACCTGCCGGACAGCGTGGAGCGCGTGTCGGTGGCGAGCAATGCCGAAGCGGCTCGGCTGGCCAGCGAAGATGGTCAGGCGGCGGCCATTGCCGGTCAGGCAGCTGCCGAGCGCTATGGCCTGATCAAGCTGGCAGAAAACATCGAAGACGAACCCAACAACACCACCCGTTTCCTGGTGCTGGGCCATCAGCAGGTAGGCGCTACCGGCCAGGACAAGACATCAATCGTGGTGGCTGCGCCCAATCGTCCGGGTGCCGTGCATCAGTTGCTGGCACCGGTTGCGGATAATGGCGTTTCCATGACCAAGTTCGAATCACGGCCGTCGCGGGCGGGCTTGTGGGACTATGTGTTCTTTATCGACATGGAAGGTCATCACGATGACGCCAATGTCGCCACCGCACTGGCCGGGCTGGCGGAGCGCACGTCCTTTGTCAAGGTGTTGGGTTCCTACCCGCAAGCCGTTTTGTAAGCTTATCGACATGCCATACGCAGCCGGGCTGGAGCACTCCACCCGGCTGCGGCTTTTTGGGAGAGAGTCAACATGAAGTCTGTTTGTCTGTTTTGTGGTTCGAACAAGGGCCAGCGCCCGGAGTACATCACCGCCGCCGCCGCTTTTGGCCGCACGCTGGCTGAGCAGGGCATCACCCTGGTGTATGGCGCGGGCAAGGTCGGGCTGATGGGCGTGGCTGCCGACGCGGCACTGGCCGCTGGTGGCAAGGTGATCGGTGTGATTCCGGAATTTCTCAAGGCCAAGGAAGTCGCCCATCTGGGGCTGACCGAGTTGCATGTCACCGACACCATGCATCAGCGCAAGGCGCTGATGGCCGAGCTGGCTGATGGCTTTGTGGCGTTGCCCGGCGGCTTTGGCACGTTTGACGAGCTGTTTGAAATCCTCACCTGGGCCCAGCTCGCCGTACACGACAAACCGGTTGGGCTCTTGGATGTGGCTGGCTTTTATCAGCCGCTGCTGGCGCTGACCCGGCATGCCGTGGATGAAGGTTTCGTGCCGGCAAGCAATATGGAATTGTTTAGCCACTCGCCCGACATCGTGACGTTGCTGGATGCCATGCGTAATTATCAGCCGCGCCATACTGCCAAGTGGCTTGATCTGGCCCATACCTGACCCCACCTGTAA
Source organism: Aquitalea aquatilis (assembly GCF_005155025.1). NCBI lineage: Bacteria > Pseudomonadati > Pseudomonadota > Betaproteobacteria > Neisseriales > Chromobacteriaceae > Aquitalea > Aquitalea aquatilis. The sequence goes on along the minus strand of NZ_CP039731.1, from coordinate 3,336,674 downwards.
GGCATCGTCTTTCATAAAGCCAGCCATGTGCGACAGCCGCTGTAAAACCATTACCTGGCGCGTGAAGCGCATCGTGAGCGGGCCGCTGGTACTGCTGGCGGCACTGCTCATCGCCTTTGAGGAATTCGCCTGGGACGAGCTGGCGGCAGTGCTGGCCAGGCTGGGCCGGCTGCCACTGCTGCGCCAGATCGAGGGCTGGATTGCCAGCCGCCCGCCGGCAATCGCCCTCAGCCTGTTTTTGCTGCCGGTGCTGGGCCTGCTGCCGGTGAAGCTGATGGCTGTGTTGTTGATCGGTCGTGGGCATGCCTTGCTTGGTCTGCTGGTGATTGTGCTGGCCAAGCTGCTGGGCACGGCCATTGCCGCCCGGCTATTCGACCTGACCCGCAATCAGCTGCTGCAGGTGTCCTGGTTTGCCCGCAGCTATCAGGCCTTCCTGCGCTTCAAGACCTATGTGTTTGCCCGCCTGGCAGGCTCGCCATACTGGCAGGCCATACAAACCTTGCTGCACCAGTTGCGTAACAGGCGGCCAGCCGTGTGGATGCGGCTGGGCCGCCGTCTGTCGCGGCAATGGCAGCATCTGCGCAAATAGCCAGCCGCCGGCAGGCTGGAGCGATCTGGTAGAATCGCGCAGTCAAACCGTTAGCTCGGTCCACGCCTGGAATGGCAGGCCGGATCTTCCCTTGCAGGAAATCAGCATGATTATTGTGATGAAGCAGCACGCCCGCGATGAAACCATCCAGGCGGTAGTAGACAAGATTCGCGCCGCCGGCCTGAGCGAGCATGTGTCGCGCGGCACCGAGCGCACCATCATCGGCGCAGTGGGTGACGAGCGCGTATTCAGTCCGGATGCTTTCGAGCTGATGCCGGGGGTGGAGCGGGCCATGCGGGTGGTGAAGGATTACCGCATCGTCTCGCGTGAAGTGCACCCGGCAGACAGCGTGGTGCACGTGCGCGGCCAGGCCTTTGGCGGCAAGGCCATCCAGATCATCGCCGGACCGGCTGCGGTGGAAACCGCCGAACAAATGGCCCAGTGCGCGGAGCTGGTAAAGGTTGGCGGCTGCCGCTTGCTGCGTGGCGGCGCATTCAAGCCTCGTACCAGTCCCTATGCTTTCCCGGGAATAGGCGTGGCCGGACTAGAGCAATTGCGCCAGGAATCGCGCCAGCATGGCCTGCCCATGGTGAGCGAACTGCTGGACGTGCGCATGCTGGAGACATTCCTGGAGCTGGATGTCGACATGATCGAAATCGGCGCGCGCAATATGCAGAATGTCGGCTTGCTCAAGGAAGTAGGGCGGATCAACAAGCCGGTCATTCTCAAGCGCGGCCCATCAGCCACACTCACCGAGTGGCTGATGGCAGCCGAGCACATCGCCGCTGGTGGCAACCACAACATCATTTTCTGCGAACGCGGCGTGCGCAGCTTTGAGCCGAGTTATCGCAATATGCTGGATTTGTCGTCCATCCCGGTGCTGAAGCGCGAAACCCATTTGCCGGTCATCGTCGATCCCAGTCATGCTGGCGGCAAGGCGTGGATGGTACCTTCGCTGGCCAAGGCTGCCATCGCAGCAGGCGCGGATGGGCTGATGCTGGATATCCACCCCGATCCTGCCAATGCCTGGTGCGATGGCGAGCAGGCGCTCAATCCGCAGGATTTCCGGCAATTGCTGGGTGAATTGGCGGCACTGGCTGAGGCACTGGGCCGCAGCCTGGCATGAGCTGCAGGCTGAAAAGCAAAAACCGGCCATGGGCCGGTTTTTTATTGTCGCGTAGGCGTGTATCAGGTCCAGCCCAGCAGATAAGGTGCCAGCCATGCCCCCAGCTGCATGCTGAGCAACGGCGACAGCAGGGTGCTGGCCAATAACAGCGTCCAGGACAGCCGATTGCTGCCATTACGCCGCAGCAGGATGGCAAACAGGCGGTATAGCAGATAGCTGATCACCACCATCACCGGCGGCAGCATCACATAGGCCGCCATCGGGCGCCAGTCCAGCAGCGGCGACAGCAGCAGGGTGCCCAGACTCAACGTCAGCTGCGAGCTGAGCAGGGCACTGATGAGTGGTGGCTCACCGGGAAAGCTCAGTCCGCGCCGTGAAACCTTGGCAGTCGCCAGCAGCCAGATGACAGCGCTGAAGGCCAGCCAGACATAGCAGTAGATAAAAGGCAGCCAGACCGGTCGCAGCACGGGGTAGGGTTCCGCATGACGGAATAGCGCCGCCAGCATGAAATAGCCCGCCACGAAGGCCGCGATGGCCACCGGACTGCGTGCGGCGATCTGCCGCCAGAGAATGTGCAGGTAGTAACTTACCAGCAGGAGAATCAGGATCCAGCCGCCCAGCGTTGCGGTCATGCCTGGCCCAGTACGCGCAGCAGTGCTGCAGAAATGATCTCGCCCATTTGCGCCAGGTAATGGGTGTGCATGTCGAAGGTAAAGCGCTGGGCATCATCACTGGCCAGCACCAGCAGGCCAAAGACCGCGCCGCTGGCATCCGTCAGCGGGATCTGGCTGAAAGACTGCAGCACCGGCGTGGCGGGGAACCAGCCCAGTACCTCGTCGTTGACATAAGGCCCACAGTAGGGGGCCGACAAATTGCGTGCCAAGGCCTGCACTTCGTGGCGGGCATTGAACAGCGGCGAGGCTTCGGCGGCAGGGTGCCACAGGCGCAAGGCCATGCGCTCAAGGGCAAAGTCCTGCTGGAAGCAGCTGGCCAGTCCGTCGGCCACCTGCTGCAGGGTGAGGCAGCGCTGCAGCGTCAAGGACAGGCGGTGTGCGCTGTGAATGATCTGGTCATTGGCCTCGCCATGGCGGATGAGTTGATGCAGGCGCGCTTCCAGCTGGCGGTTACGGTCTTTCAGCTCCAGCATCTGGCGGTCGGCCAGCGACACCACCACCCGATCCTGCTGGGTGGCTGCAGCACGCAGGCCGAAACGCTCGGCATGGTGCTGCAGGAAGTCCGGATGATTCTCCAGATAAGCCAATACCTCATCGCTATGCATCAATCACATCCTTTTCATGGGGGGGGGCGGCTGCTCAGACTTCGATTTCACCCTGGAAAACGGTCATGGCCGGACCGGTCATGCGTACGGCCTGGCCTTCGCCATGCCATTCGATCTGCAGATCGCCGCCACGGGTATGCACCAACACCTTGGCATCCAGCAGGCCACGGCGAATACCGGCCACCACGGCGGCGCAGGCACCGGTGCCGCAGGCCAGGGTTTCACCCGCGCCACGTTCGAACACGCGCAAGCGGATTTCATGGCGGGAAACAATCTGCATGAAGCCGGCGTTGACCTTTTCCGGGAAACGGTGGTGGGTTTCAATCAGGGCACCCAGTTGCTGTACCGGCGCAGTATCGACACTATCGACCACTTGAACAGCGTGCGGGTTCCCCATCGACACCACGCTGATGTCGCAACTGTAGTTGTCGATATCCAGCGGATAAGTAATGGCTTCACCTTCGGCGACAAAGGGGATGTCCAGCGGGCGGAAGCGCGGCACGCCCATATCGACCACGGATTGGTTCTGGCCAAGGTATTCCGGAATGATCACGCCCTTGGCGGTTTCCACCCTGATGGCTTTTTTGTTGGTCAGTTTTTGGTCGCAAACAAATTTGGCGAAACAGCGCGCGCCATTGCCGCATTGCTCTACTTCGCTGCCATCGTTGTTGAAAATCCGGTAACGGAAATCGTTGTTTTCTGCGTGGGGAGATTCCACCAGCAGTAGCTGGTCGAAGCCGATGCCGAAGTGGCGGTTGCCGAGCTGGCGGATTCTGTCGGTATCCAGTGAAACGGTCTGTCTGACGCCGTCTATCACCATAAAATCATTGCCCAGGCCATGCATCTTGCTGAATTTGAGTCGCATCGGAAAAGGTCCGGTCTCAGGGTTGGCCAAATGCCTTCCATCATAACTGATACGCTAAGCCTGTCCAGCTTTCAGGGGTATTGGATTGACACCTTACTAACCAGTAAGTAGAGTTTCCGCATGAAACCTGCCGCCGACGTCAAAAACGATACCAGCAAACGCATTCTCGATATTGCCGAGCAGCTGTTGCTGACACGCGGCTTCAATGCTTTCAGTTACCAGCACATCAGCTCGGAACTGGGAGTACGCAATGCCGCCATCCACTATCACTACCCGAAAAAAACCGATCTGGGCGTAGCGCTGATCCAGCGTTATCGCCGCCGTTTTCAGCGCTTTGTCGATGCCCAGCACACACTGGCACCGCAGCAGCAACTGGAACGCTACTTCACCCTGACCGATGCCTATTTCGAGCACGACCAGCAAATCTGCCCCAGCGGCATCCTGACTACCGAATACCAGACCTTGCCACCCGAAATGCAGGCAGAAGCCAATGCTTTCGTCGACGAGATGCGTGACTGGGCGGTACGCATCGCCGAGGCGGGAAGGAGCGATGGCAGCATGCAGTACGCCGGCACGTCCCAGGCGATGGGCTTGCTGATGCTGGCCGCCCTGCAAGGCGGGCTGCAGCTGGCGCGTACCGATCAAACAGTATTGCCGGCATTGAAGATTCAAATCCGGGCCTTATTGGGCCTGGTCACTCCACTTCCATGACATAACAAAGAGGGCTAACACGCATGGACTATCAGAAAAACAGCATGAGCCGCATCGCTGACAAGGTGGGAAAACTGCCTGTTGGTCTGCGCAGCAGGGCATTGTCACTGCTGTTTGGCCGCCTGGTGCCATTTCTTGCCACTTCCGGCCTGCGCTTTGAACAAGTTGGGCACACCCGGCTGACGGTCTCCATTCGCAACCGGCGCAAGGTGCAGAACCATATCAAGGGTGTGCATGCGGCAGCCATGGCCTTGCTGGCTGAAACGGCCAGCGGCTTCGTGGTGGGCATGAATGTGCCGGATGACAAGCTGATGCTGCTCAAGTCGATGAAGGTGAATTACACCAAGCGCTCTCAAGGAGACATGCGGGCGGTAGCCACGCTGAGCGAGGCGCAGATTCGCGATCTGTACCATATTGATAAGGGTGAAACCCTGGTTGAAGTCACGGTAACCGACGAGTCTGGTGAATCGCCCATCCAGTGTGAGATGGTCTGGGCGTGGATTCCCAAGAAGCGGCCGCAATAAGGAGCAGGCGATGCAATGGCAAACCTTTAGCGTCGAACAGCAGGACAAGGTGGCACTGGTGCGCTTCAACCGCGCCGACAAGGCCAATGCACTGAACCAGGCCATGTGGCTGGAGCTGCAGGCGGTGATGGAGTGGGCAGATACCGAGCCGAGCGTGCGCGCAGTGGTACTGGCCGGGCAGGGGCGACATTTTTGCTCCGGCATCGATTTGGCCATGCTGATGGGCATCCAGTCGGTGATTACGGACGACTGCGAAGGCCGCAAGCGCGAAAAGCTGCGGCGGCTTATTTTGCAGCTGCAGGACACCGTATCCAGCCTGGAGAACTGCCGCAAGCCAGTCGTGGCGGCCATTCATGGCGCCTGTCTGGGTGGCGGGCTGGATATTGCGCTGGCCGCTGATTTCCGCTTTGCCTCAGCCGATGCGGTATTTGGCGTGCGCGAAGTGGATATCGGCATGGTTGCCGATGTGGGCACGCTGCAACGTTTGCCTGGTGTGGTCGGGCAGGGCATGGCACGGGAAATGGCGCTGACCGGGCGTGATGTTGGTGCGGAAGAGGCGCTAGCCATCCGCTTGGTCAATAAATTGCTACCTGATGCGGATAGTGTACTGGCCGCAGCACTGGAAACCGCACGCCTGATGGCAGCCAAGTCGCCGCTGGCAGTGCGTGGCAGCAAGGAAATGCTCAACTATGCCCGCGACCACAGCGTAGCGGACAGCCTGAATCATGTGGCCACCTGGAATGCCGCCATGCTGCTGTCAGAAGACATCCAGCAGGCCGGCATGGCCATGATGACGCGCCAAACCGCCAGCTTCCGCGACTAAGCTGGTGCACTGCATGAAAAACGGCAGCTTGTGGCTGCCGTTTTTCTTTGGCGATCGCACAAATGCTTATTGTGCTGCGCTGGCTGCTGCCTTGGCCGGGGCGGCCACCGATTCCCACTTGCTGTTCTTGAGCTGATACAGGGAAACCGTACCGTTCATGATATTGCCCTTGGGGTCGAAGGCGATTTCACCGGTCACGCCTTGCAGCTTGGTCTTGGCCACTTCCGGCAGGTACTTGGCCGGGTCGGCCGAGCCGGCACGCTTCATGGCTTCGATCATCACGCGGGTTGCATCGTAGGTGTAGGGTGCATAAGCCTGGATTTCAGCATTGAAGCGCTTCTTGAACTTGTCGTTGAAGGCCGCAAAGCCCGGCATGTTTTCCTTCGGTGCGCCGGCGCTGGAGGCGTAGCTGCCATCGGCATCCTTGCCGCCCAGCTTGCCGAATTCAGCGGTATTCACGCCATCGGCACCCATGAAGTCAGCGGTAATGCCCAGCTTGCGCATCTGCTTCACCATCGGGCCTGCCTGGGCATCCATGCCGCCATAGAATACCAGGTCCGGCTTTTCACCCTTGATGGAGGTGAGGATGGCCATGAAGTCGGTAGCGCTATTGGTGGTGAATTCACGCTTTACCACCTTGCCGCCGGCTGCTTCTACCGATTTGGAGAAGTCATCCGCCAGGCCTTGGCCGTAGGTGGTGCGGTCATCGATGATGGCAATGCGTGCACGCTTGAGATCGCCCACCGCAAATTTGGCCAGCGCCTGTCCCTGCTGCTGGTCATTGGCAATGATGCGGAAGGTGTTCTTGAAGCCTTGTTCGGTGAACTTGGGGCTGGTTACCGAGCCGGCAATCATCGGAATGCCCGCGTCGGAGTAGATTTTGGAGGCCGGGATCGCTGCGCCGGAAGTCAGGTGGCCGATGACGCCGGCAACCTTGTTATCGACAAAGCGCTGTGCCACTTGGGTAGCAGTTTTCGGGTCGGCCTGGTCATCTTCGGACACGACTTCAAACTTGACCGGCTTGCCGTCCAGTTTCAGGTTTTCCGCAGTGGCTTCTTCGGCAGCCAGCTTGACGCCGTTGTCGGCATCGCGGCCCCAGTGGGCGAACGGGCCGGTCAGCGGATTGGCAGAGCCGATCTTGACGATGACGGCATCGCTGGCGGCAGCGCCGGCAGATGCGTTCTGTTGCGGAGCGGCGGCGTCCTGTTTGCTGCAAGCAGCCAGTGCCAGCACGGCGGCGGTGATAAGGGTAATACGCGGGAGATACATGGAAATGCCCTGGTCTAATTAGAATTGGATGAGGGTCATTCGCCACGAAAGCTTTTGGCATTTCATGTCAGCACACCCCGGGGGTGGTAGGGTCTGTTGATGGCATGGACTGGATACAATCTACGCCACTGACCCGGACATTTTTGTTGTTCCGCAGCATTTCGTCAACCTTTGTGGCTGATCCAGATCAGGCAGCCGTGAAAATGGCCGCTTGCGCTCAAGGCCAGGCATAAAAAAAGCGCAGCCGAAGCTGCGCTTTTCTGGTGATGCGGGAGGGAATTACTGAGCTGCGCTGGCAGCAGCAGGTGCGCCGCCGACAGTGGAAACCACTTCCCACTTGCCGCCCTTGACCTGATACACAGTAACGGCACCATTCTTGATGTCGCCCTTGTCGTCAAAGGTGATCTTGCCGGTTACGCCGGTGTAGTCGGTCTTGCCCACTTCCGGCAGGTATACCTTGGGATCGGTGGACTTGGCACGCTTCATCGAGTCAACCAGTACACGTACGGCATCGTATTCATACGGAGCGTAGATTTGTACTTCGGTGTTGAACTTGGCCTTGAACTTGTCGTTGAAGGCAGCAAAACCCGGCATCTTGTCGCGCGGAACGCCGCAGCTGGAGGAGAACTGACCTTCAGAAGCGTCGCCAGCCAGCTTGATGAATTCCGGGGTCTGCCAGCCATCGCCACCCATCAGCTTGGCCTTGATGCCCAGACGGCTCATCTGCTTGGCCAGCGGGCCAGCTTGTGCGTCCATGCCGCCGTAGAAGATGACGTCCGGCTTGGTAGCCTTGATGGAGGTCAGAATGGCATTGAAGTCAGTAGCGGTGTTGGTGGTGAACTCGCGTTTAACCACATCCACGCCCTTGGCCTTGACGGCCTTTTCAAACTCGTCTGCCAGGCCTTGGCCGTAAGCGGTACGGTCGTCGATGATGGCGACCTTCTTGGCTTTCAGGCCATCAGCAGCGAACTGACCCAGCGCCGTGCCTTGCTGCACGTCGTTGGCGATTACGCGGAAGGTGGTCTTGAAGCCTTGCTTGGTGTAGTCCGGGTTGGTGGCGGACGGGGAAATCTGCGGCAGGCCTGCGTCGGAGTAGATCTTGGATGCCGGGATGGTGGTGCCGGAGTTCAGGTGGCCAACCACGCCGACTACGCCAGCATCAACCAGGCGCTGAGCAACCTGGGTACCGATTTTCGGATCGCCCTGGTCATCTTCGGAAACCAGTTCGAACTTGACTTTCTTGCCGCCGATCTCAACGCCTTCAGCGTTCAGGTCTTCGATGGCCAGCTTGGCGCCAAATTCGTTGTCTTTGCCCAGATGCGAGATCGGGCCGGACATCGGGGATACCTGACCGATCTTGACGGTCACGTCGCCACCGGTGCTGGCCGCAGCTGCGGGAGCGGAGGCGTCGGTAGCGGCCGGTTGCTCTTGTTTGCCGCAGGCAGCCAGGGTCATGGCAGCAGCAGCGATGAGGCTCAGACGAGCATACTTATTCATATTTTATTTCCCCTGATCTTATCTATGTAGACTTGGCGATCTCTGCGGGCAGCCTGATTGAAATTCAGACCTTGCCCATTACTGATTCAGGCCATTCTTTTGGAATGGCTACCAGCTGCGCTGATTATGGGGAGCAGTTTGCGCGAGTGTCAACGGGGTTTATTCGGGCGTTTAAAATTTATTTTTTCGGAGGTCAGCGACTGGCTCCAGGCGACTGTGCGCGCTGCTGGCGCTTGGCGGTATCTTGTTCTATAACTTCCTGCCAGCCTTGAAGATTTTTCCCCACAATACCCGCCAATGCAGCAATCCATTGCGGGCTGTCATTCAGGCAGGAGATGTAGCGAAATTCACCGCCGCCACTGCTTTGGAAACTGTGTTTGCCTTCCATGGCGATTTCTTCCAGCGTTTCCAGGCAATCAGACACAAAGCCGGGACAAATCACATCCAGACTTTTGGTGCCGGCCTTGCCGAGCTGTTCCAGTGTGGCGCTGGTATAGGGCTGCAGCCACTCGGCACGACCAAAACGGCTCTGGAAGCTGACCACGTATTGTTCCTTGCTCAGGCCCAGTCGTTCGGCCAGCAAACGCCCGGTTTTCAGGCATTCACAGTGATAGGGGTCACCCTTGTCCAGCGTGAAACGCGGTACACCATGAAAGCTCATCAGCAATTTTTCTGCGCGGCCATTTTGCTGCCAGTGCGCCTGTACTTGCTGGGCCAGGGCATCGATATAGCCCGGGTCGTCATGAAAGTGGCGCACCGTGCGCAGTTCGGGCATGTTGCGCAGCTTCATCAGTACACGGAACACATCATCCAGTGCGGTGGCACTGGATGAGCCGGCATATTGCGGATACAGCGGCACAACCAGCAGCTTGTCCACGCCTTGGGCGCGCATGTTCTGAATAACGCTTTCGATCGAGGGTTGGCCGTAGCGCATGGCGTAGTCGACCACGACATTGCGTACACCTTGCTCGCCCAGCAGGCCTTTGAGCAGGCTAGTCTGCTTGCGGGTGTTCACCAGCAGCGGCGAGCCGTCCTTGCTCCAGATGCTGGCGTATTTTTTCGCGGATTTTTTCGGCCGCACATTCAGAATGATGCCATTCAGGATCAGCCACCAAACGGCTTTGGGAATCTCAATGACCCGGCTATCCGACAGGAATTGCTTGAGATAAGGACGTACTGCCTGGCCTGTGGGCGCTGTCGGCGTACCCAGATTGATCAGCAAAATGCCAGTCTTGGCCTGGCTGTCATGGGAGAAGGGGGGCTCTGGGAGGTATCCGGACATGGGTTTCTCGCTACCGGTGCTGGGTTGCACCACCGGCAGGATAGCCGGTGGCCAAGTTGAATTACTGCATGACGGGCGTTGCCGGCTTAGTCTTCGCGCGCCGGTGCCAGTACTGTGCGATTGCCATTGGTTTCCATGGCGGAAACCAGGCCTGCACTTTCCATTTGTTCGATCAGGCGCGCTGCGCGGTTATAGCCAATGCGCAAATGCCGCTGCACTGAAGAAATGGAGGCCTTGCGGGTTTTCACCACAATGGCGACTGCCTCGTCGTACAAGGGGTCGGATTCGCCGCTGCCGTCAACATCGCAGCCACTGGTGGCTGCACCCTCGTCGGCCTCGCTCTGGCCGCTGAGTATGCCTTCAATGTAGTCCGGCTCGCCGGTGGTCTTGAGGAACTCCACCACGTGATGCACTTCGTCATCGGCGACAAAAGCGCCGTGCACCCGGTTGGGGTAGCCCGAACCTGGCGGAAGATAAAGCATGTCACCTTGTCCCAGCAAGGCCTCAGCGCCCATCTGGTCGAGAATGGTGCGGCTGTCGATCTTGCTTGATACCTGAAAGGCAATCCGCGTCGGGATATTGGCCTTGATCAGGCCGGTAATCACATCAACCGACGGGCGCTGGGTGGCCAGAATCAAGTGAATGCCGGCGGCACGGGCTTTCTGGGCCAGGCGGGCAATGAGTTCTTCGATTTTCTTGCCAGCCACCATCATCAAGTCAGCCAACTCGTCGATGACCACCACGATCAGCGGCAGGGAATCCAGCGGCTCGGGCGTTTCCGGGGTCAGGCTGAAGGGATTGGGGATTTTCTCGCCAGCCTTGTTCGCATCCTTGATCTTCTGGTTGTAACCCGCCAGATTGCGCACGCCCAGCTTGGACATCAAGCGGTAGCGCCGTTCCATTTCGCCCACGCACCAGTTAAGCGCGTTGGCTGCCTGTTTCATGTCGGTGACCACGGGTGCCAGCAGGTGCGGAATGCCTTCATACACCGACAATTCCAGCATTTTCGGGTCGACCATGATCAGACGCACTTCACGCGCCGTGGACTTGTACAGCAGCGACAAAATCATGGCATTGATCGCCACTGACTTGCCCGAGCCAGTAGTGCCCGCAACCAGCACGTGCGGCATCTTGGCCAGATCCACCGTAACGGGCTGGCCAGCGATATCCTTGCCTACGGCAATGGCCAGGCGGGAGGTCATGTTCTGGTAGCCATCGGAGCCGATGATTTCCGACAGGCGCACGATCTGCCGCTTCGGATTGGGCAGCTCCAGACCCATATAAGTCTTGCCGGGGATGGTTTCCACCACCCGCACGGATACCAGCGACAGCGCGCGCGCCAAGTCCTTCATCAGGTTGACGATTTGCGCGCCTTTGACACCAACGGCCGGTTCGATTTCATAGCGGGTAATCACCGGACCGGGGTAGGCGGCTATCACTTTCACATCCACACCGAAGTCGGCCAGCTTGCGTTCGATCAGGCGCGAAGTGTATTCCACCGTTTCGGCGGAAACCGGTTCATGCTGATCCTTGGGCGCTTCCAGCAGGCTCAGACCGGGCAGCTCGCCACGATTGGGGTCGGCAAACAGCGATTGCTGCACCGGCTTTTGCACCTTGGGCGACAGCGGCACTTCGGCAAGGGTGGCTTCGATGCGCACCGGAGTCTTGTCTTCCTGCTTTTTCTTTTCGGTGCTGACCTTGGCTTCGCGCTGCTGGGCGGTCTCGCGGCCGATTTCGCGGTCCTTGCGCGCCTGCCAGCCATGCCACAGCTTGAGCACGCCATCTTCCAGCGTGCCACCGATTCTTTCCATGATGTCCAGCCAGGACAGGCCGGTGAACAGCGAAAAGCCGATGGCCCCGCTCACCGACAGCAGCAGGTAAGCACCGGGCAGGCCCAGGCCATGTGACAGGGCTTTGCCCAGCCAGTGTCCCAGCATGCCGCCGGCAGTCAGCGGCAAGTTCAGCTGTTTGCTGGCCAGGACGATGCCTTCCACGCTGGAGCTGGACAGCAACAGCAGGAAGAAACCGCCCATGGCGGCCAGCGTCATCGGATTGAGGCGAAAACCCAGCGTTTCCATGCGGCGGTAGCCCCAGGCGATGGCCACCAGGCAGAACACCACCAGCCACCAGGCGGACAGGCCGAATACATAGAGCAGCATGTCGGACAGCCAGGCGCCGAACGCGCCGCCGTAATTGCGCACGGTAGGGTCGGAGGAGCTATGTGACCAGGAAGGGTCTTGTGCGGAATAGCTGGCAAGTACCAGCACCAAGTAGACCGCAGCAACGGCCATCAGCAGCCACCAGGCTTCGCGCAGCAGGCTGGCAAGCTTGGGGGGCAATGGCGTTTGACTGTTCTTGACGACGGCCTTTCTTTTGAAAAGTCGCATTTTTCTCGTTATGGGCTATGACAGTGGCTGATTATAGCCTGACAAGGCCACTCAGAGTGGCTGGCGTTGTCAGGCTACCGGCCGGTGCGCCGGCTCAGCGCGGATAGAGGGCACCGAGCACCCGCAACCCGCTGGCACCGGTAACATCCGGCAGATTGGCGGACTGGCGCTGACAGAAACACCAGGCCAGCCAGGCGAACGCAGCCGCTTCCACCTGATGCACGGGCAAACCCAGTGCGGCCGTGCTGCTGATGAGCAGTTGCGGCAGCTGCTGTTGCAAGGCCTGCATCAGCGCGACATTCAGCGCGCCTCCACCGCAAACGTAGACGCTGCGGGTGTCCGGACAGTAGCGGGTAATGGCATCGGCAATACTGTGGGCAGTCAGCTGCAGCAGGGTGTGCTGGACGTCGGCTGCCGGAATGTCTGGCTGCAGCGCCAGTTGGGCTTCCAGCCAGGCCAGATCGAACAGGTCACGCCCGGTGCTTTTGGGTGGCGGCAAGCGGAAAAAGGGTTCATCCAGCATCTGCTGCAACAGTGGTGTATGCAGCCGGCCACTGGCCGCCCAGTCGCCATTGGCATCGAAGCCGGCACCGGTGCGGCGTTGGCACCAGGCATCCAGCAGCATATTGCCCGGACCACAGTCAAAGCCGATGACCGCGGTGCCACTGGCCAGCCGGGTCAGATTGCTGATGCCACCGATATTCAGAATGACGCGATTTTCCGCGTCGCTGGCAAAAACATGTTGATGAAATGCCGGTACCAGCGGTGCGCCATGACCACCCGCAGCGACGTCGCGGCTGCGAAAATCGCCGATCACGTCGATGCCGGATAGCTCGGCCAGCAGCGCGTGGTTGCCAATCTGCAGCGTGTAGCCGGCATGCGGGGCATGGCGGATGGTCTGGCCGTGGCAGCCGATAGCCGTGATGGCAGCAGGAGGCAGCCGCTGCTCGGCCAAGAGTTGCGCGACCACTTCGGCATACAGCCGGGCCAGCTCATTCCCCAGCCGTGCGGCGCGATCCAGCTCGTCCGAGCCCGTGGGCTGCAACTGCAGCACCTGCTGGCGGATTTCCAGCGGAAAGGCCAGAAAGCTGTCGGCCTCGACGCAAGGACGGCCTTGCGCATCCATGCTCAGCAAAACTGCGTCCACGCCATCAAGGCTGGTGCCGGACATCAGTCCGATATAGCGCTCCGTCATCTGCGTCGGTCTTTCCATCAATCCAGTTGTGCGATCGTTCCCGGCGTGTCACGCAATAGCGCCAGCTTGTCTGTCAGCTGACTGCTGAGTTTGGCAAAGGCGAGGCGCTGGCCGGCAGCCAGGCCAGGGGCGGGCAGGGCGGCGGTGGCAGGATCGACAGCCTGGCCATTGAGTTTCACCTCAAAGTGCAGATGCGGCCCGGTGACACGCCCGGTGCTGCCAACATAGCCCAGCAGATCGCCAGCCTTGACCGGCTTGCCCGCCTTCACGCCGGGGGCAAAACGCTGCATGTGCGCATACAGCGTGCTCAGCTTGGCATTATGTCTCAGGGTGATGACTTTGCCATAGCCATTCTGCGTTTCGGCGGCGCTGATCACGCCATCAGCCGGCGCAACAATGGGCGTGCCCGGCGCAGCAGCGTAATCGACGCCCTGATGCATGCGCAGGGAATGCAGCACCGGATGATAGCGGGTGCCAAAGCCCGAGCTGATACGGTAATGGGCTACCGGCTGCTGGCTGAAACCCTTTTTGACCGGCCGACCGGCTGCATCGTAATAGGCACCGCTTTCACTGTCATGAGCAAAGTAGAAGGCGCGATGCCATTGCCCCGCACGGCTGATTTCAGCAGCCAGGATATTGCCATTGGCAATGGGGCTGCCATTGTAGATCAGGCTTTCGAAGACCAGTTGAATGCTGTCGCCAGGCTGCAGGCTGTCCAGCGCGAACTGGTCGGCAAAGATGTCTGCCAGTTGCGCCATCACCTCGCGCGGGACGCCGGCCGCTTGCAGCTCGCGCTGGGCGCTGCGGCGGATGGTGATGGAGCGCAGGCTGTCCATGCTCTCGGTCGCCAGCGGGTCGGCACTGGCCTGCCATTGATCGCCCTGTTTGGCGATGGCCACCAGCACTTTTTCGCCGTTTTCGTCATCATTCAGAAAACGCAGGGCGTACAGTTCGCCCTCATCACTGGTTTCCACTGCAAGGGTGGCACCGGTATTCAGCTTGAGCAGGTCGCGTGACAGTGGGCTGGAATAAAGAAAACGCCGCGCCTCACTATCGCGCACGCCTAGCCGGTTCAGTACGCGGGCAATGGTGTCGCCACGATTCACCGTTTCATTGCGCCAGTAGCGCGTACCACTGGTCGACGGAGTGAAGGCCGGCAATGCCAGTTTTTCGGTCACCATGCGCTGGCGCACTTCGGCGGCGGCCGCATGCGGGTCGCCCGGTGCCACGGCAAAGGCGGTGACCATGCCGAACAAGGGCAGGCTGGCGGCCAGGCCCAGCCAGCTCAGATGATGATTGATCAGACGACGGGTACAATTTTGCGGGAACTGCAGCAGTTTGCGATAATTCATGTTTTGGTGGACGCCATGCGTGCTTCCGGGAAAATACAGGGTTTGTGACAAGTGGCATTGCGCCCGACCATCTTGGTTGGGTCCGGCTGTCATAAGTTCCGAAAACCATCCATTCAATGAAGGACTTGGCCTCGCTGCCGAGTGCTGTGCGGACATGAAACATGCCCGCCACCTGCCTGTACCTCAATCAATGAAGCTGACACTGCTGATGCCTGGCCTGAGCTGGCTGGATGCCCATGACGGGGCCGAAGTTTGCCGTGGACTGGCACTGCCCGCACTATCCACTCTGCTGGGGCGCGGAACCCGGCAAACCGCACCCACGACGCTGAGCCAGCTCTATCAGCAGCTGCTGGGCATGCCCGGTGAAAGCATTGCCAGCCAGCTGGCACGCCGCGCCGGACTGGACGCCGGCCACTGGCTGCTGGCCGATCCGGTGCATGTGCGCATCGACCGCGACCGCGCCCTGCTGGCCGATGTCGGGGTAATGGCCCTCGCCCAGCACGAGGCCGATGCGCTGCTGCTCAGCCTGAACCAGCACTTTGCCGAAGACGGTCTGCAATTTCATGCGCCGCAACCGGGGCGCTGGCTGCTGCAACTGCCGGATGCCAGCCGGGCCACGTTTACCCCGCTGCCGGATGCCGTGGGAGAAAACGTCAACGAACACCTGCCCGCTGGTGAGCGCGGCCTGCACTGGAGTCGTCTGCTCAATGAGATGCAGATGCTGCTGTACATCCACCCGCTGAATGATGAGCGCGAAGCGCGCGGCGAGTTGCCGGTCAACAGTGTCTGGCTGTGGGGCGATGCCATCGAAGCCGGGCCGGATGCAGCAGTGGAGCGGCCAGATCTGGTTCTGGCCGATGATGAACTGCTGCAACTGCAGGCGACGGCCGCCGGGCTGCCCTGTGACGCAGTCCCTTACGCTGGTGATGGACTGCTGGCTGCTGCCGGCAATAGCGAGCATGTGCTGCTGGTGCAGGATGCCCTGCTGGCGGCGGCGCAGTATCGCGACGCCTGGGGCTGGCGCGAACAACTGCAGCGCATGGAACAGGACTGGTTTGCGCCCTTGCTGCAGCTATTACGGCAGGGGCAGCTGCAACAGCTGCGCTTGCTGTGCCATGGCCCGGCTGGTTTCGAGCTAACCATTTCCCGCCGCGCGCTGTGGAAATTCTGGCAGCGGCCGCAAGCGCTGGCTGCCGTGTACTGAGAACACTATGTCGCACATTGTTACCCGCAGCGTCTCCGCAGACTCTCACTCCACCCTGGTGGCCCAGGGGCTGAGCCCGCTGATGGCGCGGCTGTATGCCGCCCGTGGCATCGCCGGCAGCGAGGAGCTGGACTACGCCCTCAAGGCCCTGCTGCCTTATCAGCAGATGAAGAACATCCAGGCCATGGCCCAGCGCCTGGCCGATGCCATCACAAGCAGCCAGCGCATGCTGGTGGTGGCCGATTACGACGCCGATGGTGCAACCGCGTGCTCGGTAGCGGTAAAAGGCCTATCCATGCTGGGCGGCAAGGTGGACTTCATCGTCCCCAACCGCTTTGAATACGGCTATGGCCTGACGCCGGAAATTGTCGAACTGGCCGCGCAAAGCCAGCCGGACATCATTGTCACCGTGGACAACGGCATTGCCAGCGTGGCCGGGGTGGAGCGGGCACGCGAGCTGGGCATCGAAGTATTGATTACCGACCATCACCTGCCGGGCGATACCCTGCCGCAGGCGCTGATCGTCAACCCCAATCAGCCGGGCTGCGATTTCCCGTCCAAGAATCTGGCCGGAGTGGGGGTGATGTTCTATGTATTGATGGCCTTGCGTGCCGAACAACGCCAGCGTGGCGTGTATGCCGGCAAGACCGAGCCGAATCTGGGTGAATTGCTGGATTATGTGGCGCTGGGCACGGTGGCTGACGTGGTCAGGTTGGACCAGAACAACCGCATTTTGGTGGAAAACGGCCTGCGCCGCATGCGCGCCGGACGCATGGCACCGGGAATTGCCGCCCTGTTTCGCATTGCCGGCCGCGCCCACTACAAGGCCAACACCTTTGATTTGGGCTTTACCCTGGGGCCAAGGCTGAATGCTGCCGGGCGGCTGGATGACATGAGTCTGGGCATTGCCTGCCTGCTGGCTGGCAATGAAAGCCAGGCTATGACGCTGGCGCAGGAGCTGGACCGGCTCAACCGCGAGCGCCGGGTGATCGAGCACGGCATGCAGGACGAAGCCCTAGCCGTACTGGCCAGTTTTGATCCGGCTGACCGCTACACCCTCACCTTATACCGTGACGACTGGCATCAGGGCGTGGTGGGCATTGTCGCCTCGCGTCTGAAAGAACGCTTCCATCGGCCATCCATTGTTTTCGCCCCTGGTGACGAAGGCGAAATCAAGGGCTCGGGGCGTTCCATTCCCGGCTTTCATCTGCGCGATGCGCTGGATCTGGTGTACAAGCGCCATCCGGGGCTGATCCTGAAATTCGGTGGCCATGCCATGGCAGCCGGCATGACGCTGGCAGAAGCGCGCTTTGGCGAATTCCAGCAGGCTTTCGAGCAAGTGGCGCGCGAGCTGCTGGATGAAAACCAGCTGACCCGCACCATCGAAACCGATGGCGGGCTGGATGCGCGTGAGCTGCACCTGCCTTTTGCTGAAGAACTGGCGGCCGAGGTGTGGGGGCAGGGCTTCCCGGTGCCGTATTTTTACGACCGTTTTGCCGTGATGAGCCAGCGGGTAGTGGGTGATAAGCATCTGAAACTGCGTATTGCCAAGCAGGGTCAGGAATTCGACGCCATGCTGTTCAACCAGGTGGATTGGCTGCCGGACAATATCAATGCCGTCTACCAACTGGTGGCCAATGAATGGCAGGGCCGCAAGGAGCTGCAGATCTATCTGCAACACTGGGCGGCGGCAGAATAGTCCATTGCGCTTGAACTGACGGTGGCTGATATCTCCCAGCCGCCGCCAGTCCCAAGGTTACAACACGCCTTGCGCCAGCATGGCATCCGCCACTTTGACAAAACCGGCGATATTGGCACCGCGCACATAGCTGTGGCGGCCATCCGGCCCGCGGCCGTGAGCCAGGCAGGCCTGATGAATACCCTGCATGATGGCGTGCAGGCGCGCATCAACCTCGCCATGGCTCCAGTTCAGCCGGGCGGCGTTCTGGCTCATCTCGAGGCCGGAGGTCGCCACCCCGCCCGCATTACTGGCCTTGCCCGGGGCATACAGCACGCCAGCTTCCTCGAACAAGCGCACGGCTTCCAGCGTGGAGGGCATGTTTGCCCCCTCGGCCACACAGCACACACCATTGGCAATCAGTTGGCGCGCATCGCTTTCATTCAGTTCGTTCTGGGTGGCGCAGGGCAGGGCAACGTCCACCGGCACACCCCAGGGGCGGATGCCGGCATGAAACGGCAGCCCCAGGCGGGCGGCATAGTCGCTGACCCGACCATACAAATGGTTTTTCACTTCCATCAGCTCAGCCAGCTTTGCGGTGGTAAAACCAGCCTCATCGATAACCGTGCCGCTGGAGTCGGAAGCCGTCAGCACCTTGGCGCCCAGCTCCATGGCCTTGACCACCGCGTATTGCGCCACATTGCCTGAGCCAGACACGCTGACGCGCAAGCCTTCCAGCGACAGGCCACGGGTCTGCAGCATCTCCTGAGCGAAATAAACCGTGCCAAAACCGGTGGCTTCCGGCCGCATCAGCGAGCCGCCATAACTCAGCCCCTTGCCAGTAAACACGCAGTCGGCACGATTGCTCAGCTTCTTCACCATGCCGGCCATATAGCCCACTTCGCGGCCGCCGACGCCAATGTCGCCGGCTGGCACATCAGTATCCGCGCCGATATGGCGTTGCAGTTCGCTGGCAAATGCCTGGCAAAAGCGCATCACCTCGGCCGGGCTCTTGCCCTTGGGGTCGAAATCGGCACCGCCTTTGGCTCCGCCCATCGGCAAGGTGGTCAGTGCGTTTTTCAGGGTTTGCTCAAACGCCAGAAACTTCAGTACCGACAGATTGACCGAGGGATGGAAGCGAATGCCGCCCTTGTAAGGGCCAATGGCCATGCTGTGCTGGATGCGATAGCCACGATTGACCTGCACCCGGCCGTGGTCGTCGGTCCAGCAGACGCGGAACATCACGATGCGCTCGGGCTCGACCAGCCGCTCCAGTAAGGACTGCTCGGTATAGCGCGGATGCTGCTGCAAAAACGGTTCCAGGCTGGCGATGACCTCGCTTACCGCTTGCAAGTATTCTGGCTGATCGGGATTGCGCGCCTGGATGTGCTGTAAAAATGGTTGAAGACTGGGCATGGTAAGAACCTTGCGGGCTGGATATGGATGGAAACGGGATACGGCATGACCGCATTGCCTACGCGGAAGGTATTTTGTGCCGAAGCATGAAGCTTGGTGGCTGACATGGCTGCATGTCAGGAAGTTTCCATGGTCATAAATGAATGCGGAGGCAGGCCGCAGGAACTGACGCCCGACCTCATGGAAACAAGCCAGCACATGACAAGGCAGCAGCATTGCGGATGAATTGGTACGAATTCAAATTATCGGCTATGCTTGCCAGCAAACCGACAGGTAGCAGGATGAAGCGATGATTGAGTTGGCACTGGGTATATTACTGGGCGCGGCAAGCGGCCTGCTGCTGGCGCGTTACCAACTACAGCGCCGCCAGCAGCTGGAATACCAGCAATGGCTGCAGCGCGAAGCCACCCTGCAGGCGCAGCTGCAGGCAGCACAGGACAATGGTACGCAGGCCGCGCAGCGTGAGAGCCGGCTGCAGCAGGAACTAGCCACCCTGCGCCAGCAGTTGAACGAGGCACAGCAACAGACCGCAGCGCATTGGGCCAGCCGGCAGGAGCAAGTCAAACAGCTGGAGCAGCTGCGTAGCGAGTGGCAGCAACAGCAGCAGCAATTGCGCCAGCATGCAGATGAACTGGTGCGACTGGGCGGCAGGGAGCTGGAACTGCAAACCCTGTTGCAGCAGGAAAAGCAGCAATCGGCCGAAAAGCTGGCCTTGCTCAGCGAAGCACGTGAAATGCTCAGCAACCAGTTCAAGGCGCTGGCCAGCGATATTCTCGAAGAAAAATCCAAACGGTTTACCGAGCAGAACCAGCAGAACATCGGTGCCATGCTGGGGCCGCTGCACGAGCGCATCCAGGGCTTTGGCAAGCTGGTGCAGGACACCTATGACAAGGACTCCAAAGAACGACTGACGCTGGAGAACGAACTGCGCCGCCTGCAGGAACTGAATACCCGGCTGAACCACGATGCAGTGGCACTGACCCAGGCGCTGACCGGTGCCAGCAACAAGACTCAGGGTGGCTGGGGTGAGATGGTGCTGGAAAAGGTGCTGGAAACATCTGGCCTGACCCGTGACCGCGAATACCGGGTGCAGGTGTCAGATGTGGTGGAAACCGAAGATGGCCTCAAGCGCTACCAACCCGACGTGGTGATCGACCTGCCGGAAGGCAAGCAGCTGGTGGTTGATTCCAAGGTCAGCCTCAATGCCTATGTGCGCTATGTGGCCAGCGATGACGAATCCGTGCGTGAACAAGAGCTGAAACTGCATGTGGCGGCCATCCGCCAGCATATTCGCAGCTTGTCGGAAAAGCGCTACCAGGATCTTTATCACCTCAATACCGTCGATTTCGTTTTCATGTTCATTCCAGTCGAGCCGGCCTATCTGCTGGCAGTGCAGCAAGACATGAGCCTGTTCAACGAGGCCTTCGAGCGGCGCATCATGATCGTCGGCCCCAGCACCCTGCTGGCTACCCTGCGTACGGTGGCCAGCATCTGGCGCTACGAATACCAGAACCAGAACGCCCAGGAAATTGCCCGGCAGAGCGGTGCCATGTACGACAAGCTGGCTGGCTTCGTCGGCAATATGGAAAAACTGGGCAAGCAGCTGGACAGTACTCGCGATACCTTTGGCGATGCCATGAAGCAACTCTCCAGCGGCCGCGGCAATTTGCTGTCCAGTGCGGAAAAGCTGCGCAAGATGGGTATCAAACCCAACAAGCAGCTGCCCGGCCACTTGCTGGACGCCGCCGCCGGGGAGGGCGACGATGAATGAAATGCCCCATCGGGCAGCAGTCGAACAAACTCCCGGCGCGCCGACTTGTCCCAGACAGGGGATGAACAATTCCGTGCAAATGGTAAGATAGCGCCCAGCGAAACATGAAGCAGGGTCGCAGCCTTGCGGCCCGCATTGATAACAGGAGTAACAGTATGGTGTTCTTCAAGATCCCGATGCGCAATTCCAGCGAATGGGAAAAAATGTACGACTTCATCGTGGTGGAAATGAAATCCGCCGACGAACTGGATGACGTACTGTCCGCCACCCTGTACGACGTGTTCGGCGAATTCGACGACGAACAGCCGGAACACTGGCAGCCGCAACAACTGACGCTGGAACAAGCGCTGGCATCCGGCTGGCCGATTTTCAGCTACGCCCTGTATCAGCGCGAAAAAGACATCGAGTAAGCTGGATAGGCACGA
This sequence comes from Aquitalea aquatilis, assembly GCF_005155025.1. NCBI lineage: Bacteria > Pseudomonadati > Pseudomonadota > Betaproteobacteria > Neisseriales > Chromobacteriaceae > Aquitalea > Aquitalea aquatilis. Next base: position 3,315,281 of record NZ_CP039731.1, on the reverse strand, counting down.
CTATTCAAGAAAAAGCCCTGATAAATCAGGGCTTTTTTACGTCTGGCAAAACAGAACTCAAGGGCAGGGGTTGGGCATGCGGCTGTGAATCGCCTCCAGCTCCTGCGTAAGCGCCTCATCCAGCGTCAAATGAATGCTGTCCAGATTTTCCTGCAGTTGGGGCAGGGTGGTTGCACCAATAATGTTGCTGGTCACGAAAGGGCGGCTATTGACGAAAGCCAGTGCCATCTGGGCTGGGCTCAGGCCATGGCGCTGTGCCAGATCGACATAAGCCTGCGCAGCCAGGGCCGCGCCCTCACTGCTATAGCGGGTAAAGCGCTCAAACAGCGTCAAGCGCGCCGCAGCAGGCCGCGCGCCATTCAGGTATTTACCGGACAACACACCAAAAGCCAGCGGCGAATAAGCCAGCAAACCAATATTTTCCCGCCGGCTGAACTCGGATAGACCGATTTCGAACAGGCGATTGAGCAAGCTGTAAGGATTCTGAATGCTGACTACGCGTGGCAAACCCAGATTTTCCGAGGCTTTCAGGAACTGAGCCAACCCCCAGGGCGTTTCATTGGACAAACCAATGGCACGGATTTTACCCGCATCAATGAACTCCTTGAGAATGGCCAGCGTTTCCTCGATCGGCGTACTGCCATCCGGATCGTCCTGCCAGGGAAAGCCGAGTGTGCCAAAGGTATTGGCGGTGCGATCCGGCCAGTGCAGCTGATACAGATCCAGATAATCGGTTTGCAGCCGACGCAGACTGTCGTCCAGTGCCTGGGTCAGGTTCTTGCGATCGAAATGCGGTTTGCCATCACGAAAGTGGCTTGGTCGCTTGGGATCGGACGCCGGGCCAACAGCCTTGCTGGCCAGCACAATGCGCTCACGCAAGCCGGATTTTTTCAGCCAGCTGCCGATATAGCTCTCGGTCAAGCCCTGGGTTTCCGGCCGTGGCGGTACCGGATACATCTCGGCAGCGTCAATCAGGTTAACGCCGTGCTCCAGCGCCAGATCGATCTGACTATGTGCTTCGGCCTCGGTATTCTGTTCGCCCCAGGTCATGGTGCCCAGAGCGATCACGCTGACTGAGATATCGGTGTCGCCCAACTTGCGGTATTGCATGATGCTTGTCTTTCAGTGCGGTGGGTCAAGCCAACTATGGTAACGGCCAGCCAGTCGGGTGAGAAGCCATATATGACCATTGCAAGAGCATGGTTTGTGCTCAATTCCGCGATTTACGTTAGTTCGCATAATGACTGGTTTTGTAAAATCCAGTCGCTTCACTTAGGTGTGGGATTGTCACCATTGCCATCATCATCAGGCCGGTCAGTGCTGCCATCACCGGCACGATAGCGCGGCCCTTCTCCCGCTCCCGTGCCTCTCTGAAATCCCGCCAAACCCCCCGTTTTTCCTCGTTTTTTTCTCGTTCTTCCTGTGCGGCCGCAATGATTTTCATCGGGTCAATTCCCAGTGATTTTGCGACAACGAGGCAATGAAAATCGTCCATTAGCGTTTCGCCTGACATGTAACGGCTGATGTTCGTTGTGGACGTTTTTAGAGCCTTGGCTAGTTGGTAATCGGTCTCACAACCTAGCTTTTCCTTCGCTTCTTTCAAGTATTCGATTGATGCCTTCATTGACTACACCCTTGTAGTGATTACACCCCTGTTGTTAGAGTACTTACAGGGTTGTAGTTAGTTCCATCGCTGTAGCGAATTATAGGGGAGGGCGGGACATGCAAGTAAAGCAAAAGGTTTGTGGCAGCTGGAAGGCTCACGGCCACGTGTTCATGTCGTCCTGCCCTGCTGTTTTGATCAGCCGCACTGGCTTCGTGCTGCGGGTGGCCTGACATGCGCTACGTCATCGGCATGGCTCTATTCCCGGTTCTTTCGACTTTCTGTTCGGCATTGTTTGTGATCGCCCTAGTTCCGCCTTTCGGTTTCGGTATGTTTACCGGCCTTATTTTGGCGGTTATGCCGTTGCTTATTTTTTTCTGCGTTCGTTGCTACTGCTACTGCGCCAGCAAGCTGGAAAGGTTGGCCTGACATGATCTACTCTGCCACTCCATTTTTGTTCTTGTCGGCCTTGGCATTTATTTGTGCCGGGTATCCGGGTACTCCTACTTTGCCCCTGCTTGCCATTGGAGCGGTTGCTGGTTTGACCTCCGTCGGCTTGTTCGTGCTCTTCCTCGTTCCTGAGGGGCGGCGCTGATATGTCTAAGTTTGTGAAATGCCCTAGATGTCGTGGCCTTGGCTATAAGGAGGTTATTTTGTTTAGTGGTCTCAACCTTTTTAGCTGTCGAGTAATCCGCACCGTTTGTTCCAAGTGCCGTGGTTCTCGCTTTATTCAGCGTTGATTCCTTATATGTCCGCCTTCCTCCTCCTCACCTTCGCATCCGGCCTGCTGATTGGCTGCGGTGCATCACGTATTGTCTGGATTGTTCGTCATGGCTAAGCGCAATCGTCCTCCTGAGGTTCACCAGTTCCGTCCCATGACTTGGGACGAACTCGACGCACGTATTGCGGCCATGTTCCCGGCTAAACCGTTCAATGAAGTGGTGTATGACGCCAAGTACTGGATGAACCTGCCGCACGGCCGGTTCGGTGAGGTCCAGCGTGATGCGGATGTGGCTTATGCCCTGGGCAAAGTGGCCGGCCGCGTCGGCGGCGGTCGTCGTCCGACGGAGGAGGCGCGCCGCGCCGACGCAGCCCCCCCCCTTTGTAACACGGGGGGAAAGCCCAAATTCGAAGCCGCCAGGATGACTGAGGGACGCCAAGACCTCGAAACCATCACCCTGGTACTCGACGAGGGCATTACTAAAGAAGTGGTCATCCGTGCGCATGGTTGGGGCGATGACTTGGCCCACGTCGACCAAGTTTCGTTTACCTGTCACGAAACGACCTGCTCAGTCATTGCCGGTGCGCGTCTGGTCTCCGATCTGGAACACGTCATGGCCATGTCCGCAAAGCTGGAACAGATTTTCGGCTTCGGTGTGAGCCACCAGCGTCCGAAGGGGATGCACTTCTACAAACAGTCGTGGGTGCTGGGTCAGGAGGATGTCTGCTACGGCAACCTGCACTACGGCGGTAATCAGCGAAACACAATTTGCGTTCAAATCACCGGTGCTGGTGCGCTGGCTGCTCATGAAGGATGGGAAAAACGGCTCTATGACTTCCTCACTACTGAAGCGCAAAACCCTCGCCTTACTCGTGTCGATCTTGCTTACGACGATTTCGTGGGTGATTACACCGTTGATCTGGCTGCTGCTGATTATGACGCTGGGCGGTTCAATTGCGGTGGCCGTCATCCTTACTGTGAGCAGCGTGGCGATTGGAAGCGTCCTGATGGTTCTGGCCGCACCTTTTATCTTGGAAAGCGGGTTAACGGCAAATTCGCTCGTATTTATGAAAAAGGTAAAGAACAGGGTTGTAAGACTTCTGATTGGGTCAGGGTCGAGGTTGAATTCAAGAATATAGACCGGGTATTAAAGTTTGAAATGCTCTTGAATGCTGGCAGCTATCTTGCTGGCGCATATCCTGCTTTTGAGCGTTTTAAAGGCTTAAAAACGCCTCAGCGCATTGACTGCTTGATGAAAGAGCAGAGTCACGCGATTGACCACTATATCCACTATGGTGCTATCCAAGTCGGTCGCCTGATTAATTACATGAAGGACATTGCTGGTTGGTCTGTAGAGCAGATCGTTAAACAACTGGAACGTCCCGATGCTGGTTACCCACAACGCTTGAAACTCGCGAACGTATCGTGTGATTTAGGCAATCAAGATTTCATTCATAAGCTAGACCGTGCTGCATACGATGACGATGAATTCGCATTGATGCCGGAGTATTCGTTCGTTTAATTCACCTGCACCACGTTGGGCAGCGTGGTGAATTTCGGGAAACTGCCAACTGGAGATTAAATCATGCAATTCGATACGCGTATGAAAGTAATGGGTGCCAAGTTCTTTAACGATGTTGTTGAAGGAACTAAATACGACAACACCAAAGTGTTTGTTGAAACGCCCATGAATGAGCAGTCCGGCAATGCGGTTGGCTTTGCTGCTGCTGAATATCAGTGGGGGACTTCGGAAAACTTCCAGAAGATCAAATCGCTTCCGTTCCCGTTTGAGGCTGACTGCGTTTTGGAAATGACGACTAACGGCAAGCAAACCAAAACCATTCTGATTTCCGTCACTCCGGTTGCGCGTGTTGCTGCTCCGGCCGTTGCTCCGGCTGCTGTAAAGCCGCAAGGTCAATAACATGATTCGGCCCGTTTGGATTGTCCAGGACGCCGATTCGGGCCTGTTTCTGTGTCCGTATCAGGGCGACGTTGGCTTCACTAAGTTATTGCGTGAAGCTGGCCGATTCGAAGATGCGGAAAGCGCTGTTGAAACTGCTCGTGATTTTCTTGGCAATCAATTCCATGTCACTAAATTTTATGAGGAGTCTTAACTGTGGATTTTTCAGTACTGCTTGGATATTTGAATGCTGCGGCTAGCGGTGCTGTTGCTGGTATATCGGTAATGGCCTTGGCTGTGTTCTCTGTCGATGTCGTCAAGACGGCCTATTACGAAATTATGAGCATGCTTGATCGCGGTTCGGATCGTGATGATTCGCGAGGCTCGTAATGGCCCAATGCATCCAGATTAATCAGGATGGAACCATAACCGCTTTATCGGTTCCGCCTGCGCAGTGCCAGTCTTACCTGCTTATGGATTCCACGGATTACGCCAATGTGATGGCGGCCGGGAATATATGGGCAGCAGATCAAAATCAGATTGAGCAGGGCTTCGGCTGGGGCTTTGGTCTGGTAATGACGTGCTACCTCGTCGCGTACGGTTACGGGGCAATTATTTCTTTTCTACCTTCAAAATAAGGATTTTCGTGATGAACACTTCTCTGCGCTTTAACCGTGTTTCCCTCATTGCTGCTGGTCTGGTTGCTGCTATCGCTTCTGCCGGTGCTTCCGCTGCTACTGACTACACCGCCATTACCAGCGCTGTGGACGCCACCAGCATCGTGGCCGGCATCGGCGCTATCGCCGCTGTTGTCTTCCTGCCGCGTGTCGCCAAGTGGGGCTTCCGCACCGTGATGTCGATGCTGGGCAAGTAAGCCGCTAGCTCTCGGCATGGGGGAGAGCTTCGGCTCTCCCTTTTTTTATTGTGACAGTAACGGAAATAGGTTTTGCGAGGTCTTCTTGCTTGCCGGGGGTGAGATCAGATGATTTGGTTCTTTGGTTCGATCGTGCTGGGCATGTTCTGCGCCTGGGTGATTATTCAGGGTCTGAGGGGGTGATGATGCGGCGTTTTCTCTTGTCGTTATTTGTTGCGATGCAGCTGCTATTGCCGGCCTTTTCGTATGCCACGGCATTTCCGGTTATTCAGCCAACAATTCAAATAAAATTCCCTACCATTTATCCGAATGCTTCATCTATGCCTTCTGGCGGTGGCGGTACTGGCTCAATTAATGATGGCAAGGGTATAGCTGCAGGCGCTGTTGGTGCTGCTGCTGCTGCCGTCTGCTTGTCAGTCGATTGCGCGTCTAGTGTTGCTACTGGTCCTTCGGGGGTCGCTACGCCTCCCGGCTGGGTTAAGCCATCTCCGACAGCCGTACCTCAGCCTCCGGGGTCTGTGCCATTGCAAGGGCCTGTTTCATGGCAGCCGGGTGGTGATTCGGCAACTGAATCTGAGGCCTGCGCTAAGGTTACTGCCTTCCTGTTAGCTCATAGTGCGCCTTCATCCACCTGTACTGTGCTTGGTCGTGGTGTAATTCATTATTCTAATCATGATTTTTACATTTCTACTTATGGTGGTGATTCATGCCCTGCTGGATATAAGTCTAATTCATCTGGCTCTTGCTCCTATGATGTTTCTGGCGCTTCCGGTGCTGTTCAAAAGCCTGCCGGTACGCCTTGCCAAGTTTTAACTGATGGTGGTTCTGTGCGTTGGGATACTGCCAATCCTGCTTGCGCTGCCCCAAGTGCGGGTCCGTACTGGACCGATTCGGATGGAAACCAGGAATCCATGAATAATGGGACGTTGTCCGTTGTTTCATCTGATGGTAGAAATAAAACCAATGTCGGCCCTGCTGCTGGCAATTCTTTGCCGATTATTCAAACTTTGACAGGCCCTGATTCGACAGGTCAACTCCATGATTTCAAGAGTACGACGACTATTGATAGTTATGGAAATATCGCGACTCAAGATTATTCAATTGATGGTCATCCAGTTAGCCAAGATGAATATAATAAAACCTTAGCGGGTCCGCCTCCGACCACCTCTATGGAAAATTCAAAAGCCAATACTAATGCCGGAACTGGTTCTAATGCATCTGGAACTACAACAGTAGGTGGTAGTACTCCGCAAACTAAAATTACATGCTCCGATGTAAATACTTGCGGCGTAGCTCAAGATGGCACATTAAAGGATGTTGGAACGCAGGTAGGTAATATTCAAACTAGCTTTTCCGACTTCATTAAAAACTTTACGACCGTTGTTCAAGTTCCGCGTTTATATACGCCATCAACAGATACGGCTCAATCGGCACTTTCCGACTTTTCTAATTCAATTAAAAACACTGCATTGGTTTCTAGTGTGACTGGCTTCTTTGATGTCAGTTTGGCGGGTGGCTCTTGCCCGACTTGGACAATACCTGTCGTCAATATTATGGGCCTTTCAATCGGCGGTATTGAAATAGACCAGTTCTGCACGCCAACTGCATATAATGTTTATTCTATTGCCTCTATTGTTATTTTGGTAGTGTGCGGATTCTTTGCATTCCGTGTCGCGGTGGATAATTGACATGACTAATTTCTTTCAGAATTGCTGGAATTTCTTGGTGGCATGCATCACTGCATTAAAAGACATGCTGTTTGATGTTTTTGTGATGATATTCAAATTGATACTTAATTTGATTTTGTTTGTAGTCAATATGCTTTCGCTACCGGTTAAATTGGGCGGCGGTCTTAATTCATTATTCACTGGAATGGATAGCTCAATCATGTGGCTGCTAGGTGCGTGTGGATTGGGTGCTGGCTTGTCACTCATTGGCGCTGGTTATGTATTTAGACTGACGCGCAAGGTATTAACTTTGTTTCAGTGGTAATTTAAATTGCATTGTCAATAATGCATATTTCGTGCCAATCAATATTAATCAATTTTGTTGTGTAAATAAAACACCATGATTATTTTCCATGAAGGTCTGCCGCGTTCCGGTAAAAGCTGGGAAGCGATACATGAAATGGCCGTACCGGCTTTAAAGGCTGGCCGTCATGTTGTCACGAATATCAAGGGTACGGATGCGGCCAAAATCGCTGAATGCTATCAATTAGACCCTGATGCGGTTGCTGCTCAACTTACGGTGATTGATTGGGACAAGTCCTCCGACATTCACGAGCATGCCAAAAATGATGGTCTGGTGATTTTCGATGAAGTGCAGGATTTCCATCCCCAGGGCAAAAAGCTCAATCCTGCGCAGATTGAATTCATCACTCAGCATGGTCAGCGAGGCATTGACGTGGTGCTGTGCGGTCAAGCAATGGGCAACATCCACGTATTCTGGCGCGACCGGGTGCAGCGGCTGGTCTACTTTCAGAAGATGTCGTCCATTGGTGCGGATAGTCGGTATCAGTGGACCATGCAAGAGCGCGTCGGGCCTAAGAAATTCAGCAAGGTGTCCAGCGGTATCCGCAAATATGACAAGGCTAAATTCGGCTGCTACAAGTCACACGCTGACGGGGTCGAGAATAAAGCCAACCTGAAAGACGACCGCGCTAACATCCTCAAAAAGCCAGGCATCCGCTTCGGCCTGCCAGTGGCCTTTCTTGTGCTGTGCTTTGCAGTGAATTACGTCTGGGGTCTGTTCCACAAGCCGGCAGGCGAGGCGCTCGGTATCAACACCAAAGCGGTGCAAACAGCTTCTGCGCCAGCTTCCACCACCGCTGGGGCCGCGGCCGCTGCGCAGGACAAAGCCAAGGACGTTGGTAAGGGGTCGGCGGTCGGTACGTTGCAATCAGCACTGGAAGCCACCAGTGTTGACCCTGTCGATTACTTGGAAGGGATGATGAACAAGTACAGGCCACGGCTGGCCGCGTTCATGAAGATGGGCCGGAAGGAACAGGGCCTGATAGAGCTGATGGACGACTCGTATAAGGTCCGTGAGCAGATCAAGCTAACCGAGCTGCAGGCGTATGGTTACGGCTATGAATACCGGGGCGACTTCATTTTGATTAAGCGACTGGATGGCAAGGGCAAGCCTCATACCGTCACGCCATGGCCAGTGGACCCATGGGGCCGCGCCAACAATCCGCCAGTGCAGCAAAACCAGCAGACTCAGATCGCTCAGCAGCAGGGCCATCCTGACGCTGGCCAGCGGCTGGCCATCAATGACATGGATGATGCTGATCCTAAGGCAAACCGCTTCGATGCGCTTCGTCCGCACTCCAAGGCCGTGCAACCTGCCAAAAAGCAGACTTGATGTGACTGACCTGGTGTGACTGCCTCTGGACAAGTCACGGCAGCTGGGTCACACTTCTTCAAAAGGAGGGCTTATTGTGATCGTCCAGGATGCGCGCAATGCGGCTTTGTCACAGCTGGTGCTGTCGATCTTTCCGGGAATAGACCTGTTTGGCACTGGTTTTGAGCAGGTTGGTTTTTCTGTTGTTCGTGGGCCGGACCCGCTGACTGGTGGTGATATACGCCGGTTTCATACTGTGCCGGGTCGCTTTGATGGCGTGATCGGTGGTCCGCCATGCCCTGATTTTTCCCGAGCTCGTCGCTCTGAGCCTTCTGGTTATGGTCTTGAAATGCTTGCTGAGTTTGAGCGTGTCGTTCTCGAGGCTTCGCCTACGTGGTGGCTGATGGAAAACGTATCCGGTGTTCCTGATGTCGTTATTCCCGGTTATTCGCATCAGCGCTTGGATATCAATGCTTCCGAGTGCGGCCTGTCACAAAATCGCCTGCGCCATTTTCAGTTTGGCCATAAACATGGCCATGTGATTTCCCCAGTTCGCTTGCCGCGTATTGCTGATGCCCAGCCGTGTTGCGTTGCTTCGGAGGGCGGTCAGATGGATAGACGGGGCTGGCTGGATTTTTGCCGCCTGCAGGGCTTGAGTGATGGCATTGAGCTTCCTAGCTTTACCCAGTCTGGCCGTTATCGCGCTGTCGGCAATGGTGTCCCCATTCCGATGGCCATCATCATGGCGCAGGCTGTTGCGCTATCTCGTCCCGTATCCTCTGTGCGCCTTTGTTTTTGTGGCTGCGGTCGTGAGCTGACTGGCCGTGCATCGCTGGCCAATGCGGCATGTCGCAAGAGAATGCAGCGTCGCCGTGACTCAGCCGGCGTGACTGACCAGGCGTTTGTCACAATCGAGCAGTCACAGTTGTGACTTGGCCAGGTGTTGTGGTGCCTGGTCAGTCACCGACCTGGACAGCTTTGTGACCCAGCTCGTGTGACTGGGCGCCGGCGAGTCACACCCGGGCGGTCACGAATCTTGCCCTTGCGCGGCAGTTGTCATCCCGCCACCTTCATTGCAGACATTCAAAACCATGCGCCTTTGCCAGCTCTGGCCAGCCTCGCCGGGACGGCGTACCCCTAGGGACCCATGGCCGGCGTTTTGTGCCGGTCGTGGGGTAGGGGGCCTTGACCGGCAAACTGGCCGGTCTTAGGCGGCGCGGGTTAGAATCCTTCCGTCATAGCAGAGGGGTTTTTATGTTTGCGCTTATTGTTGTCATTGTCCTGATTGCTGTCATTGCAGCTGCGGCTTCTCAAGCCAAGAAAAAATCACCAGATACAGCTCAGCCTGAAAAGAAGAAAGCGAATTACGGCAATGCCAAGCTTCTTGCTAAGTCAGCATTGCTTAGTAAAAGTGAGCAGGAATGCTATCAGAAGCTTGTTAGCGTGTTGCAGCCTGATTTTTTAGTGCTGGCACAGGTTTCTTTGGGGCAGCTTCTTCGTGCCACTGGCGGCACCAAGCGGCAAAACGATAATCTTTATTACAATTTTGCCTCGAGAAAAGCAGCTGATTTTGTCATCTGCCGCGCCGACTTTTCCGTTGTCGTTGTTGTTGAGCTGGACGATCCTTCCCATGACAGCAAAAAGGACAGGGATGCAGATCGCGACAAGACACTTAGAGATGCTGGTCATGAAGTTCTGAGATTGCCATCGATACCGACAGATGAGCTTTTGCAGCGCTACGCAGCCAGCCTTAGGGCTAGGGAAGCCGCTAAGAAGGCTTAAACAGGTTGTTTAGCATTAGTCCGAACTTGGCCTGACGGTGGCAATTTTCCTTGTAAAAGTCGCGCTCCATCATCAGGCGTTCGATCAGGTCGGCTTGCTCCTGAGCGAGTTGGTGGGTGCGCCGGTATTCCCGTATTAAAGCCAATTCGTCCAGGCCGATTTTTTCACCCCATGGAAGAACAAGGCGATTCCGGTCGATTTGGACATGCTGCCAGTCTCCGAGTCTTTCCATGTCTTTTTTCTGCTTTAGGTAAAGCCATACGTGTCGGGGTACGGGTTTAGCTCCGGTTGTCCATGCGCTCCATTGGCGAACAGTTACGCCAAGTTCTGCGGCGCTGGCCTTGCGGTCGTGACTGAACAGTAGCCGTGCCAGTTCCAGCTTGTCGCACTCGAATGTGGTGGTGGGTGCGAGTGGTTTTCTCATGGTCGTATCAAATGAAAAAGCCCCACGATGGTCGTGGGGCTGGCAATGTAAATCCTGTAAATCACGCATTTTGCATTGCAAATGTGTTGCGGCAGGGCAACATAGTATTTGTACGTAGTCGCCGCCTTCTGAGCCATTTCCGTAAGTTCGCATAATATATATTATGTCAAATCACGCAAACGTCGCAGAAAGGACGTAAGTAGAAATACTATGTTGCCAACATCCAACAGTTTGCAGCCATTTACAGCCTAAATTATCCGCACATCATCACAAGCCCCGCCCTCAACGGGGCTTTATTTTTTCGTGATCGACATGTTGAAACGATTAAACCCGCGAGCCAATTTCAAGTGCAACGCAATGGAACTGGCCAAGCTGATGTTTAGCGCTGACGACAACAAGAGCGCCAAAGAGTTGGGCGTCAGTGTTGACGAGTGGATGCAATGGAAGACTGGAGCCGTACCCGTACCTAAGGCAATCTGGCTGTGCCTTAAGCAGAAAAAGGAGCTGGAGCGCATGAAGCCCTTGAGCGGTTTTGCCATAGAGCGCGACAGGATAACGTCGCCCTGGGGAGCAATACTAACGGACGACATCATGAAAATACCGGAGTACCGACGAGCGCACAAACTTGCCCAGGAGCAAGCAGACTTGATTGAACGACTGATGATGGAGCGGGAGTTCTACCGCGAAAATTGCCACCGACAAGCCCGGTTCGGCCTGATGTTGAATGATCTGTTCAAGTGGTGACCTGCACCGCCTAAACCGGCACAAAACGCCGGTTAAGGCCCCCTACCCCACGACCGGAACAAGACACCGGTCATGGGTCCCTAGGGGCTGGCCGTCCCGGCCGGGTTTGTAGTGGCCATTCAAATGAGCAAGGTTTTTGGAGTCTGCAACAAGGATGGCGCGCGCGGCTGGCGGCTTTACGGAAGGAGTTGCATCAGCCGTGGATACTGAAATTAAACGGCCGCCTGGCTACATTCCGTCAGGGGGCATCATTCCGACATCGTGCCGTCGCCCACTTGTTACGCACTGTCAGCAGCAACGCCAAAACGCCACCGTTGACCACAGCCGGGCACTCGAAAGGTTACAAGTCGAAAAGGTCTCGCTTGCAGTGGGAAAAACCTTCGCCTTACGTCGGTTCGCACTGGCTCCCTACGGGGGTGTGTACATATGGAAAAGACGGTCAGCAGGACTGGTGACAGCCCATGCACAACCCGTGGACAGTCAACTGACCACAAGTTGCACACAGGCTGACAACAGCCCTGCTAACGCGACCGCTTTCCCACATGCACACACCTCGCTTCAATGCGTTACCTCCTCAGTCATCATTTTTTCCCCGCAAGGGGGAAAGGCAAAAAGCGTCTCGCACCCGGCTGTGGACAACGGCGGCAGGCTTATGCTGCTGACAGCGCTTCACTCGTGGCGGCCCGATGACGGAAAGTTGCCGCATCATTGCGCTTTGCGGCCTAAACAATCACGAAGGGCAAAAATTCCACGCCGCCAGTCGCGCGCGAGTGTTGCATTTGTGTATTTTTATTGCTGGCACGAAAATAGCATTATTGACATTCAGTCAATTGCGTAACTTGTTTTTTGCTTACCACGCAAATTGCCAACGTTAAGCAGATAAACGGGAAGCATACAAAGACGCATAAACCACAAAAAGCACTGCTGCATAGTGTCATCCAAAAGACCAAGGTACGAGCGCTTAGCAGGCAAGAAGCGGCCAACACGATGCCAATTCGGCAGCATGCAATACGAGCCATCACCACCCCACCGAGGAACATCCTGATCAATAATTTCTTGCTCAGTGTCGTAACACTCAAATGCCCGCCAGCCAAGGGCATACCAGGTATCCGAACGAATCGGCGGATTCATGCGTCCATAGTAGACGCGGCCCACAAAAAGCTTAGGCGGCTTAATGCCAGTCAAGCGCGTAAGAAACGGAATTGTGAGCTTGTCCAGGCGCATGCAATCAACCGTGTATTCATGCAGTAGCTTGCGGATCTGGCTGTCCAAGGCATCGACAGACTGGATGATAATGAACACATCCCACCGATATTTACGGGCATGGACAAGCCAAGCCATGATCGATTGCCGGCCCTTGTCTTGCCAGTTACGGCTATTCAAGTACACAGCACATTCATCAAGCACCAAAGCGCCAAACGTATCCTCCGCACGGCTTTCCGAGCCACGACCAAGCGCTTTAAGATCATCGCCCGTAGGTATGTCAGGGATACGAATATAGCTCTGACGTGAACGCTTGTCCTGGCAAAGCTTATCCAGATTAATATCAATGTTGCCAGCGATGCGCCGGCCCTGCTCAGCATAGGCAATCAAACGCCCTACACATTGAACTGACTTCCCCCCACCCAAATGGCCCTCAACAAAATAAACGGACATGTCACACCTCAAATAATGGGCAAGGAATTATTCAATTCTTTGTACTTCCACGATAACCACAAGAAACCCCACTGCGCTATTTTTGCCGTAATAAGCGACGACAAGCAGGAAGGCGCACTATCCGGCAACACAGTCCAAGCTGCAGCCTGCCAAATAGGCGAATTAGGCGCATGAATGAGGGCAACAATAAGGAGTTGAATCGTCTGCTGAAAAACAACAAAAGCAGCAAGGAGCGCAGTTAAAACAACAAGCCTAGCAGCAACAATCTTTGCATTTTTAACGCCCCACTTGGCAAGAATGTCCAAAAAAAAGCCAGACAGCTTGGAAAAGAGATAATCAAAGAACTTAAGCATTTGAACACCTCAAGAGGGATTTACTTTTCCATCGGCACGGGTCCGAATAAACATATTGGCAATTGTTAAAGCCGTCATACCGTCCCAGCCGTAACCAAAAACAGTACGAAGCCACGGCAATTGCTCACATATCGGGATAACCATTTTATTGGTGTGACCGTCAAGAGCCAAAGGCACATCCAATTTAATATCGGTACAAACAGGATCAGGAAATAAATGCATAATCCAGTCAAGATTTAATGACGGCAATGTCAGGCCGTTGAATACACTAACGTCAGGATCACGAGGATTATAATCAGGTTTTGAATCGACATTGGTATTCGCAGAAGCGCCAGTTATTGCATCATAAATTGATTTAATTGTGGCCAAAATGCCAGTTTGCGTAGATTCTTGAGCCACCCCACAAGTACCAACTTGCTGGCAAGTAATAGACGAAGCCCCGCCAGTTGAAGTTGTTCCGGATGCATTGGAGCCAGTGCCAGTATTTGTATTAGCTTTAGAATCTTCCATTGACGTACTCGGAGGATTTCCGGCCACGGTTTTGTTGTACTCATCCTGAGTAACAGACTTCCCATCGATAGTAAAACTCTGACTGGTAACCGTTCCCGTAGAATCAACTGAAGTACTGCTAGTGAAAGTATGTGTCTGGCCATCAGCACCAATTGCCGTTATTGTCTGAATAATGGGCAAGGTATTTCCAGATACTGGACCTATATCAGCCTTATTTTTGCCGTCGGATGAAACAACAGAAAAGGTGCCATTGCTGAGGGATTCTTTATTGCCGTCAGAATCTGTCCAGAAGGGACCAGCACCGGGATCAGCACAAGCAGGGTTAGCAGTATCCCAATGGACAGAACCACCATCAGTTAAAACTTGGCAAGGTGTACCGGCAGGCTTTTGAACAGCACCAGAAGCACCAGAAACATCATATGAGCAAGATGAAGACGAATTAGCCTTGTATCCAGCAGGGCAGGAATCACCACCATAAGTAGAAAGGTAAAAATCGTGATTAGAATAATTAATTACACCGCGACCAACCACAGTGCATGTTGATGAAGGTGCATTATGAGCCTGTAGAAAAGCAGAAACCTTAGCGCAAGCCTCAGATTCATTTGCCGAATCACCACCGGGTTGCCATGAAACTGGGCCCTGTGTTGGGACGGAACCCGGAGGCTGAGGCGCAGCAGTCGGAGAAGATGGAGGAACCCAGCCGGGAGGAGTAACAACACCAGATGGAGCCACTGCAACGGAAGGATTGCAAGGTGATGGCGATGCTAGAAAACACACAACAGATGCAGCACCTACAGCACCAACGGCTGCACCGGCAGCGGACTGACCCTGAGTACCCGGATTACCGCCAGAAGGCATATTGGAAGAACTTGGATAAATAGTAGGGAATTTAACTTGAATAGTAGGCTGAATAACTGGAAATGCTGTGGCGTAGGAATAAACAGGGTAAATAGATATAAAGACAGAGGCTAAGACAAGCTGAAAATACCGTATGAATTTATACATATTGACCCTCTTTTAAATAAAAAGCCCTCACCCGAAAGCAAGGGCTGAAACATCAAGCTATTAGCCGATCTTTTTAAAGAACTTTTTAGCCAAACCGAAGATCATCAGGGCACCAGCCACGTACAGGGCATACGGAGCCGCAGCGCCCGCCTGCGAAGATGCCTGAGTAGTAACCTGAGTACCCATAGCAGTGACCTGAGTGGTCAGGTCAGGCAGAGTCGGAGCATCAGCCATTGCAAGACCGGAAGCCAAAGCAGCAGAAGCAGCCAGAGCGATACGGGAGCCAAAGCGGCGAGCAGTGTCGAAGTGTTTCATAGTATTTTCTCCAGAAATTGTTTAGCCGATCGAGTAGAAAGGCCAACTAAAAACCCCACCGCCCAAACGGCGGCAAAGGACAGGGCAACAGTACCCATGTCTGCTGTGGCCATGGTTATCATCGTGTATACCCTGACTGATAACCAAAGCAAAAACTAATAAACATCACGCAAAGAACAACAAGCTCATTTGTATTCATTGCAGCCAGCGCAGAGACCGGCATGGATACAGTTGCGGATGCAATAACGTCAGAAGCATTCATAATTAAAACGCTAATGAAGCATCACGACGATAAATGGGCTGCTGCTGATATTGCTGCTGATAATCAGGAGCTGCACGGTGCTGATATGGGATTTCCTGAGCTTGACGAGGAGTAGACATATCAATTGGCGAAGGTGCATAGAGAGAAATTGCTGCACAAGCAACGCCGGAAATTAAAATACCAACCAAAAAGAAAAAAACATTTTTCATTTCACATCCTTCCCTTTTCCCATTTTGTAGGTGCCATAAATAGCCATAGCAGAGAAAACGATAAACATAAACAATTTGAATTTATGCATATTAGCAATACCGTTATTGAATCGAATCTGGGAAAGGATGAATAAATAACCCATTAAATTCAGGGTTGTGGAGTGAATCCATTTCATCCATGAGGGCTTCACGGTGCATTGCCCTATCCCCGGTGGATTGTGGTTGCGTACAGTTAGTGATACGAGTCCAAGGGCGCTTCGCGCCATCAGCAGCACGCCCCTGCGGGGCGCACTGCCGCTGATCTGCTAGCGCCTTTGTGCTTGCAGACCCATACAAAGCGGATGTGACAGTCCAAACATGGACACGGGAAATGGCAACGACGCCATACGCATCGACGCCGCGGATGGTAGAAGCGTCCTCGCCATAGCGATTCGTGACAGGCTCACAGTAGAGTGCGGCAGCCAGCTCTTTACGGGAGGCAAACGGGCCGCCCTGGAGCATCACATAACCGGCCCAGTCGCTGGCCTGAGTCGCGGTAATAATGTCGGCTAGCTCGGGACGCTGCTCAGTAGCGTCAAGACGACGACACTCGCGCCAGACGGTAACCGGCGCACAGCCTATCTGCTGGAATTGGCGAATACCCCACTTTGCCCAGGACTCAACACGAATGGCTGTTTCATGTAGGAGAGCCGGATTATTGGGATTTGACTCATGGTCGAATTCGCCCAAGGCAAGAGAGTCGGCTTTGCGACCATCCACATTCTTGCAGATGTATTTGGCGACGTAGCCGCAGGCAGAGCCATTGAGCAGGTCAATCTTTTTAAAAGTGCAGCGGCGTCGCCATGCACCTCGCTCGGATGGATTGACCTGCAGTGCATAAGAGAGCAGGACTTTACGAATATCACGGCGGTCCCCTTCATTGAAAAACAAGACCATGTGCCAATGCGGCGTTCCATCGTGATGCGGCTCAGCCACCCGGAACCCGTACATACGAATACCCTTGCGATGCAGCTTTGCCCTAGCACGCGACCAGACTTTCTGAAGATGTGCTTGCGCCTCGCGTGGGCCAATGCCCGGCTGATAGTTCGGATTGAGCTGTCCAGTTTTGGACAAACGGGGGTGATAGCTACCGGGACATGTAATAGTGAAGAAGTCACAAGCATGGCCCTCCTGCTTAGCAATGGTTTCAAAGCCACGCAGGCGAACCATCAACTCAGCACGGCGGATAAGCGGGTTTGCCGGCGAGAGTGCGGCCAGATCGGCCAGACTGTATTCCTGGCCAAGCTCATTGATGACGAGCTGACTGGCGAGGACTTGAGCGGAACGTCTCTTGCGCTGGATGGTGCGCTTTACTTGATCATCGGAGGCGTATAGTCCGGCGCGATTATGCACACGTCCGGCAATAATGGCTCCTCGCTCAGCAAGACGAGAATGAACCGACCTAATCTGGCGCTTCCAGAATGCCAAGTCACAGGCACGGGCCCAGACTGAATCTGTCGTGTGGGGCTTTTTTGTCCAGTCCGGTAGGTGAAGATGGTAGAGCCCGGCCAACGCTTGTACGTCAGCAAGTGAAGCGCCGGTCCGCCGCAACCAACTTGTATGCCGAGATAACGCCTTTGCCTTTGCATCGATATCAGCTTCATCAAGGTAGAGAGAACGAGGCACGCCAATAGAACGGATTGCCTCAGTCGTAAATTTGAGCCAGCTATTGGCTGGTGCGCTACGGAGCCATGAAGACACAGTAGCCGGTTTAGCCAGGCGCGCATTCCATTCATCCGCGATGTCGTCAGACAGTGCAGACGGCAGGCCAGCCAAAAACGGCTTGAGATAGGCCTTGTTCGGAACGAGCAGCTTGGCAATGGACATGTCAGACCTCTACGAACTCAATAGGGGTTAAGAACGTCAAGCCCTTAGGGGTGCGGTAAATCGCCAGCTGCTCAGGAGCGTATTCAAAGAAGTCAGCGCCCAACCGCTCCAGCTCGACTTTTTCCGACAGAGTAAGGTCGGCAAATTGAACACGGTGCCAGCCCCAAAACATGGGGCTGTGAGGCATGATTTCCGGGAGATTGGGCGCAGTATTCATGATTACACCGCAGCAGGCTTAGCTTGATTGCGCGGGAACAGTTTGGAGAAAGCCGGCGCAGTCATTGCCATATATTCGTCATAAGTGACAAGCTGCACATCGCAGGCCGGAGCGTCGTAACGATCCAGATAGACCGAGGCAGGCGACATTACATAGAAGCCCAGCGCGTAGGGCTGCTGGCCATCCTGCAGACGAAGCTTGGTTTCAGCCGGATAGCGTTTCAGTTGGCCGGTGGCCGGATCAAACAGATTGGCATAAGCCTTCTGTTCGCGTGATTTCCATTCACGGCCAGCTTCTGTTTTGCCGGAACGCTCGGTTACCAGCGTGGAGTCAACCTCATAAATGATCATGGCGATTTCCTTAGAAAGGGATGCAGGGGTAAATATCAATACGTGCCTTGCAGAGCCGGTAGCGATGAGCCGGTTCGGTGGCAGTGGAAAGAGCAGCCTTGATAAGAGCTGCAATCTGGTGACGGTCAGGGCCAAACATGTCAGGCCACCCGGCGAGAGAGGCGAGGAAGCCAAAAATAGGGGCCATAGGCTCGGCCTATGCGCATAAAGAAAACGCAGTCATGGGCGCGATAAATCCAGCCCAGAAAACGAGCGTTATGAGTCGGCGCATACTCACCAGAAAAGGGAACGTGCGGCTTTTGCAGGCGGTAAACCAGCGGCTTGACAGCACGACGCACAACTGCAGGGATGCGGCGAATCACAAAGCCGGCACCAGTCACAAAGAAGCCGCGAGAGCAGGACATGAGTACATGACCATGTTTGCGCCATGCGCCACAGAGCTTTTGCTTTACTTGCATGTCGTCTGCTCCTCTATAATCAACACAAATCAGTTACTACACATAAGTCTGTGTGCACTATAAACACAGTCCTATGTTGCACACAAGCCTATGTAGAAGGAGGGCAGAATGAAGAAATCAATCGACTACCTGAAAGAAGCAAAAGAAAAGCTAGGAGTGGAATCGGATTACGCCCTGGCAAAAGCGTTAAAAACGAATCAACAGAACATAAGTCGGTACATGGCAGGCGGGTCGGTAATGGACGACTACCACTGTCTTGTAGTGGCAAAAGCACTAGGCATAGACCCCATGAGAATCATCGCGGCAGCACAAGAAGAACGTGAAAAAAGCGAGGAAAAACGGGAGGTTTGGCGGGATTTCAGGCAGGCACGAGAGAAGCAGGGCGGCCGCGCTTTCGTGCCGGCAATAGCGGCAATAGGGGGGCTGATGATGATGACCCTACTATCCCTACCGACGCTGACTAGCGCCGCAGGAAGCGGGCTTTCTGAGGCCGTAAACAATATATATTATGTCAAATTAGCGATTGTGATTGGTGCGCAGTGATTGATAACGCATGTGTGAGTACACGCTACGCGACTGGTGGTTATTGCGAGCGGTAGATCCTGCACGCAGCGCCGTAATGGACTTGTATGCGAGATTGAGCATGCATAAGCAAGCGACCCTTGATGATTTGCGTGGCCAGTCGGTGTGTAGTTACGCAGATCAGTCCAAACGTTGCAGTAAGTCGCACATTCGGTGATGGGTGCTGATCCAGCGCTTGATCAGCTGTGGCTGACTGGCTTTCAGATGAAGCCCAGTCGGACCATAGTTCACGCGTGGACTGTGGCAGCAGGATGAATGCTGAATGAGCCTGGTTAAGTGAACCGGTGACTTGCTGGCTGCATCTAGACTTACGGCATAAGGCTGTGCAACCAAGCTGGTACTGCAAATGGCGGCGGCAGCACAAGCAAGAGCGCATAGCTCACCGGCGAACCCTCAGCTAAGATGGCTTCGACTCTCTGAACCGGTTGGGGCTGTGCGTCGGGTCGGGGTCTTGCTGGCGGCCCGGACGTCTTGGAATCACCCTGACAGAGCGCGTAGGGCCACACCTCCCCTGCGGGCAGAATCCCTTAGCGTCACAAGCAACGCCAACGGTGCGTTTGATCATTGACAAGAGCAGGCGAGCTGGCAAAAACCCGGTTATAATTCACCATTATTCACATAATGTTGATATTTATTTCAATGTATTCTTACAAATTAACAACCGTACCATTGGCGGTTTTAGCTGGTGCTGGAGTGACTGATTGAATTTCCCTGCCTTGATCATTGAATCAGATGGCGAGTCGGCAACTGCCAGTTCGGCGACGCTGCAGCCTGCTACGGCCCACGGCTGGAATCGCCAGCAAGGCGCTTGCCTGATTGATGCCGATTCCGATGTCGAGGCTGTGCGCACCTGGCTCAAGGAATACCGCAGCCGGCCGCGAACGCTGGATTCGTATCGCAAGGAGGCCGAGCGCTTTTTGCTGTGGGCCTCGCTCAAGCGCGGCAAGAACCTGTCGGATATCAATCGTGATGACGTGCTGGAATACAGCGATTTTCTGCGCAATCCGGATGTCAGCTGGTGCGGGCCAACCCGGCCGCGCAGCCATCCTGACTGGAAACCATTTGCCAAGTGGTCGCCGCACAAGCACGGTTTGTCGGAATCGTCCTGCCTGCAGGCCCAGGTCATCCTGGCCAATCTGTTCCGCTATCTGGTTGAGGCTGGCTATCTGCGCCACAACCCGTTCGCACTCAAGCGTGGCCGCTCACCCGACGCACGGGCCATTCATGATGAACGCCTGCTGGAAAAGGAAACCATCGATTTCCTGTTCAACTGGCTGGAGACCCTGCCGGCAGAAACCGAGCGGGAAAAACGCCATGCCGAGCGGGCTTTGTGGATTATTTCGTTGTACTACTACACTGCGGCACGCTTGCGCGAAATTCCAGCAGCACGCATGGCAGACATACGGCTGATCCGGGGCAACTGGTGGTTCCGGGTGACGGGAAAAGGTGACAAGGAGGGGTTGGTACCGGTGCCGGCTGCCCTGTTGACTGCCTTGCAGCGCTATCGCAGTTTTCTGGGACTGACTCCCCTGCCCTCGCCGGCTGAAACCACGCCGCTGGTTTGCAGCGTGTATGGTGAAATGGCCGCAATCCGCGCCGATTCGCTGTACAAAATCATCAAATCCATCATGAAATCCGCCGCAGATGATGCCCGAGCCAGCGGCCACAGCCAGATTGCCGGCAATCTGGAACACGCCACCACGCACTGGTTGCGACACAGTTCGGCCTCGCATCAGTTGGAGGCCGGCCTGCCGCTGCTGACTGTCAGTCAGAATCTGCGTCATTCTCAGATTGAAACCACCCGGCGTTACCTGCATACCGAAGATGATGACCGACATCAGGCCACCGTCAACTGGAGCAAGCCTGGCAAGCGCGCACGCGACTAGTGCCGGACTGGGGTCGGCTGGCAGAGCATAGCCAACCGACCTGCTCCTTCCCCGGTAGGTGGAACTGGCTCCGGGGGGGGGATGGTTGCGTTACACCGCTTCTACATTGCTTTGTACTTCGCTCTCGCTCAGTACTTCCTGCGCCCACACCACCGCTTCCATATACACGCTGCTGACCTGATCAAGGTCTACATCCATTTGCTCGGCCAGCTCGGTGATGCGTTCGCCATCGTCCTGCTCGCAAGCCTGGGCCAGCTGCAAGGGGGCGGCAAACAGCCCTTTTTGCAGCAGCAGGGCATCCGAAATCATGAAGGGCAGGTCCAGCGGCTCCAGCGCTTCGGCCAGCGTCAGGTTGAGCAGATCGCCCAGCAGGGAAAACATGCCGGTCAGAAACAGATGCTCGGCTTCCAGCTTGTTGCCACGGATAATGCCCAGCTCTTCCATGAAGTGCGCGCGGATCAGCGATTTTTCCAGTAGCGACAAGGTGGCACCACCGTCGCCATCCGAGGTGAACAATAGCAGGGACAGCCATTTGAACAGCGCGCTGCGTCCCAGCAGCATCAGGCCCTCATCGATGGTCTGGATCTTGCGCGACAGGCCATTGACCGGCGAATTGACAAAGCGCAGCAGCTTGAACAGCAAGAGCGAATCCAGCTTGAACTGGGCTTCAATCTCGGCCACCGGTGCATTGGCACGCAGCAGGCGCATGATTTCCAGCACCCGCCCCTGGCTGGCACCTTCTTTCTGACTGACCCGGTTTTGCGCTACCGACAGGTATGAGCCATGAAACAGGGCAAAGCGGTCGCTATTGGCCGAGTGGCGGCACAGTGCCAGCTCTTCGGCGGTATTGATATTGCGGGCCAACCAGCGCATTTGCGGATAACGCTGCGGTAATTGTTCCAGCAAGGGAAATAGCGCCCGCGTATTGGGCGCGGCGAAATCCAGCACCATGTAATCCACTCGCTGATACAGTTCCAGCGCCGCCGGGGCGGTGCCGTAGCGTGCCGGCTCCACGGCAAAGCGCAGCCCGGCTGCACGCAGCGCATCCAGCTGCGGCATCACGGTGTCGGCCAGTTGTTCGCCATCCAGCAGTTCCAGCAGATAAATGGCGCTGGCCGCTGGCAATTCCTGCTGCAACAAATCGTCCAGCGAAGCCAGTGACACATGAATAAACGCCCGCCGATAAGCCAGCAGGCGGAAAATATTCATGTTTTTCAGGGTATTGAACAGAAGTTGGTCAAAACTGCGCCGACTGGCCGCTGGCCGGGCCACCGCCAGACTGTCCTTGACCGCAAATTCGTAGGCAACAATGCGTTGCGACTGATCCTGAATGGGCTGGTGCGAAACAAAGCCCAGTGTCTGCGGCAGCTTGAAAGGCGTTGCCTGCGCGGCAGCCTCCTCTGCTAGCACAGCAGCGCGCGGCGGCGGTGGTGCATTGTTCGTTGTCGACTCTCCCCGCCCGAGCAAGCCGCCGAATATTTTTTTGAACATGATGTACTCTCTGACTGAAACGACTGCCTGGCTGCATTCCTGGCCGCTGATATCCAGGATGGCCACAACTGTCCGACAAGACAGCTACGCCATGGCCATGACAGTGTAGTCAGTATTGCGCAAAAGGGACAATCAGATCCTGCACTTTACTGCGGTGCGGGTAGCCAGCAATCGGCAACAAACACCCCGGCAAAAAATGGGGTCAGTAGCTGCTCGCAGTGATTTTCCAGATCGACCACCTGCGGATTGAGCATCCAACTGTCGACCAGGCCGCAAATCATCGAATGCAGGCAGCCGGAGGCACAGGCAAGATCAATACCCGGCCTGACCTGCCCTCTTTCCGCCGCCTGACTCAGCATGGCGTGCAGATTGCCTACTTTTTCCATCAGCCAGGAGCGATCCAGCAGATAGGAGTTCTGCATTTCGCCGACGAATTCGCAGCGCAAATTGATGATGCCCACCACGCGGGCGACGCGCTGACTGGTGGTGACCAGCTGCAGCACACTGCAGCTGTGTTGCCACAAACGCTGCGCCGGAGTCAGCCCCGGACAGTAGTCCTCAACCAGCAACGCCTGCATCAGTTCTTCGAACTGGGGGAAGGCCCGTTCGCACATGGCGTTGAACAGGTCGGACTTGTTGTCGAAGTGCCAGTAAATGGCCCCACGGGTCAGGCCGGCGTGTGCGGCAATGCCAGCCAGCGTGGTTTTACTGACGCCGTGCTCCCAGAACAGCTGCTCGGCAGCATCCAGCAGCAACTGTCGGGTTTTGTCTGCTTCTTCTTTGGTTTTGCGTGCCATCTTGTCATCACCGGAATCATGGCCGGGTACATTGCCCGGCCTTTGGAGTATTACCAGAGACCGCCATGCAGCAGGCACGGCGGTCTTTGCTTAGCTGCCCTGCTCCGGCGCTTGCCAGCCGCCGCCCAGCACCTTGTACAGGGTCACCAGGTTGGAGGCCTGCGACAAGCGGGTGCTGATCAGGTTTTGCTGCGCAGAATACAGGCTGCGTTGTGCCAGCAACAGGGTGAGATAACTATCCACCCCCACCTTGAAACGGGCTTCAGACAGCTGCAGGCTGCGTTGACTGGCCTGCACCAAGGCCTGTTGCGCCCGCAACTGGGTGCCCACCGTGCCACGCACTGCCAGCGCATCGGCTACCTCGCCAAAAGCAGTCTGAATGGCCTTTTCATACTTGGCCAGCGAGATGTCGCGTGCCACTTTGGCCGATTCCAGATTGGCGCTCAGGCTGCCGGCATTGAAGATGGGCAGATTGATGGAAGGGCTGAAGCTCCAACTGCCGCTACCTGCCTTGAACAGATCGGACAGATTGCTGCTGCTGGACCCGGCACTGGCCGTCAGGCTGATGCTGGGGAAAAACTTCGCCCGCGCCGCACCGATATTGGCATTGGCTGCTTTCAGGTCGTGCTCCGCCGCCAGAATGTCAGGGCGGCGCTGCAGCAGCTCGGACGGCAGGCCAGCCGGCAAGTCGGTAAGCCGGCTCTGGGTTTCCAGTTGGCCTCCTTGCAGGATGCCCGCCGGAATGCTGGTGCCCACCAGTAGGGTCAGCGCGTTTTCATCCTGCGCAACCTGACGCTGATAGCTGGCCTGATCGGCCAGTGCCGACTGCACGGTGGTGTCGGCATCGCTCAGATCCAGCTCGGTTGCCGCGCCCACCTCCAGCTTGCGCCGGGTCAGCTCATACGAAGCCTGCTGCGACTTGAGCGTGTTCTGCGCCACCTGCAAGTGCTGCTGGTCTGCCAGCAGGGTCAGATAGGCATTGGCCACTTCGGCTACCAGCGAAATCTGCGTGCTGCGCCGGGTTTCTTCCAGCGAGAAGTAGTTTTCCAGCGCCTGCTGTTTCAGGCTGGACAAGCGCCCGAACACATCCAGCTCGTAGGCACTGAAACCGATACCTGCGGTGTAGCTATGGCTGATGTATTCCTTGCCGGTAGCGCTGACGCTGGCCGGTACGCGCTGGTTGCTGCCACTGCCGCTGGCACTGATAGCCGGGAACAGATTGGCTTTTTCAATCTGATACTGCGCGCGCGCCGCTTCGATATTCAGTGCAGCCACGCGCAGATCGCGATTGTTTTCCAGCGCCAGCCCTATCAGCTGCCGCATGGCCGGATCAGTAAAAAACTGCTGCCAGGCCAGTTGTTCGGCCGGGGTGCTGCCAGTCTTGCCGGCCGGCACGCCCAGATAAGCCGGGCCGCTCGGCCATTGCGCCGCCACTGGCGACGCAGGCTGCTGATACTGTGGAATCAGCGAGCAGCCCGCCAGTGCGCTAGCCAGCAGCGACAGGCTGCACAGCTTGATGAATCGGGACATTACAGGCCCTCCTTGCTGATACCGTGCATGTCGTCTGCCAGTTTCTTGGGCGGGAAGCGACGGCGGATGACCACGAAAAAGACCGGAACCAGGAAAATCGCCAGTACGGTGGCCGAAATCATGCCGCCCATCACCCCGGTACCAATGGCATTCTGGCTGCCGGAACCGGCGCCATGGCTGATTACCAGCGGCAAGATGCCCAGGATGAAAGCCAGCGACGTCATCAGGATGGGGCGCAGCCGCATGCGTACGGCTTCCATGGTGGCGGCAATCAGTTCCTTGCCGTGCTCCTGCTGCTCCTTGGCAAATTCCACGATCAGAATGGCATTCTTCGAAGCCAGGCCGATGGTGGTCAACAGGCCCACCTGGAAGTACACGTCATTGGACAGGCCGCGCACACTGGCGGCCAGCAAGGCCCCGATCACCCCCAGCGGCACCACCATCATCACCGAGAAGGGAATCGACCAGCTTTCATACAGCGCGGCCAGACACAGGAAGACGATGAGCAGCGATATGGCGTACAGCGCCGGTGCTTGCGAACCGGACAGGCGCTCTTCATAGGACAGCCCGGTCCATTCGTAGCCGATGCCAGCCGGCAGCTGCTTGATCATGTGTTCCATCTCGCTCATCGCCGTACCGGTACTGACACCGGCAGCGGGTGAGCCCTGGATTTCCACCGACGACTGGCCGTTGTAGCGCTCCAGACGCGGCGAGCCAAAGCCCCAGTGCGAGCTGGCAAAGGCCGAGAACGGTACCATGCTGCCGCTGCTGTTGCGCACGTACCAGTTGCCCAGGTCTTCCGGCGACATGCGATAGGGTGCATCGCCCTGCAGATAAACCTTCTTGATGCGGCCACGGTCGATGAAGTCGTTGATATAGCTGGAGCCCACCGCCGTGCTCAGCGTGCTGTTGATGTCCGCCACGGACACGCCCAGGGCATTGGCCTTTTCGTGATCGACATCCAGCAGGTATTGCGGGTTGTCGCTCAGACCGTTGGGGCGCACCGCCATCAATAGCGGGTTCTTGGCGGCCATGCCCAGCAACTGGTTGCGGGCGGCCATCAGCTTGTCATGTCCCAGACCGGCACGGTCCTGCAGTTGCAGGTCGAAACCGGAGGCATTGCCCAGCTCCATCACGGCTGGCGGGGCAAAGGCAAAGATCATGGCATCGCGGATCTGGCTGAATGCACCCATGGCGCGGCCGGCGACCGCCTTCACGGTCAGGGCGGGCCGGTTACGCTGATCCCAGGGCTTGAGCTGGACAAAGCCCAGACCCATGTTCTGGCCGCTGCCGGCAAAACCGAAGCCGGAAACGGTAAACAGCGAGTTGACGGCCGGGTCTTGCAGGAAATGCTTTTGCACTTGCAGCAAGGCAGCATCGGTACGTTCCTGGGTGGCACCCGGCGGCAATTGCACCTGGGTAAACAGAATGCCCTGGTCTTCTTCCGGCAGGAAGGATGTCGGCAAACGCATGAACAACACTGCCATGGCGATGATGATGCCGATGTAAATCACCATATAACGCAGTGATTTTTTCAGCATGCGTGCCACGATACCCTGATAGCGCTCGCTATTGCTGTCGAAGGTGCGGTTGAACCAGCCAAACACGCCGCCGTATTCATGGCCGACGCCGTGGCCTTTTTCCACTGGCTTGAGCAGGGTGGCGCACAGGGCCGGGGTCAGCACCAGGGCCACCAGTACCGACAGCGCCATCGACGACACCACGGTAATGGAGAACTGACGGTAGATGACGCCGGTGGAGCCGCCAAAGAAGGCCATCGGCACAAACACGGCGGCCAGTACCAGCGCAATGCCGATCAGCGCGCCGGTAATCTGCCCCATGGATTTGCGCGTGGCTTCGCGTGGTGGCAAGCCCTCTTCACTCATCACCCGTTCGACGTTTTCCACCACCACGATGGCATCATCCACCAGCAGGCCGATGGCCAGCACCAGGCCAAACATGGTCAGGGTGTTGATGGAAAAGCCGGTGGCGGCCATCACGCCGAAGGTACCCAGCAGCACCACCGGTACGGCAATGGTCGGGATCAGCGTGGCGCGGAAGTTTTGCAGGAAGACATACATCACCACAAACACCAGGCCGATGGCTTCCACCAGGGTCTTCACCACTTCTTCGATGGAGATCTTGACGAAGGGGGTGGTGTCATACGGATACACCGCCTTTACACCCTTGGGGAAGTAGGCCGACAGCTCGGCCACCTTGTTGCGCACGGCCTGAGCCGTGTCCAGTGCATTGGCACCGCTGGCCAGCTTGATGGCTACACCGGTAGCCGGCTTGCCATTGAACAGGGCCTTGGTGCGGTAGGTTTCTGCACCCAGCTCGATGCGGGCCACATCCTTGAGCAGCACGCGCGAGCCATTGGCATTCACTTTCAGCAGGATTTTGCCGAACTGCTCGGCACTGGACAGCCGGGTCTGAGCAACGATGGTGGCATTCAGTTGCTGGCCCGGCTTGGCCGGCAGGCCACCCAGCTGGCCGGCCGACACCTGGGCATTCTGCGCGGTAATGGCGGTAGAAACGTCACCCGTGGTCAGCTGGTAGCTGTTGAGCTTGTTGGGGTCCAGCCAGATACGCATCGAATACTGCGAGCCGAACAAGGACACTTCACCCACGCCATTGACCCGGCTGAGGGTGTCCTGCAGGTTGCTGGCAACATAGTCACCCAGGTCGGTGCCGTTCATGCTGCCGTCTTCCGAGACGAAACCCACCACCATCAGGAAGTTACGCGCCGACTTGGTCACGGTAATGCCCTGCTGCTGCACCACGGTGGGCAAGGCAGCCATGGCAGACTGCAGCTTGTTCTGCACCTGCACCTGTGCGGTATCCGGATTGGTGCCGGCATCGAAGGTCATGGTGATGCTGACCGCACCGGTGTCGTCACTGGTGGAGTTCATGTAGCGCAGATGATCGATACCCTGCATCTTCTGCTCGATCACCTGGGTCACGCTGTCTTCCACGGTTTTGGCCGAAGCACCGGGATAAGTCGCGTTGATGGCGATCTGCGGCGGCGCGATGGCCGGGTACTGTGACACCGGCAGGCTGCGAATCGACAGCAGGCCGGCCAGCATGATCACGATGGCGATCACCCAGGCAAAGATCGGCCGGTCAATAAAAAATTTCGACATGAATCTTTTCCCGGTTTACTTGGCGGCGGATGCGTTGGTTTTCAGCGCTTCGGGTTTGACGGTTGCGCCATCCTGTACCTTCATCAATCCTTCCACCACGATGCGCTCGCCCCCTTGCAGGCCGCTGTCCACCAGCCACTTATCACCCACGGTCTGGCTGGTCTTGATAGTGCGGGCGCTGACTTTATTGTCCTGGCCCACCACCATCACGATGGCATCACCCTTCTGGTTGCGCGTTACCGCTTGCTGCGGCAGCAGTAAGGCATGCTGGCGCACCCCCTGCTCCAGCCGCGCACGGACAAACATGCCGGGCAACAATTCGCCGGTGGGGTTATCGAACACCGCGCGCAGCGTCACCATGCCGGTGCTGGCATCCACCGTGATGTCGGAGAACTGCAGCTCACCCTCTTTGGCATATTCACTGCCGTCTTCCAGGATCAGTTTTACCTTGGCCTTGCCCGGCTGGCTTTGCACTGCGCCCTTGGCAAAGTCACGGCGCAGATGCAATAGCTCGGTGCTGGACTGGGTCATGTCGACATAGGCCGTCGCCAGTTGCTGCACGGTGGCCAGGGCGGTGGTCTGGTTGGCCGTGACCAGGGCGCCGGCGGTCACGCTGGATTTGCCAATGCGGCCGCTAACCGGCGCGGTGATGCGGGTGTAGGCCAGATTGATGCGGGCGGTTTCCACGGCAGCCTTGGCGGTGGCCAGGTCTGCACGCGCCTGCAGCAAGGCGGCATGGGCATCGTCATTGTCCTGGCTGCTGATGGCCTTGATTTCCACCAGCTGCGCATAGCGCCGGGCCTTGAGTTCTGCCGATGTCAGGGTTGCCTCGGCCTTGGCCTGGCTGGCCTGGGCGGTCTGGTAGGCGGCCTGGTAGGTGTCGGGATTGATCTGGTACAGCACCTGACCGGCCTTGACCTCGCTGCCTTCGGCAAACAGGCGCTTCTGAATGATGCCGCCAACCTGCGGACGGATTTCAGCCACGGTAAAGGCGGAAATACGCGCCGGCAACTCGCGGCTGAGAACGGTATCCTGCGCTTGCAGGGTGATGATGCCGACGCTGACCGGGCCGGCAGCAGGCATGCCGCCGGTTTGCGACTTGCCACAGCTGCTCAGTGCAGCGGACAGCAGCAATGCGGCGACAAGCTTGAGAGCGGGTGAAGCTTGCTTGATGTGCATAAACATTCCAGAGCTTGATGATGATGAAGAACTGCACTGTGCCGGGTCTGAGCGCCCAGTCGTTCAGTTGGCTTATTTTAAATACATACGCGGCTGTATGCTTGCAAATAAGCAGGTAAATTCTGGTAAAGCATAGGCAAGCAGGCTGCGGACGGCCGGTTTTATGACTCAATACGTCAATTTTTAAACCAAATACAAGTTAATTATTCAATCGTAAGCTTCACAATAATGACATTAGTACAACAGTACGTAGGTTTACTTAGGTATTTTCACGAATTATCTGCAGATTATCTGAGTAATTACTCAGAAATAAGTAAGATAGGACTAACAGATACAGCGAGCAGGCAACAATATGCCAGCCGCCTGAATACTCTGTGACAAGCTGCCGGGCAGGCCTTGGGGAAGGCTCCGGCAACGATGTGCGAACACATCGGGGAAGATGCGTGCAAGCGGGAACAGACTGCCAACGCAGTCAACAAGCCAGACCTTGCTGGCAGCGGGAACAATCCCGCTGCCAGCCGGGGCGGCCTATTTCACATAGACATCCTCAAAGCCGAACGAACCGTTCGGATTCATCACAAAGCCCTGTACTTCCTTGCGCATTGGAATGTAAATGCGCGAATGCGCCATGGTGATCCACGGCCGTTCGCGTTTGAAAATGTCCTGCGCTTTCAGGTAGTAAGCCGTGCGCTGCTTGCGGTCGTTGGTCTGCCGGGCTTTCAGCAATAGCTGGTCAAATTCCTGATTGCAAAAACGCTGGCCATTCTTGCTGACGCTGCAGGAGAGTGAAGTCCACAGAAAATCATCCGGATCGCCGGAGTCGCTGGTCAGGCCACTCATGTAGACATCATGCTCGCCCTGCCCCGCCCGTTTCAGATACTCGCCCCACTCATAACTCTGGATATTGGCCTTGACGCCTATCCTGGCCCAGTCTTGCTGGATCATCTGCGCCATCAGCTTGCCATTGGGGTTGGTTGGCCGCTGCACCGGCAAGGCCCACAGATTGATGCTGAAGCCATCCGGGTAGCCTGCCTTGGCCAGCAACTGGCGCGCGCGCGCCGGATTGTATTCATTGCGGGTTTTGCCATTCCAGCCCCATACCGCCGGCGGAAACGGATTGACCGCCTGCGTGGCACCACCTTTGGGAAACAGCGCCTTGAACAGGGCGTCGCGATCAATGGCGATATCCAGCGCTACCCGCACATCACGACTGGCCAGCTGTGGCCGTTTCAGGTTGTAGGCCAGGTAGGAAATATTCATGGCCCCGGTACTGTCGACCTTGATGTTGCGGTCGGTTTGCAGTCCGTCCAGATCCGCCTCGCGCACAGCAGCGGCCAGCTGACATTCATTGCCTTTCAGCTTCTGGATACGCACCTGCGGGTCGGTGACGATGGCGAAAATCAGGCTGCGGGTGAGTTGCGGCCGCCCCCAGTAGTCCGGATTGGCCAGCAGGCGTACGGCCGAATCCTTGGCATAGCTCTTGAACTGGTATGGCCCGGTGCCGACTGGTTGCTGGTTGATGTCGGCAGCGCGGTTCTGCTGCAGCAGGTGGTCTGCGTACTCGGCTGACTGCATGCCGGCAAAGCCCATGGCCAGGAAGCTCAGAAAGGTGGCATTGCGCTCTTTCAGCTGCAGTCGCACCGTGTAGGAGTCGATTTTCTGCACGCTGGCTACCGACTGGGCGATCCCGTAATTGGCCGGCCCCAGTAGCTGGGTCTTGAATGCAGCATTGAATGGCAGCTCGGGCTTGATCCAGCGCTGCACGGTGAACACCACGTCATCCGCCGAAAACATACGCTTCGGGCTGAAATAGTCTGTGTGCTGAAATTTCACCACCTTGCGCAGATGAAAGGTATAGCTCAGCCCGTCTGCCGATATTTCCCATTTGCTGGCCAGTGCCGGTACGATTTCCACCCCGCCGCGCTTGAAGGCAACCAGACCCTGGAAAATCTGCCGTGTCACATTATAAGTGGACGCGCTATCCCATAACGCCGGATCAAAGCCTTCCGGTGCTGTCTCCGCGCAGAACACCAGAGGCTTGGCGGCCAATGCCGGCAAGGCTGCAGCGCTCAGGCACGCCGCCAGCAGCAGCTTGTGCAATTTCATTGAAATCTCCCTCATGCGGTGACTGCAGCATTGCCATGCCACCAAAGCCCGCATCATAACCGAAAGCGCAAAGCTGCCGCCCAGCACTGGCGCAAACAATGACGCACCTGCGTTGCGCGGGCAGGCTGCGCCGCGGGTCATTGCTTCGCCCTGCCTGCTCGTGGAAGATACATGGCGGAATGCTGCTTACATGATGACGACTGTTGCAACATGCCGCCTGTTTGCCACGACTGAGCCAGATCAACCGGAATTGCCCCATGCACATCACCACCATCCAGCTGGAAGACGTACTCGCCCATCCGGAATACATCTCAATCCACCAGATGCCAGGCATCCACCTGGATTTACGCTATGCCGGCGTGGACAACTTCATCGGACACAATCTGTATGGTGATTTTGATGGTGGCCTGCTGCACAGCCAGGCCGCCAGTCAATTGGCTCGCGCGGCGACAATCCTGCAAGCGGAACGACCGGGCTGGCGCTTGCGGGTACTGGATGCACTACGACCCGGGCGGGTGCAGCGCCTGCTGTGGGACCGGGTGAAAGGCACGCCGCAGCATATCTACGTAGCCGACCCGGCGCGTGGTTCAATCCACAGCTTTGGCATGGCGGTGGATGTGACACTAGAAAACGAGCACGGGCAGGAGCAGGACATGGGCACCCGCTTTGATGATTTCTCGCTGCTGGCACAGCCCTGCCAGGAAAGGCAGATGTTGCAGGCCGGCCTGCTCGACCATCAGCAGCTCAAGCAGCGCCAGCTGCTGCGCAGCTGTATGCAGCAAGCGGGTTTTCATGGCATCGCCAGCGAATGGTGGCACTTCGAGGCGGCTGATCGTGGCTGGATTCGCGCCAATATGCTGCTGGTGGAATAAGCCCGCCACTCGTGCGCAGCACGCCGGCGGCGGTTGCGCTAACTTGACGCCGACCGGGAAATCAAGTCTCATCCACCCTGCAATTATTAAAACAATTTAAACAAATATCCGAATACGCGCGGGCATGGTGCAGATGAGTGAGGCAATGAAAGACAGCGTGACCTATAGCAGTGCCGCTTCGTTTTCCCAACTGCAGCTGAAACTGCAGGCCATTATCCGCCGCAGCCCGGACCCGGCGCTGCGCCAGCTGTGCCTGGGCGCGCTGGAGCGGATCTTCGCCATCAAGTCGATGCTATGCATGCCGTTTGATATGGTTTATGCCAGCCAGGCCGCCCGGCTGAGTGAGCAGCTGGGCGAGAGCACTTTTGCAGGCTTCATCCGTAGCGAAGACGGGCTCAATCAGCTGGAACAGGAAATGCGCAAGGTATTTTCCTTTATCGAACGCCAGCATGGTGGCGTGGTATTCCAGCGACTCAACGGGCTGGCGGCCGCACTGGCCTGGGACATCATCGAGGCGCTGCTGCGCGACTTCATCGAGCTGAGCTGCAACCGCAGCCCGCTGCTGGTGCTGGATGCGCTGGAGCAACTCAAACCCATTCATCGTGACAAGCTGTTTCGCAGCGAAGTGCTGCAGCGACACAACTTTGCGGTACAGCACAAGCTGGGCAGCATTCTGCTGGAAGAAAACAATATCCGCGGCGTGGAGCGGCTGCGCCTGTGGCTGAAGCTGCTTTTCCCGCAGGAGAACACCCTGCTCGCCTATCTGGATGACCCCTTGCTGGACACCCTGCAGGCGCGGCGCGAAACCATTCTGCACGATCACTCGACACAGGATGCCACGCTGATTCTCAGCCGCGACGATGTCAATATTTCGGTTATTCGCGCCATCAAGCTGTGCCTGCTGTTGTCGATGGACGTCAGCATGGCGCCTGCAGCCGCCGCACAGACTGCTCCCGCAGCACTGGCCCGGCTGTAAGGGTTTAGGCAAAAAAAATCCCGGCAGAGACCGGGATCAAACGTTTAGCGGGGATAGATACGAGGCGGGAACCTCGTATTTGAATTTATATCTATCAAATAACCCCCAGTCAACTAAATATTTACTTACATATAAAACTAGTCGTAAAAAAAGGCAGCCATTGGCTGCCTTTTGTCACTCCGCTGAAAGATCAGGAAGCTTGCTTGTTCATCTTGCGGCGTTCGTTCTCTTGCAGGTAACGCTTGCGGATGCGGATGGACTTCGGCGTGATTTCTACCAGCTCGTCATCATCGATGAATTCCACTGCCGATTCCAGAGTCATCTTCATCGGGGTGGTCAGACGAACGGCTTCGTCAGTACCGGAAGCGCGCACGTTGGTCAGCTGCTTGCCCTTGACCGGGTTAACCACCAGGTCGTTGTCGCGGCTGTGAATGCCGATGATCATGCCTTCATACAGCTTGTCGCCCGGGGAGACGAACATGCGGCCGCGATCTTCCAGCTTCCACAGTGCGTAGGCAACGGCTTCGCCGTTTTCCTGGGAAACCAGCACGCCATTGTGGCGACCCGGCATGTCCGGCTTAACCGGGCCGTAGTCGTCGAATACGTGGCTCATCAGGCCGGTACCGCGCGTCATGGTCATGAAGTCGGACTGGAAGCCGATCAGGCCACGTGCCGGAATATGGTATTCCAGGCGGGTACGACCCAGGCCGTCAGATTCCATATTGGTCAGTTCGCCACGGCGACGACCGATTTCTTCCATGATGCCGCCCTGGTGATCATCTTCCAGGTCGATGGACAGGTTTTCGTACGGCTCGCACTTCTCGCCGTTCACTTCCTTGTACACCACGCGCGGCTTGGCCACGGCCATTTCGAAGCCTTCGCGACGCATGCTTTCCAGCAGGATGGTCAGGTGCAGTTCGCCACGACCGGATACGCGGAACACGTCGGAGTCTTCGGTTTCTTCAACACGCAGCGCAACGTTGGTCAGCAGTTCCTTGGTCAGGCGGTCACGGATCTGACGGCTGGTAACGAACTTGCCTTCGGTGCCGGCCAGCGGCGAGGAGTTCACCATGAAGTCCATGGTCAGGGTCGGTTCGTCCACGGCCACCATCGGCAGGCCTACCGGTTGTTCCTTGTCACAGATGGTGACGCCGATACCGATATCGTCCAGGCCGGAAATGATGATGATGTCGCCAGCTTCGGCTTCTTCAACCGGTACGCGTTCCAGACCCTGGTAGCCCAGCACCTGGTTGATACGGCCAGAGGCTACTTGTACTTCATGGTTCATCACCACAACTTGCTGACCCGGCTTGATGCGGCCATTCAGTACACGACCAACGCCCAGGCGGCCGGTGTAGGTGGAATAGTCCAGCGCGGAAACTTGCAGTTGCAGCGGCGCTTCCGGATCGCCCGGCGGGGTCGGCACGTGCTTGAGCACGGTTTCGAACAGCGGACGCATGTTGTCGGACTCTTGATCCAGTTCCAGCTTGGCAAAGCCGTTCAGGCCGGAAGCATAGATGATGGGGAAGTCCAGTTGTTCGTCGGTGGCGCCCAGCTTGTCGAATAGGTCGAAAGTTTGGTCTACCACCCAGTCCGGACGGGCGCCCGGACGGTCAACCTTGTTGATCACCACGATCGGACGCAGGCCCAGAGCCAGGGCTTTCTTGGTCACGAAACGGGTTTGCGGCATCGGGCCTTCAACGGCATCCACCAGCAGCAGTACGCCGTCTACCATGCCCAGTACGCGCTCCACTTCACCACCGAAGTCGGCGTGTCCCGGAGTGTCCACGATATTGATGTGCACGCCTTCGTATTCGATGGCGGTGTTCTTGGCCAGAATGGTAATGCCACGCTCTTTTTCAAGATCGTTGCTGTCCATTACGCGTTCATCTACCTGCTGGTTCTCGCGGAAGGTGCCGGACTGGCGCAGCAACTGGTCAACGAGGGTGGTTTTGCCATGGTCCACGTGGGCAATAATGGCAATATTACGAATCTGTCGTGTCATGTTTCGGAATTCGGTCGGTTGAAGCGGAAAAATCGTACGATTCTATCACGTAGCACAGGCTTAACCCAAAGCATTATCGCGACAAGGCATGATGATTTGGTTACACTGCGCGCCATTTCCCCCTGCAAACCCGGATATTGAGGAGTCGACCATGTATGACTGGGACGCCCTGTGGCATGAACATGAAGGCTATCGCACCGGCTTCGATGTGCAGCACAACGACGCCAACCAGCTGGCCGACGAGCTGTCGGCCAAACTGATGAAACCGGCACAACACCCCACCGACGTGGCGGTATACGAAACAGCAGACAAATTCATCCTGGCCGGCCATGCCGATGGGCTGCAGCTGCTGGAAGTGTTCAAACACGGCCTGTTTGACATCACCCTGCGCCTGGTGAGTGAAGACGAGGGCCTGGAACTGACCCTGCCCTATGTGGAAATCCACGTCGACAATCTGGCAACCGAAGAACAGGCCGTCTGGCGTGGTGCAGTGCGCCGCGATGAGGAAGGCCGCATCTGGGTAGACAGTCGCACCCTGGATGAGCAGGTGATGCCGGCCATGCCGTTTGACGATCTGTCCTTCACCGACAACGCCCGCTTCCGCGATGAGCTGCACCGGGTATGGGAAGAGGACTTGCCCACCCTGCGTCCGCTGATCGAGGCCTGGTTTGATCACACCTCGCTGGCCGGCGAGGCAGAAGCACACCACTATGGCGACGAAGGCCGGGTGCAGCAGATCTGCGACCGCTACGCAGAAATCGTGCGCCGCGAGCAGGCCGCCCTGTCGCGACTGTTCTCCGACGCCGAGCTGCGGCTGATCGCCCATGTGCTGCAAAACGTACGCTTTGAAGAGGCCGCATCCTGCCGTGGTGTATGGCTGGCCGTGGAGGCCTGCATGATAGACGAAGAGCTGGACCAGCACTTCAAGCTGGATGGCGAGGCACTGCTGGGCAAGATGAAGGCGCTGTCCTACGCCCAGGAAGTCGCCCTGATCGAAGCGCTGTCACCGCTGCCGCCCGCGACAGCCGCCGAATAAAGCTTCCAGTGCAGCCAAGGCCCGTTCTCGCCAGAGACGGGCTTTTTTGCGGGCAAAAAAAGGGGAACGATAGCCGCATCGTCCCCTAATCCCATCCATACCAGTCAGAGGCAGAGCACCTCCCACGCCGCACAATGTACTGGCGACGGATTACGGCGTCATGACAGGAAAGAAGGTCAATACCACCTTGCCCAGATTGGCATTGGCCTCCATGTGGGCATGCGCGTCCGCCGCCTGTTGCCAGGGGTAGCTGCTATCCAGCGTCAGTTGCAGCTGGCCGGCCAGCAAGGCTGGCAACACCTCCCGCTCCAGCGCCTGCGCCAGACGGGCCTTCGCTGTCAGCGGCTGTGAACGCAGGGTGGAGCCAATCAGTGACAGCCGCTTGACCAGCAGCAAGCCCAGATTGAGCTCGGCCTTGTTGCCGCCCATCAGGCCGATATTCACCAGTCGGCCATCCTGCTTCAGGCTGGCCATGTTTTCGGCCAGATAGGAGGCACCGATCGGGTCGAGAATCACATCCACCCCGCCCCACTCCCTGACCTTGGAAGAAAAGGCCGGCAGCGCCTTGTAATTGAATACCTGCTCCGCCCCCAGTTCCTGGCAGAAGGCCAGCTTGTCGGCACTGCCGGCGCTGGCAAAGGGGTGCGCGCCCAACCATCGCGCCAACTGGATGGCCGTGGCCCCGACGCCGCTGGCACCAGCATGGATCAGGATATTTTGCCCGGCTTGCAATTGCCCCACCTGCACCAGATTCAGCCAGGCGGTCATCCACACTTCCGGCAGGCTGGCAGCCTCCACCCACGACATGGCATCCGGCTTGGCAATGGCCAGCGCCTCGTCCAGCACGGCGCATTCGGCATAGCCGCCACCGGCGATCAGGCCGAATACCGCATCGCCTTCCCGAAAGCGACTGCCAGCATCCGCCTCGATTACCACCCCAGCCACTTCCAGACCAAGAATGCTGCTGGCACCCGGCGGCGGCGGATAATGCCCGCTGCGTTGCACGATGTCGGCACGATTCACCCCGGCCGCCATCACCTGCACCAATAGCTGGCCAGTCTGGCGCTGCGGCCTGGCGGTTTCTCCCAGATAAAGGGTATCCGCACCACCGGGTGCGCTTTGCAATATCGCCTGCATCATCTTGCTTTGCCTTTCCTTGCACTGCCTGCTCTTTAGCGAATTTCACTCGTCATGAAACTGAGCCAGATCAAGCAATGCGTCCGAGTATTGTTTACAATGGCGCGCCATGACTGATCACTGCTTCCATTGCGGCCTGCCCGTCCCCGAGACTGTCGATTTTCCGGTGCGTTATCGCGAAAAGACCGAAGCCACCTGTTGCGCCGGCTGTCAGGCCGTCGCGCAGACCATTATCGACTCCGGGCTGTCCGACTACTACGCTCACCGCACGCAGGGTGCGCGCCAGGGCGAGGTATTGCCGGCCGATATTTTGCAGCAGATTCAGCTGTACGACTCGGAAGAATTGCAGAAAAGCTTTGTCCATGTCAGCGCAGGACAAACGCGCGAGGCCGCGCTGATGCTGGAAGGCATTACCTGCGCCGCCTGCATCTGGCTGAACGAGCAGCACATCCGCCAGTTGCCCGGCGTGCTGGCAGTGGACATCAACTATACCAGCCACCGTGCGCGGGTGAGCTGGGACAACAGCCGCATCCGGCTGTCGCAGATCCTGCAGGCTATCAGCGCCATCGGCTATCGCGCCCACCCTTACGATGCCGAACGGCAGGAAGCACTGGCACAGAAGCAGCGCAAGCAGGCCATCAGCCGGCTATGGGCCGCCGGCCTGTCGATGATGCAGGTGATGATGTACGCCGTGCCGGTGTACCTGGCACCAGATGGCGACATCGACCCGGACTTCCTGTGGCTGCTGCACTGGGCCAGCCTGATCCTTACCCTGCCGGTGATGCTGTACTCCGCCGTGCCTTTCTATCAGAACACCTGGCGCGACCTGAAAACCGGCCGCGTCGGCATGGACACCCCCGTCACCATCGGCATTTTCACCGCCTTTTTCGCCAGTCTGTGGGCGCTGATCAACAAGATTCCGCATGGCGTGTATTTCGACTCGGTATCGATGTTCGTCTTTTTGCTGCTGGGCGGGCGCTATCTGGAAAGCATCGCCCGGCGCAAGGCCGGCGAGGCCACCGAAAGCCTGGTGCGTTTGATCCCGGCCTTTGCCCACCGCGCCAACGACTGGCCGGCCAGCCGCGATACCGCAGAAACCACGGTAGCCATGCTCAATTCCGGCGACGTGATTCTGGTGAAACCGGGCGAAACCATTCCCGGCGATGGCCTGGTGCTGGATGGCCACAGCGCCGCCAATGAATCACTGATCAGCGGCGAAAGCCGCCCGGTCAGCAAGCAGCTCGGCGATGCCGTGGTGGCCGGCAGCGTCAATACCAGCAGCCCGCTGTTTATCCGCATCAGCCAGACCGGGCAGGAAACCCGGCTGGCCGGCATTGTCCGTCTGCTGGACAAGGCGCTGGCAGAGAAGCCGCGACTGGCGGTGGCGGCCGACCGCTTTGCCAGCTGGTTTGTCGCCCTGCTGCTACTGGCAGCGGCCGCCAGCTATATCGCCTGGCACTTTATCGAGCCGGCCCTGGCACTGTGGATCATGGTGGCGGTACTGGTCGTCTCCTGCCCCTGCGCACTGTCGCTGGCCACTCCGGCTGCGCTGACCGCTGCCACTGGGCACCTCGCTGCACTGGGCGTACTGACCACCCGTGGCCACGCTCTGGAAACACTGGCCAAGGTTAGCGACGCGGTATTCGACAAGACCGGCACCCTGACTCATGGCGATATGCGACTCAGAGCGCAGCAGCGGCTGGCCGATCTGGACGATGCCGTAACACTGGCCATCGCCGCCGCACTGGAACAGGCATCGGAACATCCGGTGGCGCAGGCACTGAAGCTGGCGGCAGCCGACCTGCCGCTGCCAGCAACGGAACGGCTGGACAGCACGCCGGGCAAGGGTGTGGAGGGCGAAATCGCCGGCCAATCCTGGCGGCTGGGTTCGGCAGAATTCATTAATGAATGGCTGCCGGCACCTGCGCAGCTGCCACAGGACTGGCATGCCCACTGCACCCTAGTGGTGTTGGCCAACCGACAGGCGGCACAGGCGGTATTTGCCATTGGCGACACGGTACGCGATGACGCCGCCGCCATGGTGCAAGCCTTGCGCCAACGCGGCATTGCCATTCACCTGCTCAGTGGCGATGGTGCTGGCGCGGTGCAAAGCCTGGCCGACAGCCTGGGCATTGCCGACTGGCACGCCCGCGCCACGCCGGAAGACAAGCTGGCCTTTGTCGGCCAGTTGCAGCAAGCCGGCAAACGGGTGCTGATGGTGGGTGATGGCATCAATGATGCGCCGGTGCTGGCCCGCGCCGATGTATCGCTGGCCATGGGTGGCGGCACCGACGTGGCCCGCGCCAGCGGCGACATGGTGCTGATGGGCGATCAGCTGGCGCTGATTCCGACAGCATTGACACTGGCGCGCAAGACGCTGGGCGTAATCAGGCAAAACCTGTGGTGGGCAGCCGGGTATAATCTGCTGGCGCTGCCACTGGCGATGACTGGCCACGTTACTCCATGGCTGGCCAGCCTGGGGATGGCCGCCAGCTCGCTCATCGTGGTGAGCAATGCCCTGCGACTCGTCAAACGGAAATCCTGATGGAAAGTCTTTACCTGCTTATCCCGCTTAGCATCGTGCTGGCTTTTGTCATCGCCGTGGTGTTCTGGTGGGCTACCCGCTCCGGTCAGTTTGACGATATGGAAGGCCCGGCCCACCGCATCCTGATGGACGACGACCGCCCAGCCACGCCCAAAGCAGCCCCCCCCACCCCGCCCGAGGCCGACTCGCGCGGCTAGGGCCTGTTAACACGATGTTTTCTGCGGCGCAGGCCCTGAAAGGTTGTCAATGCAAGGCGGAGGGTGCAGCGCTTGGTGGCCCCAAGCGCAAACCCGACAACGCAGCAGTGGCAAGCTGGTCGGGCCTGCCCTGCGGGGCGGATGTTGAGCGGCGCACTGCCGTGTCAAACCGCGCTGGCAGGGAATGCCCTGCGGCGCGCGGTTTTTCGCGCATTGCATCCCCTCAACATCCGCCGCCGTGAAAAAAATAGCGTTAACAGGCCCTAGCACACCATGGCATGCCGGCCGCACGGTCTGGCCGCTCAAAACCAGCGCAAGCCTACAGTCCCTTGATCTTTTCCAGTTCTGCCGGGCTGTATTTCTTCTCGGTGGACTTGGTGATATCCGTCAGCAAAGTGGCGTTGAGGTCACGCGCCGATTGCACACCCCACAGCATCATGCCGTTGCTCCACTGATTGGCAAATGCCAGCGCAGCGTCCGGCGCAGTGGCGTGCAGGCTGCGCAACATGCCATCCACGGCGGCCTGCTGCGTAGTCAGCCGCGCTTCCTGCTTGCCCTGCCAGGCCTTGAGCAAGGGGCCGTACTTGGCCGGCTGGGTCTGCGCCAGGCTGGCATTGGCGCGGAAAGCCCAATACGCCGATACGGTATCGTAGCTGGCCGAGCCCTGGCGCAGCGGTTGCGGCACGTCCTTGAGCGCGCCTTCATACAGCGGCAGCAACAGCGCTCCGGCGGGGCTGCCAAATGACTGCCAGGTGAGCGCGGCCAGCTCGGCCGGCATGTCCGCCCGTAGTTGAATGATGTGGGTTTCGATGGTCCGATCCACGCCCATCGGGCGGTCGGCATCCTTGACGCTGGCCAGCGCGGTGCCATCAAAGCGTGCGCGCAGCACACGGGCGACATCACTCACCGAAATGGCCTTCTCGGGCTTGATGGTCAGCGGATACTGCTGCTGGCGGATTTTCTGGGTGAGCGAGGGATTGAGCAGATGCTGGCCGAGCCATTCGCGATCCACATTGTAGCGATCGCCAATCACGCCAAAGGCCTTGGCAAAATTGAAGCGGCGGCGATCCACCTTGTCCAGCAGGCCATGCTTGCTGACGAAATCAGCCAGACCAGGACTGGCGACTACATTGGCGCTGTCATCCAGATCGATATCATGCAAGCGCAAGCCGTTGGCCACCATGATGTAGCTATCCTGCGGCACGCGATAGGCAAGGTAGTGATGGCCGGAGCCGATTTCCATATACCAGGCCTCCTGCTGGTCGGCGATCAGCACGCCATTGCCCTCACCCGCGCCGTAATGGTCGATATAGCCGGCCAGCAGCGTCACCGCCTCACGCGCGCTGCGTGCCTGCGGCAGCAGCAAGGAGGGAATCGCTGCCTCCACCACGCCGCTATCGATCAGCGGGTCGGCCTTCTTGGCGCGCTCGTTCACTTCCGCGCTATTGCTGGCAGATACCGCCACATTATGCTCATTGACCCCGCGTTCTTCGTACAGGCCGTCGCCACTTGGGGTATCACCATTCCAGTCCATCAGCCCGCTATAGCGCAGCAAGTGCGCCGGTGCCGGCACCTTGAGCCCGTTCTTGAAGCTCAAGACCTCGTCTTTTTCCGCATTGCGTGCCGCATGCAGCACCAGCCGCTTGTTCCAGTTATTGATGTAATAGTCTTCGTTGCGGGCAATGATGACCGATCCATCAGCCGAGGCCTTGTTGCCCACCAGCAAGGAAGAGCAAGCCTGCGTGCCTTCAGCAGCAGCCAGCAAGGTGAGTGCGGCAAATGAAATAGCAGATAAGCGGCCGATCTGAGACATGATATTCCCCATATGCAGTAGATAAGTGACACGAAATGCTATTCCTGCCACTGCTTTCATGCACGACTCCGCCAGCACGCCAGTTGATTTTCATCAAGTATATTCAAACATGCTAATTTTCATGCCTGCACCGCAGCAGGCTCACGCCATGGCCAGCCCAGCCACACGCGGTGGCAACTGACAAACAGTCAAAGTGTCGTCCAGCAAGGCTGACAGCCGCATTTGAATACGTTAGCATGCGTTTCCCGCCTTTTCGTGCTGACAAACCGTGAAAACAGACTTCAGTTTTTTTGGCTCCCGCCGCTTTCTGCCCTTGTTCGGCACGCAGTTTCTGGGCGCATTCAATGACAACCTGCTGAAAACCGCCATCGTGGTGCTGATCAGCTACCACGGCCTCAGCCTGAATGGCTTGTCACCGGAACTGCTGGTGAATATGGCGGCCGGGGTATTCATCCTGCCCTTCTTCCTGTTCTCCGCCACGGCGGGCAAGATTTCCGAGCGCTTCGACAAGGCCATCATCGCCCGCTGGATCAAGCTGGCTGAAATCGGCATCATGCTGCTGGCTGGCAGCGGCTTTTTCCTGCACTCAGCCGGCCTGCTGATGTCTGCCCTGTTCCTGATGGGCTGCCACTCGGCGTTTTTTGGTCCGCTCAAGTATTCGGTGCTGCCGCAATATCTGGATGAGCACGAACTGGTGGGCGGCAACGGCATGATCGAGATGGGCACTTTTCTTGCCATCCTCATCGGCCAGATCATCGGCAGCCTGATGACCCAGGGCGGCCCGTGGATTACCGTTGGCCTGCTGCTGGGCACCGCCGTGTGCGGCTGGCTGTTCAGCCGCCGCATGCCAACCGCACCGCCCGGCGCGCCGCACCTGAAACTGTCCTTCAATTTCATCGGCGACTCGGTACGACTGGTTGGCGAGGCCTGGCGCATCCGCGATGTACGCAGTGCCATTCTCGGCATTTCCTGGTTCTGGCTGATGGGCGCGGTGTACACCACCCAGCTCCCCACCTTTACCCGCCTGCACCTGGGCGGCAATGCCGATGTCTATACCGTGATGCTGGCGCTGTTTTCCATCGGCATCGGCCTGGGTTCGGTGATTTGCGCCAAGTTGTCGCACGGCCAGTTGCAGCTTGGGCTGGTGTTGCTGGGTAGCGCCGGCATGACGCTGTTTGGCGGCGATCTGGCACTGGGTGCCATGTCGCATTACCACGGCCCCCTGTTGGCGCTGCCAGACTTCCTGAGCCAGCTCAGCAGCTGGCGTCACATGCTGGATGTCGCCATGCTGGGTTTCTTCGGCGGCTTCTTTACCGTGCCGCTCTACACCTGGCTGCAGGTGTCCAGCCCGGACAGCTTCCGCTCGCAAGCCATCGCCGCCAACAACATCATCAATGGTTTCTATATGGTGGCCGCAGCGCTGGCCAGCGTGCTGGTGCTCAAGCAGTTCGACAATATCTCCTACCTGCTGCTGGGCACCGCCGTGCTGAACATTCTGGCCACCGCCCACCTGCTGCTGCAGGCACCCATCATCTGGCAACAGCGCAGCCATTGGCTGAAAGCCCTGCTGGAAGACCGCCGCTAAGCCAAGCGGGCGGCCCAAAAAAAAGACCGGCCACCACGCAAGTGGTGCCGGTCGCAAGAGCATTCGGTGGCGTCAAGGCCCGAAACCACCGAAAGCGGGAGGGTCGCCAACAGGCCGTCAGTGTTTGATTGCCTGTTAACGGCAGAAGAGGTTCCGAGAACAGAACCAGCTCCTGTGGTGCTGAGTGTCAGTCAGTGCCGCCATTGTGCTGGCCACGCCACCATGCGTCCAATTGATTGAAATTAGATTTTCAATATAGATTATCTATTAGCCATGTCAGACACGCCCCTGCCGTTGCGCGGCCTGCATCACGTCGCCCTGATCACCGCCGACTATGCCCGCGCGCGCGACTTTTACCACCGCATTCTTGGCCTGCCCATCATCAGCGAGAGCTGGCGTGCCGAACGCCAGTCGTGGAAGCTGAACCTGCAGCTGCCGGATGGCACCCAGCTGGAATTGTTCAGCTTTCCCACCCCGCCCGCACGTCTCAGCCGGCCGGAAGCCTGCGGCCTACGCCATCTGGCGCTGAGTACGGATGATCTGGAGGCATTGCGGGCGGCACTGCTGTGTCAGCAAGTGCCCTGCGAAGAGATACGACTGGACGCGCTGACCGGACAGCGCTTTTTCTTCTGCCAGGACCCGGACCAGCTGCCAATCGAGTTTTACGAAACCACCAAAGCGTAGTCATTCCCGCCAATGGCAACTCAGCACTGGCCGGTGCGAATGAAAGCGAGAAAATCCTGGCGTGGCATGGGGTGGGCAAACAGATAACCCTGGGCGTAGTCGCAGCCTGCCTCCAGCAGCAGCTGGCGCTGCGCCTCGGTCTCCACCCCTTCGGCAATCACCCGCATGCCCAGTTTGTGCGCCATGGCGATCACCGCCTCGGTAATGGCATGGTCGGTATTGTCACTGGACAGACCAGCGATGAAGCTGCGATCTATCTTCAGATAATCGATATTGAATTTTTTCAGATAG
This sequence comes from Aquitalea aquatilis, assembly GCF_005155025.1. Classification (NCBI taxonomy): domain Bacteria; kingdom Pseudomonadati; phylum Pseudomonadota; class Betaproteobacteria; order Neisseriales; family Chromobacteriaceae; genus Aquitalea; species Aquitalea aquatilis. The sequence goes on along the minus strand of NZ_CP039731.1, from coordinate 3,270,835 downwards.
GACATGGCGGAGTAGCCGGTGCCAAAGTCGTCGATGCTGACCTCCACCCCCGCCTGATGAAAGCCCAACAGGGTGTTGACCACCAGCGGCCGTTCATCCAGCAGCAGCCCTTCGGTGATTTCCACCGCCAGACAGCCAGTGGGCAGCTGCCGTTCGGCGATTTCATGCAGCCAGTGGCGGCAATCGCCGCTGATGAACTGGCGCGGCGAGATATTGACGCTAACCTGCCCGTCCGGCCAAGCCGCAATCAGCTCCAGTGTCTGCTGGAACACCAGATTGCCGATATCGCCGATCATGCCGATTTCCTCGGCTACCGCGATGAAATCGCCGGGCAGCAGCACACCCTGCTCGGGATGGTGCCAGCGCAGCAGTGCTTCAGCCTTGACCACCCGGCCGCTGGCCAGCTCGACAATCGGCTGGTAATACGCTTCGAATTGATTGTCGCGCAAGGCCTGACGCAGGCTGTTGCCCACCTTTTGCCGGCGCTGCGCCTCGACCTGCAAGGACGGGGTGAAATAGCTGGAGCCATTGCGCCCAGCGGCCTTGGCCGCATACATCGCCTGATCGGCGAAGCTGACCAGGGTTTCCAGCTCGGTGCTGTCATCCGGATACAGTGCAATGCCAATGCTGGCCGACACATAAACCTGATTGCTGCCCAGCAGGAAAGGCAGGCCCAGCAAGCGGATGATTTTGCCGGCCACCAGCCCGGCCGCCTGGGCGTCGCTGATGTCGGGCAGGATGACCACAAACTCGTCGCCACCCTGGCGGGAGACGATGTCACTATTGCGCACCACGGCACGAATGCGCTCGGCCGCCTGCTTCAGCAGCTGGTCCCCCATATGGTGACCCAGCGTGTCGTTGACTTCCTTGAAACGGTCCAGATCGATAAACAGCAGCGCCAGATTGCTGCTCATGCGCCGCGCCCGCTCCAGCTCTTTGGCCAGACTGTCGCGCAGCAGCCGCAAATTGGGCAGGCCGGTCAGGGCATCGTAGTTGGCCTCGTGCCAGATTGCCTGCTCCATGCGCTTGCGTTCGCTGATATCCAGCATCAGGCCAACCAAGCCGCCCAGGCTGCCATCAGCCTTGTCGAAGGTCGCCTTGTAGAACATCACCTCGTGCCGGCTGCCATCGCCATACACCACCTGGGTTTCGTAAACCTGGGTGCCACGGCTGTCAAACAGGGCCTGGTCTGCCGCCTGGTAACGGGCGGCCAGATCCGGCGGGGAGATATCGAATACGGAATGGCCGATCAGCTCGCTGCGCGGCCTGCCCAGATATTGCTCGAAGGCGCTGTTGCAGCCGATATAGCGACCGGTCTCGTCCTTGTAGAACACCGGATTGGGAATGGTATCGATCAGACGGGTGATGAACTGCAGCTGGTCCTTGACCGCGCGCTCGGCGGCGCTACGTTCGGACACATCCAGCAGCATGCCGATGATGGCCGGCCGCTCGCCAAAACGCGTGCTAACGCCAAAAACTTCCACATCCAGCTCGGAACCGTCCTGCCGCACACCGCGAAATGCATAGTGGCTGCTCTGGCTGTCGCCCTTGATGCGGCTGTCGATTTCCCGGCGCACCATGGCCTGGTCGCGCTGGGCGGTGAGCTGGCGCGGGCCCATGCCACTGCATAACTGTTGCTGGCTGTAGCCAAACAGCTCGGCCAGCCTGGCATTGACGAAAACGAAGTGATCGTCCTGGATGACGTACACCCCGATGAGGGCATTGCTGCACAGCCCCAACAGCAGCGGCCCTGCCTCGTGCAGCAGCCCGTCCAGCATGGAAGCGGTCTGATTCATGATGTCGGCTTGTCCCCGGCGCTGGCGGTGTTCGAACACCGCCCTGTCTTATTTATAGCGCGCAGGATACCGCAGCCGACAACAATCCGCCCGTTTTACGGGCGGGGCACGCTACAGCTTGAAGCGGCTGATGCTGGTGCGCAGTGCCTCAGCCAGCCCCACCAGTGTGGCAGCAGCCTGGGCGGCAGCACGGGCCTTGCCGTGATTGCCATCGGCTTGCTGGGCAATTTTTTCCACATTGAGCGCGATATCGCGGCTGGCCGCATCCTGCTCGCCCAGCGCATCGGAGATGCCGCTGACCGCCTCACCCACCTGCGCCGCACCGGCCTGGATATCCTGCAGGCTGCTAGCCGCCTGACTGGCGCTGCTGACACCGGCATCCACCTGCTGCGCACCGGCTTCCATATGCTCCACCGCCATGCGGGCACCGTCCTGAATCTTGCTGACGGTATCGGTAATCTGCAGGGTGGACTGGGTGGTACGCTCCGCCAGCTTGCGCACCTCATCAGCCACCACGGCAAAACCACGACCGGCCTCGCCGGCTCGTGCCGCTTCGATGGCGGCATTCAACGCCAGCAGATTGGTCTGGTCGGCGATGTCGCGAATCACGGTCACCACTTCGGCAATGCGTTCGGACAAGCCATCCAGCTGGCGCACGGTGCCACCCGCCTGCTTCACCGCAACGGCAATCTGCCCCATGGTGTTGGTGGCCTGGGATACCACCTGTGCGCCGCATTGCGACTGCACGTTGGCATCGGCAGCCATCTGTCGCGCCAGATCGGCATGACGCGCCACTTGATTGATGCTGCTGCTCATTTCTTCCACGCAGGCTGCCATGGTGCTGGCGGCGGCATTCTGCTCGCCCGAAGCGGTGGACACATCTTCCGAAATACTCACCAGCGATCTGGCCTGCACCGACAAGGACGCCAGGCTGCGTTCGACATCACCAATCATCTCGCGCAGATGGCTACTCATTGCGTCGGCAGCCAGCAGCAACTCGCCCACCTCGTCCTGGCTGCGCGCCTCAATGCGCACGGTCAGGTCGCCGTCGGCCACGCGGCGGATGGCATCCACCGCATGGGCCAGTGGCCGGGTGACCCACAGGCGGCTGGCCCAGAAAGTAGCAGCCAGCAGCAGGCCTATCATGACGATGATGCCGATGGCCAGGCGCCAGCGCATGGCCTGCAACTGGGCAGCGAACTCGTCTTCATAACTGCTGGCGGCGACAATCCAGCCCCAGCGTTCAAAAGTATCGAACACGGCAATCTTGGGACGCACCGGCTCGTTACTGTCCGGCTTGGCCCAGTGGTAATGCAGCACGCCCTGCTTTTGTTCCAGCATGATGCGGTTGATGGCGAGGCCGTCCTTGTCCTTGAAGTCCAGCAGGTTCTTACCCTGGGAATGCGGGTGGATCATCATGCGGCCCGGCTCGTTGTGGGCATCGAAAGCATAGATGTAACCGGATTCGCCAAAGCGCACCGACATGATTTTCTGCCGCAGCGCAGCCAGGCTGGCGGTGAACTCCTCACCCACAAACAAGGCCGCCACGACCTGACCAGCCTCGTTCTGCACTGGCGAATACAGCGTCATGAAATCGCGACCAAACAGCTGAACCGGGCCGGTATAGGCGTGGCCGGCATTCAGGCTGGCATAGGCAGGTGAATCGTGGCTCAGCGGGGTGCCGACAGCACGGCTGCCGTCTTCCTTCTTGACCGAGGTGGCAATGCGAATCCACTCGCTGCCATCCTTGACAAATACCGTGGCCAGCGAGCCGGTGCTACGGGTGAAACGATCCACCTCCAGCGTACTGTTATTGATGACGTGCTCGCCAATACGCAGCACCGGCAGGGCTTTGCCGCCGGTGTCCATCCGTTCGCCACTCAGCGCCGGCTGACCCGGGAGGTTGGCGCGCAAAGCTGACTCGGCCAGCGCGGCCGAGCGTTCCAGCTGTGCGGCGTAGGCATCCATCATGTCGATGACCTGACGGTTGGCCTGGCGCATTTCCTGTTGCTGTTGCTGTTCCATGCGCTGGCTTTGCCAATGGGTCAGCCAGATGCCGGCCAGTCCGAGTACCACCAGCAACAACAGGGATAACACCAGGTTAAGCTTGGCGGCAATGCTGAGCCTGCTGGTAAAAGCGTTGAATTGATTTGACATGATGATGGCCAGGGTATGTGTGCGTGCCGGAATGCTGGTCCCGCATCGCTGGCGGCAACCGTTTAGCACATTGGTCTAATTTTGCCGTGGCATCATAATATGGAAATGTTATTTGAATGCAGCAAATTTTTAATAAAATTGACAATTATCAATCAGAAATGATTTGCACTCAGCCGGTGCCTATGGCCAGAAATCACCGCAAGCGGCAACAAGATTGCCCCTGCCCGCAAAGGCGGTGAGCAATACTGAAGGAAATGGCTGAAAGAAAGGATTTTGTTGCAAAGTGCGGGGCATCCAGTGGCTGAATGCCCCATCTCAGACCGGGCCGATCACCCCTTACACGGCTGATAGCAAGCTAGCTGCCGCTTGCGGGCCGTGGTCACGATAGGCCGAAACCCGTTCGCCCCAGCGCTCGAAAGGATAATAATCCCAGATCGCATGGTGCTGGGTGGCCCAGTTGTCCCACAACAACAGGGTATCCGGCTGCCAGTGAATGCGGGCCTGGAAGGACTGGTGTTTTTCGATATGACGGAACAGCAGCTGCAACAAGGCACGGCTTTCGGCCCGGCTCAGCTGCACGATGTGCGAGGTGAAGGCTTCGTTGACAAACAGGAACTTGCGACCGCTGACCGGGTGACGGGCTACCACCGGATGCTCGCTGGCATTGAATACCTGACCAGGCTTGGGCTCGGCACCATAGCCATTGCTCCACCCTTCCTTGCCGTCGTGGACGGCGCTCAGCCCTTCCAGAAACTGCTTCAGCGGATCAGACAAGGACGCGTAGGCCAGATAGAGGTTGGCAAATGCCGTATCACCGCCGCCCACTTCCGGCAGCCGGGTCACCCGCAGCAGCGAGGCCCAGATGGGGTGCGGATCGCAAGACACATCGTTATGCCAGGCATCACCAGCGGTGTAGCGCGTGCTGCGGCCTGTTTTCCAGCCCAGGATTTCCGGATCATCACTACGCGCGGTCAACTGGGTGCTGTCACCCAGCACGTGCTGGTGCAGGCTGCCAAAATGCCGGGCGAAGGCCTTGTGCTCTGTGGCACCGATGGCCTGTCCGGGGAAGGTCAGCACCAGAAAATCGGTGAGCGCCTGGCGGATTTCCTCCAGCTGTGCCGGCGGCAGGGGCTGGCTCAGGTCCACGCCCCGGATTTCCGCACCCAGCGCCGGTGACAGGCGACGCAAGTCCACATGTTGATACTGCTGCACTGCCCGGGTATTCCAGCCTTCGATGGCCAGCTTGTCGTTGTAATCCTGATAAAAACTCATCTCGCAGCCTCTGGTGCCAAGGGGAAAAATGGTGGCCCTGCCCTTGCGGCAAAACCACTTGTCAGACATGGATATTAAGAAATCCACCCGGCATTCCCAAGCAAGAAATTGCGGATAGCTTATTCAGAAAATTGCAGGAAATTTGCAGCAGAAAACAGCCATACCGTCGGGCCACCCACCTCGGTCAAAGAGGCTGTTTTTTGTCACCCACAGACGGAAACAAACACGGACATCCTGTAGCGCGCACGCAGACGGCGTGACCGGCCGTGGCCGTGCACATCGCGGGTGTTTGTACAGGAATCGGCAAGGAAGCGGCAGGCTGGCACCTTGGCTGTAGCAGATAAGAAGCAAGATAGAGGACAGGATTCCACCGGGAAGTGGCAGCTGACAGGTTTTAGAAGATGTGCATAGTCTGCCGAGACTTTGAACAGCTTCTTACATCAGGACAAGACGAGATGGCCAGCACTGGCGTTTTAGCTCGGACGGCTGGCAAAGTGACGGCGGCCATTGGGCAAGCGCCCGGCAGGATGCGCCTGCCAGGCAGCAGGCGCGCGGTGCAATCACGCCGGCTCAGAAATCATCCAGCGTGCAGGGTTGGGTATCTTCTTCAATATCCTTCAACAGCAATATCTTGATGGGCACGACCATCTCCCGGATGTCCTGCTTGGCACGGAAAATATCCGCCTCCAACTGGCACAGCACCAATTGAAATGCCAGATCCAGCATGGCCTCGATATTGGGGATTTTGGCGTCCAACTATTTTTCCTGCCCGGTATACAACCATTTGATTTTTACTGCAGCAATCTGCGCCGTGACACAGACTGCTGTACACCTCAGCAGTATCATGCCATTCGGGTGTTTTCGTCCATAAAATAACGAATATATTGGCGATAAATAAGGAAAAATCGCTGCCGTTTACGGGAAAAATGCCAGATATATAGCACTATCTATTAGTGATGCTTTCAGCATTTTTTACATACTGCCGATACCGGCAGCGTATCATCCTGCACCACGACAAAAAGCCGGCATCGCACGCGCAATGCCGGCCTCCATCAAACCACCAACAGCCCGCTCAGGCGGCATCCCGGGCCGCTAACAAAAACTGCGGCGGCGCTGCGCCTTGCCCCAGGGGGCTAGGCCATTTGCTTGGCTGCGCTTACTTGCCATCCCACACGATATCCTTCACCACCAGCGGCTTGGGAACCAGCTTGAGCTTGAAAAAGGTATCGGCAATGCGCTGCTGCTCGGCCACCACCTTGCCATCCAGCAGTTTCACCCCGTAGCCGGAGCGTTGCGCAGCCACCTGCACGATGTCCTTGTCCAGGCCGATCTGGCTGGATAGCTCGGCCGCTACTTCCGGAATATGGCTCTTGCCCCAGGAATCCAGCCGTTGCAGCTCTTCCAGCACCACCTTGATCACCTTGGGATTGCTGGCTACATAAGGCTTGCGCCCCAGATAAAACTGGGTGTTGTTGACGATGCCCTTGCCATCGGCCAGCAGGCGGGCACCCAGCTGTTTTTCCGCCGCAGCAAAGAACGGGTCCCAGATCACCCAGGCGTCCACACTGCCTTGCTGGAAGGCCGCGCGGCCATCGGCCGGATTAAGGAATACCGGGGTGATATCCTCATATTTGAGGCCGGCCTTTTCCAGCGCACGCACCAGCAGATAGTGCACATTGGACCCCTTGTTCAGCGCCACGCGCTTGCCCTTGAGGTCTTTCACACTGCGGATGGCCGAGTCCTTGCTCACCACGATGCCTTCGCCTTGCGGCGCGGCCGGTTCATTGGCCAGATACAGCAGGTCGGCCCCCGCCGCCTGGGCAAAGATGGGCGGCGTTTCGCCGGTGGTGCCCAGGTCCACGCTGCCCACATTCAGCGCCTCGAGCAGTTGCGGGCCACCGGGGAATTCGGCCCATTTCACCTTGATGCCCAGCGGGGCCAGGCGTTTTTCCAGCGTGCCCTGCGCCTTGAGCAGCACCAGCGTGCCGTATTTCTGATAACCGATATTCAGGGTGTCGCTGCCGGCAGCCAGTGCGCTGGCCGACAGGGTGGACAGCGCCAGGCCAGCTGCCGCCAGCAGGCTCAGCAAACGGCGGCGGGTGGGGTTGAAGTGTTGCATCACGTTTCCTTATTGTTTGCAGTATGGATATCCGGCTTTAAAGCGGCCAACAAAATGGCGTAGCGTCCCTGCGGCAAGGCACACCGCCGCAGACCGAACAAAAAGTCCGGCCAGGAGGCGCAATGCCGCAGCAGGTTTTTTGTTAGCCGTCCTTAAAGGTCAAACAGGCGCGCGGCATTGCCGTACAGCACCTTGTCCAGCACATCGGGCCGCAGGCCCAGGCCATGCAGATCATCAATCGACTGGCGAATGGGGCGGAATGGATAGGACGAGCCAAACAGCAGCTGCTCGGCCATGAAGCCATTGGCCGCATCGATATACAGCTGGCTGCCCGGCAAAAACTGGTACATGTCCGGCACCAGCAATACGTTTTCATGGCGAAAGGCGATGGCGATGACTTCCGCCACCCGTGGCCAGTAGCCGTGGTAGCAAACGATGGGCAGCTGCGGAAAATCCGCCGCCACCTTGGCCAAACCGGAGGGGTCGTTATAACGCGGGTCCGGCGTGGTGGGGCCGGACATCAGGCAGACCGGCACGCCCAGCGCCGCGCAGGTTTCGTAGATGGGGTAGTACACCGCATCGTCCGGCTGCCGTGCCGGCACGCCAAAGCCCGGTTCGATATCGATGCCGGACAGGCCCAGCTGGCGGATGGCACGCTCGGCCTCGGCTACCGCCGCCTGCTCGCCCTGCAAGGCCGGGTCCACCCCGGCAATGCCCAGCAGGCGCTCATGGCCATGCACGATCTGGTGAATGGTGTCATTGGGCAGCTGCTGGCCCGGCGTATGCCGCCCCACTACCACGGCGTGGCTGAGGCCGGCGCTGGCCACCTCCTCCACAAAACCTTGCTGGGTCAGCGAGTTGACAAAGTGCTGGTCGTCACGCGAGCCCACGCTCCGGTTAAGCCAGCGTGCCGCCTCGTAAGCCTGGGTGCCGGGCGAGGCCCCGAAGAAATCGTGCAGGAAGGCCGGCCTGCAGCGCATGTCGATCACCCTCATGCGGCCTCCGTCTCGGCCACGGCCTTGCTCACTACCGTGCTGGCATCAAACGGGCCACCGGTCTGTACCCGGTCGTCGCCATACACCCAGCGCTTGCCCGGCAACAGCGGGAACACCAGTTCGGCAAAGCGGTAGGCTTCTTCCAGATGCGGGTAGCCGGACAAGACAAAGCTGTCCACGCCCAGGTCGGCATATTCCTTCAGCCGCGCGGCCACGTTTTGCGCATCCCCCACCAGCGCAGTGCCGGCACCACCGCGCACCAGGCCGACGCCGGCCCACAGATTGGGGCTGACTTCCAGCTGGTCGCGCTTGCCACCATGCAGCGCTGCCATGCGGCGCTGGCCTTCGGAATCCATGGCGGCAAAGCGCTGCTGCACCTTGGCGATCACCTCGTCATCCAGATGGCTGATCAGCGCATTGGCCGCCGCCCAGGCTTGCTCGGTGGTTTCACGCACGATCACATGCAGGCGCACGCCAAAGCGCACGGTGCGGCCCAGCTTGGCGGCGCGGGCGCGCACATCGGCAATCTTCTCGGCCACGGCGGCCGGTGGTTCGCCCCAGGTGAGGTAGGCTTCCACGTGCTCGGCCGCCAGATCATGCGCAGCACTGGACGAGCCACCAAAGTACAGCGGCGGGGCCGGTTTCTGCACCGGCTCAAAGAAATTCTGCGCGTTTTCCACCGTGTGATATTTGCCGGCGTAGTTGACGGTTTCCCCGGCCAGCAGGCGCTTCCAGATGTGCAGGAATTCGCTGGCTTCCTCGTAGCGCTGGTCGTGATCCAGGAAGATGCCATCGGCGGCCAGTTCGGCCGAATCGCCGCCGGCCACCACATTCAGCAGTAGGCGGCCATTGCTGGCCTGATCCAGCGTGGCGGCCATGCGGGCGGCGGCGGTGGGCTTGGTCAGCGCAGTGCGCAGCGCCACCAGCAGCTTCAGCCGGCTGGTGACCGGCACCAGGCTGGAGGCGGTCACCCACGGGTCCAGGCAGCCGCTGCCCGTGGGGATGAGAATGCCGTCGTAACCCAGATTGTCCGCCGCCACGGCAATCTGCCGCAGGTATTCGTTGCTGACAGCGCGGCCGGAGCCGGACTGGCCCAGATAACGGGTATCCCCCGAGGTGGGCAGAAACCAGAAGATATCGAGACTCATGGTGCTTCCTTTGCTGGCGGTTGTGCGGAACACCGTGGGCGATGCGGCTGGCAGGCCACGGTGAAAATGATGAGGCTGATTCTAGACAGCCGCCTGTCCACACAGAACCAAGGAAATCAGCAAAGCAAATCACTTTAAGTCATAACCTGTCATGACAGGTTGGCAGGGTTTCGGGCTTATACTCGCTGCAGTTCATCACTGCATCTGCCCCACTGTCATCATGTCCACCCTGAACGCCCCCCAAGCCCTGCACGCCCGCATCCGCGACAGCCTGCGCAGCCAGATTCTCAGCGGCCATTACGATCAGCACGACAAACTGCCCTCGGAAAAACAGCTGATGGAAAGCTTTGGTGTGAGCCGCATTACCGTGCGCCATGCACTGGGAACCCTGGAACAGGAAGGCATGATCTTCCGCATTGCCGGCAAGGGCTGCTATGTCGCCAAGAACAAGCCCACCCAGACGCTGACCCGGCTACAAGGCTTTGCCGAAGCCATGCATAGCCAGGGCTACGCCGCCTGCAACCGGGTACTGAGCCTGAACAGCCTGCCCGCCAGCGAGCTGGTGGCTCAGGTGTTTGGCGTAGCGGTGGGCGCGCCCATGGTGGAGCTGCGCCGCCTGCGTTATCTGGAGCGGCTGCCGGTATCGCTGGATATCAGTTACTTCACCCAGGAGCTGGGCCAGCGCCTGGCGCGTGAAGACCTGGTCACCCGCGATGTGTTTCACATTCTGGAAAATGACTATGGCCAGCCACTGGGCCATGCCGACCTCGGCATTGAAGCCGCGCTGGCCACGCCGGAAGAAGCCGGCTTGCTGGAAGTGCCGCCCGCCTCGCCGCTGCTGGCCTTGCAACGCATGACCTGGGGCGCGGACGGCAGCCCGCTGGAACTGGATTTCATCCGCTACCGCGCCGACCGTTTCCGCTACCAGCTGCGTATCGAACGCCGCTGAATACTGGCCGGCACCACCTGCTGCCGGCCAACGGCGGTTCATTTCAGCCAGGCTAGGCTGTAGAGCTTGTCGTTGTTGGCGTAGGACTTGCGAATCTGCGCTTTGACCGCCGGCGAGTTCTGGTAGATCTGCACGAACTTCAGCAGGCGAGGATCGCGGGCATTGTCATCACGGGCGACAAAGCGCAGGGCGTATTGCTCGTCGTCCTTGCCGGAGAAAATCAGCGCACTACCGGGGTCGAAGGCATGCGCCGCCACGATGAAGTGCGGGTAGCCTTGGGCCAGATCGACATCATTCACCACCCGCACCAGCTGCGGCCCTTCCACCTCGACAAACTCCAGTTTGCGCGGATTGCTGGCGATATCACCCAGCCTGCCACGCGCACCCACGCCGTCACGCAGCTTGATCAGGCCGGCTTTTTGCAGCAACAGCAAGCCACGGCCCTGATTGATGGGGTCGCTGGCAATGGCCACCTTGGCACCAGTTTTCAACTCACCAAATTGCTTGATGCGGCTGGAGTACAAGCCGACATTGGCCAGGATGCCCACCCCAACCGGGCGAAAGTGAAAACCCTGGGTCTTGATCACATTGTCCAGAAATGCCTGGTGTTGGAAATAATTGGCGTCCAGATCCTTGCTGGCCAGCGCCACATTGGGCGTGGTCCAGTCGGAAAACTCCACCACATCGACTTCCAGCCCCTGCTTTCTGGCCTCCTGCGCGGCCACCTGTACCGAATCGGCATAAGCGCCGGGCGTGACGCCAATTTTCAGTGCCGCCGCCAGTGCGCCTTGTGCCAGCAGCAGGCCGACCAGCGCCAGTGCGCCCAGTTGCTTCTTGTGATGCTTCATGATTTTCCCTTGAGTGTGTGATGTTGTTTTGATTGCTGGTCGCTTCAGCGTGGCCGGTAACCCGCCGCAGCATGGCGCGCCGGCAAGCGGTCGCCCTCGGCAAACAGCTTGTGGCGCAGGCTGCCTTCAGCGTAAGCGGTCTTGTAACTGCCACGGTTTTGCAGCTCCGGGATCACCAGATCGATGAAGTCTTCGTAGCTTTCCGGCGTAACCGTGCGAGTCAGGTTGAAGCCGTCCACGCCCACATCGTTGACCCAGCTTTCCAGCTCGTCGGCCACGCTGGCGGCATCCCCCACCAGCGTGGGATAGCGGCTGCCCAGACGGAAGCGCTCCAGCAGCTTGCGCCGGGTCAACTGGTTGGCAGCGGCGGTTTTGGCTGCGGACTGGATGGCATTGCTGCCACCGTATTCAATCGGGTCGTCCAGACCATAGCGGCTGAAGTCCACGCCGATGCTGCTGGCAAAGTGGGCGAGACCCGCCTCCGGGCTGGCGTACTGCCAGTAGTCGTCAAACTTGTCCTGCGCCTCGGCCTGGGTCTGGCCCACCACCGCCGCGATGCCGATGAAGATTTTCACATCCTCGGCGCGGCGGCCGGCGGCCACCGCCTGACGACGGATGTCCTGCACCAGCTGGCGGGTTTTGTCCTTGTCCTGGGCTGCGATGAAAATGCCTTCGGCGTGGCGGGCGGCAAACTGCTGGCCACGCTCCGAGCTGCCAGCCTGAAACAGCACCGGCGTGCGCTGGCGTGACGGCTCGCTCAGGTGGTAGCCGTCCAGCTGATAGAACGGCCCCTGGTGATTGATGCGGTGGATACGGCTGGCATCGGCAAACACCCGCGCCGCCTTGTCGCGCCGTACCGCCTCATCCTCCCAGCTGCCCTCCCACAGCTTGTACAGCAGCGTCAGGTAATCGTCGGCGCGGTCGTAGCGCTGGTCGTGTTCGTCCTGGGTCAGCAGGCCCATGGCACGCGCCCCGCTGTCCAGATAGCCGGTGACGATATTCCAGCCGGCACGGCCGCCGGTGAGGTGGTCCAGCGTGGACATGCGGCGGGCGAACAGATAAGGCGGCTCGTAGCTGAGATTGGCCGTGACGCCAAAGCCCAGATTCTGGGTCACCGCGGCCATGGCCGGCACCAGCAGCAAGGGGTCGTTGACCGGCAGCTGGATGGCTTCGCGCGCGGTCAGGTCTATCGATTGCTGATACACATCGTAGACACCGATGATGTCGGCGATGAACAGGCCGTCGAATAGGCCGCGCTCCAGTGTTCTGGCCAGATTGGTCCAGTAAGACAGCGTGTTGTAGTCCACCGAATTGTCACGCGGATGCGCCCACAGGCCATGGTTGATGTGGCCGACGCAATTCATGTTGAAGGCATTGAGCAGAATCTGTTTTTTGCTCATGTCACAAGGCTCCGTGGCGCGGCGGCAAGACATCGTTCAGCACATAGTTGCCGACGGCGAAGAACTTCCAGCGCACCGGATCATGCAGGGTGTGCACGCGGGCATTGCGCCAGTAGCGGTCCAGATTGCGCTCGCCCAGCGTGGCGCTGGTGCCGGACAGCTCGAACAGCTGATTGCCGGCCAGCAGTGCCACTTCGGTAGTCAGTACCTTGGCTTCGGCCACCGCCACCGAGGCCTCGGCCACGCAGCGCGCATCGGGGAAAGCCTGCTGTTGCAGTGCATCCAGCACGCGGCCAGCCCGGTGCAGCAAGGCATCCGCCGCCCGCAGCCGCACTTGCACATTGCCCACCCGCTCCAGCAGCAGCGGGTCGCGGCTGGCCTTGTCCACGCCGGCATCAATCCATGGCCGCGCATGTTCACGCACATAGTGCAGGGTTTCCTGATAGGCCCCGCGTGCCTGGCCGCTGTCGATGGCGCAGTGCAGCAGCTGGGCAAAGGGGCCAATGGAGGTGGGCCGGTCAAACGAGGCCTTGAACGGCACGATCCACTCCGGCTCCACCCACACCTGGCTGAAACTGACCGAGCCGCTGCCGGTGACGCGCTGGCCAAAGCCATCCCAGTCGTCGGTGATTTCCACACCATCACTGTGGCGCGGGATGAAGGCCAGATAGCTGTCCTGATTGTCATCCACCACCAGGGTGGGAATCCACTGCGCATACAAGGCCCCGGTGCAATAAAACTTCTGCCCGCTGACGCGATAGCCCTTGCCCTCCGGCGTCAGCCGAGTGCGGCGCTGGTAATCCTTGTGGCCGATTTCGGCCAGCGCATTGCCGAAACGCACGCCCTCCAGCGCCAGGCCGTAGAAAAAGCGCTTTTGCGCCGCGCTGCCACCCACGCGCAGCACCTCCAGCGCGTAGTAGTGGTTTTGCGGAATTTGCGCCAGCGAACCATCGGCGGCACTGATGGTGGCGATCACTTCGGCCAGCGTGACATGGGACACGCCAGCACCGCCGTATTCGCGCGGCACGGTAATGCCCCACAGGCCGCTCTGGCTGAAGGTTTCCAGCTCGGCCCACGGCAGGATGCGCTCGCGGTCGCGCCGCGCTGCATCAGGGGCGAAATCAGCAGCCAGGCGGAGGGCCAGCTGCAAGGCTTCCTCATCGCTGCTAATGCGATGGGCTGATCGTTGACTGACAGGCAAAACGGCCGGTGCGCTCATGAATGGCTCTCCTTTCAATTCCATTGATGGCGCGCGGGGAAGGCGCCGTTAAGGTGGTACTGGCCGATGGCGTGGTATTTCCAGCGCACCGGATCGTGCAGGGTGTGCACCCGCGCATTGCGCCAGTGGCGGTCCAGCTGGTGGCGCGCCCGAGTGGCGGACGAGCCAGCCAGCTCGAACAGCTTTTCACTGGTTTGCAGGGCGATTTCGGTGGTCAGCACCTTGGCCTCGGCCACGGCGATGGACGCCTCGGCACTGCGGGCATCGCTGATGTCGCCGCCAAGCAGGTGGTCCAGCGTGCGCGCGGCATTGTCCAGCACCTCCTGTGCCGCATGCAGATCGATCTGCAACCGGCCGATGGCATGGATGACAAAGGGGTCGTCACTGGCCCGCTCCACCCCGGAATCCAGCCAGGGCCGGGCCTGTTCGCGCACGAACAGGATGGCATCGTGCAAGGCGGCCTCGGCGATGCCGGCATCAATCGATGCCTGGATCAGCTGGGAAACCGGCCCGGTGAGGTTGGGCCGGTCGGCCAGCTGCCATACCGGCAGCAAATGCGCTTCGTCCACCAGCACCTGGTCGAAACGCACCGAGCCGCTGGCCGTGGTGCGTTGGCCAAACGACGACCAGTCGTCGATGACTTCCACGCCCGGCGCATGGCGTGGCACCAGCACCTGCACCGTCAGCCCGGACTCATCCTTGGCACGAGTGGGAATCCAGTCGGCAAACAGGGCACCCGTGGAGTAAAAGCGCTGGCCGCTCAGCCGCAGCCCGTCCGTGCCGCGCTGTAGCCGGGTGCTCAGTTGCAGCATGGACTGCTGGCCTTTTTCCGGCCCGGCATTGCCCAGCCGCCGCCCGGACAGCACTTCGCTATAGATGAAGCGCAGCTGTGCCGGCGTGGCCAGCAGGCGGAACACCTCCAGCACGGCAAAGTGATTCTGCGGAATCTGCCCCAGCGAGGGGTCGGCCGCGCACAGGATGCGGAACACCTGCGACAACGTCAGCAGGCTGACGCCGGCCCCGCCATGTGACTTGGGCACGGTGATGCCACCCAGGCCGCTGGCCGAGTACTGTGCCAGCTCGGCCCAGGGCAAACGCCGTTCGCGATCACGCAACCCGGCCTCCTGAGCAAACTGTGCCGCCAGCCGGCGGGCCACTTCCAGCGCCTCGGCATCACTGCGGATCAGTGCCGCCTCCTGGAACAATGCTTGATGACTCATGACAACTCCTGTTTCATTGACGATGGTTCAGCCGGCGTGCCAGGGCATCGCCCACGGTCTGCACCACGCTGACCAGCACGATCAGGCCAAGCAGTACCGACACCATCACCTGGGTGTCGAAACGCTGATAACCATAACGAATGGCCACATCCCCCAGCCCGCCTGCCCCTACCGCCCCGGCCATGGCCGAGGAGCCGATCATCGCCACCAGGGTGATGGTGAGGCCGGACACGATGCCGGGCAGCGCCTCCGGCAGCAGCACTTGCCACAGCACGTCGCGGCGGCGGCCGCCCATGGCCTGTACCGCTTCGATCAGGCCACGGTCCACCTCGCGCAGGCTGACTTCGGCGATGCGGGCAAAGAACGGAATACCGGCCACCGACAAGGGTACCGCCGCGGCCCACACGCCTATGGTGGTCCCCACCACCAGCCGGGTGAACGGCAGCAAGACCACCAGCAAAATGATGAAAGGCACCGAGCGGAACACATTGACCACGCTGCCCACCCCACGGTTGAGCCAGGGCCGGGCATACAGATCGCCCGGACCGGTGGTGACCAGCAGCAAGGCCAGCGCCAGCCCGAACAAGGCCGATACCAGCGCCGACACGCTGACCATCTGCAGGGTTTGCCAAGTGGCCGTGAGATACAAATCAACAAAATCAGGCATGGTCCAGATACCCCAGGATGCGAATATTGCCGACCGGCACGGCCAGCTGACGGGCCAGATCGCCCAGACGATTGCGTGACTGCGGTGCGCAGGCCAGCACCAGCCGGCCCTGCGCCCGGCCCTGGATGCGCTCCACTCCGCCATGCAGCAGGCGGGTGGCCGGCCCCAGTGCGCTGACCAGCGGCCCCAGCGCCGGGTCTTGTCCGCTGACCCCGTCCAGCCGCACATCCAGCAGCAGTTCGGACTGGGCCGTGGCCGGCTCGCTGGCAATGCGGCCCTGCACGTCGGGCGGCAGCTCGTGCACCAGCGATGCCAGCAAGGCGCGGGTGGCATCGGCCTGCGGTGCACCAAACACCTGCCACACCGGCCCCAGCTCCACCACCTGCCCTGCTTCCAGTACGGCCACGCGGTCGCAGATTTCGCGGATCACGGCCATTTCATGGGTAATCAGCACTACGGTGACATTCAGCTGGCGGTTGATGTCGCGTAGCAGTGCCAGAATCGACTGCGTGGTTTCCGGGTCCAGCGCCGAGGTGGCCTCGTCGCACAGCAGGATGTCCGGCCGGTGCGCCAGCGCCCGGGCAATGCCCACCCGCTGCTTCTGCCCGCCGGACAGCCGTGCCGGATAGACATCGCGCTTGCCCTCCAGTCCGACCAGGCGCAGCAGCTCGTCGACACGCTGCTCGATATCCGCAGCGGCTACCCCGGCAATCTTCAGTGGCAGGCCGATGTTCTGCGCCACCGTGCGCGAGGACAGCAGGTTGAAATGCTGGAAAATCATGCCGATGCCACGGCGCGCCCGCGCCAGCTGCGCCTCGTTCAGCCCGGACAGGTCACGTCCGCCCACCAGCACGCGTCCGCTGCTGGGCTGTTCCAGCCGGTTGATGATGCGCAGCAGGGTTGATTTGCCTGCGCCGCTACGGCCGATGATGCCGAAGATTTCCCCGCGCCGGATGCCGAACTCCACCTCCTGCAAGGCCTGTACGCTGCGCCCGCCTGCCTGGAACTGCCGGCCCAGTTGCTGGAACTCCACCAGCACTTCAGCCTCCGCTGGTGCAGCGGCTAGTGGAGTACCCAGCGCAATATCTGCCCGTGCATTCATACCCTTCTCCTTACAGCCAGGCCGGGGCGTACAGCTTGCCGAACACCTTGTCCAGCGAAGCGCGCACCTGCTTCGAGTGTTGATAGATGGCAATGAAGCGGCGGATTTGCGGGTTGTTCACGTTCTGTTTGCGCACCACCCATTGCAGGGCGTAGATCTTGTTTTCCAGCCCGTCGAACAGCAGCGCATTGTCCGGGTTGTCGCCGGCCAGCTTGAGAAAGGAGGGGTAGCCCTGCGCCAGATCCACGTCATCCAGCGAACGCGCCAGCTGCGAGGCTTCCAGCTGCACGATTTGCAGCTTGCGCGGATTGGCCACGATGTCCTGGATGGTGGCCTTGTAACCCAGGCCAGGCTTGAGCTTGATCAGCCCGGCTTTTTCCAGTAGCAGCAAGCCGCGCCCGCCATTGACCGGATCGCCGGCAATCGCCACCTTGGCTCCCTGCGGAATCTGGGCAAAGGATTTCCATTTGTGCGAGTACAGGCCGATTTTCATGATGGTGCCGGGGGCAATCGGCACAAAGTCATAGCCGCCCTGCTTCTTGGCGTTTTCCAGAAAGGGAATGTGCTGGAAATAATTGACGTCGATATCGCCATTGGCCAGCGCGGCGTTGGGGGTGTTCCAGTCGGAAAACTCCACCAGCTCCACATTCAGCCCCTGGGCTTTGGCTTCTTTCACTGCAATCTGCAGCGATTCGATTTGCGGGGTGGATGACACCCCCACCTTGATGCCGTTGGAACCGGCCACGGCCAGCGTACTGACAGCCAGCAACAGCGTGGCCAGCACACCGCCCCAGCGTGAAAATTTGATTGTTGATGACTGCATTGCAGACTCCCTGATGGTGGCTGCCGCAAGTGGGTGGGCAGCACATTCAGGGGACAGACTAACCATCCGGCATGAATCGACAAACCAAGAAAATCGCCGTTTTATATCTTAAATTCAGATAAATAACGGCAAATTACGACAAAAGCCGCCAATGCATGCGCATGGGCGGCGAGCTGACTGACAAGGGTGATGCGGTCAAACGATGGCAGCAGCCTGTTCAAACTCCAGCCGAGGACCGCGCGGCGGCTGACCGTCGCGCACACCATAGCCCAGGTTAAGCAGCAACAGGCTGCGCCACTGCCCGTCAGGGAAGAAGGCCGCATCGACCGCCGCCGCATCAAACCCTGCCATCGGCCCGGCGTCCAGCCCCAGTGCACGGGCAGCCAGAATCAGATACGCCGCTTGCAGGCTGGCATTGAGCCGCGCATGCGGTTCCAGCAATTGCGGCAGGCCATCATAGAAACCCTTGGCGTCATAAGCCGGAAACTGCCCGGGCAGATGCTGATGAAAAGCCGGGTCGTAAGCCAGCACCACGGTGAGCGGTGCGGCGGCGGTCTTGTCGCGGTTGCCGGAAGACAGCGCGGGCAGCAGCTTTTGCCTTGCCTCGGCACTGTGAATGAACAGATAACGGCCCGGCTGGCCATTAAAGGCGGTCGGCCCCCATTTCAGCAGCGCGTACAGCTGGCGAATGGTGTCTTCGCTCACCGGCCTTGGTTGAAAATGATGCGTCGATCTTGCCTGGACAAACAGCTGATCCAGGGCTTGCACTGACAGTTGCGAGCTCATGCGCACCTCCTCAGGCCAGCGTGGCAATCGACACTTCAGTGGACTTGACGAAGGCCACCACCGGCGAGCCAACCTTCAATTGCAGCTCGCGCACCGAACGGGTGGTAATCACCGAGGTGACAATGCCGGAGGCGGTTTCGACATCGACTTCCGACAGTACCGGCCCTTCCAGGATTTCCTTGATTACGCCTTTGAACTGGTTGCGGACATTAATGGATTGAATGCTCATGGGGTGGTCTTTCTCGTGGGTTTGGCCGCAGCGGCTGATAAAACCACGGTAACAGAGCTTTTTTATATCGATAAGCAATAAAAAATGCTCTGGTTAGCAAAAATTTCGCTAAAGAAGCCGCGCAAGGCAGGCAAAAAAATGCCGGATCGCAAGATCCGGCTGAAGAAGAGACATGCAAGAAGGAGAAACAGAGACAACTCAAGACAACTCAGGACAACAACAAATTCGACTTCGCTACGCCCCCTCCCGGCTTGTCGGCATTGGCCGACCTTGAGCAGGGAGCGCAGCGAATTATTGCAAGCGGCCCTAAACCGGCTGTGGCGTCAGGCGCAAATAGGGCCTGACCGCACGATAACCCTGAGGGAATTTCTGGCGGATCAGCGCCTCATCCTGCAGCGACGGCACGATCACCACTTCCTGCCCCTGTTCCCAGTTGGCTGGCGTGGCAACACTGTGTTTGTCGGTCAGCTGCAGCGAGTCGATCACCCGCAGGATCTCGCGGAAGTTACGACCGGTGCTGGCCGGATAGGTAATGATCAGCCTCACCTTGTGCGACGGGTCGATAATGAACAGCGAACGCACGGTATGGGTGCTGCTGGCATTGGGGTGAATCAGATCGTAAGCCTCGGACACCTTGCGGTCAGCGTCGGCAATGATGGGAAAATCCACATTGGCCTGCTGGGTGTCGTTGATGTCGGCAATCCAGCCGTGGTGGGCCTCTACCGGATCGACCGACAAGGCCAACACCTTGACATTGCGCTGGCTGAATTCCTGCTTCAGCTTGGCGGTCACCCCCAGTTCGGTCGTGCACACCGGGGTGTAATCGGCCGGGTGGGAAAACAGTACAGCCCAGCTGTCGCCCTTCCAGGCGTGGAAATTCAGCTCACCCGCCGTGGATTGCTGGCTGAAGTCGGGGGCGATATCGCCAAGTCGCAGTGTCATATTGCTTCCTGTTCAGTGTGATTGCGGTATGGGCTTAGTGCGGCTAACAAAAACCCTGCGGCGGCGTAACGCCGCCTTGCCCCAGGGGCGCTACGCTATTTTGTTAGCCGCTCTTACTGTAATCGGCCGGCCTGGCCAGTGGAAACAAGGAAAACTGCGTTACTTATCAGCAAACCGGAGGATGGCAGGCGCTACTGCGCAAGCCTGCCGCGCCCGGCTGGGAGGCTGCCAGCCGGGTCTTGTTTTATAACAGCGGGCCGGGGCGGCTGGCAGGCGGCAGGCTGGCGCTATCTGTTGCGTGCTGAGCCAGCAAGGGCGCGCAGCGGATATCGCCGACAAACTGTACATCCTGTGCTTTGGCCGGCGGATTGCCCGCCAGCTTGAACAGGCACTGGCGCTGGCCGTTCAGCTTGATTTCCAGTTCTGGCTGGCTGGCACTGACATCCACGCTAAAGAAGCCATCGCTGTCGCTCATGGTGCGCCCGGCATGGTTGATGACGGCCGCACCGGCCAGCGGACGGCCATCGGCCCCTTGCAGGCGACCGGCCAGGGTGACGATCTTGCGCACATTCACCACCACGTAATCCACGCCGCCCTTGTTGAGGTGATAGCTAGACTGGGCCGGGCTGATGCTGGCGGCCGTGGCGTCGCGCTCGGCGAAATAGAAGCTGAACTTGCCTGGGCGATAAGGCGAGGCCGGCAGCAGATTGCGTCCGCGATGCAAGGTGTAGTGCCCGCCGCTGCTGTCTTCTGCATGCAGGGTCAACTCCGGGATGTCCGATGCCACATCCACAATGACTGCGGTATCGACTGCACTGGACACCCCGTCGGCCGACAGCGCCACCGCCTGGCCATTCAGTGCCAGGGTGCTTTCCACGTTGACGCCGCCACTGAAACGGCCGCCTTGCGCGGCGCGTGCCAGATAGGCATCGCCTTGTGCCAGCGCATGCCGCCATTGCACATCACCAGTGACACCCAGGCCGTAACGATCGGCATTCAGCCCTATGCCATATTGCTGCAGCCACGATGCCTCCTGACGCTGGCGCAAGGTAAGGCCGGCATATTGCTCGCGATTGCTGCCGCCCCCGTTGCGGCTTCCCAGGGTGGCGCTGAAGCTGCGGCCCTCACTGGCAAAATCCAGGTTCAACGACAGCTCGATGCCACGGCTGCGCTGCCCGCCCATGCCGCCATAGGGGCGGTCGAACATCGACAGCCGGGACACCAGATCGCTACCCCACAGCTTGTGGCGCCGGCTCAGGCCCAGATCCAGCCCCACACCCTGGCCCTGGCCATTGCCATGACTGAGCCGGGCCGACAGGCTGTCGCCCCGGCCCAGTTGCTGCTGCCAGGTCAGGTTGACGGTACGCACCGGCTGGCTGCCGCCATCGGGCAGGCTTTGCCGCCACTGGCTCAGCCCCAGCAGCACGCTGCCGTCACCAAAACCGCCATACCATTGCAGATCTGCCTGATTACCGGCCTGCCCGCTGTGCAGCCAGTTGGCAATCAGCTTGCTGTCGCTGGTGAAATCCACCGCCACCGATGCGCCATGGCCGCCGTGCTGTCCGGTGCGCGCCACATTGATGCCGGCCACCAGTTGCGGCAGTACCAGGTAATTGAGATTGCCGCCCCAGACCGGCTCACCGGCGTCGCTGCCGTCAAAATTATCCAGCAACTTGCGCTGCTGGCCGGCAAACAGGTTGTAGCGCCAGCGCTGTTCGGCACTGCCCCAGCTGGGCGATTTGTAAATCCATTCGCTTTGCGTGCTGTGCAGCACGCCGTCCTGCAATAGCCTGACTTCTACCTGATACACCCCCTCGGGCAGGCTGCGGGTGTTGACCAGTTGCAAACCGGAGCTGACCGGCTGGCTATGCAGCAGCACGCCATTGCGCAGCACTTCCACCATGCCGTCACGGTTGGCGGTGACATAAATCGGATAGCTGCTGGAGAAATCGTGACTACTCCTGAGCGTGGCGGAACTGCCTGCCATCACACCCAGGGTGGTGCTGCCACTGCCAGCCAGCGGGCGTGGCAGCAACACCATCTGTTGGTTGTCCGGGGTGAAATAACCCAGCCGCACATAGTTGCCCGCATATTCACGCTGGGCATACAGCTGGGTCAGCGCGTGACGCCAGCCGGCATCCATGCCGCTGCTGCGGCTGAGTAGTGCGCCGCCGTGACTGGTCCAGTTGCCCAGGCTGCCGCTCACGTCCAGTGCGTAGCGTCCACCTGCCCCGCCCTGCTGTGCACCCGCCAGGTTCAACTGGCTGCGTGCAATCATGCCCTGGCTGCCCGCCGCGGGCGGCAGGATATAAGCCCCGGCCTGCTCATGGCTTTCGGCATGCTGACTCAGCAGGTAGAGCGTGGCGTTTTCCACGCTGTAATGCATGCCGAGCAAGCCACGCGGGCAGTCGGTCTTGCAGTCACCCAGCGGCTTGGCTTCGCTCAGATAGTGTTGCCAGACTGTCTGCAGCGTGGTCTGCCCTTGCGGGCCAGCATCGCTGAACTGCAGCAACTGCACGCGGCCGTCGCGGCTGAGCGCCAGCAAGGCATCCCCCAGGAATGCGCCATTGAGTTCGACGCGGCTGGCTTGCGGGCTGGTAAACAATCGATCGGCGAATTCTGCGGGAATATCTTCTGCCTGCTGCTGCAGGGAGGGTGTCAGCACAGTAGTACCTGCTGTCGCCACACCACTGACCAGCAGCCAGGCCGCCAACAGTGTATTGGTATGCAACATCGGTCTCGGAAGTTAAAAAAGGCACGCCGGACGGCGCGCCAAAACCATCGAATGAAAAAAAGAAAACGGCGCTACCGCCGACAAATCAGCCGCCCGGTGCCACGCTCTCAAACATCATGTTGACCACTGCGTTGTACTGGCCGGCCTGATAACCATTGCTGGGTTTTACCGGTTCCAGCGCCAGGGTTACCCGCTTGCTGACTGCCGCATTGGTGGCCGACATCACTTCCACCTTGCTGGTACTGCCCACTTCCAGCTTCTTGTCCGCCACTTTCACGTTCAGCGGGATGGCGTTCTGGCCATTGCTGCTGTACAGGATGGCGGCTTCTTCCAGATAGCCCTGGATCGGGCCCAGCGTGCTCTTCATTTCCAGCGTTTTTTGCAAAGGCTCCAGGTTGCTGGTGCCGGGCTGCCAGGTCATGTTCTGCACCTGACCGCCCCAGCCGCCAACTGGCGTGACATAAAAATTGTCGGACGGAATACGCGCTTCCACCGTCAGTTGCAACTTGCTTGTTTCCGCCAATGCATTGCCCCACACAGTCGCCAGTGCTAGCGCCAAAAATAATTTCTTCATCATGTACATCTCCATATTGTTTCCAAGCACAGCTCGACATCAGGGAAGGGATACGGGCTTGGATCGTGTCCCCTCTATCAACTCGAAGTGGTAACGCCGCTGTGGCGTTCGCTCCAGGCGCAAGCTTGCCTGCGGCAAGACATGGCGCTTTACCGCATCGGTACAGACATTGCCGGCCTCGCACTGGTACAAGGCCTCCAGCACGATGGTGCTGTTGCCGCGATTGCTGACGACGAAGGCATCATCCTTGCTGTCCAGCACGGTGTCGTAATGCTCGACATGCGGCCGGACAATCAGAAAAGCGCCATAGCCAGTCAGCACGTTCACCCCGGCATCCAGCGAGTTCTGGTATTGATTGGCCGCCTTGTCATCCAGCCCGAATTCGTCTTTTTTCTGCGGCAAAACCGGCACGAAGCGCACGCGGTAATAGCTTTCCCGCTCACGCGAGCCGACATGCAGCAGCCGCACGCTGCTGGCAGAAGATGCCGGGACGATCACATGTGAGGGACTGGCAATCAGCCCCTCCAGCCTGGCACCGTCTTCGGCGCGGGTGACGGGCAGTTCGCGATGCTTGCCATTGCTGTCGTACACCACTTCATGGATGGTGATCCGGACAAATGCGGTATTGCTGCCGCTGTTGTAGATCCGCTTCAGGATGGAACTGCGGTCATGATCGATATAGTTGTACAACGCACCGATGCTGATGACCGGCCCGGCCTGCGCCAGGCCCGCAGCCAGCAGTGTGATAATCAGAATGATCAAGCGCATTTCTTTCCTTCCTCTTTCCGCCTTGCCCGCCGGACAGCCATCAAAACCGGTTTCCGATTTCATGTGCACTCATCGGCCGCGCCAGAAAATAGCCCTGGCCGGTGCTGATATCCAATTGACGGGCAATGTCCAGATCCTGCGTGCTTTCGATTCCTTCCAGCACCACATCGGTCACCGCCAGACTTTTGGCCATGCCGACTGCGGCGGCCAGTACGGTCAGGCCATCCCGGCCGCGACTGGCTGCCCGCAACAGGCTTTGGTCCAACTTGAGCTGTGTCAGCGGCATCTGGCTTAATAACTGCAAATTGGCATAGCCACTACCAAAGTCATCCAAGGCCAATTGAAAACCATGCAGCCGCAAACTCGCCATATTGCCCAATACCTGAGCCAGATCAGATAGCTCTTCGGTTTCGGTGACTTCGATGATAATGCTGGCGGGATCAATACCGCGCCGGCTGGTTTCTTCAATCAACACTGCCGCAAAATCGCTCTGCTTTAATAACTGCCAACCCAGATTGAATGCCAGAGAAACGCGCAGGCCTTGCGCATGCCAGCGTTGTAAATCTCTCAAACCCTGATGCAGCATTTGCCATGTCAATTGCCTGAGCGCATCCGGATCATCAAACAACTCCTGAAAGCTGGCCGGCGTGAGCAAGCCATAATAAGGATGATCACAGCGTGCCAGTAATTCGGCACCGATATAATCCATGGTATCCAGATTGAATTTTGGCTGGTAATGCGCAACAAATTGACCTTTGCATAAAGAGTCCCATATCTCCTCACTATTCAGATACACAGGTGCAGACAATCTGCCTTCCGGCAATTCCGAGCCAGCTTCCGTAGCCAGCACCCGGCGCAAATCCTCACAAGAAACAGGCTTTTGCACGCTCCCCAGCACCTGCCAATGTGACTCCCTGGCTGCCATTTCAGCCGCTTGCAAGATGCGGTGATCATAAGAACTCATCAGTATCAGGGCCGCAGGCTTTACCCCGCGCGCTGCCAGCATTCTGATTAAGCCAATGCCATCCATATCCGGCATTTGCAGGTCACAAATAAGTACATCAAAAGGCTCGGCAGCTGGCTGGCATATTGCTGCCAGGGCGCTGCTGGCGCAGGCGGCCTCGGTAATATTTTCAAAACCGATAGTGCGTAACAAATCAGCAATCAGAAAACGCTGTGGCGCGTGATCGTCAATTACCAAGAATCTCGTCATAAATTCACCTTACTCATAGCGGGCTATTGTATCCAAGAGAAGTCTTAACTAAATATGCGATCTGTCTTTATTTTTGTATGAAATTTCCTAAAATAGACAAAAACACTTCTGAATTGTTATTATTCGCCGCTAATGAGCATCAGGACACCCATGAAATCAATTGTCATCATCGACGATCACCCAGCCATTCGCATCGCCATTCGCGGCTTATTCCATAATGCAAATGAATTTAATGTTCTATTGGATACGGGTAATGGTATGGATGGCCTGGCCTTTTTAAAAAAGAAGGCAGCCGATTTGATTATTCTGGATCTGGAGTTGCCGGATATCGACGGCTTTGAGGTATGGCAGCGTGTTTGCGCCGCCCATTTGCCGAGTAAGGTTTTATTCTTGTCCGCCAAGAATGAAAACATTTACGCGCTACGCGCCCTGAAATGCGGCGCGCACGGCTATATCAGCAAAAGCAAGGATCTGGAAGACATCTTTCAAGCGGCCAACATGATCTTGGCGGGCTATACCTTTTTCCCCCAGGCCGCCATGCAGAGCCTGAATTCGGCAGGCGATCCGACAGTGGATGGTGCGATCGGCCGCTTGTCCAATCGCGAATTGATGATTGCGCGCCTGCTGGCCCAGGGTTTGTCCAATCTGGATATCGGCCGACAACTGGCCATCAGCAACAAGACTGTCAGCACTTACAAGACGCGCATCTTCCAGAAACTCAAGGTGCAGTCGGTGATGCAGCTGGCGCAGCAGGTACAGATTCATGCGGCGGACTGAGTACTGGCTTGGCGGACTGTGCCTGGTGCTGTGCTGGTTTGCCCGGCTAGCGCTGGCAGAGCCGCTGCCGCTACAGCTCTACCCCGGCCAGCCCGCCAGCCAAACCGGCATTGAACGCCAGCGCCCGCCACTCAAGGTGGGCATGGTGCTGGATGAGTACATTCCCTACTACGTGCGCAAGGACAGCACGCAGCTGGAAGGCATCAGCGCCGATTACCTGGCGCTGATCGGCCGCCAGCTTGGCCGGCACATCGAGGCCCTGCCCTTCAGCGACAAACAGCAGGCGCTCCAGGCCTTGCGCGCCGGCAGCATAGATCTGCTGGCAGGCAACCAGAGCGATCAGGCGGCAGACCTGCTCGGCACGCATGCTTATTTCCCCAATCGCCTCATCGAGGTAAGGCGGGTTGATGATGGCAATACGCGCCGCCCGCGCATTGCCATCGGCAAACATCCCGCCCTGGCGGCACAGCTGACCCGCATTTATCCGGGCAGCCCGATACAGCGCTTTGACAATGGCTTGCAGGCCTTGCAAGCCGTCGCCTTCCAGCAGGCCGATCTTTATATTGGCAACCCCACCGAAGCGAATTTCCTGATCAACCAGCTATCGCTGGACAGCCTGGAAATTGCCAACTACTCCGCGCTGGAAGACGATCCCTTCGTGTTTTTGCTGCGCCAGGACCAGCGCCCGCTGCAGGCCAGCCTGAATGATGCCCTGGCTGCCATTCCCAGTCGGGTGGAGCTGGAGGTTCAGAAGCGCTGGCAGGGTGGCAATGAACACTACAACATCAGCCAGCAGATCAAGCTGTCGCCCAGCGAACAGGCCTGGATTCAGGCGCATCCCGTCGTGCGCTACGCCGTACCGGGCGATCTTTACCCGCTGGCCTTCAAGACCAGCCCGGATGCCCCGGCCGCCGGCATGTCCATCGAGCTGCTGCAGAAGATTGCCCAGCGCACCGGCCTGCGCTTCGTCGAAGCGCCCCGCAGTGGCGACCACCGGCTGGTGGATTTTTCCAGAGGTGAGGTCGACATCATTCCCAATCTGGCGGTGTCTGAGCGCCGCCGCCAGGACATGCTGTTTTCCGTACCCTACGCCCATTCGCTGTGGGGGGTGATCACCCGCGATGACGAAAGCGCTATCCGTTCGCTGACGGACCTAGCAGGCAAGAAGGTGGCCATCATCCGCCATTCGGCGGCCCGGGAAAGCATCAGCGACCCGGCCCTGCGTGCGCGCATCCAGTTCGTGGAAGCCCCTGACATGCTCGGCACCTTCCGCCTGCTGGCCGAGCACAAGGTCGATGCCAACATCAATAGCCTGCTGACCGCCAACGCCATCGTGCGCAATGGTGAACTGGGCCAGTTCAAGGTCATCGGCACGGCCAACCAGACACCGCTGGACATCGCCATTGGCACCAGCCGCGCCCTGCCGGTACTGGCCGAAATCATCAACAAGGCAGTGCTGGCCATTCCGCAAGAGGAACTGGACAAGCTGCGCCTGGACTGGGTCAACAGCAAGGCCAGCACCATGCATGTCGGCCTGAGCCGCCTGAACGACCGCAACTACCAAGCCATGATCTGGCTGCTGGTGGCCAGCCTGGTGGCGCTGCTGGTGCTGATCGCCTATCGTAGCCGCCGCCACTGGCGACAGCAGCGCGTCTTGCGCGAACGGCTGGACACCCTGGGCCGCCTGGTAGACCAGCTGCCGTTTGCCCTCTTCATCAAACTGCCCGGCAGCGGTATCGAGCTGTCCAACCCGCCTTACCGCGAACTCCTTGCACAAAGTGACGATGGCGCACTGGAGGTACTGCAGCGCGACATCATTGCCACCGCCCGGGCCGAAGGCAGCACGCAGCGGGAGGGTCAGGTCAGCACCCGCCAGGGCAAGCAGGACTTGCTGCTATGGGCCAAGCCCTTTGTCACGCTTACCCAGGATGAGGGCGCAATCCTGGGCGGTTGGTTCGACATCACCCCGCTCAAGCACAGCGAGCGGGCGCTGGAGCAGGCCAGGGACGATGCCGAAAGCGCCAACCGTGCCAAAACCACCTTTCTGGCGGTGATCAGCCACGAAATCCGCACGCCGATGAATGCCATTCTCGGCCTGCTGGAACTGGAGCTGAAAAAAGCCGCCAACAGCAATCTGAGCACCATTTTCCAGTCAGCCACCAGCCTGCTGCACCTGCTGGATGGCATTCTGGACCAAGCCAAGATGGAAGCCGGCCAACTGAGCATCGCGCCGCATCCGGCACAGCCCTGGCGCATGCTGGCCAGCATGGCGGCTCTATACGGGCCGATTGCCAAGGAAAACGAGCTGGTACTCACGCTGCATACCGACCCAGCCCTGCCCGACACGCTGTACATGGACGAAAAGCGGGTCAGCCAGATTCTGGGCAACGTGCTGGGTAATGCGATCAAGTTCACCGAACACGGCGACATCCGCATCGACTGCCAGTGGCAGGCACAGTCATCCGACCAGGGCGTGTTGCAACTGGACATCAGCGACACCGGGCGCGGCATTTCCAGCGAGGCACAGGCAGGCATCTTCGATGCCTATACGCAGGAGAATCCAGCCGCCAAATCCGGCAGCGGTCTTGGCTTGTGGATCTGCGCCAACCTGCTGCGGCAGATGGGCGGCGACATCAGCCTGTCCAGTCAACTGGGCGTCGGCACCACGGTATCGATCCGCATACCCTGCCGCTGCGATTGCGCTATCAGCCATGCCGCGGCCGCGCCGCCTCAGCAGCGGATAGAAACCGCATCGCGGGTGCTGGTAGTGGATGACCATCCGGCCAACCGGCTGCTGCTGCAACAACAACTGAATTTTATCGGCTTGCACGACATCCGCAGCCTGCCCAGTGCAGAAGAGGCGCTGAGCTTGCTGGCAACCGAGCACTGCGACATCGTCATCAGCGACTGTTTCATGCCGGGCATGGATGGCTTCAGCCTGGCGCGCCAATTGCGCGCACGTCCAGGCAAACAGCCCTACATCATCGGCTACACCGCCGATGCCCGGCCGCGCAATCTGGAGCAGGCCCTGGCCGCCGGCATGGATTGCTGCCTGATCAAGCCGGTCAATATCGAGCAACTGACGGCAGCGCTGGCCGCCTGCCCGCAGGACGATGCCAGCCAGCAACGCCGGCACATCCTGCAGCAGCGTATTGCCGGGCTGAAGCTGGCCACGGTATCGCGCCAGCAATTCATCGACCTGATGCAAGAAAGCAATCAGCAGGACATCGCCGCCCTGCAGCAGGCCTGTGCGCAGGCCGATTTTGTGCAGATGGCCGGCCTGACGCACAAGCTGATGGGTGCCGCGCGCATGGTGCAGGACCAGGAAATGCTGTCGCTCAGCGAACTGCTGCAAGACAGCGTCAGCCAGCAGTCGCTGGCGGAATGCCGCGAGATCGTGGCTGACCTGATGCAAGCCGTGGCCGAATGCAATGCCATGCTGGAGCAGGCGCGCTGACCCACGCAGCCCCTTACCCGGCGCGACCGCACCGTCGTGCCTTCACCCTGGAACAAAGGCAAAGCAATGCAACACCGCAAGCGCAGCAGCACCTGGCGACACCAACTGGTCGGCAGCCTTGCCGCCTGCCTGCTGGCTGCCAGCGCCAGCGGGGTGGAGCTGAACATCAGCGCGCGCTTTCGCCCTTCCGTGCTGTCACCACAAACCATGCAATTTGAAAATACCACCCCACAAGGCAGCTATTGCGGCCGCTGGCCAACATATTGCACCGACAAAAAATTCAGCATTACCTTTCCGGTTAGCTGGTCCTACCCCAGCATGAAAAGCGGGGAAACCGATCCGCGCAAGGGCGTGTACATCAAGGTGCCCAATACCTTCCGCACGGTGCAGGTGGTCAATAGCCAGACCGGGCAAACCAGCCAGCTGCGCTTTCGGGTCAGTGGCATGGCCAGCACCTTCAACCTGACTCGAAGCTTAATGGATATCACAGGTGCCAGTAATTTTATTGAAGCCCATGACAAACTCTGGGTCAGCAGTTACTGGAACTATCCATCAGGCAAATGCACGAGAATAACGGACGCCTGGGCCTCAGACAGATGGGGAGCTGCGATCTGGGGGTATCCGGAGAGTGCTGATGGATGTTACAAGCTGGCGGCCTATACCATCCCCGCCCCTGGCATCAGCATGACCGATGCCGGCTTGATGTACGAACTGCAAACCCCCAGCCCGCTGGAACTGGGCAATGGCGAGTACAAAGGCAGCCTGGAGTACCGTATCGGCCCCGGTCAGGATTTTGATTTTGGCGACACCGCCACCGCCGATGCCAGCAGTGTCAAAATCAATTTTGTCTTGAGCGTGGCACATGAACTGAAAGTGAACTACCCGGACAACGCCCGACAGGTGCTGCTGGAGCCTGCCGGTGGCTGGGCGGTATGGCTACAGCAGGGCCGCGCCCCCGGCCCACTGCAGCGCGATATCCCGTTTACCGTGGCCAGCTCGGGCAACTTCAGTGTGCGACTGGAATGCCAGTACACGGTGGGCCGCCATTGCGGCATTGCCAATGGCAAACAGCTGGTGGTGCCGGTGGCCACCGCGCTGAGCATGGAGGGCTTGCGGGTGAAAGACAGCGGCCAGAAGGCTGCGCGCACACCACTGAGCAATGCGGCCGCGGTGGTGTTCGGCTCTCAGGCTGCCAGCGCCGCGCGCCGTTCGCAGCTGCACTTTACCGTGGCGGCACCAGATGTGACGGCCATGGCCAAGCAAAGCGGCGAGCGCTTTGTGGGTACGGTCACCCTGGTATTCGACGCCGGTGCCATCTGAAGCAGATTGTCCCCCGGGACTGCTAGCGCAACTTTTCATGGCGGCGGATGTGCAGAGGATGCGATGGCGGATAAGGGCCTACCGCTCAATGCCTGCCCTGCCCTGCGGGGCAGCTTCCAGAGTAATGCACTAGCTGGCCACCCGGCTCACTCGACAGCCCTCAGCGTGTCATGACGGGCATGCCGGCCGATCTTGCTGTCATCCGATATCATGGTTGTGCGTTATCCGTATGGAATAGCCTCTGTTCTACAAGCGCGAACTTTCATAACATCGTCATGTCGGACTGCTTTCATCCATGCTGGGTGCGACATCGACTCAGGCCGATGCGAAGAATGCCCAGCAACGCCCTTACTCCACACGGAACCATCACCATGAAACGTCTTCTGCTTGGCTGCCTGCTCACCACCACTCTGGCAGCCTGTTCCAGCACCAATAGCCAGCAAGCCGCCACCACTGGCAACAATGCCATCAACAAGCCGACCGCCACCCTGTCCTCAGCAAACAGCAACAGCCCAGCCCAGGCTGTGCTGAACCAGAAAATCGACGCCAATATGGCGGCAGCTCCCGGCTTTATCCCCTTTGCTGCAACGGATAGCACGCTGGACCCCGTCGGCAAGGGGCAGATCCTGCGACAGATCAGCAGCATCCAGGCCATGAAAAAGATCACCCTGCGCGGCTATTGCTACCGTGGCAGCTCGAACAAGGCCAAGCCGGTGGCACAAGCCCGCGCCGCCGAAGTTCGAGACTTCCTGGTGACCGCCGGCATACCGGCCAAGCGCATCACCATCCGCATCAATACCGACAAGAAGCAGCACGGCGTGCAGATCGCCAGCAGGTAATTCGGCTAGCCCGTCAACCAGCCCCGACAGACAAAGCCGGGCCGCAACTGCGCGCCCGGCTTTGCTTTGCCCCATACAGATCATCCGCGCCAGGACCAGCAATGCCCGCGCTATACTTGCGCCATTGCAGCAAGCGTCCCTGGAGCCATGCATGTCCGCCCTTACCCGCCCTCGCTACCCTATCCCCGCCTTGCTCGGCCTGTTGCTGGCCGGCTGCGCGACTTCATCCACCACACCCTCCCCTGGCATGGTGGGCATGGCCAATCCCGCCTCGGTGTACTGCATCAAGCAAGGTGGCCAGTTGCTGCCGCAAAAAGACAGCGCGGGCAATGAGTTTTCCCTGTGTCAGCTGGCGGATGGCCGGGTCATCGAGGAATGGGCCTTGTTCCGCCAACAGAAGCAGCCGCCCCAGCCCTAAGCGCCACGAACAAAACCGCGCAGAGAACCCAGTCCAACGCGCGCCAATACCGGCCGTACAAGATGTACGGCCAGGAGGCGTCATGCAGAGCGCCGGGTTTTGTTGGCGCTTCCAAGTCACACCGGCTCCGGCTAGCACTTTCTTCTTTCGAACCCCCAACGCTTCACCGCGCCTGCCGCCCAGCCCCCTCTGCTGACGACACAGCAAGCTGGGCTTTAACGCATAGTTGGGTTATAAACAGGGCAGGGAACGCACGGCAAATGCGTCTTCCCACCATAATAATATTGGTTCAAATAAGAAATATATCGGGGTGAGTCATGCGTGGCCGGTACCATAAACAGATTATTTTCATTTCCCTCATTATCAGCATCGGTTTTTCCCTCAGCGCCGTCGTCACTTATTCACGCGAAAAGAGCGAAGCCGAAAAAAGGGTTCTGGAAGAATCCCTGCCCTTGATTGGGGATTCCATTTACACCGAAATACAAAGCAACATCATGAATCCGGTAGATATTGCCACCTTCATGGCCCATGATAGCTTTGTGCGTGACTGGATAATCGACAAGAACAGCAACCCCGTCACCATTCGCAAATATCTGCGCGGAATAAAAGAAAAATACAATGCCACCACGGCTTTCCTGGTGGATAATGCCGAAAAGAAATACTACACCGATAGCGGCAGCCAGCTTGTACTGCACAAGAATACGGCAAGGGATGCCTGGTATTGGCGGGTATTGGCCGACCCGGCCATCTATGAGCTTAATCTGGGCAAATACCAGGAAAATGACTCGCTGCTGGTTTTTGCCAATGAGAAAATTTTCGATGATCAAGGCCAGATCATCGGCATTGTCGGCATCAGCCTGGAGCTGCACCGCTTCAAGAAAATCATCGATAAATACGCCGACAAATACAATAACGCCATTTACATATTTGATCAGTCCGGCAATATCATCATCCGCAGCAGCGTCTCGGCCTTTCCGCCCCACTTTGATTTCAAGTCGATGAATACGGCCATTCATCAGGACGAGTCAGTACCGCATAATTTCCTGCTGCAATCCACAGCAACAGAGCGCATTGTCGGCATACGCAAACTGCCGGGCAGTAGCTGGTATCTGGCCGTGGAAGAAGATGTATCAGAGACGCTGGCAAACGAGAAAAAATCGATGATAGAAACCCTGCTGGTCAGCATTATCTCCAGCATTATCGTCATCCTGTCCACTACTGGCCTGGTATACAACACCCAGAGAAAACTGTTTGCCGCCGCCACGACCGACCCGCTCACTGGCCTGCTCAATCGCAATGCCTTTCACGAGCGCATTCGCCGTCAGCCCAAGCGGCATGGCGAGCAGGCTTTCCTGCTGGCCATGATAGACATCGACCACTTCAAGGCAATCAATGACAGCCACGGCCATCAGCTTGGCGACGAGGTGATTCGTGACTGCGCCCGCGCCTTGCGCGAGGCGGCCTCAGACGGAGATATCCTGGCGCGTTGGGGTGGTGAGGAGTTTCTGCTGTTTTCACCGCAGCCCGATGGCTGTGACCAGGATAGCTGCCGGCAGTGGCTGGACGATATCCGCGCCAATATTGCCGCTCGCCGCATCCACTGCCACGGCGTGGAGATGTGCGTGACGGTGAGCATCGGCTATACGCTGGCCAAGAACAGTGCCAACTGGGAACAAGTGCTGGAGGTAGCCGATCAGGCCTTGTATGCCGCCAAACAGGCTGGCCGCAACCGGGTGATGGCTGCTTGATCGCTTGAGCTTCTGCCAGGAAAAAGCTGGCCGGCACTACCGGCCAGCTTTCAGATTATTGACAAACCCCTCTCGCTTTCTGAAAAGAAAGCGAGGCCCCCTTGCAGGGCAAGGGCGGGGGGATCGGGAATAGAGGGGAAGGCTGCGGAATCAAGCAGTTAGTTGGAAGGCCCGGCTTTGCCGGGTCCAGTGCAATCGCACCAAATAACTTTGTCAGCAGCCTGAAAGCTGGCCGGAACTACCGGCCAGCTTTGTTATTGCGCCCGCTCAGGCGGTTATCTGCGCTTCCTTGAACATGGCCTTGATGCCACGCAGCGCCTGACGGATACGGGCCTCGTTCTCGATCAGCGCAAAGCGCACATACTCATCGCCCTGGTCGCCAAAACCGATGCCGGGCGACACGCATACCTTGGCCTGCTCCAGTAGCAGTCGGGCAAATTCCAGCGAGCCCAGGTCGCGCCATTTTTCCGGAATGCGCGCCCAGATATACATGGAGGCCTTGGGGCATTCCACTTCCCAGCCGATCTCATTCAGCCCTTTCACCAGTACATCGCGGCGCTGCTGGTATTTTTCGGCAATATCACGCACGCACTGCTGATCGCCTTCCAGCGCGGCAATGGCGGCCACCTGCAAGGGAGTGAAGGTGCCGTAGTCGTGGTAACTCTTCATCCGCGCCAGCGCCGCCACCAGATCGGGGTTGCCCACCATGAAGCCAATACGCCAGCCGGCCATGTTGTAGCTCTTGCTCAGAGTGAAGAATTCGACGGCGATATCCTTGGCGCCCGGCACCTGCATGATGGACGGGGCCTTCCAGCCATCGAACACGATGTCGGCATAGGCCAGATCGTGCACCACGAAGATGTCGTGCTTCTTGGCCAGGGCAATGACTTTTTCGAAGAAATCCAGCTCCACGCACTGCGCAGTAGGGTTAGACGGAAAGCCCAGCACCATCATCTTGGGCTTGGGGTAGCTGCCACGGATGGCCTTTTCCAGCTCGGCAAAGAAATCGATGCCCGGCACCAGCGGTACCGAACGGATTTGCGCGCCAGCAATCACCGCGCCGTAGATGTGAATCGGGTAACTGGGGTCCGGCACCAGCACGGTGTCGCCACCATCCAGCGTGGCCAGCATCAGGTGGGCCAGGCCTTCCTTGGAGCCAATGGTGACAATCGCCTCGCTATTGGGGTCGATATCTACCGCATAGCGGTCCTTGTACCAGCGGGAAATGGCGCGACGCAGGCGTGGAATGCCCTTGGACGCGGAATAACCGTGGGTATCGGGGCGCTGCGACACTTCGTTGAGCTTGGCCACAATATGCGGCGGCGTGGCGCCATCGGGGTTGCCCATGCTCAGGTCGATGATGTCCTCGCCGCGCTGTCTGGCGGCCAGTTTCAACTCGGCGGTGATATTGAATACGTAGGGAGGGAGACGATCGATGCGCGCAAAGCGGCGCTTGCCTGCAGAAGAAGCCATGTGAACCTTTCACGTAAGCGCCCGGAACCGTCCGAGCGACGTTGCCCATGTAGGGGCAGACTCATCGTAAAAGCGGATGCCGCATGGCACAAGCATTTTTTTGACGGCCAGCCGGCTTGACAAGGCCGGGGTGGGCCGCTCCAATCGTAAGCCTTGCCCCACCATGCCGGGCTTCGCGAAAACAGGAAACATGGATCACAAGCCCAGTCTTGACCGCATCGACCTGAAAATCCTGGAAGTATTGCAGCGGGATGGCCGCCTGCCTTTTCAGCGCCTGTCCGAGCAGGTAAACCTGACCGCCCGCCCCTGCCTGGAGCGGGTCAGACGGCTGGAAAAATCCGGCATCATCAAGGGTTACAGCGCCATTGTCGACTTGCCCCAGGCCGCACCGGCGCTGGTGGTACTGGCCCAGGTGTCGCTGGCCGACCACGTGGTGTCGCAGCAGGCATTTACCCGCGAAATCCAGGCCACGCCACAGGTGCTGGATTGCTGGCTGGTCAGTGGCAGCTTTGATTTCCTGCTGCGCATCGGCTGCCAGCATATCGACGAATACCGCCAACTGGCCGACCGCTGGCTGGCCAGCACTGCGTTTCACATCGAAAAAATCCTCACCACCACCGAATTGCAGCAGATCAAGCGCGACGGCGCGGCACGGCCCTGAGCCGGCTCGCGCGCCGCGCGACAGCCTAGCGCCTCAGAAGCGCAGCGACAGGCAGGTCAGGCCGCCATCCATCTTGCGGATTTCGCTGGTATCGGTCTGGATGATGGGCAGGCCCAGTGCCTGCAACTGGCGCAGGGTATGCGGATAGCCGCTGGGGGTGATCAGCGTGTCGTTGATCCACAGCGTGTTGCCGGCGTACTCCTCCTGCGGGCTGAGCACGATTTGCGCAAAGCCAGTGAATGCCGGGTTGTTGACGGCATCTTCCGATAAAATCAGCGTATTGCGCCCCACGTAGTTGACGATGGATTTCAGGTGCAGCCCCGCGCCCACCGGCACCGCCTGCACGCTATAGCCAAATTTCTCCACTGCGGCGGCAAACTGGCTGATGCCCGCCTCGTTGGTGCGGCTGGACAGCCCGATAAAAAAGCGCTTGTCCACCATCAGCACGTCACCGCCATCCATGTGCGCGCCCTCTCCCAGCCACACGGCATGCCGGAACCGCGAAACCAGCGGGGCAATGCTGTGGATTTCACCACGGCGGGATGGCGCTCCCGGATTGGTGATGATGGCCAGCTCCGGCATCAGCACGGCGGTGTCTTCCACAAAATGGGCGTCGGGATAATCCGGCTGCGCCGGCAGGGTGGTCACGGTCAACCCCAGTTGCAGCAGGATGTCGACGTAAGCACGAAACTGCTGCCGGGTCAGCTCGGCGTCCGGCGCGCCCAGGCTGGCGGTGGTCAGGCCAGTGGCAACAGAATCGGCAGGCAGGCGGGTAATGGCTTGGGTAAAGTACATGGCGGGCTTTCCGGTGGCGTCAGCAAACATGACAGGCAGAACCTGTCTTCCTGCCCACCATTCTAGGCAGCTCGTCCCCGCCGGAACGGTCGTTCTGCAAGGCCGCCACAGCCGGTTTGCGCTGTCATACAGCACACTGGCAGCGCAGTTACTCTTGACCGTCCAGACAGCCATCCGGCATGTCGCAGCGACAGCCACACTAGCAACTTCAGCCGACAGGCCCTTCCCCGGAAGGATTATTTCCCAGCGTTATATATCCGGGTATATTACGCCTTCACACGCAAACCGGAGCCCGCAATGAAAGCAAGGCTGATTGCCCTTTCCCTGTGCAGCATGCTGCTGGCAGGCAACACCCTGGCCGGTGAAATCACCGTTTCCGCTGCCGCCAGCCTGACCAACGCGTTCAAGGACATTGCCCGTGGTTTTGAAGCACAGAACCCCGGCAGCAAGATCAATTTCAATTTCGCTGCGTCCGGCGCACTGCTGCAGCAAATTGCCAAGGGGGCACCGGTGGATGTCTTTGCCTCGGCCGACCAGGAAACCATGGACAGCGCGGTGAAGCAGAAGCTGGTCAATAGCGCGGACCGCAAGGACTTTGCCCGCAATGCGCTGGTCGTGATTGTGCCGACCGACAGCAAGCTGAAGCTGCAGCAGCTAAACGATTTGCAGCAGGCCGCCATCAAGCATGTGGCACTGGGCATCCCGGCCAGTGTGCCGGTGGGCCGCTACGCTAAGCGGGCACTGGAAAACGCCCGCCTGTGGCCGGCGGTAGAGGCCAAGGCCATCAATACCCAGAATGTGCGGCAGTCGCTGGACTATGTCGCCCGTGGCGAAGTTGAGGCCGGGTTTGTCTACCAGACCGACGCTGCCATCATGCCGGACAAGGTGAAAGTGGCCTTCAGCGTGCCGCTGGACGAGGTCATTTCCTACCCGGTGGCGCGCACCGCAGCCAGCAGCAATGCTGCCGAGGCGCAACGCTTCGTCAATTACCTGCTGTCGCCGGCAGCACAAGCCGTGCTGAGCCGCTACGGCTTCCAGAAGCCCTGAGATGGGCGACTGGCTTGCCGACCCGGCGTGGACGGCACTTTCCCTGTCACTGCGGGTAGCCGGCTGCGCCACCCTGCTCAATCTGCTGCTGGGCGTGGCAGTGGGCCTGCTGCTGGCGCGTGGCCGTTTCCCCGGCCGCGATCTGCTGGACACCCTGCTGACCCTGCCCATGGTGATGCCACCCACCGTGCTGGGCTATTACCTGCTGACCCTGCTGGGGCGGCGCGGCCCGCTCGGTGCCTGGCTGCAAGAGCAGTTTGGCATCAACCTGATTTTCACCTGGCAAGGCGCGGTGATCGCCGCCGCACTGGTGGCATTTCCGCTGGTATACAAGCCGGCCCGCGCCGCCTTCGAAGCGGTGGATGGCCAGCTGGAACAGGCCGGCCGCGTGCTGGGAGTATCGGAAATCGGCATCTTTTTCCGCATTACCCTGCCCCTGGCCTGGCGCGGCATTCTGGCTGGCCTGCTGCTGGCCTTTGCCCGTGCGCTGGGCGAATTCGGGGCCACGCTGATGGTGGCCGGCAGCATTCCCGGCAAGACCCAGACCCTGTCGGTGGCCATTTACGAAGCGGTCCAAGCCGGCCAGGACGACAGTGCCAACCGGCTGGTGCTGGTGACTTCGGTGGTCTGTGTGCTGGTGCTGTTGCTGGCCGGCAAGCTGGCACCGGGCCGGCTGGCGGAGCGCTGACATGAACACGCCACGCTTCGACCTCGCCATCAGCCAGACCCTGCGCAGCGGCACCCGCAGCTTCCAGCTGGAACTCAAGCTGCAAAGCCCCTGCCAGCAGCTGGTGGTCTATGGCCCGTCCGGGGCCGGCAAAAGCATGTTGCTCAAGACCATTGCCGGGCTGAACCGGCCGGATGCTGGCCATATCCGGCTGGATGGCCGCTGCCTGTTCGACAGCGCACAAGGCATTTGCCTCAGCCCGCAGCAAAGGCAGCTGGGCTATCTGTTTCAGGACTACGCACTGTTTCCCCACCTGACCGTGCGGCAGAACATCGGCTTCGGCCTGCAACGCGGCTGGCGCAATCCCGCGCGCCAGCGGCACGATGCGGCCGTGGATTACTGGCTGGAGGCCTTTGGCCTGACCGCACAAGCCGGGCAGCTGCCCGCCACCCTGTCCGGCGGACAGCGTCAGCGCACCGCGCTGGCCCGCGCCCTGGTCACCGAACCGCGCGCCTTGCTGCTGGACGAACCCTTCTCGGCGCTTGACCCGTCCTTGCGTCAGCAATTGCGCGCCGAGCTGGCGGAACTGCTGCAACGCTTGCGCATTCCCTTGCTGCTGATCACCCACGATGCCGACGATGTGCGCTGCTTTGGCGAACAAACCCTTTATCTGCAGGATGGCCGACTGGTCGAGCCACCTACCAGCCAGACGGAGACTTCCCATGGATGACTTCCAGCAACAATGCGCTTTCCGTCTGCTGACTCGCGCCGTGCTCGGTGTGCTGCGCAATGCACAGGATGGCGAACTTCCCCTGTATGCCTGGACGCTGGGCCTGCCGCAGCAGGCCGTGCTGGAGCTGCTGGCCACCTGCGCCCCGGAATTAGGCCACATGGAAGCGCTGACCGATGTGCAATACCAGCAGCTGCTGTCGCTGCAGCCGCCATTACACACTGCGCTGCTAGACATGCTGCTGGCCAACCGCTCGGCGGCGGAGAACGCGCAACACAGCAGCTGGCTGGCGCATGTGGTGGCAGTGGCCAGCCTGGGCAGTCGTCACCTGTGGGAGGACATGGGCTTGTCTGGTCGGCATGAGCTAAACCAGCTGCTGCAGTACTACCTGTATCCGCTGTATGCGCGCAATCAGGCTGACATCAAGTGGAAGCGTTTCCTGTATGCGGAACTGGGCGAGCAACTGGGTCTCCCCCAACTGAAGCCACCGCAGTGCGGGCGCTGCCAGGAGCACGCCGCCTGCCTGCCCACCCTGGCGGAGCAGCCGACATGAAGCAACAGGACATCACCCTGCAAGGCGCGCTGTGGCTGAGCATGGCCGGCGAGAAATTTGGCAGCCCACAGCATCTGGCCTTGCTGGCGCAGATAGACAGCAGCGGCTCCATCAGCCAGGCCGCCCGCACCACCGGCATCAGCTACAAGGCCGCCTGGGATGCCATCGACCACATGAATAATCTGGCTGGCGAACCGCTGGTGGAGCGTTTGTCCGGCGGCAAGGGTGGCGGCGGCACCCGGCTGACAGCGCGTGGCCGGCAACTGGTGGCCAATTACCAGATCATCGAGCGGGAGCATCAACAGTTCCTGTGCAATCTGCAGCGTCAGGCCGGCAGCATGGCCGACGACCTGCTACTTTTGGGAGGCATGAGCATGAAAACCAGTGCGCGCAACCAGTTTCTGGGCAAGGTAGTCGCCATCAAGACCGGTGCGGTGAATGACGAGGTAGAGCTGGAAATAGCCGACGGCCTGCGGCTGGTGGCCATCATCACCCACGACAGTGCCGCAAGCCTGGGGCTGACTGCCGGCGCGACCGCCTATGCCCTGATCAAGGCCTCCTCGGTCATCGTCGGCAGCGGCCACGACGGCATGCGCCTGTCGGCGCGCAACCAGCTGCACGGCACGGTCAGCCGCTTGTTGCCGGGCGCGGTGAATACCGAAGTAGTGATCGAACTGGCCCCCGGCAGCAGCATCGCCGCCATCATCACCAATGGCAGTGCCAGCGAGATGGGGCTGCAAGTGGGCAGCCCGGCTTGTGCCATCTTCAAGGCATCCAGCGTGATTGTGGGTGTGCCGGGCTGAACCGGTTCTGTAGATAAATACCGTCGAACGACGCACAAAAAAACGCCATCCAGACCGGATGGCGTTTTTCATGGAGCGACCGGCTGGGGGTCAGACTTCCCAGTGTTCCTTCTCACGGCCTTGCGAGCCGGGATTCAGCTGCTCGTGCAGCCGGCGCAGTTGCTCTGGCTCACCGCGTATGCGGAACCAGCTGCCCTCTTCCTCGGCACGCTCTTCCAGCACTTGGCACTGGCTGAACAGCTCGCCGCGCAATTGCTGGGCCGACCACGGCAGCAGCACTTCGTCCTCTACCAGATCCTGCTGGAAGAAGGCCACGATGCGCGCGCGCAAGGCGGCAACCTCCACCGGCCGGCGCGCACTCATCACCACACAACCGGGATAACGCTGCTCCAGTTCGGCAGCCCAGGCGGCCTCGGCGGCTTCGTCACCGATATGGTCGATCTTGTTGAACACGCGGATGCGCGGCACTTCATCGGCACCGATTTCATGCAGCACGGTGTCGGTCACTTCCAGCTGACGTTCGAAGCCGGGGTCGCTGGCATCGATGACATGCAGCAGCAGGGCGGCATCCAGCGCCTCTTCCAGCGTGGACTTGAAGGAAGCCACCAGGCCGTGAGGCAGGTTCTTGATGAAGCCGACGGTGTCGCTGACCAGCACACGCGGCACGCTTTCCGGGTAAATGGCGCGTACCGTGGTGTCCAGCGTGGCAAACAGCTTGTTGGCCACCAGCACCTCGCTGCCGGTCAGCGCCCGCATCAGCGTGGATTTGCCGGCGTTGGTATAGCCCACCAGCGACACACCACCAAGGCCCTGGCCCTGACGCTCCAGCCGGCGCGCACGCTGGGTCTTGCGTTCCAGTTCCATGGCGAGGATTTCGCGTTGCAGCTCGGCAATGCGGTCGCGCACCTTGCGGCGGTCCAGCTCGGTATGGGATTCGCCAGCACCACGGCCGCCCATGCCGCTACGCTGGCGGCCTTGCGGCCCGGCCAGCTTGGCTGCTTCGCGCAGACGCGGCGCCATATAACCCAGACGGGCGATTTCCACCTGGGCCCGCGCGGCACGCGAGCGGGCATTGCGGTGGAAAATCTCCAGAATGACCATGGTGCGGTCCATCACCTCGCAGCCAACGGCCAGTTCCAGATTGCGCGCCTGCGAGGGGGAGATTTCATGATCGACCAGCAAGACGTCGATCTCGATGGCGGAGGGGTCCAGCTGCGGTGGTGCATGTTCCAGTTCGTCAGCACGCAGGCCGCGGTTGACGTACATGTGGATTTCTTCCAGCTTGCCCACGCCCAGGTAGGCGGTGCGGTCGAAGCTGTTACGCTTTTGTACAAAGGTATGCACCACCTGGAAACCCAGGGTCTTGGCCAGCTCGCTCAGTTCGGTGAGCGAGGCCTCGAATTCGACATCGCTGACATCCGGCAGCTGGACTGACGCCACGATGGCGTATCTGGGCTTCTCTTTGACTTCTGTTTGCATGTGCAGATTGCTTTACTTGGTGGCAGGCCCCGATCTTACTCGCAATTGACCCGCCCCGCCGCAGCGATCTACAGCAGCCTTGACCCTGTCGCCTGCCGGGACGATACTGCTGCGCCTCTGGCGGCCGTGCCGCCCAACCTATGCCGGGCCTCTTCCATACATGCCATTCACCTCCCTGGGCCTGCAGCCCGCCCTGGCCGCGTCGGCCAGCGCACAAGGCTATGCCGCGCCCACCGCCATCCAGCAAGCGGCCATTCCGGCCATTCTGCAAGGCCACGACCTGCTGGCCACCGCCCAGACCGGCTCCGGCAAAACCGCCGCCTACTGCCTGCCCATGCTGCAGCAATGGCTGGCCGGCCAGCACGGCTCGCCGCGCCAGACCCAAAGCCTGATTCTGCTGCCCACCCGCGAACTGGCGGTACAGGTGGGAACCACGCTGCGCGAACTGGCCGCCAGGCTGCCGCAGGCCATCAAGGTGGCCGTGGTCTATGGCGGGGTGTCGATCAACCCGCAGATGATGGCCTTGCGCGGTGGTGCAGACTGCGTGGTGGCCACGCCGGGCCGGCTGCTGGACTTGCTGGAGCACAATGCCCTGCGCCTGTCTGCCGTCCACACCCTGGTACTGGATGAGGCCGACCGTCTGCTTGATCTGGGCTTTGCCGATGAAATCGGCCGCCTGCTGGCGCTGCTGCCACCTTACCGGCAGAACCTGCTGTTTTCCGCCACCTTCCCGCCGGCCGTGCGCAGCCTGGCCGAAGCCTTGCTCAAGCAGCCGCAGCGCATAGACATCCCGCTCAGCCCAATCAGCGCACCCGACATCCGGCAACGCGCCATCGAGGTGGACGCTGGCCAGCGCACCATGTTGCTGCGTCATTTGCTGCAGACTGAAAACTGGCAACGGGTACTGGTATTCGTGGCCAGCCGCCACAGTGCCGAGCGCGTGGCTGGCAAATTGCAACGCGCCGGCATCAAGGCCGCAGCCCTGCATGGCGATTGCAGCCAGAGCCAGCGTGGGCAGGTACTGGCCGACCTCAAAAGCGGGCAGCTGCAAGTGCTGATCGCCACTGATCTGGCCGCCCGTGGCATCGACATCGCCGGCTTGCCGGTGGTGGTCAATTACGATCTGCCGCGCTCGGTGGTCGACTACACCCATCGTATCGGCCGCACTGGTCGTGCCGGGGCCAGCGGTGTGGCCATCAGCTTTGTCAGTGCCGAGTGTGCCGCCCATTTCCGCCTGATCGAAAAACGACAGCAGCAACAGCTGCCGCGCGAGCAGATCG
The DNA here is from genome assembly GCF_005155025.1 of Aquitalea aquatilis. Classification (NCBI taxonomy): domain Bacteria; kingdom Pseudomonadati; phylum Pseudomonadota; class Betaproteobacteria; order Neisseriales; family Chromobacteriaceae; genus Aquitalea; species Aquitalea aquatilis. The sequence goes on along the minus strand of NZ_CP039731.1, from coordinate 3,227,827 downwards.
AGGGCTTTGCACCAAGCGCCCCGCTGGACAACAGCCCCACCGCCCAGCACGACCCCAACAGCAATGGCGGCATCAAGGGCAAGCGCATGAGCAAGAAAGACAAGCTGCGCGCCGCCGCCGCTGCTGCCAAAGAGTAAAAATCGCTTGCCGGTACAGGCCTGGCTGATGCCGGCCTGTGCCATCACCCCGCAGCCCCCGGCTCTGCCCTTTTTCGCCCCCGGCTGCCCCGGCATTCTTGAATCAATCATGACAATTGAGTCAATCATTTGCCGCATGCTACTATTCCAACACTTGCCTTAAACTCGCCACACACCCTATCCGGCCCCGGGCAGGCAAGCGCCTGACGCCCGTTCGGCCACGACAGTCCCGCAACAGCACAGCACCAGCCAGATTCACATTGGAGCGCTGATTGAAAAAGACATTTGCCAGCAGCCTGGTCCTGCGCATGTGCGGGCTGATCCTGCTGTCCCTGGGGGTGTTCGCCTTTGGCTGCTATCACCTGATCGTCCAGTCGACGGTGGATAGCCTAGCCCAGTCGCAAATGCAGATTTCCGCCCAGCAGCTGGATGCCCGCATGCAGCGCCTGCTCGATACAGTCGATGCCAATCTGCGTACCAGTCAGGCCTGGGGCCGCAACAGCCAGTGGGATAGCCACACCCAATGGCTGCAGGATGATCGCCAGCAACTGCAGCGCTTCAACGAATTCTTTTTCCCCATCATCGAAAACCAGCGCGAGATCGCCTCGGTCAATCTGGCGCACCAATCCGGCCGGGAAGTCCTGCTGCTGCATACTGCGGATGGCGGCTGGGTCAATCGCCTGAGCGATCCGGCCCGCTGGGGGCGGACCACCTACTGGTTTTATTGGGACCAGAAACGCCGGCTGTTGCGTAGTGAAACCCGCCAGCAAGATTACGATGCCCGCCAGCGCCCCTGGTTTAAGGGTGCCATGGCACTGAGCAATGACCATGACATCCACTGGACCCAGCCTTATATCTTTTACACCACCCGCCAGACCGGCCTCACCGCGGCCAGCCGCTGGACCGCCGCCGACGGCAGCCACTTCATCATCGGTCATGACGTCAATCTCAGCAGCATTGCCAGCTTTGCCGACACACTGCCCATCGCCCAGCAACAAACCCTGGCCTTGCTGGATGAGCAAGGCACGGTGCTGGCCCTGCCCTATGGCGGCGGCCAGCCAACGGCCTCCTTGCTGATGCGTCCGCTGGCCAGCCTCAGCGACAACCCGCTGTCCCATGGCTACGAGCACTGGCTGCGCCGTCAGCAGCAACCGGGGCGAGCCAGCCGCTTCCATGCCGCCGGGCAGGACTGGTTCAGCCTGTTCCAGCCCACCCGCATTGGCCAGCAGCCATTGTGGATAGCGGTGGTTGCACCGGAAGCAGCCTTTTTGCCGCTCAAGCCACGCGATCTGCTGTTGCTATTGTTGATTACCCTGGCGGCGCTGGCCTGCGGTGGTGTGGTGGCACTGCGCATGGCCCGGCGCTTTGCCAACCCGCTGCAATTGCTGACCCGGGAAAGCGAACGCATCGGCCAGCTCGACCTGGCGGCCCCGGTGTGCGCCACCGCCCTGCATGCCCCCTGGCAGGAAGTCAGCCAGCTGGCTGCCGCCCAGGAAGCCATGCGCCAGCGCTTGCTGGCCAATACCACCGAGTTGCAACAATCCCGCGTGCTGCTGGAACAGAAAGTGTCCGAACGCACCAGCGCCCTGCTGCACCAGGTGGCCCTGGTGGAGGCCTTGCTGGATGTCATCCCCAATCCGATTTTCTACAAGGGTGCGGATACGCGCTTTATCGGTTGCAACCAGGCCTACGAACAGGCCTTCGGCATCGAGCGACGCGACTTCATCGGCAAGCGCGTGCTGGATCTGGACTACCTGCCCTTGGCCGACCGCCAGCATTTCCAGCAGGAAGACGAAACCGTCATCGCCTGCGGCAGCCGGATATCCCGTGCCGAAGAGCTGGTGCTGGCCGATGGCAAAACCCACCACTTGCTGTATTCGGTGAGCGGCTTTCGCCATCAGGACGGCTCGCCCGGCGGGCTGATCGGCGTCATCGTTGATGTGAGCGAACTCAAAACCGCCGAACAGGAAGCCCGTGAAGCCCGCCGCAGCGCGGAAGCCGCCACCCGCGCCAAGGCCGAGTTCCTGGCCAATATGAGCCACGAAATCCGCACCCCGATGAATGCCGTCATCGGCATGACCCAGCTGGCCTTGCAAACTGAGCTGAATCCGCAGCAGCGCAATTATCTGGACAAGGCACACGCCGCGGCCAACAGTCTGCTGGGGCTGATCAACGACATTCTGGATTTCTCCAAGATCGAGGCCGGCAAGCTGCATTGCGAACACATCGATTTTTCTCTGGAAAACGTCATCGGCCAGGTAGCCGACCTGCTCGCCCTGCACGTGCGTGACAAGGGGCTGGAACTGCTGTTCGACATCGACCAGACGGTGCCGCCGCAACTGCGGGGGGACCCGCTGCGGCTAGGCCAGGTGCTGAACAATCTGGTGGGCAATGCCGTCAAGTTTACCGAGCAGGGCGAAATCACCCTCGCCGTGCGCCTGCGTGAGGAAGACGAACAATCGGTCCTGCTGGATTTTTCCGTGCGCGACACCGGCATCGGCATGAGCGAGGCCGAACAGCAGCGGCTGTTCCAGGCCTTCTCCCAGGCCGACAGCTCCACCACCCGCCGTTATGGCGGCACCGGCCTGGGCTTGAGCATCAGCCAGCACATCGTCCAGCTGATGCAGGGCGAGATCAGCGTCAGCAGCGCACCCGGCCAGGGCAGCTGCTTCAGCTTCAGCTGCCGGCTGGGCAAAGCGCAGTCAGTGCCAGACCTTCCAGCGAGTTTGCCGGACATCCGAGGCCTGCGCTGCCTGGTGGTGGACGACAATGCCGCCGCGCGCGAGGTGTTCGTGCACATGCTGCAGGCGCTGCAGTTGCAGGCCGAGGCGGTTGACAGCGGCCCGGCCGCGCTGCAGGCCTTGCAGCAGGCCCATGCCGCCGGCCAGCCCTACCAGCTGGCACTGATAGACTGGAAAATGCCAGGCATGGACGGCGTGCAGACCCTGCAAGCCATCCATGCGCTGCCCGAGCTACCCACCCCGGTCTGCCTGCTGGCCACCGCCCACGACAGTGACAGCCTGAGCCAGGCACTGGGGCAAACGCCGGTTGACGGCATCATGGACAAGCCGGCCACCTTCTCCACCTTGCTGGATGCCATTCACACTGCCTGCCGCCACCAGCCGCCGGCATTGCCGGCCAGCAGCGCGCCGCGCATCGACCTGGCGCAGTTGCGCCAGCTGCTGCAGGGCAGCCGCGTGCTGCTGGTGGAAGACAATCTGACCAATCAGGAAGTGGCACTGGAACTGCTGCGGCAGATCGGCATCACGGCCCAGCTGGCCTGCAACGGCGCCGAGGCCCTGCAGATGACGGCCGAACAAGACTATCAACTGCTGCTGATGGACTGCCAGATGCCGGTCATGGATGGGCTGGAAGCCACCCGCCGGCTGCGCGAGGAGCCACGCGGGCGGGAACTCACCATCATCGCCATGACCGCCAATGTGATGGCCGGTGAGGAACAGCGCTGTCTGGATGCCGGCATGGACGACTACATCGCCAAACCCATCGACATCCAGCTGTTCTACGCCGTGCTGCTGCGCCACCTGCGCCCCGGCCAGCCGCTGGCAGCCAGCAGCAGCAAGCCGGCCCCGACGGTGCCGCCAGGCGAAGCGCTGCTCGACCGCAAGTCGGCCCTGCTGCGCATGGGCGGCGATCACACCCTGTACCAGCGCCTGCTGACCCGCTTCCAGGAGCGCGAGAACGATGCCGCCCAGCGCCTGCAGCAGGCCTTGCACCAAGGCGAAGCCGATACGGCGCGGCGCATTGTGCACAATCTCAAGGGTCTGGCTGGCAATATCGGTGCCGATGCCCTGGCCGCCGCCTGCCGCCATCTGGAATACCACCTGGACGGTGATGACAGCCAGCAACAGCAAGCCATCGCGCGCCTGCAGCAGCAGCTGGAGCGCCTGCTTGAACATGTGCAGCAAGAGCCGGTAGCAGAGCCAGCCGCCAGCCAGACGAGTGACCCGGTCAATTACCGGCAACTGATGCACACGCTGGCCAGCCAGCTGCAAGACAACGATATCAAGGCCAGCCGCAGTGCCGCCGAGCTGTACCGGGCACTGGCCGGCCATGCCGAAGCAGATGCCGCCCGCCAGCTGTCGCGGCTGGCGGCCCAGTACGACTACGATGCCGCCCTGCGGCAGCTAAACCAGCTGGCGGCGCGCATGCAGCCCGACCAGACCGAGCAAGCCAACTGAAAGCCCACACCATGGCCGATCTCAGACTGCGCCAGAGCATATTGATTGCTGATGACGTACCGGAAAACATCGAATTGCTGGCCGCCATCCTGGAAGACGATTACAGCATCAAGGTGGCGGCCAATGGCGAAAAGGCGCTGCAGATCATCTATTCCGACTCGCCGCCCGACCTTGTCCTGCTGGATGTGATGATGCCGGGGCTGAGCGGCCATGAAGTCTGCCGTCGACTGAAGGCCAATCCCGACCGCCAGCACATTCCGGTAATCTTCGTCACCGCCATGTGCTCGGTGGAAGACGAAAAACTGGGACTGGAAATCGGTGCGGTCGACTACATCACCAAGCCGATCAGCCCACCGGTGGTCAAGGCCAGGGTGCGTACCCAGCTGGCACTGTACGACCAGACGCGCGAACTGGAGCGCATGGTGGCCCAGCGTACCCACGAACTGCTGACCTCGCGCCAGCAGATCATCCAGCGCCTGGGGCGGGCGGCCGAGTTCAAGGACAATGAAACCGGCAATCACGTCATCCGCATGGCACATGCCTCGCGGCTGATTGCCGAAGTGGCAGGCCTGGGTGACAAGGCGCAGGAAATACTGCAGCTGGCCGCCCCCATGCACGACATCGGCAAGATCGGCATTCCAGACCACATCCTGCTCAAACCCGGCAAGCTGGACAGTGCCGAGTGGGTCTTGATGAAGCAGCATCCACTGATGGGGGCCGACATCATCGGCATCCATGATGACGAACTGCTGCAAACCGCCCGCAGCATCGCCCTCACCCACCACGAACGCTGGGATGGCAGCGGCTATCCCTATGGCTTGCGTGGCAATGCCATCCCGCTGGTCGGGCGCATCGTGGCCATTGCCGACGTATTCGACGCCCTGCTGTCAGTGCGCCCCTACAAGCCGGCACTGCCGCTGGCAGAGGCACTCGACTACATGTACAGCCAGTCCGGTCAGCACTTTGACCCGGAGCTGATACCGGCCTTCAGGAAGGCGCTGCCGGAGATACTGAAAATCCACCAGGCCTATGCCGACGAAGGCAGCCCCAACCTGAGCAGCTGAGGCCAGGCTATTCCAGCGCCTGGGCCAAGGCCAGCGCGGCGATGAACAGGCTGGACAGCAGAACGCCACCCAGCCAGTGATAGAGCCTGGCCTTCATTTGATGCGCCTCCCGCTGATACCGGCCACCCGCCCCAACATGTCCAGCACGTTGAGGCAGGCCTCGCCGCAACTGCTGGCCAGCGCACACACCGTATAACGACGGCCATCCCGCTCCACCACGGTCAGCAAATAGGCTTTCATCACCACACCTCCAGACAGATGGTCAGACTGATCCACAACACCTGTCAGCTATCTTGGCCATTCATTCCCGTGGCTAACAGACGATACTTCCTTGTCGTGAGGTGAAAGTTCCGAGCAAAAAACTGTTCTTTTCGTCAGTCATGGTGGCGCATTGGCAGCAGCCCTCCCGGCACGGCCAGCCAAACGTTAAAAAACCCGGCATGCCGGGTGAGACGATGGTTCAAGATCAGCGCGCCGGCCCTCCAGCCAACACCGCATGCAGGCAGGGCAAGGACACCGCCGGGGGAGCAAGCCGGACGGCCACGCAAGCAGCGGCTTGAATAGCGAGGCCCAGCATGGCCGGGCCTGGTAACAGCACACTCCATTGTTGACTGGACAAGCAAAACCCCCGCCATGGCGGGGGTTCTGTTCAGTGGCAGACTACTGCAGCCACACCAGCCTTACAGCTTGAACTGCGACACCAGCGCACGCAGGTCGCCGCCGCGACGGGACAGGTCCTGAATGATGCTGAGGATGCGTTGCACGTTTTCATCACTTTCCAGCGCCTTGGCATTGATGCGTTCGGCACTTTGCGCCATGACGGTGGTAGCCGTGCTCTGCTCCTTGGTCGAACTGGTGATTTCCGACATGCGACCCGCGATATCGTGGGTGCTGGCCTTGATCTTGCCCACCTTGTCTGCAGCTTCACGCGACAGGGCCACACCGGTGGCCACCCGCTCGTTGGTCTTGCTGGTGTGACCAATGGCCACTTCGGTCTGGCTCATCACGCTATTGATCATCTGCGCGATTTCCACCGTGGCCGAGGCGGTACGCTCGGCCAGCTTGCGCACTTCATCAGCCACGACCGCAAAGCCGCGGCCTTGTTCACCGGCACGGGCGGCCTCGATGGCCGCATTCAGTGCCAGCAGGTTGGTCTGGTCGGCAATATCGCGAATCACTGCCACGATGCCGCGAATCTGCTCGGAATGAGAAGACAGGTCACCCATGGCACTCTGCAGTGCGTCCACAGTCTGCACGATGGACTGCACCTCGCTGGCCACTTTTTCCATGGCCTGGTAGGAGTCTTCCGAGTTCTCGCGGGTGCTGGCCACCAGCACTTCGGTCTCGCCGGCATTGTCGGCGATATGGTTGATGCTGACGGTAATCTGCTCGATGGTTGCCGCCGTGGCCGACAGCTCGTTAGACTGCACACGCGAATCCGAGGCAATGCTCTCTGCCGCCTGGTGCAGGGCCGAGGTATCTCGTGCCAGGGCTTCCGCGTCGTTACGTACCGACACGAACATGCCGTGCAGCTTGTGCACGAAGCCATTGAACGCCTCGGCAATCTGGCCCACTTCATCTTGCGAGTGCACCGGCAGATGCAGGGTGAGGTCGCCGTCGCCGCTCGCCACATTGCGCATGGCATCACGCAGCTCGGTCAGGCCGGACAGCATGCGCGCCACACCAACCGTGGCCAGCAGTGCCACGACTACCACACCGGCAATCAGCACACCGATCATCAGCTCGATCAAATGGGTAACGGACACGGTAGCCGCAGCCACCGGCACCACCACGCCCAGCAGCCAGCCGGTCTTCCCCACCGGATACAGCGCGGTCATGCTGGATTCGCCGTTGATGCTCACTGTTTGCAGTGCGCCGTCCTTGCTGATGCCGTTCAGGTCGAAGCCGGTCATTACCTCACCGATCTTCTTCATGCCGGAATCCTTGACCGGATGGGCAATCACCGAGCCGTCACCGGTAATCAGGAAGGCAAAGCCATCGCCCGGCAGCTTGGAGGACACCACTTCTTCAGCCACCCGCTGCAGCGATACGTCACCACCGGCCACCGCTACCAGTTGGCCGTCTTTGCGCAGGGCCTTGGCAAAGGTAATGATGGGCTTCTTGGTGGCGGCATCGATATACGGCGCGGTAGCAATGGCTTCCTGCGCGTTGCTGGCCGCCAGATACCACGGGCGACCAGTCGGGTCATAACCCGGCGGCACCGGAGTAGAACCGGTGAACTGGGTCATCTTCTTGCTGGGTTCGCCGACATACATGTCATCCAGCTTGCCGGCTACTTGCGACTGGTCGAGGATGGGTTTCATGTCCCCCTCGGTAAAGTGCAGCAGAGCAGAACCCACAATATTCTGACGGGTACTTACCCATTCGGTAATGAAGCTGACCTTGTTGTTTGCTGTCTGGCTGATTTGATCACTGATGGAAGACAGCAAGGCGTCCTTCATCTTCCAGTAAGCCACACCGCAAAACAGCAGCGAGATGGCTACCAGCATCATCAATACAAACACCAGCATTCTGGAACGTAGAGTACGCATGGAGGATCCTATTTTTATAATTGCTTAAAACCACATTGCCGCCTGCTGCGCTTTTGCAGACATTAAACAATCAACAGGCAGGCTGCCATATTCCGATCTTCACTCAAGCACGTCAACACCATTACTAATTCATTGAGCATTTTAAAATAAAACCTCAAGAATAATGGTATTAACGGGCATTTACTGGCTCATCTACCGCCATACCGCTCCCCGCGATATCAAAACTGCCAGCCGTTCACAATCTCGTCTTACAGCACTTTATTTATTGGACAAATTTCCCGCACAGTCCAGTCATTTGCACATTTATCCTGAACGCATGAAAAAAGGACGCCGTAGCGTCCCTGGGTGAGCATTTCCGGCCACGCCGGAAACAGTCGGGCTGTTTCAGTTGGCCACTGCGTCTTTCAGTGCCTTGATCGGGGTAAATACCACCTTGCGCTTGGCCGGAATCAGCACGGTCTCGCCGGTCTTGGGGTTGCGGCCATTGCGTGCTGCGGTGTCTTTCACCTTGAACTTTCCGGTGCTGGCCAGGGTCAGTTCGCCGCCATTCACCAGTTCTTCGCGGATGGTCTGTTCCAGCGCGTCCATGAAACGCAGTACATCGACTTTGCTACTGCCGGTTTTTTCGGAAAGGATGGCAATCAGTTGTTGTTTGGTCATGCAAGGCTCCTGCGCCGGTATTGTTGGCTGATGGCTACAAAGCGTGAGGGTAACCAGCCAGAGCCTGCCACATCAAGGAAAATTTGCACTGACCTGCCAAATTCGCCGCCGGATGGCAAGAAAAAGCACGGCATCTACCATTGCCCGGCCAAGCAGTCATCTGCTATATTTGATTATGTACAATTTCAAAATTGCTGCCATGACCACCACGCTCCCCTGCCATACCGCGCCATCTGCCATGCCCTCACCAGCGCTACTCCCCAGCGAGCGCAGCGGGCTGTTTTGCCTGCCCATGCCAGACCAGGCACTCGCCGGTGCCGGCATCGAGGCCGGCAGTCTGCTGGCGGTAGATGGCCAAGGCAGCCCGGTACAGGGCTGTCTGGTAGTGGCTGCCGTCGACGGCGAGCTGCTGGTGCGACGACTGCAGCGCAGTGGCAGCCGGCTGCAATTGCTGGCGGCACACCCGGACTACCCCCTGATCGAACCCAGCTACGAGCAGGACTTCGCCATCTGGGGTGTGGTGACCGAGCCCAGCGCGCCTGCAGCAAGACCAGCCTAGCGGCCATCGCAGCGCCTGGAAGGTGTTCACGATCCAGGGAACGAAGGGTCAGGCAGGGCGAAAGGGAGTGAGCAGGCTGTTACGGCTTTTTATGTTGTGCCTTGTCCAGCACAGCCGGCAGATAGCCTTCTACCTGGCGCAGCATCTCCTGGTATACCGCCAGCGGCTTGCCCCAGGCATCGGCGACATCATCCGTATTACCGCTGGCGTATTCGGACAAGGTAAAAGTCTTGCCTTTGGCTTCGGGAAACAGCTCCAGCACCTTGGCCTTGTGTTTGGCGGTCATGGTAAGAATCAGGTCGGAGTGGCGTACATCATTGGCATTCAGCTGTGCGGCATGGTGGGCCGACACGTCGATGCCACGCTGCAGCAGCAGGCTGGCCGCATTCGCCTCGGGGCTGCTGTCGTAGGGGTCCATGTCGACCGCTCGCGAAATCACCGCGATGGGCAGCTTCTGCTGCTCGATACGCTGCCGGGCCAGTGCCTCGGCCGTCAGACTGCGCCCGGTATTGCCGGTATCGACAAAAGCCAGCTTGAATGGCTCGGCAGCCGCGACCAGCCCGCTAGCCAGCAACAAGAGCATGCCTGTTAATGCAATCAGCTTCCTCATCGTTTACTCCCTGTCATCAAGCTTGTTCATCATGAATGCGCGCCAACTGGCGCTGACATGCACAGCAGCTGTGCCATTGCATTGTTCCCGCCATGTTGCCGCTGATTATTTCGCACTTTCACGCAGCACAGTCAAATTCAACTTGTCTTGGCCATGTGCTCGACTAATATACAATATAAATAAGTTACACAAACTACAGTTTAAATAAATAACATCAAGTCGGGCCATGCAATGCATCACTCACCCCATCAGGTGATCGGGAAGCACCGGCATGCCTGCCCCGTCTTGGCCGGTATTGATCCTTGCCCAGCCCGCACCTGTGCTACAAGGAAATGATCATGCCGCTGCCGCGCCCTACCTATTCCGGCGTCAAACCACTGCTGTTAACCGCGCTTGCCCTGGCTTTTCCATTGCAGGCACAGGCTGAAATCAGCCTGGAAAGCCTGCAACAGCAAATAAGCGCCCTGGCCCAGACCAATCAGCAACAGGAAAGCCGTATCCGCCAGCTGGAAAGACAGCTGGCCAGCCTGCAACACGGTAGCAATGCCGCCAGTGCCGCCAACAACCCGGCCAGCAGTGAGTCCCCAACTGCAGGTAGTGGAGCGGTGGCCGCAGGCAATGGACCGGCGTTGCCAGTCGTCAGCGAAGTGCCCAAGAGCGTGGAAGACATCTATCAGGAAGCCAGCGGCTTTGCTGCCGGCAAATTCTCCATCGAACCCAGCTTTACCTACACCCACTACGACACCCGCGAGCTGGTGCTGAACGGGTTTCTGGCACTGGATTCGATTTTTCTGGGCAATATCAATCTGGACAAGGTGGTCAGCGACAGCGTCACCCTGGGCCTGACTACGCGCTACTCACCCAGCCCGCGCTGGCAGCTGGACGTGGACATCCCCTTCGTGGCGCGTGATGCCACCTACTTTTCCGGTGGTGCCGGCGGTGCCGCCAACAGCGTGTCGCAAGGCTCGGTGCGGCAAGGACCGACGCTGGGCGATGTCAGCTTTGGCGTGGGTTACAAGCTGGTGGAAGAAAATGCCGACTGGCCGGACATCGTGTGGAGTGTGCGCGCCAAGGCCCCCACCGGGCGCAATCCCTACGGCATCAAGCTGGTGCAGTCAGCTAGCAACAACAATCTGTCCATCCCCGACCGCCTGCCCACTGGCAACGGCGTCTGGGGCCTGAGTACCAGCCTGTCCTTCGTCAAGACCGTAGACCCGGCCGTGCTGTTTGCCAGCCTCAGCTACACCCATTATCTGGATGGCCACTTCAGTGACATCAGCCCCACCGCTGGCGTTACCCAGCCGGGCGATGTGCGCCTGGGTGACAGCTGGAGCTGGGGAGCCGGCATCGCCTTTGCCCTCAACGACAAGCTCAGCCTGGGCCTGTCCTATTCGCAGCAGATGGTGCAACAGGCGCGCATGCGCCAACAGGGCAGCAACTGGACCGACGTGATCGGCAGCAGCGCCAATGCGGCCAACCTGAACCTGGGCCTGACCTATGCCTTCAGCAAACGGCTCTCCATCATTCCCAACCTGTCGCTGGGCATGACGCCGGACAGCCCCAATTACGCATTTTCGGTGAAGTTTCCCTACCGTTTTTAACGGAGTCGGTCATGCAAGCAAACAAGACGCTGCTGGCAGTGGGGTCGGATGCCCTGCTGCCAGTACTGCACGCGCTGCGCCAGCAGCATTGGCACATCATCCATATCCACGATCCGCAGCAGTGGAAAGCACAACGCAGCCCCCGCTGCAGTGCCGGGCTGCTATTACTGGACAGCAAGCTGCTGCGCAAGAGAACGGCGCTGCAGCAACTGGCCAGCGAGCTTGATCTGGAGTGGCTGCTGCTGACCGAGCGCGCCCAACTGGAACAAGCGGCCGTGCGCGCCTTTATCAACGACAGCTGCTATGACTACCACTGCCTGCCCGTTGAAAATGAACGGCTGGCCGTCACCCTGGGCAGGCTGCACGGCAAAACCCTGTTACGCCGCCGCAGCCAGCACGAACAGACCGAGCAGGAGCCGCAACAACTGGTGGGCGAGCACCCTAGCATCCGCCGCCTGCGTCAGGAAATCCGCCGGCTGGCCCGGGTGAATGTCACGGTGATGATTACCGGTGAGTCCGGTACCGGCAAGGAGCTGGTGGCGCAACTGATCCACCAGTACTCCGACCGCGCCGACGGCCCCTTCCAGGCGGTCAACTGCGGTGGCCTGCCCGTCAACCTGGTGCAGTCCGAGCTGTTCGGCCACGAACGCGGGGCGTTTACCGGCGCATCCAGTTGCCGCATCGGGCGCATCGAAGCGGCGCAGAATGGCACGCTGTTTCTGGATGAAATCGGTGACATGGCAATAGAGGCACAGGTCAACCTGCTGCGTTTTCTGCAGGAAGGCACCATAGACCGGCTTGGTGACAACCGCAGCCGTAGCATCGATACCCGCGTGCTGTCGGCCACTCATGTCGACCTGCCGGCTGCCATCGGCAAGGGGCGCTTCCGCGAGGATCTGTACTACCGCCTGTGTGTCTGCCAGCTGCAACTGCCCGCGCTGCGCGAACGGCGCTCGGACATTCCGCTGCTGGCACAACACCTATTGCAGCAGAGCGCCAGTCGCCACGGCATTCCGTTCAAGCGGCTGTCTTACGAGGCGCTGGCAGCCATGCTGCAACACGACTGGCCGGGCAATATCCGTGAAATGTCCAACCGCATCAGCCAGGGTCTGGCCATGGCCAGCGGCCGGGTCATCCGCCCGCAAGACATGGGCCTGGGCAGCAGCATGCTGGCACCACTAGACAATGGGCTGGAGGCAGTCCGGGAAAGGGCGGAACGGGAAGCGCTGGCCACTGCGCTGCAACTGAACAATCACAACAGCAGTCAGGCGGCACGCACGCTGGGCATTTCCCGCGCCACGCTGTACCGCCTGCTGAAGAAATACGAGATGAGCGCCGTCGAATAAGCGGGCGGCGTCGTAGCGCAGATGAAGATGACTCAGCGCACGCCGGTGCCGGACAGCATCAAGCGGTTGGGAATGCTGAAGCCGAAACCGGCGGCCTGCGGCTGCAATACCAGCTGGATACGCAGGCTATTGTCGGTACTGATGCCGCTGCCGTTAATGCTGGAAAACTGCAGCAACTGCCCCTGGCCCAGCATCTGACCAATGCGCCCCGTACTCCCCAGATCGATATTCACCGCCAGTTGGCCGCTACCCAGTGAGCTACTGCCACTACCCGCCTGCCAGCCGGCCGGCATCTGCAGGCTGGCCGTGCCGTCACGCCGGATGTCGATGCTGGTGCTGTTGCTGGAACGGTTGCCATTGCCGGCTTGCTGATTAAGCTGCACCACGCCTTGTACCGATGCCAGCCCGCTAGTCGGCGCTGTCGCCGCCGACGTCGTTGCCGTGCCATCGCCATTCAGGGTGTAACGGCTGATCACCGGCACCGCGCCGGTCTGGGCCGTCAACTGCAGCCCGGCCCCTTGCACCACCCCAGCCTGGTTCTGCCAGGTAGTCAGCATCTGCACGCCGAAGCGCACGATCTGCCCGGCATCGATATAACGACCACGCAAGCTGTCCAGCACGCCGTCGTCTACATACGCCAGCATGGCTTGCGCCGGCACGCTGGCAGTCAATGCCAGCAGTACCGGCACTGCCCTGGATAAGATACGCACGCTATGCTCCCGGTCGTCGCCGGCGGGGCTGTGCCCACAGGCCGCAACTATAAGAAATCACTGTAGATAAAGCCGTACTCCACCAGATCGGCCGGCTGCACCGGCTGCATGCCATTCATCAACTGCCGCGCCGACAACAGGCTGGGCGGTTGCCGCAACGGCCCTTGTGGCTGGTAGCCGGGGCCGGCCACCGCCAGCAACACGCCATTCCACTGCCGTGCAAACTCCGCCATAGCCACCGCGCGGTTGCCAAGCGCCGGGTCCGCTACATAAACCGTGTCGCGGGTCGCCATTTTCAGGATGACAAAGTGTTTGTAGCCATTGATGTCCAGCATGATCAGCGCCGGAATGCGCAGCGCGGGCAAACGCTCCGGGCCGCTGACAAAACCGCTGGCCCGCAGGCCCAGCGTATTTACATAGTGCTTCATGTCCAGCATGGAAAAACCCTGCTGGCGCACCACATCGGCATTGGCTCCGGCCAGCATGCCGGCGATGACCTGCTGCTCGTCGATATCGCGGCCAAAGCCATAACGCAGCAAGGTGGCCAGCGCCGCCGCCCCGCAGCTGAAATCGGTATGTTGCTCCACCACATGGGCAAAACGCATTTCCCGCAGGCTGTGTACCTGCTTGTAGACATTGCCCTCGCCGGTATAGGCCGGCACGGCCAGGTCTGCGGCCTGGGCAAACTGTTCGCCACCCGGACAGGCCAGGCCCAGCAGGATGGACAATAGCAAGCGGATAGTGGTTTTCATGGCAAAAGCCGGCAGCGTGGCCTGACGACTGCGCTGCCGGCGTCTCCTGGCTTAGAACCTGCTCACGATCTGCGAGATGCGGGTGACCCCGCGTTCGCTAAATCGTGAACACTTTCTTAGTGGGTGGCCGCAACCGACAGGCTGTTAACCTGCTGATTGGACAGGCCGGCAGCATTGTTGACGCCGACATTGCCGCTGATGCCATTCACCGAACCGGAAATGCTGGCGGTGGCATTGAGCGGGAAGAAGGTGGTCACCGCAGTACCCTGATTCACCTGCATGCCACCGGCCGAGGCGGTAGCCAGCACGGCAGCACTGGCCGAGGCCAGGGCGACATCATTCTTCTGCTGGTTGCCAGCACCGGCGGCGTTGTTCACCCCGGCATTACCCTGGATGTTGTTCACCGAGTTGCTGAGGCTGGCATTCATGTCATTGGAGGTACCGCGCATCGGCTCGGCAAAGGTGTAGTTATTGCCGTCGTTCAGCTGCTCGAAGGAGGTGGAGGCCGCAGCACCGCTGTGCTTGCCGGAAGCCGAACTGATCGCCACATTGTTAGCCTGCTGATTGAAGAAACCAGCAGCATTGTTGACGCCGGCATTACCCTGGATATTGCTCACGCTGCCAGTTACCCCCGCATTGGCCGGATCGGTCACATTCAGCTTGTTGCCCAGGTTTTTCTGCACGTCGTTCACGCGGGCGCTGGCCAGGGCATCGGCCTTGGGATCAAACACCTCGTACACGGCGATGCCTTCCAGATAGGCGGTGCCGGTGACGTTAACGTCGGTATTGCTATAGGTATTGGACAGATTATTGCTGATCTTGGTCGTCGTGGTGGACGGCGGAGCCGGCGGTTCCACGGCATGCGCTACGCCGAACACACCAACAAGAGCGACGAAAAGCACTTTTTTCTGCAGCATTGCGGTCATGATTGTTCTCCTAGCGATTTGCTTGAATACCGGCTCCGCCACGGCTGGCCAGAACCGGCACTGCTCACGGGTTGGCCCATTGCACGGCCACGACATTGACAGCCAGGTTATGGCTGCCAGCAATCTGGTTAAGCTGCACCAGCCCCCGGCTTCCCTGGAAAGCTGCTGCGGATAATTCGGTTATCTGTCCGGTATTGGCGACAGCCCCGGCGACGGGTGCTGCCGCTGCGGTCGTGCCGGCCAGCACGGCATCCTGCACCGCCGCCGGCAGGTCACGGACACTGGCCTGTGGCCGGGCGGCCTGCGCCAGGCTGAAGGCATTGAGTGACTGGTTGGCATTGCCGGCCGTCTGGTTTACGGCCAGCAATCCCTGGCTTCCGGCAAACGACGCACCCACAATGCTGGCGCGCAGGTTTTGCTCCGCCACCGCCTGGGTGCTTCCCTGCTGCTGCGGCAAGCTGATGCGCGCCTGTGCCACCCCGGCAGCGAAGGCCAGCGCCTGCAGATTGCCTTGCTGATTGGCCGTGCCGGCTACCTGATTCACCGCCAGCACGCCCTGTGCCGCCTGGCCGCTATCGCTTATCAGTGCCAGCTGGTCGGCCTGGGCCAGTGCTGCACACAGCCCGCTTGCCAACCACAACATCTGCGTGATGTGCATGACTTGTCTCCTTGCCACCGTTAGCCCGCTCATGGGTGCAGGGCCGATTGCAGCAGATGCCCCATTCCCACACCGGACAGTGCCGCGCCCGCCATGCCGGCTGGCGACTTGCCATTAGCACCGCCAGCTGCCATACCAGACCAGGCAGACTGCCCATCCAGCACGACCACTGGCGAACGCAAGGCCGGGTCGGCCATCACCGCATGCGTGGCTGCCAGCAAGGGGTCGGCCAGCTGTTGTGTGACGGTGGGTACGCTACTGGACGGTGAAGTCGAAACCCGGCTGACATCCGGGCTGGGATCGCCGTGACGGATGGCCGGGCGGGCCGGTACTTCACGACCGATCACCATCTCGCCCTCGCCCTGTGCCGCAGCCGAAGCCAGCAGGCTGCCCGCCAGCAAAGCCGGAAAAACGCGGCGGAATAATGTGCTGTCCATGCTGACCACCTGAGGGCTGGGGAATGTCCTATTCATTGCAGAAAGCGTGCCAGGCCACCCATACCCGCATGCCATAAGGGAATTCGCGCGCGGGCGCTGGCGGCGGATCGCACAACTGTCTCGCCGCTGCGACAGAAAACGGGGGCTGCCGGGTAAGCGCCACGCCTGGCCTGCGCGATGTCACCGGGAAAGGTGGCCCTGCCAACAGCCACGGGCCTGCCGTGCGGGTTGAGGGCGGGCAAAGCGTCTCAGACTTGCGACAAGCTCACGCGTCACTACCCTGCCACCGCCGGCGATGCACAAGTCATATAAAAGATGGCTTGTCACATGCTGGCTGCCAGCTATAACGGAACAGGCAAAGCAGAAAGTCAGCAACAGATAGCCAATGGGAAAAGGGGAAAACATGAATATTTCACAACGACTGGCGCTCACGCTGGGCATCGCCCTGCTTGCCCTGCTGGGCATAGGCGGCTTCGGCCTGTATGAACAGAGCCAGGCCAATGAGCGCTTCAACTACCTGAAAGCCAACACCTTTCCCAGCATTTCCACCCTGGATGATGCGCAGGATGCACTGACCCAGTCGCGTACCGGCACCTACCGTCATGTCATCGACCACGACCCGGCGCAAAAAGAAAAAGACCTGCAGGCGATCAATAGCAATGATCAGCGGCTGGATGATGCCCTGGTCCGTTACGAGAAAGAACTGATTTCCAACGAGGACGACCGCAAACTGCTGGAACAGGACCGCAAGCTGCTGCAGGAATACCGCAGCACCCGCAATGCCCTGTTGCAACTATCCAAGGACAACAAAACCCAGGAAGCAGAGCAGGTCATTATCGGCGGCCCCATGCGCGCAGCCACGGCAGCCCTCAACAAGCAGCTGACCGAGCATGTGAAATTCAACTACCAGTACGCTGACAAGCTGTCGGAAGAAAATACCCTGGCTTACAAGCAAGCCATCATGCTGTCGGCGGCCATTATCGGCCTGTGCCTGCTGTTATGCGGCGTACTGGGCGGCACGCTGTTCATCCATATCCGCGCTAGCCTGCAAAGCATTCGTAACGTGATGCAGACGGTGTGCGAATCGCTGGATTTCCGCCTGCGGGCACCGATAAAGAGCAAGGACGAAGTAGGCGAAACGGCCGCCGCCTTCAATGCCCTGCTGCAACAGTTGCAAGGCAGTTTCCAGAATATTCGCCAGAGTGTGGAATCGGTGGATCAGGCCATCGAAGGCATGGCGGCCAATACCTCGCAGATCGCCCGCAGCTCGGAAGTGCAAAGCGAGGCTGCTTCGGCCATGGCCGCTGCCGTTGAAGAAATGACGGTCAGCATCAACCACGTGTCAGACCGCGCCCAGGAAGCCAGCAGCCAGACCAGTGCCGCCGGCAGCACCGCCACCCAGGGCGGCAAGGTCATCCTGGCCACGGTGGAAGGCATTACCCAGGTATCGACCTCCATCCGCAACGCGGCCAGCCAAATCAACCAGCTGAAAGAAGACAGCCAGACCATCGCCACGGTCATGGGCATCATCAAGGACATTGCCGAGCAGACCAATCTGCTGGCGCTGAATGCCGCCATCGAAGCCGCCCGTGCCGGTGAGATGGGCCGTGGCTTTGCCGTGGTGGCCGACGAGGTACGCAAGCTGGCTGAACGCACAGCCAAATCCACCACCGAGATTTCCTCGGTCATCAGCAAGATGCAGCAGGGGACGCAGGACGCGGTCAGCAGCATGCAAACCGTGGTGGAACGGGCCAATCGCGAAGCGGACGGCGCGCGCGAAGCCAATATCGCCATCGGCCAGATCCAGAACAACACCCAGCAGGCCATGGGGCTGGTGCATGATATCTCCGGCAGTATTTCCGAGCAGACCAGCACCAGCACCACTATTGCCCAGCGGGTGGAGCAAATCGCGCAAATGGCCGAAGAAAACTCCTCGGCGGCCAGCAGCTCGGCCGATGCCGCACGCGAACTGCACCACCAGGCCAGAAGCATTCTGCAAACCGTGGCGCAGTATCAGGTATGAGACAGTAAAGTGCCCGCCGGCCCGCCACTCAGCCCAGATGGGTGTGGCGTTCCGGCCGGGCGCTGGTTTCCATTTCCGCCAGCCCCTGCAGAATGCCGCAGGCGTCCACACCCTGCTGCTGCTGACAGCGCTGGCGCAGGGCATCCAGTTGTTGCTTGAGCTGCAGCAGCTCGGCAATACGCTGGTCCACATGCTGGATATGCGCGTCCAGCAATTCGTTTACACCACCACAGTCGCCCCCGGCCGTTTCCATCAGCGCCAGCAGCTGGTGGATTTCCTCATGAGTCATGTCCAGAGCCCGGCAATTGCGCACAAAGCACAGCCGCTCCAGATGGCGCGAGCCATAACTGCGGTAATTGTTGGCGGCACGGTCAGCCGTCGGCAGTAGCCCTTCCTTCTCGTAAAAACGCACCGTTTCCGTGGTGCAGCCCGCGTGACGGGCCAGATCGCCGATTTTCATCCCACCCTCCCAGGCTAGGGCCTGTTAATACTATGTTTTCTGCGGCGCAGGCCCTGAAAGCTTGTCAATGCAAGGCGGAGGGTGCAGCGCTTGGTCGCTCCAAGCGCAAATCCGACAACGCAGCAGTGGCAAGCTGGTCGGGCCTGCCCTGCGGGGCGGATGTTGAGCGGCACACTGCCTTGTCAAACTGCGCTGGCAGGGAATGCCCTGCGGCGCGCAGTTTTTCGCGCATTGCATCCCCTCAACATCCGCCGCCGTGAAAAAAATAGTGTTAACAGGCCCTAGGCTTGACCTTGAAGTTGCTACAAGGTGTTTACTGTAAGCCAATGTCGCAGTGGAGACCAGCATGAAACATCAACAGCCCCCTCGTTCGCATGGAAACCATGAGCACGAGCATGGCCATAACCATGCCGAGCAGCATGCCCATCAGCACAGCTGTGGCTGCAGCAACGCCACCACAAGCACCCTGGCGGCGCTGCCAGCGGCACAGGCCAGCGGCACCCAGTTGCGCACCCCTATCCGCATCCTGCAAATGGACTGCCCCACCGAAGAAGCACTGATCCGCAACAAGCTGGGCACGATGCCCGGCGTGCAGGACATGGAATTCAACCTGATGCAGCGGGTGTTGACGGTCAGCCATCAGCCAAGCGTGCTGCCGGACATCCTGGCGGCCCTGCGCAGCCTTGGTTTCGAACCGCAAACCGGCGACGCGCCACCTGCCCGGCCCGCACAGCCTGCCGCCTGGTGGCCACTGGCACTGGCTGCCGTGGCGGCGGCGGCGGCCGAAGTGTGCAGCTGGCTGGCGCTACCTGGCTGGCTGGCTGCCTTGCTGGCGCTGGCCGCCATTCTGATTTGTGGCCTGGGTACCTACCAAAAAGGCTGGATAGCCCTGCGCAACCGCACCCTCAACATCAATGCGCTGATGAGCATCGCTGTCACCGGCGCGCTGTTGCTGGGACAATGGCCGGAAGCCGCCATGGTGATGGTGCTGTTTACCCTGGCCGAGCGCATCGAGGCCCGTTCGCTGGAGCGCGCCCGCAATGCCATCGGCAGCCTATTGCAGCTGACACCGCCCCAGGCCATGGTGCAGCAGGTGGATGGCAGCTGGCAGAGCATGGACCTGGCCGACATCGCCATCGGCAGCAGCGTGCGGGTGGCTCCCGGCGAGCGCATCGCCCTGGATGGCGTGCTGCTTGCCGGCAGCTCCAGCGTCAATCAGTCGGCCATGACCGGCGAAAGCCTGCCGGTGGAAAAAAACGTGGGCGACAGTGTGTACGCCGGTACGCTGAATGCCAGCGGCTCGTTTGAATACCGGGTCAGTGCCGCCGCCAACGACACCATGCTGGCGCGCATCATTCATGCAGTGGAGCAGGCACAGGGCGCACGCGCGCCCACCCAGCGCTTTGTCGACAGCTTTGCCCGCTACTACACCCCCGCGGTCTTTCTGCTGGCGCTGGCTGTTGCGCTGCTGCCGCCGCTGCTGGGCGCTGGCAGCTGGCATGACTGGCTATACAAGGCGCTGGTACTGCTGGTCATCGCCTGCCCTTGCGCACTAGTCATCTCCACCCCGGTCACCATCGTCAGCGGCCTGGCCGCCGCCGCACGACGCGGCATCCTGATCAAGGGAGGTGTGTGGCTGGAACAGGGCCGACACTTGCGCTGGCTGGCTCTGGACAAGACCGGCACCATCACCCACGGCAAGCCGGAACAGACCGACTTTGTCGCGCTGGGTACAGCCAGCCCCGCCGACTACCGGCAACTGGCCGCCAGCTTGGCCGGCCGTTCCGACCACCCGGTATCACAAGCGTTATCGCGTGCAGCACAAGCAGATGCCCTGCCGCTGCTTCCGGTCGAGGATTTCCTCGCCCTGCCCGGTCGGGGCATACAGGGCAATATCGCCGGCCAAAACTACGCATTGGGCAACCAGCGACTGCTGCAGGAGCGCGGCCACTGCCCACCAGAATTGGCCACACAACTGGCCGCTCTGGAAGCGCAGGGCAAGAGCGTGGTAGCCCTGCTGGACGATAGCGGAGCACTGGCTATGTTCGCAGTGGCCGATACCATCAAGCCCGGCAGCCCCGCTGCCATTGCCGAACTGCACCAGCTGGGTGTGAAAACCATCATGCTCAGTGGCGACAATCAGGCCACGGCCAGCGCCATCGCCAGCCAGGCCGGCATCGACGTGGCGCGCGGCAATCAGCTGCCGCAGGACAAGGCCGACGCGATAGCCGCCCTGTCTGGCCAGGGCCTGGTCGGCATGGTGGGGGATGGCATCAACGATGCCCCGGCACTGGCCCGCGCCGACATCGGCTTCGCCATGGGGGCCATGGGCTCGGACACCGCCATCGAAACCGCCGACGTGGCCCTGATGGACGACGATCTGGCCAAGATCCCGGCTTTTGTGCGCCTGTCACGCGCCACCCACGCCATTCTGGTGCAAAACATCGCACTGGCACTGGGCATCAAGGCTGTTTTCCTGCTGCTGACCCTGCTGGGCATGGGCAGCATGTGGATGGCGGTGTTCGCCGATGTGGGCGCCAGCCTGCTGGTAGTGGGCAACGGCCTGCGTTTGCTGCGCAAATAAGACTGGACGACGGGCGGCTGCGTCACGGCAGGCATATTGCTTGCTTTAACCGTGACAGAAACGCTTCCATCACCCCGGAAGCGTGCCGTCCGCTCCCCCCCCGACGCGGTACGGCTCGCCTGCAGGAGCCAGACATGACACCCGACACCCCGCTTACCTTGCTGATCACCCGCCGCATCGACCCGGCACGCCATGCCGAATTTCACCAGTGGATCCGTCACGGCGAAGCCCTCGCCAGCCAGGCCACTGGCTATCTGGGTTCGGGACTGCTCTCACCTCCGTCCGGAGGCGCCGGCGACGACAGCTGGCAGATCCTGTTCCGTTTCGCCAGCCAATCCAGCCTGGATACCTGGGCCGCCAGCCCCGCGCGCCGGCAATGGCTGCAACAGGGGGCCGGACTGATCCAGCACAGCCAGGTGCATTGCGCCAGCGGACTGGACAGCTGGTTCGGCCTGCAAGCACCACCGCGCTGGAAGCAGGCTGTGATGATCTGGCTGGCCTTCTTCCCGGTTTCGCTCAGCTTCAACCTGCTGCAGGGCGAACAGCTGGCCGCGCTACCGCTGGTGCTGCGCGTGCTGTGCAGCACGCTGCTGCTGACACCAGCCATGGTGTTCTGCTTCATCCCCTTGTGCAGCCGCCTGCTGCGCAACTGGCTGCAAGGCAAGCGCCAGCGCGCACCGACACTGGCCGGGGAGCACTGAACGACAGCAGCATATGATTGCGCCAGCCAGTTTTTGTCATGATTTATTGTGCAAATCGGTCGGAATCAGCGATGTCCTCGTTTATGATAAGGCTATTGCTAGCAAGAGCAGCTTACTGATCGAAGGCCCCGACGATGAACGCCCCCTGGCACAGCACGCTGGACAGCGGACAGCTGGAAGTGCAATTACGTCAATGGCAATCCAGCCATCCCGGCCAGCAATTGCTGGCGCTGGTAGCCGAGTCCGATCAGCAACGGCTGCCCGAGCTGCAAACCTGCTGCCTGCATCTGGGCATTGCGCTGGCTGGCGGCATTTTTCCGCGCCTGCTGGACGGCCAGGGCTTTTTGCCTGGCGGTGCCTGGCTGCTACCCCATGCCTCGCCGGCCAATGCCGCCCTGCTCGGCATCCATTCTGACCGTGGCGCAGCCATTGCAGCCCGGCAGATGGCCGACCAGGTGCAGCACATGCTGCAGCAGTGGCCAGCGGCACAGGGCAAGCCCACGCTGTTCATGCTGTTCGACGCCATGCTGCCGGATATTGCCTCCATTCTGGATGAGCTATACCTGCTGCTGGCCGATCAGGTGTACTACGCCGGCGTGAATGCCGGCAGCGAAAGCTTTCAGCCCATGCCCTGCCTGTTCGACCAGCACCACACCATTGGCCATGGCGTGCTATGCCTGCTGCTGCCTTCCTCCGCCAATCCGGTGATTGCCCATGGCTATGCCGCACCACAGCAGACCACCTGCGCCACCGCCACCGCCGGCAACCGCATCTTCCAGATTGACTGGCGGCCGGCTTTCGACAGTTACCGGCTGATGGTGAAAGAACAGTTTGGTGCCGAGCTGACCCGGGAAAACTTCTACTCCTTTGGCGTGCATTTTCCGCTGGGCGTGGTACTGGCCAACCAGCAGGTGCTGATCCGCGTACCGGTGGCGCTGGAGGACGACGGTTCGGTGTTCTGCGTGGGCGAGGTGCCGGAAAACGCCTTGCTGATCATGCTGCAAGCACCAGCAGAACCGGGGCAGGAATGCGTGGACAGCATTGTGGCCAGCTTGCGCCAGCGCCATGGCGATATCAGCCAGCAGCCGCTGCTGGGCTTTTACTGCGCCGGTCGCAATATGCACTTCGGGCCGGCGGCGCTACAGGAAATCAGCCACTTGCAAGCCAGCAGCGCCGCCGCACCACTGGTGGGCGCACTGACACTGGGCGAAATCGCCAGCCTGCAGGAGTGGGGCTATCCGCTGTTTCACAACGCCAGCATCCTGTGCAGCCTGTGGCGGTCGGCATGAACAAGGACCAGCTGTTGGCCGTGCTGTACGACCTGTCACTCACCATCGGGCGCGAGGTGACGGTCGATGCCCTGCTCACCAAGGTGGTCCAGCGCCTGCTTTACCATACCGGCTGCCCCACCGGGCTGGTACTCAGCCACCCACAGGGGCTGGATGCCAGTCACGGGCGCTTGCTGAAGGTAATTGGCGACCATCTGCTGCAACAGCAACTGGGCGAAGACATCGCCCTGCCGCCGGGCCTGCTGGGCCGCAGCATTCGTTCCGACCTCCCCCAGACACTGCTGCAAGGCTTTACCGGCCAGCCGCGCTATCCCTGCGGCCTGCGCCTGCCGCTGGACCAGCACCACACCATTCTGCTGCTGGCCCCGGCACCGCTGTTGCAGCAATTGCCGCTGGAGCATGTGTTTCCACCGGTGCTGGCCAATCTGTCACGCGCCATCAAGCTGTGCCAGGACAGTGAACAACTGGCCGAAACCATGCAGCGCGAGCGCAATCAGGCCAAGGCTGCGCTCAACCGCGCACTGCGCTTCAACCAGGCCCTGCTCAACGCCATTCCCATTGCCGTGTTCTACAAGGATGCAACAGGACGCTACCTGGGCTGCAATCCGGCATTCAGCCGCACCGTCGGCATGCAGGCCGAGGACATCATCGGCAAGCTGCCGGCCGAAGTATGGCCAGCCGAACTGGCGGCCATGTTCACCCAGAAAGACAGCGAGCTGATCGCCACGCGCCAGCCACAACTGTTCGAATACGTGATACGCAGCCAGCAAGGACAGCTGATGGATGTGGTCTACGCCAAAGACCTGTTCTACGACGATGACAACCAGATCGGCGGCATCATCGGGGCTTTCATCGACATCAGCGCCCGCAAGCAGGCGGAAGAGTCGCTGCGCCAGTCGCTGATCCAGGCCATCAGCGCCCTGTCGTCAGCCATGGTGCATCGCGACCTGAGCACGGCAGGCCACGAAGTACGGGTCAGCGACCTGGCCGTCGCCATCGGCCGCCAACTGCAGCTGGGTGCCGAACAGCTGGAAGGGCTGGGGCTGGCCGCCATGGTGCACGACATCGGCCAGATCCAGATTCCCTCGGAAATCCTCACCCGGCCGCGCCGCCTCAATCATGAAGAATTCGAGCTGGTCAAAATGCATGCCGAAGCCGGACATGAAATCCTCAAGGACATCCACTTTCCCTGGCCTATCGCCGACATCGCCTGGCAGCATCATGAAAACATGGATGGCAGCGGCTACCCGCGCGGCCTCGCCGGTGAAGACATCCTGCTGGAGGCGCGCATCATCCACGTGGCCGACAGCATGGAAGCCATGCTGTCGCATCGCCCCTTCCGCCGCCAATTGGGCATGGAGCAAGCGATAGCGCAATTGAAGCATTACCGTGGCAGCATTTACGACCCGGCCGTGGTCGATGCCTGCCTCAGCCTGTTTGTCGATCAGGGTTATGAATTACCGGACAGCAAAAGAAAAAACTGACCATGTCCACTTCCACCGTTCACTCACCGCTGAGCGCCTGCACCTTGCAGGGGCTGATTCGCCAATTGCCGGACCGCGTCGTCATCAAGGACAGCAGTTCGACCTTCATCGCCTGCAATCAGCGCTTTGCCGATGATCTTGGCCTCACAGTCGATGCCGTCACCGGCAAAACCGACTTCGACTTTTTCCCGTCACACCTGGCCGCCCGCTATCAGGCCGACGACCAGCGCGTCATCCGTAGCGGCCAGAGCATCACCCTGCAGGAGCCCGGTGCCTTTGCTGGCAACCCCGGCTGGCTGGAAACCAGCAAATCGCCGATTCTCGATGCCAACGGCCACTGCATCGGGCTGACGGTCATCATCCGCGACATCACCCAGCGGCTGCGAGACATCGACGAGATGCGCCGCCAGTCATGGGCGGTACAGGCCAATAGCCGGACCAACCAGGCGCTGGTGCAGGCGCGGGATGAAAGCGAGCTGTTGCAGGCGGTATGCGAGGCGATTGTGGCGGACCAGCGCTATCAGCTGGCGCTGATCTGCGGCATCAGCGATGTGCAGCAAAAGCAGTTGCAAGTACTGGCCTGCGCCGGTACTGCCCGTCGCTATGCCGAACAGCTGCGGGTCAGCTGGGACGAAACCGACCCCAACGGGCAGGGGCCGATCGGCCATTGCATTCGTCAGGGCAACACGGTCAGCCTGGGCGAGTTGCAGCAACAGCCACAATTCCAGCCCTGGCAAGCAGCCGCGCACCACTTTGGCCTGCAAGCCATCGTCGCCATCCCGCTGGTGGCAGGCCCTGACCTGATCGGCGCGCTGGCCGTGTACGCTGGCGAGGCGCAATCGTTTGGCCCGGTGGAAGTGCAGGTATTTGAAGAACTCACGCGCAATGTGCAGTTTGGCATCCAGTCACGCCGCACCCAGGTGGCCTATCAGCAATCATTGCAGGAACAGGCCAGTCAGGCCCAGGTACTGGAAAAAGCGCTGGAGAACGCACTGGCGGCCATTGCCTCGGTGCTGGAACAGCGCGACCCCTATACCGCCGGCCACCAGAAGCATGTCGCCGAACTGGCCGTACTGATCGGACAGGAAATGGGTTTGTCAGCCGAACGGCTGCGCGGGCTGTATCTGAGCGGGGTGGTGCATGATCTGGGCAAGATCGAAGTACCGGCGGAAATCCTCAGCAAGCCCAGCCGGCTGCATCCGGTGGAGTTCGCGCTGGTCAAACGCCACCCGGATGTAGCCTACAACATCCTGAAAAACATCGACTTTCCCTGGCCCATCGCCGACATCATCCGCCAGCATCACGAATATCTGGATGGCTCCGGCTATCCGCTGGGCTTGAGCGGCGACGCCATCCTGCTGGAAGCGCGCATTCTCACCGTGGCCGACATCGTCGAATCCATGTCGTCCGACCGCCCCTACCGTGCAGCACTGGGCATCGAGCAGGCCATTGCCCAGATCCGGCTGATGCGTGGCGTGCAACTGGACCCGGAAGCCGTCGACGCCTGCATCCGCGTGCTGGAACTGGGTGCTTTCACCCCGCACTTGCTGTCACTGGAAGGCAGCCACTAAGAGCGGCGAATAAACCCCTGGGGCAAGGCGTACCGACACAACAGGGGTTTTGTCAGCGGCACTCAGCCGGCGGCAGCCTCAGCGCGGGCGTAGAAACTCCCCCACCTTGGCGGCCGTGACCTTTTGCAACTGGCACAGCTCACCATGTGCCAGACCCGGGCGCTGATGCTGGCGGGCCGCCGTATCCAGCAGATACTGCAGCAGATGCGCCGCCATGCGGGCATCGGCCAGGGCGCGGTGGGCGCGACCGGCATCAGGCAAGCCCGCCCAGCGGGTGAGCGTGCCCAGCTTGTGGTCTGGTGCCTGCGGTAGCAGCCGGCGCGCCAAGAGCAGGGTGCAGGCAAAATCCTGTCGCCGCTGCCGGCCCAGCAAGGCCAGTTCGTGATCCCAGAACTTGCGGTCGAAGGCGGCGTTATGTGCCACCAGCGGGATGTCACCGACAAAGTCGGCCACCTCGGCCATGACCCGTGATGCCGGCGGTGCCGTGCGCAGCATGGCATTGCTGATGCCAGTCAGGCGCTCGATATCGGCCGGCACCCGCACCCCGGCATTCATCAGGCTTTGATAGCTGTCCAGCTCGCGGCCATCCTGCCACAGCACCACGGCCACCTCGGTGGCGCGACTGCCCACGGCGGGCGACAGGCCGCTGGTTTCAAAGTCGAGTACGGCAAAACAGGCTGACATGAGGCTTAGTTCAGTGCGGCCTTGGCGGCCTCTTCTGGACTCAGGCCATCAAAGAACATGTCGGTAAACCACTCGGCATTTTCTTCGATCTGCTGTTGTGCTTCGTCCGGCTTGGCACCGGCAGCCACGAACAGGGCTTCCACTTCGGCGCACCATTGCAGCAGGGCTTCGGTTTCTGGATCCAGCTCGTCGTCTTTGCGTTGGGACATGGTTGATCTTTCAATGAAAAGTAAAAACTGAGGCGGCATTGTACACGCCATCGGCAAGGTTCTGGCTGGCAACCGATGGATATTGCTAGAATCCGCCATCTTCACCTTGCGAAAAATCCTCATGAGCACTCTCGTTGCTGTCGATCTGGCCAAATGCTATCGCCTGCTGAATCACGGCCCCACCGTGCTGGTGTCCAGCGCGCATGGCGATCAGAGCAATGTCATGGCCGCCGCCTGGGCCATGCCGCTGGATTTCTCCCCGCCCAAGGTGCTGGTGGTGGTGGACAAAGCCACCCACACCCGCCAACTGATGGAAGCCTCTGGCGAATTCGTGCTGAATGTCCCCTGCCGGGCGCAGGCGGAGCAAGTACTCAAGGCGGGCAGTGTCAGCGGCAAGGACGTGGACAAGTTTGCGGTCAGCGGCCTGGAGGCGGTGGCGGGCGACAAGGTAGCCGCACCGCATGTGGCCGGCTGCATTGCCTATCTGGAATGCCGCATCATCAGCGAGCGGCACAACCAGCAGCAATACGATCTATTTATTGGCGAAGTACTGGCCGCCAAGGCAGACCCGGATGTCTGGCACGATGGTCATTGGCAGTTTGACGGCCACGATGACAAGCGCAGCCTGCACTACATTGCTGGGGGCAGCTTTTTCAGCATTGGCGAGCAGTTCAGCGTGCAAGTGGACAAAGTGGAAAATTGAAGCAGGCCGCCAGTACGGCGGCCTGCTGATGGTGGATTACAGCACCTGCTGTACAAAGCCATCGAATGCCGCCACCAGCCGCTCGACATCCGCCGCCGTGGTCTGCGGACACACCAGCAGCATATTGTGGAAAGGCGTGATCAGCAGGCCGCGATTGAGCAGGTAGAGATGGATGATGTGCTCCATATCACTGTCCAGAATGGCATCGGCCTCGCTGCCATTGCGCGGCGGGGTGGCGGTGAACTGAAACTCGGTACGCGCGCCCACCTGGGTGACACACCACGGCAGCTGATGGCGGGCAATGACTGCACGCAGCCCGTCGGCCAACTGACCGGCCAGGGCAAACATGTGGGCATAGGCCTGTTCGGTCATCACCTCGGCCAGATTGGCGCGCATTGCCGCCATCGCCAGCATGTTGGCAGTCAGCGTGGTGCCGATGCCGCTATGTCCCGGCACCGCTTCGCGCTTGGCCTGCTGCGCCCGCTCGGCCATTTCCGCCGAAAAACCGTACACCGCACACGGCACGCCGCCACCCATCGGCTTGCCCAGCACCATCATGTCCGGCTGCAGGCCATGGGCACGGGTGTAGCCACCCATGCCGGTGCTGATGGTGTGGGTTTCATCCATGATCAGCAGCGTGCCGTAACGGCGGCACAGCGCCTGCGCCGCTTCCCAGAAGCCGGGATCAGGCAGCACCATGCCGATATTGGTCATGGCCGGCTCTGCCAGCAGACAAGCCACCTGCCCGTCCTGCAAGGCTGCTTCCAGCGCGGCTGGATCATTGAATTCCACCACGCGGGTGTATTGCGTCAGGTCGTACACCTGCCCCAGCAGGCTGGCGCGCTGCACCGGCTTACCCTCCACCAGATCGACAAATACATCATCAATGGTGCCGTGGTAGCAGCCATTGAATACCAGCAGCTGCTGGCGACCGGTGGCGGCACGCGCCCAGCGCAGGGCGAAACGGTTGGCATCGGTGGCGGTCATGGCAAACTGCCAGTACGGCAGGCCAAAGCGGCGCGCCAGCTCGCTGGCCACCCATACCGCATCTTCCGACGGCAGCATGGTGGTAATGCCACGCGCGGCCTGCTCGGCCACGGCCTTGGCCACTGGTGCCGGACCATGGCCGAACATGGCACCGGTATCGCCCAGACAGAAATCAACATACTGATTGCCGTCCACATCCTCAAAACTCGCCCCTTGTGCCTGCTTCACATACAGGGTGAAGGGGGTGGACCAGTCATCCATCCAGTGCAACGGCACGCCGAACAGCAGGTGCTGGTCGGCACGGGCCGACAATTGCTGTGATTGCGGACGCGCCGCGATGAATCGTTCACGCTCCTGAGCGTGCAGTTGCAGGGCCTTGTCCCAGTTGATGCCGTGTCGTGTCGTCATCCATCTCTCCTTGATCTTGTTCTGTGCGGGCAGCCGCCCGCCATCATGTCATACGTGCAGCTGCAGGTGTTCGCGTTCCCAGGCGGTGATGCCGCGATTGAAGGTTTCGAATTCCTTTTCCTTCACCGCGCAGAAAGCCTGCACAAACTGCTCGCCCAGAATCTCGGATAGCTCGGGGCAGTCCTGCATCAGCGCTACCGCATCTTCCAGGCTGCGCGGCAGCTCGAAATCCAGATCGTAGGCGCTGTCGCTCATCGGCTCGCTGGCCTCCAACTGCTGCACCATGCCCAGATAACCACAGGCCAGCGTGGCCGCCATCGCCAGATAGGGATTCACATCCACCCCCGGCACGCGGTTTTCCAGCCGTCGTGCAGTCGGCCCGGATGGTGGAATGCGGATGCCGCAGGTGCGGTTGTCGTAACCCCAGCGTACATTGATGGGGGCGGCAGCATGGCGGCTGAGCCGGCGATAGGAGTTCACATACGGTGCCAGCATGGGCATCACCAGCGGCAGGTATTTCTGCATGCCGGCAATGTGCTGGAAGAACAGCGGCGTCGCCGTGCCATCAGCTACCGAAAAGATGTTTGCACCGCTACTGCTGTCGACAATGCTCTGGTGGATGTGCATGGCACTGCCCGGCTCGCCTTCCATCGGCTTGGCCATGAAGGTGGCGAAGATATTGTGACGGTAGGCGGTTTCGCGCACGGCGCGCTTGAACAGAAACACCTGATCGGCCAGCTCCATGGCATCGCCATGGGCAAAGTTGATCTCCATCTGGCAGGCACCCACTTCGTGAATCAGCATTTCCACATTCAGCTTGGCCTGCTGGCAGAAAGTGGACAGCTCCTGAAAGAAGGGGTCGAAATCGTTGACGGCATCAATGGAAAACGATTGCCGCCCTACTTCGGAGCGCCCGGCGCGGCCAGTGGGCGGGCGCAAGGGTTCGTGCGGATTGCTGTTCTGGCAGATCAGGTAAAACTCCATCTCCGGTGCCACCACCGGCCGCCAGCCACGCTCGGCATACAGCTTGAGCACGCGCCGCAACACCGCCCGTGGCGAAATGGCAATCGGCTGGCCATCGAAATCCTCGCAATCGTGGATCACCACCGCCACCGGCTCGATGGCCCAGGGCACCAGGCGAATGGATGATGGGTCCGGCACACACACCATGTCCGGATCATTGGCCCCGACAAAGCGTTCGAATTCGGCAAATTCGCCATTGACGGTAATGGTCAGCACTGCCCGTGACATCTTCATGCTGGCTTCCGCCAGAAACAGATCACGCGGCACGATCTTGCCGCGCGCCACGCCGGTCATGTCGGGAATGACGCATTCCACCTCGTGGATATTGTGTTCACGAATGAAGCTGTGCAAATGCTCATGCATGATTTCTCCTTTATGATCATATGTGCAAAATAGCTTGCATTCCAATACCGCACCAACCCGAATGAAATTAAATGTAAATACCGGAATTAAAGCTAGAAATAATCATAGTAAGATAAAATTTCAATGTCAATTTTTGATCAAATAAATGAAAAAAAGCTAAGCATCACAGCACTACTGCTGCTATGGTATCCTTGTGGCAAACTCCAATACTCACCGACCCGCCAACGATGAAGACTTCAGCCTCCTCCACCCTGCAGGACGAAACCTACACCACGCTGCGCCAATGGCTGTCACTCGGCCGCTGGCTGCCCGGCGAACGACTCAAGATCAAACAGCTGGCACAGGACATGCAGGTCGGTGAAATGCCGGTTCGCACTGCACTGCAACGACTGGTCGCGGAAAAGGCTCTGGCCAATATTCCCAACTGCGGCGTCACCGTGCCGCAACTGACTCGCACCCAGTTTGATGACATCCTGCAAACCCGCATGTTGCTGGAAGGTGAAGCCGCCGAAAAAGGCGCACGCAACCTGAGCGGTGCCGATTACAAGCTGCTGGAACAACTGACCGTCACCATGGAGCAGGCGATCAAGGAACACGACGTCAAAGGCTACCTGACGGCCAACGAAGAGTTCCACATCACCCTTTACCGCGCCTCCGGCTCGGCCATGCTGCTGGCCCTGATCGAAAGCGTATGGCTGCACGTCGGCCCCATCTCCAACCAGCTGCACCAGGACCCGCACGTGTGGAGCATCATGAACGACTGCCATGAAGACATGATGCGCGCCCTGCAGCGCCAGGACCCGTCCGCCGTGCGCCGCGCCATCGAGCGCGACCTCTTCAATGCCGGCCAGTATCTGAAAACGCTGTGTAACTGAGCATCAGGCCACCGCCTTAACGCTGTTCACTTAAAAAAGCACCGTCCCCACATATGGGAAACGGTGCTTTTTTGATTGCAGCAGCCACTCCAGCATAAGCGCGCTTTAAGCACACAGATCGGGCCACGAATACTTTGCTTAATATGTACAAACTCACTGCTGCTGCGCTGAACGATCTGAACGCCTCACGCTACTTGCCAGAATCACAGCCTTTCGTGACCTTGCCGCTGTCGATATCTTGCGTTGCGCAGGAGGTCTCTTGGTATTTTCCAGCCTTGAAAGCAAGCTTCACCAGGTAGCATTTCCCGCCACGGCATTGCGCCTCCTCGATGTCTTTCATCCCGTTTCTGCTACTGCCCAGCACCCGGAAAGCATCCGAATTGCCGCCGTAGAGAATGTTGTTTCGATCATCGACGATCCAGTGGCAGAAAATATGCGCACCATAGAAAGCCTGGAAATATGGGAAAGATTTGGGCCGCACAAAAAGAAAGGTCTTGTGATCAGCAGACAAGGGAATCTTGCGACTGACAAAGAGCTGCCGATAGTCGCCAGCCTTCACGCCTTTTTCTGCCATTTCTTGATCGGCCTGCAATTTTAAATCCGCATCAGAACGGACGATCACCCCCGCCAGCGCCTGAGACACGACCGACCAGCCCGTGGTTTTCTCTTCGGTGTAGGTTTCAAAAATGGGCTTGGCCAGCACTGCGCTGGAAAATAATGCGATCAAGATACCAAAAATCTTCATCATCATTCCTGGCTTAGGATGCTTTGAACATTGATCGCAACGAGTGAGCGGCATCAGCGCCTTGGCCGGTTTTTGCATCGGCATGGCAGGAACAGCACTACACCCCGTACCAGGCCATGAATACCTCCACTCCCCTGGCCACCCGTTCTTGCAGCAGGGTCAGGTCTTGTTCACTGACCACGCCAATCATGAAGGTCTGCTGATACTCAGCCTGTATCAGCGACAGCAAATGCATGGCGGCCACCCAGCCATCCGCCTGACGCAAGCGCCCGGCCGCCATTTCCGCCCCCAGATAGGCCGCCACCTTGTTCCAACCCTGGCGCGGGCCGGCATCATAAAACTGCTGCGCCGCCCCGGCACGCACCAACTCGCCGACGATGATGCCGCGCATGGCCATCAAATCCGGTCCCAGGATGACCTGCAGGTAGTTTTCCGCAAAAGCGCGCAAAGCGGCGGCAATATCCCCGCCCGGCACCAGTCGCGCATAAGCCTGCGACATGCGCTCCTCGGCCAGCATCTTCATCACACTCAGAAACAGCTCTTCCTTGGACTTGAAATAGCCATATAGCGTGGCTTTGGAGCCACCCACACGGCTGCAGATTTCCGCCATCGACGTAGCCTCGTAGCCACGCTGCAAAAACACCTCTGCCGCCGTTGCCACCATGTGCTGACGACGTTCTTCGCTTTTTGTACGCATTCACACTCCGAAACAGTACCAAACTGTACAGTTTTTCTTGACGACAATATTCGGCTGCATTATAACCGTACCGTACCGTACAGTTAAAGACCTTGGCAATATTATGGACACCACATCAAGCATGCGCCGCGGGCACACCCTGTTGCAACTTTCGCTGCTAGCCAGCCTGTTGCTGACCGGCTGCGCCAGCGTGCCCGAACTGGGCCCGGCCGCCCGCAACAAAACCACCACCGAGCTGGCCAGCCAGCAAAGCCTCCCCGCCACCCCAGCCCAATGGGCCAACAGCAACTGGTGGCTGGATTATAACGACAGTCAGCTCAATGCCATCATGCAGGAAGCACTGAGCAACGCACCCGACCTTGCCGCCGCCCAGGCCCGCCTGGCCAAAGCTGCGGGTCAGGCCGAACAGGCCGGTGCCAGCCGGCTGCCCAGTGTCAGCCTGGACAGCTCGGTCACCAAGCTCAAGCAAAGCTATAACAACGGCATGCCGGCAGCCTATGTCCCCCACGGCTACAACAACTCTGCCAGCGTAGAGCTGAACTTCAGCTACGAGTTCGATTTCTGGGGCAAAAACCGCGCCGCCGTGGCCGCCGCCAGTTCGGAACTGGCTGCCGCCGAGGCCGAAGCCGCGCAGAGCCGGCTGACACTGACCAGCTCGATTGCCGCCAGCTATGCTGAGCTGGCCCGCCTGTTTGCCGAACAGGATGCCGCCGAGCAAGCACTGGCCGTGCGCCGCCACAGCGTCGAACTTTTGCAGCAACGCTACGACAACGGCCTGGAAACCCTGGGCAGCCTGCGCCAGGCCGAATCCCGCGCTGCCGGTGCCAGCGCCGACCTCAGCGCAGCGCGTCAGGCCATTGCCCAGCAGCGCTACAGCCTCGCCGCCCTGATGGGGGCCGGGCCGGATCGCGGGCTGGCGATTGCCCGACCACAAGCCAGCCTGCTGCACGCGCAGGGCCTGCCCGCCACCCTGCAGGCAGACTTGCTGGGCCGCCGGCCCGACCTGGCCGCCGCCCGCCTGCGCGCCGAAGCCGCAGCCAGCCGCATCGATGTGGCCCACGCGGCGTTCTACCCCAATGTCAATCTGTCGGCCTATCTGGGCGTGCAGTCGCTGGGCCTGAGCCTGCTGGGCAAGAGCGGCTCGGACGTCGGCGGCATCGGCCCGGCCATTTCACTCCCCATTTTCCGTGGCGGGGCGCTGCAGGGTAATTACCGCGTGGCACGTGCCGAATACGATGCCGCCGTCGCCAGCTACAACCAGACACTGACCCAAGCCCTGCACGATGTCGCCGACGTAATGGCACAGGAAAAGGAGCTTGGTCCGCAGCTGGAGCAGCGCCGACTGGCCCTGAAAACCGCCGAACAGTCCTATCAGGTCATGCAGAACCGCTACCAGGGCGGGCTGGCCAGCTATCTGGATGTGCTGAATGCCGAAGATAACGTCATTGCCACTCGTCGCAGCGCTGCCAGCCTGGAAACCCGGCTACTGCTGCTTGACGTCAGCCTGATCAAGGCGCTGGGCGGCGGCTATCAGCAAGCCTGAACCCACCCTACCGGCACACACACAGACAAACCGCATACTAGAGAACCATCATGAGTGATATCAGCCACACCCTGCCCGCCAGCCAAGCCCCCCAAACCAGCGACCAGCTGCGCCTGGCCAAACGCAAGAAACTGTTTACCCTGCTTGGCGGTGTCGTCGCCCTGGGCGCGCTGGCGGCCGGTAGCTACTGGGTACTGGTGGCCTCCCACCATGTCAGCACCGACAATGCCTATGTTGCAGCCGAAATTGCCCAGGTCACCCCGGAAGTCACCGGCACCGTGCGCGAGGTACTGGCGGTGGATACCCAGGCCGTCAAGCGCGGCGACATGCTGGCTCGGCTGGATGACAGCGACGCCAAGCTGAACCTGTCGCAGGCCGAAGCCGAACTGGCCCGTGCCGAACGCCGCGTGCAAGGCTATCTGGCCAGCGACGAAGGCCTGCAGGCGCAGATTCAGGCGCGTATTGCCGACCAGGCACGCAGCAATGCGCAACTGGCCTCTGCCCGCGCCGACCTGCAACGCGCCGAGCTGGACCTGCATCGTCGCCAGGCACTGGCCAAGAGCGGTTCGGTATCCGGTGAGGAGCTGAGCAATGCGCAAAACGTGTTCAGCACGGCCAGCGCCAGCCTGGCCGCCGCCGAAGCCGCCGCCAAACAGGCCGAAGCCAATGCCCGTGCCGCGCAGGGTTCGCTCAAGGCCAACCAGACCCTCACCGTCAACACCACAGTGGACAACAACCCCGAAGTGGCCCTGGCCCGCGCCAAGCGTGACCAGGCTCGCCTCGACCTGGCACGCACGGTGATCCGCTCCCCGGTGGATGGCGTGGTGGCCAAGCGCCAGGTGCAGACCGGCCAGCGTGTGCAGTCCGGCACCCAGCTGATGTCGGTAGTACCGTTGCAGCAGGTGCATGTGGACGCCAACTTCAAGGAAGTGCAGCTGGACAAGGTACACATCGGCCAAGCGGCCACGCTGACGGCCGACCTGTACGGCAGCCGCATCACTTACCACGGCAAGGTGGCCGGCCTGTCCGGTGGCTCGGGTGCCGCCTTTGCCACCATCCCGGCGCAAAACGCCACCGGCAACTGGATCAAGGTGGTGCAGCGCCTGCCGGTACGCATCGCACTGGACCCGGCCGAACTGCGCGCCCATCCGCTGCAAGTAGGGCTATCGATGGAAGTCACCATCGACACCGCCAGCACCAGCCATAGCGAGTAAGCCATGTCCAGCAGCCAAACTCCCACATCCCCGCAACCGCTGCAGGGCAATACGCTGTGGCTGGCCGCCCTGGTGCTGGCCGCCGCCAACTTCGTGGCCGTGCTGGATACCACCATTGCCAATGTGTCGGTACCCAATATTGCCGGCGGCCTGGCGGTTTCTTCCAGCCAGGGCACATATGTGATCACCTCCTATGCCGTAGCCGAAGCCATCACGGTGCCGCTCACCGGCTGGCTGGCCGCGCGGCTGGGTACGGTGCGGCTGTTCATCGGCTCCATGGTGCTGTTCGGCCTGTTTTCCCTGCTATGCGGCATGGCCGGCTCGCTGGAAACCCTGGTGCTGTTCCGCGTACTGCAAGGCCTGGCCGGCGGCCCGCTGATGCCGATGTCGCAAACCTTGCTGCTGCGGATTTTCCCCAAGGAAAAAACCGGCGCGGCCATTGGCTTATGGAGCATGACCACACTGATTGCGCCCATCATGGGGCCGATTCTGGGCGGGGTGCTGTGCGATCAGGTGAGCTGGCCGTGGATTTTCTGGATCAACGTCCCCATCACCATGCTGTGCGGCTATGCCGGCTGGCAGCTGCTGAAGAGCCAGGAAAGCCTGCGCGAGAAAATCCGCGTCGATGCCGTCGGGCTGGGCCTGCTGGTGGTGTGGGTGGCCGCCTTGCAGATCATGCTGGACGAAGGCAAGAACCTGGACTGGTTCAACTCGGCCGAGATCATCGCCCTGTCGGTAACGGCGGCAGTCGGCTTTGCCTCCTTCCTCATCTGGGAGCTGACCGAACGCAACCCGGTGGTGAACCTGCGGGTATTCCGCCACCGTGGCTACTGGGCCAGCGTGCTTACCATCTCGCTGGCTTTCGGTTCCTTCTTCGGTGCCACGGTGCTGACCCCACAATGGCTGCAGAGCTATATGGGCTACACCGCCACCGAAGCCGGCCACGCCACGGCCATGAGCGGCATCCTGGCCGTGCTGGTGGCACCGCTGGTGGCGCAGCTGTCCACCCGGGTCGATCCGCGCCCGCTGGTGTTCATGGGGGTGATGTGGCTGGGCGGTGTCACGCTGTACCGCAGCTTCTCCACGACTGACATGGGTTTCTGGCAAGTAGCGCTGCCGCTGTTGTTCCAGGGCGTAGGCATGCCCTTCTTCTTCGTGCCGCTCACCGGGCTGGCCATGGCCAGCGTCGAGCCACAGGAAATGGCGGCCGCCGCCGGGCTGATGAGCTTCATGCGTACCTTGTCCGGCGCTTTTGCCACCTCGCTGGTGACCACCGCCTGGGATGACAAGGCCAGCTATAACCATGCTGATCTGGTCGGCAGCATAGACAGCACGGGCAGCACCTTGCGCGCACTGCGTGACAGCGGCCTGAGCATCGATGCCGCCACCGGCCAGCTGGCCCAGCTATTGCAATCACAAAGCATCATGCTGGCGACCAACCAGATCTTCTGGCTGACCGGTCTGTCCTTTATCGTGGCTGCCTGCGCCATCTGGCTGGCCCCGCGCCCGACACGGGTGGCCGATACCAGCCAGGCGCACTGATACGATCTGCTTGCGTGGTGGCCATGGGCTCAGCCGTGATGGCCGCCACGCCTGTTGGCACAAGCTATCTGCAAGCAAAAAAAGAAAGCCGGGTAAAAACCCGGCTTTCTTCATTTTAAGGAACAAGGCAGTTGCTTATGTCCCAGCCTGTCATGCTCAGGCTTGCGGTGCAGTGCCTTCCGCATGCGACACCACTGCATCGATCTGCAGCAGGGCATTGCCCGGCAACGCTGCCACGCCAACGATACGGCGGGCCGGCGTGCCAGTCGGGAAGAAGGTGGCATACACCTCGTCGATGGCAGCGATATCCTCGATATTCTTGAGGAAGATATTCACCTTGACCACGTCAGCCAGCTGGTGGTTGATGCTTTCAACAATGGCCTTGATATTCTTCAGGCACTGCGCAGCCTGTTCCTTGATGCCGCCAGCCACCAGCGCACCGCTTGCTGCATCCAGCGGCAGTTGGGCGGACAGATGGTTGTAGTGCGAGAAGGCTACGGTCTGGGTGGACAGACGGTCTTTCGGTGCAGCAGCGGTGTTATTTGCCTTGATCACGATGCCGTGGCGGTCTTCAACTGCTTGCGGCGGCGTGCCATCGCCATGCGATACCACGACTTCGATTTGCACCAGTGCATCCATCGGCAATGCTGCGGCAGCAATAACCGTACGGGCCGGGAAATAGGCTACCGCGCGGGCAATGGCCGAATCCGGGAAAAAGGTCGTATAAACTTCATTGACGGCATCAATATCTGCGAAGTTTTTCAGGAAGACATTAACCTTGACGATATCGTCAAAAGGCACATCAATCCCTTCCAGAATGGCCTTGACATTCTTCAGGCATTGCGCGGTCTGTTCTTTCACACCGCCAGCTACCAATTGACCGGATAGCGGATTAATCGGCAATTGCGCCGAGATATTGTTGTAGTGGGAAAAAGCCACGGTCTGCGTGGACAGCGGGCTGATCGGTGCTTTTTCGATATTTTTGGCGATTTTCACCAGATCACCGGCTTGCGGTGCATTCGGAATGGTACCCTCGCCATTGGAAACCAGTGCTTCCACTTGCACCAGTGCGCCCAGCGGCAATGCAGCTACCGCTACCGTGGTCAATGCAGGACGATAAGCCGGGAAGAATGTGGCATAGACCTGATTTACCGCGTCAAGATCGGCAATATTCTTGAGGAAGATGGTGATTCTGACCACATCATCCATAACATGGTCGATACTTTCGACAATGGCCTTGATGTTTTTAAAGGATTGCTCAGCCTGCTCTTTTACACCGCCAGCTACCAATTGGCCGGATGCCGGATCAATC
The DNA here is from genome assembly GCF_005155025.1 of Aquitalea aquatilis. Classification (NCBI taxonomy): domain Bacteria; kingdom Pseudomonadati; phylum Pseudomonadota; class Betaproteobacteria; order Neisseriales; family Chromobacteriaceae; genus Aquitalea; species Aquitalea aquatilis. The sequence goes on along the minus strand of NZ_CP039731.1, from coordinate 3,189,199 downwards.
GGCAATTGTGCCGACAGATTATTGTAATGAGAGAAAGCGGCTGTCTGCGAATAAGGACCCATATTCTCAGGAGCATTTGTCGTATTTCTTGCCAGAACTGCGTTATATCCACTCATGATCATGCTCACCTTTTACTTGATTTAGGGTATGCCGTAGTCAACATTTGCCGATTCTTCATCCGCCATTGCTACGGCTTCTTTCCGGATATGCATCATTTGTTTATGCCAACAACAGTTGCATGATCCGAAAGGAAAAACTTATATGAATAATGAAACGGCAATATAATGAACTGCTAATGCTTAGTCAACACAGTTGAGCTTGATCCAGGTCAACAAAACGACCATTGCCCTGCGCATGATTTCCGGCAGCAAATAGACCGGCCGCTTGGCGGCAGGATATGACTTCACAATATTTTTGGCAGAGTGGATTTTTTACTGCAGCAGCGACAGGCCGGACAAAACAAGACCCAGTACTGAATTTCCCAGACAAAACGGCCCGGAACGGGCGATTAATACCCTTGGGCAAGGGTAATGAATTGGTGCGATCTTGCTACCGGGTATGCAGATTCGGCTGCATCTGCCTATTTATCAATCAAATAGCCAATTGACCCAATTCATGCGCATTTGGGCAGCGCATCACACACTGCGCCGGCAAAGAAGAAGACGCAGGTTTAGGTTAAAGTTGTTTTGCATAAGACCCGCTAACACCCCCCGTTCCTGCCTTGCACCGGCTTGCCGTACTAGGCGTATTGTCAGCGTCGGCGCGCCTTGGCCCGGCTGCCCTGCGAGGTTTTGTTAGCGACGCTAAGCAGAAAAACAGCCAGACGATGACACACACTCATGCCATCGCCGGCGGGTCCAGGCGGGCTGGCTGGACGGCAGAACTAAGGCAGCCCGCCAGAACCAGCGCGCCTGCGCGCGAGCACGACTCAGCGCGGTGCCGCCACGCCGGGTACGGCGAAGCCCGGTGCCTGCTGCGGGTTTTCCGCCCGCGTGATGTAGTCCTGCATCTGCGGACGATAGCGCTGCCACAATTGCGCCAGTTCGGCGACGGGCTCCTGCTCGCTCCAGTCAATGCGCAGGTCGATCACCGGCCACGCCTGGCTTGCCACCAGCTTGAGCCCGGCAGCATGGATGGGGCCGGCCTCGCCACCGGCGGCCACGGCCGCCTGCATGGCAGCCAGCAGGCGATCGGCCAGATGACCAGAGCTGGCGGCAAAAGCGGCCACCATTTGCTGCGGCACCGATGCACTGTGCAGGATGTTGCCACCGGCCACGCAATGCGGGCCACTGGCGGTGGCGTAGACGCCCAGGGCATGCTCGCCGCTGAAGGTGACCGCCTCGCCGCTGGCGGGCAGCGCCAGCAGCTGCCGCCATTGCAGATGGGGATCTGCCTGCGCCAGCTGCTGCAGTAGCGCATCGCCGTGCAGCCCGTTGGCCATGGCTTGCAGTGCCAGCGGCCCCAGCAGCGGATTGGTCACGTTCTGGCTCATCACCGCCCCCACTCCGGCCTGCAGGTAACAGCAACGGCTGGCGACGGCAATGCTGGACGAGGCCACCGCCACCCCCAGCATGCCGGTTTGCGGGCAGCGCGCCGCAATGGAAAAGGTCATGGCTGATAGCCCTCAGGGATGACGGCGGTGATGTCGATTTCCACCAGCCATTCCGGCCGCGCCAGCGCGGAAATCACCAGCCCGGTCGACACCGGATACACCCCCTTCAGCCATTTGCCCACGACCTGGTACACCGTTTCACGATAGCGGGTGTCCACCAGATAGATGACGATCTTGCAGACGTGATCCAGACAGCTGCCGGACTCCTCCAGCAGCATTTTCACATTGGCCATGGCTTTTTCGGTCTGTACTGCGACATCGCCGATGCCAACCGATTCGCGCGTGTCCAGATCCTGGCCGATCTGCCCGCGCAGGAAAACGATATTGCCGGCCACCACCGCCTGACACAGATCATTGTCGAGCTTTTGTTCCGGATAGGTTTCTTTGGTATTGAACGGACGAATGCGCTTGTGAACCATATTTCACCTCATTGCAGTGGATGACGGGCTGGCGAAACAGCCCGGATGTGTCTGATTGGCCGGGCTGTTGTTTCAGGCCGGTACGGTGGCAGGGTGAGCGGCCGCCATGTGATAAGCCTGATATTTGCGCTGGGTGGAGATATGGTCGGCAATGAACTTGGCATCGTGCCACACGCCCCAGATAAAGCTGGAACCACGGCGCGACAACCAGGGCAGTCCAAGAAAGTACACGCCCGGCTCGGCGGAGATGCCGCGCTGATGCAAGGGCTTGCCCTTGTCATCGAAGGTATCGACCTGCAGCCAGCTGTAGTCCACGGCAAAACCGGTGGCCCAGATGATGGTGCTGATACCGGCAGCGGCCAGATCCAGTTCGAGCACCGGATGACTGACACAGGCCGGCGCAAGCCCGATCAGCCGCGCTTGCGGCTCGGGCGGCAGGTCCAGCCCGTTGCGTTCGATATAGGCATCGGCCGCATCCAGCAGCGCCAGATAGTTGGCATCGCCGGCAGCGATGTTGGCCGCCAGATCAGGCTGGAAGCGCATCACCCCCTGCAGGTAGTCACGGGTCATCCCCAGCAAGGTGATGCCTTGCTCAGCCAGCCGGCGGAAGTCCACCGTATGCCCGCCACGCGCGCCACTGACGGCGATGGTGACATGCTCGCGGCCCGGCTGGACTTTCTGCGCATCCCACTCGCCCAACACCCCCAGCCACCAGCAAAAGTCGCGCTGGCGATAGCTGCGTGGCGGACGATCATGCGGGCCAACCGACAGATAAACCTTCTTGCCGGCGCGTTGCAGTTCGTCAGCAATCTGCACGCCGGAAGAACCCGAGCCCACCACCAGTACCGCACCTGCTGGCAGCTGCTGTGGATTGCGATAGGCAGCTGAATGCAGCTGGGTGATGCCAGGCTGCTCGGGCAGGATGGCCGGGATGAGTGGTCGCTGGAAAGGGCCGGTAGCCGCTACCACGCGCTGTGCTTCGATCAGGCCGGCGCTGGTTTCCACGGTGAAGCCGGGACGGCCGCTATTGCGCGTCACCCGCGTCACTTCCACCCCGGTACGGATGGGTGCCTTGAAATGGCGGGCATAGGCTTCCAGGTAATCCGCCACCTGCTCTTTTGCCGCAAAGGCATCTGCTGCGACATCAGCAAAATCCAGGCCGGGAAAGCGGTCGTGCCAGGCCGGGCCATTGCACACCAGCGAATCCCAGCGCTCGGAACGCCAGCGTTCGGCGATGCGCTGGCGTTCCAGCACCAGATGTGGTACGTCCAGCTTGCTCAGGTGTTCGCTCAGGGCAATGCCGGCCTGGCCGGCACCGATGACCAGCGTATCTGTCTTTTCCATCACCATCGTCGTCTCCTCCCCTGTGTATGCCCCGCCCGCCGGCACGACAAGGCCAGCGCGGGGATGCCGGGCGGCATGGGTGGCATGCCGGCCTGACCACTGCAGTCTAGGGAAGCGTCTTGGATACGGAAAATATATATATTGTCTTTATTGCATCACTATTTTCTATGCAAATATTGCTGTGCCAAGAGCCGGCCAAGGCCGACACCTGACCGATCGCCCACTACCCGGCACAGCAGAAAGCGCAAGACAAAACGCAGAAAGTAGCGGATAAAAAAATGGCCGCGACATCAGGCCAGCAGGCAATCTGCCGGGACTGGTCAGCATGACGGAATCATCAAAGATGGCTTTTTTGTTGTCCGCTTGTAGAATGCAGCACGGCAAACCCAAGCACCGCACGTATTTTTCATTGAACGCCGTTTACACATCAAGGAAATCACCATGGCAAAAACCGGCCACATTTTTCTGTTTTCTTGCCTGCTGGCGCTGCAGTCGGCCACCGCACTGGCATTGGAAAAGCCTGCCGGTCACCCCATCGTGACCATTTCCGGGCAGATTACCGAAAAGAACAGCGGTGCCAATGCCGTGTTTGACAGCGCCATGCTGGACAGGCTGCCGCAAGTAAAAATGACCGTGCCGACACCGTGGTACAAGGAAGAACAAACCTTTGAAGGGCCGCTGTTCCGTGACGTGCTGAAAGCGACCGGCAGCAAGGGCAGCAAGCTGTATGTGGTTGCCCTGAACGACTACGCCGCAGAAATACCGCTGGCCGATCTGGAAAAATACGATGTGATCCTGGCCCGCAAGATCAATGGCAAAACGCTGACGGTGCGCGACAAGGGGCCATTGTTCATCATGTACCCGTTTGACAAGAAGCCGGAGCTGCGCAACAAGGAAAGCTATTCGCGCTGCGTATGGCAGGTCAACCGCATCCGCGTTGAATAAATCACCACCGGGATAGCCAGTGTCACTGTTCTCACGTCAATACCGCGTCAACAACCAGGTGTGGCTGCTGGGCATCCTGATGCTGGCGGCACTCTTGGTGGTCGGCATGCTCTACCAGCGCCAGCAGGCCGAGATGAAACGCTTTGCCGAGCAAGGCCAGGACAATGTGGTGTGGGTGTATTCCCAGCTGGGGATAGACTACTTCCGCACCGTGGGCGCCGCCAAGGTAGCCCAGGCCACCGGCCAGACTGCGGATCTGGACGAGCTGCAACTGCGCTACAACATCCTGGTATCGCGTATCAATCTGCTGAAGGAATACCGCTATGCGGCGCTGTTTACCAACAATCAGTGGTATCGCCAGCAGATCAGCAGCCTGAACAATGTGGTCGTGCGCACCGACCGCAAGCTTGCCGCCAGTGACGGCTATTTCGACCGGGCACAGGCCACCGCCCTCATCGGCGAGCTGGACAGCGTGGTGGAGAATGTGCGCGAGCTGACGGTGGGAGCCAACAGCCAGCTGACCGATGCGGCCAATGTCAGCAACCAGAGCCTGCAAAACATCAATACCACGGTAGCCATCACCGCCGCCTTGCTGATGCTGCTGGCAGCACTGATCGCCGCACTGGCCTACCGCAACCTGTCGCACAGCGAAAGACGGCGGGAAGAGGCCGAAGCACTCAGCCGCAAGCTGGACCGGGCGCTGGAACAGGCCGAAGCGGCCAATGTGGCCAAAGGGGCATTTCTGGCCAATATGAGCCACGAAATCCGCACCCCGATGAACGGCATCATCGGCATGACCGAACTGACGCTGGACACCGACCTGGCCCCCAACCAGCGCGAGTATCTGGAAATCGTCAAATCCTCGGCCGATGCGCTGCTGATCATCATCAACGACATCCTGGACTTCTCCAAGATAGACGCCGGCAAGCTGGTGCTGGAATCACTGCCCTTCTCGCTGCGCAGCCTGATCAGCCAGACCATCTACCCCTTCACCCTCAAGGCCGAAGAGCGCGGACTGGAAGTAGTCTGCCAGATCGACCCGAGCTTGCCCGACCGCCTCATCAGCGACCCCTCGCGCCTGCGCCAGGTGCTGAACAATCTGCTGGGCAATGCGGTGAAATTCACCCAGCAGGGCGAGATCGTCCTCAGCGTCAGCGGCAAGCGCCAGTCGGCCGACAGCTACCTGCTGACCTTTTCCGTGCGTGACACCGGCATCGGCATTGCCCCGGCCAAACAGAAAATCATTTTCGATGCCTTTGCCCAGGCCGACAACAGCACCACCCGGCGCTATGGCGGCACCGGCCTTGGCCTGTCCATCACCCAGAAACTGGTGACCCTGCTGGGTGGCGACATCCGGGTAAACAGCGAACCTGCGCAGGGTTCGGAGTTTGTTTTCTGCATCCCGCTCAAGCTCAGCGCGGAGCAGGCAGCCCCCAGCCAACCCGCCGAGCTGGCCGGCCTGCCGGTGCTGGTCTGCGATGACAACCCCACCAACCGCAGCTGGCTGGCCGCCCTGCTGGGCAACTGGGGCATGCAGGCCACGCTGGCCGCCAACGGCTTCGAGGCGCTGGCCCTGCTGCAACAGCAGTCCTTTGCGCTGATCCTGCTGGATGGCCACATGCCGGGCATGTCCGGCTTTGATGTCGCCGGCCAGTTGCAGCAACAAGGCTGCCAGGCCGACATCATCATGCTCACCTCCTCCGGCGAGCGCGGCGATGGCCGCCGCTGCAAAGACCTGAACATAGGCGGCTATCTGACCAAGCCGGTTTCGCAGGAAGAGCTGCTCGCCGTCATCCGCCAGCGGCTTGGTCTCACCGCCGAGAATGGCGCGACAGGCCTGGTTACCCGCCACACGGTCAGAGAACAACACCAGCAGCTGAATGTGCTGCTGGTGGAAGACAACGAAGTGAACCAGAAGCTGGCACTGGCCATCCTGTCCCGGCGCGGCTGCATGGTCAGCATCGCCAACCATGGCCAGGAAGCACTGGACATGCTGGCGCAGCAGCCATTCGACCTGGTGTTGATGGACATGCAGATGCCGGTGATGGACGGCCTGGAAGCCTGCCACCATATCCGCCGCAATGAAGCCCTGGCACAACAGCCGCGCCTGCCCATCATCGCCATGACCGCCAATGCCATGAAGGGCGACCGCGAGCGCTGTCTGGAGGCCGGCATGGACGGCTATGTCAGCAAGCCCATCGATGCCCAGCGCGTGTTCGAGGAAATCGAACGGGTACTGGCCGGCGAGCACGACATGGCCACACCACCCTCCCCGCCAGCGCTGCCAGCCGGCACGGACAAGCTGCCGCTGCTGAATTACCAGGCCACGCTGGACAACTGCGATGGCGATAGCGCCTTCCTGCAGACCCTGCTGCACAGCTTTGTCACCGACTCCAGCAAGCGCATGGCCGGCTTGCAGCAGGCCATCGCCCAGTCACGGCTGGATGAGGTGGCCCGGCTGGCCCATGCGCTGCAAGGCGCGGCCTTGTCCATCGGTGCCAAACCCTTTGCCCTGCAATGCCAGCAGCTGGAAACGGCGGCGCGGCAACAACAAGGCGCCGCGCTGGCCACCCAGCTGCAAGAGCTGGAGCAGGGCCACCAGGCACTGCTGGCGGAAATCCGCCCTCATCTGGCTGCCGCCGATACCTCAGATCGCTAAAGTGGCTGCCCGCCGTGTGCTCGGCTGGTCAGACTGCCCCGGGCAGCAGGCGGGCGGCGGGTAAATTTTCGTAAGAAGCAGTCAAAGCCGCTGGCGTTATTAGCCAGTCGCGGTAAAGTCGCGCTGCGCATTCCAGACCACTGGAATGCGCAGCGCCTGTTAACACTATGTTTTCTGCGGCGCGGATGTTGAGCAGCGCACTGCCTTGTCAAACCGCGCTGGCAGGGAATGCCCTGCGGCGCGCGGTTTTCCGCGCATTGCATCCCCTCAACATCCGCCGCCGTGAAAAAAATAGCGTTAACAGGCCCTAACCAAGGCAAGCCATGAACAAGACTGTCATTTCACTCCTGCTGGGCACGCTGCTCAGCGCCTGCGCCAGCCACGCCCCGGCCTTGCCGGATGGCCCAGCCGGCCCCATCCGCAAGGAAAGCGGGCAAACCGATTGTCCGGATTGCAGCAAAATCGTGACTTACCGTGCCGAACGCAGCTTTGGCGCAGAACAGCGCGCCGGCGATGCCCGCTTCAAGGGCACGCTCAGCGCCAGGGCCAGCTTGCTGGCCAGCAATCACCGTGCCAGCGGCGACTATGCCTACCGCCTGCTGCTGGACATCAATGCCAGCGGCAACTACCTGGCGGTCACCCCGCAGGCAGCGCGCAATCAGCCCGTGGCCCAGGTGCAGCAGCAGGATGCCGAACAACTGCATGTATGGTGGCAGGACAGCGCCGGGCGACGGCGCATGCTGCTGCCAAGCGCTGACTCGCGCAGCCAGCCGCTACAGGATTTCCAGTGCCGGCCAACACCGGGCGACGGCTACTGCAGCTGGAAGCAGTATGTCGAGCTGCCGACTGCCGCAGTGCAGGAGGCGATACGGCTGCAAGCCCCGCTGCGGCTGTTTGTTGGCAGCATGCACAGCAACACGCTGTATGGCATGCGCAGTTACAACAACAAGTCGTCGGCGTCGGTGGTGACCCAGTACAAGGGTGCCAGCGTGGAGCTGCCGGCACAGCATGTGCTGGGTTTCAGCCAGGCCATGCACACACTGGATATTGAAATAAGACAGTAAGTCAGCCGAGGCCGACCCGCGCTCAGGGCAGCCAGCGGGCCAGCGGCGTCAGGTCCAGATGCTGTTCCAGCATGTCGGCCAGCCGTTCGATATGCGCTTCGCGGATGGCGGGATAATCCAGCGGCTGCGGCGCAGCCAGCCCGGCCCATGCCAGCAAGGCGGTCAGCGCAGCCGGCTGGTCGAACAGGCCGTGCAGATAGCTGGCCAGAATCTGACCGTCGGCGCTGATGGCCCCGTCGCAGCGGCCGTCTTCCAGCCGTACCGCAGGCTGCTCCAGCGCCGGGCCACTGCTCACTCCCATGTGGATTTCATAGCCGCTTACCGCTGCGCCGCCCACTGCCAGCTGGCCGCTCACCCGCGTCAGTTGCTTGTGCGCAGCCAGCGTGGTGTCCATGTCCAGCCAGCCCAGGCCGGCACTGCTGCCCGCCTCACCCTCCAGCCCCAGCGGGTCGTGCAACTGCTTGCCCAGCATCTGTAAACCGCCGCAGATGCCGATCAGCTTGCCGCCATAGCGCAGGTGGCGGGCGATGTCCGCCTCCCAGCCGGCAGCGCGCAAGCTGGCCAGATCAGCCCGCACACTCTTGCTGCCGGGCAGGATGAGCAGGTCGGCCGGCGGCAGCGGCTGGCCCGGCTTGACCAGCAACAGCTCCACCTGCGGGTGCAGGCGCAGCGGATCGAAATCGGTATGGTTGCTGATGCGCGGCAGCACCGGCACCACCACCCGCAGCGTCTGCTGCGGCGTAGTGCCGGCTTGTGGCCGGTTCAGCGCCAGGCTGTCTTCCGCCTCGATATGCAGGCCGTTCAGATAAGGCAGCACGCCCAGCACCGGCTTGCCGGTACGCTGCTCCACCCACTCCACGCCGGACTGCAGCAAGGCCGGATCGCCACGGAAGCGGTTGATCACCAGCCCCACCACCCGCGCGCGCTCGCTGTCGGACAGCAATTCCAGCGTTCCCACCAGATGGGCAAACACCCCGCCACGCTCGATGTCCGCCACCAGCACCACCGGGCAGTCCACCGCCTCGGCAAAGCCCATATTGGCGATATCGCCCTCGCGCAGATTGATTTCCGCCGGGCTGCCCGCGCCTTCCACCACGATGCACTGGTATTGGCTGGCCAGACGGGCGTGCGATTGCAACACCGCCTGCATCGCCACCGGCTTGTAGGCGTGATAGGACACCGCGTCCATATTGCCCACGGCATGGCCCTGGATGATGAGCTGGGAGCCGGTGTTGCTATTGGGCTTGAGCAGCACCGGATTCATGTCGGTGTGCGGCTCCACGCCGCAGGCCAGTGCCTGCACTGCTTGCGAACGACCGATCTCGCCACCATCCACTGTCACCGCACTATTGAGCGCCATGTTCTGCGGCTTGAACGGGGCCACGCGCAAGCCGCGCCGCGCCAGCAGACGGCAAAAGCCAGTGGCGAAAGTGCTCTTGCCGGCATCCGAGGTGGTGCCCTGAATCATGATGGTTTTGGCGGACATGCAGTTCTCCAGCGCGCAATTTTTCGGGAAGACCCCTAGAATGTCGCTTTTTCAACGGTAGGGCAGCGCGGCAAGCGGCCGCCCCGAAGCCGGCGATTATATAGGCGCGTGACGTGATTTCAGCTGTTTTTCTGTTGTTTGCCGTAGTGCTGGACCGCTTGCTGGGTGAGCCACGGCGCTGGCATCCGCTAGTGGGCTATGGCTATCTGGTGCGCAGGGTGGAACAGGCGCTGTACCCGGCACAGCCACTAGCCGAACCGGTGTGGCGCATGCGCCTGCGCGGTGTGCTGGGCATCAGCCTGCTGCTACTGCCACTGACCGGCCTGGCTTGCTGGCTGTCACGTTTACCGTGGCTGGGCCAGCTGGCATCGGTCTTGTTGCTGTACCTCGCCATTGGCGCGCAAAGCCTGCGCGAGCATGCCCAGGCGGTGCTCGATGCGCTGCGCGCTGGCGACTTGCCGCTGGCCCGTTACAAGGTGTCGATGATCGTCAGCCGCAACACCAGCGAACTGGACGAAACCGCCGTGGCACGCGCCACCATCGAATCGGTGCTGGAAAACGGCAGCGATGCCATCTTTGCCGCCGTGTTCTGGTTTTTGCTGCTGGGCGCGCCCGGCGTGGTACTGTACCGCGCCGCCAATACCCTGGACGCCATGTGGGGCTATCGCAATGAGCGCTTCCTGCATTTTGGCTGGGCGGCCGCCCGGTTTGACGATGTACTCAACCTGATTCCCGCCCGCCTCACCGCGCTCACTTACATCGTGCTGGGCCATACCCGCCAGGGCTGGCAATGCTGGCGCGCCCAGGCCCCCACCTGGTACAGCCCCAATGCCGGCCCGGTCATGGCCGCCGGTGCCGGTGCGCTGGGCGTGCTGCTGGGCGGTGCCGCCAGCTATCACGGCAAGCTGAAGCAGCGCCCCACGCTGGGCCTGCAACGCCCGCCCTTAGCCGAAGACATTGCCCGCGCCATCGCGCTGGTACAGCGCAGCCTGTGGCTGTGGGTGGCCGTGGCGCTGCTGGGCGGCGGCCTCATCTGGAGCTTCACACATGCTTGAACACGGAGGCGGCATCCTGCGTGCCGCGCAGCAATACGGCATTCCCGCGCAAGACTGGCTGGATCTGTCCACCGGCTTGAACCCACAAGGCTGGCCAGTGCCGGCGGCCAGCCCGCGCAGCTGGCAGCGGCTGCCCGAAGAGGATGACGGGCTGGAACAAGCGGCGGCGGATTACTACGGCAGCCCGCTGCTACTGCCGGTAGCCGGCTCGCAGCCGGCCATCCAGCTATTGCCCACCCTGCGCCCAGCGTGCCGGGTGGGCATGCTGCCCTTGTGTTATGCCGAACACCCCTGGCACTGGGAGCAAAACGGCCACCAGTTGAGCCGCCATGCGCCGGAGGACATCGACGCTGCCATCGACCAGCTGGACGTGCTGCTGCTGTGCCACCCCAACAACCCCACCGGGACCACCTTCTCCCGTGCACAACTGCAGGACTGGCGCGCCCGACTGGCCTGTCGTGGCGGCTGGCTGATCATCGACGAAGCCTTCATGGATGCCACGCCAGAGCACAGCCTGCTGGCTGATGTGGGCCTGCCAGGGCTGATCGTACTGCGCTCCATCGGCAAGTTTTTCGGCCTGGCCGGGGCACGGGTGGGTTTTGTGTTTGCCTGGCCGGCGCTGTTGCAGCAACTGGCCGAGGCCATCGGCCCGTGGAGCATCAACGGCCCGGCGCGTGAAGTGGTGACCTTGGCCTTGCAGGATAAAAACTGGCAACAGGCGATGCGCACGCAACTGGCCAGCGACAGCCAGCGTTTGCAACAGCTATTGCAACAGCACGGCCTGATTCCGGCCGGAGGCAGCCATCTGTTTCAGTGGCTGCAGGGCGCGCACTGCCCGGCGCTGTTCGATTTCCTGGCCCGGCGCGGCATTCTGCTGCGCCAGTTTGCCGACGGCCCCAGTCTGCGCCTGGGCCTGCCACCAGACGAGGCCGGCTGGCGACAGCTGGAAACCGCACTGGCGCAATGGGAAAAGCCTTGAAAATCAGTCGGCAGAATTCCCATTTACCCGGTTGTCACGTATCATGCGCGCTTCAATGACGGTGCCCCGCCAGGGGTGAAACGGGAATGCGGTGAGACACCGCAGCTGCCCCCGCAACTGTAAGCGACGAGTCCGCATCACGATGCCACCGGGGCCACCCGGGAAGGCGATGCCGGGTAAAGAAGCGCGAGCCAGGAGACCGGCCGTCATCCGTGTCGACGCAGGCTGAATCCGGGCGGGGTGTACCGGGGGAATGCACCGTGCCGCCCATCGCCGGCGCGCCGTGCCCTCGCCTGCGGCGACCTATCGTCACCAGAGGGCCGCCATGAATCCATCCAGCCAGCCGTTAGCGGCACGCCACGCCACCCTGCCGGAATGCCGCCGATGAGACAGCACTATCGCCATGTGCTGATGTGCACCGGCCCGCGCTGCACCGAAAATGGCCAGCAGGCCGAAGCCATGTTCAAACAGCTGGGCCAGGCCATCGACGCCTGTGACGGCCTCAAGGTGAAACGCACCCGCAGTCATTGTTTCGCCGTATGCAAGGAAGGCCCCATCATGGTGGTCTACCCGGAAGGCGTGTGGTATCGCAAGGTGGATGCCAACGCGGTGCAGCGCATTGTCAGCGAGCATCTGCAGGGCGACGTGCCAGTGGAAGCCCTGATTTTCCATCGCCTGGGTTTGGGCGATGTCAGCAGTGAAAGCACGCCATGACGCAGCACAACCAGGGCGGCATCGTGCTGCTCAGCCACGCCGGCACCGACCTCACCGCCCTGAGCCGCGCCCCGCTGCCGCCAGACTTCGACAGCGTCGCCAGCTTCGCCCTGCAACACATTACCGACGCCAGCCAGATGCAGGCCCTGCTGGACGGCCCACTTGCCAGCGCCCGCATCCTGCTGCTGCGGGTATTGGGCCGGGTACAGTCCATCCCCGCTTTCGACGCGCTGCACCAGCAGGCGCTGGCACGCAAGCAGGCGCTGATCATCCTCAGCGGCACCGGCGAGCCGGACCCGGAGCTGGCCGCGCTGTGCACCGTGCCGCCATCCATCCAGCAAGAGGCCAATGCCTATCTGCAAGCCGGTGGCAGCAGCAATATGGCGCAATTGCTGCGCTACCTGTCCGACCGTCTGCTGATGACCGGCCACGGCTATCTGCCTGCGGCCGCCTTGCCGGAGCACGGCCTGTATCACCCGGAGCTGTCCGACGCTTGCAGCATGGATGACTGGCTGGATGATTGGTGTGAAATTCGCCAACCCGGCTGGCCCACGGTAGCCATCAGCTTCTACCGCGCCCACTGGCTGAGCGGCAACACCCGCTTCATCGACATGCTGGTAGACATGCTGGCCGAGCGCCAGATCAACGCGCTGCCGCTGTTTACCTCGTCGCTGCGCAGCCAGGACGAAGCCGGCATGCCGGCAGCGCTGCAACTGCTGCGCGACACCCGCGCCGGCCAGCCCTGCGTGCTGATCAACACGACGTCCTTTGCCATGGGCGAAGTGAATGCCGAAGGTGCCACCAGCGCCAGCTGGGCAGTAGAGGCCTTCGAGCAGCTGGATATCCCGGTGCTGCAGGCCATCACCAGCAGCATGACCCAGGCGCAGTGGGAGCAATCCGAGCGTGGGCTGAACCCGCTGGACACCGCCATGAATGTGGCGCTGCCGGAGTTCGATGGCCGCATCATCGGCGTGCCGGTGTCGTTCAAGCCGGAAGACCCGGCCAGCAGCGACTACCAGCCGCTGCCCGACCGCATGCGCCGCCTGGCCGGCATTGCCGCCCGGCTGGCGCGACTGAAGCACACCCCGGCTGCCACCAAACGGGTAGCCTTCATCTTTACCAATTCCAACAGCAAGGCCTCGCAAGTGGGCAATGCGGTGGGGCTGGACTCCGCCGCCTCGCTGTATGCGCTGCTGCAAGCCATGCAGGCCAATGGCTACCAGATCGGCCCGCTGCCAGACAGCAGCGATGCGCTGATGCACCAGTTGATCGACCGTGGCTGCTACGACACCGACTACCTCAGCGCCGAGCAATTGCGCCAGGCCATTGCCCGCGTACCGCTGGCGCAGTATCAGCAATGGTTTGCTGAACTGCCCGCCCCGCTGCAAACACGCATGCTGGAGCGCTGGGGCGCCGCGCCTGGCACCGCCTATGTCGATGGCGACCAGCTGGTATTTTCCGGCATGGAGCTGGGCAATGCCTTTGTCGCGCTGCAGCCGCCGCGCGGCTATGGCATGGACCCGGACGCCATCTACCACACGCCGGACCTGCCGCCCACCCATCACTATTACGCGCTGTACTGCTGGCTGCGTGACGAATGGCAGGCCGACGCCATTGTCCACGTCGGCAAGCATGGCACGCTGGAATGGCTGCCGGGCAAGGGCGTGGGCGTGTCGCAACACTGCTTCCCGGACGCCTTGCTGGGCGACATGCCCATGTTTTACCCCTTCATCCTGAATGATCCGGGTGAAGGCTCGCAGGCCAAACGCCGCGCCCATTCGGTGATCATCGACCACCTGACGCCGCCGATGACCACCGCCGACACCTACGGCCCGCTAGCCCAGCTCACCCAGCTGGTGGACGAGTATTACCAGGTGGAAATGCTGGACCCGAGCAAGCTGCCGCTGTTGCAGCAGCAGATCTGGGATCTGATCAAGGAGGCGCGGCTGGACAGCGATCTGGCCGCCATGCTGGGGCATGACCATCAGCATGATGAACACGAACACGGTCATGGCCATCACCAACATGCGGCGCATGATCACCATCATCATGCCCACCCGCCCAAGGCCGCCCAGCCGGGCTACCGCCTGAGCCAGCCCGCCAAGGCTGCCAGCGCCAGCACGGTCAAGGCAGGCAGCATGCAGTTCCGCCCGGCGGCCAAGAGCACCGGCCACAGCCATGGCGCGCATGATCATCACCATCATGGCCACAGCCACGACCATGATGAGCACGGCCACGACCATGCCCACGAGTGGGATGCCACGCTGAATGCCGACGGCGTACCGCTGACACTGGCCAAGATGGAGGGCGTGGACGTGGCCCACCTCATCGAAGACATCGACGGCTATCTGTGCGAACTGGGTGCGGCGCAAATCCGCGACGGACTGCACATCCTTGGCCGCATGCCGCAGGGCGAGGCGCTGGTGGACATGCTGTGCGCCCTCACCCGCCTGCCCAATCTGGCGGTGCCCAGCCTGCCGGCCAGCGTGGCCGCCACACTGGGTGTGGACTGGGACGGACTGCAGGAAGACAAGGGCCGCCGGCTGGAAAACCTGCCGGTCCCGCTGGAGATGAGCAGCCCACAGCTGCTGCACACCCGCAGCGATGCCATCGACCATATCAATCAACTGGCGCGCCTGCTGGTTGCCCTGCTGCTGGCCCCGGATGCAGCTTCGATTCCCGCCGCCATCGCCACCGTGCTGCCGCAGGCCGGCAACAGCACCGCGCTGCAACAGGTGCTGGGCTTTATCCGTGACGAATTGCTGCCCAACCTGGCGCGCACCCACGAGGAAATCGGCAACCTGCTGCGCGGTCTGGCCGGTGGCTATGTGCCAGCCGGCCCCAGCGGTGCGCCCACCCGTGGCATGGCGCACATCCTGCCTACCGGGCGCAATTTCTACTCGGTCGATCCGCGCGGCCTGCCTTCGCAAGCAGCCTGGCGCGTGGGCAGCGAGCTGGCCAATGAAATGCTGGCACGCCACCGCAAGGAAACCGGCCAGTATCCGGAATCGGTCAGCATCAGCGTATGGGGCACCAGCGCCATGCGCACCCATGGCGACGACATTGCGGAAATCCTCGCCCTGTTGGGCGTGCGTCCACGCTGGCAGGCCGAAAGCCGCCGCGTGGCCGGTATCGAGGTGATTCCGCTCGCCGAACTGGGCCGCCCACGCATCGACGTCACGGTGCGCATCAGCGGCTTCTTCCGCGATGCCTTCCCGCAGCTGATTGCGCTGGTAGACGATGCCGTCCACGCCGTGGCCGCACTGGACGAAGACCCGGCGGACAATTACCTGCGCAAACACTATCTCGACGACATCCGCCAGGGCCTGCTGCAAGCCCTGCCGGACAAGCAAGCCGAACCGGCGCTGCTGCGCGTGTTCGGGGCCAAGCCCGGCAGCTATGGCGCGGGCATCCTGCCGCTGATCAACGAGCAGAACTGGCAGAGCGATGCCGACTTCGCCACCGCCTACATCAACTGGGGCGGTTATGCCTATGGCCGCAACGTACAGGGGGCCGATGCCCGTGCCGCACTGCGCCACCGCCTGTCCGGCGTGGAAGTGGCCCTGCACAACCAGGACAACCGCGAACACGATATCTTCGACAGCGACGACTACCTGCAATACCACGGCGGCATGATCGCCACCATCCGCAGCCTCACCGGCCGCCAGCCACGCGCCTTCTTTGGCGACAGCCACAACCCGGACCAGCCACAGGTGCGCGGGCTGAAGGAAGAAGTGCTGCGGGTGTTCCGCTCCCGCGTGGCCAACCCCAAGTGGATTGCCAGCATCCAGCAGCACGGCTACAAGGGCGGGCTGGAGCTGACCGCCACCGTGGACTACCTGTTCGGCTACGATGCCACCGCCCACGTGGTGGACGACTGGGTGTACGAAGAACTGGCCGCCCGCTATGCGCTGGACCCGGCCATGCAGCAGTTCTTTGCCGACAGCAACCCGTGGGCGCTCAATGCCATCAGCGAACGCCTGCTGGAAGCGGCCCAACGCCAGCTATGGCAAGCACCCAAGCCGGAAACCCTGGCCGCGCTGCAACAACTGCACCTGAACACCGAAGCCATGCTGGAAGCACGTGGCGAACATCCGCAGGGCCGCCCATGAAACAGATCTACCCCTTTGCCGCCATCGTCGGCCAGCCACAACTGAAACAGGCGCTGCTGCTGTGCGCGGTGGACCCGACGCTGGGCGGCGTGCTGATCCGTGGCGACAAGGGCAGTGCCAAGAGCACCGCCGCGCGCGGGCTGGCGGCCATTTTGCCGCCCATCCGCCGTGTACCCGGCTGCGCCTTCAACTGCGACCCGGCCTCGCCATTGGCCGAATGCAGCTGCTGTCAGGGCGAACATGCGGCGGCGGAAGATGCCGCCGTCCCCTTCGTCAACCTGCCGCTGGGGGCCAGTGAAGACCGCGTGCTGGGCAGCCTGGACTTTGAACAGGCGCTCAAGCAGGGCCGCCAGGCCTTCAAGCCCGGCCTGCTGGCCAGCGCCCATCGCGGCCTGCTCTACATCGACGAAGTCAACCTGCTGGCCGACCATCTGGTGGATGTGCTGCTGGACGTGGCCGCCATGGGCGTCAACACCGTGCAGCGCGAGGGCCTGTCCATCAGCCACCCGGCGCGCATCACCCTGCTCGGCACCATGAATCAGGAAGAAGGCGAGCTGCGCCCGCAACTGCTGGACCGCTTTGGCCTGATGGTGGACGTCGCCGCCCCGCGTGATGCGGCCATCCGCAGCGAGGTAGTACGCCGCCGCCTGGCCTTCGAAGCCGACCCGCAAGCCTTCTCCGCCCGCTGGCAGGCCGAAGGCCAAGCCTTGCAAGCGCAGATCGGCCAAGCTCAGGCCATGCTGGGCGCTGTGACGGTGAGCGATCAGCTGTTCGACTTCATCAGCCAACTGTGCTGCGAATTTGAGGTGGCCAGCCTGCGCGCTGACATCGTGCTGCACAAGGCGGCACGGGCGCTGGCCGCACTGGATGGCCGCACCCAGGTGAGCGCCGAAGACATCCGCACTGCCGCCATGCTGGTGCTGCCGCACCGCCGCCGCCGCAAGCCTTTCGAACAAAGCGGGCTGGATCAGGACAAGCTGGACGAGCTGACTCAGCAGGCCCAGAATCCGCCGCCGCCCGCCGCTGATACCTCGCCCGCAGACAGCGGACAGCAGTCAGAACAGCCGGCCGACACTCCGGATGACGACAATCAGGACGAAACAAACCCGGACAGCGGCAGCGAACAGGTGTTCGCCAGCGCCGCCGCCAGCGATATCGGCACCATACGGCTGGCCAGCCGCAGCACGGACAGCCAGGCCAGCGGCCGCCGCAGCAGCGTGCTCAATGCCCAGCGCGGCCATACGGTGCGCGCCATTCCAAACAGCCAGCCGCAGGCACTGGCGCTGGATGCCACCCTGCGCCACGCGCTGCAACGCAATCCCGGCGAATTTTCCGTCACCCGCGCCGACCTGCACGACAAGGTGAGAACAGCCAAACAGGGCAATCTGATTGTGCTGGTGGTGGATGCTTCCGGCTCCATGGCGGCGCAGCAGCGCATGGAAAAGGTCAAGGGCACGGTACTGAGCCTGCTGCAGGATGCCTACCAGCGCCGCGATCAGGTGGCGGTCATCGCCTTCCGTGGCCGCAGTGCCGAGCTGGTACTGCCGCCCACCCGCCAGGTGGAACAGGCCGAACAGGCCCTGCACGCCCTACCCACCGGTGGCCGTACACCCCTGCCGCATGCGCTGCAACTGGCTGGCGACCTGCTGGCACGCCAGGGCGCACAAGGCCTGATGCCGCTATTGGTACTGCTGAGCGATGGCCGTGCCAATGTGGCGCTGAGCGAAGAAGCCGACCCCTGGCAGCAAAGCCTGCAACTGGCTGGCGAACTGGCGGCAGCGGCCATTCCGGCACTGGTACTGGATACCGAACAGGACTATGTGAAACTGGGCCGCGCCCGCCAGCTGGCCGAGGCCTTGCAGGCGGAATACCTGCCCTGCGAGCAGCTGTCCAGCGAACAACTGACCATCACGATTCAGGCGCGACTGGGCTGACGCCGCCGTCTGATCGCATAAAGGAAACCACATGATTATCTGCATCGGTGCCGGTCCCGGCGATATTGGCTACCTGCCACGCCGCTCGGCCGACCTCATTGCCCATGCCGACGTCGTCGCCGGCTTCAACGCCGTCATCGACGTGGTGCGCCCGCTGATTCCGGACAGCGCCCAGGTCATCCAGATGGGCTACCGCGACCAGGTGGCCCAGCTGGACGAAGTGGCCAAGCTGCACCACGCCGGCAAGAACTGCGTGGTGGTGTTCATGGGCGACATCCACTTCAGCGGCTTCCAGTATCTGGAACGGGTGGAGCGCGCCTGCGGCCACCCGGTGGAAACCATGCCCGGCCTGTCCTCGGCCCAGGTGCTGGCCTCGCGCGCCAAGGTGTGCTTTGACGAAACCACCTTCATCACCTTCCACCGCCGTGGCGATCTCAGCCCGTTCAAGCGCCACCTGGTGCATGTGCTGCAAGACCAGCGCAATGCCATCGTGATTCCCTGCCCCTGGGACGAAGCGCGCTCCTTCATGCCCTGGCATATCGCCGCTTATCTGCTGGAAAACGGCATCCCGGCCGACCAGCAGGTGGAAGTGTGGGAAAACCTCACCCGTGGCGAAGCCGAATGGCACGGCACGCTGGCCGAATGCGCGGAACACCGCTGCTCCGACATGAGCATCATGCTGATCC
Source organism: Aquitalea aquatilis (assembly GCF_005155025.1). Taxonomy (NCBI): domain Bacteria; kingdom Pseudomonadati; phylum Pseudomonadota; class Betaproteobacteria; order Neisseriales; family Chromobacteriaceae; genus Aquitalea; species Aquitalea aquatilis. Next base: position 3,170,190 of record NZ_CP039731.1, on the reverse strand, counting down.
GCACCAAAGCGCCGATGGACAGCCAGATCGAACCCAGCCATCTGCCTACGCCGGAGCAGTCTGCATGAGCACGCAGGATTACAGCATCGTGCTGGCCGGGCATGGCAGCCGCGATCCGGCCGGCATTGCCGAATTCATGGCGCTGGTGGACATCATGCGTGAGCGTGCACCGCAGCGCAGCATCTACCACGGCTTTCTGGAATTCGCCACGCCCACCATCGATCAGGCGGTGGCTGCGGCCATTGCCGATGGTGCCAACACCGTGGTGATGACCCCCGGCGTGCTGCTGGCCGCCACCCATGCCAAGAACGACATGCCCAGCGAGCTGCTGGCCTTGCAGCAGGAGCACCCGGACACCGCCTTCCATTTTGGCGCGGCGATGGACCTGCACCCGCGCCTGCTGGAGCTGTGCCGCCTGCGCATCATCGAGGCCGAAGCGCGCTCGCCGCATACCGTGGCGCGCGGCGACAGCTGCCTGGTGGTGGTGGGCCGTGGCACCACCGACCCGGACGCCAACTCGGAAATCGCCAAGCTCACCCGCATGCTGGAAGAGGGCATGGGCTTTGGCGCGTCCTTTGTCTGCTATTCCGGCACCGCCCGCCCGCTGGTGGCCGATGGCCTGAAAGCAGCCAGCCTGCTGGGCTTCCAGCGCATCGTGGTGCTGCCCTATTTCCTGTTTGATGGCGTACTGGTCAAGCGCATTTACGGCGCAGTGGACGATCTGGCCGCGCGCTGCCCGGATATCGAAGTGCTGGCTGCGCCGTATCTGGGCGTGCACGAACATGTGGCCGAGGTGTTTCTGGAGCGGGCACAGGAAGGCGTGGAAGGCCGGGCCAGCATGAACTGCTCGCTATGCAAATACCGGGTGCAGATCATCGGCTTCGAGCAACAAGTGGGTACGCCGCAGCAAGGCCACCACGGCAAGGTGCGCGGCCTGTTGGCCCAGCCGGCGGTAGCACCGGCTGCGCCCAGCTGGCCGCCCTATGTGCCGCACCCCATCGAGGCGGAAAGCATGCGCATCATCCGCGAGGGGCGTGACTGGTCGGTCTTCCCGGCCGAGCAGCACACCGCGCTGCACCGGCTGGTGCACACCACCGGCGACTTCAGCAGCGTGGACGAGCTGGTGTTTTCGCCCGGCGCGGCGGATATCGGCATGCGCGCCCTGCTGCGCTGCCGCCGTATCGTCACCGACGTCACCATGGTGGAAACCGGCCTCAAGCGTGCGGTACTGCAACAGCTGGAAGTGGAAACCTGGTGCGGCGTACACGACAAGGAAACCTATCTGTTGGCCGAGGCGCACGGCCTCACCCGTTCCGCCGCCGGCATCCGCCGCGCCTGGGAAAAGTTTGGCAACGAGGTGATCGTCGCCATTGGCGACGCACCCACTGCCATCATGGAACTGGTGCGGCTGGTACGCGAACACGGCTGGCGGCCGCAACTGGTGGTGGGCCTGCCGGTGGGTTTTGTCGGCACCCGCGAATGCAAGGACGCGCTGCGCGGCCTGTTGCAAGTGCCGCGCATCACCAATAGTGGCACCCGTGGCGGCTCGCCGTGGGCGGCCACCATTGTCAATGCACTGATGATTGACGCCATCGGCCATGTGCATCAACAGCAACAGGCAGCACAAGACTGATGAGCCACGAACGGCGCGTTCCCTACGACTTGACGGTGCCGGCCCCCAATGGCCTGCGCCGGGGTCGCACCACCGGCAGCTGTGCCACCGCCGCGGTCAAGGCCGCGCTGGCCTGCCTGCTGGACGGGGTGCGCGCCAGTGAAGTGGACATCAGCCTGCCCGACCCGGACTACTACCTCACCGTACCCATCCAGGCGGTGGATCTGCTAGACCAGGACACCGCCCGCGCCGAAGTGCTGAAAGACGGTGGCGACGACCCGGACAACACCCACGGTGCCACCATCTTTGCCGAGGTGCGGCGCAATGGCAGCGGCCAGCTGCGCTTTATCGCCGCAGAAGGCGTGGGCATGGTCACCCTGCCCGGCCTGCGCATTCCGCCGGGCGAACCGGCCATCAACCCGGTACCCCGGCAGATGATGCAGTGGGCGGTGGCCGAGGTGCTGGCTGGCCGTGCCGACCCCGGTTTTGACCTGGCCATCGGCTGCGTGGAGGGCGGGCGCATTGCCAAGCGCACCTTCAACCCCATGCTGGGCATCGTCGGCGGCATTTCCATTCTGGGCACCAGCGGCATTGTCGAGCCGATGTCGCTAGCGGCGTGGATGGCCTCCATCGAGGTGTATATCCGCGTGGCGCTGGGCGACTTGCCTGCTGCCATCGCCTTCACTCCCGGCAAGATAGGCCGTGGCTACGCCGCCGACGTACTCGGCCTGCCCAAAAAACAGGTGGTGCAGATTGCCAACTTCGTCGGCAGCTCGCTGGAGCAGGCCGAGGCCATCCTGCAGGAACAGGGCCGGGTGCTGGACACGCTGTGGGTGCTGGGCCACCCCGGCAAGCTGGCCAAGCTGCTCGACCCCACGGTATGGGACACCCATTCCGGCAAAAGCGCCATGGCCATGGGCGATGTGGCGCAACTGGCGCAGGAACTGGGCCTGAGCGCGGCGCTGGCACAGGCCATCCGCCAGGCCAATACGGTGGAAAACATCGTGCAGATATTGCAAGGCCATCCGCAGGCAAAGGCCTTCTGGATGGAGATAGAACAGCGGGTATCCACCCGCATGCACAGCCGTCTGCCCAGCGCCCGCCGCGTGGCAGTACGGCTGTTCAGCATGGACGGCACGCCGCTGGGCGAGGCCGCCGGAGACACACATGAGTGAACTGGGGCATTTCATTGGCGTGGGCGTAGGCCCGGGCCAGGCCGGGCTGATACCGGTGGCTGCGCTGCAGGCATTGCAGCAGGCCGACATCATCTACCTGCCGCGCGCGCGTGGCAGCGAGCAATCGGTGGCACAGCAATGTCTGGCCGGCCTGCCCATCGACAGCAGCAAATTCCGTGACGTGGAATTCATCATGGACCCGGACCGCAGCCTGCTGGCCGACCACTATGCCGCACTGGCCGCCAGCGTGGCCGCCGAACTGGAGCAAGGCCACAGCGTCGCCTACCTCACCATCGGCGACAGCATGACCTACTCCACCTACGGCTATCTGCTGGCAGCGCTGCGCGAACGCCTGCCCAGCCTGGTGCATACCACCTTTCCCGGCGTCACCAGCTTTGCCGCCACCGCATCGGCACTGTCCTGGCCGCTGGGCGAAGGCAAGGAGCGCATGCTGATCCTGCCCTGCCCGGACGACATGGCGGAGCTGGCAGCGGACATCGCCAGCCACGACATCGTGGTGCTGATGAAAATTGGCAAGCGCCTGCCGGATGTGCTGGCGCTGCTGGCTAGTCTGGGCATTGCCCAGCATTGCGCCTTTGCCCGCCGCATCGGCCTGTCCGATGAAATCCTCTGTCCGGATGTCAGCCAGCTGGACGCCTCGGCCAGCGGTTATCTGGCCACCATGCTGATCCGCCGCCAGGCGAGAGAGAAACGTCATTCATGAAAGTCTATTTCATTGGTGCCGGCCCCGGTGCCGCCGACCTGATCACCCTGCGCGGCGCGCGCCTGTTGGGCAGCTGCGGCATGGTGCTATATGCCGGTTCGCTGGTGCCCACCGACATGCTGCAACACTGCAGCGCGGAGGCGGAGATTCTGGACACCGCCGAACTGTCGCTGGACCAGCAGGAGGACTGCTACCGCCGCGCCCAGGCCGCCAATATCGACGTGGCGCGGCTGCACTCCGGCGACCCGGCCATCTACGGTGCCACTGCCGAGCAGATGCGCCGGCTGGAAGCGCTGGGCATTGCCTACGAAATCGTCCCCGGCGTGTCGTCTTTCACCGCCGCCGCCGCCGCACTGGGCAGCGAACTGACCCGCCCGGCCATCTCGCAATCCATCATCCTCACCCGGGTGTCTGGCCGCGCCAGCGCGGTGCCGGAGCTGGAATCCATCGCCCGCTTTGCCGAACACCGCGCCACCATGTGCATCTTCCTGTCCGGCCAGCGGCTGAAATACACCGTGGCCGACCTATTGCTGCACTACCCGCCGGACACCCCGGTGGCACTGGTGCGCCGCGCCAGCTGGCCGGACCAGTCCATCCACCGCAGCACGCTGGGCAAGCTGCTGGAAGAGGTGAAACAGAAAGACTGGCTGCTCACCACCCTGCTGCTGGTGGGCGCGGCGCTGTCGCGCGAAGGCGGGGTGGAATCCAGCCTGTACGCCGCCGGCTTCACCCATATCTTCCGCGATGGCAGCGACCGCAAAACCCCGCGCCCCAGCAAGCGCAAGCCGGAGCTGGCTGCAGAACCGGAACAGGACCCGGAGCAGCAAGCGTCGTGAGCCACACCGCCATCTGGACGGTGCGCGAATCGGCGCTGCCGCTGGCGCGGCAACTGGCCGCCGCACTGGACGCCACCGTCTACCAGCCCTGGCAGCGGCCAGATGACAATGCGCGCCAGCAGTTTGCCGCCGCCTTCCATCAGCACCGCCAATGGGTGTTGCTGATGGCCAGCGGCATTGCCGTGCGCTATCTGGATGGCCTGCCACAAAGCAAACTCACCGACCCCGCAGTCGTCGTGCTGGACGAAGCCGCGCGCTTTGCCATTCCGCTGCTGTCCGGCCACGAAGGCGGTGCCAATGCGCTGGCCTACCAGATTGCCCGCCTGACCGCTGCCACTCCGGCCATCACCACGGCGACGGAAGCACTCAAGCCGCTGACGCTGGGCATAGGCTGCCGCCGTGGCAAAAGCGCCGAGGCCATCGAACTGGCCGTGCTGCAAGCGCTGGCCGGACGCAGCCTGACCGAGGTACGCGAGGTGGCCACCATCGACTTGAAGGCCGATGAAGCCGGCCTGCTGGAATTCTGCGCCCGCCACGCGCTGCCCTTGCGGGTGATTGCCCGTGCCGACGTGGCTGCCCGCGGCTGGACCGGCCAGCCCTCCGCCTGGGTGCAACAAAACGTGGGCGTGGACGGCGTATGCGAGCCGTGCGCACTGATCGCCAGCCCGCGCGGGCGGCTGTTAGTGCCGAAGATGGCACGTGAGGGGGTGACGGTGGCGGTGGTGGAGGATGGGTTTGTGTCTGCATCCGAATAAATATGCCGCTAAAACAAACCCGACGCGGCCCCGGTACCGTCAGCGCGAGCCGACGCAGACGTGCCGCCCAGGGTCTTAAGCGGTCGGCTGTCCGCAGCGGCACGACGATAGCGCGCCGCAAGTTCCGGCCGCGCCCTGGGCGGTGCGGCTGGGGCGGGAATTCGACGCGCTGCGGGTCGCCTTTTCTTTGGGTCCTTGCTGTTGGCGAAGTGGCGAAGCAAAAGAAAGTACCTCGACGGCGGGGCGAGACCCGCGAAGTTGATTTTGCTGTTGGTTTTTCGTTGGAAGGTGCTGGTTAGAAATCCGCTACGCGGATGATGATTTACCTGCCGCTTCCGCGCGGCGGACGGGAAGGAGGGATTGCCTGGCCAATCCCTCCTTCACCTCCCAGGCCACCCCACAAGCATGGCCTGCGGCTGCCCGACAGGGCCCGACCGGTACGAGGCGCGCCTGAACTCGCGATTTGCTAACGTCAAATCGCTCAGACAGGGCAGGCGCTTAAGACCTCGCCCCGGCCACCCGCCGGCATGCTTGATGGGGCCCATGGGGGCGTTGGTACGGTGGTTGATTTATGAAAAACAAACAGCATCGTTGGTGACCCAGTCTCCAGACGAGGCCAAGACAGCAGTAAAAATTAGGATGTGCCAGGTATCGTCGCAATCGTTGGTTCGTTGAAACAACAAATTCGACGCAGCCCCAGTCCCGTCAGCGCGAGCCGACGCAGACATGCTGCCCAAGGTTTTAAGCGGCTGCATGTTTGAGCACCGTGACGGTAGCACGGTGCGAGTTCAGCCGCGCCTTGGGCAGGATGACTGGGGCGGGAATTCGACGCGCTGCGGGTCGCCTTTTCTTTGGGTACTTTCTTTTGGCGAAGCAAAAGCAAAGTACCTCGACGGCGGGGCGAAACCCGCGAAGTTGATTTGTTTTTTGCGTGAGTAACTGGAAGGAAAACCGCGCAGTAAAACCCGGCGACGTAGGACCACAGTCCAGCACCGCTACGTAACAAATGCAGGATTTACATCCGCAATGCGCACCACGCATTGCCCAGACAAACACATGGCAGGCCCCGCCTGCTCGCAGCAGAAAGCATGAAGCAATGACCGGCAAACTCTATCTTGTCTCCGTCGGCCCCGGCAGCCGCGAACTGATCCCGCCAATGGTGGAGCAGGCGCTGGCCGCCAGCGATGTCATCGTCGCCTACGACCTCTACCTTACATGGATCCAGCCGTGGATTGCCGGCAAGGACATCCGTACCCTGCCGCTGACCCAGGAGCGCGACCGCGCCCAGCTGGCGCTGGCCGAAGCCCGTGCCGGCAAAACCGTTGCGCTGATTTCCAGCGGCGACATCGGCATCTACGCCATGGCCACGCTGGCCTACGAAGACATGCGCGAGGATGATACCTTCGATGTGCAGCTGATTCCCGGCATCACCTCGGCCAATGCCTGCGCCTCGCTGCTGGGCGCGCCGCTGTCGCACGACTTTGCCACACTCAGCCTGTCCGACCTGTTGTGCCCGTGGGAGTGGATCGAAAGCCGCGCCCGCCATATTGCCCAGGCCGATCTGGCCGTGGTGTTTTACAACGTGCAAAGCAAGCAGCGTCAGGAAGGCGTGTACCGCATTCTGGACATCATGCTGGAACACAAGCGGCCGGAAACGCTGTGCGGCATCGTGCACAATGCCTACCGCGAAGGCCAGACGGTGGAAATCGTCACCCTGGCCGAGCTGCGCACCCGCCAGTTCAACATGCTGACCTCGCTGGTGATCGGCAATCGCTTCACCCGGCGCAAACGCAACTGGATGTTTACCCCGCGCGGCTATTTCAACTGGCAGAACACGGCCGACACCGTCAAGGCCGACACGCTGCCCAGCGCAGCGGCCTGGGTATTTGCCGGCACCAGCGACGGCAATGCGCTGGCCCGCCAGCTGGCGGCAAACGGCCAGCCGGTGATTGTCAGCACGGCCAGCGACTACGGTGCGGAACTGGTGGAAGCCAGCAGCCCCGGCCTCACCAGCATCAGCGGGCGGCTGGGTGTGGAGCGCCGCCGTGAGCTGCTGCAACAAAGCCAGGCACGCTGCATCGTCGATGCCACTCATCCTTACGCCACCGAGATGTCACAACAGCTGATGGCGCTGGCGCAGGAACTGGCCCTGCCCTATCTGCGCTACGAGCGCCCGAGCGCTCCGGACCAGCACCCGGCCATCCACTGCGCCAGCATGGCGGACGCCGCCGCACTGGCGATGCAGCACGGCCAGCGCATTTTCCTGGCCACCGGCAGCAAGGAGCTGGCCAGCTTCGTGCAGGCCGAGGGCGCGGCCGACAAGCAATGGTTTGTGCGGCTGGCACCGGACCCGCAACACCTGCAACGCGCCATCGACCTGGGCATTCCGCGCGCGCGGCTGTGCGCCATGCAAGGCCCGTTTTCGCAGGCCGCCAATGAAACCCTGTGGCGCGACTGGCAGATTGACTGCGTCATCAGCAAGCAATCGGGTGACGCCGGTGGCTACAGCGCCAAGGCCGCTGCTGCGGCCGCACTGGACATTCCCTTCATCGTGGTGGACCGTCCGCAACTGGACTACCCGGTCAGCTTTGCCGACTTTGCCAGCCTGCAAGCCGCGCTGGAGCAACTGGCATGAGCAGCCCGCGCATTCCGGTCACCGTGCTCACCGGTTTTCTGGGCGCGGGCAAAACTACCCTGCTGGCCAATCTGATCCGTGACAGCAAGCAGCGCCGACTGGCCATTCTGGTGAACGAGTTTGGCGAGGTGTCCATCGACGGCACCATCCTGCGCACGGACGACAAGGCCGGGGTGGAGATTCACGATCTGGCCAACGGCCTGGTGGCTTACGACGACGACGAACACTTCCTGCCCACCATGCTGGCCTTGTGGCAGCGTCGTCAGCAAATCGACCATGTGCTGATCGAAACCTCGGGGCTGGCCCTGCCCAGCGCGGTGATGGAGCAGCTGCAAGGCCCGGAGCTGGCAGAACGCTTTGTGCTGGACGCCACGCTGGCGGTGGTGGACACCCCGCTGCTGCTGGCGGGCGATTTTGATGCCGGCCAGGACCAGCAGGATGACGCGGTGGCCAGCCTGTTCCGCCAACAGCTGGAAAACGCCGACATCGTGGTACTCAACAAGATCGACCAGTTGGACGATGCCGCCATGCTGCAAGCGGAAAGCACGGTGCGCCAGCTGGCGCCGTCCATCCGCTTCATCGAGCTGGCCTATCAGGCCAAACTGGACACCCGGCTGACGCTGGGCCTGCACCTGCACGAAGTCAGCGGCAGCGGCCACCGCCATTACGGCCCGGTGTCCAGCCTGCCGCTGAATCTGCGCCCGCTGGCCAACCAGACCCTGCTGGACGGCCACAGCCACGGCGGGCTGGCCGCCCACAGCCACGGCCTGGCCACTCACAAGCATTTTCACGAACAGGACCCGGGCTGGCAGTCCTTCCTGATTCGCAGCAAGGACGCCCAAGACCCGGCCCGCCTGCTGGCAGCGGTGGAAAACATTGCCCGCGAAGAAGCGCTGCTGCGCATCAAGGGCCATGCCGCCAGTGCCGATGGCCAGGGCCGGCTGGCGCTGCAGGCGGTACGCCAGCGCGTAGTTCTGCAACAGGAACCGGACACCGCCGCGCCACGGCAGGCGCAGCTGGTATTCATCGGCTATCACCCCAGCCGGCCGCGCATTGTGGAGCTGCTACGCACACTCACCGGCACCCACTGGCAGTGACAGCGGCTGACAAAAACCCTGTAGCTGCGTTGCGCCGCCTTGCCGTACTGCTTGTACTGTCTGCGTCGGCGCGCCTTGCCACTGGGATGCTGCGCTCTTGTCAGCCGCTCTGGATGTACCCATAAGCAATCACCCGACCGCTGTATCAGACCAGCAATCAGAAGGAAACCGCCATGAAAACCGACGCCGCCGCCCACCAGCGCATGGTGGAAAAGCGCAAGGCCGGCTTTGAAAAGAAAAAGGCTGCCGCCACCAAGGAAAAAGGCTTGCTCATCGTCCACACTGGCACCGGCAAGGGCAAGAGCAGCGCCGCCTTTGGCATGGGCCTGCGCATTGTCGGCCACGGCATGCAGCTGGGCGTGGTGCAGTTCATCAAGGGCGCGCTGCACACCGCCGAGCGCGACCTGTTCAGCCGCTTCGACAACTGCCGCTTCCTCACCATGGGCGAAGGCTATACCTGGAACACCCAGAACCGCGAGGCCGACATCGCCACCGCGCGCCAGGGTTGGGAGGCCGCGCTGGAGATGCTCAATAGCGGCGATTACGACATGCTGATCCTGGACGAGCTGAACATCGTGCTGAAGTACGACTACCTGCCGCTGGACGAGGTACTGGCCGCGCTGGCCAGCCGCCCGGCCAATCTGCATGTGGTGATTACCGGCCGCCATGCGCCGCAGGCGCTGATCGACGCCGCCGATCTGGTGACCGAGATGAAACTGGTCAAGCACCCCTACCGCGAGCAAGGCATCAAGGCCCAGCAAGGCGTGGAGTTCTGACATGGCCATCCGCCACTGTCCGGCACTGTTCATCAGCGCCCCTGCCTCGCATCAGGGCAAAACCACCCTCAGCGCCGGGCTGGCCCGCTACCACCGCCAGCAGGGCCGGCGCGTGCGCGTGTTCAAGACCGGGCCGGATTTTCTCGACCCCTATGTGCTGGAACAGGCCAGCGGCCACACCGTCTACGCACTGGATTTGTGGATGAATGGCGAAGACGACTGCCGCCAGCGCCTGTATGCGGCGGCGGCCGAGGCAGACCTGATCCTGATCGAAGGCAGCATGGGTCTGTTCGATGGCACCCCCAGCAGTGCCGATCTGGCCCAGTTATTTGACGTGCCGGTGGCCGCCATCATCGACGCCTCCGGCATGGCACAAACCTTTGCCGCCGTGGCGCATGGCCTGGCGACATTCCGCCCCGGCCTGCCGTTTTATGGCGTGCTGGCCAATCAGGTGGCATCAAGCCGCCATGCGGAAATGCTGACCGCCGCCCTGCCCACCAGCCTGAATTACCTGGGCGCGGTGATGCGCCAGCAGGACATGGGCCTGCCGGAGCGGCATCTGGGCCTGGTGCAGGCGCAGGAGGTGGCCGATCTGGAAGCACGACTGCAGCGCGCTGCCGCCCAGCTGGCCAATACCGCGCTGGCGCAGCTGCCGCCGCCGGTCTCCTTTCAGCCCGCCCAGCCAGCTGCCCTGCCACGCTTGCTGGATGGCGTGCGCATCGCCATCGCCCGCGATACCGCCTTCAGCTTTATCTATCCGGCCAATGTGCAGACGCTACAGGCATTGGGGGCCGAACTACATTACTTCTCGCCACTGGCCGACGACACGCTGCCGGACTGCGACGCCGTATGGCTGCCCGGTGGTTACCCGGAACTGCATCTGGCCACGCTGGCCGGCGCACAGCGCAGCCGTGCCGGCCTGCACGCCCATGTGGCTGCTGGCAAACCGCTCTATGCCGAGTGCGGCGGCATGCTGTATTTGCTGGACAGCCTGACCGACAAGCAGGGACAAAGCGGACAGATGCTGGGCCTGCTGCCCGGCCATGCCCGGCTGGGTAGCCGCCTGAGTGCGCTGGGCCTGCAACAGCTGGAGCTGGATGGTGAAGTGCTGCGCGGCCACACCTTCCACTACTCCAGCCTGGACACACCCATCACCCCGCTCACCCATGCCAGCCGCGCCACCGGTAGCGGACAAGGCGAGCCGGTATACCGCCACGGCAGCCTGCTGGCCAGTTATCTGCACCTGTATTTCCCGTCCAACCCCGAAGCCTGCGCCAGACTGTTCCTACCATGAATGCCTATCCCCAAGCCGACATCGACGCCGTCTACCGCGCCATCCGCGAGCGGCGCGACATGCGCCACTTCAAGCCGGACCCGGTCGATCCGGCCCTGCTGCAACGCCTGCTGCAAGCCGCGCATCTGGCCCCCAGCGTCGGCTTCATGCAGCCATGGCGCTTCATCCGCATCAGCGATACCGCCCTGCGCCGCCAACTGCATGCCGAAGTGGAAATCGAGCGGGTGGCCACCGCCAAGGCACTGGGCCAGCGCGAAGACGAATTCATGAAGCTGAAGGTTGAGGGCATTCTGGACTGTGGCGAGGTACTGGTGGCGGCACTGATGGACGGACGCGAGCGCCATGTATTCGGTCGCCGCACCCTGCCGGAAATGGATATCTGCTCGATTGCCTGCGCCATCCAGAACATGTGGCTGGCCGCCCGCGCCGAAGGTATCGGCCTGGGCTGGGTATCGCTGTTCGACCCGCAGCGGCTGGGTACGCTGCTGGGCCTGCCGGCCGAGGCCAAGGCGGTAGCCATCCTGTGCATCGGCCATGTCGAGGCCTTCTACGACAAACCCATGCTGGAACAGGAAAACTGGGCCAGCCGGCAGAATCTGGCCGAGCTGGTATTTGAAAACAACTGGGGTCCGCTCAGTGCCGCTCAGGCGGCATCCTGAGCATAGGCCTGCACCCGGTTGCGCCCGGCCTGCTTGGCTGCGTACAAGGCCTGGTCGGCGTGGCGGTACAGATCAGCAAAGGTCTCGCCTGGCTCACGCACAGCCAGGCCCATGCTGACGCGGTAGCTCAGGCTGCCGCTGTCGGTGGCAATGTGCTGCGCCGCCACCGCCTGGCGCAGGCGTTCGGCCACACGCATGGCTTCGGCTGGCGGCGTGGCCGGCAGAGCGATGCCGAATTCTTCACCCCCCATGCGGCCAATGTAGTCTGCGGCACGCACGTGCCGGCGAATCAGCTCGGTAAAAGCCACCAGCACGCGGTCACCGGTCTGGTGGCCATGGCTGTCGTTGATCTGCTTGAAAAAATCCAGATCGGCCAGCACAAAACAGAAGGCATCGCCGGTGAGGTTGGCCCGTTGCAGATCGGCCAGAATACGGGTCTCGAAGCTTTGCCGCGTCAGTGTGCCCGTCATGCCATCGCGCTCGGCGCGCCAGGTGGCATCACTCAACAACTGCTGCTGCACCATGGCCGCCGCCAGCATGGACAGGCCGGGCACCAACGCGGCGGTCAGACTCATCGACATCACATTGGCCGGCGTACTGGCAAACAGGTCGGACAAATTACCCAAACCAGCGCCGTAATAGATGGCTCGCGCGGTATGCAGCAAGGCGGTGGCAATGCTGCAGGCGGCACCCAGCCAGTAGACGGCCGCTCCCTGGCCGGCCGGACGGTGGCGGCACAGCAGATAAGCGGTGGCAACAAACACCACGGCGATACCGCCCGAGGCAATGATGACGCGCAGCCGGATCACATCCACCACCAGGGTGAACCACAACAGGCCAGCAAGGGCGCAGAGTATCAGTGCCAACCAGAAACGGCTGTAGGCGGGCCGACCCAGAAAACGGGCGCAACCGATATAGAACAGGCTGGCGGCAAGCAGCCCCAGTCCATTGCTGAGCACCACGCTGAACACCAGCGGCAGCACGGTGCGCAGGCCCAGCGCCGGCAGATAGGCCACCATGGCGATATTGGCGGCGATCCAGCTGCGAGTACCCGCCACCCCGGCTTTGCGCAAGGCCAGCAGCTGCACCAGGATGCAGGCGCACAAAATATCGGTTACCAGGAAAACCGGCAACAACACGGGAACGCTGGCAGGTGCGGACATGGCGGAAATTCCGGACTGAAGACGGCGATGGCAGATGCTATACGCGCGACCAGACAGGCACAACAGAAATCACACCCGCCTGGCATGAATTGCCACCATTTCGGATTCGCCTGCACTGAGCGGGGGGTGGCAGAACCTTATCAGCGCTGACAAAACCTCGTAGAAGACCCGCCCCCAGGTGTGCCGACGCCGACAGCAGCAGGTGTACGACAAGTCCGTGCAACACAGGAGCGGGGGTTTGGTTTGCCGGCCCTAGTGGCCGGTTTGCGTTTTACCCTCTTCCCAGCCGCCACCCAAGGCCAGGAACAGATTGACCTGATCCTGCGCCAGCTGACTTTCCGCGCTGGCCACGGCGCTTTCGTTGCCAACCAGGGTGCGGTCGGCATCCAGGCTGGACAAATAGGGTGAACGCCCCGCCTGATACAGCCGGCGGTTCTGCGCGGCGGCCTGTTTGGCACTGTCGCGCGCCGTGCGCAACAAGGTCAGCCGCTGCAAATCCTTGCCGTACAGACTGAGGCTGGTTTCCACCTCGCGCAGGGCATTGAGCACCACGCCGTCAAAGTGGGCCAGTGCGGCGGCATTATCGGCCTTGGCTGCCGTCACCCGCGCCCGGGCACCGCTGTCGGGAATGGTCCAGCTGATCAGCGGGCCATAGCCGAAACGCTGGGTGGAACGCTGACCCACATCTTCCAGCAAGCCGGTAAAGCCAGCCGATGCCCCCAGCGTGATGCTGGGGTAAAGCTCGGCGGTGGCCACGCCTATCATGGCGCTGGACTGTGCCAGCTTGCGCTCGGCCTGCTGCACATCCGGCCGGCGTGCCAGCAAGGCCCGGCCATCGCCCACCGGAATGGCTTGTGCCAGTTGTGGCTCCTGCGCGCAGGACAGTGCCGCTGCTGGCAGGGTCTCGGCCGGGGTCTGTCCCAGCAGCATGGCCAGGCGGTAACGGGCGGCATCGCGCTGGGCCTGATAGGCCGGCAGGCCAGCGGCGACGCTGTCGGCCTGGGCCTGGGCGCGCAGCACATCCGTAGCAGTGAGCCGGCCGGCACCGGCCAGGCGGCGTGTCAGTTCCAGCTGTTTCTGCTGCAGGGCGGACTGCTGCTGCAATACCTGATAGCCATGATTGGCCGAGCAGATCTGCAGATAGCTGCGCACGGTTTCGGCGGTCACGGTGATGCGGGCGAGATCCCGGGCAGCCACGCTGGCTTCGCTATTGGCTTCGGCGGCCTCGTCGCCGCGTCTGAGCTTGCCAAACAGGTCAAGCTGATAGGCCACGCGTATGCCCTCGTCACCCAGATTGCTCACCGGCAGCGGCACATCCAGCAACATGCTCTGGCCGGAGATGCGTGCGCGTTCGGCCGATGCCGACAGCGCCGCATGCGGGCCAGCCTCGGCATTGACCTGGCTGGCTACCGCCAAGGCCTTTTGCAGATTGGCGGTGGCGGCACGCAAATCGGTATTGGCCTGTTGTGCCTGCTCCACCAGCTGGTTCAGCACCGGATCGTGGTAGAGCTGCCACCAGCGCGGGGCAAGCGGCTGGCTGGAGGTCAGCCGGCCATCGGCATTGGCAAAACGGCCTTGTGCTGCCTGACGTTGCATGGCGGAATTGGCCGGCAGCTGGTAATCCGGGCCAACGGTGGTGCAGCCGGCAAGCGTGGTCAGCGCCAATAGCAGCCCGGCAGGATAAAGACGGCTCACGGCTGGCCTCCCTTGACGGCCACCACGGCCACGGTGGCGGTGCGCCCGGCAATCATGCGGAAGTCGGCCGGGACTTCATCCAGGGTAATGCGCACCGGAATGCGCTGGGCCAGCCGCACCCAGTTGAAAGTAGGATTCACATTGGGCAGCAGGGTGGCACCATTGCTGCGGTCACGGTCTTCGATGCCGGCGGCAATGCTCTGCACATGGCCGCGCAGCTTGTGCGCCTCGCCCATGATCTGGATTTCCACCGGCTGGTTGACCTGCACCCGGTTCATCTTGGTTTCTTCGAAATAGCCATCCACATGGAAGGAATGGGCATCCACCATCGACAACACCGGCTTGCCGGTGCTGACGTAATCGCCCACGCGCGGGGTGCGGTCGTTGAGATAACCATCCACCGGGCTGCTCACCACGGTGCGCTGCAGATTGAGCCGGGCCACTTCCACCGCGGTTGTAGCGGCAGCGACACTGGCCTCGTCCTGTTGCACACGGGCTTCGCTCTGCTCGATGTTTTCCCTGGCCACCAGATCACTCAGGCCACGGTTGCGTGCCGCTTCGCGTTTTGCCTGCGACAAACCGGCGCTCTGCTGTGCCAATGCCGCTTCGGCCTGCTTGAGTGCCAGCGCGTAGCGGGCGCGGTCGATGACGAACAACACCTGGCCGCGTTTCACCAGCTGGTTGTCAGTGACTTTCACCTCGGTAATCAGCCCGGACACATCCGGGGCGATCTGCACCACGTCGGCGCGGATATGGCCATCCCGCGTCCACGGCGCATTGGTGTAGTAATCCCACAGATAACGCCCCACCAGCACGGCCGCCACCACCACGATCAGGGTCAGCACTACCGGCCCTGCTTTGCCTATCAGCTTTTTCATCATTACCATCCGCGAGTCAGCACGACGAAACCGCCGAGCACAATCACATACAAGGCAAAGTTCATCAGAGAACGGTGCCATACCAGTTTGTAGAAGCCCAGCTGACCCAGGAGGATGCGCAGGCCGGCGGTGACGCCAAAGGCCAGCACCATCAGGATCAGCAGGCTGGGGAAATACACCCCGTAGATTTCAACTTCACCAATCACGACGTCATGCCTCCTGCAGGCAAGGGTGGGCAGGCTGCCAGGGCATAGCTGCCGGCAACCGGAAACAGGGTGATGCGCAATTCGACCAGCGCATTCAGTACGGTCTGGACGTGATGATCGCTGCGGCGCGATTCGGCCAGAACCTGATTGAGTGCCGCGTCGATGCGCTGCAACAGGTGTGCATCTGCCTGGCGGTAATGCCGCTGCGCCAGCGCCTGGCGGTAATGCCGCTCCACCTCGTCCAGCACCTGCTGCACCGCCACGCCGGCGGGGCCGGTCTGGGCATTTTCATCACGCTGCAGATGCAGCACGCTAAAACCGGCACGCAACTCGTTGAACACCTGCGGCAGCTGGTCATGGCCACTGGCGGCCAGCCGTGGAATCAGCAGGCCCAGCCGGTCCAGCATGCGGGCGGTGAGCTGGGCATAGTCATCCAGCCGGCGACCGGCCGAGGTTTCGGCCAGATCATGCCAGCTGGCACGACGCAGCCGGCGGATGGCCAGCTCGATGCCAAATGGCCGCACCAGCAGGCTGAACAGCAGCGCAAACGACACGCCCACCACGGTAGCCACATTGCCGTTGAAGAAGGCAGTGAAGTCGGTATCGTAAGCGCCTTGCAGGCTGAGGAAGGTGGCGGTGTTCACCGTCAGCATCATGGCAATCATGGTGAACTGCGGCCGGGTAAACAGCGTGCCCACCAGCAAGAACGGGACAGCCAGCATGGCCACCAGCATTTCAAAGGTATAGGCCGCCGGAATCACCATGAACAGCAGCACGGTCGTCAGCGCGATGCTGACCAGCGCCCAGATCAGGAAGGTACGCATCATCGGTGCCGGCTCGTCCAGCGCAGCAAAGAAGCAGGAAGCAATCGCCACCATGATCACGGCACCGGAACCATCGGTCCAGCCCAGCTGTATCCATAGCTGGCAGGCCAGGAAAATGGCGGTCGAAGCCTGCAAGGCTGAAAACGCCATCATGCCGTAATCGTAATGCCGGGCCGTGCCGCCCACCGGCCAGTGACGATAAGCCGGTTTCCATTGGAAGGTGGGGTGCTCTTCGGCAATCAGTTGCTGCAATAGCCGGCAGTCCAGCCACAGATTGATCAGCGATTGCAAACGCGCCAGCCCGTGGGCAATCAGCAGCGCCTGCCAGCTGTCGCCGCTGGCAATCTGCTGTTTCAGCGCGGCCAGCCGCCGCTGCAGCAAGGGCACATCGCGCCGCAGATGGCCCAGATCGGGACTGGCCATCCAGTGCGCCACTTCGTGCATCAGCTCGCTCAGCCCGACAGGCATGCCATCCTGCTGCCGGAGCAGCGCCTGCTTGGTTTCGGTCAGCGACGACAGAATGGGCAGCAACATGCTCATGCGGCCGCGCAGCTCGCGGGCATTTTTCACCACGGCGAAACTGGTGGTGTCGTAAGACAGGTGGGAGATGAACTGATCCAGTGCCAGGATATCCGCCGCCAGCTTGTGGCGGCTGGCATGCAAGGGCTGGCCGGCGGCATCGCTCTGTTGCAGCAGCTCGCAAGCCCAGTCGCGCGCATCGCCCAGCCAACTGGCAATGCGGGCCGAGAAAATGGGGGCGACTTTCCCCGGCCACACCAGCGCCGACACCACGCTGGCACACAGGATGCCAACCAGGATTTCCTCGCTGCGCGCCAGTGCCAGATCGAAAATGCCTTCCGGATTATTCAGCGCCGGCAAGGCAATCATCGGCAGCGTATAGGCAGACAGCATGAACAGATAGCTGCGCGGGGTACGGTCCAGCAGCGAGATGCTCAGCAGCGTGCCGGTCCACAGCGCCACCACCAGGCTGAGCAGGGTGGGCGCATTGACAAACAGCGGCATGAAAATGACCGCCGCCGTCGCCCCCAGCAAGGTGCCGCCAATGCGGTATACCGCCTTGGAACGGGTGGCCCCGGTCAGCGGATGCGACACCACATACACCGTGGCCATCGCCCAGTAAGGTCGTGGCAATTCCAGCGCCATGGCCAGATACAGCGCCAGCATGGCAGCGACAAAGGCCTTGGCCGAAAACAGCCAGTCACGCCAGCCCGGCAGCGTCATGCGCGTGCCTGGCCAGCCATGGCTGCCAGTTCGGCCACCAGCCCCGGCCGCTGATAGGCGGACTCTACCGCCGCAAACACCCGCAAAGTGGCTTCCAGATCGGCCGGCGACACATCGCGGAACACCAGCGCGCGCAAATGGACCAGCTCGGCTTCGATCTTGTCGGTCAAGGCGCGGCCTTCGTCGGTGAACCACAGGGTATTGGAGCGGCGGTCCACCTTGTCTTTTTCGCGGCGGACCAGGCCAGCACTAGCCAGTTGGTCGATGACCCGCACCAACGATGGCCCCTCGATGCCAATTTCCTCGGCAAGTGCCACCTGGTTGATGCCTTCCCCCAGCCGGCCAATGAAAATCAGCGCCGAAGCGCCCGGCGCGGTCAGCCCGTGGTCAAGTACCACTTCCTGGGAAATCTGCCGCCATTTGCGCCCGGCATGCATGATGGCGCTGGTGATGCCAAGCCGTAGTAAATCTACACTGTTCATAATGCTTCGCATGTGAATGATTTGATTGCTAATCAATTATAGAAAACAGCAAGCCTGCCAGGCAAGTACTTTATCGCGGCAGCCTTAGCGATAACCGTCGGCAATCACTTACCGGAGCGAGAGTGTGAGCCAGCCACCATCGGCTGACCAGAGATCAGTGCATGTACAGGCCAGGGCGGGGAAACGCAGACATCGTGTCGCTCTGTACACGATAGATGAGATAAACATGTGCCGCGCAAAATGAAAAAGCCCTGATTGCTCAGGGCCCGGTCTGCAGTGAAAACAACTCAATCGCCGTGACGATAATAGCCATCGCGCCCGTCGCGGCCATGCCAGCCACGGTCATGCCATTCGCGATCATGCCAGTCGCGGTATTGCCCGTGCCGGTCCTCATGCCAGTGCGGATAGCGCGGCGGCTCGACATAGCGCACGGGGGCAACATAGGTCACCGGCTGGTAAACCGGCACCGGGGCCGGCGCCGGCCGGTAGTCGCGGTAGTCATCACGCTGGTAGGCCAGCGCGGTACCAACGCTGCCGCCCACCGCGCCGCCGATGATGGCACCGTTACGGCCGCCGATGGATTGGCCGACGGCAGCACCCACCGCACCGCCAAGTGCACCACCCAGAATGGCAGAAGAATCGGCATAAGCCATGCCGGTGAAGGAAAGCGCCAGCAGCGCGGGGATCAGGATTCGGGTTT
This sequence comes from Aquitalea aquatilis, assembly GCF_005155025.1. Classification (NCBI taxonomy): domain Bacteria; kingdom Pseudomonadati; phylum Pseudomonadota; class Betaproteobacteria; order Neisseriales; family Chromobacteriaceae; genus Aquitalea; species Aquitalea aquatilis. The sequence goes on along the minus strand of NZ_CP039731.1, from coordinate 3,151,437 downwards.
TCATGGACTGGACCTCCAGTGCGTTGATACCAGTCCAGATTAATCAATGGCAGGTAACCGCTTGTAAAACAGTGTGAAGAACTATTGCCCGCCCCACCCTGCTACACATCTGCACACAAAAACCGCCGGGCCGCTGCGCTATGCGCTCATGCGTGCGGCTTCGCCCCCATCGCACGCAGAAAGCGCTGCTGCGCCCGCCATAGCTGCGGATAACTGAGGCAGCGATAAGGCAGGCCATGTGCCGCCGCCTGCTGCTGCACGATGCGGGCCAGCGCCGGATAGTGGCGATGGCTGTAGGCCGGAAACAGGTGATGGGTCAGGTGCAGATGCAGTCCGCCAAGCAAGCCGCCAAGCCAGGCAGGTGCCGGCAGCCAGTCGCAACAGGTGAGAAACTGGTGCTCATGCCAGGTATGCGGCAAGCGGCCGTCAGCATCCGGCTGGAAAAACGCCACATCAGCCCAGTGCGTGCCAAGAATCATGGCCACCAGAAAACAGGAAGCCAGCATCTGCCCGGCCACATAACACAGCAGCACCGTGCCCCAGCCAATGGCGCTGCCCTGCAGCAGCCACAACGGCAGCCCCAGCGCCAGCAGCACATGGGCGGCCTTGCTGGCCAGAAAATGTGGCGTATTGATAGGCCGTGCATCACGCAGCCGCAGCTTGCTCCTGCCCAACCAGTCGAGCCAGTCGCCATACCAGCACAGATAAGGCAAGGACAAGGCAGCAATCAGCGGCCAGTAGCGATGCTGCCAGCGATACTGCACGGCCCAGGCCTGGAACGGCGTCTGCCGCAAGAAGGGATTGGGCTCGATGTCCAGATCGTATTCTTCGACATTGGGGTAGGTATGGTGCAGATGAACATGACGACGGGTCCAGATGTCGGCATCCACCCCCATCGGCAGGCTGGTCAGCCGTGCCAGCAAGCGATTGAGGCCGGCAGAACGGAACACCGCACCATGCGCAGCATCATGCAGGCTGTTCATCGCCAGCAGCATGGCCAGCACAAATGCGGCGATGTAGGCTGCGGCAAAGCTACCCGCGTGCGTGGCATGCAAGGCCTGCCAATAACAGTAGAGGCTCAAGCCGCCCAGCACTGCCGCCTTGCCGGCAATGCCAAGTCCGGCGTAGCGGTGACCACCCTGGGTGGCCAGATAGTCCTGCGCCGCCTGCTGCAGCGCCAGTCGGAACGCCAGTTGCCGGGAAGACTGAAAACGCAGCTGACTCATGCCGCTCCCTCCGCGCGACGCCAGCCCAACACGCCATGCAACAGCAATAGTGCTGACAGTATCAGCGCTGCGGCATCACGCAGGCCCAGTAGCACACAAACCAAGGGCAGCCCCAGCGCCAGGGCCTGCCATGCCTGCCAGCCACGCCGCTGCCGATCCGACATCGCACCCAGGGCCAGCGTACCGGCCAGCAAGCCGCCAAACAGGCTCCACTGCTGCCAGGGCGAGAAGCCGCCGGCCATCTGCACGTAGTAAATCACCCAGCCAAACAGCACCACCGCACCGCTGGCAATATAAGGGCCACTGATCTGCCAGCCCTCACCTGCCCTGCTTGCTGGCCACCAGCGATCCGACCAGGCCGCCAGCCAGGGATTGCTGGCCAGTAGCGGGTTGAAGGACGCGGCACTGCCCGGCACGCCATACACCAGCGGCACATAGTCGCGCGGCGGCTGGTAACTGCCGAAGCAGCGGTCCCACAGCAGAAAGGTGCCGCCAAAGTTGCGGTTCAGATAAAGCGGATGGGTGGCGTGATGCACCCGGTGCGCGGCCGGGGTCACCAGCAGCCCCTCCAGCCAGCCGGAACGGCCGACAAAGGCATTATGGTTGTACAACTGTACCGCGTAATGAAACGAGGAAGCAGCGACAAACAGCTCCAGCGGCAGGCCCAGCACCGCCAGCGGTGCCACGAACAGCAGCGAAGTGAGCGAGGAATACCAGGAATTGCGAATGCCCAGCGACAGGCTGAAATGCTCACCCTGATGATGCACGCGATGTACTGCCCACAGCAGCGGCCAGCGGTGATGGGCGCGGTGCATGCAGTAAAAGCTGAGATCCCAGCCGACGATGGCCACCAGCCACTGGGCATAGAGCGGCAAGCGATCCACCAGATGCAGGTTGGCATGGGTCAGCAGCCAGCCAAACATCGCCACCTCGACGCCGCGCAGCGCCCACATCAGGATATGGCCGGAATTCAGGTTGAACACGATTTCATGCCAGGGAATGGCCTCCTTGCGCCAGTAGCGCAAGGCCAGCAGTTCCAGCAGCACGATGGCCAGCATCAGGGCAAAAGTCAGGGCAAATACATTCATGCGCAACGATACCGAAAAAAAGAATGCAGAACAGGACGGGCCGCCAGCCAGCCACTCAACAGACCAAGCAACAAGCCAGCGCCCAGGTCCAGCGTCAGATGGCGGCGCAGCTGGATGACCGCCAGCAAGATGGCCAGCGCCCACAGCAATAGCAGCATGTTGCGCCAGGGCCGCCGGTCATCCCACAGCGCCCACAAGGCCAGCCAGGTCAGTGCGCCATGCAAGGACGGCAGACAGTTACCCGGGGTGTCGAAGCGCAGCAAAAGCTGCAACAAGCCGTGCGACGGCGCGGACACGACTAGCGGATAGGCAAGCGTGGTAGGCCACAACAGGAAAACCAGGCCGGCCAGCAATGCCGACAACTGCATGGCGTGTTGCAGCCAGCGCAGCCGTTGCTGCGGCGTCAGCCAAAAGGCAGCGGGAACCAGCAGAAAAAACGACAGATACAGCCAGATGGCCGCAGGATCGAAAGCCAGCAAGCGGTCACTGGCCAGTTCTGGCAGCACCCAGGCCGGTCCGCTGCGCAGACTGCCCAGGGTATAAGCGCAGCCCACCGAGCCCCAGCCCAGCAACAGATGCCGCAAGCGTGGCGGCAATTGGCGCAGCAGCCGCTTCATGCCTGCTCCCGGATGATGCGCCGGCGCTTGCGGCTGGTATCCAGCGGCGGCAAGGCCTGCTCGTGCTGCCACTGCAACGCTGCCACATCAACGCCAGCGCCTTGCAGTACGCGCTCCAGATGCGCCTGCACGGCCACCTGCTGCCGCTCCGGCAACGCCAGATGCAGCGTCAGTGAGCAGGAACCGGTCTGGCGCAAACGATAGTCGGCATCAAACGGCAAGACCTGGGCCAGCGCACGGCCAAGCAGGTCGGCAAACACCGTTTGTGGCCGCCCGTGGCGGTCGGGCAGCAGCAGCATGTCGTCACAGCGCCCCTCCACTCCGTCCAGCGCCATGCTGGCCCGCCCGCATGGGCAGGGCGTGGCACGCGCCAGCAGCACGTCGTTCAGCCGGTAGCGCACGATGGGCTGGGTATAGCGGCTGAAATCGGTAATCACCGGCACGAAGCGGCGGTGCGCGTCATCCAGCCATTCCGGTTCGACATGCAGGTACTCCTCGTTCAGATGCAACACCCCGGCGGCACAGGTGCTGGCGAGAAAACCCTCGGTCGCCTGATAGATTTCATGCACGGCACCGAAGGCCTGTTCGATCAGCTGCCGGTCCTGCGCTTCCAGCACCTCGGCAATGGAGTACACCCGCTTGGGCTGTAGCCGGATGCGGCCTTGCAGCTGCGCCAGCGCCAGTTCGCGCAAGACCTGGGCCGGTGCCAGCAAGATGCTGGGCTGATAATCGGCCAGCAAGGGCAGATGCTCGGCAAACGGGCGGAACAGGTCGAAATAGCGAAACGTCAGCCAGCGGCTACGCACGGCGGTGTAGAGATTACTGTTGGCGCGCAGGAACAGCGCCACCCGCTCGCGCGCCAGCAGGCCATCCGGCAAGGCGCGCGCCAGCATGATGCCGGCCCACTGCGCCTGCTCGCGCCGACTCACCACAAAGGCCGCCCGCTGTGCGGTGGTGCCGGAGGACAGCCCCACGGTATAGGGGCCGATGGTGGGAACAAAATCCCGGCTGTGTTCAGCACGCAGGGCGATCTGCATCACCTCATCCAGCCGCAGGCCAGCGCTGTTCATCTGGTCGAAATGCTGCAGCATCAGCGCCTTGTCCATCCGCGGCCATTGCGCCAGCGGCAAGTCGCCCAGCGCGGCAAAATACGGGCTACGCTGCTGCAGGCGACGGCAAAACACCGCCAATTGCTGCTGTTGATAGCGTTCCAGCGCCGCCCGGTCGTGAAATTGCAGCCGCCGCGCCTGCCAGTAGGCCAGCATCACCCGCAGTAGCCGCATCATGCCGGGCCATCCTCTTGCTGGTGTGTCAGACGAATATCATGCAAGCCATTGCGGTACAAGGCATGCAGCCGGCCCAGCGTCTGGTAGTAGGCAGCACGCTGATGCTGGATCAGGAAAGTCAGCTCGGCAGGACCGCGCAAGTCCTGGAATCCTTCGCGGGCCCAGGCGGCATCCGAGGCCAGCAAGGTCCAGCCCTGCTCGGTGCGGACAAAAGCGCCCAGATGCCCCGGCGCATGGCCGGGCAGGTCCACCACCAGCACCTCACCACTGCCGGAAAGATCGCGGGCGTGGGTGAAAGGTGCCAGCTCCGCCGGCAGCTCAAGCAGCTCAAGCGCTTCGACAAAGTGCAGCCGGCTGTCGATATCGGCGGGCAGCAAGGCAGGCAGAAAAGCCTGACGCAATGCGGCAAGCCCAGACAGACCGCGCACGGCCTGCCAGCCCGTGGCCGAGCACCATAACTGGGCCTGAGGGAAGTCGCGCAGGCCGGCGATATGGTCGGCATGAAAGTGTGACAACACCAGCGCATGGATATCGCGACTGGCCAGACCGCGTGCCTGCAGCTGGCTTGACAAGGCATCTGCCGCATTGAAAGTCACCGGGGTCACCAGCGGATACAGGCGATAGACACCCTGGCGCGTGGCGGCATGAAAGTGCTCGGCATAGCCGGTGTCCCACAGCAGCAGGCGGTCGCGGGTTTCGATCAAATAAGCACGCGAGGGAAAGCAGCGGCTGGCCAGCCCTGCCCCTTTGAGCGCCATGCAGGCCGGATGGGTACAATGACCCACGCTGAACTCATGCAATCTGGCCATCAGCCTGCTCCCTCAGCCCCTGCTCCCTCAGCCAGTCCGCAGTACGCTGTATGCCCTCTTGCATGCTGTAGGGCGGAACATAAGCCAGGCGTTCGCAGGCGCGACGGTTGTCCAGCGTCATGTCGAAATGCACAGCCCCCAGGCTGTAAGGGGTGAGAACCGGCTCACGCCCATTCAGCCGTGACAGCCACTGCAAGGCCAGGCTGGCGTAATGCAGCACAGGATAAGGCGGGCTGACGATGCGCATCGGCCAGCCCAGCTCCTCGACAAACAGCTGTTGCAGCACTTGCTTGAGCACGGCTGGCTGCTGATTGGTGATATTGAACACTTCGCCGCTGATCAGACCGGGCTGACAACTGGCCAGCCACATGGCATGGGTGACGTTGCCGACATAGGTCAGGTCCAACAACACCGCGCCGCCTCGCGGCAAGGGCAGCCGCGCCCCCGGACGGCGCAACAAGCGCGCCAAGCGAGGGATCAGCACCTGATCGTATTCGCCGAAAATGGCACGCGGCCGCAGGATGATGCAGCGCATACCCGGATAACGGGCCACGGCCTGCTGCACCTTGTCCTCGGCCTGTGCCTTGCTGCGGGCATAAGCGTTGACATATTGCCGCGGGCGATAGCTTTCCGGAATCTGGCAGCGATGCTGAAAATCGAAATACAGCGCTGGCGTGGAAATATGCACGAAATGGCTAACGCCTGCCTCGCCAGCCGCCTGCAGCAGGCGCTCGGTGGCCAGCACATTGGCAGAGATGAAATCGGCCTCTGCTCCCCAGGGGGCAGACAGGGCGGCACAATGCCATACCGTGTCGATGCCATGCAGCAGACTGGCCATTTCCGCGCGGGTGGCAAGCGCCAGATCCAGCTGCAGGAACTCCGCCCCCTGCGCCACCAGTTGCCGGCCGATATCCAGCTTGCGGCCGGTGGCGCGGACCCGACAGCCACGCTGCAGTAGCATGGCCACAGCATTGCGCCCCAGCCCTCCGGTTGCACCGGTCACCAGCACCTGTTTCATAAGTCCCATACCAGCCCGCCCAGGCTCAGCCCAGCCGCCGTGCCCAGCATCAACAGACGCTGGCCGCGCACGGCCCGCCCGCTGGCTACGGCCTCATGCAGTACGGTGGGCAAGGACGCCGCCACCTGATTACCGTGACTGGCGTAGATATCGACAACCCGTTCACGGCCGATGCCGAGTTTTTTCGCCATATGCTGCATGGCCAGATGGCTGGCCTGATGCGGCAACACCCAGTCTATGCTGTCCAGACCACCCGGCGTGGCAGCCAGCAGGCCGTCGATAAAGGCCGGCATGCGTTCCGAAGCCAGCTTGAACACGGCCTTGCCCTGCATCTTGAACAGAAAATCGCTGGCCACCGCCCCCCGGCGCGGATTGCACTGGGTGCCACCGGCGCGGATTTCGCAATAGCGCCGCCCTTCCGGATAGCTGGCCAGCCGGAAAGCACGCAGGCCCTGCCCCGGCTCTCCGCGCTCCACGATGGCGGCGGCGGCACCATCGCCGAAAATCAGCGAGGCTTCGGGATTGCTCCAGTCCAGCCCACGCGAGGCCAGATCGGCAGCAACAATGGCAATGCGGCGGTAGGCGCCGCTTTGCAGCAGGCTGTCGGCCACCTGCAAGGCACTCAGAAAGCTCAGACAGCTGGCATTGACATCAAACACCGCCATTCCCGCGGGCAGGCCGGCGGCATGCGCGATGAAACAGGCTGTCCCCGGCAGGGCCTGCTCGGGGATGCCACATGCGCTAATCAACAGATTGATATCCCCCACGCCCAGCCCGGCATGGTCCAGGGCCGCATGCAGGGCACGCGCGGCCAGTGCGCTCTGTGTCTCCTGTTCGCCAGCAAAATAGCGGGTATGCACGCCGCTTTTGCGCAAGCAATCACCCGGGCGACAGCCCAGACGCAGGTCAAGATCGGCAGCGCTGACCGACTGTTCTGGCAACGCCTTTCCGGTGGCAATCAGTTTCATAGTGTGTGTTCATGACTTCATCTTTGCGCCAGTGCAACCGGCATAGCCTGATGGCAGCTGCGTGCGGATCAGCAGCACCCGCGCTGGAAATCAATTTTCCTGAAATCACTATTTACGTTTAATTTAAACCGAGCAGTTTATGAGTGTTGCATAATGAACGCAATGCGTAATGTCACCTACCGGTAATACTAGGCGGCGAGCCGCTGGATCCGGCCCTGCTGTAAACCAAGGGAAAACCACGGTGAAAATACTCCGCTACAACTATCCATTTATCCTGCGATAGCAAGCTATAATGCCGCTTTTCCAAGCCTCCTCACCCATGCGCCACAGTTTCCCGCGTAAGCTCGTGTTCCTCAGTAGCCTGGTGTTTGCCGCCCTGCTGTTTGGCACCTCCGGCTACATGTTGATCGAGGACTGGAGCTTTTCCGACAGTCTGTTCATGACCGTCATCACGCTGGCCACCATCGGCTATGGCGAAACCCACAACCTGTCGCTGGAAGGCCGCTATTTCACCATTGCGCTGATCGTGTTCGGCACCGGCGTGGTCGGTTATGGCATTTCCTCCCTCACCCTGATGCTGTTTCAGGGCGACCTGCCGCTTTATCTGAGACGAAAGAAAATGGAAAAACTGATTGCGCGCATGCGCCAGCACACCATCATTTGCGGGCTGAGCCATACCGGGCGCTACGCGCTGGAAGAATTGCTGGGTACCCGCCATCAGGTAGTCGTCATCGAAAAGGACGAAGCCAATATCGCCCTGCTGCAAGAGCGTGATGTGCCCTTCATCGTCGGCGATGCTTCTGAAGACGAAAACCTCAGCGCCGCCGGCATTACCCATGCCCGCGCCCTGATTTCCTGCCTGAGTGCCGATGCCGACAACGCCTTTGTGGTGGTAACGGCCAAGAGCCTGAACCCGACGGTACTGGCCGTGGCCAAGGCGGAAAACGAAAGCTCGCGCAAGAAGCTATTGGCAGTGGGCGCGGACAATGTGGTGATCCCGTCCCATCTGGGCGGCATGAATATGGCCAATATCGTGGCCCACCCGGAAACCCTGCACTTCTTCGAACACCTGCACCACCGCTATCCCAACCAGTTCCATGCCCAGGTGCATGTGCTGGACGAGCGCTGGGAAGGCCAGCCGCTGGGCAGCTTTCTCAAGGATGGCTTCGATGGCAAGGCCATGGTGATTGCGCTGGAGCGCAGCCCCGGCGAGGTGGAGTTTTCGCCAGACCCGGAAGTCATCATGCACAGTGGCGAATCGCTACTGCTGATCCGCAACCAGCAAGCCAGCAACTGAGCAACACACCAAACGAAAAGGGCCGATGCATACGCATCGGCCCTTTCTTCATTTCCAGCGCAGCTTAGCGCTGCTAACAAAACCTCGTAGAGAACCCGGACCAAGGCGCGCCGCCGCAGACAGTACCAATAATACGGCAAGGAGGCGCAACGCAGGAGCGGGGGGATTTGTTAGCGGGTCTTAATGCCGCCGCGCCAGCCGCTGCAGCACGGCTACCAGGGTATCGACCTCTTCGCAGGTGTTATAGAAAGCCAGCGAAGGCCGCACCGTGGCTTCCAGCCCGAAGCGCCGCAGAATCGGCTGGGCGCAGTGGTGGCCGGAGCGCACCGCAATGCCTTCCTGATTCAGCGCCTTGCCCACCTCCTCGGTGCGATAGCCCGGCAGCACGAAGGACAGCACGCTGGCCTTGTTGGCCGCCGTGCCCACCAGCCGCAAACCCGGTACCGATTGCAGGCCGTGGGTGGCGTATATCAGCAGGTCGTGTTCGTAATGGGCAATGGCTTCCAGCCCGATACGCTCGACATAGTCGATGGCCGCGCCCAAGCCCACCGCATCCGCGATATTGCCGGTACCGGCTTCGAACTTGTTGGGTGCCGGCTGGTATAGCGTCTTCTCGAAGGTGACATCGGCAATCATGTTGCCCCCCCCCTGCCACGGCGGCATGCTGTCCAGCAATTCCTTCTTGCCGTACACCACGCCGATGCCGGTGGGTGCAAACACCTTGTGCCCGGAGAACACAAAGAAATCCGCATCCAGCGCCTGCACGTTCACCCGCATGTGCGATACCGACTGCGCCCCGTCCACCAGCACCCGCGCTCCAGCGGCATGCGCCAGTGCCACGATTTCCTGCACCGGTGTCACCGTACCCAGTGCATTGGATACCTGGGTGATGGCTACCAGCTTGGTGCGGCTGTTCAGCAGCTTGCGGTACTCATCCAGCAGGATCTGCCCGCTGTCATCCACCGGAATCACCCGGATCCTGGCCCCGCTGGCCGCCGCCAGCATTTGCCAGGGCACGATGTTGGCGTGGTGCTCCAGCTGCGACACCACGATTTCATCGCCCGCGCCGATGTTCTGCCGCCCCCAGGTATTGGCCACCAGGTTGATGGCCTCGGTGGCACCGCGCACGAAAATCACCTGATCCGGGCTGGGAGAGCCAATGAACCGGGCCACCTTGTTACGGGCCGCTTCATAGGCATCCGTCGCCCGTGCCGCCAGTTCATGCGCGGCACGGTGGATGTTGGAGTTTTCGTGCTGGTAGAAGTAAGCCAGCCGGTCGATCACCGCTTGCGGCTTGTGCGTGGTGGCGGCGTTATCCAGCCAGATCAAGGGCTTGCCATTGACCCGTTCGGCCAGAATGGGAAAGTCACGCCGCACCGCCTGCACATCGAAACCATGGCCACGGCTGGCCACCTTACGGTCGAAATCCGGTGCCTTGCCATGCTGCGGCCATTCCTCGACAAAGTAATAACCATGGTTATTACCCTGAGGGGCCGGGGCCGCAGCTGCCGGACGGCTATCGCCGGCCAGCAGTGCACGCAATTCATCCGCACCGGGTAGGCCGAAGGACTGCGCCGTCACCCGGTCGTCTACCGCCACATCGCTGGTGGAAGCCGGATAGCCGGCAGACTCGCCGATAAAGTAATACGGCGAGGACGGCAGCGCTGCGCCGGCAGCGGACGGGGCGGAAGGCTGGGCCGCCGCCAGTTGCGGAATGGCCGCGCCATAGCCTTCCGGCACGGCATAGGCATGCGGACCGCTGCGACCAAAGCCATCCAGCGCGGCGGGTTCCGGACTGCGTGCGGCAGCAGCGGCCGGTTGCGGCGACAGCTGCGGGCCGGCCACATCCAGATTCAGCCCGCTGGCGGCAGGCGGCGGGCTGCCCGGCAGCTGACCCGGCAAGGCGCTGAAGAAGGCATTGGCCAGATTCGCCAGCTGGGCGATGTCCGGCAAACCCTCAGGCTTACTTGTAGGTATCTGGGTAGTCATGGTACTTGCCAATCTCCACGTCTTCGAGCACGGCCAGCGCATCTTCGGTCAGCACGGCCAGCGAGCAATACAGCGAAATCAGGTAGGACGCGATGGCGTTGCGGTTGATGCCCATGAAGCGCACCGACAGCCCCGGGCTCTGTTCGCCAGCCACGCCCGGCTGGTACAGGCCAACCACGCCCTGGCGCTTTTCACCCACGCGCAGCAGCAGGATCTTGGTCTTGCCGTCTTCATCGATAGGCAGCTTGTCCGACGGGATGATGGGCACACCGCGCCAGGTGATGAACTGCGAACCGAACAGGCTGACGGTCGGCGGCGGCACGCCACGACGGGTGCATTCACGGCCGAAGGCGGCGATGGCCAGCGGGTGGGCCAGGAAGAAACCCGGCTCTTTCCATACCTTGGTCAGCAGCTCGTCCAGATCGTCCGGCGTCGGTGCGCCGGTCAGGGTGGAAATGCGCTGGGTATCGTCCACATTGGCCAGCAAGCCGTATTCCGGATTGTTGATCAGCTCGGATTCCTGACGCTCCTTGATGGTTTCAATGGTCAGGCGCAGCTGTTCCTTGATCTGGTCGTGCGGGCTGCTGTACAAGTCGGACACGCGGGTGTGCACGTCCAGCACGGTGGTGACCGCATTGAGGAACAGCTCACGCGGCTGCTCTTCGTAATCGACAAAGGTTTGCGGCAGTTCGGACTCGTCGCGCTGCGAGCAGGCCACTTGCACGCCGGCGGCGTTCTTGACACGGTTAAGACGGAAAATGCCCGCTTCTACCGGCGACCATTGCAGCAGATGCACCAGCCAGCGCGGGCTGATGGTGGACAACTGCGGTACGGTTTTGGTGGCATTGGCCAGTTGGCGCGCGGCGTTGTCGCCCAGTGCCTGTTTGACGTCCTGATGTTGAGACATGTCTGCTCCATAAGGGATGGTGGAAGAAACAAAACTGCAGGCCGCACAACCCCCTTGCCGGCGGCCTGCAGGCAAAGCTCCGCCCTGCCCGCTGTCCATGCAGCGCGGCGAGGGGGTGATTCATGTGGTAAAGCGGGTAGGGTTTAGGGTGAGGCCGCCTGCAGGCTGGCCTGGCTGATCTGGCTGCCCGGCGGCACGCTGCGGGTGAGCCAGACATTGCCGCCAATACTGGAAGCACGGCCGATGGTGATGCGCCCCAGCACGGTGGCCCCGGCGTAGATCACCACATCGTCTTCCACGATGGGATGGCGCGGCTGGCCCTTGAGCAGGCTGCCGTCCTCGCCCTGCTCGAAGCGCTTGGCGCCCAAGGTGACCGCCTGATACAGCCGCACGCGCTCACCGATGACGGCGGTTTCGCCTATCACCACGCCAGTGCCGTGGTCGATGAAAAAGCCGGCACCGATCTGCGCCCCCGGATGAATGTCGATACCGGTTTCGCCATGGGCGATTTCGGCGATGATGCGCGCCACCAGCGGCAAACCGGCGCGATACAGCAGGTGGGCCAGGCGGTGATGCAGGATGGCATTGATACCCGGATAGCACAGCAGCACTTCGTCCACGCTGCGGGCGGCCGGATCACCCTGCCAGGCGGCGGTGATGTCGGCATCCAGCAGGCGGCGCTGATCGGGCAAGGCGGCGGCAAACTGCTGAACAATTGCCACCGACTGCGCCTCGCTGTCATCTGCCGACAAACCGTTCAAGCGCGCGCTGTAGCGCAGTTCAAGAACGACTTGCGCCGCCAGTGCATCCAGCGCCACCGCCAGGCTATGGCCAACAAAAAAGTCCTCGCTGCTGTCGCGCAGCCCCGGCGGACCCAGCCGCATGGGAAACAGCGCTGCCGCCAGTGCAGCCACGATGTCGCGCAATGCTGCGCGGGAGGGAAACTCGCGGGTAGAAAAATCCCGCAACCGGCCCTGGCTTTGCCGCCAGTCGGCACGGGCGGCATGCAAGGCAGCGACTACGCTATCCAGATGCCAGTCATGTACCACTGGCTGGCTGGGGCTGAAGGGACGGACCAGATCATTCATGGCTTCACTCACTATATCGTCACACGGGCCGGAGGCGGGCTTCAGTCCTGCTGCCAGGGCAGATTCCAGTAGCGCCAGCCGCCTACATCGCCGCGCTGGTTCTGGCTGTCCAGATCGCCCTCAAAGCCTTCCAGCACGTTGTAGACCTGGGTGAAACCCGCCTTGGCGGCGGCCTCGGCGGCGGCAGCGGAGCGTTTGCCGCTGCGGCACAGCAACACCACCACACTATCCTTGCCACCGGCCTTGCTTTCCAGCTCGCGCAGGAAACGCGGGTTCTTGATCAGGGCGGTGCCGGTCTGCCAGGCCACATGCAGCGAATCCGGCACCTGACCGACAAATTTGCGCTCCTCGGCGGTGCGCACATCCACCAGGGTGGCCACGCCGGCTTCCACCAGCGACCAGGCCTCCAGCGGATAGAGCGCACCGGTATAGGCGAGGCCACTATCCGCCGCGCGCAGACGGGCGATTTCCAGCAGCTCGGCACTGGCGGTGCTGGCATCGGTGGCCTGTAACTGATGGCCGGAAGGGCCTGCCTGGGTGGTACTGATGGTGGAATGCAGTTGGCTCATGCTTGTCTCCTTGCGCTGCTCATCTGTTGCGTTGGAGACCAATATACGCGGCGCACTGGCCCGGACTAAGCAAGAAAATCTGCAGTCAATATAAAGAAAATCGATAACCATGCCGTTCTTATGGCATTTTCTGGCATAACGAAACGAATCGTCGTTTTCAGCCCAGACAAGTGCTTACAAAATCAGCGGAAAGTGCGTGAGGGACGGATTGAAAATGCAAAACGGGATGGCCGTAGCCATCCCGTTTTCAGTCAGCAGAGCGTGTCTGTCCGGATCAGAAAGCCGGAATCACCGCACCCTGGTACTTGGTTTCGATGAATTTCTTGGCTTCCGGGCTGTTCAGCGCAGCAGCCAGCTTCTTGATGGCAGCGCTGTTCTTGTTGTCCGGACGGGCTACCAGCAGGTTGGCATACGGCGAAGTGGTTTCGGTAAACAGCGCGTCACGCTTCGGGTTCAGCTTGGCTTCCAGTGCGTAGTTGGCGTTGATCAGGGCGGCATCCACCTGGTTCAGCACGCGCGGCAGGGTAGCGGCTTCCAGTTCCTTGATCTTGATGTTCTTCGGGTTGGACACGATGTCCTTGGTGGTCGGGTAGATGTTCTTGCGATCCTTCAGCTTGATCACGCCACCCTGGTCCAGCAGCAGCAGTGCACGGCCGGCATTGGTCGGGTCATTCGGGATGGCTACGGTAGCGCCCTGCGGCAGCTCGGCCACTTTCTTGAACTTGCTGGAGTAAACGGCAAACGGCTCGATGTGCACCGGCTTGCTGGCCACTACCAGATGGGTGCCACGGTCCTTGTTGAACTTGTCCAGATACGGAATGTGCTGGAAGAAGTTGGCATCCAGCTGCTTTTCTTCTACCTGGGTGTTGGGCAGCACGTAGTCGTTGAACACCTTCACCTGCAGATCCACGCCCTGCTTGGCCAGGGTGGGCTTCAGCGCTTCAAGGATTTCAGCATGCGGCACCGGCGAGGCAGCCACCACCAGCTTTACATTTTCAGCGTGTACGGCCAGGGCGGCTACGCTCAGGCTCAGGGCGGCAAACAGCTTGGAAACGCGTTTCATCGTTTTATTCTCCAGATCAATGGGCAAAGGGGGTCCAGACAGCCGGCGGATACCGGCTGCACGGAGAGTCACAACAAGGGAAATCAGTAGCGCGCTGGCAGAATGCTCAGCCGAAGCGACAGCGGCGCACCAGCGCATCGCCCGCACTTTGCAGGCCCTGCACCAGCACCAGCAACAACACCACGGTGACGATCATCACCTCGGTCTGGAAGCGCTGATAGCCATAGCGGATGGCCAGGTCGCCCAGGCCGCCGCCGCCAATGACACCGGACATGGCGGTGTAGCCCACCAGCGCCACGGCGGTGACCGTGGCCGCGCCGATCAGGCCCGGCATGGCTTCAGGCAACAGCACCTTGAACACGATCTGCGGCAGCTTGGCGCCCATCGACTGGCTGGCTTCGATCACGCCACGGTCGATTTCGCGCAGCACGTTTTCCACCAGCCGGCCAAAGAAGGGAATCGCCCCCATCACCAGCGGCACAATGGCACCGGCCACACCGATGGAGGTGCCCACCAGCAACAGCGTCAGCGGAATCAGCACGATCAGCAAAATCACAAAAGGCAGCGAGCGCAGCACGTTCACCAGGAAAGACAGCACGGCGTACAGACGCGGGCGGGCACGCAGCTGGCCCGGGGCGCTGATGTACAGCAGCACACCCAGCGGCAGGCCGAACACGATGGTAAACAGCAGCGATACGCCCAGCATGGTCAGGGTATCCAGCGTGGCCGCGCCGATTTCCGGCCAGTCCACGGTCAACAACAGGCTTGGGTCAAATGCGCTCATGCCAGCACCTCGCAACGTACACCCTCGCGGGCAAAGATTTCCGGCAGTGCCGTCAGTTCCACATCAGACTCCACCACCCCCACCAGCAACTGGCCGCAGGGGGTGTCACGGATTTCGCTCAGGGTGCCGCTCAGCAGGTTGACGCGCAGGCCGGTTTCGCGGCCTACCTTGTCCAGCACCGGGCTGAGCGTAGGCTCGCCGACAAAGGTCAGCTTGAGCAGCGGCACACCGATGCGGGCGCGCCAGGCTTCGACACGCTCGCCCTGGCCAAAACCGGTTTCGGCCAGCAGGCTGCGGGTAACCGCATGCTGTGGCTGCAGGAATACATCCAGCACCTGGCCGCTCTCCACCACCTTGCCGTGATCCATCACGGTCACGTGGTCGCACAGCTGGCGAATCACCCGCATGTCGTGGGTGATCAGCACGATGGTGAGATTGAGCTGGCGGTTGATATCGGCCAGCAGGGCCAGAATGGAATCGGTGGTTTCCGGGTCCAGTGCCGAGGTCGCTTCATCGCACAGCAGCAGATCAGGGTGATTGGCCAGGGCGCGGGCGATGCCCACGCGCTGCTTCTGCCCGCCGGACAATTGCGCCGGACGCTTGTCCTTGTGATCGGACAGGCCGACCAGTTGCAGCAGCTCGTCCACCCGCGCATCCATTTGCGCCGGGCTCAGGGTAGCGGCCAGTTCCAGCGGAAAGCGGACATTGCCGGCCACGGTGCGCGAACGCAGCAGATTGAAATGCTGGAACACCATGCCGATGCGCTGGCGACGCTGCTGCAGGGCAGCTTCCGGCAAGGCGGTCAGCTCCTGCTCGCCCAGCGTGACCGTGCCGCTATCCGGCCGTTCCAGCAGGTTGAGGCAGCGGATCAGGGTGCTTTTGCCGGCCCCGGAGCGGCCGATGATGCCGTAGATTTCCCCGGTGGAGACTTGCAGGCTGACATTGTCCAGCGCAGCAATGCGGCGGCCTTCATGGGTGAAATGCTTGCTGAGATTGCGTACTTCTATCATACCGTCTGCGTTCTATCCCCTGCCCTGGTCGGGCAGAAAGCGGGTGAAGGACGGGGGTGACCCGTCAGGAGTGGCAAGTCTAGCGGCAGTACGCCCAAACCAAAAATAATAAAAATTTCGTTGTATATCGTTTTAGAGAATATTGGATACAGCAGACAGCCTGCACACTCACCTGGCCGCGTACCGCACAAGGGCGGGCGACTAACCCGCCCTTGCAGCCTCAGGCCAGCGTGGCGATGGACACTTCGGTCGATTTGACGAAGGCCACCACCGGCGAGCCCACTTTCAGTTGCAGCTCGCGCACCGAGCGGGTGGTGATGACCGAGGTAACAATGCCGGACGGGGTTTCCACATCCACTTCCGACAGCACCGGCCCTTCGATGATTTCCTTGATCACGCCCTTGAACTGGTTGCGCACATTGATGGATTGAATGCTCATGATATTTTCCTGGTGATGTTTGGGTGATGGGCTTACAAGGCCCAGTTCAGCTGCGAAAAATGCAGCGGTACGGCCGGTGCGACAGCAGTGAATGGGGTGGTAAAAGCCGGCCCCTGCAACACGCGCTGCAGGATGTGCTGCTCCAGTGCGACAAAGCGCGGGTCGGCATGGGTGCGGCTGCGCGGCAGATCCACCGGCAAGTCCAGCGCCACCCGGCCCTCCTCCAGCAGCACCACCCGGTCGGCCAGCGTCACCGCCTCGCTGACATCGTGCGTCACCAGTACCGTGGTGCAGCCATGCTGCTGCCACAGTTTCTCGATCAGCCCCTGCATTTCCAGCCGGGTCAGTGCATCCAGCGCGCCCAAGGGCTCGTCCAGCAACAACAAGGACGGTTGATGCACCAGCGCCCGCGCCAGTGCCACACGCTGGCGCTGGCCACCAGACAGCCGGGCCGGCCACTCGCCGGCGCGCTCGGCCAGGCCTACTTCTGCCAATGCCTGCTCGGCCTCGCCACGGCGGCTGGCTGGCAAGCCCAGCGCCACATTGTCCAGCACGGTTTTCCACGGCAGCAGCCGCGCTTCCTGAAACATCACCCGCACACTTTGCCCGGCCGGCTGCTGCAGCAGGCCGCCATCGGGCTGATCCAGCCCACCCAGCAGCCGCAGCAAGGTACTCTTGCCGCAGCCGGAGCGGCCAACAATGGCCAGGAACTGGCCTCGGGGAATCTGCAGTTGCAGTTGGTCCAGCACCAGCCGTTCGCCAAAGCGGCGGCTGAGGCCATGCAGGTGGATGGCCTGATCGGTCTTGAGATCGTCCAGTTTCATCATGACTCTCCTCAGGCAGCCTGAAAGTAGGATGGATGCCAGCGCAGCCAGCGTTTTTCCAGCAGGCGGGCGGCCACATCCACCGCCTTGCCCAGTGCGGCATACAGCAGGATGGACAACACCACGATGTCGGTCTGCAGGAATTCGCGGGCATTGGCGGCCAGATAGCCAATGCCACTGGTCGCCGACAGGGTTTCCGCCACGATCAGGATGATCCAGGCAATGCCCAGCGCGTAGCGGATGCCCACCAGAATCGACGGCAAGGCCCCCGGCAACACCACCTGGCGGAACAGCTCGCGGCCACTCAAGCCATAGCTGCGCGCCATTTCCAGCAACTGCGGGTCCAGCGAACGAATGCCGTGATAGGTATTCAGATACACCGGAAACAGCACGGCAAAGGCCACCAGAAATACCTTGGCCGATTCATCGATACCAAACCACAAGATCACCAGCGGCAGAATGGCCAAAGGCGGGATATTGCGCAGCATCTGCAAGGTGGTATCAAACAGTGACTCGCCCAGGCGCGACACGCCGGTCAGCAGGCCAAACAGCAGGCCAAGGCCAGCACCGATGACAAAGCCGGCAGCCACCCGGGCAAAGCTGACGGCCAGATGACGGAACAGGTCGCCACTGATCAGCAGTTGCCAGAAGGCCACCAGCACTTCGCTGGGAGCCGGCAGTACCCGGTGGTTCAGCCAGCCGGCCAGCGAGGCAATCTGCCAGCCAATCACCAGCAGCAGCGGCACCAGCCAGGGCAGCAGGCGCTGCCCGGCCTGTCGCAACAGGCCAGCAGCAGAAAACAGGCTAGATGACATGAAATGACTCCTCAGGAAGCGGCAGACAGCTTTTGCTCATTGGGCAGCAGCTGGTTGGCCATCACCTCGCCAGCAGGCTGCTGGCTGATACCGGCCTTGAGACGATCCGGCAGATGCGGGAACAGCAACTCCGCCACGCGGTAGGCTTCATCCAGGTGCGGATAGCCGGAGAAGACAAAGGTTTCGATACCCAGCTCGGCATATTCCTGCATGCGCCGCGCCACGGTTGGGCCATCGCCCACCAGCGCCGTGCCCGCCCCGCCACGCACCAGACCGATGCCGGCCCACAGATTGGGCGAGATTTCCAGCTGGTCGCGGCTGCCGCCATGCAGGGCCGCCATGCGGCGCTGGCCTTCGGAGTCAGCCCGCGCCAGGGTTTTCTGCGCATTGGCGATGGTGGCATCGTCCAGCCGGCTGATCAGGCGCTCGGCAGCGGCCCAGGCTTCTTCATTGGTTTCACGCACGATGATGTGCAGACGGATGCCGAAACGCACCGTGCGGCCCAGCTTGGCGGCACGGGCGCGCACATCGGCAATCTTCTTGGCCACTTCGGCCGGCGGCTCGCCCCAGCTCAGGTAAACATCCACATGCTCGGCGGCCAGATCATGTGCGGCGTCGGAAGAACCACCGAAATACAGCGGCGGATAAGGCTTGCTCACCGGCGGATACAGCAGCTGGGCATCGCTCACCTTGATGTGCTTGCCGTCCAGATTCACCTTGTCACCAGCCAGCACACCCTTCCAGACATGCAGGAACTCGCTGGCGGCTTCGTAGCGTTCGTCATGGCTGAGCCAGCTGCCATCACCGGCCAGCTCCACCGGGTCCCCCCCGGCCACCACATTTACCAGCAAGCGGCCTTGCGACAGGCGGTCAAAGCTGGCAGCCATGCGCGCCGCCACGGTGGGCGACATGATGCCGGGCCGTACCGCGACCAGAAATTTCAGCTTCTGCGTGGCCGGAATCAGCGTAGCGGCGGTGACCCATGGGTCTTCGCAAGAGCGACCGGTGGGAATCAGTGCCCCATCAAAGTCCAGGCTGTCAGCGGCACGGGCAATCTGGGTGAGGTAGTCCAGGTCTACCGTGCGCGCGCCTTCCGGGCTGCCCAGATAACGACCATCACCATGAGTGGGGAAAAACCAGAAAATCTGCATGCTTGTTATTCCTGTCTTGATTTTGTCTTGTTCTTGGGCGGGGCTCAGGGCTTCCACACCGCGTCTTGTACCTTGATGGCCTTGGGAATCAGGCCCAGCGCGTGGAAGGTGTCGGCCACCTGTTGTTGTTGCTGAATGGTTTTGGCATTGACATAGCTGACGCTGTAGTCCGGGTGGCGCGCCAGCATGGCGGCATAGGTTTCTGCCTCCAGCCCGGTGTAGCCGGACAGGGTTTTCGCCACCTGCTGCACATCACCGCGCAGCTGCTTGTTGTTGTCGGTCAGCGCCTTGAACACGGCGGCAATCACCTTGGGATTGGCCTGGGCAAAATCGCGCGCAGCCAGATAGAAGGTATTGTTGGCACTCAGGCCCTTGCCGCTGGACAGCACCCGCACGCCTCCGGCACGGCTGGCGGCGGCGTAGTACGGGTCCCAGATGCTCCAGGCATCCACGCTGCCGCGCTCAAAAGCAGCCCGTGCTTCGGACGGTGTCAGATAAACCGGCTGGATGTCGCCGTACTGCAGGCCGGCCTTTTTCAGCGCAGCCACCGTCAGGTAGTGAGCGCTGGAGCCCTTGGTAAAGGCCACGCGCTTGCCCTTCAGATCGGCCAGTTTCTTGATGGCAGAACCGGCAGGCACCAGAATGGCCGACGATTCCGGCTTGGACGGCTCCTGGCCGATGTAGACGATATTGGCCCCGGCAGCCTGGGCAAATACCGGCGGTGAATCACCGGTCATGCCGATGCTGACGCTGCCGGCATTCATGGCTTCCAGAATCGGCGGCCCGGCCTGGAATTCATACCACTTCACCGTCACGCCCAGCGGCGCCAGCTGCTTTTCCAGCGTGCCTTGCGCCTTCAGCGACACCAGATTGATGGCACTTTTCTGGTAACCGACATTCAGCTCCAGCGCCTGGGCCGATAGCGAAACGGCAGCCAGCAAGGCGAGGCCCAGTGTTTTCTTCAACAGGGAAATGGCCATGCAGGCGCTCCTTACAGGCTGATCAGCCGGGAAATGAAATCATTGGCATAGCGCGGCGCATGCGGGGCCGGGGCGTTGACTCCCAGCAAGGCGGCAAACTCGTGCACGGCGGTTTGCAGGCGTTGTTCCAGCTCCTCGGCCAGTTCGGCCTGGCCCTCTGCATCAGCACCAATCTGCGACTCCACCGCGTACACGCCCTGATGGATGGCACTGGCCTTGAGTGCGGCCAGCACCGGCTTGATGGAGTAATCCACCGCCAGCAAATGACCGGGGCTGCCGCCACTGACCAGCGGCAATACCGGTTTGCCGGCGAGGCCACCTTCGGGGATCAGGTCCAGCAGCACCTTGAGCGCACCGGCATAGGCGGCCTTGTACACCGGGGTGGCAATGATCAGGCCGCGTGCTTCCTGCACCTGGCGCTGAAAATCCTGCACGGCGGGGTGGGAGAACTGGCCGTGCAGCAGCGCTTCAGCCGGAAAATCGTGGATGGACAGGGTGTGCAGCTCGATATCCAGCGCAGCCAGCGCGGCGTGGCTGCGCTCAATCAGGCGGGCGGTACGTGAATTCTTGCTGGGGCTGCCGAGAATGGCGAGAACGGTCATGGGTGGGTTTTCCGCAGTGCGTCATGTCAATGAGCAGCACCTTAGCAGAGCCCTTTTATATCCATAACCAAGAATAAATGAACTTGTTAGCAGTATAAAAGCTAATGAAACAATATGATTAGCTTAGCGCCAGCCATGCAAAAGCCCGTGCCGATGGAGGTCGGCACGGGCTGGCAGATAAGCGCTTCAGGCCTGGGCTTGGTCGCCCTGCCCGGCATCGCTGGCGCTCTCGTCCTTCTTCTCCAGCATGTCTTCCAGTGCGCCTGCGCCTTTGAAACCGGCCACGGCAGCAATGCCCTTGGTCAGGAGGCCCGCATCCGGATCCAGCTTCTCGGCTGCCTCCACGGCAGCAATGGCACCAGCTACTTCACCCAGGGTATCCAGCAGTCCCATAACCACTCCTTCAAAGTCATTGAAATGAAAATTTATAATGCCAGAAGTCGATGACATGGCAAGCCTGCTCGGTTCAAAGGAAGCAACTGGCGGCAACGGCGAGACCAATCCGGCCACTGCGACAGGCAAGGCCCTGCCCCCACCCTGTCCAGAAAACCGCGCTTGCCGCACAATATCCGGCTCACCAAGCTGCGAGCCCACCATGCGCCATCACCTGTTGATCATCGACCCCCAGAACGATTTCTGTGACCTGCCACCAGCTGCATTGCCGGTCAGCGGCGCCAATGCCGACCTGCAGCGGCTGGCGCAGCTGATCAGCCGTCATGGTGAGCAGCTGGACGGCATCACGGTGACGCTGGACAGCCACCATCGCTACGACATCGCCCACCCCGCCTTCTGGCGCGGCCCAAATGGCGAGTCGCCGCTGCACACCCCGATCAGCCTGGAAGATGTCGACAGCGGACGCTGGCTGCCGGCCGACCCGTCGTTGCTGGCCGAGGTCCGCGCCTATCTGCAGCAGAGCAGCCTGTATGTGTGGCCGCCGCACTGCCTGGTAGGCAGTTGGGGACACAATATCCAGCAGAATCTGAATGAGGCTTTGCAGCAGTGGGAATGCCAGCGGCAACGGGTAATGCAACTGCTGTTCAAGGGGCTCAATCCGCTGACCGAGCACTTTTCCGCCTTCGAGGCCGATGTGCCACGCGCGGACGACCCCGCCACCTGCTTCGACCGCAGCCAACTGCCCCCCCTACTGGCCGCAGACCGCGTGCTGATTGGCGGCGAAGCCTTGTCTCACTGCGTGGCCAGCTCGGTGCGCAGCCTGCTGCGCCATCTGGGGCCAGACTTCGCCCGCAAGCTCATCCTGCTGGAAGACTGCAGCAGCCCGGTGCCCGGTTTTGAGGCGCAGGCACAGGATTTTGTAACCGAAATCAGCCGGCTGGGTGCCCGCCTGCAACGCAGCACCACCGTATTCGACTGAAACTTCACCATAAAAAAGGGCGCGCCGTTCGGCACGCCCCAGATTATTGACAAACCCCTCTCGCTTTTCGAAAGGAAAGCGAGGCTCCCTTGCAGGGCAAGGGCGGGGGGATTGGGAGTAAATTGGAAGGCTGCGGAATCAATCACTTAGTCGAGAGACCCGGCTTTGCCGGGTCCAGTGAGATCGCACCAGTTTACTTTGTCAGCAGCCTGGGGGCGCGCCGTTCAGCACGCCCTTCTACTGGCACCGGCATACCGCAGTATGCCGTAGCGCTTACTCAATCACGCTCGGCGGCCACCATGGCCGGCTGGTGATGACGCCCCAGATTGAACATCTTGTACACCAGCGACACCGCCAGCAGCAGGCCGCTGCCGACAAACAGCGAGACGCGGGTATCCGGGTTCACCAGCATGCCAAACAGCACGCACACCAGGAAGGCGATGGTCAGCCAGTTGGTGAAGGGGAACAGGATGGACTTGAAGGGATGGCTGGCCATCTTGTCGCTATGCTCCAGACGGAAGCGCGCCTGGCATACCAGCACCACAAACCAAGGCACCATACCGGGCAACACGCTGGCGCTGTAGACATACACGAACACGCGTTGCGGATTCGGAATGATGTAGTTGAGCGCCGAACCCAGGCCGATGCAGGCAATGGTCACCCAGATCGCGTTAACCGGCACGCCACCCTTGGACACCTTGGCCAGGAAGGACGGCAGCTGCTTGTTCTGCGCCAGGGTATACAGCATGCGGCCACAGCTATAGATGCCGCTATTGCAGCCAGACAGCGCCGCAGTCAGCACCACGAAGTTGATGACACCCGCTGCGGCGGCAATCCCCACCTTGGCAAAAGTCAGCACAAAGGGGCTGCCACTGCTGCCGATCTGGTTCCACGGATAAATGGCCACGATCACGAAGATGGCACCAACATAGAAAATCAGGATGCGCCAGATGATGTTGTTGATGGCGCGCTTGAGCGTGACTTGCGGGTTCTTGGCTTCACCCGCAGTAATGCCTACCAGCTCCACCCCCTGATACGCAGCCACCACCAGGCACAGCGCAAACAGGAAGCCCTGCCAGCCGCCGGCAAAAAAGCCGCTGTGCTGGGTAAGGTTGGCAAAACCGATGGCCGGCATGTCAGCACCGCCTACCAGAATCAGCTTCAGCCCCACCAGAATCATCACCACGATGGTGGAAATCTTGATCAGGCCGAACCAGAATTCAAATTCGCCATACAGCCGCACGGCCAGCAGATTGGACGCGGCCAGAATGCCGACAAAGGCAATCGCCGGTACCCACTGTGGCATGGAGGGGAACCAGTACTGCACATAGACCCCGGCGGCGGTAATCTCGGAAATACCCACCGCTATCCACATCAGCCAGTAAGCCCAGGCTGTCAGATAACCCCAGTATGGACTGAGATATTTATAGGCGTAATAGGCAAAGGAGCCGGCTACCGGTTCGGTATGCAGCATCTCGCCCATGGTACGCATGATGAAGAAGATAAATACGCCGGCAATGGCATAAGCCAGCAATACCGAAGGCCCCGTCCATTTAAGCGTACTGGCCGAGCCCATGAATAGCCCGACACCGATCGTACCGCCCAGGGCGATCAGCTCGATATGCCGTGCCTCAAGCCCGCGCTGCAGCTTTTTGTCACCTTGATTTTCTGACACGATGTTTTTCCCGTTGGTTTCACATATTTAGAGCTGCTAACAAAACCTCGCAAAGAACCCGGACCAAGGCACGCCAACACTGACAGTACAAGCAGTACGGCAAGGAGGCGCAACACCGGTGCGGGAGTTTTATTAGCCGGTCTTATTCGTGACTATCAAAGCCGTGACAATATCCTGTCAAGCGGCACACTGATAATCTTTGATCTAACAACGGGTGCATGCTAACCAGTTCGTATATCCGGCGCAACGTAGGTTTTATGGATATTCACATGGGAAAAATATTCATTCGAAAATCCGAACGGCAATATGTTTATTTATTCGGCCATCCGAATGAATATATTAAAACCAGGATAAAATAATTGCTGCATTTAAAATAACCCCGATCATTTCATTCAAATATATTCTGGCCGGCCTGGAAAACACTCCAGCTAGCAGCCCGCCACCAGACCAGCCTGCGCCACCCGCACCAGCCTGCGCCACCCGCACCAGCCAGCAGCCGACCGCCGTGCCAGCGCGGGCAGAATGCAGCGGCCAGCTGCGGGGGCGGCTCCTCGTTTTTTGCCTATTTCTACAAAACCATGCCAGCAACAGCGGCATTAAGTGATCACCACATGCCCAATTCAATACTTTCAATACTCATTTCCGTTACCCATACTGACTATTCAGTCGCCATACACGGCATAGCGGGACAAGGGCATGGAAAAACTGGTTGCGGACTTGCTGGAGACCTCTCCCATCGGCATTGCGATTCTGGATAGTCAGCTGTGCTACCAGCACATCAACCGCCGGCTGGCCGATTCCAATGGCCTGCCCGCCAGCCAGCACCTTGGCCGCCGGCCGAGTGACATCCTGCCGCTGATCGGCCCGGCACTGGAAGCCATCATGCACAAGGTGATGCGCAGCGGCGTGGCCGAATGCGACTTTGAGGCCAGCGAGGAAATACCGCCCGGCTCCGGCCGCATCACCTACTGGAATGCCAGTTACCACCCTCGCTTCGACAAGGACGGTACGGCCTGCGGCATCATCGCCATGGTGGAAGATGTCTCGTTGAAAAAACAGGCGGAAATGGCGATACGCAGCAGCAGCGAGCGTATCCGCAAGGTGCTGGATGCGCTGTTCACCTTTGTCGGCGTGCTCAGCATCGAAGGCGTACTGCTGGAAGCCAACCGCGCACCACTGGAGCAGGCCGGCCTCGACTTGCCCGCCGTGCAAGGCAAACCGTTCTGGGACTGCTACTGGTGGAATTACGACCCGGACATCCAGTCCGCGCTGCGCCAGGCCATCAGCCGCGCGGCCGAGGGTGAAACCATACGCTACGACGTGGTGGTACGCATGAAGCACGATAGCCGCATGACCATCGACTTCATGCTGACCCCGCTGCGGGACGATGCCGGGCAAATCTGCAACCTGATCGCCTCTGGCATCGACATCACCGCCAGAAAGCAGAACGAGCAGGCCTTGCAAATCAGCGAAACCTATTTCCGCCAGGTGGTGGAGTCCACGCCGGACGGGCTGATGATGGTGGACGAGCGCGGGGTGATCCGGCTGATCAATAGCCGTATGGAAGAGCTGTTCGGCTACAGCCGCCACCAGCTGGTGGGAGAGTCCATGAACAAATTGCTGCCTGCCGACCAGCACCCGCAGCATGCAGCCTATGTCAGCAGCTTTTTCCGCCAGCCCTCGGCCCGCAGCATGGCCAATCGCAAACCACTGTTTGCCTGCCGTCAGGATGGCTCGCAGTTTCCCTGTGAAATCGGATTGAACCCAATGCAGGTGGGCGACGAATTGCTGACACTGGCCTGCGTGACCGACGTCTCGGAGCGCCACCACGCCAAGACCATGCTGGAAAAGGCCCTGCAGGAAAAAACCGTGCTGCTAGGCGAGGTACACCACCGGGTAAAAAACAATCTGCAGGTGATTTCCAGCCTGCTCAGCCTGCAATCGCGCAACGCTACGGCCGAGGTCAACAAGGCCTTGCTGGACAGCCAGAACCATGTGCGCTCGATGGCGCTGATCCACCAGTTGCTGTACGAGCGCAATGACTTCTCCCGCATCCCGATGTCGGTGTATATCGAACGACTGACCCATCTGCTGCGCGATGTCAGCACCGGTTATGGCAGCCATATCACCTTCAGCTTTCAGCGCGAGGGCGAGGAGGCCTATCTGGAATTGCAAAACAGCATTCCTTTCGGGCTGATCCTCAACGAAATCGTGGTCAATGCCTGCAAGCACGCCTTCACGCCCGGCAGCCCCGGCAAGGTGGAAATTGGCATGCGCAGCGCCGCCAGCGTCGAGCTGGAGATTCGCGACAATGGCAAGGGCTGCCCGCCTGGCGTAGGGCTGGGCAGCACCACCACCCTGGGTTTTCAATTGCTCCCCATGCTGACCGAGCAATTGAAGGCCACCCTCACGCTAGATACGGCACCAGGCCAGGGCTGCTGCTTTACCCTGACCATTCCAGACCTCATCCGGGAGTAAGCATGGCCCACCGCATCCAGATCGTAGAAGACGAGCGCATCGTGGCGCTGGATCTGAAAATTGCCTTGCAAAGCCTGGGCTTCGAGGTTGTCGCCAACTGCGCCTCCGGCGAAGAGGCCATTCGTAGCGCCACCGCACTGCGGCCCGACCTCATCCTGATGGACATTCATCTGGAAGGCGACATGTCCGGCACTGCCGCAGCGCTGATCATCCGCCAGCAACTGGATATCCCCGTGGTGTACCTGACTGCCTTTGCCGAAGAAAACATCCTGCAACAGGCCGAAAAAAGTGCGCCATACGGCTATCTGCTCAAACCCTTCGAGCTGCGCGAACTGAACGCCACCATCCGCATGGCGCTGGCCTGCCGCACCGCCGAGCTCGAAGTGCACAAGCAGCAAAAACTGCTGATGCTGGCCGTGGAAACCGCCCAGCTGGGCATCTGGGAATGGGATCAGCAACAATCGCTGTTTACCGGCCAGGGCTACTTCGGCAAGATCACCGGCCTGGCCATGGAGCCACGTCAGGAAGCCGCACCACCGTTCATGCGTCTGCTGGAGCACGCCGACCAGAGTCGGCTGAACCAGTTACTGAAGGATCGCGGCCGCGTCGACATGATTACCACCATCACCCCGGACGATGGCGAATCAGTCTGGGTGGAGATGTCGGTACAGGAGTACGAGCCGCAATGGCAGGAAAGCGCCAAGCAAATTGGCGTGCTGCGCGACATCAGCGAACGTATCAAATCCGAACAGCTATTGCAGCAAGCCGGCGCGGTGTTTCAGTCCACGGCCGAGGGGATTGTGGTGATCGATGCCGAGCGGCTGGTGAAATCCGCCAACCCGGCTTTCTTGCGCATGACCGGTTTTTCCCTGCTGGAAATACTGGGGCAGGACATCGACGAACTGTTGCATGTCAAAAAGCACACCCCAGACTTTTACGACAGCATCAGCCAGATGAAAGAGGTGGGATGGCATGGCGAAGTGATGTGCCAGCGCAAGAACGGTGAGCAGTTCCCCGCCTGGGAACACATCTGCCTGGTGTCTTACGATAATGAATTCCCCTCGCACTACATCATCGGCTGCACCGATGTCAGCTCCATCAAGAAAGCCGAAATCGAACTGAACCGCATGGCCTTTCATGATGCGCTGACCGAACTGGGCAATCGCTACCTGCTGAACGAACAACTGGCCATTGAACTGCAGCGCGCAGAAATGAACGGCAGCCGCATGGGCCTGCTGTTCATCGATCTGGATGGTTTCAAACTCATCAATGACGGGCTGGGACACGCCACCGGCGACCAGTTGCTGAAAGTGGTGGCACAACGCATTCGTGAAACCGTGCGCCGCTCGGACATCCCGGTGCGCTTTGGTGGCGACGAGTTTTTCATCATCTGCCCGCACAGCAGCGAAGAAGACTGCACGGCGATTGCCGGGCGTCTGCTGGAAAAGCTGGAACAGCCGATGCAAACCCGTGATGAAACCATCGTGGTCACCTGCAGCATCGGCATTGCCATGTACCCGCAGCACGGCCGCACCGCAGAAAAGCTACTCAGCGCCGCCGACAGTGCCATGTACGAGGCGAAGGAATCCGGCAAGCGGCGCTATTGCACCTTTGATGAATCAATGGCGGAAAAAGTACACGAACGGCTGCGGCTGGAACAGCGGCTGCGCCAGGCCGTCAAGGAACAGCGCTTCCAGTTGCACTACCAGCCGCTGATCCGGGTAGAGGACAGCGTGCTGATTGGCTTCGAAGCCCTGCTGCGCTGGCAGGATGGCGAGCAGAACATCCCGCCGGCCCTGTTTATTCCGGTGGCAGAGGAATGCGGCCTGATCCAGGAAATCGGCATGTGGGTGCTGGAACAAGCCTGCATCGAAGCACAACGCTGGAACACCACCTTTCACTACCCGCTCAAGGTGGCGGTCAATGTGTCGGTCATGCAGTTTGTCGAAGCGGATTTTCGCCAGCGCGTGGCCGCGGTGCTGGAACACTCCGGCCTGCCACCCCATCTGCTGGAACTGGAAATCACCGAAAGCGTGCTGCAATCGCTGGAGGACAGCAAACGCATACTGAAAGAACTGAAAGCCGTGGGCGTATCCGTCGCCATCGACGACTTCGGCACTGGCTACTCGTCCATGGCGGTACTGAAAGATCTGGCAGTAGACCGGCTAAAAATAGACCGCTCCTTTATCTGCAACACGCCGGCACTCAGCCAGGACTCCGCCGTGTGCAAGGCCATCATCATGCTGGCCAAAAGCCTGATGCTGGGCATCACGGCCGAAGGCGTAGAGCTGATCGAACAAGTGGCCTTTCTTCGCGAAAACGGCTGCGATACCTTTCAGGGCTATTTCTATGCCCGGCCACTGGATGCGGCTGCATTGGAAAACTATCTGCAGCAGTACTTTGCCGCCGAAACCTCCACGCCAACCTGCCACCAAACACCAGCGGCCCCCCGGAACAAAGCCAAACCCATCTAGGCCCCGGCCGACTGGCAAAAAGCAGATGGCGCACAAGCAGCGCTGCCGCGCTCCAGCAAGACGGCAGCAGGGCTGCGAGCACGCAGATTATTTGAAAACCAGCTGCGTTCCGTGAGCCTTGCGCTCGGTATCGAAACGGATGGAAATTCTGCTTTCCAGCACGCCGGTTCCAACCAGAAAATCTTTAACTTCAATAGCCCGTGCCTGTGCGGCGGCTTTGGCATTCCCTACATCACCACGATAACAATGACCGCGAATGGCAATGGCTTTGCTGGCTTTCAATTGCGGCAGCAAACGCAGCAGTTGCCCCTGCCCTACCGGATCCAGCTTGGGGCTCATCTTGTCAAAGGGGATGAAATTGGGATCAATCGCCATATTGGCATCAATCTTTTTTTCCAGTGCAGCGCGTTCAGCAGCCATTTTCTGTGCAGCGGCTACTGCAGCAGGGTCCACCGGATGGGACGTGTTGGCACATCCAGCCAACAGCGACGAAAACAGGCAAGCTAACAAGAATTGCTTCATGACAAACATCCGAGAAAAGCGAAAAACAGCCCGCTCCGGACGGAGCGGGCGCTATGCTCAATTCACAGGAATTAGGCGATAGTCTTGTTGCTGGTCAGATCCCAGCCGGCGCTTACATTGCCGCCGCCAGTACCGTCAGCACGCTTCTGCTGCGTGTAGGTCCACTTGATCTTGCCGTAGGAGAAGCTGACCTTCTCGCTGGGGAAGCCGGCATCATTCGCGGAACCGGTCGGCTCAACCTTGGAAATCAGGACTTGCTCCATCTTGATTTCCATGTACTTCACCTTGTCACCACCAGCACGGCACAGCTCAATCACCACTTCCTTGATGTGCTTACCGGTGCAGCAAGCCTCGTAAATCTTCGGGCTGGCTTTGTCCAGGAAGTGGGTAATTTGATAAGGAGCATGGTTTACACGCTCGGCAGTAGCACCACCGGCCGAGCTGGCAGTGGACTGTGCCGGCTGTTCCAGAGCATGGGCGAAGGACAGGATTTCGATCCAGTCTTTGTGTTTGTCGTCAGTACTTTCACCAGGAATACCATCAATTTTCAGAAATGCATCAAAAGCCATTATTACTTCTCCTTAAAGCAGGAACAAAACGGAGGACACCCTCCACAATCACCAATTAAGCTGCGGGCTGCGGCAACTCTGCCACCAGACGCAACGAAATGGTCAACTCATCAAGCTGGAAGTGCGGACGCAAAAACGCAGCGGCACGGTAAACACCAGGCTTGCCCGGTACTTCAACTACATCCACCCGTGCCTCGCGCAAAGGATATTTCGCCTTGGCTTCCTGACTGGCCGAGTCATCCAGCAATACGTACTGCGCCAGCCAGGTATTAAGGTAGTCCTGCACATTCTGGCGGGAAGCAAAACTGCCGATCTTGTCGCGCATGATGGATTTCATGTAATGCGCAATGCGCGATACCGCAAAGATGTACGGCAACTGGGTCGACAATCTGGCGTTGGCGTTGGCAGCATCGGTGTTGTATGTCTTGGCTTTCTGTACCGACTGGCCGGCAAAGAAGGCGGCATAATCCGTGTTCTTGCAATGAACCAATGAAATCAATCCCAGATCCGACAGCAATTTCTCGGTTCGATCGGTAATCGCCACCTCGGTCGGGCACTTCAAGGCCACTTCGCCGTTGTCGGTTTTAAAGGTATGTGCCGGCAAGCCCTCTACCAAACCACCACCCTCGACCCCGCGAATGGCTGCCAGCCAGCCGTACTGGGCAAAAGCATCGGTCAGGCGCGCAGCATAGGCATAGGACGCATTGGTCCACAGATACTTGTCATGGTTGCTGCCATCGACATTTTCTTCAAAATCAAAGTCTTCCACCGGGACATTGTCGCGTCCATACGGCAAACGCCCCAGCACATGCGGCAATACCAGGCCGACATAACGCGAATCCTCGGACTCACGGAACGACTTCCATTTCGCATACTCAACTGTATCGAATATTTTGGCCAGATCACGCGGCTTGCCAATATCGGCAAAGGTTTCCAGGCCGAAGAGTCCGGGGGCCGCAGCGGAAATCAACGGCGCATGGGCTGCGGCAGCCACATGTGACAGCTCATCCAGCAGGTAAAAGTCTTCCGGATGACGGGTAAACTCGTAATCCCCCACCAATGCGGCATAAGGGGCACCACCGAACGTACCGTACTCTTCTTCGTAGATTTTCTTGAACAGTGCACTTTGATCAAACTCAGCCGCTGATTTGAAATCCTTGACCAAGTCTTTCTTGGAAACATTGAGCACCTTGATCTTCAGCATGGTGCTGGTTTCAGACTCTTTGATCAGATAGTTCAGGCCACGCCAGGAGGCCTCCAGCTTCTGAAAATCAGGCTGGTGCATGATGGTATTGAGCTGATCGGAAATCAGCGCATCGATTTCGGCGATACGGGCATCCAGGCTGGCGCTCAGATCACGCGAAATGGTCACGCTGCCTTCCAGCACCTGCTCGGCCAACTCCGAAATCAAATCCCGGGCATGGCCTTTTTCACTGTCATTGGTGGCAACATGACTCTGCTCGATAATGCTTTCCAGCAAGCTGGAAGTATTGGCTGCAGCAGCCTGTTCGGTCGTATTGAGCTGTTGTTCCGCATTCATCGCTTATTCACCCACCTTGTCATTCTTGCCCTTGCTGATCTGCCGCAGCTTTTCGGTATCGCGCACTACGTCATCCAGCAACTCTTCCAGTTTGTCATTGCCTGCCATCTTGTTGCGCAGATCGGCCAGACGCTGGCGTGCTGCCAGCAGTTTGTTCAATGGCTCAACCTGGCGGGCCACGTTTTGCGGTTCAAAATCGGCCAGGTTCTGGAAATTCAGCTCAATACCCAGCTGGCTTTCGTCATCAACCAGCTTGTTGTCCACCTTCATTGCCAAGCGAGGTGCCATGCCCTTGAGCACTTCATCAAAATTGTCGCGGTCAATTTGTACAAACTTGCGCTCTTTCAGCTTGGGGAGCGGCTCTTTGCTGTGGCCCGCGTAATCACCCAACACACCCATGACAAAGGGAAGCTCCTTGGTTTCGATGGCATCGCCGATCTCAACGTCGTAGGTAATCTGCACGCGCGGCGGACGTACGCGCGACAATTTCTTTTGTGTACTTTCGTTAGCCATCATGACTCCCCAAGGTTTGAACTAATCGCCAAAAATATTAAACAAGGCTGCGCGAAAGGCTGGCCATCACATCGCAAAGCTGAGCTACCGAAAAGTGCGGATCAGTCAGCCGCCGGCTGAGAATATAGGCGGCCTCCGCATAGGACTGATGGTTGCGCCACGGCGCCTGCTCATCATCAACATCAATGATGAAACGGGCATCAAGGGGTACACCCCAGCACTGTGCCAGCAGATGCTCACTCAATGCACCCGGCACGAGGGCCAGATAGCTGGCCTGTGGTTGACGGATAATCAGGCACTGCACCGGGATGTCCCGCATACCGGCAGTGGCCGCAGAAAACAGTGACAGCCAAGTCACGGCGGCCAGCATATCCTCGCCATCACCGGCAGGCAGCGGCAGCAAATATGTTTGCGCCGACAAGCTGTCCTTGAATTTGCGCAACAACTGGCTGTGAAACACAAATGACAGCAACAAGGCTTCGAGATCGGTATCGCCATGCTGGCGCAGCAACCCCGCCAGATAATCTGGGTGGGTCAAAGACAGATGCCTGCTGAGCAATTGCTCTGCCAGTTCCAGGTCTGCCACAGAGCTAGCACCGAAGATCGACTGCTCTTCCAGGTATTGTCTGCAGGCCAGCATTTCGACCGCATTGTCGATGGCGTTGCCAAGCTGCTCTTGCAAGCCATTGAAAAACAGCTCATTGGACAGCATCAGCACGGCGATCGGCGGCTGCGGGCCATCGGACTGCAGCAAGGACGCGGCCACCAGCGGGTAATTCCGACCACTTTCATCATGGCTGGGATGTATCACCCCCAGCGAAAGCCAGGCGCCATCACGCGAGCGGATGACAAACGAAGTGGGTGGCATGGCGCGGTATTCATCGATCCGGGCATCGGAGTCGAGTTGCCGGATACTTTCTGCCAATACCGTATCCAGCTGAGTAGCGGCCGGATGTGTCGCATTGATGCGGACAAAGTCGCCACGGCGGGGCAGTTTGCCAAAAATGCAAAACTGCGCCGGCACATCTTGAGCACGTTTGAAATTAAAGGCCATGTGACTGTTTTCCTGTTACAAGGTCACACGCTCGGGCAGCGTCAATTTGTATAGTTTGATCAATTGCAAAGGGTTGACTCCACCGACCATACGGAAATTGAAATGAACGGACTGGCCATCGGCGGCCTTGCCGGCAGACCAGCTCAACTGGGCCATGTCAGGGTTGTCCTGCGTTACTTTGGCACTGGCCAACAAACGCATCAGACCCATGCGGCCAGACTGATTGGCAATGACACTGACCGCCCCGCTGTAGGACACCACCTGGATACGTGCACCGCCGCCGGCATCGCTGCCAGGCCAGGTAAACGGTTGCCATGTCTGTGGTCCGTTGCGATAGCGCAGCTCCTGGCCGTCTATCACGAAGGAAATATCGGACAGTCCCGGCGTTGGCTGTGGCTGCAATTCGAAACGGCTGTTTTCACCATCCTGCAACTGGTTACTTGCCAATGAGCTGAGGCGACCAACGCTGGTGAGGAACTCCGGGTTGAAGCGCATGCCCTGATTCCCCCAGGCACGCGGCACCAAAGTGTCACCCTTGCGCTGCACCAAACCGTTCAGATACTTGTTGATGAACTTGTCCAGCACGCCATCATTGGCTTTGACAAAGCGGTTGATCTCGGCAACGGAAGCCGTGGTGCTGGAATCACTGAAGGGATACTTACTGGCCAGCTGACGCCATTGCGGCAATACCTCATTCGCCCAGGCCTGGTTGATATCCTGCTGTGCCGGAGTGAGGATGGCCGAATAGGACTGCGACAACGGCCGGATCAGCATCGGACGTACCATTGCGGCAGTGTCAGCCGGCACCTGACTGAGCAGGGAGTTGTCGACATAGGACGTTGTATCGGCCAATTCCGAGCCAGACCCATTCAGCGTGGCTTGCAGGGTATTGCGAGCCTGCGGACCGGGTTCGTCGGTAGATGCAATTCCCGCCAGCTTGGCCTTGAGCTTGGCCAGTTGATCAAGATAGCCATTGATGGGCGGATTATCCCCCTTGACCAGCAAGGCTACTCCGGCAAATACCTGCCCTACCTCGCCATATTGCTTATCGGTTTTGGGCTGTGTCTGCCCGTCATTACCCTTGATGAAATCGGCCGTTTTCTCCAGCACCGATTGCTTGGCATTTTCCAGCGAGCGATTCAGTTCTGACGGGTTATCCCAGGCCGTCTCCACTGCGGCACGCGCCAGAATCAGCTTCACCGGCGAGTTTTGCTTGTCTGCCAGGCGAGTCAATGCCGATGCCGATTGCGCAGGGCTGGTAAAGTCGCGCGTGGTGACACCCGGCAAGAATTTTTTCCAGGCCGCGATATATTGAGCACGATAAAGCGCCATCAAGGCTGCACGGTTTTTCTCGATATTGCCATCACGCCCCAGATTGTCCTGAATCGAGGAGGCCAGCACCCAGTCATCACCACGGATTTCACCCTTGCTCGCCTCATCTATCGCAGTTTTGACGTAGGTATTCCAGGCTTCTCTGGTAAACGCACCTTCAACCATTTGGCTACTGGCCATGATGTCCAGATCGCGATTATCAAGGATGCGGGCAACCGTCAAAGGGGCAAAGCGGGTATTGGCGCGAGCGCGAATTTCGTTGTACACCCGCTCTTCGGCAGAAAGATGCTTGTAAGAGCCCCGTAGCACTTCACGTGCAGCGGAGACGACCTGAGCGTTGTTTTCGATGACCGGCAGGTCTGGTTCATGGATCTGGCTGACATAAAAGGCCACCAGTTTCTCGGCAACACCCATGACCTCGTCCACGGAATACTGCCCATGCTGACTTTCCAGGTAGGGCCGCCAGTACCGCGGAATCTGGTCAATCAGGTGCGCCTCATCCATACGCTTGTGATCATGCAGCATCAGATAGGTTTTCAGTGCGTTGTAGCCGGCATCGAGCTGGCGCGACTGATTGTTTGTGGTCGTGGCCGGCACAGCTTCTGCGGTAGGGCTGGAACTCTCGGCAGCAGTCGCTTTCTGTGACCAGTCCAGCGCGCTCAACTTGATATTGGGCAGGCTGTTGCCATGGCGCGGCGGACGCGGTTTGGGCTTGACTGGCGGTTTTGCCACGGGCTTGGGCATATCGGTGACCACTGGCACGGGCTTAACAACAACAGGCGCAGCTTCCGCTTGCGGTTTGTAGGCCACCAGAGTGGCTTCCAGATTGCGCTGTACCGGTTGCAACATCACTTGCTTCAAACCAGCAAAATACTCAGCACGCAGCCCGGCTTCCAGCGCATCGCCCTGGTACAGCCCCCAGGCAAGCTGCCACGGCGCGCCATTCTTGCGATAAGCCTGCAACTCTTCCAGACGTTGCTGCAGCAGCTGCAAAGACTTCAATTTATTATACAGCTGGCCACTAGCCGCCAATTTGCCGGCTTCAACACGCTCAGCCGCGATTTGTTCGATCAGCCGCTGGTTGCCGATATAGGTCCACGACCATACCCCGGCCAGTCCCGCCAACAGCAATACACCAATACCCATCATGGCCATGCGCAAACGCCCGCCACCGGGTGCGGTCTGCCGTGAAATCAGATGCTGATCCGGGAAAAGGACATCGCGAAAGAAGTCGCGCAAGAAAAAACTGTACGAAGACGGCGGCTGTTTGGCGTCCTTGCTCAAAGGGCTGAGATCAAACTGGCCCTGCACGCGATTGGCGGCCACGATGCGCGGCACACCTTCCTGCAGTGCACTGGTGAAGTAAAAGCCGCGCAACAGGGGCCGTGCGTGATAGGGATCTTCTTCATGCAACAGCTTGATGAATTTGACAACTGCCGGCTTAAGCCCATGAAATTCAATCGGAAAAGCAAAGTGGGCAGGCTTCACCTGGCTGCCGCGATACTGCACCAGCTTGTCTTCTCCAAGCTGAACCAGGCCGCGGTACAGCAATTCAAACTGCTGCGCCACAACAGTACCAACATCAAAACCATTACCCTGCTCTGCAGACAAGGTGGCACCCCATACCTGGGCACGCGCTTCGTCGTCGGCATCCAGGAAGAACTGGCCAAAACCACCCAGCAAATCCAGCTTGGTAAACATCAGATACACAGGCACCTGTGCACCGAAGGTATTGCACATTTCATGAATACGCTCGCGAATCTGCCGAGCGTAGGTAGCGAAGCCTTCACTATTATGCTGAGCCAACTCGGGCAGGCTGATGGCGATCAGGATGCCATTTACCGGTGCCTTAGCCCGGTACTTTTTCAATAACTTGAGGAATTCCAGCCACTCCACACGATCTTCGGTATGCGTCGCATAACGGCCGGCGGTATCCAGCAACACCCCTTCGGTAGAGAAGAACCAATCGCAATTGCGCGTTCCACCCACCCCCTGGATGCCACTCTTATCGCTAAACGGAAAAGTGAGCCCAGACTGCAGAATCGCCGAACTCTTGCCCGCGGCAGGGTGGCCGATAATCATGTACCAAGGCAGTTCGTATAGCGCTGCACTACCACTGCTGCTGCCAAGCTTGGACTTTTTCAGGGTATCCACAGCCGCCAGCAGCTTCTGCCGCAGCATCGTCACCTCGGCCCGCTTGCCGGCATCGGCACCGATTACCGCGTCATCGGCTTGCTTGCGCAGCATCTTTTCCAGTAAGCCACCCGCACGGCGAGTCAGCACCTGCCCTACCAGCAAGCTTAGTACCCATAGCAGCATTACCCCGAGAATCCAGCCGAGGCGAGCTTCCTGGGAAGCCAGACCCATCCAGGGACCGATAAACCAAATCAGAGCAATCAGAATCAGAAAACCGATTGCCGATGCCACTTTTCCGTGCCGAAGCCAACCTTGCATAACCATCACTTAGCAAAAATTAAAAGAAGGGCTATTTTTTAGCCAGCAAAGCTCGAATCGAGCCTGTCTGTTCGATATGGCCAAAATCCTTGAAACTCCAATTACCACCCCAGGTAAGGCCGGCTGCTTGCGACTCCTCACCCAAGGCTTGATACGCTTGCATGGCCCACGGATCACGCTCGGATATCACCACTTTGCCATTACGGATCGGGGCCAGATC
This sequence comes from Aquitalea aquatilis, assembly GCF_005155025.1. Taxonomy (NCBI): domain Bacteria; kingdom Pseudomonadati; phylum Pseudomonadota; class Betaproteobacteria; order Neisseriales; family Chromobacteriaceae; genus Aquitalea; species Aquitalea aquatilis. Next base: position 3,114,704 of record NZ_CP039731.1, on the reverse strand, counting down.
GACGGCCAAACCGTATTGATGCTTGCTCTCCCCGCCTTTGGCCTGGGTCACATGATTGCCTTGTCCTGCCAGCGCATTCTGACGCTCAGGACTGCGATAGCCTTCCAGCAAAACCATGGAAAAACCACGCTCTTTCATCGATGCCATCACATGCAATACCGTTTGCACGAAAGCCGGATTCAAGCGACTCCAATCACGGCTGGCATGATTGATATCCAGACTAGGCCTCTCTGCTTGGGCGTCGACAAAAGCAGCTGGCGGCAAAGCCGGCGGTGGCACCAGTTTTTCTTCCCGCAGCGTCTGCTTGATACGCTCGGCCTGGGCATAGCCCTGTGCCACATAGTCCGGCCGCTGATAGTAGCGCCCCATATTCAACACCAGCAGCACACCCAAACCCACTAGCGGCAATGACAACAAGGGAAGCAGCAACCAGCGAAAGCTGTGATTGACCACCGGACTTTTTACCTGAGCACTGGCAACTGGCCCTGCAGGCAGCGTTCTCAAGTCAACCGCTTCCTCCATACTCAACAAGGGTTTTGACAGCACCACCTCAGCAGCCTGCGAGGCCTGAAGCTGATGAGCCTGCCCCTGCGCACCCGCGCCCAAGAAGTAACGCCAGCCGACCCACGCCAACAGCAGTACAAGCAAGGCCACCAGTACCGGCAAGGCAAAAATCATCTGCATGACACAATCAACACCCGAGAATCATAATTGCATTTAAAGTATTATCACAATATGTAACAATACGCAAAAAGAATATTATAATGTAATTTATTCTGCTGAAAAGATAACTGTAAGCACTAGTAAAAGTACCGATAGAATATGCTATGCGGTTTTTTCAATCAGGAACGAGCATTGTCCAATGACATTTAGTTTGAAAAGTCATCGCAAAAGCCTGCTGGCAGGCATCGCAATCCCGCTGATGCTGAGCGCCTGCAGCGGCCCAAAAATGATAGCCATCCACGGGGAAAGCACCGTCGGTCTCAACCGCGATGCACAAGGAAAACCGCTATCGGTGGTAGTGCACATCTACCAATTGCGTAGTGCCGAAGCATTCAACAGGATGACCATGGATGCCCTGCTGGCCGGGAAAACAGAGCAGGATCTGCTAGGAAACACCCTCATTTCCAGCAAAGAACTGACCATGATTCCGGGAAAGTCAGTGACCGACAGTGAGACCATCGGCGAAGAAACCCGCTACGTCGGCGTGGTCGGCTTTTTCAGACAACCGGACTCCGCTTACTGGCGGCTGCTGTTTGACGCCGATGCCATCAAGAGCCGTGGACTAATCTTCAAGGCTGCCGATTGCTACCTGCTGCCAGTGACCGCCAAGAACATCGCAATTCCGGGGCAATCATCACAGCCTCCAGCCGAGTGCACCAGCAAGCGGCGTTGATTTACCCTGCAAATAATTGCGCTCTGTTGCAATTTAACAACGATTGTTATTAGTCCATTAATTGAATATTTAATTATCACTATGCGCATTCCATTTGCCATAAATATGACAAATGATATTTTTACTAAGTAAAATCCCTTAAAAGCACTGCAAAAATCAATGCGCCGCATTGATCTTCAGTTGCAAATGCAAGGTCATCACAAGATGCAATATGCAAAAAGAGTTCTGTGGGGCGAAGGCATGTTTTTGCGGCCACAGCATTTCCAGCAACAGTCCTTGTTCCTAGAACAAAAAAGCGCACAGCTACTACAGTATTCCGGCCGTCATCGCTGGGGAGTCAGTCATCTGCTGCTTGATGAAACTGCGCTCAAAGCCGGCATGGTGCGTATCGATGCCCTGACGCTGCTGTTTCGTGACGGCACCCTGTACCAGGCACCAGGTAATGCAGCACTTCCCTTGTCCAGAGAGTGCGCCACCATTCCCCAACTTGGCATCAAGACCACCCTCTACGCCTGTCTTGCCCAGTTGCAGCCTTACGGCGGGAACACCCGCAACGGCGAGGCGCTCAACCGCCCGACTCGCTTCGTCAGCAACAACAGTGAAATCGCCGATCTGTATACACAGGCGCTGGAAGCCGATGTCAGCACACTTGAACTCGACGTAAAGCTGATGTTCGAGGAAGAAAATCGTGACGGCTACGAATCTGTTCCGCTTTGCCAACTGGAAAAGGACGCAACAGGGCAATGGCGTATTTGCGCCGGCTTCATTCCTCCTCTTCTTACTACAGAAGGTTCAACCGAGATTCAGCAGTTGTTGCGCCGGCTATTGGACATTTTGCTAGTGAAGAACCAGTCCTTAAGCAATAGCCACCGAGAAAGATCAAAGAGTGTTGTTGAATACGGTTCAACTGACATCAGCTCTTTCTGGCTATTGCATACGGTAAATCGCAACTTCGCCCGACTGCGCCATCTGTCACAAAGCAGCCCGTTACACCCGGAGGAGCTTTATATGGCACTCGCGGAGTTCTGCGGCGAGCTGCAGACCTTCGCCACCCTGTATACCTTGTCGGACATTCCCGCCTACCGGCATGACCAACTGCATCTGGTACTGCCGGTGCTGGACCAGCAAATCCGCGAACTACTGGAAACTGTCATCTCGGCGCGCTACACCATCATTCCCTTGCATTCACCCAAGCCATCCTTCTTTATTGGCCGACTGGAAAGCGACCGCTTACTGGATAACGTCGATTTCTACCTGTCAGTACAAAGCGAGATGCCAGCCAGCCAGGTAATCGACAGCGTGCCGCTCAAACTCAAGATTGGCGCCCCGGATGATGTGGAAAAAATCCTTAACTCGGCGCTGCGTGGCGTAGCACTCAGCCATGCTGCGCAAACGCCCTCTGCCGTGCCGGTGCGTGTTGGCAACCATTACTTCGCACTCGAACCGCACGGGGATATTTTTGGCCGCATGCTGCAATCACGCAGCATCTGCATCTACCTCCCGCAAACCCTCGCCAATCTGTCACTAGAGCTGATTGCCGTTTTCCGTTGATAAGGCCATGAACCAAACTACCGCCCTCCCCAACCAAGAACGCCCACTGGCCGTTACCCCCTCTGCGGCGCCCAGCCTGCGCGAGATGCTGGAAGACGGCATTTACCTGCTGTTTTTGCTGAAAGACGGCAATGCTCCCGGCAGTGCAGTGGAGTTCAATCGCCGCGTGGACCAGTTCCTGGCGCAATACGAGAAAACCGCGCGCAATTTCAACAAGGATATGAATGCGGTCAACTACTCCAAATACGCTTTTTGCGCACTGATGGATGAAATCATTCTGTCATCGGACTTTCCCTTGCGCGACGAATGGGAACGCATGCCCTTGCAGTTGCGTCTGTTTGGCGAACATCTGGCGGGTGAGGGTTTTTTCAGCAGACTGGAACAATTACGACTGGAGCCGGCGCAGCAGATCGAGCCATTAGAAGTGTTCTACAGCTGCCTGCTGCTGGGCTTTCAAGGCAAATATCTGCTGGAGGGCGAAGAAAAGCTGGGCTACCTGACCCACAAACTGGCGCAGGAAATTCAGCAAGTACGTGGCGGGAAAGCAGAATTCTCTCCTAATGCCCAACTGCCGCAGCGTTTTCAGGCCTTTGTCCGGCACGAGCTCCCCTTGTGGCTGTACTTCGCCTTGCTGGCGATTGCGGGCAGCGGCATCTTCATGACCTATCGCTGGTTGCTGGCCAAGCAGCTGGGCAAACTGTTTGCCAGCTGACATGAGCACTCTTAGTCGCCACGCCCTGATCCAGCCGTCCGTACTCGACCGCCTGCTGGATGACGAACCGGACAGATCGCGCCAGCCCGAAGCCATGCTCTACGAGCTCGCCCAATTCAAGCGCTCACTGGCGCGCGATCTTGAAGCCCTGCTCAACACCCGCACCATGCCGCTGGACGACTTGTTCGACGCCTACCCGCTGGCCAGCAACAGCATGCTGCGTTTTGGGATTCCGGATCTTAGCGGCATCAGCCTGTTGAACCCGGATGACCGGGAGCTGCTGCGCGAGCAATTGCGACGCGCCATTGAAACGCACGAGCCCCGGCTTTCAAGGGTGCGCGTCAATCTGGATGCGCCACGCGAAATGGAAAGGCACCTGCGCTTTCGGGTAGATGCCGTATTGAAAGTCCACCCGCACCGCCCCCCAGTCACTTTTGATGCCACGCTGCAACTGTCATCCAATGTGTACAAGGTGCAGTAAACAGGCGTGGACTGAGCTACTGACATTTCACTTACAAACTGAATGACCAGGAAACAGAACTACGCTTGGCGGACTTGATGGTGACACTTTAGATGCCGTACGTAAAAAACTATTCGAATAGATGCCTGCTTAGCATTGGCATGCTGCTGCTCACACAACAAACCATTGCAGCGTGCAACAAAGAAGACTGGCAACAACTGCTGCGCCATGCCGACGCATCCGCTGTGGTTAGCTACATCAAGAACCATCACTGTGAGCTTGACCAATCGCTGGACGATATTTCCAGGCCGGCATTGGTTTATGCGATAGAAGGCCATAATCGCGCTGCGGTACAAGTGCTGCTGCAGGCCGGTGCGGATGCCAATGTCGATGGCTACGATGGCCGCACACCATTGTTTTACGCGGTACAGTCCAAGGATATTGGCATCGTCGAGGATCTGATCACCAAGGGTGCAGACGTCAATGCATATACACGCACAAGCGGGATCACCGTACTGATGATTGCGGTGCTTGAGTCCTCACCGGCCATCGTCGCCTCTCTTGTTGCGCATGGCGCATCGCTGGATGAAACCGACAAATACGACCAAACGGCCATCAACTACGTCGACAAATTACCGGCCAATCGACGGGCAGCGATGCGGGTAGCACTGAGAAAGCGCTGAGCACAGCTCAGGCCATCAGTTTGCGGTCGCCAAACCAGTCGGCCAGCATCTGGCGGATAGCAGTTGCGTTGTACTTGGGGGCGCGGCTATCTGACCAGCTGGCATGATCAAGGTGAAAGTTGTAGCGCTGGAATTCCGGCGACTGATTGAGTGCATTACTGCGGGTGTAGATGGTGACCCACGGGTCGCCTTCGCGCCAGGCGATGGCCACCGGCACCCCCTCCACCTCGCCCGACCATAACTGGTCGGTCTCGCAAAAATGAACATCATCCAGCAGCACCATATTGACCACGGCCGGCAGTGTGCCGCGCTCGGCGTACACCTTGCGCAGATGGCGACAAAGTCTTTCCTTGCTACCGATGGCCGCGCTTGATCCACGCAGCAGGAAATAGCTGCAAGTACAGGTCAGCGTGGCGGGATCGACGCGGTAGCACTTGCCGGGGGTGATGGTGCTATGCAGGATGACCGCCGGGATATCCAGCGGTGGAAAGGTCAGCCGGTCACGGATGTAAGGCCAGGGGCGGCGGCTCCAGGAGTCATCACGCGCTTTGCGGGTGGCGGCCACCTTGCCGAGCACACTGTCACCCGGCGGCATGCCCTGCCCGACCAAGGCATCGGGATCATGCTGGCGCAGCGCACCACCCAGCAGGCCGGCCAGTGCGGCGACAGTACATCCCACCAGGACCAGTGTCAGCACGGCCAGCCACATACCATTCCCCCGGATTCGGCTGACTGCTGCAGCCTTGTTTATTGTCATTTGCCCATCAGCGCCCAGGCCGGCTGGTGCACACCCCTTGTTGTAGTGCAATTCAGCACACAATTCGACCCGTCGACAGTACCCCCACAGCATGAGACGTAAAAAAACCGGCCAGAGCCGGTTTTTTCTGCAGCCCACTTGATGGGCCGATTTCACTGCCTAGCGTGACTTTACAAACGGCACGCCAATGGCCTTCGGTGCCACGGCACGACCGACAAAGCCAGCCAGCAGCAATACCGTCAGCACATAAGGAATGACCTGGATGGCCTGCGAGGGAATCTGGCCGACAATGGGCAGATCCACCCCTTCCAGCCGGATTTGCAGGGCATCGGCAAAGGCAAACAACAGACAGCCCAACACTGCCGGCAGCGGACGCCATTTGCCGAAAATCAGTGCCGCCAGTGCCAGAAAGCCCTTGCCGGCGGTCATTTCCTTGATGAAGCTACCGGTCTGGTATACCGACAGGAAAGTACCGGCTACCCCACACAGCACGCCACCCCAGAACAAGGCGATATAACGCACCCGAGCCACCGACACCCCAGCGGTATCGGCCGCATGCGGGTTCTCGCCAACCGCACGCAGACGCAGGCCAAAGCGGCTGCGATACACCACCCAGCTCACCACAGGGATGATCAGTACGGTGAGATAGACCAGAATGCTGTGCCCGGACAGCAGCTTGCTATAGAGATGGCCGATGACCGGCACATTCGACAGGGCATCGGCAAACGGCAGGCTGATGTCGTGGAAGCGTGAGTCATCATCCAACTGCGGGGTATTGCCGCCCTGCTGAAACCAGGCCAGCCCCAGTACCGGCGTAATACCAGAGGCAATGGTGTTGATGGCCATGCCGGAGATCAGCTGATTACCGTTATAGGTGACCGAGACAAAGGCATGCACCATGGCCAGGCTGACCGAAGCCATGATGCCGGCCAGCAGACCCAGCCAGGGCGAATGGGTAACAAAGGCGGCGGCGGCAGCGGCGAAAGCCGCCACCAGCATCTTGCCTTCCAGGCCGATATCCACCACGCCGGAGCGCTCGGAGAACATGCCGGCCAGCGCCGCCAGTACCAGCGGCGTAGCCACCCGGATGGTTGAGTCCAGCAAGCTGAACAACTGTTCCATTATTTGTCCTCCTTGCGCTTGAACAGGCCTGCGATAAACGGCTCGAACAGGTTTTCCAGCGCGCCGCAGAACAGGATGATCAGGCCCTGGATGAAGATGATCATTTCGCGGGTAATCACCGGTTTTTCAAACGACAGCTCCAGCCCGCCCTGCGTCAGGCCGCCAAACAGCAGGGCCGACAGGATGATGCCCACCGGATGGTTGCGCCCCATCAGCGCCACGGCAATGCCGACAAAGCCGACACCATTGGTAAAGGACACATTCATGCGGTGGGTGGAACCCAGCAGCTCGTTGACAGCGGCGAAGCCGGACAAGGCGCCGGACACACACATGGCCAGAATGATGGTCTTGCTGACGCTGATGCCGGCATAGCGTGCTGCACTCTCGTTCACGCCCACCGTACGCAACTGGAAGCCCCAGCGGCTATGCCACACCAGCAGGTAAAACAGGCCGCAGGCCAGCAGCGCCATGACAAAGGTCAGGTTCAGCGGCGTGCTGGGCAGGCTGATGCCCATGCCGGCAGCCACCTGATGAATGGCCGGAATCCACGCGGCCTGGCCAAACTCGCGGGTGGTAGGGTTTTGCGAACCGGCTTCGATCAGGTGATGACCGATCAGATACAACATCAGCGAATAGGCGATGAAGTTGAACATGATGGTGGTGACCACAATATGGCTGCCACGCCGCGCCTGCAGCCAGCCTGGAATAAAGGCCCAGGCCGCACCAAAGCCCATGGCGGCCAGGATGCACAGCGGCACCAGCACCAAGGGCGGCAGGGTGTGATCAAAAGCCAGCACCACCAGCGTCACCCCCAGGCCAGCCAGATAGGCCTGCCCTTCGCCACCGATATTGAACAGCCCGGCATGAAAAGCAGTGGCCACCGCCAACCCGGTAAAAATGAAACCGGTGGTGTAGAACAGCGTATAGCCGATGCCTTCACCACTGCCGAAGGCACCGCTTACCAGCAATTGCAGGCATTCCCACGGATCTTCGCCTATCATCCAGGTCACGAAGCCAGTCACCAGCAAGGCGGCCAGCAGATTCAATGCCGGCAGCACAGTCAGCTGAGCCCAGCGCGGCAATGTGGACGGTTGTCCGAATTTCAATGTTTGTGCCCCCCCATCAACAAACCCAGCGAAATGGTGTCGGCATCCCTGGCCGCCACTTCGCCGCTAATCTGCCCGCCGGCCATCACCAGAATGCGGTCGGACAAGGCCAGAATTTCCTCCAGCTCCACCGACACCAGCAAGATGGCCTTGCCGGCATCGCGCAGCTCCACCAACCGTTTGTGAATGAACTCGATGGCGCCGATGTCCACGCCACGCGTCGGCTGGCCGATCAACAGCAAGTCCGGGTTGGCGTGAATCTCGCGCGCCAGCACCACTTTTTGCTGATTGCCACCCGACAGCAAACCCACACGCAGCTGGGCGTTGTCCGGACGGATATCGAACTGGCGGATGAAATCACGCGTGCGCGCCAGCAGTGCCTGGCGTGAAAACAGCCCGCCCTTGCTGATGCGCTTGTCGTCGTGATAGCCGAGAATGGCGTTCTCGAACATGGCAAAGGACTTCACCAGGCCTTCACGCGAACGGTCTTCCGGCACATGGGCAATGCCCTTTTTGCGATACAGAGCGGCCCGCGGCTGTGTGGATTTTTCCTGCAGCAGATCCGCACCCTGATAGCGGATTTCACCGGAAGTCGGCTCCAGCATGCCCGCCAGCACTTCCAGCAGCTCGGACTGACCATTGCCAGACACCCCGGCAATGCCGACGATCTCGCCGGCGCGCACCTGAAAATTCAAGCCATCCAGTAGCTTGACGCCACGCTCATCGGTCAGGCACAGCTGGCGCACGTCCAGCACGGCCGCCCCCGGTTCGCGCTCGGCCTTGTCCACTTTCAGCGTGACTTTGCGCCCCACCATCAGGTCGGCCAGTTTTTCCTTGTCGACATCCGCCGTGCGCACATTGCCCACCACCGTACCGGCACGCATCACGCTGACGGCATCGGTAATGTCCATCACCTCGCGCAGCTTGTGGGTGATCAGGATGACCGTCTTGCCCTGCTCGCGCAGCGCACGCAGGATGCAGAACAGGTGATCGGCCTCCTGCGGTGTCAGCACGGCCGTGGGCTCGTCCAGAATCAGTACGTCGGCCCCGCGGTACAGCGCCTTGAGAATTTCCACCCGTTGCTGCAGGCCAACACCCAGCTCGCCAACGATGGCGTCCGGATCAACCTCCAGCGAGTAGTCGCGGTTCAGCGCCTGCAGGTGTTCGCGCGCCTTGGCCATGCCCTCTTTGAGCAGCAGGCCGCCTTCGGCACCCAGCACGATGTTTTCCAGCACGGTGAAGTTGTCCACCAGCATGAAATGCTGATGGACCATACCGATGCCCAGCCGGATGGCTTCCTGGCTGTTGCGGATGCGCACGGTCTTGCCATCCACCGCGATGCTGCCGCTGTCGGCCTGGTAATAGCCGTACAGAATGCTCATCAGGGTGGATTTACCCGCGCCGTTCTCGCCGATGATGCCGTGTATGGAGCCCTTGGCGATGTTCATTGATACATCGCGATTGGCCTGCACTGTGCCGAAGCGCTTGCAGATGCCGTTCAGCTCGATGGCGAAATCAGTCATGCCGGTATTTTCCCGATTTTCCATAAATCCGGTCGGCGGCCTCGCCAGAATCAAACAGGCACGATAGCCAGAGCCATCGTGCCTGCAGTCCTCCCGGGCCGCAGCCGGGAAAAGATGATCTAAAGACTTACTTCACCGGGCAGCTGTTGCTGGCGCGGTAGTCGACCACGCTGAGCTTGCCACTGATGATGTCCTTCTTGGCGGCGCCGATTTTCTTTTCCATGTCGGCGGAAATCAGCTTGCGGTTATTGCTGTCCAGCGCCCAGTCCACGCCGCCTTCCTTGAGGCCCATGACTTTGACTTCCGGCTTCCAGCTGCCGTCGCGGGCGGACTTGAAAGTATCGTACACGGCATTGTCCACGCGCTTGACCATGGAGGTCAGCACATAGCCGGGGTAGAGGTGGTTCTGGTTGCTGTCGACGCCGATGGACAGTTTATTGGCGGTCTTGGCGGCCTGCAGCACGCCCAGGCCGGTGCCACCGGCAGCAGCGAATACCACGTCGACGCCGCGATCAAACTGGCTCTTGGCCAGCTCGGTACCGCGTGCCGGGTCGTTGAAGGCCTGCGGCGTGGTGCCGGTCATGTTCTGGATGACTTCAGCCTTCTTGTTGGCATACTTGGCACCCTGTACATAGCCACAGCCAAAGGCGCGGATCAGCGGCACATCCATGCCACCGATATAACCTACCTTGCCGGACTTGGATGCCATGGCAGCGGCCATGCCCACCAGGAAGGAGCCTTCCTGTTCCTTGAACACGATGCTCTGTACGTTCGGACCCTTGGCCACGGAATCGATGATGGTGAATTTCACCTTGGGAAATTCCTTGGCCACGGTTTCCACCGCCTGGGTAAAGGAGAAGCCGACGGAAACGATCAGGTCGGCATCCTTGCGCGCCAGATTGCGCAGCAGCTGTTCCTTTTGTGCTTCGGAGGCAATGGTGCCCTCACGATAGCTGATCTTGAATTCCTTCTTGAAACGCTCTGCGCCATTGAACGCCGCTTCGTTGAAGCTCTTGTCAAACTTGCCGGCCTGATCGTAGATCACAGCCGGGGTGAAGTCTTTGGCAAAGGTGACGCCGGCCAGCATGGACAGGGCTACGGCAACGCTTGCTCGTTTCAGTTGGATGGTCATATCTGGAACTCTTGGTTTTGTTGGTCAACATGCACGAGCGGACGCTAGCCTGTTCATGCAACATCGGGAAGCCCCTACTTCCGGATTGGCTCTCTGTCAGGCCACGGGCCTGCAGGTGCGCCACCGAATGTCAGTGCGCCAGGCTGCAACGCAGAGTTTCATCATGGTGGGCGCGGCGAATTGTAATGACCGGGAAATTGACTGTAAACAATTTCCTCTCCACTTTGAAATACCTTGTCGCAAAGCTGGTAATTGGGGGGCAGCAATCGCAATGATCCGGCGCTAAAAAACCGCAGCACGCAGCAAATTTATGCCTACATGCATGACCGGATCACAAAATATGACGTTTTCCTGCAGCAAGCGCAAGAAGTCGCTGTCAATGGCAAATGCAGGAAAAATCTACCCGCCCAGCTGTCGCAATTCGGCCACGGCAGCGCCTTGCACATATCCAAGCCGACGGCAAAGTCCTACAATCGCGGCCTTCGCCTCATCAACACCGCCATGCTACCCATTCTCTACCGCGACCAGCAGCTGATCGCCATCCACAAGCCGTCCAACCTGCTGGTGCACCGCTCCGAGCTGGATCGTCACGAAACCCGCTTTGCCATCCAGCTATTGCGTGACCAGATTGGCCAGCGCGTCTACCCGGTACACCGGCTGGACAAGGGCACCTCCGGCGTACTGCTGTTTGCCCTGGACAAAGACAGCAGCCGTGAAATGAGCTGGCAATTCGAACGCCAGGAAGTGAGCAAGCGCTACCTGGCCGTGGTGCGTGGCCATCCGGCCGAGGCCGGCCATATCGACCATGCCCTCAGCCGGCGGGTGGATGACCTGGCCTGGCTGGGCGAAAAGGTGGAACAAGGCCCGCAAGAAGCACAAACCGACTACCGCCGCATAGCCACGGTGGAGCTGCCGATTGCCGTGGACCGCTACCCCAGCAGCCGTTACGCCCTGGTGGAGCTGTCGCCACTCACCGGCCGCCGCCACCAGTTGCGCCGCCACATGAAGCATATCGCCCACCCCATCATTGGTGACGCTACCCATGGCAAAGGCGTGCACAACCGCATGTTTGCCGAGCACTTTGGCAGCCAGCGCATGCTGCTGGCCTGCATGGAGATGCAGATCACCCACCCGGCGACTGGTGCAGCCATCCAGTTGACCTGCCCTCTGGCTGATGATTTTGCCAGCGTGGTGCGCGCGCTGGGCTGGGAGCAGGCCATCCCCGCCAACTGGCTGCCCGCCGTCTGAAGCGATCCCAAATCCGCTACAATGCCGCCATTGTCTTAGAAAGCTGATGCATGCTGAGTTATCGCCACGCCTTTCACGCCGGCAACCACGCCGACGTGCTCAAGCACCTGATTGAAATTGCCGTCCTGGATTACCTGGGCCAGAAAGACAAGCCCTACTGGTATATCGATACCCACGCCGGAGCCGGTGGCTATGCCCTGCACGAAGGCTATGCCGCCAAGAATGCCGAATACCTGAGCGGCATTGCCCGCCTGTGGGACCGTAGCGACCTGCCGCCCGCCGTAGCCGCCTATGTGGACGTGGTACGCGAGATGAACCCGGATGGCGAACTGCGTTTCTACCCCGGCTCCCCCTGGTGTGCCGCTGCGGTGATGCCGCAAAGCGACAAGCTGCGCCTATTCGAGCTGCACCCTACGGATTTCCAGTTGCTGGAACAGAACTTCGGCGGCCATCCGCGCCGTACCCAGCTGCAACAGGCCAATGGCTTTGAAGGCATCAAGGCCATCCTGCCGCCGCCACCGCGCCGGGGCCTGGTGCTGATTGACCCGCCCTACGAAGACAAGCGTGACTACCAGCACGTGGTGACGGCGCTCAAGGAAGGCCTGAAGCGTTTTGCCACCGGCATCTACGCCGTGTGGTACCCCTGCCTGCAGCGCGCCGAGATGAAAGAACTGCCCAAAGAGCTGAAAAAGCTGCCGGCCAAGAGCTGGCTGCGCGCCGAGCTGCACGTACAAGCGCCATCTGCCGACGGCTTTGGCATGTACGGTAGCGGCATGTTCCTGCTGAATCCGCCGTGGACCCTGCCGGAAACCTTGAAAGAAGTGCTGCCTTATCTGGTGCAGCAACTGGGCCAGGACGCCAAGGCCAGCTTCATTCTGGAAACCGGCGGCGATCTGTAAACCAGCACCAGCCTCGGTAAGGCCATCCCACGGGATGGCCTTTTTGCTGCCTCTCTGTCCATAAAAAACGGCTGGCCTGCCAGATGGCAGCCAGCCCAAGCATGAGACTGATGAGAACTGCGGGGAAAACAGAAGAAGCTGCGACGCCTAGCGCACCACGGCCTGCACTGCCCAGGCATTGTTCTTGACCACCGACAGGGTGACCGGTGCCTTGAGCAGATTGCCATTGGGGGCAAAGGCAAAATCTGCCGTCACGCCGCTGTAGCGAATGGCTGCCAGCTTGGGCAGGTATTTGGCCGGTTCCACCGAGCCAGCCTGCTTCATGGCCTCGGCCACCAGCATCACACCGTCGTAAAACTGCGGCCCCAGCAAGACCACGTCCTGATGGAAACGCTCCTTGTAGCGGCGTTCAAACTCCTTGCCAGCCGGACGGGCGGACAGAATGCCACCCGCCACGGCCGAGTAATGCCCGACAGCGTCCGCACCTGCCAGCTGGATAAAGGTGGGCGTGTTCATCATGTCACCCCCCATCAGCTTGGCTTTCAGCCCCAGGCGCTTGAGCTGCTTGGCCATCGGCGCGGCCTGGGCATCGGCCCCGCCATAGAAGATGACTTCCGGATTGACCGCCTTCACCGCAGTGAGGATGGAGGTAAAATCGGTAGCCTTGTCCGAGGTGAATTCGCGGCGCAGCACTTTGCCGCCATTGGCGGTCACCGCCTTGACGAACTCATCGGCAATGCCCTGGCCGTAGGCCGTGCGGTCGTCAATCGCCACAATGCTCTTGGCCTTCAGCGTTTTGACGGCGAACTGGCCCAGCGAGCCGCCAATCTGGCTGTCGCTGCCCACCAGGCGGAAGGTGGTCTTGTAGCCTTGCTGGGTATAGGCCGGGTTGGTGGACACCGACAGCTGCGGAATGCCCGCCTCCGAATAAATGCGCGAAGCCGGAATCGACACCCCGGAGTTGAAGTGGCCGATCACGGCTTTGACCCCGGCATCAACCAGCCGCTGCGCGGCCTGGGTGCCGACACGCGGGTCGGCCTGGTCGTCTTCGGACACCAGCTCGAACTTGATTTTCTGCCCGCCCACCAGCAGAGCTTTGGCGTTGATGTCGTCAATCGCCATTTTGGTGGCATTTTCATTGTCCTTGCCGTAATGGGCCTGCGGACCGGACAGCGGCGAAGAAAAGCCGATTTTCACCACCGTGTCAGCATGGGCGGCAGCCATGACAAAGGGCACCATCATGCCGCCCAGCGCCACCACCCAGTTCATTTCTGCAAACAGTTTGTTCCGAACCATGTCACTTCTCCTTTGATGCTGCTTTTTGATTGACCAGCACAAGCCGACACACCCGTTGCATCACCCCAGCCAACAGCACTGGCGATGCAAGACAGGAGGCGGCGGTTTTGCCGGTTGCTCTTGTCAAGGAAAGCCAGCCGGCCCTCCCCTCTACTGCTCCCCCGTCATGACCGGTCTGCGCCGGTGCGTGACAGGATCAAAAACGAGACATCCGGTAGGGCTGCATATCCAGTGCCGGGCTGTGCCCTTGCAACATGTCGCATAACAGCACGGCGGTAGTGGCCGCCAGAGTGAGGCCCAGATGGCCATGACCAGTGGCAAACCACAGCCCGGCCTGAGCGGGTGCCGGGCCGATGATGGGCAGGGTATCCGGCAGCGAGGGGCGATTGCCCATCCACACCGTCATGCCTTCGGTAGAAAAGTCGCCGACAATGCGCCGGGCCTTGTCCAATAGGATGTGCGCGCGCCGCCAGTCCGCCGGGGCATCGCGGTGCGCCAGCTCCACCGTGCCCGCCAGCCGCAGGCCGCCATCAGCCATGGGCAGGATGACAAAGCTCTCGCTGGCACACTGGATGAAGTGATGCAGTTTCACCCCGGCATGCGGCAGATTGACGTGATAGCCGCGCTCGCTTTCCAGCGGCACGCGGTATTGGTGCTGACGGGTAAAACGGTCGCTCCACACGCCGCAGGCAATCACCACAACCGCCGCAGACAACTGGCCATTACCGGCAGTCTCCACACCGTGCACACCGTGCGTGTCACCCAGGGTGCGCAGCACCTCGTCCTGCACAAAGCGCCCACCGGCGTGGACGAAGGCATCGAACAGGCCACGGCTGAACAAGTAGGGATCGTCCACATGCGACCAGCCCGGCACCCGCACTGCGCATTGCCATTCCTCGGCCAGCAAGGGCTCGCGCTTGGCCAGCGCACTGCCCGACAGCGCCTGCCACTGCACACCGTGGCGACGCTTTTCCTCCCAGGCTGGCAGGGCCGCGTCGAATTCCTGCTGATTGCGGTAAAGCGTCAGATTGCCGTGGCGCTGCCACATGTGCTCCAGCCCGGCCTTTCCGATCAGCACGGCATAGTCCGCATTCACCCGGCCCAGCAAGGCGGACAGATCGCGGGTAAGCGCGGCGACCCGGCCGGGCCGGCTGGCCGCCAGAAAGCGCAGCAACCACGGCATCAGGCTGGGCAGATAGCGCCAGCGCAAGGCCAGTGGCCCCAGCGGGTCCAGCATCCAGCCCGGCACCTTGCGCAAGACGCCCGGTTCGGCCAACGGAATCACATCGCTGATGGCAAAGGCACCGGCATTGCCATAACTGGTTTCCATGGCCGGTTCGCCACGGTCCAGCAGCGTCACGCCAAAGCCGGCCAGTTGTAATTGCAGGGCAATGGCGATGCCGACCACACCAGCACCCACCACGATGACATCGCTTCCCGGAGCAAGGGTTTGCGCCATGACTCAGGCCTCCCGCATGCCATCGACCAGCCGGCGCAGCGCCAGCGGATTGCCATGCTGCAGGGCAGCGGGCAGCAGTACATCCGGCACGTCCTGATAGCACACCGGCCGCAGGAAACGGTAGATGGCCGCCGTACCCACCGAAGTGCTGCGCGTGTCGGAGGTGGCCGGAAACGGCCCGCCATGCACCATGGCATCGCACACTTCCACCCCGGTGGGCCAGCCATTCACCAGAATGCGGCCCGCCCTGCCTTCCAGCACGGGCAGCAGGGTGCGCGCCAGCGCGACATCGCCATCGTCCAGTTGCAGTGTGGCGGTAAGCTGGCCTTCCAGCGCATTGGCCAACTGATGCATTTCCTGTTCATCGCGGCAAGCCACCAGCAGCGCAGCGGCACCGAACACCTCGACCTGCAAGGCCGGATTGGCCAGATACTCGGCAGCCCTCACCCGTAGCAGGCGTGCCTGGCACTGGTTTGGCCCGCTGGCGGGCTGGCCGCAGGCGGCTGTCGCGGCATGGGCGGACAAGCTGTCCGCTCCGGCCTGATAGGCGGCCCAGATGCCAGGCGTGAGCATGGTTTGCGCCGCGCTTTGTTGCAGCAGATCGGCCGCCGTGGCGACAAAACGCTCCAGCGCCGGCCCCTGTACGGCAATCAGTAGGCCGGGGTTGGTACAGAACTGCCCTGCCCCCTGCGTCAGCGAGCCGACAAAGCCCTGCGCCAGCACATCGCTGCGCGCCTGCAAGGCAGCGGGCAGCAGGAATACCGGGTTGGTGGAGCTCATTTCGGCATAGACCGGAATCGGCTCCGGGCGATTCTGCGCCGCCTGGCACAGCGCCAGACCTCCACTGCGCGAACCGGTAAAGCCCACCGCCTTGATACGCGGATCGGTCACCAGGGCATTGCCCACCTCGCGACCACTGCCAAACAGCAGCGCGAACACCCCGGCAGGCAGACCGCACTTGGCCAGCGCCCGGCCAATGGCTTGACCGGCCAGCTCGCTGCTACCGGGATGGGCGCTGTGCGCCTTGACGATGACCGGACAACCAGCCGCCAGTGCCGAAGCGGTATCTCCCCCCGCCACCGAGAAGGCCAGCGGGAAATTGCTGGCCCCGAACACCGCCACCGGGCCCAGCGGAATGTGGCGCTGGCGCAGGTCGGCACGCGCTAGCGGCTGACGTTGCGGCTGGGCGCTATCGATCCGTACATCCAGCCATTCGCCGGCACGCACGGTGCGGGCAAAAATCCGCAGCTGACCACACGTGCGGCCGCGTTCCCCCTGCAGGCGGGCGCGTGGCAGGCCGGTTTCGAGCATGGCACGTTCGATCAGCTCATCGCCCAAGGCTTCGATTTCCTCGGCAATGCTTTCCAGAAAACGGGCACGTAGCTCCGGCGTGGTTTCCCGATAGGCAGCAAAGGCAGCCCAGGCCAGCGTACAAGCCTGTTCGACCTGGCTCAGGTCTGCACCGGCATAAGCGGGCGCCAGCGCCAGCCCAGTGGCTGGGTCAATTGCCCGGCTGCCTTCGCGCTGGCCGGCAACGGCCTGCCCGCCAATCAGCATCTTGCCTGTCAGATTCATAGGGGTTCCTGCACCTTGGATGGCTGCTAATGGGATAAGCCCGGCCACGCCAGCGGCATGGCACGGGTAGTCGGAGACAGGCTCAGGCTGCGTTCAGGCCGGCCGACCAGTTGCGATACCACTCGCGGAACAGCGCGTACTGGGTTTCGGCATAGCGGCGCTGCGCTGCGCTCAGCACATCGGTTTCGTTGAAGTGCAGGCTGTACTCCTGGTCACCGTTGAGGACCATCAGGTACTTGTAATACAGCACCAGGTCGCAGCCCTCGTCGAAGGAGGACAACACCGCCAGCGCAGATTCCAGCTCGCGCGCCTGGCTGCGGGCTACGGCGTCTCCCTTGGCGGCCGCCTTGCTCAGCGCCACCAGATGCAGCACTTCGCGCGGCAGCGCATTGCCGATGCCGGTGATAGCGCCGGTGGCATTGCAATTGACAAAGCCATGCACCACCTGGGTGTCCACCCCCACCATCAGGGTGACCTGATCATCCTGCGAGGTGATGTGCTCGGCGGCATAGCGCATGTCAGCGGCACCACCGAACTCCTTGAAGCCAATCAGGTTGGGATAGCTGCGACGCAGTTCGAAGAACAGGTCGGCGCGGGTGGCAAAACCGTAATAGGGACTGTTGTAGATCACCGCCGGCAGGTTTGGCGCGGCAGCGAGGATGGCGGAGAAATGGGCTTTCTGGGCAGCCGGCGATGCACCACGCGACAGTACGCGTGGAATCACCATCAGGCCGTGTGCACCCACGCGGGCAGCGTGGGCTGCATGCGCGACCGCCTCGCGGGTATTCACCGCACCGGTACCGACAATGGTGGGCACGCCGGCAGCCACCAGCCGCGCCACGCCCTCCTGGCGCTCGGCTTCGCTCAGCAGCGGCCAGTCGCCCATCGAGCCGCAATACACCACGGCGCTCATGCCAGCGGCAATCAGTTGCTGGCCCTTGGCTACCAGCGCGTCAAAATCCGGCTTGCGCTCTGCGGTACACGGGGTCATCAGGGCCGGGATGCAACCGGTGAAAATGTTGTCGCTCATTGTTTTGCTCCTTGCAGCTTGTATGTATGTGTGTGTGGGGGATGTCAGTGCGGCGTGTGGGCTCAAATGCCCCACGCGAAAGGGTCTTGTTCGTCGATGAGCAGCGTGCTGTTGGCGGTGACGTAGGCGCGGCCGGTAATGAAGGGGCGAATCAGCTCGCCCTCGCGCTGGTAATGACCGACAAACTGGCTGCCGGTAATGCTGGCCTGTACCCAGTACTCGCCTTCGGCCAGCTTGCCGTCGGCAGCCAGACAAGCCAGCTTGGCGCTGGTGCCGGTGCCGCAGGGCGAACGGTCGTAGGCCTTGCCCGGACACATGACAAAGTTGCGGCTGTCGGCCTCGGCATCGTCGGCGAACAGCTCAACGTGGTCGATCAGCGCGCCGTCGGCCCCGGTGATGCCTTGCGCTTCCAGCGCCTTGAGCATGGCCCAGGTAAAGGTGGTCAGCGCCTCCACATTGCCCATTTCCAGCGCCATGCCGTGCTCGGCCACCAGGAAGAACCAGTTACCGCCCCAGGCGACATCGCCATGGAATACACCGTAACCCGGCACCTCCACCGCCACTTGCTGGCGGTAACGGTAGGCCGGCACATTGCCCAGCGTGACTGCACCGTCCGCATGCAGGGTGGCGCTGACCGGCCCCACCGGGGTATCGATCTTGTGCACGCCCGGTGCAATCAGGCCCTGGTAATGCAGTGAGGCAATCAGGCCGATGGTGCCGTGGCCGCACATGCCCAGATAACCGGTGTTGTTGAAGAAAATCACCCCGCAAGTGGTATCCGGCGACACGGGGGCGCAATACAGCGCGCCCACCAGTACCTCGCTGCCACGCGGCTCCAGCAGGCAGGCGCGCCGCCACTGGTCGTGCTGCTGGCGCAGTACGTCGCGCTGCTCGGCCATGCTGCCACCGGTCAGCGCGGGGAATCCTTGCATCACCAGCCGGGTGGGTTCGCCCCCGGTGTGGGAATCGATGATGTGTATCTGTTTCATTGGCCTGTCCATTCCAAAAACGTGAATGACGGATGGCGGGCAGATGCACCAGGCAGGACCACACGCAACAACGCCTTGCAGTGCCTTGATTCCATTGCATCTTCGTGCCGCATCCGTCTTCGTCAGCACCTGCATAGAATGGCTTCATTGCCGCCAACATTCTTGATGGTTATCATCAGCGACAATGACGAAATCGGCACAATTGGCGTTTTCGGGATAAAAATCCCTCCGACGAGGGGAAGCAAGGCAAAGGGGAAAGAATGACTGGCGATACGCTGGAAACCATCGCGCGCTGGCAGGAAACCATGCGCCCGCCGTCCATTGCCGCACTGCTGGCTGGGCTGGGGCCGCTGCTGCCGGTGCTGGACCTGATCCCGAATGCAGCGATCTTCATCAAGGACCGTCAGGCGCGTTACCTGGTGGCCAACCAGACACTGATGGAACGCTGCGGCCTGAAAAGCCTGCAACCGCTGCTGGGCAAGACCAGTGTCGAGGTGTTTCCGGCGCAGTTGGGGCCGGTCTATACCGCGCAGGACATGAAAGTGCTGGAGGGTGGGCTGGTACTGGAAAGCCAACTGGAACTGCACCTGTTCAAGAACCGCGAACCCGGCTGGTGCCTGACCTACAAATGGCCGCTATACAGCCAGGCCAATGAAATCATCGGGCTGATCGGGATTTCGCTGGACCTGCAAGCAGCCAGCAAGACCCACCCGGCCTACAAGCGGCTGGTGGCGGTGGACGAGTTCATCCGCCAGCACTTCAACCGCCCGGTCAGCATGGAAGAGCTGACTGCCATTGCCGGCGTCTCCGCCGCCCAGCTGGAACGCTACTGCAAAAAGGTGTTCCACCTGACCCCTCGGCAGATGATTCACAAGGCACGGCTGGAACACGCCCACCGCTTGTTGCACAGCGATATGGCGATTACCGATGTCGCCCTGCACTGCGGCTACACCGACCACAGTGCCTTCAGCCGCCAGTTCAAGGCGCTGACCGGCTTCACCCCGCGCCAGTATCGCCAGGCTACCGGGCAGGGCTGAGTACCATGCAGACAAAAAATCGACCAGGGTTTGGCTAGCGCTATTACAGCTAGTCCCGACTCCAGTAGAACGCTGCGCCCAAGTCTTGTTATCTGCCTCACCCGAGCAAGGCTGGGGGCCATCCACCACCATAAAGAAACCCCCCTATGCAGCTTCGTAAAATATTACGGGCCACATAGGGGGGCTGATTTTCGTGTAAATGCTGCGTTAATGCTGCTTTGCGGTGCACTAGTTAGACGCCAGTCCTTGCCAAACCCGATAAAGGCATGACTCCGCAAGGAATAGCGTGCGACTTAGAGCAGCTTCGAAATATCCTTCGCTTCCCAGTGCGGGAAGTGCTTGCGTACCAGCTGGTTGAACTCCAGCTCGAAGGCGCGCAGGCGGGCCAGTTCATCGCTTACCGGGGCCGCACTGGATTCGGCAGCTGCGCTGATCATGCCGGCAGCCGCTGTTGCATTGGACAAGCGATCGATGATCACGAAGCTGCCCGTGCCACGGCTCAGGGCATAGGCGTCGAACACGGCCGGTGCATTCAACTCCACCCGGCACAGGGCAATCTCATTCAGTGCCAGCTCTGCTGCATTGAACTGCTGCAGCGAATTCACATCCACCCGATGCTGGATGCTGCTTACCCGGCCAGTGACGACCTTGCCAGCCAGCTTGAAACCATATTCCTTGCCCAACTCCAGCGGTGCTTCGGCCATCCATACCAGGTGGGCATCGAATGCCTGGGACACACTGGGCTGCTGCTCGCCAGCACGCACGATCATGTCACCGCGCGAGATGTCGATTTCATCTTCCAGGGTCAGGGTAATGGCCTGGCCAACAAAGGCAGAAGGCTGATTGCCTTCAAAGGTGACCACTTCCTTTACCTTGCTGCGCTTGCCGGAAGGCAGGGCCACGATCTCATCACCCGGTTTCACTTCACCGGCGACCACCGTGCCGCAGAAACCACGGAAATCCAGGTTCGGGCGATTCACATACTGCACCGGCAGGCGGAAGGCATCCAGCGCCACATCATGGCTGACCTGTACGCTCTCCAGCAGCTCCATCAGGGTAGCGCCCTGATACCAGCCCATGTTTGCGCTGCGGGTCACCACATTGTCGCCACGCAGGGCGGAGATCGGCACAAAGCGGATATCCGGAATGGTCAGGTGCTCGGAAAACGACAGGTATTCGTCACGAATGCGCTGGTAGGTTTCTTCGCTGTGCTCGACCAGATCCATCTTGTTGATGGCCACGATCACGTGCTTGATGCCCAGCAGGCTGACGATGAAGCTGTGGCGGCGGGTCTGGGTCTGCACGCCACGCCGGGCATCAATCAGGATGATGGCCAGATTGCAGGTGGATGCGCCGGTCGCCATATTGCGGGTGTACTGCTCGTGGCCGGGGCAGTCGGCAATGATGAACTTGCGCTTTTCGGTGCTGAAATAGCGGTAGGCCACATCGATGGTAATGCCCTGCTCGCGCTCGGCCTGCAAGCCATCCACCAGCAGCGCCAGATCGATTTCCTGGTCGGTGGTGTTGTACTTTTTCGAATCGCGCTCGATGGCCGCCAACTGGTCTTCAAAGATCAGCTTGGAGTCATGCAACAGGCGGCCAATCAGCGTTGACTTGCCGTCATCGACATTGCCACAGGTGATAAAGCGCAGCATGTCCTTGTTTTCATGCTGCTTGAGGTATTCCAGGATATCGCTGGCAATCAGCTCGGACTGGTGAGACATGATCGTTCTTTCCGCTGTATTCCGTCGCCAGGGCGCCGGACATCAATTCTTCAGAATGGTGACAGGATGAAGCCGGGCTTAGAAATAGCCTTCCATCTTCTTCTTCTCCATCGAGCCCGCCTGGTCATGATCGATCAGCCGGCCCTGACGCTCACTGGTGGTGGTGAGCAGCATTTCCTGGATCACCTCGGGCAGCGTGGCCGCAGTGGATTCCACGGCACCGGTCAGCGGATAACAGCCCAGCGTGCGGAAGCGTACCTGCTTCTTGCTGATGCTGGCTTTTTGCTCGGGGGTCAGGTATTGCAGGATGCGCTCGTCGTCTATCATCACCAGCGTGCCGTTCAGATTCACCACTTCGCGCTCGGCGGCAAAATACAGCGGCACGATGTCGATGTTTTCCAGATAGATGTATTGCCAGATATCCAGCTCGGTCCAGTTCGACAGCGGGAACACGCGGATGCTCTCACCCTTGTCGATCTTGCTGTTGTAGATATTCCAGAGCTCCGGACGCTGGTTTTTCGGGTCCCAGCGGTGATTCTTGTCGCGGAAAGAGTAAACACGCTCTTTGGCACGCGATTTTTCCTCGTCACGACGCGCACCGCCAAAGGCGGCATCGAAGCCATATTTGTTCAGCGCCTGCTTCAAGCCTTCGGTCTTCATCACGTCGGTATGCTTGGCACTGCCCACGGTAAACGGGTTGACGTTGGCTTTCACGCCCTCTTCATTCACATGTACGATCAGCTCCCAGCCTTCGGCCGCCTGCTTGTCGCGCAGGGCATACATGTCCTGGAATTTCCAGGTGGTATCCACATGCATCAGCGGAAATGGCGGCTTGCCAGGGGCAAAAGCCTTGCGCGCCAGATGCAGCATCACCGCCGAATCTTTGCCAATACTGTACAGCATGACCGGGTTTTCAAACTCCGCAGCCACTTCGCGGATGATGTGAATCGACTCGGCTTCCAACTGCTTGAGGTGAGTCAGTTTCTGTTGACTGATGTTCATGGTTCCCGCCTGTTCCTGGGCTGCCTGCGCTTCTGGTGAGCACAGCATGATGGTTTGCTTGTCGCTCAATTTACCGGAAGGCCTGCCATTCTCCAAAATCAGTTGGATATATCAATATGCACTATCCAAGTGCAAATTCAGTCCAAAGAGCAATAACGTGATGCTGATTAAGTCATGCCGTGATGGCTGTTTCGCCATATAGTGACAAGCAGGGAGATCAACACCATGAACCGCGTCGACAATACAGCGGACTACCAGCTGGAGCGCAGCCTAAGCTGTGCTGACGGCTCGTCACTATTACTGGCCAAGGCCGGCGAACACGACTACCTGCTGCTACCCGCCACAGCAGAACCCTCTGCCGGCAAGCTGCATCACAGCCTGCTCGCCCTGCCCGTGGATCACACCACACTCGCCGGTCAGGACTATGCCTGCTACCTGCGTGACGGGCAGAAACTGCTAAGTGAAATCACTCCCGGCGCGCTCAACGATAAAGAAGTCACCGGCATAGCCTGTGACATCATGGAAGCCCTGCTGCAGCTGCAATTGAACCAGCTGGCCCTGCCCATAGTCGATGCCGAGCACATCCTGATCGACGCCCAGCAACAGATTCAGCTACTGGGTCAACATGCCGCCATCCCGCATGACGAAGTGCAACAGCAACAGAACCTGGTACAAGCCGGCCGTCTGCTGTATTGGCTGTACAGTGGCCGCCGCTATAGCAGCCTGCCACTTGCCAGCCTGCGCCCCCAGCTGGATGGCGAGCTATTGCAGCTTTGCCAGCAATTACTAACAACCCACACGGCAAGCCCACTCCCCACCCGCGCCATCCTCGCACAGTTGCAGGACTGGCTGGTCCGCCAGCAAAGCTTCATCCGCCCGCAGGGCAACCATCGCGCGGCACTGGAGCAACTCTTGCAACGCATGCGCCACAGTCCGGACTTTCCGGCATTGTCGCAGGCCGTTTCTGCCATCAATCACATTGGCAATGCCGACAGCGAGCGACTGCAAGTATTGGCAGAAATCATCCTCAAGGATTTCTCGCTGACCAACAAGCTGCTCAAGGTGGTGAACTCAGCCAATTTCAGTCAGTTTGGTGGCACGGTCAGCACGGTATCACGCGCCATCGTCATCCTCGGCTTCGACACCATTCGCAACCTCGCCCTGACCTTGCTGCTGTTTGAACACATGCACAACCGCAGCCACGCCCAGGAGGTACGCGATGTCGCCATCAAGGCATTGTTCTGTGGCCTGCTGGCACGCAACCTGGCTCGCCATAGCGGCCTGCGCGAAGCGGAAGAAGCACTGATCTGCGGCATGTTCCAGCAGCTGGGCGAGCTGCTGTGCGTGTACTACTTCCGCGAGGAATACCGGCTGATCCACAAAAAAATCAGCAGTGGCAGTACGCCGGAACAGGCGGTGCTGCATACGCTGGGTCTTTCCTATGCTGCGCTGGGTGCCGGCACCGTCAGCCTGTGGAGTTTTCCGGAAAGCATGATCAGCAGCCTGGAGCCGTATGCGGCCGGCCCGGTACGCCAGCCACAAAGCAGTGCGGCGCGGCTGCGCATGCTGGGCAATCTGGCACAAGAGCTGACCTGCCTGCTGAGCACGGCAAATCCGCTTTCTCAGGCAGCAGCCAGACAGTTACTTGCCCGCTACGAACGGGCCAGCGCGCTGGACATGCAGCAGCTCAATGTCGTTATCGAACAGACGCAAGCTGCTTTTGACGACTATCTGCGCGAATGGAGTGGTGAACAGCCGCGTCATGGTCAGGCTCATCAGCTGAAAACCGCCCGCCTGGATACGCAAGCACCACCGTTAGCCACACCGATACCCGACAATGCACTGACTGCCAGCTACGTCCTTGCCCCTCCGGCTACTGCATCCCTACTGTCTGCCGGCATCCAGGACATCACCATGACCTTGCTGGGGCATTACCAGTTGAACGATCTGCTACGCATGATTCTGGAAATCATGTTCCGTGCCGTGGGTTTTGACCATGTTTTGCTCTGCACCAAAGACCCACGGCAAAACCAGCTGCAGGCACGCTTCGGCTTTGGTTCGGACATTCCAGTACTACTCAAACAGTTCCAGGTAGATCTCAACCAACAGGACAATGCTTTTTGCATTGCCATGGAACGTAACGTCGACATCTTCATCGAAGATGCCAGCGACGCCACCATAGCCAGCCATATACCAGACTGGTATCGTCAGCTGAATCTGGCACAAACTTTCATCATCTTCCCGCTCGTGCTGGAAAAGAGGAAAATAGGCTTCTTGTATGGTGACAAAAAGCAGGCGCACAGCCTGCCATTACGTCCCGACGAACTCAATCTGCTCAAAACCCTGCGCAACCAGGCCTTACTGGCCATCCGCCAGAAACAGAGCTGAGCAGCCACATCATCAGGAATAGTTTGTCACTGATCAGCAAGCACCCACTTGACATGCTGTCACGCAGAACCCTGCTGCAAGCTGGCTTGAGCATTGCCGCCGCCGGCATGCTGCAAGCCTGCAGCAGCCCCGTGCGCCGCCCCACTTCACCTACTGCAGCTCATCCGACCATGCCATTGCAAAACCGGGAAATCACCCTGCTAGCCTGCTCCGGCAGCCTGCCGAGCGCCACCCAGCGCCAACATGGCGTCGAACGCCTGCAACAGGCCGGCTTCGATGTGACTAATCGCGAAGCAATCGACCGCCAATACCAGCGTTTTGCCGGCACTGATCAACAACGCCTGCAAGACCTGAATCAGCTCAGCCAACGCCAGGACATGCCACGCATGCTGCTGGCTGGCCGCGGCGGCTACGGTGCCTGCCGCCTGCTGCCGCACATCGACTATGCCCGCTTGTGCCCCATGCTCAAGGAGGCAGGCACCCAGATCATGGGCTATAGCGATTTCACCGCCATCCAGCTTGCCTTGCTGGCCAAGGGTGGGGTGGGCAGCTTTGCCGGCCCCATGTTGTATAGCGACTTTGGCGGACGCAATATCAGCCCTTACTCCATGCAGCAGTTCATCCAGGCCACCACCACCCCGGACTGGGTAGTGCGCAGCCAGACCATGCAAAGCATAAGCGACCATGGCGAAGGCATTTTCTGGGGAGGCAATCTCAGCGTACTCAGCAGCCTGGTCGGCAGCCCCTACCTGCCAGATATCCGGGGCGGATTGCTGTTTCTGGAAGATGTAGGCGAGCAACCCTACCGGCTGGAGCGCATGCTGCAGCAACTGTACCTGGCAGGCATTCTGCAACGGCAGCGCGCCATCTTTCTGGGCGACTTCTCCATGGGCCGCATCGTGGATGCCTATGATGCCAGCTATACACTGGATGCTGTCATTACGCAGCTGCGCCAGCAACTGAAGGTGCCCATCTTCACTGGCATTCCCTTCGGTCACATCCACGACAAGACCACCCTGCCCCTCGGCTATCCAGCACGTTTCAACAGCAGTGAAAATGGACTGGAGTTGCAATTCAGTGACTACCCAGTGCAATCGACAGCAGGACTGACACTAGACAATCTGCTGCGCAGCAACCTCTGACCACCCCGACGCAACAAAGCCGCCCTTGGGCGGCTTGTGGGCACTCAGGCCAGGCCCAAACGCACAAAGCCCAGCTCTGTTGAGCTGGGCTTGTGTATGGGGAGTCTGGCGGTGTCCTACTTTCACATGGCGAATGCCACACTATCATCGGCGCTAAGGCGTTTCACGGTCCTGTTCGGGATGGGAAGGCGTGGGACCACCTCGCTATGGCCACCAGACATAAACTGTCAACAAACTCGAAGAAGCTTTGTACCCCAGACTCCGTCTGGAACACTGAATTAATTAGATATCTTACTCTTGGATCTTTGATCGCGTCGCACACTCACTATCCATTCGGTCTTGGTCTCCCAAGCCACTCAAATGATAGGATCAAGCCTCACGAGCAATTAGTATCGGTTAGCTTAACGCCTCACAGCGCTTCCACACCCGACCTATCAACGTCCTGGTCTCGAACGACTCTTCAGGAGGGTCAAGCCCTCAGGGAAGTCTCATCTTCAGGCGAGTTTCCCGCTTAGATGCTTTCAGCGGTTATCTCTTCCGAACTTAGCTACCCGGCAATGCCACTGGCGTGACAACCGGTACACCAGAGGTTCGTCCACTCCGGTCCTCTCGTACTAGGAGCAGCCCCCGTCAAACTTCCAACGCCCACTGCAGATAGGGACCAAACTGTCTCACGACGTTTTGAACCCAGCTCACGTACCACTTTAAATGGCGAACAGCCATACCCTTGGGACCGGCTACAGCCCCAGGATGTGATGAGCCGACATCGAGGTGCCAAACACCGCCGTCGATGTGAACTCTTGGGCGGTATCAGCCTGTTATCCCCGGAGTACCTTTTATCCGTTGAGCGATGGCCCTTCCATACAGAACCACCGGATCACTATGTCCTGCTTTCGCACCTGCTCGACTTGTCGGTCTCGCAGTTAAGCTACCTTTTGCCATTGCACTATCAGCACGATTTCCGACCGTACCTAGGTAACCTTCGAACTCCTCCGTTACACTTTGGGAGGAGACCGCCCCAGTCAAACTGCCTACCATGCACTGTCCCCGATCCGGATAACGGACCAAGGTTAGAACCTCAAAGGGGTCAGGGTGGTATTTCAAGGTTGGCTCCACCAGAACTAGCGTCCTGGCTTCAAAGCCTCCCACCTATCCTACACAAACCACTTCAAAGTCCAATGCAAAGCTACAGTAAAGGTTCACGGGGTCTTTCCGTCTAGCAGCGGGGAGATTGCATCTTCACAAACACTTCAACTTCGCTGAGTCTCAGGAGGAGACAGTGTGGCCATCGTTACGCCATTCGTGCGGGTCGGAACTTACCCGACAAGGAATTTCGCTACCTTAGGACCGTTATAGTTACGGCCGCCGTTTACTGGGGCTTCGATCAAGAGCTTGCACCCCATCACTTAACCTTCCAGCACCGGGCAGGCGTCACACCCTATACGTCCACTTTCGTGTTGGCAGAGTGCTGTGTTTTTGATAAACAGTCGCAGCCACCGATTCTCTGCGACCTCTCCAAGCTCCATCCGCAAGGGATCTCACCTAAAGAGGCATACCTTCTCCCGAAGTTACGGTATCAATTTGCCGAGTTCCTTCTCCTGAGTTCTCTCAAGCGCCTTAGAATTCTCATCCTGCCCACCTGTGTCGGTTTGCGGTACGGTTCTTGTGTAGCTGAAGCTTAGTGGCTTTTCCTGGAAGCGTGGTATCAGTCACTTCAGGTCCGTAGACCCTCGTTATCACTTCTCGGTGTTGAATGAAAGGGCGGATTTGCCTACCCTAACCACCTACCAGCTTGAACGACCTATTCCAACAGGCCGCTGACCTAACCTTCTCCGTCCCCACATCGCACTACACAAAAGTACGGGAATTTTAACCCGTTTCCCATCGACTACGCTTTTCAGCCTCGCCTTAGGGGCCGACTCACCCTACGCCGATGAACGTTGCGTAGGAAACCTTGGGCTTTCGGCGAGCGGGCTTTTCACCCGCTTTATCGCTACTCATGTCAGCATTCGCACTTCTGATATCTCCAGCATCCCTTACGAGACACCTTCACAGACCTACAGAACGCTCCCCTACCATCTGCACTTACGTGCAAATCCGCAGCTTCGGTTATCAGTTTGAGCCCCGTTACATCTTCCGCGCAGGACGACTCGACCAGTGAGCTATTACGCTTTCTTTAAATGATGGCTGCTTCTAAGCCAACATCCTGGCTGTCTGGGCCTTCCCACTTCGTTTACCACTTAACTGATCATTTGGGACCTTAGCTGGCGGTCTGGGTTGTTTCCCTCTTGACGATGGACGTTAGCACCCACCGTCTGTCTCCCATGCTCGCACTTTCCGGTATTCAGAGTTTGCCATGGTTTGGTAAATCGCAATGACCCCCTAGCCATAACAGTGCTTTACCCCCGGAAGTGATACATGAGGCACTACCTAAATAGTTTTCGGGGAGAACCAGCTATCTCCGAGTTTGTTTAGCCTTTCACCCCTATCCACAGCTCATCCCCTAGTTTTGCAACACTAGTGGGTTCGGACCTCCAGTGCGTGTTACCGCACCTTCATCCTGGCCATGGATAGATCACTCGGTTTCGGGTCTACGCCCAGCAACTAAATCGCCCTATTCGGACTCGGTTTCCCTACGCCTCCCCTATGCGGTTAAGCTTGCTACTGAACGTAAGTCGCTGACCCATTATACAAAAGGTACGCAGTCACCCCTTACGAGGCTCCCACTGTTTGTATGCATCCGGTTTCAGGTTCTATTTCACTCCCCTCCCGGGGTTCTTTTCGCCTTTCCCTCACGGTACTGGTTCACTATCGGTCGATCACGAGTATTTAGCCTTGGAGGATGGTCCCCCCATCTTCAAACAGGATTTCGCGTGTCCCGCCCTACTTTTCGTATGCTTAGTACCAAGAATGAAATTTCGTGTACGGGGCTATCACCCACTATGGCGGACATTTCCAGGTCCTTCCACTATCTCAATCTCTATCACATACAGGCTATTCCGCGTTCGCTCGCCACTACTGACGGAATCTCGGTTGATTTCTTTTCCTCGAGTTACTTAGATGTTTCAGTTCACTCGGTTCGCCTCCACAGACCTATGTATTCAGTCTGGGATACCTATTGCTAGGTGGGTTTCCCCATTCGGACATCGCGGGATCAAAGCTCTATTGCCAGCTCCCCCGCGCTTTTCGCAGGCTTACACGTCCTTCATCGCCTGTGATCGCCAAGGCATCCACCAGATGCACTTAGTCGCTTGACCCTATCATTTCAGTAACCTAAATTACCAATTCGACAGAATGTGTTTGTGCGACGTGCCACACCGCCCCTTTTGATATGGCGACATGACACTAGATACAATCAAATTCCCAAGATGACGATTTGTCCTACATGCAGAATTAACTCCATGTATTTCATCTCGCCGTCTAATTAATTCGGCTTCTTCAGTTTGTTAAAGATCGGGCATTGTAAAAACAACGCAAACAGAAATTCACGCAACCCTGACAGGTTGTGTGCGCTTTTGTTTGCACTGTAAGAATGGTGGAGGATGACGGGATCGAACCGACGACCCCCTGCTTGCAAAGCAGGTGCTCTCCCAACTGAGCTAATCCCCCAAACTGGTGGGTCTGGTAGGACTCGAACCTACGACCCCTGCGTTATCAACACAGTGCTCTAACCAGCTGAGCTACAAACCCAGCTACTACCCTTAAATCACGAATAACCGATAGGTTGTGAATACTTGACGATCGCCTTCTCTAGAAAGGAGGTGATCCAGCCGCAGGTTCCCCTACGGCTACCTTGTTACGACTTCACCCCAGTCATGAATCCCACCGTGGTAAGCGGCCTCCTTACGGTTAGCCTACCCACTTCTGGTGAAACTCACTCCCATGGTGTGACGGGCGGTGTGTACAAGACCCGGGAACGTATTCACCGCGGCATGCTGATCCGCGATTACTAGCGATTCCGACTTCACGCACTCGAGTTGCAGAGTGCGATCCGGACTACGATCGGTTTTATGAGATTGGCTCCACCTCGCGGCTTCGCGACCCTCTGTACCGACCATTGTATGACGTGTGAAGCCCTGGTCATAAGGGCCATGAGGACTTGACGTCATCCCCACCTTCCTCCGGTTTGTCACCGGCAGTCCCATTAGAGTGCTCAACTAAATGGTAGCAACTAATGGCAAGGGTTGCGCTCGTTGCGGGACTTAACCCAACATCTCACGACACGAGCTGACGACAGCCATGCAGCACCTGTGTTACAGCTCCCTTTCGGGCACCTATCCATCTCTGGAAAGTTCTGTACATGTCAAGACCAGGTAAGGTTTTTCGCGTTGCATCGAATTAATCCACATCATCCACCGCTTGTGCGGGTCCCCGTCAATTCCTTTGAGTTTTAACCTTGCGGCCGTACTCCCCAGGCGGTCAACTTCTCGCGTTAGCTACGCTACCAAGGATTCAAACCCCCAACAGCTAGTTGACATCGTTTAGGGCGTGGACTACCAGGGTATCTAATCCTGTTTGCTCCCCACGCTTTCGTGCATGAGCGTCAGTGTCATCCCAGGGGGCTGCCTTCGCCATCGGTATTCCTCCGCATCTCTACGCATTTCACTGCTACACGCGGAATTCTACCCCCCTCTGACGCACTCTAGCCGTGCAGTCTCCAATGCAGTTCCCAGGTTGAGCCCGGGGCTTTCACATCAGACTTACACAACCGCCTGCGCACGCTTTACGCCCAGTAATTCCGATTAACGCTTGCACCCTACGTATTACCGCGGCTGCTGGCACGTAGTTAGCCGGTGCTTATTCTTCAGGTACTGTCATCCCCCAAGGGTATTAACCTTAGGGATTTCCTCCCTGACAAAAGTCCTTTACAACCCGAAGGCCTTCTTCAGACACGCGGCATGGCTGGATCAGGCTTGCGCCCATTGTCCAAAATTCCCCACTGCTGCCTCCCGTAGGAGTCTGGGCCGTGTCTCAGTCCCAGTGTGGCGGATCATCCTCTCAGACCCGCTACTGATCGTCGCCTTGGTGAGCTCTTACCTCACCAACTAGCTAATCAGACGTCGGCCGCTCGAATAGCGCAAGGTCTTACGATCCCCTGCTTTCCTTCTCAAAGCGTATGCGGTATTAGCTATCCTTTCGGATAGTTATCCCCCACTACTCGGCACGTTCCGACGCATTACTCACCCGTTCGCCACTCGTCAGCGGAGCAAGCTCCCTGTTACCGTTCGACTTGCATGTGTAAAGCATGCCGCCAGCGTTCAATCTGAGCCAGGATCAAACTCTTCAGTTCAATCTCATAGCAAATTTTCTGGCACGCAAGATCAAAGAAATAAACAAGTACTTCTTCTTCTTGCAGTGCAAGTATTTGGCTTTCGCCAAGTACTCACACCTATCGGTTATTCTGTTTTTTAAAGAGCGGTGCAGGTCGCTGCGTTTCGTTTCCGTCGCTGCGTTGTCTGCTGAGGAGGCGAACTATACCGCCGCACCCTATCCTCGTCAACACTTTGTGCGAAGAAAAGTGCAGATTCTGGCCAAACATCGACTCTCATCGGGCTAAGTGACTGAGGGAAAAAGGCTTATGCAATGGGGGTTTTATTACAGCCTTGCTGCGTACGCACAAAAATAAGCACATCCCCGTTCGCACTTGCCGTGATGGGTGGGGCTGGCTGGCGTAAAAAGGGGGTCGCCACACCGACACCGGCAGCAAAAAGCCCGGCTGATGCCGGGCTTTGCTTGCTCAACTAGCTATATATATGTTTCAGCGCTGCTTGAGCTTGGCAAACGCAGCAGCCATTGCTGATTCACCAGCCGGCGGCGCCCCGCGAGCGGATGATTGCGGCTTGCGCTGATCTGCGAAACCACGCCCACCTTCCGGCCGCGTACTGCGACTGCTTGTACCAATCTCGTCGTTCAGTCGCATGGTGAGGGCAATGCGCTTGCGTGCCACATCCACTTCCAGCACCTTGACCTTGACCACATCACCGGCCTTGACCACCTTGCGCGGGTCGTCGATGAATTTGCTCGACAGGGCAGAAATATGTACCAGGCCATCCTGATGCACACCGATATCAACAAAGGCACCAAAATTGGCGACATTGGTGACGACACCTTCCAACACCATACCCGGCTGCAGGTGCTTGATGTCTTCGATGCCATCCTGGAAGGTTGCGGTCTTGAATTCCGGACGCGGGTCACGACCCGGCTTGTCCAGTTCCTTCAAGATGTCCATTACCGTCGGCAGGCCAAAACGCTCGTCGGTGTAGTCGGTAGCCTTGACCGCCTTCAGCGTGACGGAATCGCCCAGCAGCGTTTTGACCTCGCGCCCCAGCCTGGCAACAATCTTCTCTACCACCGGGTAGGCCTCCGGATGAACCGAGGAGCCATCCAGCGGATTGTCACCGCCTTGTATACGCAGGAAACCAGCAGCTTGCTCGAAGGTCTTGTCACCCAGCCGTGGTACTTTCAACAACTGTTTGCGATTTTTGAATGCACCATTCTGGTCGCGGTAAGCTACGATATTGTTGGCTAGCGTGCTGTTGAGACCGGAAATACGGGTCAGCAGCGGCACCGAGGCCGTATTGACATCGACACCAACGGCATTCACACAGTCTTCCACCACGGCGTCCAACGCGCGTGCCAACTGGCTTTGATTGACGTCATGCTGATACTGACCGACGCCGATGGATTTGGGGTCGATCTTCACCAGTTCGGCCAGCGGGTCTTGCAGGCGGCGGGCAATGGATACCGCGCCACGCAGGCTGACATCCATGTCGGGAAATTCCTTGGCCGCCAGTTCGGAGGCGGAATACACCGAAGCGCCAGCCTCGGACACCACGATCTTGGTCATGCCCAGCTGCGGATAGGCCTTGATCAGGTCTTGTGCCAGCTTGTCGGTTTCGCGGCTGGCCGTGCCATTGCCAATAGAAATCAGGTCGACGTGATGGCGCGTGCACAGCGCGCCCAGAATGGCGATGGATTTATCCCATTCACGACGCGGTTCGTGCGGGTAGATGGCGGTGGTATCCAGCACTTTGCCGGTACCGTCCACTACCGCCACCTTCACCCCAGTACGCAGACCAGGATCCAGCCCCAGCGTGGCACGCTGACCCGCCGGCGCAGCCAGCAGCAGATCGTGCAGATTGTCGGCGAATACCTTGATGGCCTCGCCATCAGCGGCGTCTTTCAGCCGGCCCATCAGCTCCAGCTCCAAGGACAGGAAAATCTTGGCGCGCCAGCACAGCCGCACTCCATCCAGCAGCCACTTGTCGGCCGCACGGCCCTTGTCCTGCACACCAAAGCGCTGGCCAATCAGCAATTCGTAGCTGGAGCGCTCGGTAATTGGGGTTTCGTCGGGCTGATATTTGAGTGCCACACTAAGCACGCCTTCGTTGCGGCCACGCAGCAGCGCCAGTGCACGATGCGAGGGCGTAGCACGCAGCGCTTCCCGATGATCGAAATAATCGGAGAACTTGGCGCCCTCCTGCTCCTTGCCTGCCACCACGCGGGCAACCAGCTCGGCCTCGCTCCACAGCTTTTCGCGCAGACGACCCAGCAGCTCGCCGTCTTCGGCAAACTGCTCGATCAGGATGGCGCGGGCACCATCCAGCGCAGCCTTAGCATCGCCGATGCCGGCCTCGACATTGAGATAGGTGAGCGCCAGCGCTTCCGGCGACTGCGCGGGATCCGCCAGCAGACTGTCGGCCAATGGCTGCAAGCCGGCCTCGCGGGCGATTTGTGCCTTGGTACGGCGCTTGGGCTTATAGGGAAGGTAAAGGTCTTCCAGCGCGGTCTTGTTATCGGCGGCATACAGCGCGGCCGTCAATTCCGGCGTCAGTTTTTCTTGCTCGCGAATGCTGGCAAGAATGGTATTGCGCCGCTCGTCCAGTTCACGCAGATAGACCAGACGCTCAGCCAGCGTGCGCAGCTGGGTATCATCCAGGCCGCCAGTGACTTCCTTGCGGTAACGGGCAATAAAGGGGACGGTGGCACCACCATCGATGAGTTCGATCGTGGCGGCCACCTGGTTTTCACGTACGGCGAGTTCAGTCGCCAGACGGCTGGCAATGCTCTTCAACATCGGTTTTTATTCTTTCGTGTTGAACAAAAACCGCTACTCTACCGCCATTCGCTCCAAAATCAAGCGGCAACCGGTCGCGCCAGCCAGGCCTGCGCCTCTTCCACCGTGTCAAAATACTCCAGATGATTGTGTGACAGCAGGCCGGCAATATGCGCCGCCAGCTTGATCCACACATCACTCACCACCAGTGCGATGCGGCCGAAGTCCTGCTCGTGGGCACGGACAAACTTCACCTCTTCCATCGCCATGTCCAGAGTGAAGTCCACCAATTCGGACAAATCCAGCAAGACATCCGGCTTGCCCTGCTCGGCCACGCGCTTGACCAAGGCATCCTCGAACAGCTTGAAATCCGCCAGCGAGAATTCATTGAACAGCGCCACATCCAGACCATAATCCTGTTCGCGGATAGAAATCATGCTGCATCTCCTAAAGTGTGAGTCCTGCCTGTTATTGTTGAGGCCATGATGCCTACGCATCAAGCCCATGTCTGTATTCTAGCGCCTGTCAGATCACATTCTGCTGACAACCATCAAGGCCGGCGGCATATTTTCTGCAATTCAGCGCAAGGCGGCCAGCAAACCGGCGACAACAATCAGCCCCATCCCCAGCAGGGCATCGGCACCTAGTGCATCGCCCCACAACAGCACGCCCAGCAATGCGGAAAACACCACGGTGAGATAGGCAAAACTGGCCACCAGATATTTGCGCCCAACCTTGTACGCCAGCGTCATGGCCAGTTGCCCCAGCATGCCGCACACCCCCACCCCCAGTAGCGCACCGACATTATCCGGACGAATCGGCGAAAAACCCGGCCCCAAGCCCAGCCAGACCGCACCAAACAGGCTGGCAATGGCAAAGAACCAGAACACCACCCGCCAGGATGGCTCGCCCATCTGCCCCAGCTCGCGCACCTGAAACACGGCAAAACCGGCACTGACACCCGACAGCAAGCCGATTACGCCAGCCAGCCACTGCTCGGAACTGAAAGTGGGCCGCAGCAACAGCACAATGCCGAGAAAGCCCAGCCCCAGCGCCAGTGCGGCGGGGCGCGACAGCTTGTCCTTGAGCTTGACCACGCAAATCAGCGAGAAAAACAGCGAGGAGGTGTAGTTGAGCGTAACCGCCGTGGACAGCGGCAGATGCGTCAGCGCATAAAACAGTGCCGACATCGACAGATAACCGACAAAGCTGCGCTTGATATGCCCCAGCCAATGCGGGGTGGACAAGGACAACCCGCGCAGGCGAATGCCCAGGCCCAGAATGAGCGTGCCGATCAAGGTGCGCCAGAACAGCAGCTCGATGGAATTGAAGTGCTGCGCACCGGCCTTGACGAACACCCCCATCAAGGCAAAAAAGGCGGCGGCAATCACCATCCAGCCAGCACCCAGCTGGCCGCGCCGCAGCCGCGACAGCAGATCAGTCGGCATCAGGCGCTCCGGCAGCAAGGTAAACAGGGCAGCAGAACATCATGGCTTGTGCAAGGAAGTGGCCGACAGACAGATGGTTTCCAGCTGCCGGCGATAGGTTTTGAATTCAGAAGCATTGGCGGCACAACGCGCCACCAGCAGCCGCTTGCCCGGCGTTGGCAGGAAGACCTGCAGATTGTGCCGCACGATCCATAAACGGCCAGAGACGAAGCGGCCTTCGCGATATTCGGTGACCAGCCGGCCATTATGCGGATTCAAGCGGGTATAGACCGCCGCTTCGCGGTCGCCCTCGGCCTGGCGGAAGCGGCGCTGCAACCGCTCAGGTGCATCCGCCTTGGCGGCCTTGCGCTCTTGCAGGGTGACTTCGATGGCCGCGCGCTCACGTTGATCCGCCTTGGGTGGCACCACCTTGATCACACGCACGCCCTCCTGCACCACGCTGCGCACTTTCCAGCCGGCAGGCAGGGTGAAACTGATCTTGCTGGCCGGGTCGACAAAACCGGCTGCCAGCAGCGGGCTTGCCAGCAGGCACAGCCCTAATAGGAGAATGTTTTTTTGCCAGTACATTGTCATCAAGACAAAGAAAAAGGCGCGGAAACCCGCGCCTTTGCCATTCTGCACTGAAATGCCAGGCTTAGCCAGCCATGGCATCGCCCATCATGCGGCGATAGAACTCGTGGAAGTGCTGCATGCCTTCTTCGGTGGGGTATTGATACGGCCCCACCTCGCTCTCGCCACGCAACCACAAGGCACGACGCCCCAGGTGCATGCGGTAGCAGATTTCGTCGTCTTCCTTGGCGGTTTCGAAGTAAGCGGCCTGCTCGGCCTCGACGAATTCCGGCTCGAAATACACCACGTCTTCCGGGTAGTAGAACTCGGTGATGACGGTGCACTGTTCCGGGCCGCGCGGAATGACCACGCTCACCACCAGCACATGCGGGTACCACTCCACCATGATGTTGGGGTAGTAGGTCAGCCAGATGGCACCGAACTCCGGTTGCTGGTCGGCAAAGCGGCGACGCACTTCTTCGTGCCACTTGCCGTAGACGCGCGAACCAGAACGGGCCAGCTGGTTTTTCACGCCAACCGTCTGCACATGGTATTGCGCGCCCCACTCCCATTTCAGTTCGGCGCAATCAACAAAATTGCCCAGCCCCGGATGGAAGGGATCGACGTGGTAATCCTCGGAATAGACTTCAATAAAGGTTTTCCAGTTGAAGTCGTATTCGGTGGTTTGCGTCGAATGGAAAGCGAACTCGGAAAAATCCAGATGCTTCGCCACACCCAGCTGTGCCAGATCGGCAGCAATGTCGCGGCCGGCATCAAACAGCAGGCCGTTCCAGCGCGTCAGCTGCGTCTGATTCAGATTGAGACAGGGTGTTTGCGGGAAATGCGGCGCGCCCAGCAGCTTGCCTTCGGCGTCGTAAGTCCAGCCATGCAGATTGCACACCATGTGGTTGCCATTGCCGCGCCCCTGATAGATCAGGGCCTGACGGTGCCGGCAGACGTTGGAAATCAGCTTGATTTCACCGCCCACATTCTTGAGCATCTTGCCATGGCCCAGCCAGTCAAGCGTATGGTAGTCCCCGTCATTGGGCACCATCAGCTCGTGGCCGTAATACAGCGGAGCATTGGCAAACAGTTGTTTTTGCTCCAGCTCGTAGTGAGCGGGATCAAAATAAGTATAGATAGGCAGCTGAGCAGCAGACGCCTGTAGCATCTGCGAAGAAGCCAGATCAGACATTATTCCCACACCTCCGTGGTAGAAGATATAAGACCAGCCGAATCTCGCTAAACGAGTTTACGGAACCATCAAAACAATGAATTAAAACAAAGGCCAAGCCTGTGCTTTGCGAGGGCGGGATTATGCCCGGCCCCGCAAGGGGGGGCAAGCAATTTTTAGCACAACAAAGCGGGGGCAGACTGAAACATTGCCACTACAAAATGGGGTTTTGCAAAATTCAGGACATTTTCATCCCGCACCTTCATAGGAATCATTGTGTTAGCTCAAATTGTGCGCAGCAACATTAGCAGCTGATGATCCATATGTTATACTGCCCGGGCATATCCGCTGCCCTTGCGGCTGGCCCCCAAGTCAGTACAAGGGGCGAAGCTGGCAGTCACCGTGCATGCACTCGCATCACCGCCGCCGCCAGCACTGCCTGACACACCGCCAAGGCTTGTCCCTGCGGCAATGCAGGCAATCGCAGCGCTGCGCAAGCGAGGTAAATCCCGCATTGCAGCATGCGCGGCCGCACTGGATAATCGCCGCCCGGTTAACACCGACCAAAGGAAAGAGAAGAGGAGCCCGTCAACTGCTCCGCACCGTCATCTTGCTGCCACAGTCATAATCCTAATATGGCCGACATGCCGGCTGGCGACAGTTATTTTCCCAACGGACCCCTTTTTAGCCATTTACTACTTCCAGCGCCTATGAAATCAAGCATTCTCGTTATTAACTGCGGCAGCTCCTCGCTGAAATTCGCTCTGATCGATACCGCCAGCAAGCAGGTCATCCTGACTGGTCTGGCTGAAAAACTGGGCCTGGAGCAAGGCCAGATCAGCTTCAAGCATGCAGGCCAGAAAGACAGCCTGCCGCTGGCAGAAGCCAATCACTCCGCCGCCATGCACGCCATCATCGGCCGTCTGCGCGAGCTGGACTTGCTGGACAGCGTCAAGGCCGTAGGCCATCGCGTGGTCCATGGCGGCGAACACTTCAAAGCCTCCGCAGTCATTGATGGCACCGTCATTGCCGAAATCGAGAAATGCGCCAAACTGGCCCCGCTGCACAATCCGGCACACCTGCTGGGCATTCATACCAGCATGCAGCAATTCCCCGGACTGCCGCAGGTGGCCGTATTTGATACCGCCTTCCATCAGAGCATGCCGCAGCAGGCCTATCTGTATGCCGTGCCGATGCAGCTGTACCGCGAGCACGGCGTGCGCCGCTATGGCTTCCACGGCACCAGCTACCGCTTTGTTACTGGCGAAGCCGCGCGCTTGCTGGACAAGCCACTGGAAGAAACCGCCTTTGTCTGCGCCCACCTGGGCAATGGCGCGTCTGCCGCCGCCATCAAGGGCGGCCACAGCGTGGACACCACCATGGGCCTGACCCCGCTGGAAGGCCTGGTCATGGGCACGCGCTCCGGCGATATCGACCCGGGCATTTTCGGCTACCTGGCTTCCGAGCTGGGCCTGGATGTCAACGGCGTGACCGATCTGCTGAACAAGAAATCCGGCCTGCTGGGCCTGTCCGAGCAGTCCAGCGACTGCCGCGAACTGGAAGACGCCGCCATGGCCGGCCAGCCGGAAGCGATTCTGGCACTGGACATTTTCAGCTACCGCCTGGCCAAGCATATTGCCGCCCTGACCGTGGCACTGGGCCGGCTGGATGGTGTGCTGTTCACCGGCGGCATCGGCGAAAATTCGTCCTACCTGCGCGCACGGGTGATCAAGCAACTGGGCTTTCTGGGCCTCAAGCTGGACGAAGCCGCCAACGAACAATGCATCCGCGGCAAGGCTGGCCGCATCACCACTGCCGACTCCGTGCCGGCACTGGTGATCAATACCGACGAAGAACTGATGATTGCCCTCGACACCGCCCTGCTGGCCGGCCTGTCGGTCTGAGGCAGCGCTAAGGAAAGAGTCCAAGCATGCATACTTTTTTTCTGGCCCCGACCGGCTTTGATGCCGGCTTGACTTCGGTGGCACTGGGCATGATTCGCGCACTGGAGCAATCCGGCTTGCGCGTGGGGTTTGTCAAACCCATTGCCCAGGGTGCCGACAGCAGCTCGCCGGAACGCTCCACCCACTTTGCCCGCGCCATCTGCCACCTGAATCCGCCGGAACCCTTGCCGATGGAGCGGGTGGAGCACCTGCTGGCACAGGGTGAAATCGACCAGTTGATGGAAGAAGTGGTGTCGCTGTATCAGCAGGCCTCGCACAACGTTGACCTGATGATTGTGGAAGGTCTGGTCCCTGATCAGAAGCAGGTGTTCTCCACCTTCCTCAACACCAAGATCGCCCGAAACCTGCAAGCGCAAACCATTCTGGTGACCGCCGCCGACAAACTGGCCAGCCACGAGATCGCCGAGCAGCTGGAACTGAGCCTGCAGGCTTTCGGTGCCCAGCCCGGCCATGTCGCTGGCTACATCCTGAACCGTCTGCCCAAGGAACAGAATGCCCAGCAACTGGCGATGGAAATCCTGGAAGCCGGCAACCTGCTGCAGAAAAACCGCCTGACCATGATTGGTGCCATTCCCAGCGAACCGGAGCTACTGGCCCCGCGCACGCTGGACGTGGCTCACTATCTGCAGGCACGGGTACTGCACGCCGGCCAGATCAGCCGCCGTCGCGTGCGCAGCATGGCAGTGACCGCCCGCACCGTGCCCAATGTGGTTCATCTGCTCAAGCCCGGTGCCCTCATTGTCACTGCCGGTGATCGTGAAGACATCGTACTGGGCACGTCCATGGCCGCCATGAACGGCGTACCGCTGGCCGGCCTGCTGCTGACCTGCGACTCGCTGCCCGACCCGCGCATCCAGCAACTGTGCCATCAGGCCTTTACCAGCGGCCTGCCGGTGATGACCACCACCCACAACACCTTTGAAACCGCCAGTTTCCTCAGCAATATGAGCCGCCAGGTACCGGCGGACGATCTGGAACGGATGGAACGGGTCATCGACTTCGTGGCCGAACACCTGGACGCCGACAAGCTCAAGCGCAATGTTGGCGCGCCGCGCGAACACCGCATGCCGCCGCCGGCCTTCCGTTATCAGTTGATGGAGAAGGCCCGCCGTGCCGGCAAGCGCATTGTGCTGCCGGAAGGCAATGAGCCGCGCACCGTCAAGGCAGCCGCCATCTGCCAGGAAAAGGGCATCGCCCATTGCGTGCTGATCGGCAACCGCATCGAGATCGAACAGATCGCCGAAGCCCAGGGCGTGACCCTGCCGGCTTCGATTGAAATCCTCGATCCCAACGAAGTGCGCGGCAACTACATCCAGCCCATGGTGGAACTGCGCAAGGGCAAGGGCCTGAACGCGCCGATGGCCGAGCAGCAACTGGAAGACAATGTGGTGCTGGGCACCATGATGCTGGCGCTGGGCGAAGTGGACGGCCTGGTATCCGGTGCCGTGCATACCACCGCCAACACCATTCGCCCTGCCCTGCAGCTGATCAAGACCGCACCGGAAGCCAAGCTGGTTTCCAGCGTGTTCTTCATGCTGATGCCGGAACAGGTGCTGGTCTACGGCGACTGTGCAGTCAACCCGGACCCGACCGCAGAAGACCTGGCCGATATCGCCATCCAGTCCGCCGACTCCGCCGCCGCCTTTGGCATTCCGCCGCGGGTGGCGATGATTTCCTACTCCACCGGTAGCTCCGGCAGCGGTTCGGACGTGGAAAAAGTGCGCGAAGCCACCCGCATCGCCCGCGAAAAGCGTCCTGGCCTGGAAATCGACGGCCCGATGCAGTACGACGCCGCCAGTGTGGAATCGGTAGGCCGCCAAAAAGCCCCGGACAGCACCGTGGCCGGCCGTGCCACCGTGTTTGTATTCCCGGACCTCAATACTGGCAACACCACCTACAAAGCGGTGCAGCGCTCGGCCGGC
This sequence comes from Aquitalea aquatilis, assembly GCF_005155025.1. NCBI lineage: Bacteria > Pseudomonadati > Pseudomonadota > Betaproteobacteria > Neisseriales > Chromobacteriaceae > Aquitalea > Aquitalea aquatilis. Next base: position 3,073,360 of record NZ_CP039731.1, on the reverse strand, counting down.
GTGGTCAGCGTCGGCCCCATGCTGCAAGGCCTGCGCAAGCCGGTAAATGACCTGTCGCGTGGTGCGCTGGTGGATGACATTGTCTACACCATTGCCCTCACCGCCATTCAGGCGGACAAGCGCTAAGACCACTCCGGCAGCACCAGCCGCCGCAACAGCCCGCCCTCACCGGCGGGCTTTTTTACGTACTGCGCCATTGGCGCAACAGCCGTATTCCACTCCAGCGCATTGTTTCAAAAAGACTTTCCCACAAACACCAGGCAAGGCCGTGATGTACATCCCATGCAATAAGGCAGCAATCAGCCGGCATTCCAGGCTGGACATTGCTGCATTCAAACGGATGTTTTACATTATCACTCGCCTTGTTTTTAAAGCCGGGCATATAAAACAAAACAAAACTTACAAATAGAGTGCTACGAGGGAGAACTCACCGCATGGCTGCCACCACCATTACCGACTGGTTTATTCCAGAAGACATCCGCCAGTCACCCGAACTGGCCATCCCGGCCCGCACCACCGTAGGCGTCGGCCTGCTGGCCGGCTGTATCGCTCCGCTGTTTTCCATCGAGTATTTCATGCTGGGGCACAGCGCCATGGGCATAGGCATTGCCCTGGGCGGACTGGGCCTGCTGCTGGGCACCCTGCTGCTCAGACTGACGGGAGCCGTGCGCTTCTGCGCCGAATTCATCACCAGCTGCATGTTCGTCATGGTGTGCTGGATGGTGTATGTCAACGGCGGCATCATGTCCACCAGCGTGGTGTGGTTTGCCTCCATCCCGTTTACCGCCATCTTTGTCTCCACCCGTCGCTCGGGCTGGACATGGATGGTACTCACCATCATGGCCATCGCGGTGTTCTACCTGCTATCTGCCGATCCGGGAGCCCTGCCCGCCGTCCCCATCGCGCGCGAGGAGATTCCCAAGCTGCAAGCCAAGTCACTGATCGGCCTGAGCATTGTGGTGCTGACGCTGGCCATGGCGTTTGACAAGGCCAAGGTAAAAAGCCTGGAGCGGCTGGAACGAGCCAGGGCCGAATCCGAGCACGCCAGCCGTGCCATGCGCGAGATGATGGAACAGGTGGCGCGTTCGATTCAGGCCGCCTCCAGCGCCAGCCGCGACATTGCCGACAGCACCGGGCTGATGGCGCAAACCATGGCCGAACAGCGCAGCCGCGCCGAAGACATGATGGTGGTGGCACAGCAGATGGCGGTGGTCACCGGCCAGAACGCCGCCCAGTCCGACAGCGCCACCCGGCTGGCGCAGACGGCGGGCAATGCGGCCAGCAGCGGTGGTCAGGTGATGGATCAGGCCGTGCTGCAGCTGGGCCGCGCCGGTGAAGTCATCTCGCACGCTGCCAGCAAGCTGGAAGACCTGGGCCAGCGCAGCGCCGAGGTCAACGGCATCGTGCAACTGATCCGTGACATTGCCGACCAGACCAATCTGCTGGCGCTGAATGCCGCCATCGAAGCCGCCCGAGCCGGAGAAATGGGCCGTGGCTTTGCCGTGGTGGCCGACGAAGTACGCAAGCTGGCCGAACGCACCCAGAATGCCACGCTGGATATCGGCAACAAGATCTCGCTGATCGTGGACGGCACCAATCAGGCCATCGTCGCCATGCGCGACGGCAACGACCAGATGCAGGCCGGCCGCAACAATGCCCGGGAAGCCCAGCAGAACCTGCAGGGCATCATTCATGAAACCCGCCAGCTGGCCGGCTTGCTCGAACAGGTGGCACAGGCAGAAAACAGCCAGAATCACGGCTTTGCCCAGTTTGCCGGCGACATTACCGCCGTGGGCGAATCCACCCGCTCGCTCTCCACCGAAACCCGCTCCATCGCCGACGCCATCAAGCGGCTGGACCAGCTGCTGGACGAGCTGGGCCGCTCCTCGCGCGCCCAGCACGCCAGCTAGGTGCCAGCAGCGCACACCATCACGCAGACCGCCAGCAGGCGGTCTTTTGCTTTCAGTCGCCTGCCCGGCCTCTGTTATACTGGCTGCCTTCTGTAAACCAGTGCTCTTTGCCCGATGACCACCCCAGTCCAGCAGCTGTCCCAACTCAAAACCCGCCTTGCCCATTGCCTGATCCGTGATCGCCATGTCTTGCGCCGCAAGCTGAACGATGCTGGCGAGCGCCTGAAAAAAGGGCAGCCGGCAGACAAGCAACTGGCCGACATCAGCCAGCAACTGGAACGCTCGGCCGCCCGCGCCGAGGCCCGCCGCGCCCATCTGCCGCGCCCGCAGTTCGACAAGGCGCTGCCGGTCAACCAGAAGCTGGACGATATCAAGGCAGCCATTGCCGGCCATCAGGTAGTGATCATCTGCGGTGAAACCGGCTCCGGCAAAACCACGCAGATTCCCAAGATCTGCCTGGAGCTGGGGCGTGGCGTGTACGGACTGATCGGCCATACCCAGCCACGCCGGCTGGCGGCACGCTCGGTGGCCACGCGCATTGCGCAGGAGCTGGGTTCACAACTGGGTGAGCATGTCGGTTTCAAGGTGCGCTTTACCGACAAGCTGTCGGAAAAATCCGTGATCAAGCTGATGACCGACGGCATCATGCTGGCGGAAACCCAGACCGACCGCTATCTGGAAAGCTACGACACCATCATCATCGACGAGGCGCACGAGCGCAGCCTCAACATCGACTTCCTGCTGGGCTACCTCAAGCAGCTGCTGCCGCGCCGTCCCGACCTGAAAATCATCATCACCTCGGCCACCATCGATGCCGACCGCTTTGCCCGCCATTTTGATGGCGCGCCGGTGATTGAAGTGTCCGGCCGCACCTTCCCGGTGGAAGTCCGCTACCGCCCGCTCAAGCAGCGCGACGAAGACGAACGTGAAATGGAAATGGAAGACGCCATCGTCGATGCCGCCGACGAGCTGTCACGCCAGGGCGCGGGCGACATGCTGGTTTTCCTGCCCGGCGAGCGCGATATCCGCGAAACGGCAGAAAAACTGCGCAAGTCCGGTATTCGCGGCTATGAAATCCTGCCGCTGTTTGCCCGCCTGTCCAATGAGGATCAGCAGAAAATCTTCAAACCCTCCGGCGGCCGGCGCATCGTGCTGGCCACCAATGTGGCGGAAACCTCGCTGACCGTGCCGGGCATCAAGTATGTGATCGACACCGGCCTGGCCCGACTCAACCGCTACAGCCCGCGCGCCAAGGTAGAACTGCTGCAGGTGGAAAAGATTTCCCAGGCCGCTGCCCGCCAGCGCGCCGGTCGCTGCGGCCGGGTCGAGGCCGGCATTTGCGTGCGTCTGTATGCCGAAGAAGACTTCAACGCCCGTCCGGCCTTTACCGACCCGGAAATCATCCGTTCCAATCTGGCGGCGGTAATCTTGCGCATGGCCGCGCTGCGGCTGGGCCAGGTGGATGCCTTCCCCTTTCTGGAAGCCCCCAGCAGCCGCCTGATTGCCGATGGCTACCAGGTGCTGACCGAGCTGGGTGCGGTGACCGACAATAATGAGCTGACCCCGGTGGGCAAGGAGCTGGCACGCATTCCGGTGGACCCGAAAGTGGGCCGCCTGCTGCTGGCCGGGCGTGATTTCGGCTGCATGCGCGAGGTGCTGATCATCGCTTCGGCGCTGTCGGTGCAAGACCCGCGCGAGCGCCCCTTCGATGCCCGCGAAGCAGCCGAGCGCGCCCAGGCCCGCTTTAACGACGAAAAATCCGACTTCCTGTCCTATCTGCATCTGTGGGATTTCTTCAGCGACGCACTCAAGCACAAGAAGTCCAACCGCCTGCTGGTGAATACCTGCCACGAGCACTTCCTGTCCTATCTGCGCCTGCGCGAATGGCGCGAACTGCATGGCCAGCTGGCCGAAATTGCCAGCGAACTGGGCCTGATCAAACGTGAAGAAGCCCATGCCGACGCCGAGCAGATCGACGCCCAGATGTCGCAGAAGAAGCGCCAGCAACTGGACGCCGTGGTCTACGAGAACCTGCACAAGGCCCTGCTCACCGGCCTGGTCGGCAATATCGGCATGAAGAATCTGGAAGGCGACGACTACATGGGCGCACGCGGTGTCAGCTTCCATGTTTTCCCCGGTTCCGGCCTGAAAAAGAGCAAGCCCAAGTGGCTGGTAGCAGCCGAACTGGTGGAAACCACCCGCCTCTACGCCCGCTGCGTGGCCAAAATCGAGCCGGAATGGGTGGAAAAACTGGCCGCCCATCTGGTGAAGTACCACTATTTCGAACCGCACTGGGAAAAGAGCCGGGGCGAAGTCGTTGCCAGCGAACGGGTCACCCTGTACGGCCTGACGCTGATTCCGCGTCGTGCCGTCAGCTATGGCCGCATTGCCCCGCTTGAGGCACGCGAGCTGTTTATCCGTGGCGCACTGGTGAACATGGATTACGTCAGCAATGCACCCTTCTTCCAGCGCAACCAGCAGCTGATCCGCGAAGTGGAGCAACTGGAACACAAGGCGCGCCGGCAGGATGTGCTGGTGGACGAAGAAGCCCTGTACGCCTTCTACCACGAGCGCATCGGCAGCGAAGTGGTCGATGCGGCCAGCTTTGAAGCCTGGCGCAAGGAAGCGGAAAAAACCGAACCCAAACGCTTGCACCTGACCCGCGACGAGCTGATGCGCCATGCCGCCCAGCATGTGACCGAAAACCAGTTTCCGGAATGGCTGGAACTGGAAGACGGCAAGCTGCGGCTGAAATACCGCTTCGAACCCAGACACCCGCTGGACGGCGTCACCATGGATGTGCCACTGGCCATCCTCAACCGCCTGCAGCCGGCACCGTTCGAGTGGCTGGTGCCCGGCATGGTGCGCGAAAAGCTGCAGCAGCTGATCAAGGGCCTGCCCAAGCAGGTGAGACGCTGCTGTGTGCCGGTGCCGGACTTCGTCACCCGCTTCCTCAGCAGCAATCCTGACCAGCAGCAGCCGATTGCCGGCCAGCTGGCCCATTTCATTCTGCGCGAAACCGGCGGCGTGAAAGTCGACCACGATGCCTTCAAGCAGCAAGAGCTGCCAGAACATCTGCTGTTCAACTTCCGCATCATCGATGATGGCAAACAGGAAATCGGCCTGGGCCGCGATCTGCTCGCCCTGCAAAAGCAGTTTGGCCAGGCCGCCCAGCTCACCTTCCGCGACAGCAGCGCCGACTTCGAGCGCGACGAGGTCAGCAGCTGGGACTTTGGCGAACTGCCGGAAAGCATACAGTTTGCCCGTGGCCGCCAGCAGCTCACCGGTTTCCCGGCGCTGACACTGGAACAGGACAAGGTGGCCATCCGCCTGTTCGACACCCAGCCGGAGGCCGAACGCCATCACCGCGCCGGGGTGATCCGCCTGCTGCAACTGCAGTTGAAGGAGCAGATGAAACAGCTGGGCAAGGGCCTGTCCGGCATGACCCAGATTGGCCTCAATCTGCGCAATGTGGCGAATGTCGAACAATTGTTGGCCGATGCCATTGCCTGCATCTGCGACCGTGCCTTTATCGGCGAAGATGCCCTGCCGCGCAACGAGAAAGCATTCAACGATCAAAAGACCCGCGCCCGCACCCGTCTGCCGGCGGTGATTCAGGCGGTTACCCAGTATCTGAGCCAGATCGGCAGCGAATACATGCCGCTCTACAACAAGCTGCAAAAGCACCGGCTAGGCCAGGAGCTGCAACAGCAGCTGGGCAAGCTGGTCTACCCGGGCTTCCTGTATGACACGCCCTGGTCACAGCTGCCGCATATCACCCGCTATATGCGCGCCATGGGCTTGCGCATGGACAAGCAGCCGGCCAATCCGCAACGGGATGGCCAGCGCGCAGCCGAGATACGCGAACTGTGGAACAAGTGGGAAGCACGCATGGCCAGCGAGCGCGAAGCTGGCGAGCCATCACCGGCGCTGCAGGATTTTCGCTGGCAGCTGGAAGAGCTGCGCGTCAGCCTGTTTGCTCAGGAATTGAAAACGCCCTATCCGGTTTCAGTGAAACGCTTACAAAAAGCCTGGCAGGACCTGCCTAAACAATGACAATTATCAATCATTCCTGCCGAATAAATCTGGCGATAGCAATGACAAAAACATAGAATGTTGCGTCCATTCGAAACCGTGCACCATGTCTGACAATAATCTTTCCGACAAGCTCAAATCGAGCGCCATTTCCATCGGCAAAGAACTGCCGATGGATGTCTACGCCAAAAACGGCATCTTGCTGCTCAAGCGTGGTCACTATGTGCTATCGCCGGACATGAAGCATCGCCTGATCAAGCTGGGCTTTGCCGAACAGCCAGCCGAGGTGAAGCCGGCCGAAAAAACGGCCGACAACTACCGCAAAGGCCAGTCGCTGTTCGAGGAAATCGTCTTCCTGCAGCAAAGGGTGCGCAATATGTTGCAGCACGCGCTGACCCAGCCGGATCTGGAGCAGCGCGTGCGCGCCATCGCCCAGACCATCATCAGCCTGAGCGAGCGCCATCCGGATGGTCTGATGGCCTCCATGCTGCTGCTGCCCTTTCAGGAATACGGTGTGGCGCACTCCTTGCACACCACCGCTCTGCTGACACTGATTACCCGCCAGATGAAGCTGCCGGCCGGTCACCGCGAAATCCTGCTGTGCGCCGCGCTCACCATGAATATCGCGCAGATCGAGCTGCAAAATGAACTGTTCAGTCACGAGGGGCAGCTGACGCCGCAGCAGCGCAGTGCCATCAAGGAACATCCTTTGCTCAGCTCGGCCATCCTGCGCGAAGCCGGCATCGAAAACGAGCTGTGGCACGCCCTGGTACAGACCCACCATGAAAACTGGCAGGGCAGCGGCTACCCCTTTGGCCTGGAACGCAAGCAGATCCTGCCGCCGGCACATCTGCTGCATCTGGCCGACATCGCCTGCGCCAAACTGGCACCGCGGCGCTATCGCAGCGCGCAGCTACCGGCCACGGCACTGGGCAATCTGTTCCAGCGCAAGGATGTCGATTTCGACAGCGCCTTTACCACCATGCTGATCAGGGAGCTGGGCATTTACCCGCCCGGCAGCTTTGTCAAACTGGTCAATAACGAAATCGCCGTGGTGCTGGCACGCCGCGACAAGCCAAGCGAGCCGCAGGTAGCCGCACTACGCAAGGCCGACGGCCCGGCCTATGCCGAAGTATTGCTGCGCGAAACCAGCCACTCGCAGTACAAGATCGCCGGCCCCTGCTCGTTCAGCATGGCGGGGGTGCGCATCTCCTTCCTGGCCAGCCTGTGGAAAATCTGAGCCATCGGGTCTGCTTGCAAAAGCCAAGCACCGCACAGGCCGTCAGCTTATAATTGCGGCTGCTCCGCCAGCTTGTTGGCGCAGCGCCCGTAACCCACGCCGACAGCATCGCCGCATGAACTCCCGCAACAAGAAGCAACTGCATGACAAGGTAGTGCCCGAACAGATTCTCATGGGCAAGGAACTACCACTGAAGGTAGTGCCCGAACAGATTCTCATGGGCAAGGAACTACCACTGGATGTTTATGCCAAGAACGGCCTGTTGCTGCTGAGCAAGGGGCATTTCGTGCTGAGCGATCGCCAGCGTGAAAAGCTCCTGGAAATGGGCTATGCGGTGGATGGCAACAAGCTGGACGCCGTCAGCCTGCCCGAAGCCGACCCGATGATGGTGCGCGAGAGCGTGCTGCACGAGATGGCCTTCCTGCAGCAACGCACCCGCACTCTGCTCAACTACGCCCTGCAACTGGAAGACTTCCCGCGCAAGGTCAGCCTGCTGGTGCGCGACATCGTCCGCCTGAGCGAACAGCATCCCGATGGGGTCATTGCCAGCCTGCTGCTGGTGCCATTCAACGAATACGGCCCGGCCCATGCCCTGCACACCACCGCCCTGCTGGCCCTGCTCAGCCGGCGCATCCCCCAGCTGAGCAGCGAACAACGCCATACCGTGCTGGCCGCAGCGCTCACCATGAATATGTCGATCTGCCAGCTGCAGAACACGCTCTATCACCAGCAGGAAGCCCTGACACCCCAGCAGGAAGAAGAAATCGCCGGCCACCCGCTGATGAGCTCGGCCATTCTGCGCGAAGCCGGCGTGAGCAATGAACTGTGGCACTGGCTGGTACAAACCCACCATGAATCCTGGCTGGGCAATGGCTACCCCTACGGCCTGGCGCGCGGGGAAATCGAATCGCTGGCGCACATCCTGCACATGGCCGACATCACCTGCGCCAAGCTGACCCCGCGCAGCTACCGCGCCGGCATGGTACCGGCCGCCGCGCTGGGGCATTTGTTCCAGCGCAAGGACACCGAGTTCGACCCGGCCTACACCACCTTGCTGATCAAGGAGCTGGGCATCTACCCGCCCGGCAGCTTCGTGCGCCTGGCCAATGATGAAATCGGCGTGGTACTGGCCCGCCGCGAAAAAGCCAGCGAACCGCAAGTTGCTGCCATTCGGCGTGGCGATGGTCCGGCTTATATCGACGCCCTGATTCGCGATACCAGCCTGCCGGCACACAAGGTAGTCTCCCCTTGCACCGCTGCCATGGCCGGCGTACGGGCCTCGCATCTGGCACGACTGTGGCGCACCCAGCTCAACTGAAACCACGGCCACCAGGCACAAAAAAAGCCGGCGCGATGCCGGCTTTTTGCTTGCCCCGAAGCGGGCGGGTATAGCGGCCTAGCTGGCTTCACCCACGGCCGGGCCCTGCAATACGTTCTGCGGCATACCCAGAGCCAGTACGCGGCGCTGGCGCTCGGCAAAGCCGGCCGTGCCGATTTCCTGCTGCCAGCTAGCGACTTCACCAGCACCGGCCATGCCTTGCAGACGTTCCGCCAACTTGGGCTGCGGCGGCACTTGCAAGCCGGCCAGCACCTCGTCAGCACGTGTGGGCTGATTGCAAACCAGCACCATATCGCAGCCTGCTGCCAGTGCCGCCGCTGCCCGCTCGACAAAGCTGCCAGCTCCGGCAGCACCTTCCATACCCAGGTCATCAGAGAAGATGACGCCGTCAAAGCCCAGCTGGCCACGCAAAATGTCCTGCAGCCATACCGGGGAAAAACCGGCCGGACGATCATCTACCGCCGGATACACCACATGGGCCGGCATCACCGAGCCCATGCCAGCTGCCGCCATGCGGGCAAAGGGGATCAGGTCGTCGGCTTCCAGCTCGCTCAGTGTGCGGTCGTCTTGCGGCATGAGGAAATGGCTGTCGCCCGCCACGAAACCGTGACCAGGGAAGTGCTTGCCGCAGGTGGCCATGCCACCTTGCCGCAGCCCGCGCTGCAAGGCCAGGGCCAGCTCGGCCACCACTTCCGGCTCGCGATGGAAGGCACGATTGCCGATGACCGCGCAGCGCCCCCAGTCCAGATCCAGCACCGGGGTGAAGGACAGGTCGATACCACAGGCACGCAACTCGACAGCCAGCACCACCCCCACGTCCTCGGCAGCGGCACACGCGGCGGCTTCATCCTTCTGCCACAGCTCACCCAGCACACTCATCGGCGGCAAACGGGTAAAACCTTCCAGAAAGCGCTGTACACGGCCCCCTTCGTGATCGACGGCGATCAATAGTGCGGGGCTGCGCAGGCAGCGGATTTCGGCAGTCAGTGCCTTGAGCTGTTCGATATTCTGGAAATTGCGGCGAAACAGGATGACCCCACCGACCAGCGGATGGGACAGACGCGTGCGCTCTGCGTCGGTCAGACTGAAGCCGGCCACATCCACCATGACCGGACCACGTTGCAGCGACAAGGCTTGCATGGCTGATACTCCAAACAGTGTGAGGGCCGGGCGGCCCTCAGGATTGATTCTTTGGCAAGGATAGGCCGGGGGCTAATCCTGCTCCAATACCACAAAGGCCAGGGCGTGTTCGCGCTCGTCCGTGATGGAGACATGGCTGCGCACCACGCCGCGCTGCAGCAGGAAGTCCTGCAAGTCCGGGCCGAATACCAGCATGGGTTTGCCCTGTGCATCGTGGCTGACAGCAATGGCGGTGAGCAATACCGGCTGCACCACCCCGGTACCCACCGCCTTGGACAGTGCTTCCTTCACCGCAAAGCGCTTGGCCAGGAAGCGCGCCTGATCGGCCGCCGCCAGAAAGTCAGGCATTTCCGCCTCGGCCAGAATGCGCCGGCCGGCCTTGTCGCCCCAGCGTTGCAACAGGCCCTGCATGCGGGCGATTTCCACCATATCGGTGCCAATACCGTAGATCATGCCTGCTCCTTGCGCCGTTCAACGCTGACACGCAGCAGCCACAGCATCAGACAAGGCAGCCAGACATACAGCAACTCGGTATAAACCACGCGGCCGCCTTTGGCCGTCAGCCATAGTCGCGGTGAGATGGGCGCACCTTCAATCGGCCGCCACGGCAGCAGATAGCGCTGCATGTCGAACGGCATGAACAAAGCCGGGCCATGCGTGGCATCGGTCAGCATATCCAGTCCGGCATGACTGGCGATGACGGCAAACAGCAGCAAGCAGGCCGAGCGCAAGGACCAGCCCAGCCGCTGCCACAAACCACGGCTGCAAGCAGTCAGCAACAATGCTGCCAGCAGGGCCAGCAGCAAGGAATGCGACACACCGCGATGCCCCCAGGGGCTGGCATAAGGAATGCCAAGCTTGAAGGTGACCACGTCCAGGTCGGGCAGCATGGCCGCGGCAGCGCACAGCAGCAAGACCTTCAGACCATCGGCGCGCGAGGCTGCGGCCGAGCCGGCCCCCGCCAGACGGGATAGCGTGGCCCCGGCCACCGCGTGGCTGATGATGGTGGGCATGCGGCTCAGCCCTGACGGGCTTCCTGCATCAAGGCTTTCATGTCGCGTACGGCGCGATCAAGGCCAACAAACACGGCCTGGCCGATAAGGGCATGGCCGATATTCAGCTCGCTGATCTGCGGGATGGCGGCAATCGGCTTGACGTTGTGATAGTTCAGCCCGTGCCCGGCATTCACCACCATGCCCAGTTCGCTGGCAAAGGCTGCTGCACCGCGAATGCGCGCCAGTTCGGCCTCACGTTCGGCAGCATGTACCGCATCGGCATACGCACCGGTGTGTAGCTCGATCACGCGGGCACCGGCTTCATAAGCCTTGCTGATCTGGGCGCGGTCCGGGTCGATGAAAATGGATACGCGGATGCCGGCCTGCTGCAGGGTTTCGGTGTAATGGCACACATCGGCATAGTGGCCCAGCACATCGAGCCCGCCTTCGGTGGTGACTTCTTCGCGTTTTTCCGGCACCAGGCACACGTCTTCCGGTGCCACCGCCAGCGCATTGGCCAGCATTTCCGGCGTCATGGCCATTTCCAGGTTCATGCGGGTCTTGATGACCTGACGCATGGCTACCACGTCGGCATCCTGAATGTGGCGACGGTCTTCACGCAGATGCAGGGTAATCAGGTCGGCACCGGCGGTTTCCGCGACCAATGCAGCCTCGATCGGGCTGGGGTAGCGGGTACCGCGCGCCTGGCGCAGCGTGGCGACATGATCGATATTCACACCAAGCAAAATCATCTTCAGCTCCTGTTGCGCAGGCCTCAGTCGGCAATGGCGTTGATGGCCTGCAAGAGTTCACGCGAGGCCAGTGGCTCCGCGCCCAGCAAATCGGTAAGCAGCAAGCGCAGCAGGCTGCGGGCAGCACGACGGGTGCTGGCGGCGGCGTAGTCATCGGCCTCGATGGCCAGCAATTCGGCACCGGGCAAGCAGACCGACTGCCCGGCCGCCTCGCCGCTGGCCCGTTCGGGCAGGGCACCGCCCCGGCACAGGTAGTCGGCAGCGGGGTCGATCAGTTCGCCGTGCAGGTCACAGGCGAAACTGCCGGCATAGCCCAGTGCCTGCAGCAGCCGCAATTCGTAGCGGCGCAGCACGCTGGACAGGGAATGCGTCTGTGCCAGCGCACGCACCGCCTGATCATAAATGGTAAAGGCACGCGGTTCGGCATCGTCACGGGCCGTCAGCTTCAGCATCAGTTCATTCAGATAGAAGCCGCAGACCAGCCGGATGCCGGACAACTGTGGCACACCACCATTCCATTCTGCCGTATGCAGGGTGCGCACTTCCCCCTTGCCAAACCAGGACAGGGTAAGCGGCTGAAATGGCAGCAGTACGCCGCGCACATCCGCCCGTGGCCGGCGTGCACCGCGGGCCACCAGAGTAAAACGGCCATGCTGTGGCGTGAACACCTCCACCAGCAGGCTGGTTTCACGATAGGGCTGGGTGTGCAGCAGGTAGCCGGGCTGGCGGTCTACCCTGCCCTGTTGGCTCATGCGTCCCGGTCCTGTCCGCTGGCATGCGCACGCTCTACCCGCGCCACCTTGAGCGAGAAGTCGCGATACCACACCTCGCGCCCCAGCTTTTGCGCGACCAGATGCTCGGCATGCTGCCGCCAGGCGGCAATGGCCTCCACGCTGTCCCAGTAGGAAACGGTAATGCCAAAGCCGGCACTGTCACGGGCACTTTCCGCGCCCAGATAACCGGGCTGGACCTCGGCCAGGCGCAACATGCGTTCGGCCATGTCGGCGTAGCCCTGGTCGGCAGCGCTGCGTTGCGAGGAAAAAATCACCGCCCAGTAAGGCGGAGAAGGCAGCTTGAGCGGCATCAGTTCAGGCCGAATTCCCGCAGGAAGCGCACGTCGTCAGCCCAGCCGGATTTGACCTTGACCCAGACTTGCAGGAAGACTTTGCCGTCGAACAGCTTTTCCATGTCCAGCCGCGCTTCGGTCGAAATTTTCTTCAGCTTTTCGCCGCCCTTGCCGATGACGATGGGCTTCTGGTTGTCCTTGTCCACCAGAATGGCGATGTGGATGCGGCGCAGCGCACCATCCATTTCGAACATTTCCACTTCCACATTCATTTCATACGGCAGCTCTTCGCCCAGGTAGCGGAACAGCTTTTCGCGCACGATTTCGGCGGACAGGAAGCGCTCGCTCTTGTCGGTCACCATGTCGTCCGGATACAGCGGCATGGATTCCGGCAGATGCGGCCGCACCTTGTCCAGCAGCTCGGACAGGCGCTGGCCGTGCTTGGCACTGACCACTTCGCAGTCGGCAAACTGGAATTCGGTGCGCACGCCATCGATGAATTCCTGCAGCAGGAACTTGTCCTTGACCTTGTCCAGCTTGTTGATCACCAGGATGACCGGCGTGTGCTTGGGCAAGAGCGCCATCACTTCACGGTCGGCCGCGCTGCAGCGCATGGCTTCCAGGATGAACAGCACACAGTCGACGCTGCCCAGCGAGTCTTTCACGCTCTTGTTCAGCGTCTCGTTGAGCGCGCCCTTGTGGAAGGTCTGGAAGCCCGGGGTATCGACAAAAATGAACTGGGCGTTGTCTTCGGTATGAATGCCGTTGACACGATGGCGCGTGGTTTGCGCCTTTTTCGAGGTAATGCTGACTTTCTGGCCGATGAGATGGTTCATCAGCGTCGATTTGCCCACATTGGGGCGGCCAACGATGGCGACAAAGCCACAATGATATGCGTGTTCGGTCATGGGTGTTTCTTGCCTGTGGCCAGTTTTTGTTCAAGAAGCAGCAGTGCGGCTTCGGCGGCCTGCTGTTCGGCGGCGCGGCGACTGCCGCCCTCACCGCTGGATTCGATCATCAGTTCGCCCAGATCGCACACCACCTTGAACCATTGTTCGTGGGCTTCGCCGGTCTGGGTCTGGATGCGGTATTTGGGCAGAGGCCATTTGCGCGCCTGCAGTGCTTCCTGCAAACGGGTCTTGGCATCCTTGGCATGCTTGGTGGGATCGATGGCCGCCACGCGGCCTGCGTACAGGCGGCGCACCACCTGCTCGGCACGCTGGAAATCCGCATCGAAACTGACTGCGGCAAAGGTAGCCTCCAGCGCATCGGCCAGAATTGACGGCCGATTGAAGCCACCACTTTTCAGCTCGCCCTCACCCAGATACAGGTATTCACCCAGCTTGAGCTCGTGGGCGATCTCGGCCAGCGTGTTCTGGTTGACCAGATTGGCACGCAAGCGTGACAGCTCGCCTTCACTCAGGCGCGGAAACTGATCGAACAGCATGCGCGCCACGGTGTAATTGAGAATGCTGTCGCCAATAAATTCGAAACGCTCGTTATTGGAGGCAGCAAAGCTGCGATGTGTCAGCGCCTGGCGCAGCAGATCGGGCTTCTGGAATGCATAATCCAGCGCCTGTGACAGGCGCCGGAATCGGGTTTCAACTTGGTTCACTGTAGTTACTGGGGTGTCTGTCCGGCCTGGGTATCGAAATCGAAAGCCAGGCTGACATTGGCAAACAGCGGAACTTCGCGGCGATAGGCTGCACGCACGAACACGTTGTTGGCGGTGGTGATGATGGTGAGGTTTTCCGGCTTGATCGACGAAATACCCCCGACCATGGCGTGATTCATGAATTCCCGGCGCAGTTCGGTATCACTCTTGCCGGTTTCTGCGGCCATGGCGGTGACGGCCTTGCGTACTTCGGCATACTCGTTGTACACCGGCAGCACCTTGCCGGCCAACAAGAAGCCGGCACCCAGAATGAGCATGATGAACAACACCGAAATGACGGACAAACCTCGCTGACGCTGCATGGAACTCCCCCTGCCGGAAAACGGTGTCAATGAATGGCCTTGCCGATACGGGACAGCGAGCTGAAGTTCATCCAGATCAGGAAGGCTTTGCCGACCATCAGACGATCTTCCACAAAGCCCCAGTAACGACCATCCAGGCTGTTGTCGCGATTATCGCCCAGCATGAAGTAATGGCCGGCCGGCACCTTGCACACAAAGCCGTTGTCATCATACTGGCACTGGTCACGCGACGGGAAATCAGCCACCTGCCCCAGCGCCACGACCGGCGCTTCCGGAATATTCAGCACCTGGTAGGCCTTGCCATCCATCACTTCCTTGAACTGGTCATTGTGAATCATGGCCATGCCCTGCTCAAGATACTCGTAAGTGCCGTCTTTTTCATCCGGCACTGCCTTGCCGTTGATGCTCAGGCGCTTGTTGCGGTATTCCACCACATCGCCAGCCACGCCGATGACCCGCTTGATGTAATTCACCTTGGGATTGGGCGGGTAGTTGAATACCACCACATCACCACGGCTCACCTTGCCCACCGGCACCAGCACATTGTTCAACACCGGCACGCGGATGCCATAGGCAAACTTGTTGACCAGGATGAAGTCACCCACCACCAGACCGGGGCGCATCGAGCTGCTGGGAATCTGGAAAGGCTCTACCAGGAAGGAGCGCAGCAGGAAAACCACCAGGATCACCGGGAAGAAACCACGCGAGTATTCAACAAAGTGGCCGGGCTCACCGGCACGCTTCTTGGCCAGCAACCATTTGTCCAGGCCCCATACCACGCCGGTAATCAGCACAAACACCAGCATCACCGCAGTGAAGCTCATGTAATTGGACAGCAGGCCGAAACCACCGATGACCAGGGCCAGATAGCCCCACTGCACCGAAACCGGCCAATCCTTGGCACCGGCTTCACGCTGACCGCCAAAACCCACCAGCATGCCGCCAACAATGACGGCCACGGTAAACACCCAGAACAGGTTTTCGCCCACTTATTTGTCCCCTACTTGAAGAATGGCCAGGAAAGCCTCTTGCGGGATTTCCACGTTACCCACCTGCTTCATGCGCTTCTTGCCGGCCTTTTGCTTTTCCAGCAGCTTTTTCTTACGGGTGATGTCGCCGCCGTAGCACTTGGCCAGTACGTTCTTGCGCAGTGCCTTCACTGTTTCACGGGCAATGATATGTCCGCCGATGGCAGCCTGCACAGCGATATCAAACATCTGGCGCGGAATCAGCTCGCGCATCTTGGATACCAGTTCACGGCCACGGTAGACGCTGGACGCACGGTGCACGATCAGGCTCAGCGCATCCACTTTTTCGCTGTTGACCAGTACATCCAGCTTCACCAGATCGGCGCACTGGAATTCCTTGAACTCGTAGTCAAGGGAGGCATAGCCGCGGCTGGTGGACTTGAGGCGGTCAAAGAAGTCCATCACCACTTCATTCATCGGCATATCGTAAGTGAGCATCACCTGACGGCCCAGATACTGCATATTGCGCTGCACACCGCGCTTCAGGGTACACAGGGTAATGACCGCGCCGACATAGTCTTGCGGCACCAGGATATGAGCGGTGATGATGGGTTCGCGGATCTCTTCCACCTTGCCCGGGTCCGGCAGACGCGACGGGTTGTCGACATGAATCACGCTGCCGTCTTTCAACACCAGCTCATACACCACGGTTGGTGCCGTGGTGATCAGGTCCATGTCGAATTCGCGCTCCAGCCGTTCCTGCACGATTTCCAGATGCAACAGACCCAGGAAGCCGCAACGGAAGCCAAAGCCCAGTGCCTGCGACACCTCGGGTTCATACTTGAGCGAAGCATCGTTCAGTTGCAGCTTTTCCAGCGCATCGCGCAGGGCTTCGTAATCGTGGCTTTCCACCGGATACAGGCCGGCAAATACCTGCGACTGCACTTCCTTGAAGCCCGGCAGGGCTTCGGTGGCCGGCGTTTTCATCAGGGTGATGGTATCGCCCACCTTGGCCGATTTCAGCTCCTTGATACCGGCAATGATGAAGCCCACCTCGCCTGCGTTCAGCACATCGCGCGGTACCGACTTGGGCGAGAACACGCCAACCTGCTCCACCAGATGCTCGGCACCGGTAGCCATGAACTTGATCTTGTCCTTGGGACGAACCTGGCCATCCTTGACCCGCACCAGCATCACCACGCCGACGTAGTTGTCGAACCAGGAGTCGATGATCAGGGCTTTGAGCGGACCATCCGGATTGCCTTCCGGCGGCGGAATCTTGCTGACCACCACTTCGAGGATGTCCTGAATGCCGATGCCGGACTTGGCCGAGGCACGCACTGCATCAATGGCCTCAATGCCGATGATGTCTTCGATTTCCTGGCTGACACGTTCGGGCTCTGCCGCCGGCAGGTCGATCTTGTTCAGCACAGGTACGACTTCCACCCCCAGGTCGATGGCGGTGTAGCAGTTGGCCACGGTTTGCGCTTCCACACCCTGCGAGGCATCCACCACCAGCAATGCGCCTTCGCAGGCGGACAGCGAGCGGGAAACCTCGTAAGAGAAGTCCACGTGTCCTGGGGTGTCGATCAGGTTCAGGTTGTACACCTGGCCATCAACTGCCTTGTATTGCAGGGCGGCCGTTTGCGCCTTGATGGTAATGCCGCGCTCTTTCTCGATATCCATCGAGTCGAGCACCTGGGCACTCATTTCGCGCAGTTCGAGGCCACCGCAAAACTGGATGAAGCGGTCGGCCAGGGTCGATTTGCCATGGTCGATATGGGCAATGATCGAGAAATTTCTGATATGTTTCATCGGTATCCAGCAAAAAGATAAGGGCACGCTGGCGTGCCCTCGAACAACTCACACTGGCGCGGATTTTAGCCGATTTCGCCCAAATGTGCAGCCAAAGCAGGAATATCCAGATGCCAGTGACAAATCTGGTGTTCACCGTCCATCAATACCGGCACCAGTTCATTGAATCTGGCCTCAAGAATCGGGTCTGCATCCACATCCACCACATCCAGCTCAAAACCATGCCTGGCCTGCCATGGCTTGAGTTCTGCCAGCATCTGGTGGCACAGGCTGCAGTACTCACGGAAATACAAGGTCAGCTTCATTCTTCCCCACCAATGGTCAATGGAATAAACAGGGTCATGCCCTGGCGCAGCACTTGCAAGGCCAGTGTACTGCCCTTGGGCGCAGCGGTAACCGCAGCCTTGAACTGGCCGAAGCTGCTGATGGCCTCGCCCCCCAGACCCACGATCACGTCCCCAGGCTGCACACCGGCACGGGCAGCCAGCCCGCTGGCACGCCGAACTTGCAGGCCATACTTGATGCCGGCCTTGGCCAACTGCGGTGGCGTCAACTCGGCCAGCGCCAGCCCCAGCTGCTTCATGTTTTGCGCATCCGGCGTGGCTTGCGGTGCACGGTACTCGCGCTGAGCCGTGCGGGCATCCTCATTCTTCAGTTCTTCCGGCACCACGCTCAACTTGAGGATTGCACGATTGCGCCACACTTCCAGCGCTACCGGTTTCCCCGGGCGGATGGCACCGATCAGTCGCGGCAGATCAGAAGACGAGGCCACGGCCTGCCCCGCCACCGACAGGATGATATCACCGGCACGCAAGCCAGCCTTGTCTGCCGGGCTCTTTTTCTCCACCTCATTCACCAGCGCACCGGCCGGCTTGCTCAAACCGAAAGAGGCAGCCAGATCCTTGTTCAGCTCCTGAATGGCCACGCCAATGCGACCACGACTCACCTTGCCAGTGGCCTTGAGCTGATCGGCCACATTCATCGCCACATCAATGGGAATCGAGAAGGAAATGCCCATAAAACCGCCAGAACGACTGTAGATCTGCGAGTTGATGCCGATCACTTCACCCTTCATGTTGAACAGCGGCCCGCCCGAGTTACCGGGATTGACCGCAGCATCGGTTTGCAGGAAGGGGACAAAATTCTCATCCGGCAACAGGCGATTCTTGGCCGATACGATGCCGGAGGTCACGGTATTCTCAAAACCGAAGGGCGAGCCAATGGCCAACACCCACTCGCCCACACGCACATCGGCCATATTGCCCAGTCGCGCCACCGGCAGGTCTTTGGCCTCGATCTTGAGCAGAGCCACATCGGTACGGGCATCCGAGCCAATCACGTTAGCCTTGAATTCGCGCTTGTCAGTCAGGGTGACGGTAATTTCATCCGCACGCGCCACCACATGGGCATTGGTCAGCAGGTAGCCGTCAGCGGAAATGATGAAACCGGAACCCAGCGAGCGCTCCTGGCGCTCCTGTTGCTGCTGCGGAGCAAAGCGGCGGAAAAATTCGAAGAAGGGATCACCTTCCATGCCTTCCGGCAGGCTGCTGACATTCTGCTTGATGGTCGATGTGGTACTGACATTGACCACCGCCTTGCCCTCGCTTTCGACAATGCGGGCAAAATCGGGCAAATCGGCAGCAAGTACAACAGCAGGTTCAATAGTGAAGGCAGATGCCGCCAGCATGGCAGCAACGATCAGCTTTTTGATCGACATGGTCGCTCCATCTTGATGTGGTTTGCACAGAACAACAGGAAAGGAAATCAAAATGGCCTGCCTTCGCCACCAGGCGGAAAGGCAGGCCATGCACCATCATGGCTTGAGTACGATCTTGAGGTTTCTGATCATTGCCATCATGGTGGGTTCGGGCAGGTCACCCACCAGCGTGACCAGATAATCACCCTGCTCGGCAGTCGCCATATTGACGGCACCGTGCAGATTGACAGCACGCTCCGGACGGCCATCAGCCTGCGGCTCGATAAACAGCGACAGCATGACCAGCCCGTCGCTGAATACCATATGCCGCACAGTACGCTCAGCCTGACCCGGCAGCGTGCGCTGCACTGCCCGCAACAGCTTGAAGCCGCTGGGCATGCCGCTCACTTCGGACGGAGCGTCGGCATCAAGCGTCATGGCTGGTGCGCTGGCGCTGCGCAATACATAGTTTTGCTTGTATTGCGGCCGGAAAGCGCTCTTGTCCTTTGGCCCCTGCAATTCGATTTCGGTAAAGGTGAACTGCTCCACCGCTTCACCGGCGGCATTCTGGGTAATCACCTTCAGGGGGAGGAAGCTGGTCGGCTCCACACACATGCGCAGCATGTAGCGCTTGCTGTCTTTCGGCTTCAGCTCCAGCCAGTTGCAATCACGCTGTGCCACGCGATCCTTGCCGGAGCGCTTCACCGAATACGACTGGGCGATATTGCCGATATCATCAGGCAGCAAGGCCGGAAACAGCCGCATGGCACTGACTTTGGCAGCAGACAGCGACTTGGCATCCGGCGCATAACAGGTAAGCTCAAGCCCCTTGCGAATGATTTCGCGCGATGGACCATCCAGTGAGGTGCGTTTTTCCTGGATGTTGTCGCCGGAACCACTACGCACGATGCGGAAGGTTTCCAGCGAGCTGTTCATCTGATGCAGGTAGGTACCATTCAGTGGCTGCTGCCTGGCGGCGGCAGCCACTTTCTTTACCACCAGCCAGTCATCATCCGCATGGGCCAGCACCGCCACGCCTATCAGGCAGACCCCGGACAGCTGTGTCAGACGCATCAGTGGCGAACTCCATTTCCATAGGAAACCTTGTATACGCTCTGATCTGCCGTCATCTCCTGATGCGCCGCCAGATAAAGGTCGTCATGCTGCTGCGCCGGCTGCAAGGCAGCAACCGGCACGCCACGATCAGCCATGGCGGACGCGGCATTGCCATGCGACAGCTGCTGCCAACCCACCACCGCGGCAAAGCTGACACTGGCGGCCAGCGCCACCGCACCGGCCCGACGCGTACGCACCGGGGCAAACCAGCGCCGCGGCGCCAGTACGGTCGGTTCGCTTGCCAGGCGTTCGGCCACGCGCTGGCGGACATTCACCGCCACATGGCTGTTGGCACGCATGGCATCACCGATCAGATGATAAGCGTCCCAGACCTGCTTCAGTTCCTCTTCATCAGCGATGGCATTGATGGCCCTCTGCGCGTGCTGCCCGTCCAGCTCGCCGTCCATCAGCGCGGATAATTTTTCTTTCATAAGCTACCACCTTCTGTTTTTGGCCGTATCCAGCAGTGGCCGCAATTCGGCAGCAATCGCCTCGCGTGCACGGAAAATCCGCGAACGCACGGTGCCGATCGGACAGTTCATTACCTGTGCAATCTCTTCGTAGGATAGCCCGTCCATTTCACGCAGCGAAATGGCCGTTCTGAGTTCCTCCGGCAAGGCTTGCACGGCAGCATTGACTGTCGTCACGATTTCCTTGTTCATCAGCTCGGTTTCAGGCGTATTCATGTCGGGCACTTGCGACGCCAGGTCGAAGCTTTCGCCATCTTCGTCTTCAAACTCGCTGTTCACTACCGGACGACGTCCGGCTGAACTGAGGAAATTTTTGGCAGTATTGATGCCGATTCGGTACAGCCATGTGTAAAACGCACTCTCGCCGCGAAATGACGGCAAAGCGCGATACGCTTTGATAAATGCCTCTTGCGTCACATCTTCGATGTCCGAGCCGTCGCGAATGAAGCGTGACAAAAGTCTAGCCAGACGACGCTGATATTTTGCAACAAGCAGGTCGAAAGCTCTTTTTTCACCTCGCTGGGCACGCTCCACCAACTGTTGATCGATATCACGATCACTCATGTCGTTGTAATGCTCCCTGAATTGTCCACTGGTTTAATTGTATGTGCGTCTGTGTGGACACAACACTAGACCGTGGCTCGTGCAATGAGTTCCCCCGAGCTTGCTGCTGCGAAACATACCAGAGCTTGGGTAAAACATGAACCATCTTCACCGGCGACGCTGCTGATAGAGCATTTGCACTCCAACCAAGCACTTGCTAGAATGCTCTGCAATGTCACCTGCATCCCACTAAGGACCCAGCCATGAGCACACCCGGTCAACGCTTTCGCCTCGCTGTAGAACAGGAAAAACCGCTGCAAGTCGTGGGCGCCGTCAACGCCTATGCAGCACGTCTGGCCGAACACTCCGGTTTCAAGTCCCTGTACCTGTCCGGCGGCGGCGTGGCTGCCTGCTCCTGCGGCATTCCGGACCTGGGCATCACCACACTGGAAGACGTATTGATTGATGTGCGTCGCATTACCGACGTAACCGAACTGCCGCTGCTGGTGGATATCGATACCGGCTGGGGCGGTGCTTTCAATATCGCCCGCGCCATCAAGAGTCTGGAAAAAGCCGGTGCCGCCGCCGTGCATATTGAAGACCAAGTGCAGCAAAAGCGCTGCGGCCATCGCCCCAACAAAGCCATTGTCAGCCAGGAAGAAATGGTCGACCGCGTCAAGGCGGCCACCGATGCGCGCAAGGATGACAGCTTCGTCATCATGGCACGTACCGATGCACTGGCGGTGGAGGGCCTGGATTCGGCCATAGCCCGCGCCGTGGCCTGCGTGGAAGCCGGTGCCGACATGATCTTCCCGGAAGCCATGACCGATCTGGCCATGTACAAGCAATTCGCCGAAGCCGTCGGCGTGCCGGTACTGGCCAACATCACCGAATTCGGTTCCACCCCGCTGTTCACCACCCAGGAGCTGGGTGAAAACGGCGTGTCGCTGGTGCTCTATCCGCTGTCAGCCTTCCGCGCCATGAGCCAGGCCGCCCTGAATGTATACGGCGCACTGCGTCGCGATGGCACGCAGAAAAACGTGCTGGACACCATGCAGACCCGCATGGACCTGTACGAGCATCTGGGCTACCACAGCTACGAACAAAAGCTGGATGGGCTCTTTGCCGAAGGCAAAAACAAATAATTGTCTGCCACAGGCAAGCGCAGACAAACCGCTGACCAGCAGGTAAACAGCAAGCCAGTGCACCGCCCGCGCAAACCGGGCCGCACCGGCCGCAATAACAACAGCAAGACGAGAAACTTCATCCTAGGAGAAATGGCATGACTGAAGTGGTTCTGACTGGCAAGCCGAAGAAATCGGTCGCTCTGTCCGGCGTTGCCGCCGGCAATACCGCCCTGTGCACGGTTGGCCGTACCGGCAACGACCTGAGCTATCGCGGCTACGACATTCTGGATATTGCCGACCAGTGCGAATTCGAAGAAGTTGCCTTTCTGCTGGTACACGGCAAGCTGCCGAACAAGGCCGAACTGGCCGGCTACAAGCAAAAGCTGAAAGCCCTGCGCGGCCTGCCGCAAGTGGTGAAGAGCGTGCTGGAAGCCCTGCCCGCCTCTGCCCACCCGATGGATGTGATGCGCAGCGGCGTGTCCGCCCTGGGCTGCACCCTGCCGGAAAAGGATGACCACAATATCGCCGGCGCACGCGATATCGCCGACCGCCTGATGGCCTCTTTCGGCTCGATGCTGCTGTACTGGTACCACTTCAGCCACAACGGCAAACGTATCGATGTGGAAACCGACGACGACTCCATCGGTGGCCATTTCCTGCACCTGCTGCACGGCGAAAAGCCGTCCGAACTGTGGGTGAAGGCGATGCACACCTCGCTGATCCTCTATGCCGAGCACGAATTCAACGCCTCCACCTTTACCAGCCGCGTGATTGCCGGTACCGGTTCGGACATGTACTCCAGCATTACCGGTGCCATCGGCGCACTGCGCGGCCCCAAGCACGGCGGTGCCAACGAAGTGGCGTTTGAAATCCAGAAGCGCTACGACAATCCGGACGAGGCCGAAGCCGACATCAAGGCCCGCGTGGAGCGCAAGGAAGTGGTGATCGGCTTTGGCCACCCGGTTTACACCATCTCCGATCCGCGCAACAAGGTGATCAAGGAAGTGGCGCGCAACCTGTCCGCCGCTGCTGGCGACAGCAAGATGTTCGACATTGCCGACCGCCTGGAAAGCGTGATGTGGGACATCAAGAAGATGTTCCCCAATCTGGACTGGTTCTCCGCCGTGTCCTACCACATGATGGGCGTGCCCACTGCCATGTTCACCCCGCTGTTCGTGATTGCCCGTACCAGCGGCTGGAGTGCGCATGTGATCGAACAACGCATTGACGGCAAGATCATCCGCCCGTCGGCCAATTACACCGGCCCGGACGATCAGGCCTTCGTGCCACTGGCACAGCGCTGATGGTCAGGGGAGCAAGCCGCAAGGTTTGCTCCCCGCTTTGCTTCCACCCTTCAGAGTTTTAGCGACGCCATGAACAAAAACTACCGCACCAATCTGCCCGGCAGCCAGCTGGACTACTACGACACCCAAGCCGCCGTTGATGCCATTGCACCCGGTGCCTATGCCACCCTGCCCTATACCTCGCGCGTGCTGGCCGAGCAACTGGTACGCCGCTGCGACCCGGACTTGCTGACCGACGCGCTCAAGCAGCTGATCGAACGCAAGCGTGATCTGGACTTTCCCTGGTATCCGGCGCGCGTGGTGTGCCATGACATCCTGGGCCAGACCGCCCTGGTCGACCTGGCCGGCCTGCGCGATGCCATCGCCGACAAGGGTGGCGACCCGTCGCTGGTGAACCCGGTGGTGCCGACGCAATTGATCGTCGACCACTCGCTGGCGGTGGAGTGCGGTGGTTTTGACCCGCATGCCTTCGAAAAAAACCGTGCCATCGAAGACCGCCGCAATGAAGACCGCTTCCACTTCATCGAGTGGACCAAGACCGCCTTCAAGAATGTGGATGTGATTCCGGCTGGCAACGGCATCATGCACCAGATCAACCTGGAAAAAATGTCGCCGGTGATTCAGGTGCGCGATGGCGTGGCCTTCCCCGACACCTGTGTCGGCACCGACAGCCACACCCCGCACGTGGATGCGCTGGGCGTGATCGCCATCGGCGTGGGTGGCCTGGAAGCGGAAACCGTGATGTTGGGCCATCCGTCCATGATGCGGCTGCCGGACATTGTTGGCGTCAAGCTCACCGGCCAGCGCCAGCCTGGCATCACCGCCACCGACATCGTACTGGCCCTGACCGAGTTCCTGCGCAAGGAGCGCGTGGTCGGCGCTTATGTAGAGTTCTTTGGTGATGGCGCCGCCAGCCTGTCCATCGGCGACCGTGCCACCATTTCCAATATGTGCCCGGAATACGGCGCTACCGCCGCCATGTTCTACATCGACCAGCAAACCATTCATTACCTGAAGCTGACCGGCCGCGAAGCCGAGCAGGTGGCACTGGTGGAAAACTACGCCAAGGTCAGCGGCCTGTGGGCCGACAGCCTGGCCACGGCGCAATACGAACGCGTGCTGGAGTTTGACCTGTCCAGCGTGGTGCGCAATATGGCCGGCCCGTCCAATCCGCACAAGCGCCTGCCCACCTCGGCGCTGGCCGAACGCGGCATTGCCGTGGATCTGGACAAGGCGCGCGCCGAAGAAGCCGAAGGCCTGCTGCCGGATGGCGCGGTAATCATTGCCGCCATCACCAGCTGCACCAACACCAGCAACCCGCGCAATGTGGTAGCGGCCGCCCTGCTGGCCAAGCGCGCCAATGAGCTGGGCCTGGTGCGCAAGCCGTGGGTGAAGTCGTCGTTTGCGCCCGGTTCCAAAGTAGCCAAGCTGTATCTGGAAGAAGCCGGCCTGCTCACGGAACTGGAAAAGCTGGGCTTCGGCATCGTGGCCTATGCCTGCACCACCTGTAACGGCATGTCCGGTGCGCTGGACCCGGCCATCCAGCAGGAAATCATTGACCGCGACCTGTACACCGCCGCCGTACTGTCCGGCAACCGCAACTTCGATGGCCGCATCCACCCCTATGCCAAGCAGGCCTTCCTGGCCTCGCCGCCGCTGGTGGTGGCCTACGCCATCGCCGGCACCGTGCGTTTTGATATCGAAAAAGACGTGCTGGGCGTGGTGGACGGCAAGGAAATCCGCCTGCAAGACCTATGGCCATCCGATGCCGAGATTGATGAAATCGTCGAGCGTTGCGTGAAGCCGGAACAGTTCAAGCAGATCTACATTCCGATGTTCGATCTGGGTAGCTTCGAGGCCGCCAAGAGCCCGCTGTACGACTGGCGTCCGATGTCCACCTATATCCGTCGCCCGCCCTATTGGGAAGGCGCACTGGCCGGTACACGCACGCTCAAGGGCATGCTGCCGCTGGCGGTATTGCCGGACAACATCACCACCGACCACCTGTCGCCGTCCAATGCCATTCTGCTCAACTCGGCAGCGGGTGAATATCTGGCCAAGATGGGCCTGCCGGAAGAAGACTTCAACTCCTACGCCACCCACCGTGGCGACCACCTCACCGCCCAGCGCGCCACCTTTGCCAACCCGCAACTGGTAAACGAAATGGCGGTAGTGGACGGCGTGGTGAAAAAGGGCTCGCTGGCGCGTATCGAACCGGAAGGCAAGGTCACCCGCATGTGGGAAGCCATCGAAACCTATATGGCACGCAAGCAGCCGCTGATCATCGTGGCCGGGGCCGACTACGGCCAGGGCAGTTCGCGTGACTGGGCAGCCAAGGGCGTGCGGCTGGCCGGGGTGGAAGCCATTGCCGCCGAAGGCTTCGAGCGCATTCACCGTACCAATCTGGTGGGCATGGGCGTGCTGCCGCTGGAATTCCAGCCCGGCACCACCCGCAAGACACTGGGCATTGATGGCACGGAAAGCTACGACGTAGAGGGCGAAATCTCGCCGCGCTGCACGCTGACCCTGCTGATTCATCGTCGCAATGGCGAAACCGTGCGCGTGCCGATGATCTGCCGCCTGGATACCGCCGCCGAAGTGCGTGTCTATCAGGCTGGCGGCGTGCTGCAGCGCTTTGCCCAGGACTTTATCGAGTCTACCCAGACTGTTTGAGTTTTCACCCCCCGGCCCGGCGGTGTGTCCCCGCTGTCGGGCCGGATCAGGGTGACCCCATCCATCCGCGCAGCGGTCCGCCGGCAAGGCGGGCCGCTGGCTTAATTTTCATCACCCGGCGCGGCCCTGAGCCCCGGCACGCCGGCAAGGAGACTTTGCATGGCCCACGCTCCGCAAATCCGCATACCTGCCACTTACATCCGTGGCGGCACCAGCAAGGGGGTGTTTTTCCGCCTGCAAGACCTGCCGCCCGCCGCGCAGCAGCCCGGAGCAGTACGCGATGCCATCCTGATGCGCGTCATCGGCAGCCCCGATCCCTACGGCAAGCAGATCGACGGCATGGGCGGTGCAACGTCCAGCACAAGCAAGACGGTGATCCTGGCCAAGAGCAGCCGGCCGGAACATGACGTGGATTATCTGTTCGGCCAGGTGGCCATCGACAAGGCCTTTGTCGACTGGAGCGGCAACTGCGGCAACCTGTCCGCAGCCGTTGGCTCGTTTGCCATCATGAGCGGACTGGTAGACGCCAGCCGCGTCCCGGCCAATGGCATGGCCACGGTACGCATCTGGCAGGCCAATATCGGCAAGACCATCATCGCCCATGTGCCCATCACCAACGGTGAAGTACAAGAGACCGGCGATTTCGAGCTGGACGGCGTCACCTTCCCGGCAGCCGAAGTACAACTGGAGTTTCTCGACCCGGCCGACGAAGGCGATGGCGAGGGCGGCGGCGCCATGTTCCCCACCGGCAATGTGGTGGACACGCTGGAAGTCCCGGGCGTGGGCAGCTTCCAGGTCACACTGATCAATGCCGGCATTCCCACCATCTTCCTCAATGCCGCAGAGCTGGGTTACAGCGGCAGCGAACTGCAGGACGCCATCAACGGCGATGCTGCCACGCTGGCACGCTTTGAAACCATCCGCGCCCACGGTGCCGTACGCATGGGCCTGATCAAGGACATTGCCGAAGCGGCCACCCGTCAGCACACGCCCAAAGTGGCTTTTGTTGCGCCCCCCACTGATTACACCGCCTCCAGTGGCAAGGCCATCCAGGCCGGTGACATCGACCTGTGCGTACGCGCCATGTCCATGGGCAAGCTGCACCATGCCATGATGGGCACCGCCGCGGTGGCCATCGGCACCGCTGCCGCCATTCCCGGCACGCTGGTCAATCTGGCCGCCGGCGGTGGCGAACGCCAGGCCGTGCGCTTTGGCCACCCCTCCGGCACCCTGCGCGTGGGTGCAGAAGCCAAGCTGGTGGATGGCCAGTGGCAGGTCAGTAAGGCCATCATGAGCCGCAGCGCCCGCGTCTTGATGGAAGGCTGGGTGCGTATTCCCGGCGATGTGCTGTAACACAAGGCAACTAGCGCCATGAAAAAACCGCCTGACCAGGCGGTTTTTCTTTGACAGCAACAGGACACCGACTCAGATATCGGCCATCACCTCGCCCAGCCGCACCGGGCTGGCAGGCTGCCAGTGCTGATTGAACTGCAAGCCCGTGCTCTGCGGGAACAACAGCACCACAGTGGAGCCCAGCTGGAAGCGGCCCATTTCCTCGCCCTTGCCAATGACGATCTGCTGATCCTGATAATCCCAGCGCTGAACGCGGCCGGGGCGCGGCGGATTCACCACGCCATGCCAGGTCGTCGCCATGCTGCCGACAATGGTGGCCCCCACCAGCGTCAGCACAAAGCGGCCATGCGGGCCTTCGAACTCGCACACCACACGCTCATTGCGAGCGAACAGGCCCGGCACGCCGCGCGCCGTGGCCGGATTCACCGAAAACAGCGCTCCCGGCACATAAGTCATGCTCAACAGGCGGCCATCACAAGGCATGTGAATGCGGTGGTAGTCACGCGGACTCAGGTAGATGGTGGCAAAGAAGCCATCCTGATAATGCGCCGCCATGGCGGCATCGCCACCCACCAGCGCCGTAGTGGAATAGTCATGCCCCTTGGCCTGGAAAATCTGATCCTGCCGGATGGGGCCGAACTGACTGACCGCCCCATCCACCGGGCAGATCAGTGCGCTGGCCGCCAGCGGGCGCGCACCGGCACGCAAGGGACGGGTAAAAAATTGATTGAAGCTGGCATAGCTGGCGATATCGGAATTGGCCGCCTCGGCCATGTTGACTTGGTAACGACCGACAAACCAGCGGATCACCGCCGTGGTCAATCCACCGGCTTCGGCGCTGGCCAGCTTGCCGGCCAGAATGGTCAAAGCCTGCTTGGGCAGGAGGTATTGCAGCCATACGGCGAATCGTTCGGACACTGTTTCAATACTCTGAATGCGGACAGCCGCACATTATAAGCGCTCCTGCCCACGAATGCTAAAAGCTTGCTCCAGCCCTGGGCGCTGGGGCTGTACCGTTTACCTTTATCCCTGGCGATTAATACAGGCCCTGACTAGAATAAAGCACCATCAGTACTGGTACGAACAACCCAAGCGAGGAATCACTAATGAGCACACTGAAAGTTCTGGCCATTTGCGGCAGCCTGCGTCGCGCATCCACCAATATGGGCCTGCTGCGCTATGCACAAGCGCATGCCCCGGCTGGCGTGAGCATCGAGATCGCCGACATCGGCCAGTTGCCCTTCTTCAATAGCGACATCAGCGAAAAACCCGCAGCGGTTCAACAGCTGCTGGCGCAACTGGCAACGGCAGACGCCCTGCTGCTGGGCTGCCCGGAATACAACTATTCCATGGCTCCGGCGCTGAAAAACGTACTGGACTGGGCTTCGCGCGAGCCGGACAACGCACTGCTGGCCGGCAAGCCGGTGGCCATTGTTGGCGCTGGCGGCGGCATGGGGACTTCGCGGGCGCAATACCATCTGCGCCAGACCTGCGTGTACCTCGACCTGCACCCGCTGAACAAGCCGGAAGTATTCGCCAACGCCTTCGCCGGCGGTTTTGATGCCGAAGGCAATCTGACCGACGAACGTCTGCAAGCGCTGGTAGTACAACAGCTGCAGGCGCTGCAAGCCTGGGCCGGCAAACTGTCGGCCTGATTCATCGACTCGCCTCACCAGGCCGGGGCCGCCACGGGGCGCTCCGGCCTTATTGCATTGATTTTTACTAAAATTTTCCCGTCCGCGACCGATAATGAGACATCAGCTTGTCGCTTTGCCGGCAAGCCTTATCTTCCTCTCTGCAGGAGTCGCTCATGACCATCAGCAGCATTCCGGGCAACAGCCAGTCGCTGTACGCCAGCCTCAGCAGCACCACCCTGACCGACAGCAAAACCGGTGACAGCATCAGCAGCAGCACGCTGACGGTGGACGAAGTGGTCAGCCTGGGCCAGAACGACAGCAGCAGCCAGCCCCTAACCTATGGCAAGCCCGGCAACACGGCGACGCAAAACGTGGATGTCCCTGCGCTGCTGGCCAAGTCCAACCAGCAAGTGGCCGACTTCCTCAAACTGCTGGGCAATCTGGTTCAGCAACAGGGGCTGCAGTGGAATAAGGTAGTCAGCGGCGAACAGCAATTGACGGTAGACCCGAAAACCAAGGCAGAAGCCACTCAGGCCGTGTCGGAAGATGGCGAACTGGGCGTCAAGAACACTGCACGACGCATTCTGGATTTCGCCCGGCTCGGCATAGGCAACGATCCCAGCAAGATCGCCAGCATCCGCGATGCGGTGCAGCAGGGCTTTGATCAGGCCAAACAGGCTTTTGGCGGCAGCCTGCCCGACATCAGCTACCAGACCCGTGACGCCATCATGGCCACGCTGGACGACTGGCAAAAGAATGGCCTGCCCAGCAATAACGACTACACATTGATCAGGCCGGACAGCAGCCAGGGTCACAACAGCAAGCAGGACAACAGTCAGAACAGTAGCAGCGCAGGCTGAACAACTGCCCTCACCCGGCAAGCCATTACGGCAAGACGGATGAGGGCCGGTGTGGCTCAGTAAATATCGCGGCCGAAATACTGCGTGCTGAGCTTCTTGAAGGTGCCATTGGCACGCACGGCAGCAATCGCCTTGTTCAAACGTGCCACCAGCTCCTTGTCTTCCTTGCGCACTGCCATGCCGGCACCGGAACCCAACACCTCACGTTCGGCGGCGTTGTCGCCATTGATGGACGGGCCGACAAAGGCAAACGCCTTGCCCGGCTCGCTCTTGAGGAAGCCGGCCTCCACCTGCAGCTCATCCTGGAAGCTGGCATCCAGCCGGCCATTCACCAGGTCGGCATAGGCCTTGTCCTGATCCTCGTAGCGCACCACATCCATGCCACGCGGCCCCCAGAACTTGCTCAGATACATGTCCGCCGTGGTACCGCGCTGCACCCCTACCCGCTTGCCCTTCATGCCCTCTGCCGTGAACTTGAGCGTACTGCCCTTGGTGGCGATCAGGCGTTGCGGCGTGCGGAAATAACGTTCACTGAAGGTAACGGCCTTGGCCCGGTCAGCGGTAATGGTCATCGACGACATGATCACATCGTACTTCTTGGCGATCAGACCGGGGATGATGCCATCCCAATCCTGATTGATCAGCGTGCAGCGCGCCTTCATTTCCTTGCACAGCGCCACCGCCAGATCGGCTTCGAAGCCGACAATCTGCCCGGCCGGATTAAGCGATTCGAACGGCGGATAAGTAGCATCCATGCCGATACGCAGATTATTCAAATCCGTCGCGCCAGCCTGCAGGGCGACAGCGGACAACAGCACGGCACACCAGGGTTTCAGCTTCATCTTTATTCCTCCAAACGACGTAAGTGGACATACGCTCTTGCAAGGGACTACGCACTGCTTGCTGTTATCGCGTCACGGCCGGCAAGGGCCGTGACCCTGCTGGATTAATCCAGACCGCTTTCCAGCAACAACATGTCACTGAAGGTCTCCTGACGGCGGATCAGGCGGTAATGGCCGGCGTCTTCGATCAGCACCGCTGCCGAACGCGGCTGGGCGTTGTACACCGTCTGGTTTTCCAGCTGATAGGCACCGACATCCAGGAAGGCCACCACATCGCCCACGGCACTGGCTTCGGGCAACAGGAACTGCTCACCCAGCGGGCCGTGGCGGAAATAGTCGCCACCATCGCACAGCGGCCCACCCAGCTTGACCGGCTGGTTGTGGCTGTCAGCAATACGGCTGGCGTTGTAGACATAGAAATACCAGTCCTTGTAATCCGGAATGGCGTTGAAGCCGGCATCCAGCATGCGCCAGTCCACCTGGCCTTCCACGCTGCCATCTTCATTGAGCAGGGTCTTGCGTTTGCCGCTGACCAGGCTGGTCAGCAATACCGCCGCGCTGCCCACCACCTTGCGCCCCGGCTCGATGCAAATCTCGATGTCCTGCCGCCAGGCATGCACTTCGCGGATCACTGCCGCAGCGAATTCATCCGCCCCGATGGCCGGCTGCATATTATCCGGGCCACCCAGGCCACGGTCGCTGGCATAGCGGTAGGGCGTGGGGATGCCGCCACCGACATTGATCATGTCAAAGCGGATATTCAGCGTGTCTTCCAGTTGGCGCGCCGTCTCCACCAGCACGCGGGTCGCCGCGCCAAACGGTTCGGCATCCGGCACCTGGTCACCCACATGCATGTGCAGGCCGCACAGCCGGACATAGGGCATGGCAGCGACCTGGCGGCAGATACGCTCGGCATCGGCCAGATCGACACCGGACTTGGCACGGAAAGCCGTCATCAGCCCCTCGTGCGTGGCTGCTTTGACATTGGGTTCCACCCGCAGGCAGATGCGCACCGGCTGCTGCAGACGACGGCTGATGCGGTCGATGGCCAGCAGCTCCTGCTCGCTATCGACATTGATGGCATGCAATTGCTGGCTGATGGCGAATTCCAGCTCTTCATCGCGCTTGACCACACCGTTGTAGACGATCTCGCTGCCAGCAAAGCCCGCCGCCAGGCAGCGGCGGATCTCGTTGGCGGAATTGGCTTCAATGCTGATGCCGGCCTCGCACACCACTTGCAACACGGCCAGCAGCGAGCAGGCTTTGGAGGCGTAGCAGATGCGGGTGGCGGCATGGCCGGCAAAGGCTTGCTGGATTTCCGCGATATTGCGGCGGATTTCCGGCGCGGAATAAACAAACAAGGGCGAGCCAAATTGTGCGGCCAGCGCCGGCAAATCCACCCCTTCGAATTGCAAATGGCCGTGACTGGCGCTCAGGCGGCGGTCATGCTGCAGGGTGTATTGCCGTTGGGAATCATAATCGTGGTGCATGGCGTCTCCGTTTGATGGTGCTGTTTGTTGCCAAACATACGGAAATCACCTAATTTGCACGAACGAATTATTGGCATGGAACTATTCCATCTTGTCATGAACGATACTCATCACCTTCCCTCGCTCTCTGCCCTGCGTGCCTTTGTGGCCGTGGTGCAGACCGGCAGCTTTACCGAAGCGGCACGCCGGCTATTCCTGACCCAGGGTGCCATCAGCAAGCAGATCCGCCTGCTGGAGGAGCATTACGGCACACCCTTGCTGCAGCGCCACAGCCGGCAGGTGCAGCCCACACCATCGGGCCGTACCCTGCTGCCGGTTGCACAGGACGTGGTGGAAAGGCTGAAAGAAGTGGAAAGACGGCTGAAAACCCAGACCGACATCCTGTCGCTACAGGTCTATGTCACCTTTGCCGTGCGCTGGCTGATGCCACGGCTGGGCAGCTTCTACCAGCAATATCCGCTCACCCAGCTGCGCATGGACAGCATGGTGTACGAGCCCTCGGAGCTGGACCCAAGCATCGACCAGGCCTACATCCTG
Organism: Aquitalea aquatilis; assembly: GCF_005155025.1. Classification (NCBI taxonomy): domain Bacteria; kingdom Pseudomonadati; phylum Pseudomonadota; class Betaproteobacteria; order Neisseriales; family Chromobacteriaceae; genus Aquitalea; species Aquitalea aquatilis. The sequence goes on along the minus strand of NZ_CP039731.1, from coordinate 3,040,475 downwards.
TTCGGCCGCGGCCACTGGCCCAATATGCAGGCCGAGCTACTGCTGGCGGAAAGGCTGAGCCCGGTGTGTGCACCCGGCATGCTGGGGCAACTGTCCTGCCTGGAGGATCTGGCGGGGCAGACGCTGTTTCATACCACTCGCGATTACGAGGAGTGGATGGCCTGGCTGGCCACCCAGCAAATCAGCTCGCTGGCGCAATACAAGCATCAGGTAGTGGACCTGCACCACCTGGCCTGGACGGCGGCGGCCAGCGGGCTGGGCGTGGCCATCGGCGATATGGAACTGCTGAAGGACGAACTGCAACAGGGCCGGCTGGTGCGCCCCTTCGATACCGTACTGGAAACCGGCTGCGGCTATTATCTGGCCTATCCCGACAGCTATGCCGATCATCCCGGCCTGCAGGCGCTATTGACCTGGCTGCGCCAACAGGCCACCGGCGACGCGGCCACATAGAAAAAGCCCGGCGTTGCGGCCGGGCTGCAAGTCAACAACACAGGAGAAATTACAAAGGCAGATGCCCGGACAAGGCATTGAGCTTGCGCAGCGCGAGGCGAAAACGGGTATGCGCACGGGAAACGGTGGATTCACTGATATCCATTTGCTGCGCGGCAAAATAGCCGGTCATGCCCTCCACTTCCATCAGCCATACGGCTTCGCGCGAGCGTTTTTTCAGGCCGATCAGGTCGGCAACCTGGTTGAAATCGTCAAGTTTCATGGCTCTGATCTCCGACATCAAACTGAGGGGACTTGGCGCTGCCAGTGTGAAACCGGGCGGGTAACACCGGCAAGACAGCAAACCGCAGCGGCTTGTTTTTTCAGCATAGATGCTTGCATAAAAAATGCATGGTCTGATTTGCATCAAATGCTGCTGTAGTGCTGCCAGCCGGTCAGCGATTGCGATTTTGCACGGTGCTGCCGCTAGGGCGTGCGGTGCTCAGTCGCCTGGCGCGATGGCCCCAGATACTTGTCCAGCATGGCCGACAAGGCCACGATGGACAGCGGCTTGGTGAGGAAATCGTCCATGCCGGCTGCGCTGGTTTTTTCCTGCTCCTCCACCCCGGCATTGGCGGTGCAAGCGATGATGATGGTGGCAGGCCTGGCCGGATGTTCTGCCTCGTAATTGCGGATCAGCCGCGCCAGCTGGTAGCCATCGGTATTCGGCATCTGGCAGTCGGTCAGAAGCAGGCTGAAATGGCCGTCTTGCCACTTGGCATAGGCCTCGGCGCCATCTTCGGCCAGCTCCACCCGATAGCCCAGTTTTTCCAGCTGCCTGGTCGCCAGCTTGCGGTTGGTGGGATTATCCTCGGCAAACAAAATGGGCAGAATGGTCTGATCCTGATTGCTGACAAATGCGGCGGGGCCGCCCGGCAGCTGTTGCAGCGACTCCTCCAGAGCGTGCGCGTCGGCCACGCTCACCACCAGCAATAGCGAGGCGCAGCTGCCCTGCCCGACCTCGCTCTCCAGACTCACCTCGCCACCCATCAGCTTGGCCAGCCGGCGACAGATGGTCAGCCCCAGCCCGGTGCCGCCAAAACGGCGTGAGGTATCGGATTCGGCCTGGGTAAAGGGCTGGAACAGCTTGGCCAGCCCTTCGGCATTGATACCGATCCCGCTGTCTTGCACTTCGAACCGCAAGGTCTGCGAGCGGCCCTCTTCTTCCAGCAACAGCACCCGCAAGACAATCCGGCCATGCGCGGTGAATTTCACCGCATTGCTGACAAAGTTTTGCAGGATCTGCCGTACCCGCAAGGGGTCGACCAGCACGGCGGCGGCCACGCGCGGATCGATCTCCAGCACAAACTCCAGCCCTTTGCGCGCGACGGCCTGCGAATACAGGGTATGCACCTGTTCCAGCAGGGGACGCAGTACGGTGGGCGTCATCACCACCTCGAGCTTGTCGGCCTCGATCTTGGAAAAATCCAGGATGTCATCGATCAGCCGCAGCAAGGTGCGGGCGGACTCCTGTATGGTGTCCACCGAGTCTTTCTGCTCCGCGTCCAGTGCGGTCATGGCCAGCAGTTCCAGCATGCCCAGCACGCCGTTCATGGGGGTGCGGATTTCATGGCTCATGGTGGCCAGAAAGGCGCTCTTGGCCTTGTTGGCCGAGTTGGCCTGATCGCGCGCTTCCAGCAACTCGCGCTCGGCCTGCTTGCGTTCGGAAATATCGATGCACGCCAGAATCGACCCCTGCTCCGGCTGCGCGGCAAACAGATTCATACCCTCGAACAAAACCCATATCGGCTTACCCTGCCCGGTCTTGCATTCGATCTCGCAGCCTACCTTGGTCTGCTTCTGCACCATGTCCTGCAGCTGGCTGGTCAGCTCAAACCAGCCCTCGTCGGACAGCACCAGTTCCATCAGATGCCGGCCCGGCAATTGCTCCCGGCCGCTGAGGAACATCGCCTCGGCCATGCGGTTGGCACGGACAATCTGCATATTGGCATTCAGCCGCAACAAGCCGACCGGCGAGGCGGAATAGATCGCCTCTTCTTCCTGCAATACCGCCCGCAGCTGCGCTTCCGAATGCAGGCGACGGTCTTCCTCGTCATAGAAGCCCAGAATGCTGGCGCAGGAGCTGACCAGTGGCCGGATATCCTTTTCCACCAGCAAGGGGTCTGCGCCGCGCAAGCAGATGATGGCGTGAATCTGCTCGTCCTGTATCACGGGCAAACTGACCCATGCCGGCTCGTTGGCCAGGGCCGCCATCAGATAGCTGACCGGGTCCAGCTCCTGCCCGATGCTGATCAGGGCCGGGAAATGCGCTGGCCATTGCCCGGCCTGCAAATTGATATTCAGCGATCCATCGCTGACATTGAACAGCTCCAGCAGGAAACCATCCGCCGCTGCGGCAAAGCGTTTGAACTCATCCAGCAGCCGGTTCAGCACCTGCTCCCGCGGCCAGCGACACAACATCAGGTTTTCCACATGGGAGATGGCCGACAGCATGTCCAGATTGCGTTCCAGCGAATGCTCGGCCAGCCGGCGTTCCTGCTCGTTGCGCACGATCAGGAGATAAACGGTATGGGCTGTGCGGTCCTGAAAGCGCGTCAGGGTCAGGCCGGCAAAAAAACAGCGACCACTGCACTCCATGCCCAGGCCCTGCAAATTGATGCCCACCTCATCACCGGCAAGCAGCATGGCCTTGTCAAGGTCATCGCCCATGCGCAGCAACTGGTCGATGGGCAAGCCGAGCAAGCCTCCCTCCGGGTAGGCAAACATGCGCTCGGCACCGGCGGCGGCGCTCTGGATAATGCCCTGGTCGCTGATGGTCATGATGGCATCGCCTGCGGCATCCAGCATGCGCTGCTGATGATTCAGCGGCTGCAGCACCTTGCGCACCATGAAATACAGCAAGGCCACGCCCAGCACCAGCAAGAAGAGACCCAACAGGCTGTCGCGCAGCAGCAGGCGGCGATAGTGTTGATGATTCTGCTGAATCAGCTCCCCGGTCATGTCGGACAAGACCATGAAGGTAGCGCGCGCCGCATCCTGGGTTTGCGTCAGCTGCTTTTGCAGCTGGGCTATCGCCAGGGGGTTGTTGCCATGTTCGCGCAGTAGCTGGGTTTGCTGCTTGGTCTGGATGTTCAGTTGCAGCGCCAGCTCGGAAAATTGCCGCATGCGCTGCGTCAGGCGCGGGTCATTGGCATAGCGGGCATCGGCGCGCAATTTTTCCAGCAATACGCCGGCCAAATCCAGCCGGGCGCGCAGATCATCCTCCTCGGTTTCACTCAGCATGGAATTGAGTTCAGCGCGCAACACCAGCCCCATGGCAGCGGCCCGCAGGCTGCGCGCCACCAGCCAGCCATCCTGCTTGATCGTATCCAGCAGATTGATGTCGGCGCTACCGCTGAGGTCGATGCGGTTGCCGGCTTCCACCATCATGGCGCTCAGTGTGCTCTGGAGATTGCGCATGGCCAGCTCCAGCCCGTAGCTGAGCGTTTCGTCGCGGGCGAATGACTGGTTCAGCCGGGTGTTCACTTCACTGCGCAAGCGTTTGAAGTTTTGCAATTGCCCGGCAAACTGCTCGCCATAGTGACGGTCGTCCGGCAGCTGGCGGAATGACTGCAAAATTTGCCCGGCCTGAAAATCAGCCCCTTGCTGCAAGCGCAACAGGGTGGCGCGCTCTGCCTCATCCGGTGCGGTGCTGCGGTTCAGCACAATGCGCGCCTGAATGGATTCGCGCCGCAACAGGTCAGCCGCCATGAACAACTGCCTGCTGATATTGTTCAGCTGCATCACCTGCTCGGCCTGTTGATAATTGGCCCAGGACGCAAGCAGCAGTTCGGCAATCCAGGCCAGCTGAATTCCGCCCAACAAAATGACAATCAACAACACCGCCCTGCTTATAGACAAGGTCTGCAGGACCTTGCTGCTTATTTTTTGGCGCATATCCCACCCTGAATTGTGCCAAGGCCATCTAGCCTTGCTGCCGGCGTACCGGGCTATTGCTATGGTATAGCCGTCCGGCAAGGACATTGACATCAAAAATTCAGCTCACTACGCCTGTCAGTCATCACCGTCGGCGGGTGACAGGCTGCGGTGGGGCTCACCGGCGGGAATGGATATGGATTGGGCAGGCAGTACGGACATGGCGGCTGCACTGTGCGAGAGAGGGAAAGGCAGGCTTACGCCAAGTGGCGAGAAGTGCGCGGCAGGCCAGGCCTGCCGCGACTTTTAACTATGGTGAGCACGGGATCGCCGCAACAGAAAATCAAACCGCCTTGGTGCCACGCAGCCAGTCCAGCATGCCCAGACCGGCAGCCCGGCCGCTGGCCAGGCAGGCGGTCAGCAGATAGCCGCCGGTTGGCGCTTCCCAGTCCAGCATTTCCCCGGCGCAGAACACACCGGGGCGGGCCTTGAGCATCAGCCGCTCATCCATGGCCTCGAAACACACACCACCGGCGGTGCTGATGGCTTCGTCAATGGGCCGCGTGGCATAGACTGTCAGCGGCAGGCGCTTGATGCCGGCGGCCAGCGCAGTCATATCGGTAAAGGCTTCCTTGCTCAGGCACTCGCGCAGCAGCCCAGTCCGTACGCCCTTGAGATTGAGCCGGCTTTGCAGATGGCTGGACAGAGAGCGCGAACCACGCGGATGGGCGACTTCGCCCAGCACCTGTTCGGCGCTTTTTTGTGACAACAAATCCAGATAGCAGGTGGCCGAACCCTGCGCCAGCAGCGTATCACGCAGCGCGGCGGAAAACGCATAGATCAGATTGCCTTCCACGCCGTAGCGGGTCACCACACACTCGCCGGTCTTGCGCACGGTATTGCCTGCCAGATCGGTAAACTCCAGCGTGACTGACTTGAGCGGCTGGCCGGCAAACTTGTCGGCAAAGTGCGCGCTCCAGTTGCAGTCAAAGCCGCAATTGGCCGGCAACAAGGGCCGCACGGCCACGCCCTGCTCGCCAAGCAGCGGCAACCAGCTGCCATCCGAACCCAGCTTTTTCCAGCTACCCCCACCCAGTGCCAGCAACACGGCATCGTGTTGCACCAGCAAGTCGCCAGCCGGCGTAGTGAAACGCAGCGCGCCCTGTGCATCCCAGCCCTGCCAGCGGTGGCGCACCCGGAACTGCACCCTGCCTTCACGCAGACGCGACAGCCAGGCACGCAGCAAGGGCGCCGCCTTCATTTCGCGCGGGAACACCTTGCCAGAACTGCCGACGAAGGTTTCCACCCCCAGTCCATGCACCCACTCGCGCAGCCGGTCGGCGTCAAAATCCTGCAGCAATACGCTCAGTTCGGCCTCGCGCTCACGATAGCGGGTGAGGAAGTCGGCCTTGGCTTCCGCGTGGGTAATATTCATGCCGCCCACACCGGCCAGCAGGAACTTGCGCCCAACTGACGGCATGGCGTCATACACCGTGACCGCCACCCCGGCGGCCGCCAGCACCTCGGCTGCCATCAGGCCGGACGGACCTCCGCCAATGATGGCGACACTGGATGAGGACGTGGGCTGTTGCATGAGGACTCCTGACTGGTGGCCGACAGCCGCTGACCGCACCGCGAAAGTGCCAAGTTCAGTGCTCTGCCTGTTGATTGAGGCGGGATTGTTGCAGAAATCACGCGTTCCCCCAAGCCACATCGTGCCCATGACACCATCGAGGGAAAAAATTTGATTTAAACCAAGCACAGTTAATATGACGTACGGTACGCTGGCCGCTGTTACAGGCCATGCATGACGGCTCAATAAAAGCATAAGCAACAACAAAAGGAGGCGGGGCTCCCGTTTGCAATGAAAAAATTTTCCGAATGGCCAATCTGGCTGAGACTGACCAGCGCCATCTGGTGCTGCCTGGTGCTGGCATGGAGCGGGCTGATTGCCTGGGAAACCACCGTCAGCCGCGACATCGCGGTATCCCAGGCCAAGGACCTGGCCAGCAGCATGAATGAAATGACGCTGGCCGGCCTCACCGGCATGATGATGACCGGCACGGTAGGCCAGCGCGATGTGTTTCTGGATCAGATCAAGGAACTGTCTGCGGTGCGCGAACTGCGGGTCATCCGTGGCGAAGCAGTCAGCAAGCAGTTTGGCCCTGGCAATGCCGGTGACAAGGCCCACGCCGCCGATGAGGCAGAAAAAGGTGCACTGGCCAGCGGCCAGCCTTATATCGCCATCGAATCCACCCCGCAGCTGGGCGAACACCTGCATGTGGTGTATCCGGCGCGCGCCGCCAGCAACTATCTGGGCAAGAACTGCATGGGCTGCCATCAGGTCAGTGCCGGCACACCGCTGGGTGCCGTCAGCATGCGCATTTCGCTGGAAAAACCCTATGCCTCGGTCACCCAGTTCCGTAATCAGAGCATTCTGTTTGCCATCGTCGCCTCGCTGCCGCTGATGGCCGTGGTCTTCTTCTTCATCCGCAGTTTCGTCACCCGCCCGCTGCAAGCCATGGCGGGTGGCCTGTCCGAACTGGCCAAGGGCGAAGGCGATCTTACCCGCCGGCTGGAAGTGCGCCACCAGGACGAAATCGGCCAGACCGCTGGCCTGTTCAACCAGATGCTGGGCTCGATTGCCGACCTGGTCAGACAGGTTGGCGGCGCCGCCCGCACGGTAGCCTCCTCTGCCGGCCAGCTCAGCGGTGGTGCAGAAAAGCTGGCGGACAGCTCGCGCACGCAGAACGCCCAGTCGCAGGATGCGGCGCAAGCGGTAGAGCAACTGGCGCAACATATCGGCGAAATCGCCCGCCATGCCGAACAGGTGCTGGAACAGTCGGACGAAAGCCTGCAGCGCTCGCAACAGGGCCGCCGCGACCTCACCCAGCTGCAACAGGAAGTCAATCAGGTGCAGCAGGCGGTGGAAATGATGGCCGAGGCCGAAACCGAACTGGTGAAGTCCACCAGCTCCATCACCAGCATGACGCAACAGGTACGCGACATCGCCGAACAGACCAATCTGCTGGCGCTGAATGCCGCCATTGAAGCCGCCCGTGCCGGTGAAGCCGGACGCGGCTTTGCCGTGGTGGCCGATGAGGTACGCAAGCTGGCGGAAAAATCCGCTCTGTCCGCCCGCGAAATCGACACCGTGACTGGCGCACTCAACCACAAGACCGAAGCGGTACGCCAGGCCGTGGCCGCCAGCCTGTCCTCGCTGGAAGCCAGCCACCAGTCGGCAGGGCAAGTGGCCAGCGTGCTGGAATCGGCCAGCGACTCGGCCACCGCCGTACGCAATGGCCTGCGCCAGATCGTGCAGGTAACCGAGCAGCAGCGCGAAACCAGCCAGCGCGTCACCCGCAATATCGACAGCATCGCCGAACTGGCCAGCACCAACGACAGCGCCATCCAGCACACCGTGCGCTCGGCAGAAGAGCTGGAAAGCCTGGCCGCAGGTCTGAACGATTCAGTAGCCCGCTTCAAGGTATAAGCCAGACAGCACCATCGACAACGCCAGTGAGCCCCTCACTGGCGTTTTTTCTTGTGCCGGCCAACCGCCGCCAGCGCCAAGTCATTCACCACACAGTAAAAAATGCCACAAGCCGGTCGCTTTACCCCACCGGCATCAAGGCTTGTTTGGACAATGCCGCCGCAACTGTTACACTGCCCACCCTTTCTGTCGTTACATCGCCAAGTCCGTGAAAAAAATCGCCTTTTCCAGCCTCACCGCGCTGCCTGCCGCCCTGCTTTCCAATCTGGACAGCCTGGGTTATCACAGCATGACCCCCATCCAGGCCGAAAGCCTGCCGGTGATTCTGGAAGGCCGCGATTTGATCGCCCAGGCCAAGACCGGCAGCGGCAAAACAGCGGCCTTCGGCCTTGGCATGCTGGCCGGCATCAATCCGCGCTGGTTCGCCGTGCAGGGGCTGGTGCTCTGTCCCACCCGCGAACTGGCCGACCAGGTGGCACAGGAAATCCGCCGTCTGGCGCGCAGCATCGACAATATCAAGGTAGTCACCCTCACTGGCGGCTCACCGATGGGTCCGCAGCGCGGCTCGCTGGAACACGGCGCGCACATCGTGGTGGGCACCCCCGGCCGGTTGCAGGACCACCTGTTCCGCCAGTCGCTGGACCTGTCCAATGTGAAAATGCTGGTGCTGGACGAGGCCGACCGCATGATTGACATGGGCTTCATCGAAGAAATCGTCGGCATCGTGCGCGCCTGCCCGCGTACCCGCCAGACCCTGCTGTTCTCCGCCACCTACCCGGACACCATCCGCAAGGCCAGCGCGCAGTTCCTGCGCCAGCCGGTGGAAGTGAAGGTACAGGCCCTGCACAGCGGCGACCATATCGAGCAATGGTTTTACAAGGTCAAGCCGGAAACCCGCCTGGAAACCGTCACCCGCATCCTGCAGCATGTGCGCCCGGCTTCGGCGCTGGCCTTCTGCAACACCAAGGAACGCTGCAAGGAGCTGGTGAAAGACCTGCAAAACCGCGGCTTCTCGGCACTGGCACTGTATGGCGATCTGGAACAGCGCGACCGCGACCAGATCCTGCTGCGCTTTGCCAACAAGAGCACCACCGTGCTGGTGGCTACCGACGTGGCCGCCCGTGGTCTGGATATCAAGGAGCTGGATCTGGTGATCAATGTGGACGTGAGCCACGACCCGGAAATCCACATCCACCGTATCGGCCGTACCGGTCGCGGCGAGCTGCACGGCCTGGCCATGACCCTGACCTGCGAAAACGATGCGCGCCGTCTGGTGCAGATCGAGGACTATCAGAAAGCCCCGCTCACCTGGGCTGAAGTCACCGAACTGACCCCGGCTCCGGGCGGCCAGCTGATTCCGGCCATGGTGACGCTGGAAATTGCCGGTGGCAAACGTGACAAGCTGCGCCCCGGCGACATTCTGGGCGCACTGACCGGCGAAGGCGGCATTGCCGGCAGCCATGTCGGCAAGATCAATGTGCTGGAGGGTGCCAGCTTTGTTGCCCTGCAACGCGATATTGCCCAGCAGGCTTTCGAGCAGCTGGCGGTGAGCAAGATCAAGGGCCGTCTGTTCAAGATGCGCTTTGTCGAATAAGCGCCCAGCTGCCAGCCATGCACAAGCCACCCCGCAGGGTGGCTTTTTTATTTTCCGACCGAGAACACTAGAGCCTGTTCAGAGTCTCGCGAGCGAGAGTGAGACAAGGCGAAAACGACCGGAAAGAAGTGGGGAAGCGGAGTTTACATGGCGTAAATGAGTATTCCGCAGGCGTTTTTAACGCAGTATCACCCCATTTCGACTAAATCCAGCAGGCTATGGACTGGCTCTTAAAAGGGCTTGTCACCCAGAATCGTGGCCCGGTGCATGATGCGGCGCGTCGGACGATAGTCGTCCACCGCGTAATGGCTGGTGGAGCGATTGTCCCAGAAGGCCACATCGCCGGCCTGCCAGCGCCAGCGGATGGTGAATTCCGGCCGCGCCTGATGGGCCAGCAGGAAAGCCAGCAAGGCAGCACTTTCTTCTTCCGGCAGCTCGTTGATTTCGGTGGTGAAGCCGCCATTGACGAACAAACCCTTGCGTCCGCTTTCCGGATGGGTACGCACCACCGGGTGGCTCAGCGGCGGATTGTCACGCCGGGTCTGCTCCCACTTTTCCCGGTCGGCCGGCGTCAGGCCAAAGCGTTTGAGCGGGAAGGTCTTGGTAAAGTCATGGGTGGCGGTCAGCCCTTCCAGCAAGACTTTCAGGCGGTCAGACAGCGCATCCCAGGCAGCAAAGCTGCTGGCCCACAGCGTATCGCCACCAAACTCTGGCAACTGGCGGGCGGCCAATACGGCGGCGGCCGGCGGGGTTTCGATGAAGGTGACATCGGTGTGCCAGATCGCATTGTCTTTCAGGTCGAACGCGTCGGTATCCAGAATCATCACCTGCGGCGCATCCGGGTGCTGCGGGTAGATGGGGTGGGTGTGCAGATCGCCGAAGCGGGCGGCAAAGTCGCGCTGCTGGCGCGGGCTGATGTCCTGGTTACGGAAGAACAGCACCTGATGCTGCAGCAGGGCCTGGCGTAATTCCTGCTGCAGGCTGTCGGTCAGCGGCTGCGCCAGATCCACGCCCTCGACAATCGCTCCCAGCGCCGGGGACAAACGGGTAAGCGTCAAACTCATCATGTATTCCTTGCATCATTCAGTCGTGGCCACCACCACACGGCAGTGGCGCTAAAGTTAATCCTGCTGGCCATGCCAGGGAGCCAGACGGCGTTGCAGCAGCCGCAGCCCCAGCTCCAGCGCAAAGGCGATGACGGCGATCACCACGATGCCCAGAATCACCACGTCGGTCACCAGAAACTGGGCGGCAGACTGCACCATGAAACCCAGCCCACGGGTGGCGGCTACCAGCTCAGCGGCCACCAAGGTGGACCAGCCGGTACCCAGGCCGATGCGGATGCCGGTGAGAATTTCCGGCAGCGCTTCCGGCAGGATGACAAACCACAGCAACTGGCGACGGCTGGCGCCCAGCGTCTGCGCCGCACGCAAACGGTTGCGGCTGACCTGCGCCACCCCATGGCTGGTGGCGATGATGACCGGGGCCAGTACCGCCAGGAAAATCAGCAGCACCTTGGACAATTCGCCAATGCCGAACCAGATCACGATCAGCGGCAGATAGGCCAGCGGCGGCACCGGGCGATAGGCTTCGATCAGCGGATCGAGCAGACCGCGCGCCACCGGACTGACGCCCATCAGCACCCCCAGCGGGATACCCAGCAGCACCGCGGCCACCAGGGCCAGCACAATGCGCTGCAGGCTGGCTGCCAGGTGCTGCCACAGCGTGGCATCCATGAAACCCTGCGTGCTGACCGTCACCAGTTTGGCCAGCACCGCCTCCGGCGCGGGCAGAAACAATGCCGGTACCAGCCCGCTATGCGACAGCCCCCACCACAGCGCCAGCAGGCTCAGCAGGCTGATGCCGCTGAGCCAGCCACGGCGATATTGTGTCCATACCCCACGACTTAACGCTGCGGCCTCTGGTGCAATCTCGTCCGGCACCACCGTCGGGGCAACCGCCACCAGCCGTTGTTCCAGTGAAGTTTCCAGCGTATTCATGCAAGCTCCTCCTCCGGCTTGCGCCGGTGATCAAACAGCGTGGCCAGCAGCTGTTCGCGCAGGGCGATAAAGGCCGGGTCCGACTTGATGGCACGCGCCGACTCGCCGGCACGGTAACGCTGACTGAAACCAGGACGCAGCGTCTCGACGATGCGCCCCGGCCCTGGCGACATCAGTACCAGTTCGGTGGCCAGAAACAGCGCCTCTTCGATATCGTGGGTAATCAGAAAAATACGGCGGTGCGCCTGCTGCCACACTTTCAGCAGCAGCTCCTGCATCTGCTCGCGGGTAAAGGCATCCAGCGCGCCAAACGGTTCGTCCATCAGCAGCACTTGCGAATGACTGGCCAGCGCACGGGCAATGCCCACCCGCTGGCGTTGCCCGCCGGACAGCTGCCAGCTGTAACGGCTGCCAGCCTCCGGCAGGTCGACCAGTGCCAGCACTTCGTCGGCACGGGCCAGCCGCTCGGCCTTGGCCACCCCTTGCAGACGCAGGCCAAAAGCCACGTTGTCACGCACGTTCAGCCAGGGCAGCAAGGCATCGTGCTGAAACACCACCGCCCGCTCGGCCCCCGGCCCCGTCACCGGCTGGCCGGCAAAGCTGACCGTACCGCTATCGGGCTTAACAAAACCGGCGAACAGGTTGAGCAAGGTGGTCTTGCCGCAGCCGGACGGACCCAGCGCGACGGTGAGGTCGTCCGGGCCGATATCCAGCGACACCCCGGCCAGGGCCGGGCGGGTCTGGCCGGGATAGCGCACCGTGACCTTGTTGGCAGACAGGCTGGACATGGTTTACTTCGCCGCCTTGACGTACTGGTTGCTCACATAGGGGCTGTAATCAGGCTGCAGCGATTCCACCTTGCCCTGCGACTTGAGGAAGGCCGCGGTATTGGCCACCGCCTGCACGAAAGGCTTCTGCAACAGGGCGACCTGGTCTTTCTGGGTGAGGAAGCGGTTACCCTGCAAGCCCAGCACCACATCGGCCGGGGCCGCGCCGGTCAGGCGGCTGATCTTGTCGATATTGTCCTTGTTCGCGATAAAGGCCTTGGGATTGGCCACATAGCCGGCGATGGCATCCAGCGATACCTTGGCAAACTTGTTGACGAATTCCGGGTGGGCCGCGGCAAAGTCCTTGCGCACGATCCAGATATCGTAAGTGGGCGCACCCCACTTCGATACCTGGGCCGAACTGGTCAGCACCTTGCCATTAGCCTTGATCTTGCCCAGTGCCGGGTCCCACACATAGGCGGCATCGATGTCGCCACGCTGCCAGGCAGCGGTGATTTCACTGGGGCGCAGGTTCAGCACATTGACCTTGGTCGGATCGACCTTCCAGTGCTTCAGCGAGGCCAGCAGGCTGTAATGGGTGGTGGACACATAAGGCACCGCCACCTTTTTGCCGATCAGGTCTTGCGGCGTGTTGATCTTGCTGCCATTGCGCACCACCAGCGCCTCGGCATCACCAATTTCGTCGGCCACCAGGAAGGTCACAATCGGCAGACCGCGACTGGCCGCTGCGGCCAGCGGGCTGGAACCCAGATTGCCAATCACCACATCGCCGGAAGCCACGGCGGCAATCACTTCCGAACCACTTTCAAACTTGCGCCAGTTGATCTGGCTGCCGGTGGCCTTTTCATAAGCACCATCGGCCTGCGGGATCTTGGTGGGATCAATGCCGGTCTGGTAGGCAATGGTCACGGCATCGGCAGCCAGTGCAAGACCGCTGAGCAGGGTGAGCGAGGCAGCAATCAGGGTAAGACGGGGCAGTTTGGCGTAGTTCATCGCAGATTCCAGTAATGGTGTGGGTTTTGTTGATGCACACCAATCTAGCAAGCCGTCCCCGCAAAACTAAGCAAGAAAAAACGCATTACTTATCAAAAACTAGCAATTGACCAACCAGCGCCAGGGAAAACACCACCGCGGGTTTATGAAAATCATATGACATGACGCAAAGACCACTCAGCCTGCCGTCTTTATCATTTAAAGCATTGAATTTAAAAAAATAGCGGTCAATCACAAGAAAATTGCGTTTCGATTAGCCGCGCCGGCTTGCGGCGAGTGGCCTTGTCTTTGCCAGACACGGAAAAAACACGGTAGAGTGTTTAAAATGAATCAATCAGTCTTCAAATAAAACAAGCTGGGCATCCGGGAGATATCAAAGAATGTTTGGATCAGGCAACAAAAAGCGCATACAGCAACTGCAGGATCGGGTAACAGAACTGGAAAACGCGCTGCAACACAGCCAGCGCCAGTTACAGGACAGCGAACAGGCACGCCAGCAGGCCGAACAGCAGATCAGCACTCAACAGAACCAGACCCAGCGCAATCAAAGCTATGTCGAGCCCTTTGGCGATTTCTGCATCAGCCTGGCCAGCATTCGTGGTTCCTTTGCCGAACTGGCGGCACTGATGGAAAGCAATTTCGGCGCAGCCGCCGATGCGGTCACCACCCTGCACCACACCCGTGGCGCGGTGGATACGCTGGCACACAGCTTCGACGAAATCGCCCAGGCCCAGCAGAAAACCGCCGAATCCATGGATTCGCTCAATAGCAAGACCAGCCAGATCCGCCAGTTTGTGCAGTTGATCAAGGATGTCGCCGAGCAGACCAATCTGCTGGCGCTGAATGCGGCCATCGAGGCCGCCCGTGCCGGCGAACAGGGCCGCGGCTTTGCCGTGGTGGCCGACGAGGTGCGCAAGCTGGCCGAGCGCACGGCCAATGCCACCAATGAGATTTCCACCCTGGTCAGCGATGTGGAAAGCGCCTCGCTCAGCACCAAGCTGCAAGTCACCGAAGCGGCCGGGCAAGTGGCCGGCTACCGCAATACCGGGCTGGAAACCGCCGCCGCCATCCGCAGCATGGTGGATGTCAGCGAGCAGATGGCGCGGGTCATCGCCCAGGGCACCAATACCAGCTTCATGGAGGTGGTCAAGCTCGACCATGTGGTGTTCAAGCTGGACATCTACAAAGCCTTCATCGGCTACCACGACCTGGCGGCAGACAAGGTGTCCTCGCACCAGCATTGCCGTCTGGGCAAGTGGTATTACGAAGGTCGTGGCGCGCAGGAATGCAAGGGCAACAGCCAGTTCATGCAGCTGGAAACCCCGCATGCCAATGTGCACAACGCCGGCAAGGAGGCACTGAACGCCTTCCACGCCAAGGATTTCGCCAAGGCCAGACAGGCACTGCAACGCATGGAAGAAGCATCCGATCAGGTGATGGATTTGCTGACCCAGCTGGAACAGCAGCCTTGTAACAACAAGATCTAAATCAGCGCAACAGCCGTGGCTGTCACGCAAGCCGCTTACGCCGCCACGGCGGGGCGGTGTTGCATGCGCTGGCGCAGTGCGTCGATGGCATAGCGCACCTTGGCTGGCTGCGCATCGCGCCTGGGCGTTACCACGTAAATGCCCAGCGCCGGCAAGCGCCACTCGGGCAGGATGCGTAGCAAGCGGCCATCGGCCAGCTCCTGCCTGATTTCCGGCTCCGGCTGGATAGACAAGCCCATGCCGGCCAGCACGAACTGGCGCGCCGCCAGGATATTATTGCTGCTGACCCGCACACCCACCTCGGGCCGTACTACCACCCCTTCTGCATTTTCCATGCTCAGCCAGCTCTGGCTGCGTTCGTGATCCAGCATCACCCATTGGTGTTCCGTCAGCTGCTGCGGCTGGGTAATCGGCGCATGGCGGGCCAGATAGGCTGGTGCAGCACACAGCACGCTATCCCAGTCGGCCAGATGACGCGCCACCAGACTGGAGTCTTTCAAGTCGCCCGCACGCAGAGCCAGATCGATACGGTGCTGTACCAGATCGATCATCTCGTCATGGAAGAACAGCTTCAAACTGAGCCGGGGATGGGCCGCCAGCAAGGGCGCCAGCGCCTCAGTCAGCATCGGGCCGGCAAAGCCGGTGGGAGCCGCCAGCCGCAATTCGCCCACCGGCGCATCACGCAGCTCGCTCAGCCGTTGCTCGGCCAGGCGCGCGGCGGCCAGCATATCGGCACAGCCCTGGTAAAACAGGCTGCCCGCCTCAGTCAGGGTCAGGCTGCGTGTGGTCCGGTGCAATAAGGACACGCCATGCTCGGCCTCCAGCTTGCTGATGTGCTGGCTCACCGCCGACGGGGTCATGCCCAACTCGCGTGAGGCGGCAATCATCGAGCCCTGCTCCACCACGGTGGCAAACACCGCCATACGCCGCAACATTTCCATATTATTAAGTCCAGCTAATTTATTAATGCCAGTATTGACGGATTATCAGTGGATTCGCAAGCGATTACAGTTGCTTCCATCCACTATCGAAAGGAAAGCAAAATGAAAATCGCACTGATCGGCGCTACCGGTTTTGTTGGCTCGGCCATTCTGCAAGAGCTGCTGGCCCGCCAGCATCAAGTTACCGCCATCGTCAGCCGTCCGGAACGCCTGCCCCAGCATGCGCAACTGCAGGCCATCAAGGCCGATGCCTATGACGCCGCCGCCATTGCCAGCGCCGTCGCCGGCCACGACGTCGCGATCAGCGCCTTCAACCCCGGCTGGGACAAGAGCGACATTCGCACCCTGTTCATTCAGGGGCATGACGCCATCGTCGCCGGGGTGAAGCAGGCCGGGGTGACACGCTTTCTGGAGGTGGGCGGTGCCGGCAGCCTGTTCGTGGCACCGGGCCTGCAACTGATCGACACCCCGCACTTCCCTGCCGAATACAAGGAAGGGGCCGAAGGCGCACGCCAGGCACTCGATAGCCTGCGCAGCGAGACTGTACTGGACTGGGTATTCCTGTCGCCGCCAGCCCTGCTGGCACCGGGCGAGCGCAGCGGCCAGTACCGCGTGGGTGGCGAAGAGCTGCTGATGGATGGTGAAGCACCAGCCGGCATCAGCGTGGCCGACCTCGCCGTAGCCATCGCCGACGAGGTGGAAACGTCACGCCACAGCCGCCAGCGCTTTACCGTCGCCAACTAGTTTTTCCACCATTCTCCTTGCCGAGCTGCCCGCACTGCGCGCAGCTCTTTTTTATTGCCATCCGCATGCTGCAACTGCACATTGAAACACGCGCCAATATTGGCGTTGACAGGCTTGGGCAGCTTATCTACAGTGCCAGCCAGCCGTACTGGATGGCGCGGGAGAGATCACCTTTGCGGTGACGCCGAAGGGGTATCGCCCCAGAAACTCTCAGGCAAAAGAACCGCGCCGTCGTCTGGCTCTCTGGAGAGAAGGACCGGGCCACCACGCCCGGCCTCGCCGAAGGAAAAGACAGCCCACGCTGTCGAAGATTGTTGACAAACCCCTCTCGCTTTCTGAAAAGAAAGCGAGGCTCCCTTGCAGGGCAAGGGCGGGGGGATTGGGAATAGATAGGAAGGCTGCGGAATCAATCAGTGAGCCGGAAGGCCCGGCTTTGCCGGGTCCTGTGCAATCCTATCAAATTACTTTGTCAGCAGCCCGAGACAGCCCACGCTGTCGCAATCTCTCAGGCAAAAGGACAGAGGGGGCAGTGACTGCATTCATGTCAGCATGCGTCGGCCTGCCCGGTTTGCGAGCGATGGAGCCTGCCCTCCTGCCGCCCCTCCAGCCTGTCATCCCTGCGCCAGCCACCATGAGCAGCCCCGCACCACGGCCTATCCCGCCGCGGACAAGCAGCGGACCGGACGCTTCACGACGCCTGATGGCCGGAAGCAGAACAGTCCACGCGCACAAAACATGACAGGCTGACACACACATCAACGGGCCATCCTTTAGCGAGCGGCCCGCACCCGAAACACCGGCAGCGCCGCCAAACGGCCTGCCTGCAGCAGACAAGAGAGCAATATGGCTATCAGCGTTTTCGACCTGTTCAAGATTGGCATCGGCCCATCCAGCTCGCACACCGTCGGCCCCATGCGCGCCGCCCGCCAGTTTGTCGCACGGCTGGAAAAAGACGGCCTGCTGGCCGCCACCTGCCGCGTGCGTAGCGAGATGTATGGCTCGCTGGGTGCCACCGGCAAGGGCCACGGCTCGGATACCGCCGTGCTGCTGGGCCTGGCCGGCGAACTGCCCGACCTGGTCGATACCGATGCCGTGCCAGACCTGCTCACGGCAATCCGCAGCAGCAAGCGGCTGAACTTGCTGGGCCAGCAGGATATCGCCTTTAACGAGGCCGAAGACCTGATCCTGCACAAGCGCAAAACCCTGCCCTACCACCCCAACGGCATGATCTTCGAAGCCTACGACGCCGCCGGCAATAGCCTGTCCAAACGCGCCTATTACTCGGTGGGGGGTGGTTTCGTCGTGGATGAAGCCGCCATCGAAGCCGGCTTTGCACCGCCCGGCGTCACCGAACTCAAACACCCGTTCAATACCGCCGCCGAACTGCTGGCCCTGTGCAAGGCGCAAGGCAAAAGCATCAGCCAGATCATGCTGGAAAACGAACTGGCCTGGCGCAGCGAGGAAGAAGTACGCCGCGACCTGCTGACCATCTGGGGGGTGATGCAGGCCTGCGTCAAACGTGGCTGTCAGCGCGAAGGCATTCTGCCTGGCGGCATGAAGGTAAAACGCCGTGCCGCCGATATGTACCAAAAGCTGCTGGCTGCACCGGAAGCCGCGCTGCGCGACCCGCTCACCGTAATGGACTGGGTCAATCTGTATGCGCTGGCCGTGAACGAGGAAAATGCCGCCGGTGGCCGCGTCGTCACCGCCCCCACCAACGGTGCCGCCGGCATCATCCCGGCAGTCATGCACTACTATTCGCGCTTTGTACCGGGTGCCAGTGAAGACGGCATCGTGCGCTACCTGCTGACCGCCGGTGCCATCGGCATCCTGTTCAAGCTGAATGCCTCGATTTCCGGGGCGGAAGTAGGTTGCCAAGGCGAAGTGGGCTCGGCCTGCTCCATGGCCGCCGGTGCACTGGCTGAAGTCATGGGCGGTACGCCGGAACAGGTGGAAAACGCAGCAGAAATCGGCATGGAGCACAACCTGGGCCTGACCTGCGACCCGGTCGGCGGCCTGGTGCAAGTCCCCTGCATCGAACGCAATGCCATGGCCTCGATCAAGGCCATCAACGCTGCCCGCATGGCGCTGCGCGGCGATGGCCAGCACTGCGTATCGCTGGACCGCGTCATCAAGACCATGCGCGACACCGGCCGCGACATGAGCACCAAATACAAGGAAACCGCCCGTGGCGGGCTGGCCATCAATGTGATCGAAGTACCGGTCAACGTAGTGGAATGTTGAACCGAGTCAGGTAGTAACAGACAACACGCCGCGGCCTTACCATCCACGGCGTTTTCTTTTATGTCTGGGCCGCTGACCGCCCCTCTGCCCAGGCATTTTCATGCGGACATCGCACCGCCACACCGTATCCTCCACAACAGCGCAAACCACGCGTAGAACTCAGTAGAACTACGCATTCATGCCATTCCACCTTGCCCGGCGCATGTTAGGCGCATAAACTGTTGAACTTTCAACAGAATGTGAAGATTCACGTCAGCAGACGTGATGAGACGCCATGGACTTTTCTGCACTGCTCGCCAGCTTCGCCGCCGCCTTTTCCCAGCACCAGCGCCTGCTTACCCTGCAGCTGGATGGCGGGCAGATCGCCACCGAGCAGTTGCTGCCGCACACCCTGGATGGCAGCGAGGGCGTGTCGGAAGCCTATCGCTATCAGCTGAGCTGTTTGTCGCCCGACGGCACTATCGAGCTCAAGTCGCTGCTGGGCGTAGCCGCCCGTCTCGGGGTGCTGGATGCCGCTGGCAGCGAGGTGGTGCGCTGTGGCGTGGTGTCGCGCGCCGAGCTGTTGGGTTCTGATGGCGGCTTTGCCAAGTATGGCCTCACCATCGAACCGCCGTTTGCCCTGCTGCGCCTGCGCCGCACCTCGCGGGTGTTTCAGGACCTGTCCGTCCCGGACATCGTCAAACAGATCCTGGCCGAGCATCAGGCCAATAATCCGGTGTTTGCCCAGGTGCAGACGCTGGAATTCCACACCGCATCAGCCAGCCCGCGCAGTTATTGCCTGCAGTATCGCGAGAGCGATTTCGACTTCATCTTACGGCTGTTGCACGAAGAAGGTTATGCCTGGCGTTTCGAGCATGTCGATGGCGAGCATCCGCAGGTCAAGCTGGTGGTGTTCGACGACGCTTACAGCCTGCCGCCGGCGGCCAGCGAGCGCGTGCGCTTTCACCGCAGCGATGCCACCGAGGACGAAGACGGCCTGACCGATTGGAGCACCGCGCGCCAGGTGGTGTCCGGCAATGTCGCACTGGCCAGTTTCGACTACCAGCCGGTAAGCACCCAGCACACCGGCGACCAAAGCCGCATCCAGCAAGGCCGTAGCGGTGATGCCTTGCAATCCACCCTGCAGGATTACGATCCGCAGTCGCTGTACTACGCCAGCGATGCCGAGCAGCTCAGCCAGTACGCCCAGTTGCGCCAGCAGGCACACGATGTGCAGGCCAAGCAATTCTCTGGCAGCGGCTCAGTACGCAGCCTGCAGGCCGGCCAGTGGTTCCGCCTGGACGAACACCCGGCGCACGAGGGCGACAGCAGCGAGCAGCGCGAATTCGTGGTCACCGGCCAAACCTTCCGCGCCAACAACAATCTGCCGGGCGATCTGGCCAGCAGTCTGCGTGGCTTGCTGGGCAAGGACGCCAGCACACCAGACAGCAGCCCCTTTCAGACCAACATCACCGCCCAGCGTCGCGGCATTCCGCTGACACCGGCTTACGCCCACAGCGTCCAAGCCAAGCCCACCTCCAAAGGTGTACAGACCGCCACCGTGGTCGGCCCCGCTGGCGAAGAAGTCCATACCGACGAACTGGGCCGCATCAAGGTGGAGTTCCACTGGCAACGGCCGGACGAACACCCCGGCATCGGTGCCAATCAGGATGACAAATCCTCCTGCTGGCTGCGCGTGGCCATGCCCAGCGCCGGTGCTGGCTGGGGTCACCAGTTCATCCCGCGCATCGGTCAGGAAGTGCTGATCGACTTTATCGAAGGCGATATCGACCGCCCGGTCATCGTTGGTGTGCTGTACAACGGCAGCCACGCCACCCCGGCCTTCAGCGGCGCGGGTGCACTGCCGGCCAACAAAACCCTGTCTGGCATCAAATCCAAAGAACACCAGGGCGGCCAGTACAACGAGCTGCTATTCGACGACACCCCCGGCGAAGTGCGGGCAAAACTCAGTAGCGAACCCGGCAAAACCCAGCTCAACCAAGGCTTCCTCACCCACCCGCGCAGCAATGGCAAAGCCCAGCCACGCGGTGAAGGCTTCGAACTGCGCACCGACCAGCACGGCGCCATCCGCGCCGGCCACGGCCTGCTCATCAGCACCGAAGCGCAAAACGGCGCCTCCGGCAAACAACTGGCACGTGACCATGCGCAAAGCCAGCTCGACGCCGCCCTCAGCCTCAGCCAGAGCCTGGCGGAAGTGGCCACTGGCCAACTGGCCGACACCATGGAAACCGGGCCGGACGGCATCAAGCCGGAGAACAGCAAAGACGGCAAGAAAGACAGCGGCCACCTGCAACATCACGCCGCCGCCGTCAAAGCCTGGGAAGCCGGCAGCAACACCGACAAAGACGGCAAAACCGCCAAAGAGCAAAGCGGCCAACAAGCCCTGCTCATCCTGTCCGCCCCGGCCGGCATCGCCAGCCTGACCGAACAAAGCCACACCCTCTCTGCCGGGAGCAACCTCAACCTCATCGCCCAGCGCGACGCCAACCACACCACCGGCCGCCGCTGGCTGCACAACGTCGGCCAGCACATCAGCCTGTTCGTGGCGGGGGTGAAAGACCAGATCGCGCTGAAACTGATCGCCGCGAAGGGCAAGGTGCAGGTGCAAGCTCAGAGTGATGCGATGGAACTGACGGCGAACAAGGACCTGACCATTACCTCGGCCAAGGGCAAGCAGCAATTCAATGGCAAGAAGGAAATCCTGCTGACCAGCGGCGGCGCTTATGTGCGGATCAAGGATGGCAAGATCGAGCTGCACGCCCCCGGCACCGTCAGCTTCAAGGGTGGCAGCCATGACTGGAGCGGGCCAGACAGCATGAATATTCCGATGCCGATTTTCCCCAAGGAAGTCTGCATCCCCTGCCTGCTGCGCAGCGCCAAAGCAGGTTCGGCCTTTAGCCAGGTGCAGTGATGAAACTGATTCATTCTTTTGATCTGGCCACACTGCAGCAACTATTGCAGCAGCCTGACAACAGCGGCGGGAATGACTACTTGCTGCTGGATGGCGCACTCAATCCGGCCATTCTGCGCCGCGTGCGCCGTAGCGGCCTGCCCTGGCTCAGCATTTTCACCCAGAGCAATGACGGTAGCGACGACCTGATGGCAGCCTCTCCCCTGCTGGTGCAATTCGATGCCTTGGCATTCGAACCGGTCAGCAAGCTGCTGAGCCACTGCGATGGCATGCCGATGGCAAGCCTGTGGCACAGCCCGGAGAGCCTGCAGGCACTGGCGCAGCGCCTCTACCCCTGGTGCGTGGTCAAGGCCGATGACATGTACTTCAATCTGCGCTATCCGGACACACGCCGGCTAAAAGATATCGTGGCCGTTCTCAGCGATACCCAACACCAACAGCTGTTTGGCCCGGCCACACGCTGCCTGCTGCCGCTGCGTGGCGGCGGGTGGGAATGCTTGCCCGTAAGCAGCAGCGACATGGCTGCAGCGGAAAAAGTCGAATTGGATCAGTCACAGACGCTGGCACTGATCCGGGCAGGCGAAGCCGACGAAACCCTATACCAGCTGCAGTACCACAGCCATATCAGCCCTGCCGTGCTGGCCGATCATTACCCGTCTGTGGAAAGCGCCTTGCAGCAAGCCGACCGTGCCGGCCAGCATGCGCCTGATAGCCGATTCACCCACTGCCTGGCGGCCTTGCAGCCCGGCACATGATGCAACAAGGAGAAGGCAATGACGAATAAATGGTTCCGTTCTTGTGCGCTGTTACTGGCCCTGCTGCTGTCCCCACTGGCCAAGGCCGATGACTGGCTGGGAGAGTATGTCATGGTGCCGAATGAACGCATGCCGCAGCTTTATGACGCCAATGGCCAGGCGCAAACCCTGGTCACCATTGTGAAGCGGGGGGAAGAATACGGGCTGGTATCCAAGCAGTTTGGCTGGGAAGACCCCGTCCCCACCAAGCTGGAAACCACCGGCCAGGCACTGCGTGACTGGCTGATGAATGATGCCAGCACGGTGAAATCGCAAGCACTGGTGGGGGACAAGATTGCCCTGATCAAGCTTGCCAAAGGCAGCGTCCTGAACGCCGCCAACGGACGTAGCCATGAGATGCACAGCGATTACCTGCTGATCATCAGCATGATGGGCATGGATGTCGAGCTGGAAAAGAAACCCGCCACGCCATGAATGACCGGCTGTACCGCAATATGCTGGCACGCCTCTGCAGCGCACTACTGACTGGGGGGCTGCTCAGCAGCTGCGTGAGTCTCGGCCCAAACTATATGGGGGTTGCGCTCACCGCCATCAACTACACCGAGGACGACTACGATGCAGTCGGCATTGCCATGCCGGATGACATCAAGACATTCGAGGCGATGGACAGGGCATCCGCCTATGGCGGCAGCGGCACCATGTGCTGCGTTGCCCTGCCGGAAAAATGGCAACCAGGCATGAAGTTGGTGGTACTGACCCAGGCTGGCACCAAGGCAAAAACACTGGAAGAGTGGGATAAAGAAAAAATTCCGGTGATTCCCCATCAGGTGGACGTACCCCGCTATACGACACCAGCACGGGTATGGATACAGATCATGTCGCCAGAAAAAGTTCTGGTTACGGTGAGCAATTATTCACCGGAAAACCCCAACTGGCCTGGAGAGATCAAAGGTGGCCCCAAGCCATCGTTGGAATATCGCAGAAAAAAATGGAAAGAAACGATTACTGAACGAAAGAATGCAGTTGATTTATTCAAACGACAGCTGAGCAATATTGACACAGCCGACCTGCAAGAAAAATGGAAATTGGACTCTCAATACAATGCAAGCGAAGTTAAAGTATTCAAGGGAAAAGATGATCCGAAATATAGAGAATATTTAATAAATACATATAAAAAATCACTACAAGAATCAATAGAATATCTCGAATACTACATGAAAATAGAGCCATAACCATACCATGCAACCCTCTCAGCCTGCACAATGCAAAGATAGCTTATTAATGCAATGCATCATATACAATGTTTCGAGCCCGCATCAATCCAACGCAACAGCAATAAACATATTATTGCGATTTTTCACCAACAAGATACACAGATAAAAATAGTCAAATAAAAAATATTTGCTTAGCAATTTTATTTAGCAAAAATATCGCCAATTAATTTAAAGGCCTGCCATGTCGCCATCACGAATTCTACTGCTGATCTCGAGCGCACTCTTGCTCAGCGCCTGCTCCGCCTTGGGACAGCAGAAAATGGGGGTTGCGCTTACCGCCATCAACTACACCGATGACGACTACGATGCAGTCGGCATTGCCATGCCGGATGACATCAAGACATTCGAGGCGATGGACAGGGTATCCGCCTATGGCGGCAGCGGTACCATGTGCTGCGTTGCCCTGCCGGAAAAATGGCAACCGGGCATGAAGATGGTGGTACTGACCCAGGCTGGCACCAAGGCAAAAACACTGGAAGAGTGGGATAAAGAAAAAATTCCGGTGATTCCGCATCAGGTGGACGTACCACGCTATACGACGCCAGCCCGGGTATGGATACAGATCATGTCGCCGGACAAGGTGCTGGTCACGGTAAGCAATTACTCACCGGAAAACCCCAACTGGCCGGGAGAGATCAAAGGTGGTCCCAAGCCATCGCTGGAATACCGCAGAAAAATATGGGACAGAGATAATTCTTTACTACAAAAACAACTAAAAAAAATGATTGAGGCTCGAGACAGCAAAACCGATATTAAAGAAAAGAACAGCTACCAAGAGGCAATTGACTCGATTCAAGAAGAATTAAAATTTCGAGGTAAAAGACCATGACAAAGCTCGCAGATAAATTTTTGCCAAACATGTCCAACCCATGCGAGTTTGATATTTTTTTCTCAAAGGAAGACACAAGAGATTTGAGAAAGTACTCATCAAGAGAACTCCCACCCATCTGCACCCCCACGGCCAGTTGCGATGCCAACCTGTTTTTCGGCTTTTTCTTTGATGGCACGCGCAACAACTACAATCTGTGCCAGAGCAATGAAGGTTTTTCCAATGTAGCACGACTATACGACTGCTACCCGGGGCAGTCGGTACCCGGCGTCATTACCAGTGAAACGAAATGGGAGAATGTGGAAACCGACTATCCCCATTTCTTCAAGGTATACATACCAGGGGTGGGTACCCCCTTCCCGCAGGTGAAGGACAGCGGCCAAGGGCGCGATGCTGCCATGGGTGCGGCCATGGCCTTGTATGGACATGAGCGTATCGTGTGGGGCCTGATGCAGGCGATCAATAATGTCCATTTCTATTTTCTCGGCAGTGTCCTGCTGCAAGATGCCGAGATTCTCAGCCTGAGCCGTGGCATGGTGATTACCGGCTGGAGCCTGAAAGATGGTAGCTGGATCACTGCGCGCCAAATGGAAAACGCCCAGCAGAACACTTTTGACAAACTGCGCGGCGTACTGAAAAGACTGCATGCAGCCATTGCCCCCTTCATGCATGCCCCTGGGGAAAAACCGGCCAATATGAGCAAAGGCAAGGTGGGCAACATTCATCTGTCGGTGTTCGGTTTCTCGCGCGGCGCGACCAAGGCGCGCTCCTTCAGTAACTGGATGCAAAGAATGTGCACGCTGGACGCCGAGCTGGCCAATCAGAGCGGCATGACGCTGGGTGGCTTCCCGGTCACCTTTGACTTTCTTGGCATATTCGACACGGTGGCCTCGGTGGGGCTGGCGGCCTCCACCCTGCTGTTTGATGGCCATGCGGAATGGGCGGATGCCGAACAATCGCTGCGCGTACCGCCAGGCATGCCCTGTGTGCACCTGGTATCGGCACATGAAATCCGCCGTAGCTTCCCGCTGGATTCCATCGAAACCGAGGCCGGGCTGCCTGCCGGTTGCGAGGAAATCATGTTTCCCGGCGTGCACTCCGATATTGGTGGTGGCTACCTGCCCAAGGAACAGGGACGCGGCACCACCAACAGAGGACAAGAAAAACTGTCCCGCATTACTCTGGCGGTGATGTACCGCAAGGCAAGGCTGGCCGGCGTGCCACTCAAAGCGGAAAAGATGCCCGCAGCAGTGCAGTACCGCATGCAGGTGGATGCCAAGCTGATCGAAGACTTCAATGCCTTCCTGGAAGCCTTGCCACGCAAAAACCCCGCGGACAAGGACAAGCCGGTCAAATACAAGGACCTGCTACGCGATATGTACTGGCCTTATGTCGCCTGGCGGCTGAGCTGGGCCGGCATTCAGGACCGTGCGGCCCTGCTGGAGCGCTTTCCCAACCTGCAAGCGGCTGACAACGGTGATGTCAACGACCTGCTGGGCGGCAACCAGAAGATGGCCGAGCATCTGGGCTATTTCCGCAGCTGGATGAAAAAGGACAAAGTCAGCATCGGCCGTACCACACGCGACTACTACCCCCCGACCTGGGACCCGAAAGTGGTCAAGGACTGGGCAGAGCTGGTGGAAATCTGGCCAGAGTTGTCCAAAGGCACGGACAGCAAATTCCTGCCGCCAGCAGTCAATCGCCTGTTTACCGACTATGTGCATGACTCCTATGCCTGGTTCCGGATTACCGGCAAGGAGAGCCCGGAGATTCTGGCGGGCTTGAAAGAGCTGAGCGAAAAGAAAAAAGCCAACGGCAGATTGACCAAGGAAGAAGAAGGCTGGGTGAAATTGTACGAGGACTCCCAAGGCACTCAGGTTCCGCAGACAGTCACCGAAGGGCAGGAACCATTCCTGATTGGCGCCGGCTACCTGCGCTACCGCAAAGTATATGCCGGGGCCGACTCCGTGCTGCTGACGCGCCTGAACCAGCGCAACTCACCATCAACAGAAACCGCGGTGGCCTGAGTGATCCACGCAGCTTTCATGGAAACCGAGTGTAATTGAATGCTTGAATCCCTCCTCCCCTATTACGAACGCGAGCTGGGCCAGCTGCGCGAGTTATCCGGTGAGTTTGCCCGGCGCTATCCGAAGATTGCCGGTCGCCTGCATATGGAAGGCGACCAGTGCGAGGACCCGCATACCGAGCGGCTGATCGAGTCGTTTGCGCTGCTGGCCGCCCGTATCCACAAAAAGCTGGATGATGACTATCCGGAAGTGGCCGGCAGTTTCCTGGACGTGCTCTACCCGCACTATCTGCAGCCCGTGCCATCGGCCAGCATCGTGCAGTTTGAGTGCGACCCCCTGCGGCCGGAAATTGCCAAGCGCTACCGGGTGGAACGCGGCCAGCCGGTGCATGCCCCGGCCATGCAGGGCGTGGTGTGCAAATTCCGCAGTGCCTATCCGGTGGACCTGTATCCGCTGACGCTGGACAAGGCCCGGCTGGAACTGACCAGCGCCTCGCCTTATCTGCGCCAACTGGCACCGGACGCCGCCGCCATCCTCACTCTCGAGCTGCAAAGCCAGGGCGGCTTGCCGCTATGCGATATCGGCCTGCAATCGCTGCGCTTCTTCCTGGATGGCGAGCCGGCGCTGATGCACCTGCTGTATGAAATGCTGCTGTCCAATGCGCTGGGCGTACGAGTAGGCGATGGCAGCGAGGACCCGGCACGCACGCGGGTGCTGCCCGCCTCCTGCCTGCAGCCGGTGGGCTTTGGCAAAGACGAAGGCATGCTGGAGTATGACGAGCGTTCATTCATGGGCTATCGCCTGCTGACCGAATACTTCTGCTACCCGGACAAATTCCTGTTTGTCGACCTGTTGCAACTGGAGAAACCGGCCAGCCGGCTGCCTGGCGACAAGCTGGTCGTGCAGATCATGCTGAAACGCTACCCGGACAGCGAACGCCACCACCGGCTGTTGGCGCAGTTGCAGGCACAGCACCTGAAGCTGGGCTGCACGCCCATCGTCAATCTGTTCCAGCAGCCGGGTGAACCCATCCGGGTGACCCATCAGAAAGCCAGCTATCCGGTGGTGGTGGATGCGCGCAAGCCGCTGGCCTACGAAGTGGTACAGCTGCAGCGGGTCGTCCGCGTAGAGAAATCCGCCGAAGGCGAACGCAGCGAAGAAGTCGCCCCCTTCTACGCCACCCGCCATGGCAGCCATATCAAGGCTCCCCGCTTTTACTGGCACGCCAGCCGTGAAAATTCGCGCCGCCAGAGTGACAAGGGCAGTGAAATGGAACTGCATCTGGTGGACTTGCAGTTCAATGCGGTGCGGCCAGCCAGCGAGGTATTGAGCCTGAGCCTGCTGTGCAGCAACCGCGACCTGCCGGAGCAGATTCCCTTTGGTGGCAGCCAGGCCACCCAGCGCACGGACTTTTCCCTGCCCGGCCATTCGGTAGTGAAACGGGTGCGGCTATTGCGCAAGCCCAGCGCCAGCCAGCGCAGCCCGCTGGGGCGGGCGGTGCAGTGGCGGCTGATTTCGCATTTGTCGCTGAATTACCTGTCCATCGTCGATTCCGGCTGTCAGGCGATCCAGGAAATGCTGACGCTGTACAACCTGGGGGACTCGGCAGTGAATACCCGGCAGATCCAGGGCATTGTCGGCATCCGCAGCCAGGCGGCAGTTAGCCGGGTCAGTGGCCGGGACTTCTCCGGCTTTGTGCGTGGCAGTGAAATCCAGCTGACGCTGGATGCTGATTATTACGTGGGCGGCAGCGTTTACCTGTTTGCCTCGGTACTGGAGCGTTTCTTTGCGCTTTATTGCAGTCCCAACAGTTTCAGCCGTCTGCGCGTGCATACGGTGCAACAAGACGAGGAGGTAGCGACATGGCCAGCCCGCGCCGGCGAAGCCCTCGTGATCTGAACGCAGAGCTGGCGCAAGACGCCAGCCAGTTCAGCTTTTTCCAGGCAGTGCGGCTGCTGGGGCTGAGTGCGCGCAAGCGCGATAGCCGCCGCGCCGCGCTGCCGCCGCGTTTGCGTTTCCGCACCCTGGCCTCGCTCAGTTTTCCACCCAGCGAACTGCAGTCTTACCGGCCACCTGCCACGGCTGAGGAGAGTGACACCCTGGCCGAGATGACGCAGAGCTTCATCGGCCTCACCGGTCCCAGCGGTGTACTACCCACCTCCTATACCGAGCTGTTGCTGGAGCGTCGCCAGCAATACAAGGACGACTCGCTGCACGCCTTTCTCGACCTGTTCAGCCACCGCTCTGCCGCGCTGTTTTTTGCGGCCTGGCAAAAATACCGTTACTGGATTCGCGTGGAGGCCGGCGAAGAAGACGACTTCAGCCGGAATCTGCTGGATTTGAGCGGCTTGGGTCTGCAATCCTTGCGCCAGCAATTGCAAGGTGACAATGGCATAGACGAAAATCTGTTCGTCTACTTTGCCGGCCTGCTCAGCCAGAAACCCTTGTCGGGACAGGCACTGGTGGCACTGGTGGAAGGCTTCTTCGGCGTATCGGCCAGCCTGCAGCAGTTTGTCGGGCAATGGATGAATATTCCGCAGGACGAACAAAGCCGCCTGGGCGGCCATGCCTGCGAGCTGGGAGTTTCGGTGCTGGCCGGCGCACGGGTATGGGACCGGCAAACCAGGCTGCAGCTGCGGCTGGGCAGCATGGACCGCCAGCGTTACGACGCCCTGCAACCGGGAGGCCAGGCGGCACAGGCCTTGCAGGCGCTGCTGAAGTTTGCCGTCGGCCACAATCTGGCGGTGGATGTCTGCCTGGTATTGCAGAAACAGGCCGTACCACCGGCACGGCTGGCTGCAGACAACGCCCTGCGGCTGGGCGGCAGTTGCTGGCTGGGCGCACAACAGCGCGACCCGGATGATATGCGTTACGCCCTGCTGCAATGATTGCAGCAGGCTTGTTGATTTGAATTGTGCTTATTGGAAAACCTATGTCGGTATCTTTGAAATCCCTTATCGAACGACTCACCCCCACCGCACGCCAGGCAGTAGAGCAAGCTGCCAGCCGCGCGCTGGCGCGCACCCATTTTGAAGTGGAAATCGAACACGTCCTGCTGGCCATGCTGGACCAGGCAGACAATGCCGCGCTGTCTGCGCTGCAGGCACTAGGCCTACCGGTGGTACAGGTCAACCGCGAGCTGGATGCTGCGCTGGACGCCTTCCGCAGCGGCAATACCCGCAACCCGGTGCTGTCCGCCTGGCTGCCGCAATGGCTGGAAAAGGCCTGGTTGCTGGCCAGCATGGAATATGGCCAGGACAGTATCTCCACCCTGGACCTGCTCCTAGTGCTGTGGCGCGATGACGCCCTGCGCAATGCGCTGCAATCCGGCTCGCGCAGCCTGGCCCGGCAGGATTCCAGCCAGTTGCAAGGCGCTTACCGCCAATTGCGCCAGCACGGCGGCGAAGCGGCCAGCGGCCTCAGCGGCGACGAGGAAGCCGACGACGACAGCAACGAGCAGCCCGGTAGCGCCGCAGCGCGCCCGGCAGGCCGTGGCAGCCCGGCGCTCGACAAGTACACGATAGACCTCACCGCCCAGGCCCGCGCCGGCAAGATCGACCCCATCCTGGGGCGCGATGGTGAAATCCGCCAGATGATCGACATCCTGATGCGTCGCCGTCAGAACAACCCCATCCTGACCGGCGAACCGGGCGTGGGCAAAACCGCCGTGGTCGAGGGGCTGGCACGCAAGATCGTGCGGCAGGAAGTACCGGATGTGTTGCTGGGCGTGGCCCTGCGCACGCTGGACCTGGGGCTGCTGCAAGCCGGCGCCAGCGTCAAGGGCGAGTTTGAAAACCGGCTGCGTCAGGTCATCGACGAGGTCAAGGCCAGCCCGCAGCCCATCATTCTGTTTATCGACGAAGCCCACACCATGATTGGCGCGGGTGGTGCCGCCGGCCAGAACGACGCGGCCAATCTGCTGAAACCGGCGCTGGCACGTGGCGAATTGCGCACCATCGCCGCCACCACCTGGGCCGAGTACAAGAAATACTTTGAAAAAGATGCTGCCCTGGCACGCCGCTTCCAGGTGGTGAAAGTGGAAGAGCCCGTACCCGACATCGCCGTGCAGATGGTGCGCGGGCTTACCCAGGCCATGCAGGATCACCATCAGGTGGACATCCTCAACGAAGCCATTACCGCTGCCGTGCACCTGTCCAGCCGTTACATCACCGGGCGGCAGCTGCCGGACAAGGCCATCAGCGTGCTGGATACCGCTTGCGCCCGCGTCGCCCTGTCCCGCGCCGGCAAGCCAGGCCCGGTGGAAGATGTCAGCGTATTGCTGGCTAATATCGAGCGTGAAATTGCCGCCTTGCAGCGCGAAGAAGGCCATGCCGAACGCATTGCCGAGCTGCAGACCCGACACGCCCTGCTGCAGCAGGACTTGCAGCAGCTGCACGCCGCCTGGGAGGAGCAGCAACAGCTGGTCAGCGAAATCGAAGCGCTGAAGCAGCAAACCGACAGCGCCAAGCCCAGCAGCAAAAAGCCCAGCCCGCTGCTGCTCAAGCGCAAGGCTTTGCGCGCCCTGCAACAGCAGCAACCGCTGGCCTTCGAGTGCGTGGACGAAAGCGTCATCGCCGACGTGATCTCCGGCTGGACCGGCATTCCGCTGGGCCGCATGGTCAGCAATGAGCTGGAACAGGTGCAGCGGCTGGCCAGCCTGCTGGGCGAGCGGGTGATCGGCCAGCAACATGCACTGGCGCAGATTGCCGAGCGGGTGCAGATCGCCAAGGCCAATCTGGAAGACCCCGGCAAGCCCAAGGGGGTATTCATGCTGGTTGGCCCATCCGGCGTGGGCAAGACCGAAACCGCACTGGCGCTGGCCGAAGCCCTCTATGGCGGCGAACGCAATCTGATCACCATCAATATGTCCGAATACCAGGAAGCGCACAGCGTATCCGGGCTGAAAGGCTCGCCTCCGGGCTATGTGGGTTACGGCGAAGGTGGCGTACTGACCGAAGCCGTACGCCGCAAGCCTTACTCCGTGGTGCTGCTGGATGAGGTGGAAAAAGCCCACCCCGACGTCATGGAGCTGTTCTTCCAGGTCTTTGACAAAGGCCAGCTGGAAGACAGCGAAGGGCGCGAGGTGGACTTCAAGAACACCATCATCCTGCTGACCTCCAATACCGGCACCGACTTGGTGATGCGCGCCTGCGAACACGGCGTCACGGTCGAAGGCGAGAACCGCGAGCCGACCGCCGCCGACCTGGTGGAAATCCTGCGGCCCACCTTGCAGCAGGTATTCAAACCCGCCCTGCTGGGCCGGCTGGATATCGTCCCCTATTTCCCCATCAGCGACGAAGTCCTGCAGGCCATTGTTGCCCTCAAGCTGGAGAAGATTCGCCAGCGCATCGCCAACAATCACGGTGCCAAGGTGGAATTCCCGCAGGAGTTGGCCGAGCAAATCGCCGCACGCTGCATGGATGTGGACAGTGGCGCGCGCAATGCCGATGCCATCCTCACCCGCACCCTGCTGGCGCAAATCTCCAGTGACTTGCTGGGCCGCATGGCCAGCGGCAAGCCGGTGAAGAAAATCGCCGTCTCGCTCAAGGGCGAGCAGATCAAAGTGCGTCTGAGCTAAGGACCCGGCACCATGTGGAGACTACCCGCCCTGCTTGGGGGCCTCACCATAGGCTGGTGGGGGCTGCTATGGCTGGTGCTGCCGCTCAGCTGGCAGCGCATCAGCCCTTCGGCCATCTTGCTATTGCACATCGTGCCGCCGGTCGCGGCCACGCTGGCCATTCGCTGGTGGGGCGTATTGCGGCAGCGGCGCGAGCAGGCGGCGCAGCAAGCCGCCGCCGCCAGTGCCGAAGCCGAAAGAACCGCCACCCGCGAGGCTGCCCGCCAGCAGCACCAGAACGCCCTGCGCGAAAGACAGTACACCATAGACTGCCGCTGGCTGTACGGCACGGCACTGCCGGTGAAGGACGAGGCCGACTGGCTGACAGAAACCGACAGCGCTTACGAGTGGGAAAGCATCAGCCAGGACGATATCGAAGCAGACAACGTGCTGGATGCCATCACGCCGCTGCTGCAGGAGGCCTTGTCACGACTGTATGCTGAGGCCGCCGGGGCCGCCTGGTTGCCACTGTATACCGAGGTCATTCCCACGCTGTCCGGCATAGAGCAACTTGACGCTCTCAAGACGGCCCAGCTCGAAGCTGTGCAACAAAGCCTTGGCCTGCAACAAGCACCTTCGCAGGATTGCCGCTTTCTTCCCGGCAATGGCCCGCTGGCGGAACGGGTGGCACAAGTGCTGCAACAAACGCCCGAGCTGCCCGGCCTGGTGGTGCTGGCCGCCGATGCGCCTGGTCTGCCCTTTGAGGAAGACGACGAGCCATGGCAGGAAAACAGCCCGGACCCGGAACTGGCATGGCGCGGCCGCCCCGGCATTGCCCTGGTAGCCATGCTGTTTTTGCGTAGCGACCTGCCGCAGCAAGATGCAGCCGCCAGCCCGGTGAATACGGCAGTTGATGACCAGCCAGACCCCTACCAGCCGTACTGGGAGAAAAATACCGTGGCCGGTTCGCCGGAATGGGGGCCGGTCCCACCATCCTTTCAGGCTTCACTGGCAGCCTTGCCCCTGCTCGCCCAGCTGGCCACCGCCAGCCGTGGCCCGGCAGCCATGCGCGCCATGCAGCTGGCCCGCCAGCTGCAAAGCCTGCTGGACAATGCTCTGGTGAACGGCCGCTTGCTGGACTACCCCTTCAGCGAGGAAGACGCCCAGCCAGACAACAACCGCGCCACCAGCCTGGCCTGGCTCAGCCATAACAGCGGCGATGTCGATGTGGGCGGTACCCGCCTCTCAGCCTTGTCCGGTGCGCTCAGCCGCCATCAGATCGAGCTGCATCCCATCGATCAGGCCAGCAACAGCGTGCGCGAATGGGGCAATGTCGGCGCAGCCACCACGGCCTTGCTTACCGCACAGGCCATCACCCGCAGCACCCAGCTGGGTGCGCCCGTCATGCTGGTGCAGTTCAGCCACGATGAAGCCTGCCTGAGCGTGATACGTCCCACCGTGGAGGAAATACCCGCATGAAACGCGTCATCCGTCTTGGCGACCCTACCGATCATGGCGGCAATGTGCTCAGCGCCGCCTCCTCTACCACCCTGTTTGGCAAGCAGGTGGCCTGCCTCGGTGACAGTGTCAGCTGTCCACGCAATGGCCATAGCAATTGCAGCATCGTCGAGGGTGACTCCTCCTGGCTGGTCGGTGGCAAGCCAGTGGCCCTGGAAGGCCACAAAACCAGCTGCGGCGCGGTACTGATTTCTACCATGCCGGAAGTCGGCAAGGGCTAAGCCCGGCAGCAAAACAAAAGTGCTGGCTAACCATGGATAGCCAGCCACTCCATTTTTCAGGACACCTCATGCAAGACAAGCTTGAACAACTGCTGGCACCGATTGCCGGCTCGCAGCCGGCGGGCGAAGACCTCAGCTACTCGGTGCTGTTCGACCAGATTCGCGAAGCCCGCCGCAGCGACGACCCCGGCCTGGCCCAGGGCGAATGGGAACAGACCCTGAAGCTAGCCGAATGGCCCAAGGTCATACGGCTGTGCGAACAGGCCTTAAGCCAACAAAGCAAGGATCTGCAACTGATTGTCTGGCTGGCGGAAGCCCTGCTGCAGCAACAAGGCATTGCCAGCCTGCCGCTGGGACTGAGCCTGCTCAATGGCTGGCTGGATCAATACTGGGCCAGCGGCTATCCCGAGCTGGACCCGCAAGATCTGGACGAACGCATCGGCAAGCTGGAATGGCTGAATCAGCAACTGGCAGCCGCCATCCGTGCCACGCCACTCATTAAGCCCGAGTTTGGCGGCTATGGCTGGAACGACTGGCAGCAATCACGGGAAGTGGACAATCTGGGGCTGAAGGATGCCGCCGCGCGCGAGGCCGCCATTGCCGAAGGCAAGCTGCCGGGGGAAAGCTTTGAAAAAGCCGCCACCCTCTGCGGTGCAGGCTGGTTTAGCACGGTCCACGAGCAACTGGTGCAGTCGCATCAATGCTATGAACTGCTGGAGCAGAAACTGGAGCAGCGTTTTGGCGAACATGCGCCCAGCCTGGTCGACGCCCGCAATGCCATCTACGCCTGCCAGGACCTGGTATTGCGTTATCGCAAGCAGACCACACCGGAAGCCGCCCCGACTACCACGCGGCCTCAGCCCGCCCCGCAGGAGAGCAGACCCGCCATGCCCACCGCCACCATCCATCACCCGGCCCCGGCGCACCCGCTTAACTTTGACGGCCAGATCCACAGCCGTGAACAAGCAGTGCAGATGCTGGGCGAAGTCGCCCGCTATTTCCGCGTACATGAACCACACAGCCCGGTGGCAGCACTGGCGGAACGGGCGGCCCGCTGGGCGGAAATGAGCCTGGAAGAATGGCTGCAACACGTGGTCAAGGACGATTCCACCCTGTCGCAGCTGCAAGAATTACTGGATGTCCGCAAGCAGACTGACTAACGCTGCCCAGCCAGGCCTCCAGCAAGGGCCGGCCGGGCAAACCTGCTTTTGGTAACGCCTGCCGGCTGCCCGGTGTAAATCCGGGTAAACCGCCTCAAGCCCGCTGCATGGCTGCCGATAGCAGTTGAAATGCACGAAGAGCCTGTTCAAAGGCTCGCGAGCTAGAGTGAGACAAGGCGAAAACGACCGAAAACAAGTGAGGAAGCAGAGTTTACCTAGAGTAAATGAGCATTCCGCAGGTGTTTTCAACGCAATCTCAGCCCCATCTCGACTCAATCCAGCAGACGATGAGCAGGTTCTAAGGGATAAAACCATGTTTCTGGGAGCGGTAGGTTCTTTCATCAGCACATCAGGTGGGGCGATGCTCAAGGCCACCGCTTCCGTGGTGACCGAGGCGGCGTCGGTGGTAGAAGCCCACCCACTGCTCGCCGCCGCCGCCCTGGGTGTCGGTGTCTACGAATACGTCAGCAACCCCAGCCATCTGGGCAATAGCGTCGACACCAAGGCCTGAACCCTTCCCCGCCAGACGCCGGCCTCGCCTCAACCGCCAAGCGCTGGCCACGATACAGCCAGCGAAAAGCGCAAGCTCAGGCCGACTGCGGCAGCAACGCCAGCTCAGCCTGACTGGTATGCACCCGGTTGCGACCGCTATTCTTGGCCTGATACAAGGCCTGATCCGCACACTGGCACAGCTGGTCGAAGCTCTCCCCGCCCAGCCAGCCGGCCACACCTATGCTGATGCTGTAGTGGCATGTACCAAAACTACTGACTACCTGATGCTGCTGTGCGCGCAAGCGTAGCCGCTCGGCCACCAGCTGCGCCGATGCGACACTGGCATCCGGCAGCAATACCGCAAACTCCTCGCCACCCAGCCGGCCCAGCACATCGCGGCCGCGCAAATGCTCGCCCACCATGTCGGCAAAGGCCCGCAACACTTCATCGCCCGCCGCGTGGCCATAGGTGTCATTGATGATTTTGAAATGATCCAGATCGATCAGCAGCAGGGTCAGCGGACGGCGGGTGGCTGCCGCCTGCAGAATGAACTGCTGGCCGGTGGCAAACAGATGCTTGCGTGACAAGGCGCCGGTCATGAAGTCGCGATTGGCGGCCTCTTCGGCCTCGGTCTGCAATGCCTCGTGCAACATCAGCACCGCGGCCATCGATAAGGCCGGCATGATGGCCGCGCCGATACACAGCAACACTACATTCCAGCCACTGGCCAGCATGATGTGGGTAGGTTCGGGCTGCATCATGCCGAAATAAATGCTGCGCACGATCTGTGCCATGGCAAACAGGCAGGACAAGCCCGTCAGCAGACGGTAGTGCACGCTGTTGCGGCGGCCGGTGTAATGCCGCAGCATCAGCCAGGCGGTGGCCGTGCAAACCACCGCAGCATAAGCAGAAACCGCCATCACCCGCAAAGGCAGGCTGTTGAAACCATAACGCCAGTAGACCACCGCCAGCACTTGCAGTGCGGCTCCTGCAAGCAGGTATTTCCAGCGTGGCGGCTGGCCGAGGAAGTGGGCGCAGCCGGCGTAATAGCAAGCAGCCGACAGCGCCAGCATGCCATTGGCCAGCACGATGGATAAGGCGTCGGGAATGATGTCGCGCAAACCCAGCAATGGCAGGTAGACCACCACCGCCACATTGGCCAGCAGCCATTGGCGCACACCGGGCAGCCCGCTGCTGCGCAGCGAAGCCAGCACCATGCACAGTGCCAGGCTCAGCAACTCGGTGGTGAGGAAGATGGGTGCCAGCACCAATACGGGGTTGATATTCATAGTGATCGATGTCAGCCGCTTTGAGCCGTCGAAAGAAGTCAGACGAAAACGGCAGGGGGCAATGTAGCTTTATATCAAAAATGACAGCCGCCATCATCATTTAAAACAAATATTCACATTCCGCACCACTCGCGGCACAATCCACCCACGACCCGTTGCCACACCATCCCATGCCCACCACCAGCCATACCACGGCTGCCCGTCTGCGCTGTCAGGGCTGCCGCCACTATTACATCAGCCACGACGCACGCTTCCCCTATGCCTGCCATGCCTTGCAGATCAAGAGCAAGCGCCAGCCCTGCCAGGACGTGCTGGAAGCCTCCGGCCAGCCCTGCCTGTATCGGCAGCACAAAACCGCCGCATCCTCTTGAAAGCAGCCAGCGACGACACCATCTAGACTGGAAAGGTCGGATTTTTCCTTCCCCCTGCCGGACAAGCGCATTACCATTCAGGGCAGGGCCGGCAGCAGCAAACGGCAGCCACTAGAATAGACAGCAGTCCCCACACATCACGGCTAAGAGCGGTTGGCACATCAGGCCTGGCACCACCGCTGTAGCGACTTGCAATGCCCCTTACCCAGAACAAGCCAGCCATCCAGATAGGGCCACCCCCACCATGAGTAAACCGGACGACAAGGCCATGACGACGGCCAGCGTTTCATCGCGCATACGCTACCGCCTGCAACAGGCGGGTGTACGCTTTCACGCCAATGACAATATTGCCGACTTCATCCAGGACGATGAGCTGGACCTGCTGCAGCAGGAAGTGGCAGAAAAAATGCA
This sequence comes from Aquitalea aquatilis, assembly GCF_005155025.1. Taxonomy (NCBI): domain Bacteria; kingdom Pseudomonadati; phylum Pseudomonadota; class Betaproteobacteria; order Neisseriales; family Chromobacteriaceae; genus Aquitalea; species Aquitalea aquatilis. Next base: position 3,003,008 of record NZ_CP039731.1, on the reverse strand, counting down.
GGCTGTGCTGGAAAGCCTGGTCATCGATACGGTCAACGATCACAACACCCAGGACACCGCCCGCCGCGTGGCCAAGATGTATGTGCGCGAGGTGTTTCGTGGCCGCTATGTAGCCAGCCCGCCGAATACCGAATTCCCCAATATCGAACAGCTCAACGAGCTGATGATTGTCGGCCCCATCACGGTACGCAGTGCCTGCTCCCACCATCTGTGCCCCATCATGGGCCGGGTTTGGGTCGGGGTGATGCCGAATGAGCATTCCAACCTGATTGGTCTGTCCAAATACGCGCGCCTGATCGACTGGATCATGACCCGCCCGCAAATCCAGGAAGAAGCGGTCATGCAGATTGCCGACCTGCTGATGGACAAGCTGCAGCCGGATGGCCTGGCCATCGTCATGGAAGCAGATCATTTCTGCATGCACTGGCGCGGCGTGAAGGACAACAATTCGAAAATGACCAATAGCGTGATGCGCGGTTCTTTCCTGCGCGACGCCAATCTGCGCCGGGAATTCCTGTCGCTGATGCACAGAGGAAACTGACCATGCTCGTCCGACTCATTTACGCCAGCCGCAGCTGCAGCCCGATCACCAGCGAACTGGTGAAACACATCCTGGACGCCGCCCACCAGCACAATCCGCAAAGCGGTATTACCGGGGTTCTGTGCTATGGCGACGATGTCTTCGTGCAGGCGCTGGAAGGTGGCCGTGCCGAAGTGAATGCCCTGTACCAGCACATCTGCCGTGACGACCGCCATCGCGACGTCACCCTGCTGGCCTACCAGGAAATCGATCAGCGCGAATTCGCCAGCTGGTCGATGGCGCAGGCCCCCATCGACAAGAAAAATGCCGCACTCCTGCTGCGGCATTCTTCCAGTCCGGTACTGGACCCCTTCCGCCTGAGCGGCAGCACCACCACGCGCCTGCTCAGCGAACTGGGCAGCTCGGGCGGCCTGCGCTCGCGCGGCTAAGCCTGCTCAGGCCAGCGGCAGGGTGATGCTCACTTGCAAACCACCCTGCGGCAGATTGACCGCCTGTATCCGGCCCTGGTGCGCCTCGACAATGCGCTGCGCCATGGCCAGCCCCAGGCCGTAACCACCGGGCTGGGTATTCTGCTCGCTGCGGAAAAACGGCTCGAAGATGGTTTTCAGTTCATGCTCCGGCACGCCCGGCCCGCAATCGCTCACGGCAATCGTCACCTCGGCAGCACCACGCATCACGGCCAGTGAAACCGGATCACCCTTGCGGGTGTGGTGAATGGCATTGCGCACCACGTTTTCCAGTGCGCGAGACAGCAGCTCCGGCTGCGCCATCACCTCGGCCGCATCTTCTTGCAGCAGCAGGATGCTGGTGCCATTGGCTTCGGCCTCGAACTGGGCATCGGTAATCAGCTCTTCCAGCAGCACATCGACCGGCAGGCACTCCGCCGGGTGTTGCGATGCTTCGGCATCCAGCCGGGCCAGCGCCAGGATTTCACCCACCAGCGCATCCATGCGCCCGGATTCACGCTCGATGCGGTCCAGCCATTCCTCCAGTTTTTCCGGCTGCTGTCGTGCCAGGTCCACTGCGGCATTCAGCCGGGCCAAGGGCGAGCGCAACTCGTGCGAGACATCGTGAAACAGCCGGCGCTGGCCGGTAATCAACTGCTTCAAGCGATGGGCCAGACCATCAAAATCGCGCCCGAGATCGGCCAGCTCATCGCGCCGGCTGCCCAGGTCACTGGCCAGATGCACATCCATCTCACCCCTGGCCACCGACTGGAACGCCTCGCTCATCAGCCGGATCGGCTTGGACAGGTAGCGCGCCAGGATGGCACCGAATAACAAGCTGGCCAACAGCGCGCCAATGATAGGCAACAAGGGGAAAGGGCTGGGCTCTCCCGGACCATGCTCCGGCCCGCCACCAGGCATGCTGCCGTGCGGCCCGGGCGGCAATAGCAGCAAGCGGTAATGAGCGGAAGCGCCAAGCGTCACCTCGCGCATTGGCCGCAGCCCCAGCCGGTCCGGCGCAGGCAGCGCCCGGCCCAGCAGCTCGTGTTGCTGATCGTCCAACACCAGCAGATGGTTGCGCGCCTTGGTACTCATGTCTTGCAGATGAGCACGCAAGCCGGCGACACCCTCGCGCCGCAGCACCGCCGCGGCCATGTCCAGCACCACCGTATCCATGGGATGCTGCTGCTCGATGGCCGCAGCGCTTTCCATGCGATGCCTGAGCCAGAACACCGCGCCCACCCCGAACACCGTGCTGATCTGCGCCAGCCACAGAATGAGAAACAGTTTCCAGAACAGGCGTCCCATACTCAGGCCTTGATGAACTGATAGCCGCGGCGCACCACGGTCTGGATGCAGATGCGGCCAGGCGCCACCCGCGACAGCTTCTGCCGGATGCTGCTCATGTGCACATCGACGCTGCGGTCAAAACGTGCCAGCGGCCGACCCAGCGCCTGCTTGGACAGCACATCCTTGCCCACCGGCTGGCCGGCATGGCGCACCAGCAATTCCAGCAAGCTGTATTCGGTACTGGTCAGCTCCAGCGTTTCTTCAGCCCACTGGGCACGACGCTCGCCCGGCCACATGGCAAGCGGGCCTTCGCGCAAAACATCATTTTCCTGGGCCGGCTGCACCTGGTTACCGGTTCGGCGCAAAATGGCACGAATGCGGGCCAGCAACTCGCGCGGTGTGCAAGGCTTGGGCACATAGTCATCCGCACCCAGCTCCAGGCCCAGCACGCGGTCGGTATCATCGCCACGCGCCGTCAGCATCAGTACCGGCAACATGCTGTGTTCGCGCACCCGTCGCAGCACTTCCACGCCACTGAGGCCCGGCATCATGACATCCAGCACCATCAGGTCAAACTGGCCGGACAAGGCCTGTACCACGGCGCTGGTGCCATCGCTCACTTTCTGAACCAGGCAGGACTCCCGCTCCAGATAGCTGCCCAGCATGTCGGCCAACTCGATATCGTCATCTACCAGCAGTATTCGCATTTTCCATCCTGATTATTCTGTGCAGGCCCCGCTCTCCCGGGGCTGTCGGCAGACATGATCCACATCACGGCCGCTTGCGGGGGAAGTTTTACTGGCTTTTACACTGATTTATAGCGCTTTACCGGGTATTAACCTTCCTTAACCGCCATGTCCCGCATCTTGCTTCCCAAGCAGCCGCCACCCGCTTGCCCGGGTCCCTCTCTCACCTCTGGCGGCTGCCCCACTACAGCGGCAATTCTTGCCGGCTGCAGGCCGTGCCGCGCCAGATCATGCCGTGGCGGCCCGGCAATGCCTCCGGCTGTTGCCTGCATCAGCGGCAAATTTTGCCAGACCAGCCATCCAGCTCGGTCAGTCGCCGGCAGGATATTAGCAAAATCAGGCTCAAGCCCTGGTTGTGCCAACACTTCTTAACATTTACTGACGAATATTTACATTTCCCAGCAGGGCTGCTGGTCTGAAACTTGCCAGTGTAGGCAGGCGCAATGCCGCGTCCTGATCTCTGGAGGTGGCTTTACTGCACAAGTCACAAGCAAGCACAGGGAGCCTTATCATGAGCATTTCGGGCATCAGCAGCACGTCGTCGATTTACAGCAGCCTGCTCAATGGCAGCACGTCGACCAGCAGCACGTCCAGCAGCAGCGAAACCCGTCACCACGGCAAGCACCGTGGCGGCAACGACGCCTTCATGCAAAGCGTGGAGCAGGCACTCAGCCAGCTGGGTATCTCCTTGCAGCCACCATCCAGCAGCAATAGCACCAGCACCAGTAGTGGCTCGGGCAACAGCGCACTGGCCGGCACGCAAGCCCCGCCACCGCCGGATGATGACGGCGACAACGACGGCAGCACTGGCAGCGCACAAAACCCGATGCAGGCCATGCATACCTTCATGCATGATCTGTTCAACGCGCTGAAATCCAGCAACACCAGCAGTTCCGACAGCAGCACCAGCAGCAGTGCCTATGGCAATGCCGAAAGCCAGCTGCAAAGCCTGATTCAGCAGCTGTCCAGCTCCTCCAGCAGCAGCACGACCAGCAGCAGCTCCAGCGCGCTCAATACGCTGCAAAGCGACTTCAACAATCTGCTCAGCAGCGTGCAGCAGGCCAATGGCAGTAGCGACACCAGCTCGAGCAGCTCGGGCAGCAATTCTGGCAGCAACAACTCCGCCAATCTGCAATCCTTCCTGAACGCTCTGCTGCAGAACCTGCAGAACAGCCAGAGCAACGGCTATTCGTCTTCGGTCGGCAATCTGCTCAGCACGCAGATCTGAACGCTGCGTGCCGTCAGCGCAAGCCCGCTTGCGGCAGGCTTGCGCCCTCTCCCGCCACATAATCCTGCAGCCGCTGTTGCAGGAACTCGCGCAAGCGCATCAGCAAGGGCGACAGCATCAGCCGGTGCGGACACACCAGGTACAAAGGCGTCGGCTCCGGCTGGTAATCTGTCAGCAGGGCGTGCAGCCGACCGCTGCGCACATCATCCAGCACATCCAGCTGCGACTTGTAGGCGATGCCCAGCCCGGCCACCGCCCAACGGCGCACGATTTCACCATCGTCACTATTGCGTCGCCCACCCACTGTCACCACCGACCACTCGCCATGCCGCGCAAACCGCCAGCGCTCGTGCAAGGCATCTCCCAGCACCAGCCGCAGGCACTCATGCGCGGCCAGATCTTCCGGTCGCTGCGGCCAGCCATGCAGCTCCAGGTAGGCTGGTGCCGCGCACAACAGCCGCCGGTTGTCCGCCAGCAGCGGCAGGGCGACCAGGCTGGAATCCTCCGGCACACCATAGCGCAAGGCTACGTCCACCGGCATGCGGTACAGATCTGCCAGCCGGTCACTGATGTGCAGCTGCAAACGCACCGCCGGATGCAGCGCGAGGAAATCATCCAGCCACGGCCGCAACAGCTGACGGCCAATATCCGAAGGCATGGACAGGCTGAGCTGGCCATGCAGCGCCTGCTGCCCGGCCGCCAGCGCCTGCTCGCCCGCCTGCAATGCTTCGATGGCGGCACGGGCATGCGCCAGATAGCGCTCGCCATCGGCCGTCAGCCGCAAGCTGCGGGTGGAGCGCACCAGCAGCCGGGTATGCAGCTCGGCTTCCAGCCGCTTCAGCCCGGCACTGGCCACCGCCGGACTGACATCAAGCAGGCGGGCGGCGGCGGACAGGCTGCCCAGCTGTGCGGTATGCAGCAATATCTGCAGATCTTCCAGTCGGACCATTCCCCTCCCCTGGCAGCAGGCGGCTACCGTTATCAATCATTTAGTGGAAATAGCTGGGACATGCTTGAATTTTCAGGACGACAGCACGGCCTGGGTGGTGGCCTGCTGCACGGCGCTCAGGCGCTGGCGAACATGGCGCGCTGCGGTATGGCTGGCTCGCCCACTCTGCGCTCAGGGCAGAAATTCCTTCATATTGTATTTGCGTACCAGCCGCTGATAGCTGCTGCCAGCGCGAAACTGCTGCTGCGCCTGCAGATAGCTGGCAATACGCTGAGCGGACATCGCCTTGCGGGAAAAACCGAGGTAGAAATCACCGATCAGCCAGCGCGGCTGGCGCAGGGCCACCACTTGCGTTTCCAGCTCCGGCATGCTGGCTGCCAGCGACTGCAAAGAGGTGCCATACGCCACCGCGATATCGATGCGGCCGGCCAATAGCTTGGAAAACACTTCTTCCTTGGAGCTGGCGGTCATCTCGATCTGCCAGCAGGAATGCATGGCTTTTTGCACCACTTCGCCATAAAAGTAATTGCTGGCGGCAGCCATGCGATAACCCGCATACGTGCAGGGCTGGCTGCTTTCAGGAAAATGCCGGCGCTGGCTGCGGCGCACAAACAGCCCGGCATACTGGCGGTGCTGAATGGCCGCCGGCATGAAGACGGTATAGGCCTCGCGCTCTGGCGTGCGCGCCAGATAACTGAGCGCATCCACCCGGCCCAGTTGCAGGCTGCGCAGGGCGCGCTGCCATGGCATGGGCTTGTACACCACATGCCAGCCCAGGCTGGCCGTCACCTGGTCGATTTCCTCCAGATGGAAACCGCCATGCTCCGCACCATCCCCCCGTGCGTACTCGAAGGGATGGTTGTCCGACTCCTCCACCGCCACGACAAAGTCCTGGGCAGAGGCATCGGCGACGCGTAACAGACATGCCAGCAGCAACCCGCTGCCGACACGCATGGCCTTGCTATGCCACATCAGCATGCAATCCGGCTAGCCGGCAGTGCCGCCAACCGTGAGGCCGCCGTCAATGCGCAAGGTAGGCTGTCCCACTCCCACCGGCACACTCTGGCCTTCCTTGCCGCAGACACCCACGCCCTGATCCAGCGCCATGTCATTGCCTATCATCGACACATGGCCCAATACATCCGGGCCATTGCCGATCAGGGTCGCGCCCTTGACCGGATAGGTCAGCTTGCCGTCCTCGATGCGCCAGGCTTCCGAAGCCGAGAACACAAACTTGCCGCTGGTGATATCCACCTGGCCACCACCAAAGTTGGCGGCGTACAGACCATCCTTGACCGAGGCGATGATTTCCTTGGGATCGTGCTGACCACCCAACATATAGGTATTGGTCATGCGCGGCATCGGGATATGGGCATAAGACTCACGCCGGCCATTGCCGGTGGGAGCCACCTGCATCAGGCGCGCATTCATCGCATCCTGCATATAGCCCTTGAGAATGCCGTCTTCGATCAGCACGGTACGGTTGGTCTGGTTGCCTTCGTCGTCGATGGCCAGCGAACCGCGTCGGCCATCCAGCGTACCGTCGTCCACCACCGTCACCCCGGCTGCCGCCACACGCTGGCCCAGCTTGCCGGAGAAGGCCGAGGTGCCCTTGCGGTTGAAGTCGCCTTCCAGGCCATGACCGATGGCCTCGTGCAGCAGCACACCCGGCCAGCCGGAACCCAGCACCACCGTCATCTGGCCGGCCGGGGCCGGACGAGCTTCCAGATTGATCAGCGCCTGGTTCACTGCCTGACGCACATAGAGTTCCACCAGCTCATCGTCGAAACGGGTCAGGTCAAAACGACCACCGCCACCGCCGGAACCCTGTTCGCGGCGGCCATCCTGTTCGGCAATCACATGCACCGACAGCCGCACCAGCGGGCGCACATCCGCAGCACGCACGCCATCATGCCGTGCCACGTAAACCACGTCGTATTCCGAAGCCACGCCAGCCATCACCTGGATCACCCGTGGGTCCATGGCGCGGGCCAGCTTTTCCACCTTTTCCAGCAGAGCGACCTTGGCCGCGGCTTCCAGGCTGTAACAGGGGTCGATGGCCGGGTACAGGTCACGCCCGCGCTGCGGCGACTGCCGTCCGGCCGAGCCATCGCCACCAATCGCACCGATGGCACGTACCGCATCAGCTGCACGGCCAATGGCTTCGGCACCGATATCATCGGAATAGGCAAAAGCGGTCTTGTCGCCGGCAACGGCGCGGACACCCACGCCCTGATCGATGCTGAAACTGCCGGACTTGACGATGCCTTCCTCCAGACTCCAGCCCTCGCTGCGGGTGTACTGGAAATACAGATCGGCATAGTCGACAGCATGCTGGCGCATGCGCGAGAAGGTGGCTTCGATCACGGACTCGTCCACGCCATAAGGCGCGAGCAGGAGTTGATCGGCAATGCGGAATGCGTCTTGCATGGTGGGTCTTTCTGTCAGAGCACGCGATGCGTCAGGGCCGGCAGGCCACTGCGCACCGAATGCAGCAATGCGGGGTCGATTTCAGCCAGTACCACACCTTCGCCCAGGGCTTGTTGCGCCAGAATGCGCCCCCAGGGGTCGATGATCATGGACTGGCCATGGGTCTTGCGGCCGTTTTCATGGGTGCCACCCTGGCCGGAGGCAATCACATAACACTGGTTTTCGATGGCACGGGCGCGCAGCAGCACCTCCCAGTGCGCTTCGCCGGTGGTCGCAGTAAATGCGGCCGGCAGAATCATCACATCAAACGGGGCCAGTTGGCGGAACAGCTCGGGAAAGCGCAGATCATAGCAAATGCCGCAGGCGACTTCGGCCAGACCGATGTCCACCTTTACCGGTGTGCTACCCGCCGCAATACTGTCCGACTCGCAATAGCGTTCGCCATTGCCGGTATAGCCGAACAGGTGAATCTTGTCGTAACGGGCAGCCTGCTGCCCTGCCGGATCAAACACCAGCGTGCTGTTGAATACCTTGCCCGGTTCCGGGCAACGCAGCGGAATGGTGCCGGCAGCCAGCCATACCTTGTTGTCACACGCCATGGCGGCCAGCGCCGCTTGCAAGGGCCCGTGACCGGCCTCTTCGCTGATGGCCACCTTGTCGCCATCCTGCCTGCCCATCAGGCAGAAATACTCCGGCAGCACCACAAAACCGGCTCCCGCAGCAGCCGCCTCGGCCACCAGCCGCGCCGCCGTGGCCAGATTGGCGGCAACATCCGTGCCGGACACCATTTGCACGGCGGCGGCGATAAATTTCTGTTTCATGGTGTGAGTATCCGCTTGGTGTTTCTCAAAGGGTCCGCTGCCAGCTTGTCGATCTTGGGATTGGCAAAGGAACCGGTAATGGCATAGTCGACCGACAATATCTTGCCGAACGGGTCCTGCAATACTTTCTGGGCGGCCAGCGCCGCAACACCCACCACCGGATTGAGCAGTGCGGCCCCGGCAGCCAGCGCCACGCTCTCGGCCAGATGCGGCTGTACCCGGATGCGCACATCCTGGGTTTCACTGGCCAGATTCACCTGGCCGCTAAGCGAGACATCGGCAGCCGGCCCTTTCATGTGCACATTATCAGAAACAAACACACCCTTGCTCACCCTGGCATTGCCATTGATGGTATCGAAGGCGAAGCCGTCACTGAACACATCGGTGAAATCCAGCTTCACCCGGCGGCTGAGCGATTGCAGGCTGATGACACCAAGCAGGCGCGCCACGCCGGGGTCAACCTTGGCAAACCGGCCGTTTTTCAGCGCCAGCGTCATCTCGCCGGACAAACGGCTGGCACTGACATCAAACAGGCCGCCCGGCCAGCTCATATTACCGGACAAGCTGCCTTCGCCCTTGCGGAAGGTATCCTGCAGGCCGATGCGCGCCAACAGCTTGCCCACATCGCTACTCTCCAGCTGATAGCGGGCCTGTACTTCCTTGCCGGCTTCGCCACGCCGCACGCGCGCACTACCTTGCAGACTGCCTTCCACCGCCTGCAGGCGCAGCGGATTGAGCACCCAGTCGCGCCCTTCGCGGCGTGCGCGCAGTTCCAGCTTGCCAACTGTCTTGTTCTGGTAGATGAGGTCGCCGACACGAATATCCAGTTCCGGCCAGTCGCCCTTGTCCACCATGCCCGTGTCGGCCTCGTCGCCAGCACCCTTGTCGGGCGACGGCAGGATGGCGTAAGCCAGATTGGCCCGCACCAGGCCACTGCCTGCCGGCAGGTAGTCAATACTGCCGCTCAACTCGCGTGCACGCACATCCAGCGACCAGCCATTGCGCAGACGCCGGTTGCTCAGACTGGCATTGACCTGATGCAAGGTGCCGCCCCACCCTTCCAGTTGCGGACTTTCCACTTCGATCAGCAAGGGCAGGTCGATCTGCCGGACCGCCTCTGCTCCGCCCTGACTGCCACCTGGGCCGGCAATCGCCGCCACCCAGCGCTGCAGATCGACTTGCGGCGCTGCCAATCGCAGCGCCAGCCCCTCGTCAGGCTGCTTGCCCAGGGCGCGTCCGGCAGCGACCACTCCGCTTTTCAGGTTGCCATGACCATCCAGCAACAGGCTGCCGCTGGCAACGCTGCCAGCGTCAAAATCCAGTCGGAACGGCTGCTGTGCAGTTTTGCCCTGGGCAAAACGCAAGGACAAGGGCAAGCTGTCTGCCGCCGGTTTGCCCAACGGTGCCGGAGCAGTGATGGCAGTACCGACCAGGCTGGATTGCACCGTCAGGTTTTCCAGCCCTTTTTGCACGACAAACTGCACCGAAAATGGCGAATGCCCGCTGACATAGGGTGCCAGCAAGGGCAGATAAAGGCCCAGTGCCTGGCGGCTGTCGGCGTCGCCGTGAATATCGAAACTCATGCGACCGGCCGGCGTACTGCTTGCCTTCAACTGGAACTGGCCGCCCAGCGCGGCAAATTGCACGCCCTTCGATTCCACGCCGTACTCGGTAAAGCTCAGCGTGCCATGTGCATTGCTGGCCGGTGGAATCGGCAAACCCTTGAACGCCAGCTGATTGCCCGACAGCAGAATGTCACCCCGCACCTTGACCGGCTGCTTGCCCGACAAGGGAATGCCCAGATGCAGATCCAGTGCCGCATTGCCACCAGCCTGAATACCACCGGTAAAACCATCCAGCCAACCATCAACCGGGCTGCTGGTGGTGAATTTCAGCATGCTGGCCAGCGGTCCTTGCGCCCGTCCTTCTACCGTCAGCGTGGAATTGGCCGCACCCAGGTCATCAATCCCGACTTTGACACCACTCAGTGGCACACCCAGCGTGCTGCCACTGCGCGCGGCAATCAGCATCTTTTCATTGTGAAACCCCAGATCGGCCTGGATGTTGTCGATGGTTGGCCAGCCTTTTTCATATAGCAAACGGCCTTGCTCCACCTTGGCATCAACGCTGAATTGCCCACCCTTGCCACCAGCAAAGGGGAAGTTGGCCAGATCACCCTTCAGCACCATGCGGACATTGCTGGCGGTGCCGCCCTGCAAGCCAGCATTCAGCCAGCGCAAGGTATCCTGCCCCACCGCATGCGGCAGATAGGCAGGCACACGCACGGCGGCCACCTTGTCGACGTCGGCAGTAAAGTCGACCACACCCGGCCCATTGCCATCATGCTGGTAGCGACCGCCGAAATGGCCGCTGAGGTCGGCATTGGCAAAAGCCACATCGTGAAATTCGACATCGGTCTGCTGGCCGTGATTGCGCCAGTCCACGCGGCCATCCAGCCGGTCGAAGTCGAGTAGCTGCGGAAACACCGCCGGATAATTGAGCGCGGCATGTCGGCTATTGAGCTTCAACTGGCCGCCCTGCTCACCAAAGCTCAGCTCGCCAGTGACGCCACTGACACCGGGCACAGAGGAAAACGCTTGCCAGGCCAACTGTTCAAAGCGGGTGGCCACCGCATACTGGCGTGGCGACTGCAACGGCCCCTGCCAGCTCAACGACAGGTTTTTCAGCTGCCCGCTGGGTGCGAAACGGGCAAACAAGGAATTGCCATCTCCGCCCAGCGCATGAATAAACGGTGTGAGATGGGCAACATTGACATTATCCAGCGTCAGCTTGCCCTGCCCCTGCTCGCCCGGCGTCCAGTCACCACGGATGGAAGATTTGTCGAAGGCCAGCCCGGTGGCGCTGGCCAAAGTCAGATTGGAGGCATTGATGGCATAGCTGCCGTTGGCCGACCGCTCCAGCTGCAACTTGCCGCTGATGGCCGGCAACACCAGCGTGCGCGCATCCCTGGGGGTATAGGCCGCGTCATGGATGCGGACATCGGCACTCAGGCTGTTGATGTGGCCATCGGCAAAATCCGCCTCCAGCGTCCCGCTGCCTTCACCTTTATTGATCAGGCCGATCTTTTCCATATAGCGCGACACCATGCCAGCCTGCGCACCGTTCAGGCGTATGCGCATATTGCCCGCCCAGTTGCGCCACTGGCGAAAATCATTGCCGCGCCAGGCCAGCTCCATGTCAAAACCTTTACCCAGCGTGGCCGCTGGCAGGCCGGACAAGGTCAGACGGTGACCCAGCAGGGTTTGGCTCAGCGTCAGTTGCCCCTGCTGCAAATCCAGCCGCGGCAGGCCCAATGCCTGATCTTCCCAACTGATGCGCGCCTGGCGGATGTCAATACGGCTGTGCTTGAGCAACCAGTTGGCAGACGGCTCGCTATCTTCGGCTTGCGGTTGGGCCGCCGGCGCGCTCATGTCGAAGCCATTCAGCAGCACATGGCCATCGGCCCGGCGCAGCAGGGCCACGCTTGGCCCATCGATGGTCACGCTGGAAAACAGCGGCTCCCATGACAGCAGCGACCACCATGACGGCACCACCGCCACCTGCTTCAAGGTCAGCGCATCGGCGGTAACCGGATTGGCAATGCGCAAGCCACGCAGTTGCAACTGCGGAGCCACCCCCAGCCACTGGCCGGACAAGGAGGCCACCGACACCTGGCGGCCGGTAGCCTGCGACAAACTCTGCTCAAGCTGGGGCCGAAATTGCTCCAGCCGCGGCAAGAACCACCAGTTGAAAACGGCAAAGCCGCCCCCCACCACCAGCAGTGCCAGCAGCAGCAACAGGCCGAGGGCTTGCAGCGATTTGCGCAGCAAACCGATGACGTGGACTCTGGCTAACAGATGCGGGGGCTTTTCCAAATGAGCTAAACCGATACAATGAAGTGTTACAGGACCCTAACGAGCGCCTCGTCATTATGCCAGCAAACCCGGATCATGCCATTGCCCAGAGCCGTGCCTTTTCACTTTATCTGGACCGCTTGCTGAGCGCGCGACCGGAGCAGCAAACCCTGCTGCAGCACAGACTGGCTCAGCCATTTGGCAGCGCCGAAATGGCCGGCTTTGCCGACTGGGAGGCGTTTGACACACCAGAGGCCATGACGCCGCCGCTGCGCAGCCTGCGCCAGGCGGTGATGGCACGCCTGATCTGCCGTGACCACAACGGACTGGCTGATCTGGACGAGGTGGTAAGTACCATCAGCCTGCTGGCGGAATTTGCCGTGCAACAAGCCCTGGCCTGCGCCTGCCGTTCGCTACCGCAATACGGCCAGCCGCTTGGCGAAGACAGCGGTGAAGTGCAGCAACTCATCGTGATCGGCATGGGCAAGCTGGGTGGCGGCGAACTGAATGTCTCCTCCGACATCGACCTGATTTTCATTTATCCCGAAGGCGGCGAAACCAGCGGCCCGCGCAAGCTCAGCAACCACGAGTACTTCAGCCAGGTTGGCAAACGCATTATCAGCCTGATCAATGACGTGACGCTGGATGGACAGGTATTCCGCGTCGACATGCGACTGCGCCCCTATGGCGATTCCGGCCCGCTGGTGATGAGCTTTGCCGCACTGGAAAACTATCTGCTGACCCAGGGCCGGGAATGGGAACGCTATGCCTGGATCAAGGCCAAGGCACTCACCGGCGACATCGCGGGGCTGTCCGACATGGTCCGCCCCTTCGTCTATCGCAAATATCTCGACTACAACGCCTATGGCGCCATGCGTGAGCTGCATGCACAAATCCGCCGCGAAGTGGCCCGGCGCGACATGGTGGACAATATCAAGCTGGGGCCGGGCGGCATTCGCGAAGTGGAATTCATTGCCCAGGTATTCCAGCTGATTCGCGGTGGCCGCGACAAAAGCCTGCAACTGCGCAGCACCCGCGCCACGCTCAACCGCCTGGCCGAGCTGCGCCTGCTGGAACCGGCTGCCGTGCAGGAACTACAGGAAGCCTATGCCTTCCTGCGCAATCTGGAACACCGCCTGCAATACCTGGACGACCAGCAAACCCAGACCCTGCCCACCAGCGAGGAAAACCAGGGCAAGATCGCCAGCAGCATGGGTTTTGCCGGCTGGCAGGATTTCCTCGACGCCCTCAACAGCGAGCGCCGCAAGGTCACGCGCCACTTCGAACAGGTATTCATCCTGCCAACCGAAACCGCACCGGACCACCCGCTATCCTGCCTGTGGCGCGACATCTGCGAACAGGACCCGGCAGAACAACTCTCCAGCCTGGGCTTTGATGATGTCAGTGGCGTCACCGGGCAGCTGCGCGCACTGGCGCAGAGCCAGCGCTATCAGCAGATTCCACTGGCTGGCCGCAAGAAATTCGACGCCCTGATCCCGCCCTTGATCGAAGTGTCCACCCACTTCCCCAACCCGGCGGCCACCCTGTCGCGCATCATCAACCTGATGGAGGCCATCAGCCGGCGCGCCTCCTACCTGGCACTGCTGACCGAATACCCGCAGACCCTGCAACGACTGGCCACCCTGTGCTCGGCCAGTGCCTGGGTGTCCAACTACCTGACCCGCCACCCCATCCTGCTGGACGAACTGCTGGATGCCCGCGTGCTGTACGCCACGCCGGACTGGCCGGCGCTGGCCAGCCAGCTGCAAGAACAAATGCAGCAATGCGAGGGCGACGTCGAGGCCAAGATGGACACCCTGCGCCACTTCCAGCACGCCCAGGCCTTCCGCCTGGTCGCACAGGACATCGCCGGCATGTGGACGGTGGAGGCACTGTCCGACCAGCTATCCTTGCTGGCCGACACCGTGCTGGACGCCACGCTGCGCCATGCCTGGCTGGACATTCCCAGCCGCCACACCGACACCCCGCGCTTCGCCATCATCGGTTACGGCAAGCTGGGCGGCAAAGAACTGGGCTACGCCTCAGACCTGGACATCATCTTCCTGTATGACGACGATCACCCGGACGCCACCGACCTGTACTCGCGTCTGGCGCGCAAGATGTCCACCTGGCTGACCAGCGCCACCAGCGCCGGCATTCTGTACGATATCGACCTGCGCCTGCGCCCCAACGGTGCCAGCGGCCTGCTGGTCAGCTCGCTGCAAGCCTTCCGCAGCTATCAGGAAAAACAGGCCTGGGTATGGGAGCATCAGGCACTGACCCGCGCACGCTATGTCGCCGGCGCGGCCGATATCGGCGAAGGTTTCGAAGCCATCCGCCACGACGTACTGACCCAGCCCCGCGATCTGGACAAGCTGCGCAGCGAAGTGCTGACCATGCGCCAGCGCATGCTGGAAAGCCACCCGGCGCAGGAATACGACGTCAAGCATGCTCGCGGTGGCATCATTGATGTGGAATTCATCGTGCAATACCTGATTCTGGCCCATGCCGGCCAGCTACCCGCCTTTACCCGCAATACCGGCAATATCGCCCTGCTGGCCGTTGCCGCCGAGGCCGGACTGATCAGCCACGAACTGGCCGAACAAGGCCGCGCCGCCTACCGCGACTACCGCAAGCTGCAGCATGCCGCCCGACTCAATGAAAGCGGCAAGGTGGAAGTCAACGACCGGCTGCGCGCGCACTACCAGCAGGCGCAGCAACTATGGCTGCAGGTTTTCGGACCGGACAGTCTGGGCTGATGCCGTTTTTCGCTGCGGACGGTTCACAAGACGGCGGCGGACGGTATAATCGGCAGGATACAAAACACAATGACGGAGAGCTCCAAGATGTCGATGGCAGATCGTGACGGATTCATCTGGTATGACGGCAAACTGGTTGACTGGCGCGACGCCACCACCCATGTGCTGACCCACACCCTCCACTACGGCATGGGCGTGTTCGAAGGCGTGCGTGCCTATGAAACCCCCAAAGGCCCGGCAATTTTCCGTCTGCAGGATCACACCGATCGTCTGTTCCGCTCCGCCAAAATCCTGGGCATGGACCTGCCCTTCAGCAAGGACGACATCAACCAGGCCCACCTGGACGTGGTGAAAGCCAACAAGCTGCAATCCTGCTACTTCCGCCCCATGGCCTTCTATGGTTCGGGCAAGCTGGGCGTGGCCCCGAAAAAAGACGACGTGCGCATCATCGTGGCCGCCTGGCCGTGGGGTGCCTATCTGGGGGAAGAAGGTCTGGAAAAGGGCATTCGCGTCAAGACTTCGTCCTTTACCCGCCACCACGTCAACATCACCATGTGCAAGGCCAAGGCCAACGGCAACTACATGAACTCCATCCTCGCCAATAACGAGGCCACGGCAGACGGCTACGACGAAGCCCTGCTGCTGGATGTGGACGGTTTCGTGGCCGAAGGCTCGGGTGAAAACATCTTCATCGTGCGCAAGGGCAAGCTGTACACCCCGGACCTCACCTCCGCGCTGGAAGGCATCACCCGCGACACCGTGGTGCAGATCGCGCAGGAACAGGGCCTGGAAATCATTGAAAAACGCATTACCCGCGACGAAGTGTATAGCGCCGACGAAGCCTTCTTCACCGGCACCGCCGCCGAAGTCACCCCGATTCGCGAACTGGATCGCCGCGCCATCGGCGAAGGCAGCCGTGGCCCGATCACCGCAGCCATCCAGCAGAAATACTTCAATATCGTGAAGGGCCTCGATGCCGAACACGAACACTGGCTGACCTACGTCAAGTAAACTCATCCAAGCAGCAAGGGCCGGCAGCGCCGGCCTTACAAGGAAAGACCATGGCTGAACTGAAAGAAAACACCCGGCGCGTCATCGAAGTGACCGCCAAAGACCTGCCCCTGCACTGCCCGATGCCGGACATGGTGGCCTGGAATTCGCATCCGCGCGTCTTCCTGCCCGTACACAAGACCGGCGAAGCACTCTGCCCCTATTGCGGCACCCAGTACAAGCTGACCGGCCCGGTTGGTCATCATCACTGAGCCCCGGCAGCAGTCAGCAAGCGAAAGGTGCGGGCCCCCGCACCTTTTTCGCTTGATCGGCCACCAAATCAGGGCCACCCTGCCCCATCCTGCAGGATGGCGCTGATTTGGAAGCGGAAAACTTCATGAAGAAAAAGATACTGGTCATTGGCCCCTCCTGGGTGGGCGACAGCGTCATGGCCCAGCCGCTGTATCAGCGCCTGCACCAACGCCATCCCGGCCTGGAGCTGCACGTATTTGCCCCAGCCTGGACCTTGCCCTTGCTGGAACGCATGCCCGAGGTCGCCAAGGCCCACCTCAACCCCTTTGGCCACGGCGCCTTGCGCCTGCGCGAGCGCTGGCAGACTGCCCGCAAGCTCAAGGCTGAAGGCTTTGACCAGGCCATTGTCCTGCCCAACTCGATCAAATCAGCGCTGATTCCGCTGTTTGCCGGCATTCCACTGCGCACCGGCTTCATCGGTGAATCGCGCTACTGGATTCTCAACGACAGTCGCGAGCTGGACGAGCAGGAATTGCCGATGATGGTTGAGCGCTTCTGCGCCCTGGCCGAAGACCGCAACAAACCGCTGCCACGCCCCATCGCCCACCCGGCACTGGTGACCAATGCCCAAAGCCGGCAACAGACCGCCAGCCGCCTGCAACTGGACACCAGCCGCCCGGTAGTCGCCTTCTGCCCTGGCGCGGAATACGGCCCGGCCAAACGCTGGCCGGCACGCCACTTTGCCGAACTGGCCAAACGCTTTGATGCCGCCGGCTTCGCCGTCTGGCTGTTCGGCTCCAGCAAGGATCAGGAAATCGGCGCCCAGATTGCCCAGCTGGCAGATGGCAAAGCCATCAATCTGTGCGGCAGCACCGGACTGGAAGAAGCCATCGACCTGATGGGCCTGGCCCGGCTGGCGGTGTGCAACGACTCCGGTCTGATGCACGTCGCCGCCGCACTAGGCAAGCCGCTGGTTGCGCTGTATGGCTCATCCAGCCCGGACTTCACCCCACCACTGTCCGAGCAGGCCGCCGTAGTCAGCCTTAACCTGGACTGCAGCCCCTGCTTCGAACGCAACTGTCCTTACCAGCACACCAACTGCCTGGAACAGCTGCAACCAGACCTCGCCTGGCAGGCCGCGCAGCGCTTTCTGCCCGAGCTGCACACCGCCCCCATTCAACTGACCCGCAGCACATAGGCTGGACCATGAGCGTACAAGACAAAAACAATCAGCCCGAAGAAAACAGCCGCCGCATGGAACTGGTGCGCGCTGCAGCCAAACTGTTTCGCGACCAGGGTTACGAACGCACCACGGTACGTGACCTGGGCAATGCCGTCGGCCTGCAATCCGGCAGCCTGTTCTATCATTTTCGTACCAAGGAAGAAATTCTGGTCGCCGTGATGGCACTGGGCATCAGCGCCACCACCGAGCAACTGGGCGCAGCCATCGCCAGGGCGCGCAACCCGCGCGACAAGCTGTCCGCACTGTTTCATGTCCACCTCAGCTCACTGCTGGGCGACAACCAGGCGGCACTGGAAGTCATGCTGTACGAATGGCGCAGCGTCTCCGCCGCCGCCAAACCGGGCCTGATCGTGCTGCGCGACCGCTACGAAGCACTGTGGCAGGAAGTGCTGGACGAAGCCGCCGCTGCCGGACTGGTCAAGCAGGATACCCGCCTGCTACGCCGCACCTTGCTGGGCAGCCTGCACTGGTCAGTGCAATGGTACAAATCCGAGGGCGAGCTGAGCGTCGATGAGCTGGCCGAGCGCATGCTGGCGCTGGTTTTGTTGAAGTAAACCCACACAGCACCAGGCTGACGCTCATTTTTTCAGCAAAACCAATGCAAAGTGTTCTAAAATCACAGGGTTAGCACCAAACCACAGGAGTTGCGATCATGGACAGCATCCATCGTCTGCAAAGCAGTAGCGCCAGCACCACCGCCAGCTTGCTACAGCAGGGCCGCAACTCCCGCGCCGCCAGCACCAGCCAGAGCAGCACGGAAACCGCCAGTACCACACAATCCACCCGTACTCAGGGCAATACCGAGCAGCTGCAGGCACAAGCAGTCAGCCAACAAGCACCGAGCAGCAGCAACAGCCGCTCGCAACAAAGCCAGAACCGCCTGCAGATCGAACAGGAACTGAGCCGGCAACTGGCCGCCAGCCAAAGCAGCAGCACCAGCTCGACCGCCACGGTCAATGCCAGCCAGGCCAGCAGCGACACCCGCAGC
Source organism: Aquitalea aquatilis (assembly GCF_005155025.1). Lineage (NCBI taxonomy): Bacteria > Pseudomonadati > Pseudomonadota > Betaproteobacteria > Neisseriales > Chromobacteriaceae > Aquitalea > Aquitalea aquatilis. Next base: position 2,984,471 of record NZ_CP039731.1, on the reverse strand, counting down.
AATAATGACAGCACCAGCGCCGCCCTGAACCGTAGCGAGCGCACACCGGCAGCCGCCAGCAGCCGCTCCAGCGGCACAGCCAGACCAGACAGCACACAGACCACTGCCAGCAGCACGGTGACCACGCCAGAGAATAAGGCACAGGCAACGCTGGAAAGCCAGAAGAGCAGCGGCCAGATTGCCGTGGCGCAGTACCAGAACAATCAGTCGCTACTGGAAACATCCACCCAGGCCAGCAGCCGGCGCATCAGCGAAAGCGCCTGAGTCTGCCATCAACAACGAGCACAGCGGCTCTGCCCCGCGGTGCTCGTTTGCTTTTGTCGCCCCATTATTGCCCGACATGCCCAGCCGCCAACGCCTTGGCTTTCAGCTGGCCGGCACGATCTCCCTGCTCACCGGCGCGGGCATACCAGCGCATGGCTTCGCGCCAGTTTTCCTTCACGCCTAGCCCATGCTCATACTGGCTGGCCAGCAGATACTGCGCGCCCACATCGCCCTGCTCGGCCGCCGCCAGATACCAGCGCGCCGCAGTGGCATAATCCTGCCGGGCACCACGCCCCAGGTAATACTGGGTCGCCACACTCACCTGCGCATCACGATGCCCCTGCCTGGCAGCGGCTTCAAACAGACGGGTGGCCCGCTGCATGTCACGCGGCAAGCCATCGCCACTTTCATAGACCTGTGCCAGTACGTACTGTGCCGATGACAATTGTGCGGCCACCGCTTGCTGCAGCCATTTCAGGGCCAGTTCCCGATTGCGCGGCACGCCCTCGCCACGCCAGTACAGCATGGCCAGATCATATTGCGCCACCCTATCCCCACGCTCGGCCCCGGCTTTGAACGTGCGGAAGGCAGCGGCATAATCTCCAGCCTGATAACTGGCCCACCCTGGCAACGACGGCTTTTCCGCAGCCACGGCCGACATGGCTAGCCCGAACAGAAGCAGCAGGACAACTCCATTTTTGCAATGCATGTGGCACCTCCTGCAAATTGGTCGCCACGGCTGCCGATTTCTTACAGACGTAAAAAAAGCGGCTTGCGCCGCTTCTGACTGCTACCGACTCAGGCCCTGACGTCGACGCTTTGTCCCAAATGTGCCGGATTGGACGCCGCCTGGCTGATCTGGGTGCCGGTATCGCTTGCACCCTGCACCAGAGACAACACCGACTGGCCACTGGCCTGCAGGGATTTTTTCAGGGCGAAAACTTCGGTCGCCGATGAAACATTCTGTCCGCTTACTTGACTTATTCCGTCCATGCCCTCACCTCCCAAGTCAACAAATGCTACCAGATCAGTTTAGACGGCCTGCGCCATCCTGTCATGGCAAAGCTGCTAAAATGACAACCCAACGACCTAAAACAGGAATACCACGATGAGCGACACCCGTCACAGCCCCCTCCTGATCCTTGGTTCCGGCCCTGCCGGCTATACCGCAGCCGTGTATGCCGCCCGCGCCAATCTGAAGCCTGTGCTGATCACCGGCCTTGCTCAAGGTGGCCAACTGATGACCACGACCGAAGTGGACAACTGGCCTGCCGATGCCAGCGGCGTGATGGGTCCTGAGCTGATGCAGCGCTTCCAGCAGCATGCCGAGCGCTTCGGTACGGAAATGATCTTCGATCACATCCACACCACTCATCTGCATGAAAAACCGATCCGCCTGGTTGGCGATGCCGGCGAATACACCTGCGATGCGCTCATCATCGCCACCGGCGCTTCCGCCAAATACCTGGGCCTGCCTTCCGAAGAAGCCTTTGCCGGCAAGGGCGTATCGGCCTGCGCCACCTGCGATGGTTTCTTCTACCGCAACCAGGATGTTGCCGTGGTGGGCGGCGGCAACACCGCCGTGGAAGAAGCACTGTATCTGGCCAATATCGCCAAGCATGTCACCCTGATTCACCGTCGCGACAGCTTCCGCGCCGAGAAGATCATGATCGACAAGCTGATGTCGCGCGTAGCTGAAGGCAAGATCACCCTCAAGCTGAACGCCAGCCTGGATGAAGTACTGGGCGACGACAGCGGCGTGACCGGTGCCCGTCTCAAATTTACCGACGGCAGCACGGAAGACATCAAGCTGATGGGCGTGTTCATCGCCATCGGCCACCAGCCGAATACCGATATCTTCAAGGGCCAGCTGGAAATGGATGCCACCGGCTACCTGATTACCCGTGGCGGCCGCGAAGGCAATGCCACCCTGACCAGCGTGGACGGTGTTTTCGCCGCCGGCGACGTACAGGACCACATCTACCGCCAGGCCGTCACCAGCGCGGCCTCCGGTTGCCAGGCCGCCCTGGATGCCGAGCGCTATCTAGATAGCCTGAAGTAATATCTTGAAGGCCTTCAAGGACACATTGAAGGAAATCCGCCGGCAGACGCGTCTACGTGACACGTCTGCCGCGCCCGCATCCCCTCCGCCCGCCCCACCCGAGCCCGACTTCAAACAGCTGTTCAGCGATGTCATCCCGCTGAAAAGCCCACCACGCCACATTCCCCAGCCCAGAAAACCCAGCCCGCACCCAAAGCACCGGCATGCCCAGCACGGACTCTCCCGCCAGAGCGAAATGGAAGTACTGCGCCACATGGTTGGCCTGTTCGAACCCGCCGAGCACCTGGGACAGTTCTGCCGCAGCGGCATGCCCAGCCAGACCCTGAAGCGCCTGCGCAATGGCCACTGGCCGGTAGCCTGCCAGCTGGACCTGCATGGCATGGACCGCTACCAGGCGCAGGATGCACTGGCGCTGTTTTTGCACCGCGCGCGGCGGCGTGGCCCCTGTCTGCGCATCATTCACGGCAAGGGCTTTGGCTCCAACGGCCAGCCGGTATTGAAAAAGCTGGTGCGCTCCTGGCTCAGCCATCACCCGGAGGTGCTGGCGTTTTGCCAGGCCAGCGAGGAAATGGGCGGCGACGGCGCGCTACTGGTGTTGATACGACGTGGTCAGCACGAAGAATACGGCTCAGAATCCGGATGACAATAGTAAGAAATTTCCGCTAAGCTCAAAGCAAGGCGGTTGCATTCCCATCAACCACCACCATCAGGAGTCTTGCATGTCAGGTACAGCCTGCCCCGACTTCACCCTGCCCGGCACAGCCGGCACCACGTTTTCCCTGTCTGCAGCCCCCAAGCCACTGGTGATTTACTTCTACCCCAAGGACAACACCCCCGGCTGCACCACTGAAACCATGGATTTTCGTGACCTGCACAGCCAGTTTGCCGCAGCAGGTGTCAGCATTGTCGGCATCTCCCGCGATAGTCTGAAATCGCACGAAAACTTCAAAACCAAGCTGGAATTGCCGTTTGAATTGCTGTCCGATGCGGAGGAAACGGTTTGCACCCTGCTTGATGTCATCAAAATGAAAAACATGTACGGCAAACAGGTAAGGGGAATCGAGCGCAGCACCTTCGTGATCGATGCCGCCGGCATGATTGTTCGTGAGTGGCGCAAGGTCAAAGTACCCGGCCACGCCGCTGAAGTTCTTGCCTTTGTAAACACTCTCTAAACGCAGTGCCCCGGTCTGCCGACCGGGCCCTGCATCACCAAGGGGTCCATCATGGTAAGCCGTAAGAAAAGCAAAACCACCAAGCTGTTCGTTCTGGACACCAATGTATTGCTGCACGACCCTACCAGCTTGTACCGCTTTGAAGAGCACGATGTTTTCATCCCCATCATCACCCTGGAAGAGCTGGACGCGCACAAGAGCGGCATGTCCGAAGTGGCACGCAATGCCCGCCAGACCAGCCGTTTCCTCGACGACATCGTCAGCGGCTGCGAAACCAAGATCGAAGCCGGCATCACCCTGAAAAATGCCAGCCGCGAAGCGGCTACCGGCAAACTCATCCTGCAGACCCAGGCCATTCACAGCGTACTGCCTGCATCACTACCGGTCGGCAAGGCCGACAACCAGATTCTTGGCATCGTGATGGCGCTGAAAGAGCTGCATCCGGAGCGCTCGGTCATCCTGGTGTCCAAAGACATCAATATGCGCATCAAGGCCCGCGCACTGGGGCTGGATGCCGAAGATTATTTCAACGACAAGGTGCTGCAGGATTCCGACCTGCTCTATACCGGCACCCGCGAAGTCGACCAGACCTTCTGGGAACGCAACGGCAAGGACATGAAGTCCTGGCAGGAACAGGGCCGCAGCTATTACCAGCTCAAAGGCCCGGACGTTCCCAACCTGCACATCAACCAGATGCTGTGGCAGGATGGCCCGCAGCCGCTGCAAGCGCGTGTCAGCAAGGTCGAGGGCAAAGTCGCCGTCCTGCAGACGCTGAAAGACTACAGCCACCACAAAAACAATGTCTGGGGCATTACCGCGCGCAACCGCGAACAGAACTTTGCCCTCAATTTGCTGATGGACCCCGAAGTGGACTTCATCACCCTGCTCGGTCAGGCTGGCACCGGCAAGACGCTGCTCACCCTGGCCGCCGGGCTGGCGATGACACTGGAGCAGAAGCTGTATTCGGAAATCATCATGACCCGGGTCACCGTGCCGGTAGGCGAAGACATCGGCTTCCTGCCCGGTACCGAAGAAGAGAAAATGGCCCCGTGGATGGGTGCGCTGGAGGACAACCTCGACGTGCTCAACAAGAGCGATGACGATGGCGGCGACTGGGGCCGTGCCGCCACCCGCGACCTGGTACGCTCACGCATCAAGGTCAAGTCGCTCAACTTCATGCGTGGCCGTACCTTCCTCAACAAATACCTGATCATCGACGAGGCGCAAAACCTGACGCCCAAGCAGATGAAGACACTGATCACTCGTGCAGGTCCGGGAACCAAGGTAGTCTGTCTGGGTAATATTTCGCAAATCGACACCCCCTACCTGACAGAAGGCAGTTCCGGTCTGACCTATGTGGTCGACCGCTTCAAGGGCTGGGAACATTCCGGCCATATCACCCTGCAACGCGGGGAACGTTCACGTCTGGCAGATCATGCTGGTGAGGTACTTTGACTAAATGCATCCACGCCTCGAATTGATCCATGAGGCAGCTCAAGGGACGGAGCGCGACGCTCCGCCCCTTTTGTTTGTCCACGGCGCGTTTTGCGCCGCCTGGTGCTGGCAGCGCACTTTCCTGCCCTGGTTTGCGCAGCAGGGTTTCGACTGCTGGGCCATCAGCCTGGAAGGCCACGGCGACAGCGATGGCCAGCAATACCTGTCCGCCATCAGCATTGATGACTACGTGCGCAATCTGGACGCCGCGGTGAAACGCATCAAGCGCACGCCCATCATGATCGGCCACTCGATGGGTGGTTTCGTGCTGCAACAATACCTGACCAGCCGTACCTTGCCAGCCGCCGCCTTCCTCGCCTCGGTTCCGCCCACCGGGCTGGCCTCCTCCAGCCTGCGCCTGCTGACCCAGGCACCGGGGCTGCTGCTGAACCTGAACCTGTATCAGCAAGGCAGTTACAACCCGGCGGAAAGCGAGCTGCGCGACCTGCTGTTGTCACACGATGCGCCAGAGGCCACGACAGCGCTGCTGACGCAGTGCTGCCAACAGGAAAGCCAGCGCGCAGTCATGGACATGACGCTGGTCAATCCGCTGGCCATCCGCCCGATACAACCTCTGCCCGCACTGGTACTGGGCGCGGCAGAAGACATGCTGATCTCGCCGGAAGATGTAGTGGCCACCGCCGAGCGTCTGGATGTCAATGCGGAAATCCTTCCACACATGGGCCATATGATGATGCTGGACACCCGCTGGGAGCGTACCGCCGAACGGCTGCTGCAATGGCTGGACACCCTGCATCTGCCACAGAAAACCGAACAAAGCTGCCACGCACCGGCCTGACCGCCGCCCGCATGAAAAAAGCCGCGAGACCCCTCGCGGCTTTTTTCTGCCTACCCGTGCACTCAGTCGCGCCGATGCGGCTGCCACAGCACATCAGGCCGGCCTAGGGCCTTGTTCAGGTGACGGGCCAGTACAAACAGCGCATCGGACAGGCGATTGAGATACTGACGGGCAGCCGTCGACACCTCGCTGTCATGCGCCGCAGTCACCACGGCACGCTCGGCACGGCGGCATACTGATCGGGCCTGATGCGCCAGACCCGCCTGGCGCGAACCACCCGGCAGGATGAACTCCTTCAGCATGGGCAGGTCGGCATTCATGACCTCCACCCACTCCTCCAGCATCACCACATGCTCAGGCTTGAGCGCGGCATAACCCGGCACGGCCAGCTCGGAGCCCAGATCGAACAGATCATGCTGCACGGCCAGCAGGCGCTGCGCGACCTCTTCCGGCAAGTCTTCCGCCAGCAGCACGCCAATCACCGAGTTCAGCTCATCCACATCACCCAGCGCCCGCACCCGCGGGCTATCCTTGCCCACGCGGCTGCCATCTCCCAGCCCGGTACTGCCATCATCCCCGGTACGGGTGACAATGCGTGACAGTCTATGCCCCATCAGTCCTGCTCCCCTCGCGGGGCATCATGCGGCCCCTGCTGCTCGCGCCCCAGCGCCAGAATGGCCTGGCGCAGGCTTTCTTTCAGTGTTTCACCAAACAACATGTCGTAGTCTTCTTTCAATTGCTGCATCACACCGGACAACATGTTCTTGGCCTGCAGCTCCAGCGCATCCTGTAGCCACAAGGACAGCTCCACCTTCATCCGTGGCAGCAGCTTTTCGTACATCGCCTCCACCAGCGCACGCTCATCCACCACCGCCACGGTGGCATCAGGCTTGCGCAGCGGATTCATCAGCGCGGTAGCCGCTGTGGCCGTGGTCACGGCGGCGACATTGAGCACTTCCACCGCCTTGCCAGCATCCTCAATGGGCTGAGCTACCGTTTGCGGCATGGCCGCAGCAAAACTGGCACCCGCCAGCTCTTCCAGCAACGGCGGCTCGACTACCTGCGCCACGGCAGGCAGCAATGCCGGCTCTGGCGCTTGCTCGGGCAGGGCCGGCACCTCGTCTGGCAAGTCGGGAATGACCGGCATGTCGACTTGCGCAGTTGGCTGACGTTCGCTGGCAAAGGGTGACTCGGCAAACAGGCCCTGCACAGTAGATACGGCAGGCTTGGCTGCCGGTACCTCCGGCTCGCCATCCCCCTCGGTTTCACTCTCCTTGTCCACCTCGCCTACACTTGGCCAGTCCTCTTCCTGCTCCAACACTGGCAAAGCAACTGCGCTATCCGGTGCTGCGTGCTCCGGCGGCTCGTCCTGCCATTCAGCTTGCAGCAGCGAAGCCGCCGCCATCACCGCAGCCTCATCTGGCAATTCCACTTCGGTTTCATTCAGGCGGTCGACATCACCCAGGCTGGGCCAGCCCTCTTCCTGCTCCAGCACTGGCAAAGCGACTGCATTATCCGGCGTTGCATGCTCCGGCGGCTCGTCCTGCCATTCGGCTTGCAGCAGCGGTGCGGCGGCCTGGACAGCCGCCTCTTCCGGCAATTCGAGTTCGGTTTCGTTCAGACGGTCGACATCACCCAGACTGGGCCAGTCTTCTTCCTGGTTGTCTGCAGCCACGATTCCCGGCAGGCCGGCCATGGCGGCTTGCAACTCGGCCTCGCCCAGCGAAGCGAAGGTGTGCTGCGCAGCGGCCGGTGCCGCATGAAAGCGCTGCAGGCTTTCTTCCTGCGCCAGCGTCAGCTCGGCCGCGTGCAATACCTCGTCCAGAGAACTGGGCGTCGCCGCCACCAGCGCTTGTGCGCGGGCCAGCAATTCAGCAGCAGACGGCCTGGCTTCCTCCACCTTGCCCACGCCACCACCCAGCACGCCATCAGGCAGGCTATCCAGTGAAATGGACAAACCACTTGGCAAAGCCGGTGGGGATTCGACCGATGGTGCAGATGGCACCGCATCATCAACAGTAACTGGCGGCTCGACCGGTATTTGCCACACCTGCGCCAGGCGCTCGGCCAGTTGCTGCGGGGCAGCCAAGTCGGACAGGGGGGACTCGCCGGATGCAGCGACAGGCCATGACGGTTCGGGCTGACTATCCGGCACCGACGCTGCCGGCGCATGACTGTCCAGCATGAATTCGAAGCCATCCACCGCCATCACCGGTGCCTCCGGCTGCAAGACTAGCGACACACCCGCCGCTTGCGCGGCCGGCGGCTGCTCGTCCGGCAAGACCTGTTGCAGCGACAGCTCATCTGCCAGCGGCTCATCCAGATCGAGCGACGGCAAGGCCGTCAGGTCGAGCGCGGCAGCAGCCGGTGCGACCGCCGGGCTGGCGACGTCGAGATCCTCCAGCGTCAATTCCGGAATTTCCAGCTCCGCCATACCGTGACCTGGCGGTACCAGGCTTTGCTGCATCACGTCCAGTTCGCTGGAAAAGTCAAAATCCGGCACATCCAGCACTTCCTCAGCCAGCACCGGCACGGCGGACTCATCCACCACTTCATCCAGTACCGGCAGGTCCAGCTCGTCCCAGGAGGGCAGATCAGGCATTGGCGACTCGTTCATGGTCACTTGTGGCTCATGTCGTGATGTTGGATTTCATAGCCCAGAGTTCGATAGGCCTTGAAGCGGTAGCGCGCTGTGGCCAGAGCGGCCTCATCGGTTCCCACTATCTCCAGAATACGGGAAAAATGCTGCGGTGCGGGCGGTAATTCCGCCCCCAGATTAAGCAGTACCGGATGCTGCAGTGTAGGCGGCAGTTCGGCCGTCAGCCAGATCGGTGTTTGTGCCGCCTCGGCCGCATCCAGCCGGCAATGGGCAATGAACTGGGTATCGCCCAGACACCACAGCCGGTTGCTGAAGGTGTCCAGCGCCCGCTCATCTTCCAGCCACACCAGCAGGCGCTCTTGCTTGCGGAATACCGTTGCGGCCAGCTTGCAGGCGAACTCCTGCGGCTGGGCCACATTGGTATAAAAATCAATCCGCGTCATCTTCAACGATTTCTGGCGATTCACGGCGCGGACGGCCACGGCGCACTACATTGCCCAGGGCGATGTCGGCTCTATCCTGCAGGAACTGCACCAACAGCGGCACCGGACGACCGGTGGCACCCTTGTCCTTGCCGCTCTTCCAGGCGGTGCCGGCGATGTCCAGATGTGCCCAGTCGTAGGCCTTGGCAAAGCGCGACAGGAAGCAGGCGGCAGTAATGCTGCCACCTGGACGGCCGCCGATATTGGCCATGTCGGCAAACGGGCTCTTGAGCAATTCCTGATACTCATCCCACAGCGGCATGTGCCAGGCGCGGTCGGCCACTTCTTCGCCGGCGGCCAGCAGTTCACGCGCCAGGCTGTCCTGGTTGCTGTACAGGCCGGTGGCCACGTGACCCAGGGCAATCACGCAGGCACCGGTCAGGGTAGCCACGTCGATCACGGTATCCGGATTGAAACGCTCGGCGAAGGTCAGGGCATCGCACAGGATCAGCCGGCCTTCCGCGTCGGTATTCAGCACTTCGATGGTCTGACCAGACAGGCTGGTGATGATGTCGCCAGGCTTGACGGCATTACCGGCCGGCATGTTTTCGCAGGCTGGCACGATGGCTACCAGATTGATCGGCAGCTTCATTTCCACTGCAGCGCGGAAGGCACCCAGTACCGAAGCTGCGCCGCACATATCGTACTTCATCTCGTCCATGCCTTCGCCCGGCTTGAGCGAAATGCCGCCGGAATCAAAGGTGATACCCTTGCCGATCAGCGTCAGCGGACGGTCATTCTTGTCCTTGGCACCCTGGTATTGCAGCACGATCAGCTTGGGCTCCTGCACGCTGCCACGCGCCACGGACAGGAAAGACGCCAGGCCAAGCTCTTCCAGCTGTGTCTGGCCATAGATTTCCACACCGCAGCCAAAGTCAGCCGCAATGCGCTCGGCCTCGTCGGCCAGATAAGTGGGCGTGCAGACATTGGGCGGCAGATTGCCCAGATCCTTGGCCAGCTTCATGCCGTTGCCAATGGCCAGGCCACGCTGCAGGCCCTTCTCGCCATCGGCCAGATCGCTGCGACGCGGCACTGCCAGCGTCAGTTTGCGCGGCTCGCGCACGCTTTCGTCCTGCTTGCTCTTGAAGCGGTCGAAGCGGTAGAGCACATCCAGCGTGACCACGGTGGCCTGCTCGATCATCCACTCGACATCGTGTTTCTTGACGGTGAGTTCGGTCAGATAGCTGACGGCCTCGGTGGCCGAGGTCTGGGTCAGGCTGCGGATGGAGCTGCGTACCGCTTCGCGGTATTCCTTGGCACGGAAATCGCGTTCCTTGCCCAGACCCACCAGCATGACACGGTCGCACAGGGTGTGCGGCACCGAATGCAGCAGCAGCGTGCTGCCCAGCTTGCCTTCCATATCGCCGCGGCGGATGACATCGCTGATGAAGCCATTGGAGATGCGATCCAGCAAATCGGCTGCGAAGGTCAGCTTGCGCGATTCATAGACACCTACTATCACGCAGGCAACGCGCTGTTTTTCCGGGCTGCCGCTTTTTATGTTAAATTCCATCTTGTACTCCCGTGTAATGCGAGTGTCAGTTGTTCCACTTCTTGACAGGCTGTCTGCACCGTTTTTTGTGCCGGAAAGCCCTGCCTGTAGCAGGCGAAGACAGAAGCTGCGTCCATCCCGAAATTTGCCGAAAACGGCGTTTCAGAGTTATCAAATCAAATTATCACTACGCTAGTCACAAAAAGTCAAAAAGGCACTGATAAATGGTTTTTCGTAAAAGCCTGACCCGAGAATTGACTTTTACCGCCCTGGGCGTATTTGTCGTCCTGCTGGCCATCATTCTCTCCACCCAGGCGATCAATTTGCTGGGCCGCGCCGCCGAAGGGCAAATCGCCAACGAGGCGGTTACTGCACTGATCGGTTTCTGGGCGCTCGGCCTGTTTCCGCTGCTGATGATCCTCACCGTTTTCGTCACCGTGCTGGTGGTGATGACCCGTATCTGGCGCGATCACGAAATGGCGGTCTGGCTGTCTTCTGGCCTGTCGCTGCGCGACTGGGTGTGGCCGGTGATGCGTTTTACCATTCCGCTGGCCCTGCTGGTGGGCATTGTCTCGCTGTATATCGCACCCTGGGCAGAAGAACGCAGCCAAGTCTATGCCGAAATCCTCAAGCGGCGCGAAGAGATCAGCGCCATTGCGCCGGGCGTATTCAAGGAAAGTGGCTCTGGCAGCAAGGTGTACTTCATCGAAAGCTATGGCGGCGAGCATGGCTCGGCCACCAACATCTTCATGCAGGACATGAGCGAGGGCAAAGTATCCAGCATCTTTGCCAAGCGCGGCTACATTACCGTCAACGATGACAACGAGCGGGTGCTGGTGCTGGAAGATGGCCGGCGCTACGTGGGCGAGCCAGGCCAGTCCAACTACGAAGTCGGCAGCTTCAAGCGCTATAGCGTGGTCGTGGGCAATAACCAGAAGCTGGCCTCGCGCCCGAACAACCGTCAGGCGCAAAGCACCAGCACGCTGATTGGCAGCAGCGACCCGGCCTATCGCTCGGAGCTGGTATGGCGCCTGTCCATGCCGCTAAGCTGCCTGGTGCTGGCTTTCCTGGCCATTCCCTTGTCCTACTACAATCCACGCAGCGGCCATGCCCATAATCTGGTCGTCGCCCTGCTCGGCTTCTTCCTCTACCAGAACAGCCTGACCCTGGTGCGCAACTGGATTACCCAGGGCAAGGTGGGCATGGCCAGCATTCTGGTGGTGCATGTCATTGTGCTGATCATTGCCGTTTTGCTGCTGAAATACCGCGACCGCCCGGCCAATACCGTGCGCCAGACCCTGAAATACTTCCTGCACAAGCACAGAGCCCGATGAAACTGATTTATCGCTACATCATCAGCGCGCTGACCCAGTCCACGCTGTTTACCCTGGCAGCCCTGCTGGGCCTTTACGGGTTTTTCGACATCATCCATGAAGTGCCGGATCTGAACCAGGGCGGCTACCACATTGGCAAGATGCTGGCCTATATCGCCATGCAGGCTCCCGGCCATGCTTACGAGCTGATGCCGCTGGCGGTGCTGATCGGCGGCATGGTGGCCATGACCCAGCTGGCCAGCTCCAGTGAATACACGGTGATCCGCACCTGCGGCATCACCCTCGGCCAGATTGCCCGCACCCTGCTGCTGTTTGGACTGGGTTTCGCCATCCTGACCACCGCGCTGGGCGAATTCATCAGCCCCTACTCGCTGCAACAGGCCGAGCGCATGAAACTGTCGGCCATGCGCTCGATGGTGGCGCAGGAGTTCCGCTCCGGCATCTGGGTCAAGGACAACAATAATTTCATCAATGTGCACGAAATGCTGCCGGACACCACCCTGCTTGGCGTGCGCATCTATACCTATGACGACAATTACCAGCTGGTCACCACCCGCTATGCCGAACGTGGCAGCTTCTTGCGCGGCACCCATATCTGGCAGTTGAGCAATGTGGTGGAAACCCATCTGTATGCCGATCACACCGAAAGCAAGTCGGTGCCGCTGGCGCAATGGACCTCCATCATCGAGCCGGACATCCTGAATGTGCTGCTGGTGGTGCCAGAGCAAATGTCGGCCATGAGCCTGGTCAAATACATCGAACACCTGAGTGCCAACAAACAGCAAACCCAGCGCTACGACATCGCCCTGTGGGGCAAGCTGTTCTACCCCTTGGCCTGCGTGTCGATGGCACTGGTGGCCCTGGCGTTCACGCCGCAGCAGCGCCGCCACGGCCAGCTCGGCCTCAAGCTGTTTGCCGGCATCTGCCTGGGGGTGGGCTTCCACTTCATCAACCGCCTGTTCGGTCACCTGGGTTTGCTGTACAGCTGGAACCCGGTGATTTCGGCCACAGTGCCCACCTTGCTGTTTCTGTTCGCCGGCATCGCCCTCATCCTGAAACAGGAAAGACGCTGACATGGAAGAATCCACCACCGACCTGACCCAGGACCTGCGCAAACAGCTGGCCAGCCAGCGCCAACAGCTGGTTGAGCACTATCTGGGCGAACGCGACCCGCAGCACTATCTGGCGCAGCACAGTCTGGCGGTGGACCATATCCTGCAACAGCTGTGGCAACAGGCAGGGCTGGATGCCGATGCCACGCTGATTGCCGTCGGCGGCTACGGCCGTGGTCAGTTATTCCCCTGTTCCGACATCGACGTGCTGGTTTTGCTGCCCAGCCCCACCCCGGCCGCGCTGCCAGAGCGGGTGGCGGCACTGATCAGCCGCATGTGGGATATCGGGCTGGAAGTCGGCCACAGCGTACGCACCGTCGAAGAATGCCTGCAGGAAGCCGCTGCAGACATCACCATCGAAACCAATCTGCTGGAAAACCGCCTGATTGCCGGCGCGGCAGCGCCCTACCATCTGCTGATTTCCCGTCTCGATTGCCAGCGCGATCCGCTCGCCTTCTTCGAGGGCAAGACACTGGAGCAGCAGCAGCGTCACAACCGCCATTTTGGCGTCACCAACAATCTGGAACCCAATATCAAGGAAAGCCCGGGCGGCTTGCGTGATCTGCACACCATCTTGTGGATCAGCAAGGCCATCGGGCTGGGCGAAAACTGGAGCGATCTGGTCCAGCGCGGCATTCTGACCCAGGCCGAAGCCAGGCTGATCCACCATAGCGACCGCCAGCTGCAACGGCTACGCATCGACCTGCACATCCTGGCGCGCCGCCGCGAAGACCGGCTGATTTTCGACCTGCAGCAAAGCATGGGCCTGGCCTTCGGCCTGCAGGACACCCCAGCCAAGCGCGCCAGCGAACAGGTGATGCAGCTGTATTTCCGCTCGGCCAAGACGGTGAGCCAGCTCAACGGCATCCTGCTGCCCAATCTGCGTGCCCGGCTGTATTCGCAAGTGCCGCGCATCACCCAGAACCTGAACGAACGCTTTTACTCGGTCAACGGCATGCTGGGCATCCGCCGACCGGATGTATTCGAGAAAGAGCCGTCAGCCATTCTGGAAGCCTTCTACATGCTGCAACGCAATCCGGAACTGACCGGTTTTGCCCCGCGCATGTTGCGTGCGCTGTGGCATGGCCGCAGCCATATCAACGACCGCTTCCGCAAGAATCAGGAAAACCGTCGCCTGTTCATGCAGATGCTGCGCGAACCCGGCCTCACCCGCTGCCTGCGCCGCATGAATCTGTACGGCGTACTCGGCCGTTATCTGCCGGGCTTTGGCCGTATCGTCGGCCAGATGCAGCACGACCTGTTCCATGTCTACACCGTGGACGAACACATCCTGATGGTGGTGCGCAATCTGCGCCGCTTCGCCATCAGCGCCTTCAACCACGAATATCCCTTCCTGTCGAAGCTGATCAACGACTTCGAGCGCCCGGAAGTGCTGTATGTGGCCGGCCTGTTCCATGACATCGCCAAAGGCCGCGGCGGCGATCACTCCACCCTGGGCATGGTCGATGCCCGCGAGTTCTGCGAACAGCACGAACTGTCGGCCGAAGATACCGAACTGGTGGTGTGGCTGGTGGGGCAGCATCTGACCATGTCGAGCATCGCGCAGAAGCAGGACATCTACGACCCCGACATCATCCAGCGCTTTGCCGAACTGACGCAGACTCCGCGCCGGCTGGCGGCACTGTATCTGCTGTCGGTGGCGGACATTCGCGGCACCAGCCCCAAGGTATGGAATGCCTGGAAAGCCAAGCTGCTGGAAGACCTGTACAACGCCACCCTGCGCGTCTTGCTGCGCGGCGGCGAAGTGGACCTGAACTCGGAACTGGAAGAACGCAAGACCCAAGCCCTCAGCCTGCTGCGCCTGTATGCCGTACCGGCCGGCGTGGAGCAAAAGCTGTGGTCGCAGCTGGACATGCTGTACTTCCTGCGCCACGAGGCCAAGGAAATCGCCTGGCACGCCCGCATCCTCAACCGTTTCGTCAACATCGAAACGCCCATGGTGCGCGCCCGGCTGTCGGACGACCACGAAGGCATCCAGGTACTGATTTACACCCCGGACAAGCCAGAGCTATTCGCCCGTACCTGTGCCTTTTTCGGCCGCACCAATTACAGCATTGCCGATGCCAAGGTCTACACCACGCGCCACGGCTATGCGCTGGATACCTTTCATGTCTTCATTCCCGAGCACCACGACGGGGATTATCGCGACATGATCAACTTCATCGAATTCGAACTGGCCGAGTGCCTGCGACTGGAAACCCCACCGCCACCGCCAGCCAACGGCCGCATCAGCCGCCATCTGAAGCACTTCCCCATCGCGCCGCAAGTGCTGATCCGCCCGGACGACAAGGACAATTACTATGTCCTGTCCATCGTCGCCGGCGACCGGCCCGGCCTGCTGGCCCGCATTGCCAAGGTGCTGGCGGACTACCGTCTGAGCGTGCAGTCGGCCAAGATCATGACCCTGGGCAGCCGTGCGGAAGACTCCTTCCTGATCAGCGGCCCCGGCCTGAAGGACAACAAGACGGTGCTGGCACTGGAAAGTGCGCTGATCGCCGCCCTACGCATCTGAATGTTGCCAGGCCGCCCACCGCAGCCCGGCACAGGCTTTGACCGCAGGCCCCGGCCACCGTATGCTGAGCGATCAACTTACGCAAACGTAATGCCATGCTCTATTTCGAAGACCTGACCGCCGGCCGCCGGTTTCACACCGCCAGCCACACCATCACGCAGGACGAAATCATCCATTTCTCCCGCCAATTCGACCCGCAACCCTTCCATACCGACCCGGAAGCCGCCAAGGCCAGCTTTTTCAACGGGCTGGCGGCATCAGGCTGGCACACCAGCAGCCTGACCATGAGCCTGATCACCGCCAGCGAGCTGAAAAATGTCGCCAATGGCCTGATCGGCATGGGTATCAAGGAAGTGCGCTGGCCACAGCCCACCCGCCCGGGCGATACCCTGCGTGCGGAAATCGAAGTGCTGACCAGCAAACGCTCGAGCAGTCAGCCGGGTTTTGGCGTCGTACAACTGCGCTGGACTACCCGCAACCAGCACGACGACATCGCCATGCAGCTGGAAACCTCGATCTGGGTTGCCTGCCACCCCACATCCTGAGCACCGCCCGTCACCACGCATGAAAAAACCTGCCGTCCGCAAGGGAGGGCAGGTTTTTTCATGCTCAGCCAGCGTCAGTAGCCGCTCAGCGCTGTTGCCATTTACTAAAGGTATCGGTCAGTTGCGCCAGATCGACCGAGGTCTCGGCCAGATGGCTGGCACTGTCGCCAATCGACTGCGTGGTGTGCAGATCCTGTTCGGACAGCGCATTCAATTGCTCCAGCGCTGCCGCCATCACATTGATGGAGTCGGACTTGCTGCCCATCTCCCGCGCCAGCTGCTGCGCCTGCTGGCTGGACTGTTCCGCCGCCTCGATCAGGCCCTGCAGATTGCCGGACGACAGACGGATCTGGCCATTGACCTCATCCACCTCCTCCACCGTGGCATCCATGCTGCTGACGGCCGAATGGGTAATCTTGCCGATTTCCTCGACGATGCCGCCAATGGAGTCTGTGGTCTTGGTGGTGCGCTCGGCCAGCTTTCTTACCTCATCGGCCACCACGGCAAAGCCGCGACCCATTTCTCCGGCTCGGGCGGCCTCAATGGCCGCGTTCAGCGCCAGCAGATTGGTCTGATCGGCGATCTCGCGGATCAGCGTGGTCATGCTGCGGATGCGGATCATCGCTTCGTCCAGCTCCACCATGGCACCACGTGACTGCGACACCACGCTCACCGCCCGCTGCGCCGCTGTCGTCGCCGCATCCATGGTCTGCCGCCCTTCGCGCGCCACCTGCTGGGTGTGTTGCGAGTCTTGCTGATTGTGTTCGGCCAAGCGCACCACATCCTGCACCGCCAGGCTGAGGGACTCCATATTGTGGCTGATCTGATTCAAGCCCTGGCGCTGCTCCACCGAGCGCTCCTGCAGCGCATGCATGTCATCCAGCAGCCCATGTGCCTGCTGCTTGGTGTAATGGCTGGCGCGCATCACATCGGCAATGGTGGCGCGGTAATGAATGCGCAAGGCCTCCAGCGAAGCCAGCACCTTGCCCAGCAAGCCACCTTCATGCGCCTGGATGGCATGATCCAGCCGGCCTTCCTGCAAGTCCTGGAAACGGCCATCCAGCACAGCCAGCGCAGAACGTATGCGCAACCAAGCCCAGGCAGCACTCCCCAGTGCCAGCAGGCTGCCGCCCACCCCCACGGTTTCACGCACCAGCTGCATGGAGTCAGGCAGGAAAAACGAAACCACGGCTACTGTCGAGCCAAGCAAGGCCAGTACCGGGGCGATTTTCAGCACATCGCGCTGCCTGGCATAGCGCTGCAGCGTGGAAGGCAGGGTCGCCTGCTTGTCCATCACTTGCCGGTATAGCGCAGCCGCCCCGTCCACATCCTGCCGTGACGGCCTGGAGCGTACCGACATATAACCCACGATGCGGCCGTGCTCGGTAATCGGCGTGACATAGGCTTCCACCCAGTAGAAGTCACCGTTCTTGGCCCGATTTTTCACAATGCCGCGCCAGGGTTTGCCTGCCTTTACCGTATCCCACAAGTCAGCGAAGGCTTCCACCGGCATGTCCGGATGCCGCACCATATTGTGGTTCTTGCCCAGCAGCTCAGCTTCGCTAAAACCGCTGATTTCAATAAAGGCACGGTTGGCGTAAGTGATGCTGCCCTTCACATCCGTCTTGGTGACGATGGGATTGACAGGATCGACGCTCAACTCATTGGTGGTGACAGGCAGATTGATCTTCATTTGATGTGTTTTCTTACGCTAATTTTAATTATTTGAAACAAATTATTTAATCAGCTCATTCTAACAACAAAGCACTAGCCTTAGCATATGAAACCTGCCATCAATTACCAGCCACGTGCACAAATAAAAACCCGCGCAAGGCGGGTATGGATTAACAGCTGGCACCAAGCGCCAGTACACAAACTGGCGACCTGAGCAACAGACAGTTTCAGCGAGAAACCTGGATCATGGCTGCGCTTTTCAAGGCTGCCAAATCACGGCCGCCGGCATAGCTCACCGATGACTGCAGGTCTTCCTTCAGTTCACGCAGCAGCTTGCCAATACTCCCCTTGTATTCCACCAGGATTTTCTTGCCCTCGACATTCACATAAGCCCCCTTGTTGAACTGCGAGGCGCTGCCAAAGTACTCCTTGTAATGCTTGCCGTTGATTTCAACAATTTCACCGGCAGACTCGTCATAGCCGGCGAACAGCGAGCCCGCCATGATCATGCTGGCACCACAGGCCAAGGCCTTGGCCATGTCGCCATGCTCGACGATGCCACCATCGGCAATCACCGGCACCTGCACCGCAGCAGCGCAGTCCTTGACCGTACTCACCATCGGGCGATGAAAGCCGGTCTTGTTCTTGGTAATGCAGACACGACCACCGGCAATCCCCGCCTTGATGGCATCGCAGCCCCAGCTTTCCAGATCACGCGCTGCCTCGGCCGTGGCGATATTGCCGCCAATCAGGAAGCTGCCGGGAAACTGCTGCTTGATGTGCTTGATCATGCGCTCGGCCTTGACACACCAGGCATTGGCCACGTCCAGGGTGATGTATTCCGGCGTCAGACCGGCGGCTTTCAGCTCAGCCAGTTGCTGCAAGGTATCGTCGTTGACGCCAACACTGATGGAAGCAAACAGCCCTTTTTCCTGCATGGCTGCCGTAAAGCGGCAAGCATCCACATTGAAGCGGTGCATGGTGTAGAACCAGCCCAGGCGGGCAAACGCTTCGCAGGTTTCCTCATCGACTACCGATTTCATATTCGAAGGGTAGATCGGCATGTCAAAGCGACGCGGTCCGAATTGCACCGAGGTATCGCACTCCTTGCGGCTGTCGACAACGGTTTTCTTGGGGACGAGGTACACGTCGCCATAGTTCAGTTCGGTAGTAATCATGCAAGTATTCCCTTCAGGCTGTAGTCGATAAAAATGCAGGGGCCCCAATAAAAAACGGGAGCCTCATGGGCTCCCGTTTACGGATTCTCCTGCGACGCCTCTCTTGGGCTCGCACGCAATGTCGAACCAAATCTACGCCGGCAATTTCTTCACGTCAAGCAATTATTTCTTCAAGTGAAGATTTATTTATCGAACCAGCAACCATCTTGCGGCTCGCCCAACCACTGCAAAATGGGCTTCCAGGCATCCCTATCCTTCTGGGTGCGCGAAGCTGGCAAGTCGAACAAGGTCATGCCAGAAGCCGCCGCCTGCACATACAGCTGGGTATCACGCAGCCAGCTCAGTACCGGCACATCGTGCTCGGCCAGAAAACGCTCCAGCTCCTTGGCCGAACGGGTGCGCGGATCAACCCGCATGCCAACTACAGCCATGAATACCTTGTTCTTGCGGACCGCTTTTTCCGCCAGCAGCTGTTCAAAAAACTCGCCACTGGCCCACATATCGAAAGGAGAAGGCTGAATCGGGATGATGATGCGCTCGACCCGCGCGATCAGGGAGGCCATTTTTTTGCCGTGCAAGCCGGCACCACTGTCCAGAACGATGACTTCAGTCCCCTTGGGCGGCTTGGCCGGCGTACCGGCAGACACTTCCCAGCCCTGAATCGCCGGCAATGTCGGAGCCCTTTCCTGCAACCAGCGCAATGAGGACTGCTGACGATCCACGTCGCCCAGCATGACATTACGACCGGAACAGGCAAAGTAACCTGCCAGATTGGTGGCTAAAGTTGACTTGCCACTACCACCCTTAGGATTCGCTACCAGCACAGACTGCACAATGGACCTCGCTCACTTGGTGATCGACCCACTATACCAGAGTCATCATGCTTGCAGGCAGGGGCTTGCCACATTAGGCTGACACGCTGGAGGAAAGCAAACCAATGAATTCAAACATGCAAGCCATCCTGTTCGACATGGATGGTCTGATGATCGACACCGAGAGCGTCAGCGGCCAGTCCTGGCTGCGCGCTGCCGCTGAAATCGGCGTTCCCATCCCCGAACATGTGATCCTGGGCATGGTCGGGCTGTCGGTAAACAAGAGCCTCGACCATGTCGCTGCCCACTTTCAGGACCGTAGCCTTGCCGAGAAACTGAGCCAGCGCTGCCGCCACCACTACCATCAGCTGATGAGCACGGGTGAACTCAAGCTCAAGACCGGCATCATCGAGGTGCTGGACTGGGTGCAAAGCCAGGCCATTCCACACGCAGTGGCCACCTCCACCCAGCGCCTGATGTGTGATCTCAAACTGCAACGTACCGGGCTGGGGCCTTATTTCCAGCACACCGTTGCCGGCGACGAAGTAGCCAATACCAAACCCGCACCAGACGTCTATCTGGCCGCAGCAGCCCTGCTGGACATCACACCGCAAGCCTGCGTGGTACTGGAAGATTCGCTGATCGGCATGCAGGCGGCGCTGGCTGCCGGCATGCGGGTGATTCTGGTGCCGGACATGGTCAAGCCAGCCGCACATGAAACAGCCGGTGCGCTGGCGGTATGCGAAGACCTGCACCAGGCCTTGGCACTGCTACAGACACTGTAAACCACTGCTCCCAAGGAAAAGGGGCCACTGCAATGCAGCGGCCCCTTTTCACGCCTTGCCGGGCTTCAACCCTCTGCACAAATGCGGGCGATCAGCTCGTCACGTACATCTTCATATTGCTCGACGCCAATCTGGCAAGTACCGGCTGCCTCATGGCCACCACCGCCGTATTGCAGCATCAGCGCGCCAACATTGGTACGGCAGCCGCGGTCGATGATCGACTTGCCGGTGGCAAACACGATGTTCTGCTTGTTCAGACCCCACATCATGTGGATGGAGATATTGCACTGCGGGTACATGGCATAGACCAGAAAGCGGTTGGCCGGGTAGATGGTTTCTTCCTGCAGCAGATCAAGCAGCAGCAGATTGTCATGCACCTGGGCACAGCGCTGGATCTGTTCGCGGGCCTGCTCTTCGTATTCCCGATACAGATCAACCCGCTCCTTGACGTCGGGCAGGGCCAGAATTTCTTCAATACTGTGATCGCGGCAATAGCCGATCAGGTCCATCATCAGTTGATAGTTGCTGACGGTGAAATTGCGGAAACGGCCCAGCCCGGTGCGGGCATCCATCAGGTAATTGAGCAATACCCAACCCGTTGGATTAAGGATTTCGTCGCGGGAAAACTGGGCAGAATCGGCCTTGTCCACCGCATCCATCATTTCGTCGCTGATACGGGTAAACACCTGCTTGCCGCCGAAATGGTCGTACACCACACGCGCCGCGGATGGTGCTGACGGATCGATGATGTGGTTATCGTGCTGGCCGTTGCGCAGCGTCTCCGACAGGTGGTGATCAAAGGCCAGATAGGCGCCCGGCACATACGGCAGATTGGTGGTGATATCACGTTCGGTGATTTCCACCTTGCCATCCTGCATATCCTTGGGGTGAACAAACTTGATTTCATTCACCATGCCCAGCTCGTTCAGCAGCACGGCGCAGACCAGGCCGTCAAAATCACTGCGCGTTACCAGGCGGTATTGCTGTTGCGACATTATTTTCTCCCCGAGATCAAAACATACCCGCGATACAAACCTGCCACCCCGCGGCGACAGGCCACATCAACTCTCATCCGTCATGAAATATACCTCACCCGCCAGCAGATCGTACAAGCGAGTTTGCAGCGCCTGGCTCTGCGCCTGCGGCATCGACAGCGTCAACACGACATGCTCGCCATATTCGACCGCGATCACACTGATTGCCAGCTCGGCACAGCAATGGCGCAAGCGTGATTCACTGGCAAAACCCACCCGGGCCAGACAGCTTTGCATCAGCACCACCGGCTGCAGCAGCGCCGTTTGCAATGCCGCATTGACCGCCTGGGTATAGGCGCGCACCAGGCCACCCGCCCCCAGCTTGATACCGCCGAAATAGCGCACCACCACCGCCAGTACATTGTGCAGTTGCTTGTGCATCAACACGTTGTACATGGGGCGGGCCGCCGTACCGGACGGCTCGCCGTCATCATCCAGCATGGAGTCACCACTCACCAGCAGCACCGCACAGTAATGGCGGGCATCAGGCCATTGTCGCCGCAGGGCGGCCAGATGCACCAGGGCCTCATCCCGGCTCTGTACCGGATACAAAGCGGCGATGAAGCGGCTTTTCTTGATTTCGATTTCCGCCACGACAGGCGCTGCCAGCTGAAACATTATTACGCTTTCCATGGTCAAAGCTGATGGATTGGCCTGCATGGTAACGCCATTCCACACCAGCTGCCTGCGCAAGCAGGCCAACATCACCAAAGGGAGCCACACCATGCAAGCCCTGCTGATTGTCCTTGCCCTGTTAGTGGAAGCACTCTGGCTGGCACTGGACAAGTGCTGGCTTGATAGGGAACAAGAAGCCGTGCTGGCCAGATACCTGCCCGACCGTGATCACTACTGAAAGCAGTTGTCAGCCGCCGCATTCGGCATGAGAATGCCAAATCTATCGTCATGAAAGACGCTTAACCTTGACCCATACCATCTGGCTGGTCGCCGCCCTGCTGGCACTGATTGCAGAATTCATGTCGGGCACCTTCTACCTGCTGGTGCTGGCGATTGCCCTGGCGGTTGCCGGGCTGGGTAGCCTGGCCGGTGCCAGCGAGGCGATCTGCTGGTTGCTGGCCAGCCTTAGCGGCAGCATCGGGGTGTTCTGCGTGGCACGCTGGCGCACCCGTCAGCGCCGCAGCAATCACACTATTCGGCCGGCGGATGATCCTGATATCGGCCAGACGGTACGCATCAGCGCACTGCTGGATGGCGGACTGGCCCGTGTACATTATCGCGGCACCGAATGGCAGGCTCAGCTTGCCGGTGACGGCCCCTGGCAGGTAGGCATGCAGGCTTATATCCATAGCCGCGACGGCAATGTGCTGATTCTCTCCCTCACGCAAACGGAAACCCGATAATCATGGAATTCGTCATCATTCTGTTCCTGGCCGTAGTGGTATTCATCATCAAGTCGGTCAAGGTAGTCCCGCAGCAGCATGCCTATATTGTCGAACGCCTGGGCCGTTATCACGCCACGCTGACGCCGGGCCTCAACATCCTCATCCCCTTCATCGACCGCCTGGCCTACAAGCACAGCCTGAAGGAAGTACCGCTGGATGTACCCAGCCAGATCTGCATCACCCGCGACAATACCCAGCTGAAAGTGGACGGCATCCTGTACTTCCAGGTCACCGATCCGCAGCGCGCGTCCTATGGCACCAGCGACTACCTGCTGGCCATCACCCAGCTGTCGCAAACCACGCTGCGCTCGGTCATCGGCAAGATGGAACTGGACAAAACCTTCGAAGAACGCGACGAGATCAACCAGATCGTGGTGGCCTCGCTCGATGAAGCCGCCATCAACTGGGGGGTGAAGGTATTGCGCTATGAAATCAAGGACCTGGTACCGCCGCAGGACATCCTGCACTCGATGCAGGCACAGATCACCGCCGAGCGGGAAAAGCGCGCCCGCATCGCCCAGTCCGAAGGGGTGAAGATGGAGCAGATCAACCTGGCCAACGGTGCCCGCGAAGCAGCCATCCAGAAATCACAGGGCGAGATGCAGGCCACCATCAATAATTCCGAAGGCAACAAGCAGGCCGCCATCAACAAGGCCCAGGGCGAGGCCGAGGCACTGCGCCTGGTGGCCGATGCCACGGCCGACGCCGTGCGCCGCGTGGCCGAGTCGATCAAGGTGGACGGCGGCATCGAAGCGGTCAACCTGAAGGTAGCCGAGCAATATGTCGCGGCCTTCGCCCAGCTGGCCAAGCAGAACAACACCGTCATCCTGCCCGCCAATGTGGCCGATGTCAGCTCGCTGGTGGCCACCGCCCTAAGCGTGGTGAAGCAAAGCAATCGTTAACATTTTCAACATGACGTCAGCCTTGCCCTGTCTTGTATAACGGGCAGGCTGCCCCCATAATCAGCCGCATGAAATTTTTATCCGACTTTCTTCCGGTAGCCCTGTTTTTCGGCAGTTACCTGATCACCCACGACATGTTCCTCGCCACCAAGGTGCTGGTTGCCGCCACCGCCTTGCTGTTCGCCTGGACTTGGTTCAAACACCGCAAGGTGGACGCCATGCAGTGGATCAACCTGATCCTCAGCGTCACCCTGGGTGCGGCTACCGTCATTTCGCACAACGATCTGTTCATCATCTGGAAATTCACCGTGCTGTACTGGCTGATGGCCATTGCCCTGCTGGTCAGCGACCTGCTGGGCAAGAACGGCCTGAAACTGCTGATGGGCGAACAAATCCAGCTGCCACAAGTCATCTGGCGCAAGCTGGCCTATGCCTGGGCCGCCTTCTTCAGCGCCATGGGCGCACTGAATCTGTATGTTGCCTTCAACTTCAGCCGTGAAATCTGGCTGAGCTTCAAGCTGTTCGGCAGTCTGGGCCTGATGGTGGTATTCGTCATCGCGCAAAGCCTGTTCCTGTCCAAATACATCGAGGATAAAAAATAATGCTGTACATCATCAGCGGCCAGGATCATCCCGGCAGTCTGGACAAGCGGCTGGCCTCCCGTCCTGAACATCTGGCTCGTCTTTCCGCCCTGCAGGAACAAGGCCGCCTGGTACTGGCCGGCCCCTGCCCGGCCATCGACAGCATTGATCCGGGCAGTGCCGGCTTTAGCGGCAGCCTGATCGTGGCCGAATTCTCCAGTCTGGAAGAAGCCCGCAACTGGGCCGATGCCGACCCCTATGTTGCCGCCGGCGTGTACGCCGCGGTGGAAGTTAAGCCCTTCCGCAAGGTATTCCCGGCATGAGCGACAGCGTCGCCCTGCTGCAAGCGGCCCTGCAGGCACTGCAGCCCGAACACTTGGAAATCCATGACGACAGCGCCGCCCACGCCGGTCATGCCGGCGCGCGGTCCGGTGGCGGCCACTACGATGTCCTGATTGTCTCCAGCCGCTTTACCGGCTTGAACAGCGTGGCCCGCCACCGTCTGGTATACGCCACGCTGGGCGATCTGATGAAAACCCAGGTTCATGCACTGGCTATTCGTGCGCTGACACCCGACGAACTTTGACTTCGAGAAAGAGTTATCCATGAAAAACTCCCGTATCGCCGCCCTGCTGCTGGCAGCCAGCATCAGTGTTCCAGCCATGGCTGAATCCATTGCCATGGTCAATGGCAAGGCTATCGACAAGACCGACCTGGACAACGCCGTTGCCCTGGTGGTTCAGAACAGCAATGGCAATGTGCAAGACTCCCCGGCCCTGCGCCAGCAGGTAAAGGACACCCTGATCAATCGCGAAGTCATCCTGCAGGAAGCCCAGAGCCGCAAGCTGGACCAGCAGCCGGCCTTTACCAAGCGTCTGGACGAAGTACGCCAGGACATGCTGCGTGAAGCGCTGTTTGCCGACCTGGTCAAGCAGGTGAAAATCAGCGATGCCCAGCTGCAGGAACGCTACGCCCAGACCCAGAGCAAGTTCACTGGCACCAAAGACGTGCATGCGCACCAGATCACCGTGGCTAGCGAAGCCGAAGCACAGAAAATCATCGACAGCCTGAAAAAGGGCGGCAAGTTCGAAGAACTGGCCAAGAGCCGTTCGATCGACCCGGCAGCCAAGCAAAATGGCGGCGACATGGGCTGGGGCAATCTGGCCCGCATGGAGCCGCAATTGGCAGAAGTGCTGAAGGGTCTGAACAAGGGCCAGATCAGCAGCAAGCCGATGCAGACCCGCGTGGGCTGGATCGTGTTCAAGGTTGACGATGTACGCGATGCCAAGCTGCCGCCGCTGGAAGAAGTAAAACCGCAAATCGAGCGTCAGCTGCAGGAAGAAGCCATCGGCAAGGCCGTGGAAGATCTGCGCGGCAAGGCGAAAATCCAGTAACACCACACCACTGCAAGTAACAACAGGAATACATCATGCGCAAGACTTTGCTGGCAAGCGCCCTGCTGGCCGCCCTGAGCACCACCGTCGTACTGGCTGCCGGCCCGTCCGTAAATGGCAATGAAATCTCCCAGGCCCGCATCGATGCCGTCGTGCAAATGATGGCAGCCCAGGGTCAGGCCGCTGACGACAAGACCAAGGACATGGTCAAGGATCAGCTGATTACCGCAGAAGTACTGCGCCAGGAAGCCATCAAGAAGGGCATCGACAAAGCTGCCGACTTCAAGGCCGAACTGCAGAACATGGAAGCCATGGCCCTGGCCAACCGTGTGATCAAGGACTTCCAGAAAGCCAACCCGGTGACTGACGACCAGCTGAAGGCTGAGTACGACAAGCTGGTGGCTTCGGTACCGGAAACCAAGCAATACCACGCCCGTCACATCCTGGTAGCCAGCGAAGCGGAAGCCAAGGCCGTGATCGAGTCCCTGCGCAAGGGCAAGGCCTTCGACCTGCTGGCCAAGGAAAAATCCAAGGATCCGGGCAGCAAGGCCACTGGTGGCGATCTGGGCTGGCAAGAAGCCGGTACTTTCGTACCGGAATTCTCCGAGGCCATGGCCAAGCTGAGCAAGGGTCAGGTCACTGCCAAGCCGGTGAAAACCCAGTTTGGCTGGCACATCATCAAGCTGGACGACGTGCGCACCGAACGCAATGTGCCGTCGCTGGACGATGCCCGCCCGCAGCTGACCCAGCGCATCATGGGTGCACGTATCGAAAAATACGTGGGCGACCTGAAAGCCCAGGCCAAGATCCAGCAGTAATCTGCCACCTGCCCGGCCTGTTGGCTGACGCACATAAAAAAGGGATGCTCACGCATCCCTTTTTTACTGGCTTGCTTCTGGCGGGGTCAGTTCTCGTCGGACCAGCCCGGTGCGCGCTTGCCCAGAAAAGCCGCCACGCCTTCCAGCTGCTCTTCTTCACCCACCAGTTCCAGCAAGGCTGCCCGCCCCTGCTGCAGATGCTGCTCCAGCGATAGATTCACGCTGTCCTCGATCAGCTGCCGGGCGCGAGCCACCGCCAGCGGTGCCTGGTTGGCCACTTTTCCAGCCAGACTGACCGCGATGATCTTGGCAAAGCCGGGGTCGACAATCTCCTCGACCAGACCAATATCGTAGGCCTTTTGCGCGTCGACAATCTCACCGCCCAGAATCATGCGTTTGGCCCAGGACACACCCACCTTGTCAGCCAGCCTCTTGCAGCCACCACCTGCCGGCAACAGGCCGACCTTGGCTTCCGGCAGGCCCAGCCTGGCACCGCGTTCCACCACCATGTAGTCGCACATCAGCGCGCACTCCAGGCCGCCGCCCAGCGCGTAGCCATTGATGGCAGCCACGGTAACGCCGGTGTAGCTGCGCACGGCGGCAAAAGCAGCTGCAAAAGCATCCAGCAGTGCCGTGGCCTCCTGCTTGCTGCCGGTAGCCAGCAGTTTCAGGTCAGCCCCCGCACAGAAAAAGGCTTCGCCCGCTCCGGTAATCACTACCGAGCGCACGCTCTTGTCCGACTGCAGGGCTGACATCAGCTCGGCCAACTCTTGCAGGCTGGCGATGGTCCACAAGTTGGCGGGAGGGTGATTGATGGTGATGATTGCAGACTGGCCCAGATGTTCAAGCGTCAAATACTTGGCCATGTAGTTTCCTCAGTTTCTCTATGGGTCGTACACATTGCGGCTCCTGCCCGCGTGGCCTTGTTAACCAGACCATCCCCGATACCGACAGGAAAGAATGAGCATTCTCAGGGCTTGCACCACCTTTTTCCAGCGCGGATTGCCAATATGCTCAACTTTTTTTCTAGATGGCTGCGCACATAAATGCCAAACAGAATTTGCGTTTTTTTTACTATTACCATGTCACAATTTGCCTAATATTCAGGCAATCCGGCCCGCTGGCCGCTCTGTTAGAATAGAGGTTTAAGCAACAGGCTGTCGCATGTTAGAAACAAATTTCTGGATCATTTTCCTGACTGGCCTGCTGGGCGGCGGGCATTGCATGGGCATGTGCGGCGGCATTATCACCGCACTCACCCTGAACCTGCCGGCCGGGCAACAGCGCTGGCTGATCCTGCTTTCCTACAATGTCGGACGCATTGGCAGCTATGTGCTGATTGGAGCCGCACTTGGTGGCCTGGCTGGTGCCGGCCTCAGCCTGCTGACCGCACGGCCGGCACAGCTTGCCCTGCTGGTACTGGCTAACCTGATGCTGATCGCCATGGGCCTGTATCTGGCCGGCCTGTCTTCCGCCATTACCGCACTGGAAAAACTGGGCCGCCCGGTATGGGCGCGCCTGCAACCCTTGCTGACACGCCTGCTCCCCATCCGCAGCCCGCGCGGCGCACTGCTGGCTGGCACGCTGTGGGGCTGGCTGCCCTGCGGTCTGGTATACAGTGCGTCATTGTCCGCCCTGGCCAGTGGCAAAGCCACTCAGGGCGGTTTGCTGATGCTGGCCTTCGGCCTGGGCACGCTGCCCAATCTGCTGCTGATGGGCGTGTTTGCCGATACCTTGCGCCAGTGGCTGCAGCAAAGGCTGGTGCGCCTGCTGGCTGGCTTGCTGGTGGCTGGCATGGGGCTGACGCGCTTGCTGCTACTGGCGGCCGGTCATTAAAAAAAGCCGTCACGCTAGTGCGACGGCTTTTGGCTTGAGACGCGAGCGACTGCAAAGTCAGCGAATGGACTTCAGGATGGTTTCCACATTGTAGTGAAACAGCTTGAGATAATCGCCAGCCGGGCCACTAGGCTTGGACAGCGCATCAGCATACAGCTCGCCACCGATTTTCACCTTGGCCTCGCGGGTTAGCTGCTCCAGCAGGCGCTTGTCGGTCATGTTTTCCATGAAGACAGCACTGACCTTTTCCTGCCGTACCTGCCGCACCAGTTGCGCTACGCCCTTGGCCGAGGCCTCGGCCTCTGTGCTCACCCCCTGGATAGCCAGCAGCTTGATGCCGTAGCGCTCACCCAGATAGCCGAAGGCATCGTGCGAGGTCAGCATCTTGCGCTTGGCCGCAGGAATAGCCGCAAACTCTTTGGCCGCCCAGTCGTCCTGCTGCTTGACCTTGGCCGCAAACTCCGCCGCACGGCGGGTGTAATCTGCCTTACCCTGCGGGTCAGCCTTGATCAGGCCGGCGGTGATATTGCGGATATACACCTGCACGCGCTGCGGGTCGTGCCAGGCGTGCGGGTCAACCGCATCATGACCATGCGCTTCGCCCTCTTCCTCTGGCGCCATGCGCGTCTTGATGCCCTTGCCCGCCTCAACCAGCACACCCCTGAAACTGGAAGCCTTGGTCAGGCGTCCCATCCAGCCTTCCAGTCCCAAACCGTTGGTGACAAACAGCCGGGAGGCCGACAGTTTCTTCACATCGGCAGGCGATGGCTGAAACACATGAGCATCCTGATCCGGACCAACCAGCGACACCACATCCACCCGATCGCCGCCGATTTCACGGGCCATGTCGCCAACAATACTGAAACTGGCCACCACCGGTAGCTTCGCCGCCAGCGCAAAGGCCGGCAGACTCAGCAGCAACAAGCCAAACAGGCTTTTTTTCATGCCATCTCCTCAGGATTCAAAATGCCGCGCACGGATATAACGCGGCAAGGCACCGCCCGCCGGAGCGAACAGCAGGGAAAACAGATAGAACAGGCCAGCCACCAGAATAATGGCGGGACCGGACGGCAACTCGAAATGGTAAGACAGCAGCAAACCGGCCATGCCGCTGACAAAGGCCACGCTCACCGCCATCACCAGCATGCCCTCCACCGATTCCGACCACAGCCGCGCCGTGATCGCCGGCAGCATCATCAGGCCCACCGCCATCAGCGTACCCAGCGCCTGGAAACCGGAAACCAGATTCAGCACCACCAGCATCAGGAAAGCCATGTGCCACAAGCCGCCGCGGGCACCCACCGAGCGCAGGAATACCGGATCCAGGCTTTCCAGCAGCATGGGGCGATAGATAAAGGCCAGGCTGATCACTGTGACCGAGGCCACGCCGCTCACCAGATAGAGCGCCGCATCATCCACCGCCAGCACCGAACCAAACAGGATGTGCATCAGGTCGACATTGCTGCCGCTCTTGGACACCAGCAGCACACCAATGGCCAGCGACAACAGGTAGAAAGCCGCAAAGCTGGCGTCTTCCTTGATACCGGCAAAGCGGGTGGCGAGGCCAGCCAGCACAGCCACCAGCACCCCGGCAACAAAGCCGCCCAGGCTCATGGCCGGCAGACTGAGGCCGGCCAGCATGAAACCAACCGCCGCGCCGGGCAGCACGGCATGGCTCATGGCATCGCCCATCAGGCTCATGCGGCGCATCACCAGAAACAGGCCGATGGGGCCACTGCCCAGCGACAGCGCCAGGCAACCGGCCAGCGCGCGGCGCATGAAGGCGAAATCGACAAAAGGAGCTATCAACAAGTCATACAGGTGTTGCATCAGACATTGACCCCGTCTACCTGACAAACCGCAGCGCGGTCCTGCCAGTGGGCTGCGGTATCCACCGCACGTTTCAGATTGGCATCGGTCAGCACCTGCTCGGTGCGCCCCCAGGCCACCACTTCGCGCGCCAGCAGCAAGGTGTGGGGGAAGTAGGCCCGCACCTGCTCGTAGTCATGCAATACCGCAATGATGGTGCGACCTTCTTCTTTCCAGCGACGGACCAGCTCCAGCAAATCGAAGGTGGTCTTGGCATCCATGGCGGTAAACGGCTCGTCCAGCAGGATCAGCCGCGCATCCTGCAGCAGGATGCGAGCAAACAACACACGCTGGAACTGCCCGCTGGACAACGCAGAGATGGCACGCGGCGCAAAATCGGCCAGCCCCACCTGCTCCAGTGCATCCATGGCCTGGCCCAGGCCGACCCGCCCCACCTTGCCAAAGGGGCCGGTGCGATGCCACAGCCCGGTGGCCACCAGATCCAGCACACTGACCGGCAGCGAGCGGTCGATTTCCGACTGCTGCGGCAGATAGGCAATATCCTGGCGGGCAAAGCCTTCCAGCCGGGCATGACCGGAGTCAGGCGTCAGTGCACCTATCATGGCCTTGAGCAAGGTGCTCTTGCCGGCACCGTTCGGCCCGAAAATGGCCGTGGCATCGCCAGTGGCAAAGCTGCCGCTGACATGATGGACCGCAGGGTGGCGCTGATAAGACACCGTCAGGTTGTCGAGAATGACTGTCATGCTGCCTCCTGCAAGGCCCACAGCACCACGCCCCACAAACCAGCCAGCACCAGCAGGGCCAGCACCAGGCGCTGCCAGGCTGACATGGCCAGCAGGCTGACCGGCGGACGCAGATTGGCGGCAGTCAGATGCTGATGGGCTGCCGCGCCGTGATGATGGGCATGGCCGTGCTGCGCATCATCGCTTGAATGTTGATGTTTCATGTGTGTACTTACTCGAAGCAGGCCTGCAAGGCCGCTTCTACTTTTGCGTTATCGAGTGTCGGGGCAATCAGTTCAAACCGACTGTCGCGCCGCCATGACACCTGGCTGGCACTCCACTGCCCTTCCACCCAGTTCAGCCAGACCCAGCTGTCCAGCACCTTGAACACACCCTTGGCCCTGACCAGGCCGGGCAGCAGCTTGGGCAAGGTGTCGAAGAAATCGGTGAGTTTTTCGCCGCTGAAGGCCTGCTCTGGCGAGAAGGTCCAGCCGGCAGAATCCCAGCCACTGCCGCTGTCGGCGGTAATCGCCGGCCGATAACGCGGCTTGAGAGTCACGGCGGCATCCAGCCAGCTCACATCCAGCAGGCCATCGCGCACCTCGGCCACCACCGATTTGGGCGGAAACAGCTTGCCGGCCTGGGCACGGAAGGCTTCCAGCGTTTCCACATCGGCCATGTCGGTCTTGTTGGCCACCAGCACATCGGCAATGGCTACCTGGTCGCGGTACAGCGGCTGGCGCAGATAATCCGGGCTGACAAACTGGCGCGGATCAACCAGCGTCAGCACCGCCCCCACTTCCAACGCATCGCCCAGCGGCTTGGCACGCAGCTCGTCGATGACGCCAGCGGCATGCGCCAGCCCGCTGGCCTCGATCAGCAGACGGTCCGGCCGCTCACGTCGCAACAACGTGGCAACGGTGGCCGTCATCTGCGGGCCAGCCACACAGCACAGACAGCCGCCGGCAATTTCCGCCACCGGCAGCTCATCATTCATCAACGCGGCACCATCGATACCGACTTCGCCGAACTCATTGACGATCACCGCCCATTTTTCCGTAGCCGGACGGGTAGCGATCAGATGGCGCAGCGCCGTGGTCTTGCCCACGCCGAGAAAGCCGGTAAACAGATTGACGATGGTTTTTTTCATATTCGACATGCCTTGCAAAGTCCGGTCAGCATCAGGTTCTGGTGACTCAGGGTGAAATCGGCGGCCAGGGCGACATCGCGCAGGCCATTCAGCGCCGCCATCACATCCACCTCCTGCACCTTGCCGCAGGTTTCACAAACCAGAATCATGCTTTCGTGCTGACACTCGAAATGGTCACAGACGATAAAGCCGTTCAGCGCATCGACCCGATGCAGCAGCCCCTGCTCTACCAGAAAATCCAGCGCGCGATACACAGTGGGCGGTGCCGCCGCACCGCGCTCTTTTTGCAGGTCGGCCAACACCTGGTAAGCCTTCACCACACCTTCATGGCGCAGCACCAGCTCCAGCACCTGCTTGCGCAGCGCAGTCAGCTTGCAGCCACGTTGCTCGCAGTGCAGCTCGGCCGCCTGCAGATATTGATTGCTGTTCATAGGCCTATTCCCGTCACAATGAACCGAATGTTACTGTATAACATCACATCAATACAACCATTAACACTTAGTGGGTATTGTCGGCGCGGCAGTCATGCTAGCCTGTTGGTCTGCCGACATTCCAGGCAGCCACCCTCACCAAGGAGCCCACATGAAAAAAATCCTCATGCTCAGCCTTTGCGCCCTACTGGCCAGCCCGGCCTTTGCCGCGGATGATCCGGTTGCCGCACGGCAGACCATCTTCAAGCAGTTCAAGAAAGATGCCGCAGCCATGGGCAAGATGGTGAAGGGTGACGCCTTCAACAAAGATGAATTCAGCAAGCTGGCCACCCACCTGGACCAAATCGCCCAGCAGCCGTGGCAGCATTTCCCGGCCGGCAGCGCCAGCGGCCAGGCCAAGCACCAGACCGATGCCAAGCCGGAAATCTGGAGCAAGGCCGCCGACTGGACCAAGGCTGTCGACAACTTCAAGGCCGAAACCGGCAAGCTGAAGCAAGTAGCTGCCAACGGTGATGTGGCCAGCATCAAGAATCAGTTTGCTGCAGTGCAAAAAACCTGTAAGAGCTGCCACGACGGCTTCCGCAAAGACTGATAAACTCAGGGCTTGATCAGCAAAAGTTCAGCGAAGTTGCTGAACTTTTTTTATGAAGTCTCCTCACAACGCAGTTCCAACCACCGTAGCGCCAACATGAAACAGACTGTTACCGCCCTGCTGCTTGCCGCACTGGCCATTCCGGCTGCCATGGCCGATTCGCCCGCCGAAATCCGCACTCAAAGCTTCAAGAAGGTGCTGCGCGCCTTCGAACCCATGGGCATGGTGGTACGCGAACGCGACCCCTACAACAAGGCCAAATTCATCGTCATGGCCGACTCGCTGAAGCAGATTGCCGGCGAGCCGTTCAATCACTTCCCGGCTGGCAGCATTGATGCCAAGAGCCGCGCCAAGCCGGAAATCTGGAGCCAGCCGGCCAAATTCCAGACAGCACGCGATACTTTCCTGAAGGCCGTCAGCGATCTAGACAGCACCGCACGCAACGGCGACCTCGCCAGCATCAAGAAGAGCTATGGCGTCGTGGCGCAAAGCTGCAAGGCCTGTCACGACAGTTTCCGCGGCCCGGAAAAATAAGCAGCAGCCCACCAATGCAAAAAGCCCTGCAGTGCAGGGCTTTTTTATGACTTACCCGCCGTTTTTTACAAGCGGGTCAGCAGAAAAACACCACCACCGGCCGCCAACAAGGCCAGCACTGCCAGCAGCCCGGAACGGAAGCGCAGCGGCGCTACATCGCCGGACACCTCCTGATAGCCAGTCAGCATCGGCTTGACCAGATTCTGCTTCCTTAACACCCGGTATGCCACGATGGCTGCCACATGCATGGCCACCAGCAGCAGGATGAAGTTGAACAGCAATTTGTGAAAACCGGTAATCGATTCGGACAGGCCACTGGCAATCAGCTTGGCCAGCGGGCCATCGAAGGTATAGCTGTCCACATCACTGGCAAACAAGCCGCTCGCCACCTGCAACAGCAACACGGTCAGCAAGGCCACCACCATCAGGCCACCTAGTGGATTATGACCGGGCTGCTCCTGCTGCCCACCCTGCAGGTAGCGACGGATGGCTGCCGGCCCTTTGACAAACTGGCTGAAGCGGGCAGTCTGGCTGCCGACCACACCCCAGATCAAACGAAACAGCAGCAACGCCGCCACGGCTTCGCCGCACAGCACATGGTAGTGCAGCCAATCGCCACCCTGTTCGCCGCTGAACCACATGCCGGCAAACAGCGCCACCAGGCTCCAGTGAAAAAACCGTGTCGGGGCATCCCACACCTTGATCATCTGCACCATCGTCTCCCTCGCTCGGCAATTGTTCAAAGTGAAAAGTGTAACCAGCCAGCACGATACTGCCTACTCCCGACTCCTTAATCTCTGTTAACAGCCGGACGGCGACACCGCCCAGACACGGCCATTTGCCGGTTTCGGATCCAAAAATCCGCGCTTTTCGGGTAGTATTAGCCCTTTCGCCGCCCGCCCCTGCGCAGCCAGCCCTGCCCGGAGCGGATACCGGCTACCGCACTGACAGCCCGCTGCGGCTGTGTTTTCACGCATTGAGTTGGAGAATGTAATGACCCAAGCTTCACTGATGGAAGATCTGGAGGCACGCGGCCTGATCGCGCAAACCACAGACGCCGCTGCCTTGTCCGAACTCCTGGCCAAGGAACAGCTTACCCTGTATTGCGGATTCGACCCCACGGCTGACAGCCTGCATATCGGCAGCCTGGTTCCCATCCTGATGCTCAAGCGCTTCCAGCAAGCCGGTCACCGCCCCATCGCCCTGGTAGGCGGTGCCACTGGCATGATTGGCGACCCCAGTTTCAAGGCCACCGAGCGCAAGCTGAACACCCCGGACATCATCGAAGGCTGGGTGGAAAAAATCCGCGCCCAGGTATCACCCTTCCTGTCCTTCGAAGGCGACAACGCCGCGGTGATGGCCAACAACTACGACTGGTTTGGCGGCATGGGCGCGCTGGAATTCCTGCGTGACATCGGCAAGCATTTCTCGGTCAATGCCATGATCAAGAAAGAAGCCGTGCAGCAGCGTATCAGCCGCGACGACCAGGGCATTTCCTACACCGAATTCTCCTACAGCCTGCTGCAGGGTTATGACTTCTCCGAACTGAACCGCCGCCTGGGCTGCAAGCTGCAAATCGGCGGCTCCGACCAGTGGGGCAATATCACGGCCGGCACCGACCTCACCCGTCGCCTGAACCAGCAGCAGGTGTTTGGCCTGACCATGCCGCTGGTCACCAAGTCGGACGGCACCAAATTCGGCAAGACCGAATCCGGCACCATCTGGCTGGACGCACGCAAAACCTCGCCCTACGCTTTCTATCAGTTCTGGCTGGGCACGGCTGATGCCGACGTGTACAAATTCCTGCGCTACTTCAGCTTCCTGTCGGTCGCCGAGATTGCCGCCATCGAAGAGGCCGATAAGGTGCGCGAAGGCAAGCCGGAAGGCCAGCGCATCCTGGCCGAACAGGTGACCGAACTGGTACACGGCAAAGCCGCACTGGCCGCCGCCCAGCGCATTACCCAGAGCCTGTTCAGCAACGATCTGTCCAGCCTGACCGAAGACGACTTCGCCCAGCTGGCACAGGACGGCCTGCCGCACTTTGTACTGAACAGTGCCGACGACAGCCTGATCGACGCCGTTGCCAATGGCGGTCTGGCCAAGTCCAAGAGCGAGGCACGCACCTTCATCCAGAGCGGCGCAGTCAGCATCAATGGCAACAAGGCAGACAGCATCGAGCATCGCTTCACTGCCGCTGACCGTCTATTTGGCCGCTACAGCCTGCTCAAGCGCGGCAAGAAAAACTACGCCCTGATCGAATGGCAGGCCTGATTTCAGCCTGAAGCAGGCTGGCCAAAACCGCAGCTCGCTCATGGCGGCATCCTTACGCACACAGCGTAGCGATGCCGCCATTTTCAACGCCAGCTGCTGCCCGGCAGCGCTCGACGGCACACCAGCCAGGCCGCTAGAATTTCCGCCACCTCACCCTGCCAGCGAGACAAGCATCATGGAAAGAATCGGCTTTATCGGTCTGGGCCTGATGGGCCTGCCCCTATGCCGACGGCTGCAAGCCGCCGGTTTTCCCCTTAGCGTATGGAACCGTTCGCCCGACAAGCTGCAACAGGCCGGTGCGGAGGGCCTGCATGTCAGTGCATCACTGACCGAACTGGCGGAACGCAGCGACATCCTGATGCTGTGCGTGGCCGATGCCGCCGCCGTGCAAGCCGTATTCAGCCAGTTGCAAAGCAGCCTGCGCAGCGGACAACTGATCATCGACCTTTCCAGCATCGACCCGGACACCACCCGCCGCTGTGCAGAACGAGCAAAGCAGCAAGGTGCCAGCTGGGTGGATGCGCCGGTATCCGGCGGTGTCAATGGCGCGACACAAGGCACGCTGGTGGTCATGGCCGGTGGCAGCGCGCAGGATATCGGCCGGGCCAGCCTAGCACTGCAGCCGCTGTCACAGCGCATCACCCGCATGGGAGAGGTCGGCAGCGGCCAGGTCAGCAAAATCTGCAATCAGCTGATCGTGGCAGCCAATGCCATGCTGATTGCCGAAGCGGTCGCGCTGGCAGAAAACAATGGCGTGGATGCCAGCCTGCTGGCCCCCGCGCTGGCTGGCGGCTTTGCCGACTCGCTGCCGCTGCAGATCCTGGCCCCGCGTATGGCCGCACGGCAGGCGGAGCCGGTGCAGTGGAAGGTCGCCACCCTGTTGAAAGACCTGGACAACGCGGGTCAGCTGTCCAAACAAAGCCAGTCCGCCACCCCGCTGGCCGCACTGGCCAGCCAGCTGATGCGCCTGCATGCGGCACAAGGCCACAGCAACGCCGATCTGAGCAGCGTCATTCATCTCTACCAGGACAAGGAGTAAGCCCCATGCTGAAACTATCGGCCAATCTGAGCATGCTGTTTGCCCACCTGCCCTGGCCACAGCGCTTTGCCGCTGCCCACGCGGCAGGCTTTCAGGCAGTGGAAATCCAATTTCCCTACGAGCACAGCGTGCAACAACTGCAGCAATGGCTGGGAGAGAACCAGCTCAAGCTGGTGCTGATCAACGCCCCGGCCGGCGACCTGATGCAAGGTGGCAGCGGCCTGGCCGGCACGCCGGGTCGGAAAGCGGAATTCGCCGCCGGACTGCAGCAATGCCTGCACTACGCCACCGCTCTGGGTGTGGAAGCCGTCAATATCCTGCCAGGGCGGCTGGCCGCCGGCTGCAGCCGTGAACAAGCCATCGCCGTATTGCATGGCAATCTGCTACTGGCCGCTGACACGCTGGGCCGGCAGCAGATACGCACCACGGTGGAAGCCATCAACCGCCATGACATGCCGGACTTTCTCATCAGCACGCTCAGCGAGCTGCAGCAACTGCCAGCACATGCCAATCTCTACTGGCAGATCGATCTCTATCACATGGCCCGCATGGGCGAAGCACTGGAGCCATTGCTGCGCCAACACTGGCAGCGCATCGGCCACCTGCAGTTTGCCGATGTGCCGGGACGCGGCGCACCGGGCAGTGGCGCACTGGATTTCGCCGCCCTGTTCGCACAGCTGGCCAGCCTGCCCTATGCTTACTGGAGTGGCGCGGAATATCGCGATACCGATGGTGCAGTGCAATGGCTGCAGCCATTACTGGCAAAGCAAGCCATGAATGGCCAGCAGGGCTGAATATTGCAGAAATATGCAATTTTTCTCTTTTTGCGACATCACCTGGCGGTGAATCAATCACTTAGCCAAGCACTTTGCAAAAACAGCTTGCAAACGCTTTAATTTTACCGTAAAGTGCCAACCCTTCTGATTTCCATTTCCACCGGCAGTATTTGCAGCTGTTCTGCAGCATTGCCGGTGTGATGCTTCATCGTCCCTGACCGATATTCCAGGCTTCGTCCACGTAGTGTCTCTTTTGACTGGACTGCTGTTCGCCGCTTGCACAGGTTGGTGCCGATGACCGACAGCCTCATACGAGGCTGCTAACCGCCACATCTCCTGGCCAAGCGACACCGGCTCTACTCCGGTTTGAAAGGATATTATGCATTTCTCCGATCTGGGCATTGCCCCGACCATTCTGCGCGCACTCGAAACTGCTGGTTACACCTCGCCCACCGGCGTACAAGCCGAAGCCATCCCCGCTGCCATCGCTGGCCGCGACCTGCTGGTTTCCGCCCAAACCGGTAGCGGCAAGACCGCAGCCTTCCTGCTGCCGGCACTGACCAAGCTGTCCGAGCGCTCCACTGGCAAGGGTCAAGGTCCGCGCGTTCTGGTGCTGTGCCCGACTCGCGAACTGGCGCAACAGGTTGAGAAAAACGCCCTGGAATACGGCAAGGACCTGCGCTGGATGAAAACCGCCTGCCTGGTTGGTGGCGCTTCCTTCGGCTACCAGACCCGCGCCCTGTCCCGCCCGATCGACCTGATCGTGGCTACCCCGGGCCGTCTGATGGACCACATGCGCTCCGGCCGCATCGACTTCTCCCGTCTGGAAATGCTGGTACTGGACGAAGCCGACCGCATGCTGGACATGGGCTTCATCGATGACATCGAAACCATCGTCAAGGCCACCCCGGAAACCCGTCAGACCGTACTGTTCTCCGCCACCCTGGACGGCACCGTTGGTCGCATGGCCGAAAAGATGACCCGCGATCCGCAGCGCATCGAAATCGCCCGTACCGAAACCTCCGGCGGCACCATCGAAGAACACCTGCTGTACGCTGACGACCTGAACCACAAGCATCGTCTGCTGGATCACATCCTGAAAGAATCGGGTTTTGATCAGTGCGTGATCTTCTCGGCTACCAAGGCCTACACCGAAGAACTGGCCGACAAGCTGTCCGACCAGGGTTACTCCGCCGCCTGCCTGCATGGCGACATGCCGCAAAGCTGGCGTAACCGTACCCTGAACGACCTGCGTCGTGGCCGTATCAAAATCCTGGTTGCAACCGACGTTGCTGCTCGCGGCATCGACGTACCGACCATCACCCACGTCGTCAACTTCGACCTGCCCAAGCAAGCTGAAGACTACGTGCACCGTATCGGCCGTACCGGTCGTGCCGGTCGTGATGGCACCGCCATCACCCTGGCGGAATCGAAAGAATTCCACAAGGTTCGCCGTATCGAGCAATACCTGAAGCGCCAGATCACCGAAGGCGTCATCGAAGGCCTGGAACCGACCCGTCGCCCGCCGAAAGGCCCGCGTCGCAACGGCAAGCCGGGTGGTTACGGTGCCCAAGGCCAAGGTCAGCGCCGTGGCAGCGGTAGCAGCAGCAGTGGCAATGGCTACGGTCGCGAGCGTCGCGAAGGTGGCTACGGCCGTGGCACTGGCAGCAGCAGCTACGACAAGCGCGGTCCGCGTTCGTCCAGCGCCAGCCAAGGCCAGCGCAGCACCCAGCGCGCTGACTAAGCAATACGCAGTGGATTGAACAAGGCGATCTCCGGATCGCCTTTTTTCATGCCCACAGCCAGGCTGGCATTCGGAAAACTCATGCAGGCACCGGTATAAACTGGCTTGTCAGATCGCGGCAAGCACGCCCAGAATATCTGCACTACCCGTATCGGAGCTCGCATGACCACCCTCTCCACCATTCCCCAGCGTCTGACTGCCCTGCGTCAGGCCATGCAGCAACATCATATTGATGCCTGCCTGATCCCGTCGTCCGACCCCCACCTGTCGGAATACCTGCCCGCACACTGGCAAGCCCGACAATGGCTGTCCGGCTTCAAGGGCTCGATGGGCACCTTGATCGTGACCCTGGACCAGGCCGGCCTGTGGGCCGACAGCCGCTACTGGGAACAAGCCGAACAGGAGCTGCTGGGTAGCGGCATTACCCTGATGAAAATCCAGACCGCCGCCAGCACCCAGCATCTGGACTGGCTGGCACAGCAGCTGGGCAACGGCCAGACGCTGAGCGTAGACGGTGATGTATTAAGCCTGGCGGCAGCACAAGCCCTGCAAACCACCCTGCACGCCAAGGGTGTGCAGCTGCGTACCGACATCGATCTGGTCGGGCAAATCTGGCAGGCACGCCCGGCACTGCCTCATGCTGCCATCTACCCGCACTCTGCTCCGTTTGCCAGCACCCGTCGTGCAGACAAGCTGCTGGCCGTGCGCCAGGCCATGCAACAGACAGCCGCCAGTCATCACTTCATCTCCACCCTGGACGACATCGCCTGGCTGTTCAATCTGCGCGGGGCCGATGTCAGCTACAACCCGGTCTTCATCAGCCATGCGCTGATCAGCCCGAAACAAGCCACACTGTTTGTCGACACCAGCAAGCTGGATGCCACACTGCAAGCTGAACTCGCCGCTGACGGCATTGAGCTGGCGGATTACCACCTGGCCAAAACTGCACTCAGCCAACTGACCGCCAGCCACAGCATCCTGATCGACCCGCGCCGCATCACGCTGGGCCTGCGCCAGGCGATTGCCGCAGAAACCACCGTCATCAGCGCCATCAATCCCAGCACCTTGCTCAAATCGCGCAAGACCGCCGCCGAGGCCGCCCAGGTGCGCGCCACCATGGAGCAGGATGGCGCTGCGCTATGTGAGTTCTTTGCCTGGTTTGAAAACGCGGTCAATCGCGAAACCATCACCGAACTGACCATCGACGAGCAGATCACCGCCGCCCGCGCCCGCCGCCCCGGCTTTGTCTCGCCCAGCTTCGCCACCATTGCCGGCTTCAATGCCAATGGCGCGCTGCCACACTACCATGCCACAGCAGAAGCGCATTCCCACATCAGCGGCGATGGCCTGCTGCTGATCGACTCCGGCGGCCAGTATCTGGGCGGCACCACCGACATCACCCGCGTGGTGGCGGTGGGTACGCCCAGCGCCGAGCAGAAGCGCGACTTCACCCTCGTCTTGAAGGGAACCATCAATCTGTCGATGGCGCATTTTCCGCGTGGCACCCTGTCGCCGATGCTGGATGCCCTGGCCCGCGCTCCGATGTGGCAGCACAATATCGACTTTGGCCACGGCACCGGCCATGGCGTAGGCTATTTCCTCAATGTACATGAAGGCCCGCAGACCATTTCACGCAGCCTGCCAGACCCCAGCATGGCGATGCAGCAAGGCATGATCACCTCGGTAGAACCTGGCATTTATCGTCCCGGCCAATGGGGGGTGCGCATCGAAAACCTGGTGCTGAACGTGGATGCCGAGCAGAACGGCTTTGGCGACTTCCTGCGCTTCGAAACACTCACCCTCTGCCCTATCGACACCCGCTGCATCGAGCACGGCCTGCTGTCACGGCAGGAGGTGGACTGGCTGAACCACTATCACCAAGAAGTACGCACCCGCCTGCTGCCACTGGTGGATGGCCCAGCCCGCGACTGGCTGCTGCACAATACGCAGGCGATTTAGACGCACCAACAGAACCGCCGCTCCTGCGTTGCGCCTCACCGGCCATCAGCAAAAGAAAACGCCCTGATATTTCAGGGCGTTTTTCATGTCAGGCCAGCAACACTGGCTTACATGGTTTCCAATACCTTGATACCCAACAGGTCGAGGCCGGTCTTCAGCGTCTTGCCAGTCAGCGCAGCCAGCTGCAGACGGCTGGCACGCACCTCACCCTCACTCTTCAGGATGGGGCAGGCCTCGTAGAAGCGCGAGAACAGCGTGGCAATCTGGTACAGATAGTTGGACAGATAGTGCGGATAGCAACCATCGGCCACCGACAGCAAGGTGTCTTCAAACTGCGCCAGTGCCGCCGCCAGATGCTTCTCAGCCGGCTCGGTAATCACGATGGGCGCATTGGCATCGACGTTTTCTGCCTTGCGGAACACGCTCTGCACGCGGGTGTAGGCATACTGCAGATAAGGCGCAGTATTGCCCTCGAAGGCCAGCATGGTATCCCAGTTGAAGATGTAGTCACTCATGCGATTCTTCGACAGGTCGGCATACTTCACCGCGCCAATACCCACGGTGGCAGCGATTTCACGTCTTGCCGCCTCGGACAGATCAGGGTTCTTTTCCGAAACCAGCGCATAGGCGCGCTCTTCCGCCTCGTCCAGCAGTTCGATCAGCTTGACGGTGCCACCGGAACGGGTCTTGAACGGCTTGCCGTCATCACCCATCATCACGCCAAAGCCGACATGCTCCAGCAGCATGCTTTCCGGCGCAAAACCGGCCTTGCGGCAGATGCTGAACATCTGGGCAAAGTGCTGGCTCTGCCGCGCATCCACCACGTAGATGACGCGATCCAGATTCAACACCTTGTGACGGTAGCGCACGGCACCCAGATCGGTAGTGGTATACAGGAAACCACCATCTTTCTTGCGGATGATCACGCCCATCGGCTCGTCATCCTGGGTGCGGAACTCTTCCAGGAACACCACCTCCGCGCCATCGCTTTCGCTCAGCAGGCCAGCGGCACGCAATTCATCCACAATGACCGGCAAGTCGTCGTTATAGGAGGACTCGCCACGCACGTGCTCGCGCTTGAGGCCGACATTGAGCTTCTGGTACACCGCCTCGCAATGCTTGAGCGAAATGTCGACAAACTGCGCCCACAGCTTCAGCACCTCGGCATCGCCACCTTGCAGACGCACCACATAATCACGGGCGCGGTCGGCGAACTCTTCGCTTTCGTCAAAGCGCACCTTGGCATTGCGGTAGAAGGTTTCCAGATCGGACAATTCCAGCGCGTTGTCACCGGCCTGGCGGATTTCCACCAGGTAGGCGGTCAACATGCCGAACTGGGTACCCCAGTCGCCAACATGATTGGCACGCACCACGTCGTGGCCAAGAAATTCCATCACGCGCGCCAGCGCATCGCCAATGATGGACGAGCGCAGGTGGCCTACGTGCATTTCCTTGGCCAGATTAGGCGAGGAATACTCCACCATCACGCGTTGCGGCGCTACCGGCGCAATACCCAGCCGCACATCTTTCAGGGCAACTTCGCTGCGTCGGGCCAGATATTCAGGGGCTAGATGAATATTGATGAAACCCGGACCAGCGATTTCCACCTTGTCGGCAATGCCTTGCAAATCCAGCGCAGCAACCACCGTTTGCGCCAGTTCGCGCGGATTGGTCTTGAGCGCCTTGGCCGCACCCATCACGCCGTTGGCCTGATAGTCGCCGAATTCCGGCTTGGAAGCCGGCTGAATGACCGCCGGCGCATCCGGCGCGCCAGCAGCGCTCAGCGCTGCCTGCACCCGTTCATTAATTAATTGCAGAATCGTCATGCATAGCCCCATATTGCTGTGAAAACGAAAAAAAGCCTTCGTTTTCGAAAAAATAACACTGTCGATTGTATGCCCCCCTGCCCTGAGGGGCAATGTTTGCATCGCAGCAAAATGGCGTCTTGTGCGCCAATCAGGGGCAAAATACCGCCATCCTGCACCACACCAGCCCCGAACAGCTAAAGCCAGATGGTTTCCCCGATGGCCGGCAGCATGAAATCGGCGGGGCTGACCTCCTGCTCGCGCAAGGCCATCGCCAGCTCCGCCATGGGTTGCTGTATTGGCTCGTCGGTGAGGATGAAGGTGCCCCAGTGCACCGCCCAGGCCTTGCGCGCCGCCACATGCTTGAAAATGCGCACGGCCTCATCCGGATTGACATGCTGCGCCCGCATCACCTTGCGCGGCTCGTAAGCCCCGATAGGCAGCAGAGCAAAATCCACCGGCCCGATATGCAGGCCGATTTCATGAAACAGCTCGGCCTGATAGCCGGTATCGCCGGGATACCAGATCTTCAAGCCGGCCCCTTCCAGCAGATAGCCACCCCACAAGGCCTTGTTCAGATCCCCCCACGGGCCACGATTGCTCCAGTGATGTGCCGGCGTCAGCAGCACACGCAGCGAGCCCCGCTCAACCGCATGCCACCAGTCCAGTTCGACGATCCGCTCGGCCGGCACACCGGCAGCGCGCACCGCACGTGCCACGCCCAGCGGCACCACGAAATCCGGCGCCCCACCTGGCTGCCGCGCCAGCCGTTTGAGCGTAGGGAAATCCAGATGGTCGTAATGCAGATGCGTCAGCAAGACCAGATCGATATGCGGCAAATCCGGCAAATCAATGGGCAAAGGCACTTGCCGCTTCGGCCCCAGGTGGCGAAACGGTGACACC
The DNA here is from genome assembly GCF_005155025.1 of Aquitalea aquatilis. Lineage (NCBI taxonomy): Bacteria > Pseudomonadati > Pseudomonadota > Betaproteobacteria > Neisseriales > Chromobacteriaceae > Aquitalea > Aquitalea aquatilis. The sequence goes on along the minus strand of NZ_CP039731.1, from coordinate 2,940,413 downwards.
CGTGGCGACAGCGCCGGATCAATCAGCACATTCTGCCCACCCAGTTGAACAAAGCTGCTGGCATGCCCCAGCCAGGTCACCGATGTGCGTTGACGGTTAGCACACAGGGCGGCGGCATCGCCAGCGCTCAGCGGGACCATTTCCGGCCGGTGATCCGGGCGCGGACGCCACCACTGCGCCAGCTTCCAGTGCAACAAGCTGCCGAGCGTAGGCAGGACAAAAGGGTAAAGATTGCGATAGCCGGCTGGGCCATGATGACGCGCCGCCGGCTTTGCAGCATACGGAGCACGATTGAACAGCGAGGCCAGCCAGTCAGGACGTCTGAACATGAAGCATTCCAACAAGGACAATGCCCTGAGTGTGCCGCCCCGGCCCTGCTTTGCCAAGCCAAAACAGGAAACCGGCAAAGGGAATCCCATGAAAAATGGCCTCCAGTGGAGGCCATTCGAGCAGTGAAGCAGTCCAGCAATCAGAAGCTGTACACCGCCTGAGCAGCAAAGATGTCGTTGCTCTTGCGATAGTTACCATCGTTACGCAGGAACACGTCGCGATTGGCCCAGTCGTGGCGGTATTCCATCTTCAGGGTCAGCTGATCGGTCGGGTAGAACAGCAAGGCCGCAGTCAACGCCTGACGGGTAGCGCCCGAGCAGTCGGTACCATTGGCTGTGCTATTGCTGAAGCAAGCCTGGGAGATGCCAAAGCCGTTAGTGCCATCAACACCGCTCGACTGCCCCAGGGCAATACCACCGCCACCGCCACCGTTCTTGCTGTCATTCAGGTAGTCGTAACGCAGCGTGGCACCCATGCGGCCAAACAGCTCGCTACTCCACTTCTGGTGTGCCAACAGCGAGAAACCGTACCAGACGGCATCGCCACCATTCCAGGCCGCCTGTTTCTGCCGGCCATAATCCAGCTCGGCATTCAGCACGCCGTCGGTCATGGTGTAAGTGGCATCCAGCTCGGCAAAGTAGTAATTGCTATACGGGTTGCTGGACGAGCCCTGATAGCCGTAGGTCTTGTCTGCAGTGCCACTGGAATCGGTATGCGCCAGCAGCGACTGACGCCCCACATTGGCCGAAGCGCCAATATCCAGCGCACTGCTCCAGGTGTAGTCAAAGCGGCCGGTCACACTGGGCGTGTTATTGGCCGACTTGCCATTATTGGTATCCACCGAATTGGCCGAGGTGCGGAACTGCTCGTTGGCAATCATGAACTTGGTGGCCCACGCGCCATGCGCCCAGTTGAAACCGGCACCCACATAACTGCCCGGATCGCTGAAGTCATACAGCAGGCCATGGGTAATGGTGTTCATCTGGTTAGACTGCTGCACTTCGTAGCCACCAAAGCTATTCATCAGGCCGGCCACCAACTGGGTGGTATCGGATACCGGGAAGTTGATCATCGCGGTATTGATGATGTTGTTGGTGCCACCGCCATCCAGCAGGGTATTGCCCGAACCACGATTAGGCAGAATGGTGATTTCGGCACTCGGCGCCATCGGGCCTACCCCGAAGGTTTTCTTGATGTCCAGATAGACATCGCCGAAGGTGCTGTTGGTATAGGCATAACCACTATTGTGGTTGACGAACTGGAAGCCCGAGCTCTTGCCACTGCGGTTATACAGATAGGTGGGATCCAGATAGCCGGTCACGCTCAGGCCGGCAATCGGGCCTTCGCTGGCGTCGGTCGTCAGCTTGTCCACCTTCATTTCCATCCCCGCCACACGCTGCTTCAGCTCGGTATTGGCATCATCCGCCTCCGGCGCCTTGGCAGCGGTTGCCGCATTCACCGCTTTCTGCAACTGCTGCATTTGCGCCTGCAGGGCCTCTAACTGGGCCTTCAGCTTGGCGATCTCGTCTCCCTTGGCATCAGCCATGGCTACGCCGGGAAGACCTGCGATCAGTGCACTGATCAACAATTTCTTCATCACACTTCTCCCTTGTACTACTGCATGGATACCACGTTGTTTTCACTGCACGTACAAAAAAGGGGCAGCAACCGGAATGCTGTGTTATCCCTGCTGCTGCCCCCGTCGTTACCTACGACTTGTCTTCCCGGCTTACGCCTGATTGAAGGCTAGTTGCATTTCACGATCACGCTTGCGCTGTACCGAGCGCATGTACAGATTGCCCACCACGACACCTACCGACACCACGATGATGAACAGGGTGGCCAAGGCGTTCATTTCCGGGTTCAGACCCAGACGGACACGGGAGAAGATCACCATCGGCAGCGTGGTGGAACCCGGGCCGGACAGGAAGGCAGTCAGCACCAGGTCATCCAGCGACAGGGTGAAGGACAGCAGCCAGCCGGACACCAGTGCCTGGGAGATCAGCGGCAGGGTGATCACGAAGAACACCTTGAGCGGACGCGCCCCCAGATCCATGGCAGCTTCTTCCAGCGAACGGTTCAGTTCACGCACACGGGACTGCACCACGATGGCCACATAGGACACGCAGAGCATCACGTGACCGATCCAGATGGTGAACACGCCCCGCCCTTCCGGCCAGCCGAATGTTTGCTCCATGGCCACAAACAGCAGCAGCAGCGAGATACCCTGAATCACTTCAGGAATCACCAGCGGCGCATTGATCATGCCGGCAAACAACGGAAACAGGCGGAAGCGGTTGAGCCGCGCCATCACGAAACCCGCCCAGGTGCCAATCACTACGGCGGCGGTAGCCGTCATCAGGGCGATCTTGATACTGAGCAGGGCGGCATTGATCAGCTCGTCATCTTCCAGCAGTGCCCAATACCACTTGGTGGAAAAACCCGACCACACCGTCACCAGCTTGGACTCGTTGAACGAGTAGATGATCAGCAACACGATGGGCAGATAAAGGAAGGAGTAGCCGAAGCCAAGTACCGCATACGACAGCGGCTTGCTGGGTTTCATCGTGCTCATTTCACTTCCTCCATCACTTTTGCTTGGTAATGCTGGAACAGGGCCATCGGCACCAGCAGCAGCAGCACCATGGCGCAGGTCACGGTTGCAGCCATCGGCCAGTCCATATTGTTAAAGAATTCGTCCCACATTACGCGGCCGATCATCAGCGTGTCCGAACCACCCAGCAGTTCCGGAATCACGTACTCGCCCACCGCCGGAATGAATACCAGCAGGCTGCCGGCGATGATGCCGTTTTTCGACAGCGGCAAGGTCACCTGGACAAATGCCTTCCACGGACGGGCACCCAGGTCATAGGCGGCCTCCAGCAGACGCAGGTCCATTTTCACCAGATGCGCATACAGCGGCATGATCATGAAAGGCAGGTAGGAGAACACCATGCCGATATACACGCCCCAGTTGGTGTGATAGAGCCGCAGCGGCGTATCGATGACACCCAGCCACATCAGGAACTGGTTCAGGAAACCATCGTTCTTGAGAATGCCGATCCAGGCGTAGACGCGAATCAGGTAGGAAGTCCAGAACGGCAGCATCACCATCATCATCAGCGTGTCACGAGCAGACTCGGACGCACGGGCGATGTAATAGGCCATGGGGTAGCCGATCAGCAGGCACAGTACGGTGGAGACAAAAGCCATCTTCACCGAGCTGATATAGGTGGCGAAATACAGATCGTCACCCAGCATGAACTTGTAGTGGCCGATATTGAGCACCAGGGTGAAGACGTCGTCTTCCATCTTGGTCAGCGGCGTATAGGGCGGAATGCCCAGTTGCTGCTGCGAGAAGCTGATGCCCACTACCAGCAGGAAGGGCAGCAGGAAAAACACAAACAAAAACAGGAAGGGAACACCAATGACGGTAGTCCTGCCGGACGGAAACCATCGACTAAAATTGAGACTTTTCATGTTTAGCACCACTTGGCCGGTGGGACCGGCTTGCCAAGCACATCTTTACAGCCATCATATCAAGGCCCTGTCACGACTCGCCCTGATGTGATGACTTACGTTTCACTACAGCCCGGCTCTCCAGAACCAGACTGTAACCCTCACTCCAGTACTACTTTTTCTTAGCCATCTGCTGTTCCGGCAATACGGTAGCAGCGGCTGTTGCATCAATCCCTGCGGCACTTGGCCAAGGGACCGTGCAGGTCAGAACCAGCCGGGCGAACATCCACCCGGCCGGTCAGGACACGGTTTAGCGGCCAGTCTTCAACTGGGTCCACAGACGGTTCTGCAGACGCATGATGTCAGACGGCAGCGGTTTGAGCAGGAACAAGGTCTTCATGACCGATTCCGGCGGGTAGATGGACGGATCGTTGGCGATTTCCGGCTTCACGAACTTGCGGGCAGCCGCATTGGCCGTTGGATAGAACACTTCGTCGGTAATCGCGGCATTGACTTCCGGATTTTCGATGTAGTTGATCCACTTGAGGGCGGCATCGACATGCGGTGCATCTTTCGGGATCACCATCACGTCAAACCAGATCGGTGCGCCGGACTTGGGAATCACATAGCCCAGCTGGTAGGTACGCTTGGCTTCGGCAGCACGATGCTTGGCGATGTTAACGTCGCCAGACCAGCCCAGCGCCAGGCAGATGTCGCCGTTGGCCAGGTCATTGATATAGCCGGAAGAGTTGAACTGGGTGATGTAGGGGCGGATTTTCTTCAGCAGTTCGAAGGCAGCCTGGTAGTCGGCCGGGTTCTTGCTGTTGGGATCTTTGCCCAGATGATGCAGGGTAACGGCGAATACGTCATTGGCCTGATCCAGTACCGAAACGCCACAGCCCTTCAGCTTGGAAACGTATTTCGGGTCAAACAGGATGTCCCAGCTATCCAGCGGGGTGTCCTTGCCGAGGATGGCCTTGACCTTGGTGAAGTTGTAACCCAGGCCATCGGTACCATAAGCCCACGGCACGCCGTGCGCATTGCCCGGATCGGCATCCTGGATCTTGGCCATCAGCGCCTTGTCCAGATTCGCCAGATTGGGGATCTTGGACTTGTCCAGCTTCTGGTAGATACCGGCCTCGATCTGCTTGGCCATGAAGTTGGAAGTAGGCACCACGATGTCGTAACCGGCACGGCCGGTCATCATCTTGGCTTGCAGGGTATCGTCGCTGTCGTAGACGTCGTACTTGACCTTGACCCCGGACTGCTTTTCAAAGCCAGGAATGGTGCTCTTGGCGATGTAGTCGGACCAGTTGTAGACGTTCAGTACCTTGTCTTCTGCCAGTACGCCTGCACTAGGCAACAGCAGAAGCAGCGAACACAGCACTTTCTTGACAAGTTTCTTCTTCATTACAGGCTTCCTAATGTATTGCAAGACCATAAACTCCCTGTTGTCTGGGGACTCAGGGACCTGATGAACTGCACCTCCTGTTGACCGTCCGGGGTTTTCCCCTCAAATCCGGTCAGCGCCAAACCTGGGGCAACAATGGCACGCATAGGTATCAAGCAATATTCGTGCACAACAGTTATAACCCCATCCTATCCACTCTGGCTATTGCTATCCCAGTTGGACCCGGCAAGTGTCAGGCAAGAGACAACGAGCTTGCGGCGCAGGCCACGAGTCGTCCTATATTTATTATTTTCACAGGAAACCTGTGGAAACCGGCTGGCAGGGCAGCGCATTGCACTGACCGTTTGCTGCCTGTTTCCCGCAAGGGTAGACCTTCCCCATTACCAAGCCTCCTCCACTGTAGATAGCACCTCTGTAATGTTTAATAAAATCCACAATCTGTGGTGAGGTGTTACAGCTTTTTAACCACAAAGACATTCAGCCGCAACATGAATTTATTTTGCAGCGCAAAAAATTCAACACCCGAATGCTCTTGACGGCGGTCCGTGTTTACTATTCTGAACATCTGATCATTTCCTTCAGCATAAACCGCCGTACAGGGCAAATTTGCCTATACATATGATCAAAAACAGCGCTCAGCCTGATGTTTCAAGGCTTTAGCAAGATCCGGACACGCCCCGCACCTACCTGCTTATCTGCGGCAGGCAACAATGGCCCTGAACACTCAACGCGGCCCGCCACCGCCTGGCCGACAAAAAAGATTTTTTCTTGTCGCCCGGCAAGCTGAGGCAGATTTGCCACAGATCAAATCCGGTCCGCATTTGCCGTGGCAACAGGCGAAAGAAAAGCGGATGGCCCTTGCAGGCAATCCGCTCACGTTTTAGCAACTTCCGACACCACTGCTACATTTGATCAGATCAACCGTGCCAACAGGGCTTTTTCCATGCCGGCCATATCAGGAATACGTACCTGCATGCCATTGCCGGCCGCCAGCTCAACTGCCGCACCATTGCGCGTCATCTGCTTCAGCTCGACGATACGGTTGCCGTTCGGATGGATCACCTCGATGCGATCGCCTACTCCAAAGCGGTTTTTCACTTCCACCAGCGCCCAGCCATCGGCATCGACTTCCAGCACATCGCCAACATACTGGCTTTGCTTGGCCTTGGAATGCCCATCCAGATAGTTCTGGTAATCCTGGGTCTGATGACGCTCCAGGAAGCCCGGGGTGTAGCCACGATTGGCCAGACCATCCAGCTCGGCCAGCAAGCCCAGATTGAAGGGACGCCCTGCCACAGCGTCGTCGATGGCCTGGCGATACACCTGGGCGGTACGCGCCACGTAGTACAGGCTCTTGGTGCGACCTTCAATCTTGAGCGAGTCCACGCCAATCTTCACCAGCTTCTCCACCTGCTCCACCGCACGCAGGTCTTTGGAGTTCATGATGTAAGTGCCATGCTCGTCTTCGATGATGGGCATCAGCTCACCCGGACGGCTACCCTCTTCGATCAGATAGGTCTTGTCGGCCAGCGGATGGCGCTCGGCACCGCCGCAGGCAGCAAAGCTCTGGTTGGCTTCTTCCAGGGCTTTGTTGAAGTCCAGCTTGATGGTTTGCACATCGCCGGCGTCGTCATCCTGGGTATCGTGCATCTTGTAATCCCAACGGCAGGCATTGGTACAGGTGCCCTGATTGGGATCACGATGATTGAAATAGCCCGACAGCAGGCAGCGGCCAGAGTAAGCAATGCACAGCGCGCCATGCACAAATACTTCCAGCTCGATATCCGGGCATTCCTGGCGGATTTCGGCAATCTCGTCCAGGCTCAGCTCGCGCGACAGGATGATGCGCGACACGCCCAGCTTCTGCCAGAACTTCACGCCCATATAGTTAACGGTATTGGCCTGGACCGACAGATGCACCGGCACCTCGGGCCAGCGCTCACGCACCATCATGATCAGACCCGGATCAGCCATGATCAGCGCGTCCGGCTTCATGGCAATCACCGGCTCCATGTCCGCCATATAGGTCTTGATCTTGCTGTTATGCGGCAGCAGATTGCTGGCCACGAAAAACAGCTTGCCGCGCGCATGCGCTTCATCAATACCTGTTTTCAGTTCTTCCAGCTTGAAGTCGTTATTACGCGCACGCAGCGAGTAGCGCGGCTGGCCTGCATAGACGGCATCGGCACCAAAATCATAGGCGGCGCGCATTTTATCCAGCGTGCCGGCAGGCAGCAGCAGTTCCGGGGCTTTTATCATGATGGCTTGGCTTCCTTAATGTGACAGGCAGGCAATGGGGAGCGGCAGTCGATCCGGCGGGACAAAGCCGCGACGCGAGGCATCCTGGTTCAGCCTGTCAGCAGAGTAATATTGCAGCACCACCGCCCGGGCATCTTGCAGCACGTCATCGCAGGTCGCGAGGAAGGCGGGCCAGTCTTCCAGCATGGCAGGCTGCTGCTGGGCGCGGTGGTACAGGATGGACAACAGCGACATGGTCAGGGTGTGGTGGTATTTTTCCGCCGCCCCCTGCGCCATGGCAAAACGCGAAAAGGCGCGCGCGCAGCGCACTGCCGCTTCGGCTGCCGGGTACTGGCGGCGATAAGCCCAGGCGGCATACAAATGTGCCTGGTGGGTAAAGTCGGATGCAGGCAGCGTACTGGATTCCAACTGACGCAAAAACGCCTGATAGTCCATGATTCGGGTATCTCCGAAAACTGTAAAAACAAAAAGGCCCCGCCGTATCAGGGGCCTTTTCTTATGTTGCGGCGCGATTATGCGCTGTCTGCGCGGCCATCGTCAAGCCTGACGCCGTGCAGCAATGCGACATTAAATCACTGTTTTCAATGCCATTTTTCAGTCAGGGTTTTTGCGCCAGCACCCACAGCATCAATAGCTGCACCAGCAAGGCCGGCAGCATGAGCAAAACACAGATCACACTGGCAACCGGAGCACTGGCAAAGTCCAGTGCACTCAGGCTGGCCGCACACAGCACAAACAACAGCGTAGCCAGCAGCAGGCCACCAAGGGCCAGTTTGCGTTGCTGGCGCAAGCGCCACAAAAGCCGGTAAAGCATGCAGTACTCCATGAATAGAAATAGCCAGCCGCGTGCTCAGTCCTTGGCTTGCTGCAACCACTGCAGCTCCGCCTCGGAAAAGCCCGCCAGCCGTCGGGCATCGACATTGTAGCTGCCACGATGTGCCGTCAGATCATACTCTTGCAGCAGGCGGCTGAAGGTTGCCATCGGTCCCAGAGCACGCTGCCGGCACAGATAATGAAACCAGTGGTTGCCCACTTGCACGTGGCCGATCTCATCGCGCAGGATAATGTCCAGAATGGCAATGCTGGCCTCATCGCCGATATTGGCCAGCTTGCGTTGCAGCTCGGGGCTGGCATCCAGGCCACGCGCTTCCAGCACGCGCGGCACCAGCGCCATGCGTACCAGCACATCGTGATCGGTGACATGGCAGATTTCCCACAGACCGTTATGGGCAGGAAAGTCGCCGTAGCTATAGCCCAATTGCTGCAACCTGCCCTGCAACAGACGGAAATGGCCAGCTTCCTCCGCCGCAATGCGCAGCCAGTCGCTGACAAAATCATCCGGCATGTCGCGAAAGCGCCAGGCGGCATCCAGCGCCAGGTTGACGGCGTTAAATTCGATATGGGCAATGGCATGCAGCATGGCGGGCTGGCCTTGCGGCGAACCCGGACGGCGGCGCGGCACCTTGGTGGCATGCACCAGCTCAGGCTTCTCGGGATGGCCTGCCATCGGCAGACGCGTCAAGGGTGCGTCTTCACGCAGCAGCTCACCACGCTGCCAGGCAGCATGAATGGCTTCCGTGGCGGCCAGCTTGTCTGTCACATCAGAACTGAGCAAGGCCGCCTGAATCCGGGGATATAAAGCAGTAGGCGTCATCATGGTGCGCCATTCTAGCCGTTTGCACCGTGATCAGGCAGGCTTACCATCAAATCAGTGCACGCCGGCCGGGCGACAGGGCCACCAACCCCCTGCCCTGCCGCATGACAGATTTCCGCAGTGTAGAGATCGTCGCCGGATAAGGCTTGATGCATAATGCCAATATCTGCCACAGGGAGAATGTCATGCTGTTCAATTCCAGCCAACTCGGTGCTGTAGAAGTGGATGAAAGCACCATCATCAATTTTGACCAGGGCATTCCCGCCCTGGAAAACTGCACCCAGTTCAAACTGTTCCACAATGCCGACAGCAATAATCCCTCGGTGTACTGGATGCAGTCGCTGAACGACGCGGCCATCACCCTCAGTGTCACCCTGCCGCAGCAACTGGGCGTGCGCTATGAAGTGGAACTCAACGATGAGGAAGTGGCCCGTTTGCAATTGAGCAAGCCGGAAGACGCAGTCATCCTGGTACTGCTCTATCAGGAAGAATCCGCAGCCGAAGCCCACCCGGCGCTGGGCGAGCTGAAAGCCAATATCCGCAACCCGCTGGTACTCAATCTGGCCAGTCGCCAGGGCCTGCAAAAAACCGGCCTGTCCTGCGACATTCTGATGCACAACCTGAGCTGAACCAACACTGCCGCCCGGCCCGCCGGGCGGTGCCGGAGTCCCGCATGACCGCTCTTGCCTTGCCCCGCTGCCCCTGGTGTGGCGACGATCCGCTCTATATTGCCTATCACGACCAGGAATGGGGTCGCCCCCAGCACGATGAACACAAGCTGTTTGAAATGCTGATTCTGGAAGGGGCACAGGCCGGGCTGTCGTGGATCACCATCTTGCGCAAGCGCGAAGGCTACCGCCGCGCCTTTCACGGCTTCGACCCGCAGCGCGTGGCACAAATGGGCGAGGAGGATGTGGAAAGACTGATGCTGGACAGCAGCATCGTGCGCAACCGCTTGAAGATCAACAGCGCCATCCGCAATGCGCGGGTATTCCTGCAATTACAGCAAGAACATGGCAGCTTTGCGCAATGGCTATGGGCGCATACCGATGGCCAGAGCATGGTGAATCACTGGCAATCGCTGGCTGAATGCCCGGCCAGCACCGCGCTATCCGACCGCATCAGCAAGGCATTGAAAAAAGCCGGAATGAATTTTGTTGGTAGTACGGTGATTTACGCCTACCTGCAAGCCACTGGCGTGGTGAATGATCACCTGCTGGGCTGTCACCTGCATCCGACTCACTCGCACTGAACGGCTCAAGCCGCCTTGGTATCAAATACCACGGTGCGGAACAGCCCATCTGCCGAATGAAAGGGATGGGCACACACCACGCCCCCATCCTGACAGAAGGCCATCATCCGCCAGCTCTGGATCAGCTCCTGCAGTTCCTCTTCCGACCACGGACCAGCAAAACGGTCCGGCACCAGCGCTGACAACTCGGAACACAAGGCCTGCCGCTGTTCCGGCCTATCCAGCTGCTGCACACTGAAAGACAGGGTCTTGCCGTGCTTCATGACAAATCCTTTCAATCCGCAATGGATATGAGGAGAATCGCCATCATTCCACGATTTATTATTCAGCACCAGTTGAAAGTCTATTAGGCATGAGCGGTAAGTAAAAATACGGCAGGAATACAACGCTTCCCCATGAAAAAGGGCCACCCGGCATGGGATGGCCCTTGAACACCATGCCGAATGGCCGCTGAATCAGAACAGCTTCAGCCCCTTCAGCATCACCACCAGAATCAGCAGCGGCGACACAAAGCGCACTACCACAAACAGCACGCGCACCAGGGCCTCGTTACGCAACTGCCCCTCATTGGACAGCGCTGCCTTCAAGCGCTCGAAACCCCACACCCAGCCCACGAACAGACACAGGAAAATCCCGCCCAATGGCATCAGGATGTTGGAGGTGACAAAGTCGAACAGGTCGAACATGGTCATGCCGAACAGCTTGAACTCGGCCATGCTGCTATTGGACAACGCGCAGGTGGCGCCGATCAGGGCCAGCAGCAGCAGGTTGAGCACGGTAGCCTTGGGGCGGCTGATGCCGAAACGCTCACTCAATACCGATACCGGCACTTCCAGAATCGACAACATGGCACCGGTGGAGGCAATCGCTGCCAGCACAAAGAAGGCCACCATGAACAGCTGGCCCAGCGGCATGCTGGCAAACACCGCCGGAATGGTGATGAACAGCAGCGATGGACCGGCTTCCGGCTTGAAACCGAAGGCAAACACCGCCGGGAAAATGGCGATGCCGGCCAGCATGGAAACGAACAGGTCGGCACACATCACCCGCAGGGTGGTAGCCGGAATGTTCTGATCATCACGGAAATAACTGCCATAAGTCATCATGGTGCCCATGCCGATGGACAGCTTGAAGAAGGCCAGGCCCACCGCAGTCAGCACCACTCCCGCCGTGATCTTGGAAAAATCCGGGGTAAACAGAAAGGAAACCCCCTGCAGGGCACCCGGCAGCATCAGGCTGCGCACACCAATCACCAGCAGCAGCAAAAACAGCATGGGCATCAGCTTTTTGGTCACCGCCTCGATACCCTTGGCCACACCCATCAGCAGGATGCCGCCGATCAGGGCCAGCACCAGCCACTGCCACAGCAGCGATTGCACCGGGTCGGCAATCAGCGAACCGAACGCCGCCGAAGTCACCTTGGGATCACTGGACAGGATGCCCCCGCCAATGGCCTTGAACACATAGGCAAATACCCAGGCCGCCACTTCAGAGTAAAAAGCCATGATCAGGAAGGCCGACAGCACACCAAAAGCGCTGATCAACCACCAGGGCTGGCCGGCCGGAGCCAGCTTTTTCAGCGCCGTCACCGCATCAGACTTGGCACGGCGACCCAGCATGATTTCGGAAATCATCACGGGTAAGCCTACCAGCAAGGTGGCACAGACATACACCACCAGAAAACCCGCACCACCATTGGTGCCGGTCAAATAGGGAAACTTCCAGATATTGCCCAGCCCGACGGCCGAGCCCAGCGTGGCAGCCAATACGCCAAAACTTGAAGTAAAACCATCGCGCGCCTTGCCAGCACCGACGGTGGCCGAGGATCTATTGTCCTGTTTCATTTGGTCTCTCATCACGACAAAAAACAAGCCCGTTCAAGCGATAACCTGAACGGGAGCCTCTGGTTCCGGGGTCGCCGGAGCGGCGATTCTGAAGTGATTTGTCAGACCATGCAAAATTTTTTTCTAGCCCTGGCTAGCTGTGCGACACAACTCGCCGGTCAGACGGCCCAACCAGTCAAAACAAGCCTGCAATTGACTCTCCTCAATAAATTCGTCCGGGCGATGTGCCTGCTCGATCGAACCTGGCCCCAGCACTACGCATGGCATGCCCGCAGCATGGAACACGCCGGCCTCCGTGGTATAGGCCACCCCATCACCTCCCTGGCAACCACACAGTTTTTCCACGTAGTGCAGCACCTCGCTGTCCGGCGTGGCCTCGAAGGCCGGGCAATACACCCGCGGTTCGATGGAAATCATGGCTTCCGGTGCCACCTGGCGCATCTCCAGCAAGAGATTGTCAGCATAGTCACGGACAGAATCGACGAAGCGCTGCGGATCATCCCCCGGCAGCCAGCGGCATTCAAAAGTGAATTCACAATCCTTGGGCACGATATTATTAGCCGTACCGCCATGAATGGTACCGGTCTGCAAGGTGGTGAACGGCACATCATATAATGGTTGATGGTGGCCAAACGAGGCCTCAGTGTCAGCCAGACGTCGCACATGAGTGATCAGCCGCGCAGCATACTCAATGGCATTGACGCCCTGCGGTGTCAGCGAGGAATGCGCCGCCCGCCCCTGCACATGGCAGTGATAGTGAGCAATCCCCTTGTGCGCCACCACCGGCCGCATCGAAGTGGGTTCACCAATAATGCAGCCAGCCACCGGCACCCCTTGCTGCAACAAGGCATCGATCAAGCGGGGTACGCCAAGGCAGCCCACTTCCTCGTCATAAGACAGAGCAATGCCAATTCCCTGCTGCAAACGCCCCTCCTGCGCCAGCCGCACCCAGTCAGGAACATGCGCCAGCACGCAGGCGATAAAGCCTTTCATGTCGGCGGTGCCACGCCCATACCAGCGTCCATCGCCTTTATCGGTCAATACAAAGGGAGGTGAGCTCCATGCCTGTCCATCCACCGGCACCACATCGGTGTGGCCGGACAACAGCATCAGTGGCAAGTCCTCCGCGCCAATGCGGGCAAACAAATTGGACTTGCTGCCGTCATCGTTCAGCGTGCGCTGGCTGCTGACGCCAAATCCGGCCAGATACTGGCTCACCCAGTCGATCAGCTCCAGATTGGAATGACGGCTGGTGGTATCAAAAGCAAGCAGGGTTCGCAGCAGCGGCAGATAGGAAGGAGCCATGGGAGTCCTGTGATAATTGTCCGGTCATCCCTGGAGTCTGCCCTGACAAAGCCGACATCGGCAACCTCATCCTGCGGAATGCCCCCGCAACAGCCCCAGACCATGACCATTTTTTCTGCCGGCAAGCACGCAAATGCTTGGCAAAGTGCGGCAAACCCGTTATGATTCGCATTCTTCTACGGCGGGTCTCCTCGCATTGTACGGTAGCAAACCTGGTCAGGTCCGGAAGGAAGCAGCCATAGTTACTTAGTGCAAGTGCCGAGGGTCAGGCTCGCCACCCCCTCCCTTCCCATATGTACATGTTCACGACATGGCGATACCATTTCACGCCAAATAGCAAAGATTCCATTGTATTTCTAGATAAGAATACGCTAACATAAGAAAAACCAGATGCACGAAATCATTGAACTTAATGATTTTTTTTGCATCCGAATTATTCCTTATGGATTTTCTTTGCTATTTTTAGGACATAGGGCAGTGTCCTAAACCATACCTATAATTCAATACAATACTGTTTAGCCTTTTAAGAGGAACAACCCATGAAACTCTTTGAAAAAATCACCAACCCGCGTGAAATCCGTCGCAAGCTCGGCCTGAACCAACAGGAATTCTGGAGCCGCATCGGCGTTACCCAGTCTGGTGGCTCCCGCTACGAAAGCGGCCGCAACATGCCTAAGCCAGTGCGTGAACTGCTGCGTCTGGTCCATGTTGAACAGATCGACCTGTCCAAGGTACGCCGCGAAGACTTTGAAATCGTCGAATACCTGAAGGAAACCCATCCGGACCTGTACAAGAGCCTGCGTAAGGCCGTACGTGCCCAGATGGAAGCCCAGGAAGGCTCGACCGAAGCCGCAGCCAGCTGATAGTCATCTCCGACAAAGGGCAGTAGCAAGCAACTCAACAGCTGCTTGCCACTGCCCTTTTTCTTGGCCTAAACCCACCAGCACACGGCGACCAGCGCAGGCTTACTCACCCGCATTACGCACCAGCAGTACCGGCACATCCGCTTGCTTCAGCAAACCCTCGGCCACACTACCCATCAGGATATGCATCAGCCCACTCCAGCCGTGCGTACCCATCACAACCAGATCAGCACCCCAGCTATTGGCGTCGTCCAGTAGCACGGAAGCGATTTTATCGCCCCAACTTTCAAGAATCTTCACCTCCGGCGTCAATCCGGCAGCCACTGCCAGTGCTTGCGCCTGCCCCAGCACCTGCTCACCCGCCTGCTTGATGGACTTTTGCAACTCCGCCGCATCCAGAAACTCTGTGCCACCCCAGCCAAACTGCGCTAGGTCAACCACATGCACCAGCCGGACGGTACTACCCATATGCTTGGCAAGGCGGCAAGCCTCTGCCAGTGCCAGGTTGGACGTATCACTGTCATCCACCGGCACAAATATGCGTTGATACATAACCCTCTCCTTTTGGTGTGTTGGTACTATGCATACAGTCTAGCAAACCAGCCCGACCTGCGGTTGATACAGATTAAGACAGTCGATTAGACTGAATGCCATTTTACCCAGGTGAAATCATGGCCCGCATCAAGATCGCCCTGCCAGAGCAATTCATTTTTGAAACCGTGCTGGATGTCCGTATCGGCGACATCAACTACGGCGGCCACATGGCCAATGACGCCATTCTGCGCCTGGCCCATGAAGCCCGCTTGCGTTTTCTGAAAAGCCTTGCTTACAGCGAACTGGATGTAGAAGGCGTGGGGATCATCATGGCGGATGCCGCAGTCATGTATCGCGCGGAGGCCTTCCACGGCGACAATCTGCATTTCAGGCTCGGCGTCTGCGACCTGAACAAGTACGGACTGGACATCGTCTACCAGGCAATCGATGGCAACAATGGCAAAGAAGTGGCAAGATTGAAGACCGGCATCGTTTTCTTTGATTACCAGACTCGTCAGGTAAGCACCATGCCGGCGGCCTTTGTCGCCAAACTCAATAAGCAATAACAACAGGAAATTCCGACATGCGTCCATACCCAAACAACAGTCCGCAAGCCATTGCCCGCCTGCTGGCGATGTTCATGATTACCGACGGCAATATGGATCCGCGTGAGCTGGACCTGCTGGAGAACGTCAACGTCTACGACCTGATCGGCCTGCCCCGCAAACAGTTTGCCCAGGTACTGGTGGACTATTGCGACGACATTTCCGACGAGGCCGAACAGGATGGCACCATCCACCTGCTGGATACCGACCGCATCGAATTCATGCTGGCTGAAGTCACCGACCACAACAAGCGCATTCTCACTTGCGTGCTGGCCATGGACATCAGCAAATCGGATGGCACCATCAGCGACCCGGAAATTGTCCTGCTGCGCCACATGATGAAGGAATGGAACATCAGCCTGGAAGACCTGGAACGCCAGTTCGTTCGCTGAGCGCCCTTTGCAGTTGCAAACAAGGCCGGCCGTTGATCGGGACCTCTCACCCAGCGCTCCAGCCAGCCAAATGAAAGCCGCCCGGAACACCCTGGCGGCTTTGTGTTGTCATCACCACCGGGCCAACCCACATGAGCACACGTTTTAGCGGCAGCGAACACTACGTTGCCACCGATGACCTGATGATGGCAGTGAACGCCGCCATCACCCTGCAACGCCCGCTGCTGGTCAAGGGTGAGCCGGGTACCGGCAAAACCATGCTGGCAGAAGAAATTGCTGCCGGCCTTGGCCGCAAGCTGATTGTCTGGCCGATCAAATCCACTACCAAGGCCCAGCACGGCCTCTATGAGTACGATGCGGTATCCCGCCTGCGCGATTCGCAGTTGGGTGACGCCAAAGTGCAGGATATCGGCAACTACATCGTCAAGGGCCAGCTGTGGCAGGCTTTTGAAGCAGATACAGCACCGGTGCTGCTTATCGACGAGATCGACAAGGCGGACATCGAGTTTCCCAATGACCTGCTGCGCGAACTGGACCAGATGGAGTTCTTCGTCCATGAAACCCAGCAATTCGTGCGCGCCAGACAACGCCCCATCATCATCATTACCTCGAATAATGAAAAAGAGCTGCCCGATGCCTTTTTACGACGCTGCTTCTTCCATTACATCCGCTTCCCGGACCACGAAACCATGCAGGCGATTATCGACGTGCACTATCCGGGACTACAGCAGCAATTGATCCGCCAGGCCATGGAAGTGTTCTTTTCCATCCGCGAGCTGCCCGGCCTGAAAAAAAAGCCCACCACATCCGAATTGCTGGACTGGTTGAAACTGCTGGGCAGCGAGAATATCAGCAGCGAAGAGCTGGCCAGCCGGCATGGTAATGCCAGCCTGCCGCCACTGGCCGGGGCCTTGCTGAAAAACGAGCAGGACTTGTCGCTGTTTGAGCGCCTGGCGCAAATGACCAAGCTGCGCCGTGGCTGACATCCTCCCGCTGCTACAGGGCTTTGCCGACCAGCTGCGACTGGAAGGGAAAAGCCCGCATACGCTGGATGCCTATCTGCGCGATCTGCACAGCCTGCAGCCACTGCTTGGCGAACGTGATTGCCTGCAGATCAAAGCAGACGACATCCGCAAAGCAATGGCCACCCTGCACGCCCGCGGCCTCGGCAGCCGCAGCCTGGCGCGCAAGCTGTCATCCTGGCGCCAGTTTTACGACTGGCTGCTGCAGCAACAACGGGTCAGCGGCAATCCCTGCCTGGGCCTGCGCGCGCCCCGCCAGGACAAACCCCTGCCCAAGGCACTGCCGGTAGATGGCACGGCTGCCCTGCTGGAGCATATTGCGCCCGATGACAGCCTCAGCCTGCGCGACCGCGCCCTGTTCGAGCTGATGTACTCTTCTGGCCTGCGCTTGTCCGAGGCCGTCAATCTGGACTTGCCGGACCTGGACCTGACCGAGCAACTGATGCGGGTACGCGGCAAGGGCAACAAGATACGCCTGCTGCCAATAGGCCGCACGGCACTGGACTACCTGAAGCAATGGCTGGCAGAACGTCAAAGCACTCCGGACTGCCTGGCGGTGTTTGTCGGGCGCCATGGCCAGCGCCTGGGTGGCCGCCAGGTACAAAAGCGCCTGGCCGAGTGGTCGATTCGCACAGGCATGGACCGCCACGTTCACCCACACATGCTGCGCCACTCCTTTGCCAGCCACATCCTGCAGTCCTCCGGCGACTTGCGGGCGGTACAGGAACTGCTGGGCCATGCCAATCTGTCGACCACCCAGATCTACACCGCACTGGATTTCCAGCACCTGGCCAAGGTCTATGATGCAGCCCACCCGCGCGCCAAAAAGAAAGACTAAGCACCAGCGCGGTATGGATAAAGAAAAAGCTCCGTCAAACGGAGCTTTTCAACAACAGCAAGGCTGCTTAGCGCGGCGAACAAAGCCTTGATGAGGACCCGGGCCAAGGCGCAACGCAGGCGCGGGGGGTTTGCTAGCGGGTCTTAGCTGCGCTCGGGCAACGCAGCCAGCACGGCCTTGAGCAATTGCCAGGCCTTGCCTACTGACTCCACCTCGACCCGCTCGCCCGGCGCATGCGCACCGCGGATGGTCGGACCGAAGGAAACCATGTCCATGTCAGGATACTTGGAGCCGATAATGCCGCACTCCAGCCCGGCATGAATCACCTGCACCCCGGACTTGGCAGCAAATTCGCGCTCATAGACCTGCTGGAACAGCGCCAGCAATGGCGACTGTGGATTGGGTGCCCAGCCCGGATAGCCGCCCTCCATCTCCACCGTAAAACCAGCCAGCCCAAACAGGCTTTCTACTTCGCGCGCCAGCATCCAGGTACCGGAATCCAGCAGCGAACGCACCATCAGGTTGGCAAATACCTTGCCCTGCTCTACTCGGACCACACCCAGATTATTCGATGTTTCCACCACGCCACTCACCCGCTGGCTCATGCGTTTCACCCCGTGCGGGGCAGCATGCAGTGCAGCCAGAATAGCCTGCTGATCCGCAGCAGCCAGCACCTGGGTAGCCGAGGCTGCAGCCAACTCCACCGCTACGCCTTCGTCCACGCCGGCCAGTTCGAAACGCAGCAAGGCCTGGAAGGCATCCAGTCTGGCGGCCACTTTGGCGTCATCCTGCTGCGGATAAGCCACGACAGCCTGCGCCTCGCGGGCCAGTGCGTTGCGGGCGGTACCACCACTGAAACTGATCAAGCGTAAATCGGTATCTGCCTGCAATTCGCGCAACAGGCGGACCAGTATCTTGTTGGCGTTGCCTCGTCCCAGATGAATGTCAGCACCAGAATGGCCACCCTTCAGGCCACGCACCGACAGCGCACTCACTGCGTAAGCGGCGGGCAGCGCGGTAGTCTGATAATCACGGGTAACATTGACATCGACACCGCCGGCGCAGCCCATATAGAACTCGCCCCACTCCTCGGTATCAATATTGATCATCATGCTGCCTTGCAGCAGGCCAGCCTCCAGCCCGAGCGCCCCACCCATGCCCGCCTCTTCATCCAGCGTCATCAACACTTCAACCGGGCCATGCGGAATATCCTCACTGGCCAGCACGGCCAGCCCCATGGCGACGCCAATGCCGTTATCCGCACCCAGCGTGGTGTTTTCTGCTACCAGCCAGCCATCCTGCAGGACAGGTCGCACCGGATCCTTGAAAAAGTCGTGCTCGGTGCCGGCATTTGCCTGGCACACCATATCCAGATGCCCTTGCAGTACCACGCCCACCCGGTTCTCATAACCCGGGGTAGCCGGCTTGCGCACAATCAGGTTGCCTGCTGCATCCACAACAGTCTGCAGGCCACGCAGCTCAGCCCAGCCCTTGAGATAGTCGCGCAGTTGCTGTTCATGTTTGGAGGGACGGGGAATCTCGCACAGCGTCTGAAAATGCTCCCAGACCGCCTGAGGCTGGAGTTCGGCGATATTGACCACAATGTATCCTTTGTCTTGACGTGCTGATGGGCATATTACGTCGCCATCATCGATGAAACGTGGCAGAGACTGTTGCATACAGCCCTGTTTTGTACACAATCGACTTTATCATGACAGCGACGCGGGGTCATGCTGCAATGCAGCCACGCAGCGACAAATGACAAACCAGGGCAGTGGCACGCCGGTACAGGGCAGATCAGGAAAGGAAAGAGTTCGCCGCTCAACAACGCAGTGTGACAACAGCAAACATGGCCCGCACCCCGGCAAGCAGAGTACGGGCCACGATCAAAGGAAGGGTCAGGCAAGCGCCAATTGCTGTCGTCCGCCAAGCTGTGTGGCCGGGCGCATGTAATGATCCAGCAGCAAGCGCATGAACTGATGACTCTTGCAGATGGCATTGCGCAACTTGGTGATGGTCTCCTGGCTGGGGTGCAGCCCTACCAGGGTGACGATGATTTCCAGCGCTTCCCACGGATGGGCATCGTCATACTTGGCATGCAGCTTCAGCCACTTCATTGCCTTGCCGCGCACTTCCTCGTCAAACAGATTGGCATAGCGGTCTTCCGAGCAGACCCGGGCCGACCACTCACCCGTCGCGCCTTCGATGGCGTAATTGGTAGCCGCCATGGCCACCGCCAGTGACTCGCGGTCACATACCTGCCAGCACCATTGGCTTAACGACAGCGTTTCCAGCGCATGCTGGTTGTGCAGCATGGCCTGGATATCCACGCCAGATTCGGCTGCCCAGTTGACCCAGTGGTCGGCATGATTCTGCTCGACACGGATATTGCGGATCAGGTAGCGCCGGGCCATATCATGCCCCTCCCCTTGTCCATAGCGGATTTTCAGCAAATTCATCGCCATATACTGGGGAAACTGATCGATGACCGGCCAGCCACCGGACAGGAAGGCCTTGTGTATGGAGTGCTCCAGGCGCGCTTCCTTCATCTGGGTGAACAAATCGTGCTCAACCACCTCGCTTTTGAAGCGATCGCAGTAGTGCACCATTTCCTGCGTCCACTCCGGGTAGCTGGCAACCTCCATCAAGGGACCGGTTCTGACAAATTGATGCTGGTCTTTCATTCTGGACCTCTTTCTCAACTGTGGGCCTGTATCACTCCCCGCCGGGCAGACGGTGCAAAACCGACTGCGGCCTGCCATGCAAGGGAGGGATGAACGGAGCGGGTTCGCCAATAAAATACCCCTGAGCGTAATCCACTCCAATACTTTGCAGCTCCGCCAGAATTTCTGGCGCACTGACGAATTCGGCGATGGTTTTCTTGCCGGTAACATGGCCGATATGATTGATCATCTCCACCATGGCCCGATCCACCGAGTCATCCACCATGTCCTTGACAAAGCTGCCATCAATCTTGAGGTAATCCACCGGCAAATGCTTCAGATAGGCAAATGACGACATGCCTGCACCAAAATCATCCAATGAGAAATGGCAGCCCAAGCCTTTCAGCTCGCTGATGAAGCGAGTAGCCTGCTGCAGATTCGATATGGCGCTGGTTTCGGTGATTTCAAAGCAGATCATTCCGGCCGGGATGTCATAGCTGACAAACTGCCGCCGGATGAAATCAAGAAAATTATCGTCACACAGCGTGGCACCCGACAGATTCACCGCGCAGACATCGATAGACCGATCCCCCAGCGAACGCATATTCCACAAGGTTTCAAAGGTTTGGCGCACGACGATGCGGTCGATATCCGGCATCAGGCCAAAACGCTCGGCCGCCGGAATGAAGGAACCCGGCAAGATGATGTTGCCGCTTTCGTCGCGTAGCCTCAGCAGCACTTCGACGTGCCGCCCTGTCCCCTTAGCGACAGGGCGCAGTGGCACGATTTCCTGGCTGTACAGACAGAAGCGCTCTTCTTCCATGGCAGTGCGCAGACGCTGCACCCAGGCCATTTCTACCGAACGCACCGCCAGCTCGGTGTCTTTCGAACTGTAAAGCTGGATGCGATTGCGCCCCTTTTCCTTGGCCATGTAGCAAGCGATATCCGCAGCCTGCAGCGCCTCGGCCAGGGTGGCGCCGGCTTCACCAAGGAAAACCATGCCGATACTGGCACTGATGGAGAAGGGAATGCCTTCCCACTGAAAGCTGGACTGCTGCACTGCGCGCCGCAAACGATCCGCCTTGTCCAGTGCCTGGTCCACCCGGCAATCTTCCAGCAAGACGCCGAACTCGTCGCCACCCAAGCGGGCCAGCACGTCGGACAGCCCTAGCTGTTCCTGCAATACCCGGCATACCTGGCGCAACAACTCATCACCCGCCGCATGGCCATTGGTATCGTTGACCAACTTGAACTGATCCAGATCGACAAACAGCAGGGCATGCGATGTTTCCGCCACCATCAGCCGGCTGAGTGCACGGGTGACCCGCTGTTCGAATTCCCGCCGGTTATACAGGCCGGTGAGCGCATCATGCGCCGCCTGCCAGGACAGATGATTGATGTACTGCTGCTCGATCGATTTGTCATGCAAGGCCAGCACCAGCCCGTCAACCTGCCCCAACGAATTATGAATCGGTGCGGCCACCAGCGAGATCATGTGACTGCTGCCATCCAGCCCCTGCAAGCGCAGGCTGGGATAAGTCTGCTTGCTTTCACACTTTGCCCGCAGCTGGCTGGTGGTAATCAGGTCCATGCTGCTGCCGGAAAGGTCGATCATCGAGAACACATCCTCGAAATAACGACCGATAGCCCCCTTGCCGGCACCACCAACCAGATGGTGCGCCACAGCATTGAGGTAGCGCAGCTTGCCGGACAGATCGATGGTGACCACCGCATCGCCAATCGAATTGAGCGTGGTTTCCGCCCTTTCCTTTTCGGCATGCAATTCGGCCTCAAAGCGGGCGGACTGACGCAGCAACACCTGCACCTGCCGCACGGTCAGCAGCAACAGGCCGGCCCCTGCCATCAGGTTGACCCACCACAACAGGGTGGTGGCAAAACGGGAACCCTCACCCAGCACTTCGGAAAAGGCGCGCGCCGGAGCCTTCAGCTCTTCATTAATGTCCGAAATACGGCGACTGAGGACCATCAGTTCATCTTCGCCGATGTAGCTGCGGGTAAAGCCGTCATGCAGCCTTTCGGCAATGCCGGAAATCTCGATGATATAGCTGTCGCCGATTTCCCAGTAATGGATGGCCTGACTCAGATAGCTGACATGACGAAACCACAGGAAAGCATTGATGACGTTGCCGATATCGTCAGGATGGTTGCCACCTTGCAGCAACCCGGCCCTGGCTTGTTGCAGATCAGGCTGCGGGCGGTCCAGTGCCAGTCGTGCCTGCCTATCCCCCAGCTGGATGGCAATGGCAGCCTTGTAGGCCTGAAAATCCTGTTCCGAGCGGCTGCCGGCGTAGCGCGTCAGATAATAGATGGCATCTTTTTGCGCCTTCGACCACAGCCCCTCCCCGCCCACATAGGCACGGATGGTGGACAAGGCATTGAAGCTGAAGGCACTGATCAGCAACAAGGCGCCCACAATAGCGACAAAGGGCCAGACTACCCGCATCAGCCTGCGGCTGCCGTACGCACTCATTGCAGTGATTGCCCCCCGCTTGCTGCATTGCTCATTTATGGAATTATCATCCACACCGGGTCATTTTTACCACAGATAGCATACCGGGGCATGCCATCGTCACTATCCATCTCGGCTGCCCTCTCTGCCCTCAGAGCAAGGGCAGGCAGATAAAAGCCATACTGCCAATGCGGACTGCTCGCCATCTACTGCGGCGCTTATGGATCATCCGCCATATTTGTTACTAACATTTAAATGTCAATTAAACATACTGTCAATATCAGGCAGCTTGCATCTGACATAGCCATTTAATAGATATAGCCCTATTTGGCACAAGTACTTGTAACAGTTGAATTTTCAGCATTCACAATGAAAAAAGCTGCCGAAGCAGCTTTCTATGCAAGGTTCAACTGGCCGCCTCCTAAGGAGTCAGCGCGCCAGCTTGCTGTTCCTGCTGTAGATGCCACATTTCTGCATAACGCCCACCATGCTCCACCAGCTCGCGATGATTGCCACGCTCCAGCACCCGGCCATCTTCCATCACGATGATCTGATCGGCATCGACGATGGTAGACAAGCGGTGGGCGATGATCAGCGTGGTGCGATTGGCCGAGATCGCAGCCAGCTCTTGCTGAATCGCTTTCTCGGTACGCGAGTCCAGCGCGCTGGTGGCCTCGTCAAAAATCAGGATGGGCGGATTTTTCAGAATGGTGCGCGCAATGGCCACCCGTTGCTTTTCGCCGCCGGACAGCTTCAGCCCGCGCTCGCCCACCTGAGTGTCGTAACCATCGGGCAGGCTCATGACGAAGTCGTGAATGTGCGCCGAACGCGCCGCTTCCATCACCTCGTCGCGGCTGGCGTCCGGTCGGCCATAGGCGATGTTGTAATAGATGCTGTCGTTAAACAGCACGGTATCCTGCGGCACGATGCCGATATGGCCACGCAGGCTGTCCTGGCGCAGTTGGCGAATATCCGTGCCGTTGATGCTGATGCTGCCGCGACCCACATCATAAAAACGGAACAGCAAGCGCGACAGGGTCGATTTACCCGCACCACTGGCACCCACCACCGCCAGCGAACTGCCGGCCGGAATCTCGAAACTCAGACCATGCAGAATGGTGCGTTTGCTGTCATAGCCAAACTCCACACCAGCAAAACGGATACTGGCCTGTCGCGTATCCAGCCATTGCGCGCCCGGCGCATCATCCACTTCCTTATTGGTGGAAAGCAGGCCGAACATGCGTTCGATATCCGCCAGTGAGTGCTTGATCTCGCGATAGACAAAGCCCAGGAAATTCAGCGGCGCATACAGCTGGGTAATGAAGGTAGCCACCAGCACCACATCACCAACCGTCATGCTGTGACTCACCACGCCACGCGCCGCCAGCACCATGATCAGGGTGACGCCGCTGGCAATGATGATGCCCTGCCCGGCATTCAGCATGGACAGCGATACCTGATTCTTGATGGCGGAGGCTTCCCAGGCCGCCAGATTGCGGTCATAACGCGCCTCTTCATAGCCTTCGTTATTGAAGTATTTGACGGTTTCGTAATTGATCAGCGCATCGATGGCCTTGGCATTGGCCTTGGAATCCAGATCGTTCATGCTGCGACGAAACACGGTGCGCCACTCGGTCACCACCAGGGTAAACACGATGTAGATGGCAATGGTGGCCAGTGTTACCGCAGCAAATTCCCAGGCATAGCGGCGAAACAGAATGGCCGACACCATGCCGATTTCCAGCAATGTCGGCAGAATGTTGAACACGGTGAAATTGAGCAGGAAACCAATACCCTTGGTACCGCGCTCGATGTCGCGGCTCATGCCGCCCGTCTGACGCTCCAGATGGAAACGCAGCGACAGGCGAAACAGGTGCTGGAATACACTACGCGCCACACTGCGTACCGCACCCTGGATGACCCGGGCAAATACCGCATCGCGCAGCTCTCCCAGCACACTGGAAGTGAGCCTGGCCACGCCATAGCCCACCAGTGCCATCACCGGCACCGCCAGCAAGGTGGCCGGCACGGAGAGTTGATCGACGATGTCTTTCAGATAGAGCGGCACCGTGACTGCCGCCACCTTGGCCAGAATCATGCAGGCCAGCGCCAGCACGACCCGGCCCTTGAAAGCCCACAGATAAGGCAGCAGCGTCTTGAGGGTTTGCAAATCGTTGCGATTGCCGGGAGCCGGACCGCTATGGGTGAAACGCATGGAAACTACCTGTCGAAAAGCCGGCCAGTGCCGACGCTGAAAATGAGCAAAGCCGCCGGCCGGCGGCTCCAGGAACGGCCTGCACCAGGCCCAGGCAGAGTCAATGCAATACGCGCGGTGCCACCAGCGTCATTTCGGGGATGGTCACATCGAAACGCTTGCCGTCATCGGCCAGCATCTGGTAACTGCCGCGCATGGAACCATACGGCGTCTTCAGGTGGGTGGCACTGCTGTATTCGAAGGACTGGCCTGGCTCCAGTCGTGGCTGCTCGCCCACCACGCCCATGCCGCGCACTTCCTGCTCCTGATTGTTGGCATCGACAATGATCCAGTGGCGGCTAACCAGTTGGGCGGGTTCGCTGCCGGTATTGGTCAGGCGGATGCGATATGCGAACACATAAACATCGGTCGCCACGTTGGACTGCTCGGCGATGTAATGTGGTTCGGCCTCCACCTCTATCTGGTAGCTTTTATCTGGCATGGTGTTTTCCTTGTGCTGTTGTACTGCATTTTATCCCGCCTTTGGCCTTGGGCGCGGTAGAATAAACGCCATTTCATGACCCCATCCGTGTTTGCAAGGTAGACCATGCGCGACTTCCGTATTGCCCCCAGCCTCCTTTCCGCCGATTTCGCCTGTCTGGGCCAGGAGGTGCGCGATGTCATCGCCGCCGGAGCCGACATCATTCACTTCGATGTCATGGACAATCACTATGTACCGAATCTGACGGTAGGCCCTCTGGTATGTGAAGCCATCCGCCCGCATACACAAGCCCCCATCGACGTGCACCTGATGGTGAAGCCGGTGGACAGCCTGGCCCCGATGTTCGCCAAGGCCGGCGCCGATATCATCACCTTTCACCCGGAAGCATCCGAACACATCGACCGCACCCTGGGCCTGATCAAGGAGTCCGGCTGCAAGGCGGGCCTGGTATTCAATCCGGGCACCTCGCTGTCTTACCTTGACCATGTGATGGACAAGATCGACATGGTGCTGATCATGTCGGTGAATCCGGGCTTTGGCGGCCAGTCGTTCATTCCGCATGCACTGGAAAAAGTACGCGCCGCACGCCAGCGCATCGACGAGTATACCGCCAAGCATGGCGGCGAGATCTGGCTGGAAGTCGATGGCGGCATCAAGGTCGACAATATTGCCGCCGTGGCTGCCGCCGGGGCCGACACCTTTGTCGCCGGCTCGGCCATTTACGGCCAGCCGGACTATCAGGCAGTGATTGCCGCCATGCGTGCCGAACTGGCAAAGGTGGCCTGATGCAGGCCGCCATCGTCACCGGAGCCTCGCGCGGACTGGGTCTGGCACTGTGTGCCGAGCTGCTGCAGCGCGGCTTTGTGGTGGTGGGACTGGCCAGACAGCATAGCGAGGGGTTTCGCCAGCTGGCACGGCAATATCCGCAACAGCTGCACTACCTGCGCGCCGACATGGCCGACAGCCCTGCCCTGCACGGCCTGCTGGCCGAGGCCTTGCAACTGCTACCGATGAATGCCGTACGGCAATTGCTGCTGATCAACAATGCCGGCGTGGTCATGCCCATTGCCAGTGCCGGCTTCTATCCGGCGGCCGAGTTGACGCAGGCCATCGCCATCAACCTGACAGCCCCCATGCTGCTGACCGATGCCCTGCTGCGCCTGAGCGACGAGCTGGAATGTCAGCTGCGCATCCTGTGCATCTCATCGGGTGCGGCGGTAAAAGCCTACCCGGGCTGGGGCGTATATGGCAGCAGCAAGGCCGCGCTCGACCACTTCTGTCGCCATGTGGCGGAAGAACAGCAAGCCTGCGCCAACCCGGCGCTGATTGCCGCCGTCTATCCTGGCGTGGTAGACACCGACATGCAGGCGCACATTCGCGACAGTGACCCGGCCCAGTTCCCCAACAAGGAACGGTTCGACGCCCTCAAGCGCGAAGGCGGCCTCAGCACGCCGCAACAGGCCGCCCGCCAACTGGCCGACCACCTGCTCAGCGCAGACTTCGGCCACCACCCCGTACTCGACATCCGCCATTTGCCGGATCAAGCCCAGAACTGACTTCCTAGCCCTGACATCGTATGAATCTGAAACACATCAAAGCCGTTGCCTTCGATCTGGACGGCACCCTGGTTGACTCCATTCCCGACCTGGCTGCTGCGGCCAATGCCATGCGCCAGCATCTGGGCCTGCCGGCCCTGGCCGAGATGCGCATACAGGAGCATGTCGGCGACGGCATTGCCAGCCTGGTACACCGTGCCATTACTGATGAACGCCATGGCGCGGCGGAAGCTGCACTCTGGGAGCAGGGTTTCAGCTTTTTCGTGCGCTACTACCACGAACACCTGAGCGACAACACTAGCGTCTACCCCGGTGTGCGCGATGGCCTGGGCCTGCTGCGCGCCCTGCAACTACCGCTGGTGGTGGTCACCAATAAATCGGAATACCTGGCCGTGCCGCTGCTGCAGCAACTTGAGCTGCGCGATGCCTTCAGCCTGGTCATCGGTGGCGACACCCTGGCCGAGAAAAAACCCTCAGCCTTGCCGCTGCAGCATGTCTGCGATGTTCTGGGCATCAACACCAGCGAACTGGCCATGGTGGGCGACTCCGAGAACGACATCCTGTCCGCCCGTGCCGCCGGTGCAGCCGCCATCGCCGTCAGTTATGGCTATGCCGATGCCAGCACGCTGCAGGCCGATCTGGTCATCGGCAATCTTGCCGAACTGTACGATTTGATGAAAAATAACTGATCACCACAACATTCAATACGGATTGCATCTGCATCATGACTATCCTGCCCGCACCGGCCAGTTGGCGATGGCAACGCTAAGCCACACCCTGTTTACTTATTTCGCTTTCCATCCGGTTTCAAGGTAGCTCACTCATGACGCACGACACATTCGACCAACTGGCCGCAGCCGGTTATAACCGTATTCCGGTGACGCTGGAACTGTTCGCCGACCTGGACACCCCCTTGTCGGTTTACCTCAAGCTGGCCAATCAGCCCTACTCCTACTTGCTGGAATCGGTAGTGGGCGGCGAGCGTTTTGGCCGCTACTCCTTTATCGGCCTGCCTGCCACCACGCGCCTGCGCGTCAATGCCAACAAGGTACAGGTTGAGTACGGTGACAAGGTGATCGAGCAGTTCGAAGGCGACCCGCTGGCTTTTATCGAAGCCTTCCAGCAGCGTTTCAGCGCACCACCCGTAGAAGGCCTGCCGCGCTTTACCGGTGGCCTGGTCGGTTATTTCGGCTACGACACCATCCGCTATGTAGAAAAGCGCCTGGCCGCCACCCGCAAGCCCGATCCGATCGGCACCCCGGACATCCTGCTGATGGTGTCGGAAGAGCTGGCAGTGGTGGACAATCTTTCAGGCAAGCTCTATCTGATTGTCTACGCCGACCCTGCCGTACCCAATGCCCTGGCCAAGGCGGAAAGCCGGCTCGGCCAGCTACGTGCCCGCCTGCGCGAACCAATGGATATTCCGCTGTCGCTGCCCTCCCAGCCCAGCAAGGCTGTGTCCGAGTATGGTCAGGAAGAATTCAAGCAGGCCGTTGCACAGTGCAAGCAGTACATCGTGGACGGTGACATCATGCAGGTGGTACTGGCCCAGCGCATGCAGATGCCTTACAGCGATTCGCCGCTGTCCTTGTACCGCGCACTGCGCAGCCTGAACCCCTCACCCTATATGTTCTTCTACCACTTCGACGACTTCCACGTGGTTGGCTCCTCGCCGGAAATCCTGGTGCGGCGCGAACAGGAAACTGTCACCGTACGCCCGATCGCCGGCACCCGCGTGCGCGGCAAGAATCGCGACGAAGACGAAGCACTGGCTGAAGAACTGCTGGCCGACCCCAAGGAAATCGCCGAACACGTGATGCTGATGGACCTGGGCCGCAACGATATCGGCCGCGTCGCCAACACCGGCAGCGTCAACATCACCGACAATATGGTGATTGAACGCTACTCGCATGTGATGCACATCGTTTCCAGCGTGGAAGGCAGCGTCAAGCCGGAAGTTTCCAATATCGACATTCTCAAGGCCACCTTCCCGGCCGGCACCCTGTCTGGCGCACCCAAGGTGCGGGCCATGGAAATCATCGACGAGTTCGAACCAACCAAGCGCGGCGTCTATGGCGGTGCGGTGGGCTATCTGGGCTTCAATGGAGACATGGATCTGGCCATTGCCATCCGTACCGCCGTGGTCAAGAACAAGATGCTGTATGTACAGTCCGGTGCCGGCATCGTGGCCGACTCGGTACCCGAATCGGAATGGCAGGAAACCCAGAACAAGGCCCGCGCCGTGATCCGTGCAGCGGAGCTGGCACAAGCAGGGCTGGATGCCTGAGCAGCACCCGGTAGCAGACAAAAACAAGCCCCACAGCAATACCGTGGGGCTTGTTTTTTATCTGGCACTTACGGCGAGACAGTACACTTGCCATCAAGTGCAACAGCCTGGCGATACTGTCGATAATCTTCACGCAACAACATCAGCAACAAAGTGATCATCGGCAGAGAAATCAGCGGCCACGCCACCAGCCTGAACAATAAAAGATTGAAACCGTTTAACCAGGTATCCTGCATCAACAGCAACCAACAGGTTGCAGAAAATATGCTCACCAGGATTTTATTAATACAGACAAACAGAATATCACTCCAAGAGAGTATATCTGCATCCACATGCAACATCGTCCGCACAATACTACCGATCAAATAATAAATCAGCACATCCAGCACAACATAAAGCACCCAAACCCAACCATCCCCTTGCAGCAGGACTCTCCCGATAAGGCATAACAAGCCAACCAGCATTACAGACCAGCCACGCCGCCAACCCAAGACCACACCACCTATATATACAAAATCACTCCCCAGAAACAGCATGACGCGCATGGGAAAATACAAGATAAGCGACAATACCAGTGAAACCAAGATCATGACGATTAGCAACTGCTTCTGATAATTTTCCAAAGTGGTGGAATGACTCATGCAGAAGGATTGCTGATTCTGCCGGAAATATCGCTCTCGCGAATATCGCCACCACAATACCAAGACACAGAAATGAGCTAAAACAAAAATATAGTTTTGCAGAATGATATGCAAATGATAACTCATGATTGAGAATAGATCGGCCAGACTATACATCCAACACCCCACAATAATATTGTCGGCGTACATATGCTGCGTAGCCAACTAACCGCCTCAAAAATATGACCTAAGCTATCACTTCCTTACCAGCATATCGGCACATCACGATACTGTAGAGGCAGCACCGAACCTTACCAATCATGAAAACCAAGTCGAACAGCATAACAAGCCGACCTGATACGCATAATAAGAAATTACTTAGATTCAACGACCATGGCACTTCTCGCCAGCAATCATGACAAATGCCTGCCATGTGCTCGGCGCGCCAAGCGGGTATAATCAGCCTGCCGCTCCCGCCCCACCGCACTCCCACCCTACTGCCTGACAAGGGCAGCTGCCGGGAATGGCCGACCTCAAGAGAATCTGTTTACATGACCCGTTCGCTCAGTACATTCCGCACCCTCAGCCTTGCCCTGACCCTTGTCGCCGCCATGCCAGCGCTGGCCGGCAATAACGAAGACCTGCTTGCCGCCCGCGAGGCCTATCGCAGCAACGACCTCGGCAAGCTGACCACCATCGCCAGCGCCATGCCGGCCAGTTACGCACTGCATGACTATCCGTCCTATTGGCTGACCCTCAAAGCACTGGATCGCGACAACGACGGCCAGGTTGTAGGCTTTCTCAATAGCGTGCGCGAAGGCTGGATGCCGGAAAAAATCCGTAATGAGTGGCTGAAAAAACTGGGCAAGCGTGAAGACTGGAGCAGCTTCTCCGCCGAATGGAAAAAGCTGCCGGAAGATGCAAGGGATGAAGAATCCACCTGCTACGGCCAGTTGCAGGATGCGCGCCAGGGCAAGAAACCGGATGACCTCAACCGTTTTCTTGAGATGCGCCCGGCAGCGGATGGCTGTAACCGCTTGCTGACCGCCGCCGCAGGACAAGGCCTGCTCACCCAGGACTGGCTGTGGCGCCGGGTGCGCCTGCTGCTGGCCGGCAATTACCTGAGCCAGGCACGCCAGCTGGCCGATGCCACCAATTTGCCGCTGGACAATGCCGCACTGAACAATCCGGCGGCAGCCAGCCCGGCCACTGCTGGCGGCCAGGAAGCCATCCTCTATGGCATCGTCAGCAAGGCGCGTAGCGACAGCAATGCGGCCGTCAGCCGTCTGCTGGCGGTAGAAGGCTCACTGAGCAAGGAGCGCAGCGGCTTTGCCTGGGGACAACTGGCCTTGCTGTCGGCGCGCAAGCAACTGATGTCACAGGCGCTGCAATGGTATGCCAAGGCCGACCCGCAGCAATTGACCGCCGAACAATGGGAATGGTGGGCACGCGCAGCCTTGCGCGGTGAACAATGGGCGCAACTGGAACAAATCACCCGCGCCATGCCCGCAGCCGTGGCAGGCAAGCCGGCCTGGCAATACTGGCGCGCCCGCAGCCTGAAGCAGCTGGGACGCGGCAGCGAAGCACCGGCCCTGTTTGCCAAGGCCAGCATCGGCCACCATTACTACGCCTTGCTATCACTGGAAGAATTGGGCAATGTGCTGTCCACTCCCGCCAGCAAGGTTGGCCCCAGCGCCGCCGACATCAGCGCCATGCGTGCCAATCCGGCCATCCAGCGTGCACTGGCCTTGCTGGACATCAGCAATAGTGCGGGCAAACCGGAACTGCGCAGCGATGCCCAACGCGAGTGGCGCTGGGCCATGCGCGGCCGCAATGACATGGAATTGCTGGCCGCTGCAGAAATCGGCCGCCGCGAAGCGTTTTACGACATGGCCATTTACAGTGCCGAGCGCACCAAGGAAGAACACGATTACTCGCTGCGCTATCTCACGCCCTATCGCGACATTACCCAGCGCTATGCCCGCCAGCTGGAAGTGGACGATGCCTGGGTCTATGGCCTGATCCGCCAGGAAAGCCGTTTCATCATCGCCGCCCGCTCTGGTGTGGGGGCTTCCGGCCTGATGCAGCTGATGCCGGCCACCGCCAAATGGGTAGCGAAGAAAATGGGGCTGACCAGCTATTCGGTCACCGACATCGACACCAATGTGCAACTGGGCACCTGGTATCTGCGCTATGTGCGTGACAGCCTGTCCGGCAACGAAGTGATGGCCACCGCCGCCTATAATGCAGGCCCGGGACGCGCCCGCGCCTGGCAGGATGGCCGCCCGCTGGACGGGACCATCTATGCTGAAACCATTCCCTTCAGCGAAACCCGTGATTATGTGCAGAAGGTCATGGCCAATGCGGCTTACTATGCCAGCACCTTCGGCCATGCCAACATTTCACTGAAGACCCGCATGGGCACGATTCCGGCACGCTGAACCACCGCAGCACAAGGAGAAAGCAATGCAAGATCGACGTATCTGCCTGATCGGCGGCAGCGGCTTCATCGGCAGCTATATTGCAGAACGGCTGGCCGAGCAGGAAGCCGCGCTGACCATCGCCACCCGCAATCGCGACCGCAACAAGGCCGCGCTGATTGTCCTGCCCAAGACCGAAGTGGTTTCCACCAATGTGCACCACCCGCTGGCCTTGCAGCAGCTACTGGCCGGCCACGACACGGTGATCAGCATGGTGGGCATCCTGCATGGCACGCGCAAGGCCTTTGAACACGCCCATATCGAGTTGCTGGACAAGATCATCGCCAGTTGCCACAAGCAGGGGATACGCCGGCTGCTGCATATCAGCGCACTGGGAGCCGATGTCAATGCGCCCAGCGACTACCAGCAAACTAAGGGCATCGCCGAGCAGCGACTGCGGGAAAGCGGACTGGACTGGACCATTTTGCGGCCTTCGGTGGTATTCGGCCGGGGTGACAGCTTTCTTACCCTGTTTGCCGGCCTGCTCGACAAGCTACCCATGCTGCCGCTGGCCGGTGCCAACACCCGCTTTGCCCCGGTATGGGCCGATGATCTGGCACGCGCCGTGGTCGCCTGCCTGCGAAACCCGCACACCGTAGGCCACAGCCTCGACCTGACCGGCCCGCGCAGCTATACCCTGGCCGAGCTGGTGCGCTATGTCGGCCGACTGCGCGGCACAGCGCGCCCGGTCATCGGCCTGCCACAAGGCCTGGCCATGCTGCAGGCCGGGCTGATGGAGCTGCTGCCCGGCCCCACCCTGATGAGCCGCGACAATGTGCGCTCGCTGGCCGTGGACAATGTCAGTCCGCAGCCCTTCCCCAGCGCCCTGCTCGGCTTTGCCCCGACACCGCTGGAAGTGGTGGCCCCCCACTATCTGGGCCAGGACGAGTTCAACCTCATCCTGGCCGATTACCGCAGGGAAGCCGCACGCTGATGCAGGTCTATATTGTCGGCGGCGCCGTGCGCGACCGTCTGCTTGGCCTGCCGGTCAAGGACAGGGACTGGGTGGTGGTGGGTGCCAGTGTCGAAAGCATGCTGCAACAGGGCTATAAACCGGTAGGCAAGGATTTTCCGGTTTTCCTGCATCCGCACAGCCACGAGGAATACGCGCTGGCCCGCACCGAGCGCAAAACCGGCAAGGGCTATCACGGCTTTGCCTTCCATGCCGATGAAAGCGTCACGCTGGAACAGGACCTGGCGCGGCGCGACCTCACCATCAATGCCATCGCCCAGGACGATCAGGGGCAGTTGATCGACCCCTACCACGGCCAGCAAGACCTGCAGGCCGGCGTGCTGCGCCATGTCAGCCCGGCCTTTGCCGAAGACCCGGTGCGCATTTTGCGGCTGGCCCGCTTCGCCGCCCGTTTCGGTTTTAGCGTTGCCCCGGAAACCATGCAGCTGATGCAGAACATGGTGGCCGCCGGCGAAGTGGATGCGCTGGTGGCCGAGCGGGTGTGGCAGGAAATGGCCAAGGCCTTGCAGGAAGACAAGCCTTCACGCTTTTTCCTGATCTTGCGTGAATGCGGTGCGCTGCAACGCATTCTGCCGGAAGTGGACGCCCTGTTCGGCGTGCCGCAGCGCGCCGACTACCACCCGGAAATCGACACCGGCGACCACGTGATGCGCGTGATCGACATGGCAGCCCACATGCAGCAGCCACTGGCCGTACGTTTTGCCGCACTCACCCATGACCTGGGCAAGGCGCTGACCCCGGCCGACATCCTGCCGCGGCATATCGGACACGAAGCCCGGGGCGAAAAACCCTTGCTGGCACTATGTACACGCTTGCGCGTGCCAGCCGAATGTCGCGACCTGGCGCGCATTACCGTGCTAAACCACACCAAGGTGCATGGCACCGCACAGATGAAACCGAGCACCATCCTGCGCCTGTTCAAGGATTGCGACGCCCTGCGCCGGCCAGAGCGCTTCCGCCAGATGCTGGCCGCTGGCGTGGCCGACGCCCGTGGCCGGCTGCATTTTGAGACCGATCCCTATCCGCAAGCCGGCTGGCTGGAGCAACTACTGACGGCGGCACTATCAGTGAATGCCGGCAGCATTGCCAAGGCCTGCAGCGACCCAGGGCAGATCGCCGCCGCTGTCGATAGCGCCCGCAGTCAGGCCATCGCCAGCGCCCGGATGGCACTTGGCCTGCCCGACAAAGCGTAATGCAGACCTGATGAACTTGCCGCACAACCCTCTGGAGAACACGATGAAAATCTGTCTGAGCCTGATTTTGCTGGCCTTGAGTGCCAGTGCCCTGGCCAATTCGGCCTGCGACAAACCCAAGAATGATTTTGACGGCCTGTACTGCCTGAACAAGGTCTACAGCCAGGCGGACAAAGACCTGAACGAGAGCTA
Source organism: Aquitalea aquatilis (assembly GCF_005155025.1). Lineage (NCBI taxonomy): Bacteria > Pseudomonadati > Pseudomonadota > Betaproteobacteria > Neisseriales > Chromobacteriaceae > Aquitalea > Aquitalea aquatilis. The sequence goes on along the minus strand of NZ_CP039731.1, from coordinate 2,905,515 downwards.
TGGCGAACTGGCCAAGCTACTGGATGCCGACGGCAGAAAACAATTGAAAAACGGCCAGCTGGCCTGGATTCGTCAGCGCAACAATGACTGCAGCTACAGCGATCAGCGTGGCTTTTTTGTCAATCTGGATTGCGCCACCCGCACCACCATCGACCGCCTGCAATTCATCAATGACCGCAAGCGCGAGTGCAAGAGTGCCGGCTGCATGAACAGCAAGCTGCAATAAACGTGCCCCACCCTGCCCGCCTCCCGGCGGCAGGGTCTGTCTCATGGTGTGGCGGCTGCCGGCTGACAGCGCACTGCACCCGCGGCCACTGCGCGCGCCAGCTTGAGCGTTACCGCTGGCTGCGCCAGCCGCGCCTCCTCGGCCGGATTGACGATCACGCCATGCTCCACCAGCACTGCTGGCTGGGTCGCCGTTTTCAGCACCACCAGATCATCAAACCAGTAAATCCCCAGCGCTGCGTCCGCCAGCGGCCGGTTTTCGCCGGCAATGGCTTCCGCATGATGCAGGGTTGGTCGCTCTCCCGCCTCCTGCAGCGACAACGCAATTTGTCGGGCACAGGCCAGGCTCAACTCGGCAAAAGGGTTCTTGCGTGAGATAAACAGCGAGTAACCCTGAAACCGCCCGGCCTCGGACAGGTATTGCGGCTGCACCGAATCATGATGCACCGACAACAGCAATTGCCGCCCCTGCGCCAGCTGTGTGCGCTCGCTCAGCTGCCTGATATCCCCTGCCGCACCAATCAGCTGCACCTCGACACCGCGTTCGCGCAATTGCTCGGCCAGTAGCAAGGCCATGCGCCGGTTGAAACTGAACTCGGTCTGGCCGCTGGCGCTACGTGCACCGGAGGCCTGCAAGGAATGGCCCACATCCACCGCCACGGTTTGCACGCTCTGCGCCAATGCCGGTACGGCCAGGCCAAGCAGCAGAGTCAGGCTCCAGCACAGTTTCATCGGGAATCCACCTTGTGAAAATAAGGGCAGGCGCATCACTGGGCTGCGGCCAGCTCCAGCTGGCGCACCCGTTCAAACAGACAGACAGTAGCCGCCATCGCCACATTCAGCGACTCGGCATGACCCGGCATGGGAATGCGGATGCGGGCATCGGCCAGCGCCAGCAAGGCCGGTGAAACGCCAGCACCTTCATTGCCAAACACCAACGCCACGGCACCGCTCAGGTCCTGGCTGTACAGCGAGCTGCTGCCTTCCAGATAAGTCACCAGCTTGCGGCCGGCAAAGGCACGCATGGCGTCTTCCAGGTCGACCTGCTCATGAATGCTGAGGACAAAGTGCGCCCCCATGCCAGCACGCAGCACCTTGGGCGAATAGACATCAACACAGCCTTTGGACAGCAGCACCTCGCGTACACCGGAGGCGGCAGCACAGCGCAGGATGGTGCCCAGATTGCCTGGGTCCTGGATATCCTCCAGCAGCACCCGCGCCGCATCGGCAGCCGGGGCCGCCGGTTGTGGCCGGGCACACAGGGCCAGCAGCTCGGGCGGCGTGGCCAGGGCACTGGCCTTGGCCATGATGGGCTCGGGCAGGATGGCCAGCACACAAGTCGCCGGCAAGGAGGCCAGCAAGGCCGCCACCTCGGCATGGGCCAGCGCCTGGGCATTGACATAGACACGCTGCGGCAACAGGCCGGCCTCGATACAGGACTGGGTCAGATGAATGCCTTCCAGCACCATCAGACCCTGCTTGCGCCGCTCGCGGCTGTTCTGTACCAGCCGCGCCAGCTGTTTGACTTCGTCGTTATGGGGAGAACTTATGGTTTTACCGGTGTACTGCATGCATCAATGGTGCGGCGTCAGCCTGGCCACCAGTTCCTTGAAGCGGTGATAGCTGGTGTCGTCGATGTCGCGGCCGCTGCGGCCATTGTCGACATAGAACACTCCGGCCAGCCGATGGCCCAGATACAGGCTCATGATGGCGAATTCGCTATCTCCGATATGTTCGAAAAAATCATCCTCGTACTTGCGCACCAGCTGGTTGCGCACACTTTCCGGCGCATGAAAGCTTTGTGCCTTGCTGGTGAGCAGGGCAAGAAAACTGCCGGGCTCCAGCTCCAGCGGCAGCTTGCGTAGCGCGTGGCCTTCGGCCAGGCCCACCTGGTATTTCAGGCGCAGGCTGTGGCTGTCGTGGTCGTAACGGTAAAACAGTACCCGCTCGAATTTCAGGTCATTGGACAGATGGCGGATGGATTCGCGTATGCCTTGCTCCAGCTGGTCGGGGCTGGTCAGTGCCGCAGCTTTTTTCAGCTCCGGCCGCTTGTATTCGCCCTCGATCAACAGAATGGAGCGCGCCGGGTAGGTATAGGCAGCGGCACGCGGCTGCCGTGCTACCGTCACACAAGCTTGCACCACACCCAGATAAACCTGCTGCGGCGTGGCCCCAATCAGCTTGGCGACCAGATCCAGCCCCACATTCCATGACGAACGCCACCAGCCCTGCTCCAGCGAGTTGGCGGTAGCCATGGCCAGCTTCAACAGCTGTTTGCGTTTTGACGGTGCACCGCTCCCCAGCAGATTCAGCAATCCTGCCGGCAGTGGCATGGCCTGGACAAACTGCTCCAGCACCTTGGAGTAGTCGCTGCCGAAGTGGTCGGCCACTTCCTGCAGCAGCGGCTTGTCTGGCAGCTGGTTACGGTAAATCAGGTAGAGGCAGGCGGGCAGATTGTAGATCAGCGCGGCGACAAAGCAGTCTTCCACCTTGTGCTCGCCGGAAATCGACAGCCATTCCTTGATGATGAGTGCCGCCACCCGGCTGCGTCCCAGCCAGTCTTCCACCGCGTCGACCACCTCGGCATCCAGCTTGTCCGGCACCGGCTGCATGGCACTGAGCTTGCCAAAGCGCTGTACCACCGCTTCCAGCCCCATCAGCATCAGCGTCTGCTCGACCGACGGAATCGATTCATTGCGCTGCAAAGCCCGCGAGCCACCCACCACGCGCAGCAGATCAAACAGCAGCAGCGGATCGGACAGGCAAAGATTGGCCAGCTCGGTAAAGCTGATCAGGTCATTGTGGCGCGAGCAAGCATCCCTGACCTCGAGCAAGGTAGAGGGAAGAATCGGCCAGCGCCGCTCGGCGATGGACTGAAACCAGTTAGCGAGATCCATGGGGGTGGCACCAGATCAGCAATTCTTTCTGCAGCGGTCCGCCAAGCGGAATCCGACTATCAGGTTGGACATCGGGAACCATGAAGGTATTGCTCACCAGCACGCTGCCTGGCGTGCCTTCGGCCAGAAACTTGCGCCAGACCCGGGGCATGGGTGCCGGCGACAAGAAGGCATACACCGCGTCATAGTCCCCCCAGTGTTCTTTCCAGAAGCTATGGCAGGCAAAGGCCAGTCCGGCTGGACGCCCGGCAAGCCACCAGCGCAAGCGCGCCAGCAACCAGCTGCCCCAGGCATTTTCCAGCGCCAGAATGTGTAGATCGGGCCGTAATGCCGCCAGTTGCATCGCCAGCCGGCCATCGCCGCAGCCGGCTTCCAGCAGACGGGCTCCGTGCGGCAGGTATTGCGCCAAGCTGGCCGCCACTTCCGGCGCCGAGCGGTACAAGGGCACCCGCTCGGTCAGCGCATTGCGTCCCAGCGCCACCGTCAGCAGCAGGCCCAGCAGATACACCCAGCCCGGCAAGCCCTGCGCTTGCAACACCACCACCGCTGGCAGGAACAGGCCGTGTGCCAGCTTTTGCCAGCCAGCCATACGCCAGACATAGGCCAGCAAAACGGCACACAAACCCTGCAGCACCGACCAGGCCTGTGGCTGCATGGCCGGCGCGATGAAAAACCAGGCGGCCAGCGCGGCCAGCAGTTGCACCGTCAGGTGGCGAAGCCAGAACCAGCGCATGCAGGCTTATTCGGCCTTGGCCGGGGCTGCGGCGTTTGCGGCCGGGCCGATCGGGCCGATCGGCTCCTGATTCAGCTGCGGCTTGACACCATCATTGAGGATGGCGTTCTCGGCCTCCTGATTCAGCACCACAATGGTAATGCGACGGTTTTCCGGGCTGAATACATTGCTCTTGATCAGTGGATTGGCTGCGGCCACCCCGACCACGCGCATGACCTTGTCTTCCTGCAAGCCACCGGCCACCAGTTCGCGCCGTGCGGTATTGGCGCGATCAGCCGACAACTCCCAGTTGCTGTACCCGCTCTGGCCATTGCCAAACGGTGTGGCATCGGTATGCCCGGAGATGCTGATGCGATTGGGCAGCTGGTTCAGTTGCTGCGCCAGTTGCTGCAGCAATTCACGGGTATGCGGCAGCATGCGCGAGCTACCGGAATCGAACATGGGACGGTTCAGCTCGTCAACGATCTGGATTTTCAGGCCTTCGGGGGTCATTTCCAGCTTCATCTGGTTCTTGTAGTCCTTCAGAACCTGATTCTGCTCCACGCTGGACTGGATCTTCTGCTGCAGCTTGTCCAGCGCCTGTTTTTCCATCACCTTGCGCTCTTGTTCCCTGCTGCTCTTGTTGACCTGACCGGCCTTCTTGGTCAGATCGTTACCGCCGCCCTTCACCACCGAGGTGGCATCGCCGGCGCCATCGCCACCGGACATCGCCACCTTGAGCGGCGTCTTGAAGTATTCGGCAATACCGTTGAGCGTACCTTGCGAGGCCGAACCCAGCAGCCACATCAGCAGGAAGAAGGCCATCATCGCCGTCACGAAGTCGGCATAGGCAATCTTCCAGGCACCGCCATGATGGCCATGCCCGCCTTTTTTGATGCGTTTGACAATAATGGGGCGTTGCGATTCGTCAGCCATGTTCCAACCCTGTTGCGCTTATTTCTTGGCCTGTTTGACGTGATCTTCCAGTTCCTTGAAGGAAGGACGATCCGTCGAAGTCAGCACCTTGCGACCAAACTCCACCGCCACCTGCGGCGCATAGCCATTCAGACTGGCCAGCAGGGTAACCTTGATGGTCTGGAATACCCGGGTACCGTCACCCAGCTTGTGTTCCAGAATGGTAGCCAGCGGGGCCACAAAACCGTAGGCCAGCAAAATACCCAGGAAAGTACCCACCAGGGCGTGTGCAATCAGCATGCCCAACTCCGACGGCGGCGCACCCACCGATTCCATGGTATGCACCACCCCCATCACCGCCGCCACGATACCGAAGGCCGGCAAGCCATCGGCCAGGCCTTTTACCGCACTGATCGGCACTTCGCCCTCATGGTGGTGGGTTTCGATTTCCACATCCATCAGGTTTTCAATTTCGAAGGCATTGAGGTTGCCGCCCACCATCAGCCGCAGATAGTCACAGATAAATTCGACGACGTGGTGATCGTGCAATACCGCCGGGTATTTGGAGAATACCGGGCTGGACTCCGGATTTTCCACATCGGCTTCCACCGACATCAGGCCTTCCTTGCGCACCTTGGACAGGATTTCAAACAACAAGGTGAACAGCTCCATGTAGAAGGCCTTGTTGTAGGGCGAGCCCTTGAATACCGTTGGCAAGGCCTTGATGGTGGCTTTCATCGGTGCGCCGCCATTGGCGACCACGAAAGCGCCAGCTGCCGCACCGGCAATCATGACCACCTCCAGAGGCTGCATCAGCGCCCCCAGATGGCCCCCTGCTGCGACAAAGCCCCCCAGCACGCAGCCGAGGAGAAGAAGGTAGCCGATTCCAACAAACATTAGCTTGGTCCTGTAATTGTGATTATCGCGACTAGATTCACTGTCACTGCCATTCCGTTCCTGGCATCCCCGCACTGGCCGGCTTTGGCGTCAAGCACCTGCATCACCCGGCCAGAACAGGCTGGCCGGATGGCAGCCCAAGCCTCTGACAAGGCAACGACAGCCCGAATAATAGCATGGCATTTACAGCTTGCAGTTGACCTGCACCCTTCTTTTGTAGCCAGCGCGCGGCCATTCTGGCAAGCAAAGCGCCAACAATGAGCAATAAAAACGGGCCGTCCCATGGACGGCCCGTTTTTATCAAGCACCGGTCACGGCAATAACTCAAGCCAGACCGCGTTCTTTCAGCTGCTTTTCAAACTCCACCATGCACTTGGCGGCGGTATCCAGCATCTGGTCGATTTCTTCCTTGCTGATCACCAGCGGCGGCGCGGACACGATGTGGTCGCCGCAGGCACGCATGATCAGGTTGTGCTTGAAGAAGATATCGCGGCACAGGGTGCCGATTTCACCAAAGTTGGGGAACAGTTCGCGCGTGGCCTTGTTCTTCACCAGGGTGAAGGCCTGAATCAGGCCCACGCCACGGACATCGTCCACATGCTCGAACTGGCCAAACACTTCGCGCCAGCGCTTTTGCATATAGGGACCGGTGTCGTTCTTAACGCGATCAACAATGCCTTCGTCACGCAGTGCCTTGACGTTGGCGTGTGCCACGGCAGCCGCTACCGGGTGGCCGGAGTAGGTAAAGCCGTGATTGAAGTCACCGCCTTCGGCCAGGGTGGTGGCCACCTTTTCGTTGACGAATACCGCGCCAATCGGCTGATAACCGGACGACAGGCCCTTGGCGGTGGTGAAGATATCCGGGGTAAAACCGAATACCTGCTGACCAAACCACTCGCCGGTACGACCAAAGCCGCAGATGACTTCATCGGCCACCAGCAGGATGTCGTACTTCTGGCAAATGCGCTGAATTTCCGGCCAGTAGGTCGATGGCGGCACAATCACGCCACCCGCACCTTGAATCGGCTCACCCACAAAAGCAGCCACCTTGTCGGCACCTACTTCCAGAATCTTGTCTTCCACCCACTTGGCGGCAGCCAGGCCAAACTCTTCCGGCGTCATGTCCTTGCCATGCTTGTACCACCACGGCTGTTCAACATGGACGATGCCCGGAATCGGCAGGTCGCCCTGCTCGTGCATGTAAGTCATGCCACCCAGGCTGGCACCACCGATGGTGGAACCGTGATAGCCGTTCCAGCGGCCGATCAGGGTTTTCTTGTCCTTCTTGCCTTTTACATCCCAATAGCGGCGCACCATGCGGATCATGGTGTCGACGGATTCGGAGCCGGAGTTGGTGTAGAAAACGTGCTTGAAACCTTCGGGAGCCACTTCAGCCAGCAGGTGGGACAATTCCACCACGGCCGGATGCGTGGTCTTGAAGAAGGTATTGTAGTAGGCCAGCTGTTCCATCTGGCGCTTCGCCACTTCCGGCAGATCCTTGCGGCCATAACCGATATTGACACACCACAGGCCGGCCATCCCGTCGAGAATCTTGTTCCCTTCGGAGTCGTACAGATAAATGCCATCGGCCTTGGTGATGACACGCGCACCCTGCTCGTTCAGCGAGTTGGTATCAGTAAACGGGTGCAGATGGTGTGCTGCATCCAGTTCGCGCCATTCGGTCGTAGTACGTTGGTTCTGCATAAAAGCTTCCTCTCTACTATCTCTCCAGCCCCTGTGGGGCTTATTGTTGGGCTGGCCGGAATCGGCCAGCCTCAGGCTGCAACATTGATGTTTCAAAACAAGGCCCTGACGGGCCTTGCGATCAAGATGCCTGCTGCGACTGCCACTATCCAGACACCCGGCATGCCGGGCACCTGCGGCCGATCCTTCAAGACCGGCCGGTCTCACCTGAAAGCGTTGTTATACGTGCAGCAGCAGGAATTTGCGTTCCCACGGGCTGATGACGCGGAAGTATTCGGAGAATTCCTTCTCCTTCATACCCAGATACATCTTCACGAAATGCGGGCCCATGACTTCCGGAATATCCGGGCAGGCAGCCAGGCGCTTGAGCGACTCTTCCGCACCATGCGGGAACTGGAAAGGCAGCTCATAGGCGTCGGTGGACATCGGTTCGCGCGGCTTGATCTTGTTGACGATACCCAGGTAGCCGCAGGCCAGGGTGGCGGCCATGGCGATGTAGGGGTTCACGTCCACACCCGGTACGCGGTTTTCCACGCGGCGGGCGGCCGGGGAAGAATGCGGCACGCGCAGGCCGACGGTACGGTTGTCGTAGCCCCACTCCACATTGGTCGGCGCAGCGGTATACGGGCTGAGACGACGGAAGGAGTTCACGTACGGCGCAAAGAACGGCATCACTTCCGGAATGTAATGCTGCATGCCGCCAATGAAGTGGAAGAAGATGTCGGACGGGCTGCCGTCTTCATTGGTGAACACGTTCTTGCCGGTGTTCTTGTCGATCAGGCTCTGGTGCATGTGCATGGCCGAGCCCGGTTCGTTTTCCATCGGCTTGGCCATGAAAGTGGCGTACATATTGTGACGGAACGCCGCCTCGCGCACGGTGCGCTTGAACAGGAAGACCTGGTCGGCCAGATCCAGCGGATTGCCGTGCAGGAAGTTGATTTCCATCTGCGCGGTGCCGATTTCGTGAATCAGCGTGTCCACTTCCAGATTCTGCGCATGGCAGTAGTCGTAGATGTCTTCGAACAGCGGGTCGAATTCGTTGACCGCATCGATGGAGTAGGAGCGGCGACCGAATTCGGCGCGACCGGTACGGCCGATAGGCGCAGTCAGCGGGATATCCGGATCCGGGTTCGGCGACATCAGGTAGAACTCCATTTCCGGAGCCAGTACCGGTTCGAAGCCCAGTTCGTCAAACAGGCCCAGTACGCGCTTGAGCACGCTACGCGGTGCCACATCCACCAGCGAGCCATCGGCGCGGTAGCAGTCGTAGATCAGCTGGGCGGTGGGGTCCGCTGCCCAGGGCACGAAGCGCAGCGAGTTCGGATCGGGCGTCAGCACCATGTCCGGGTCAGTCAGGTCCAGCATGCTGTCGTCCGGGTAATCGCCGGTGACAGTCTGGATCAGTACCGCTTCCGGAAGACGCATTTCCGGGTCGGAGACGAATTTGTCCTTGGGGACGATCTTGCCGCGTGCCACGCCGGTCATGTCCGGTACGATGCACTCGACTTCCGTAATGCGATGTTCTCGCAGCCAATCATTGATTTGGTTCATGTTTTCCTCTACTTCCATTGTGGCCGGTGTACCGGCTCTGGATGACGTGCGACTCAGCCCTGACGGCTGGCACGACGCGCGCGGCAAGCGTCACCGAACGCATTGAAAATGGCCATGGACACCGGGTTTTCCCAGTACTTCCACTCAGGATGCCACTGCGCGCCGTAGGCAAAGCCCTTGGCATCCCTGACCCGGTATGCTTCCACCAGCCCGTCATCCGCCACGCCTTCCGCCACCAGGCGGTCGGCCAGACGTTTGATACCTTGCTGGTGCAGCGAGTTCACCCTGACTTCATCCTGCCCCAGCCAGCCTTTGAGCAGGCTGTCCGGTTGCAGGTGCAGGGCATGTGCCAGACCATACATCTCATCCAGATTCTGAGTATCCGGCTCGCGGTGATCGCCAAAGCCTTGTTCTTCCTGTACGTGCTGGAAGAGTTCACCGCCCAGTGCAACATTGATTTCCTGGAAACCGCGGCAAATACCCAGAAGCGGGATGCCTTCTTGCAGAAGAAGGTCGATGAGCGGCAGCGTGGTTGCATCACGCGCCGGATCATGAAGTGTTCCCTGGCGGCTGGCCTGGCCGCCATAACGATGAGGCTCGATATTGGACAGCGAGCCGGGCAGCAGCACGCCATCCACAAAATTGAGATATTCACGCAGCGGTGCCGCGCTGCCCAATGAAGGAATCAGCACCGGGATACCACCTACGCCGCCTGCGGCAGCTGCAATGTATTTCTCGCCAACCGCATGAAATGGCAGACCACTTACCATTTTCACATCACACGGAATGCCGATAATCGGTTGCTGCATAAGGACCTCGTTGACTCGATTGGAGAAACCGCACACGCGGTTTCCGACAGGTTGCCAGCGACTGCACACCACTGCCTGGTGCAGTCCGGTACCGCGCCGGTCCAGTGTGACTCAAGTCCGGCAAGGCCGGCCACAAGAAACTGAACAGAAGAAAGTACCCTTCATGCCGTCCAGCAAACCATGACGGACAGCATGAACGCTATCATCGCACAAACCAAGGTTTGATCAAATATACTGTTGCAGATGTTTAAAAAAATCCACAACACCCTTGATTCCTGAGGCTGATTCTGGCTATAAACTCCAAAACATGCAAAGAAATTTGATTTTGCAGCGCAACAACAGATGCAGGATACGATCAAAAATCATATGATGGAACGTCTAAAATTATTAACATAGATGGAAGCAGCCAGATGGATGTAGGAGCACGATTGAGAGTGGTCAGAGACCGGTTTGGTCTGTCACAACGCGAACTTGCCAAGCGGGCAGGCGTCACCAACGGCACGATCTCCCTGATCGAGCAGAATCGCGTCAGCCCGTCGATCAGCTCCTTGAAGAAGGTACTGGAAGGTCTGCCGATGACCCTGGCGGAATTTTTCACTTTTGATGTAGAGCCGCAACAGCCGCGCGTGTTCTATCAGGCAAAAGAACTTCCCAATCTGGGCAATGATCAAATCAGGCTGCTGCTGATCGGCACCGCACATGAACGGCGTGATATCGCCATTCTGAAAGAGCACTACGAACCGGGCGCCGACACTGGCCCCGACATGCTGATGCATGAGGGCCAGGAGGGTGGCGTCATCATTGCCGGTTCGATTGAAATCACGGTCAACAACGAAACCCGCATTCTGGGTCCGGGCGACTCTTACTATTTCGACAGCAAGCTGCCGCATCGCTTTCGCAACATCGGCAGCGAAATCTGTGAAATGGTCAGTGCCAGCTCGCCGCCCACATTCTGATTGACGGTAGCCAGCAACGAGCAACCGGAATCAACTTACATAAATATCAGGAGAAGACCCATGGCGCGTACCCATGCAGAGTGGAAACAGCTTGCTGCACAACTCAATATCGAAGGCCGGGCCTTCATCAACGGTGCTTATACCAGCGCCGCCGATGGCAAGACCTTCGATTGCGTCAATCCGGCCAATGGTCAGAAACTGGCCGACATCGCCTGCTGCGGCGAGGCTGAAGTGAACGCAGCCGTGACCGCTGCACGCGCCGCCTTTGATTCCGGCAAGTGGTCGGAGCTGGCCCCGCTGGCTCGCGGCAGCATTCTGAAACGCTTTGCCGCGCTGATCCGCCAGCATGGCGACGAGTTGGCCCTGCTGGAAACGCTGGACATGGGCAAGCCGATTGGCGACTCCACCACGGTGGATGTGCCGGGCGCGGCTTACTGTGTGGAATGGTTTGCCGAGGCCATCGACAAGATCGGTGGCGAAGTGGCTCCGGTCGACCCCAAGCTGGTGGGCCTGATCACCCGTGAAGCCATTGGCGTGGTGGCGGCCGTGGTGCCGTGGAACTTCCCCATCCTGATGGCGAGCTGGAAATTCGGCCCTGCCCTGGCGGCCGGCAATGCCGTCATCGTCAAGCCGTCGGAAAAATCCCCGCTGACCGCCATTCGCCTGGCACAACTGGCCAAGGATGCCGGCATCCCGGACGGTATTTTCCAGGTACTGCCCGGCGCGGGTGACGTCGGCAAGGCGCTGGCCCTGCACATGGATGTGGACTGCCTAGCTTTTACCGGCTCCACCGGCGTGGGCAAGCTGATTGCCGGCTATGCCGCGCAATCCAACCTCAAGCGCGTCTGGCTGGAGCTGGGTGGCAAGTCGCCCAATATCGTGCTGGAAGACTGCCCGGACATTGCCAAGGCCGCCCGTACCGCTGCCGGCGCCATTTTCTTCAATATGGGCGAAATGTGCACGGCCGGCTCGCGCGTGCTGGTACAACGCAGCGTGAAAGAGGCCTTCCTGGCCGAGTTCAAGAAGGCCGCCCAGGGCTGGTTCCCAGGCGATCCGCTGGACCCGGCCACCAGCATGGGTGCCATCGTTGACAAGATCCAGTACGACAAGGTGCTGTCCTATGTCGACAAGGGACTGAGCGAAGGCGCCGGCCTGATCTGCGGCGGCAAGGCTGCCCACACTGACAAGGGCCTGTTCATCGAACCGACCGCCTTTGATTGCCAGCGCCCGGACATGACCACCTGCCGCGAGGAAATCTTTGGGCCGGTGCTGTCGGTCATCACCTTCGACACACTGGACGAAGCCGTCAGCATCGCCAACGATACCGAATACGGCCTGGCCGCTGCGGTGTGGACCTCCAATGTCAGCACCGCCCATCAGGTATCACGCCGCCTACGCGCCGGCACCGTATGGGTAAACTGCTACGACGAAGGCGGCGACATGAACTTCCCCTTCGGCGGCTTCAAGCAGTCTGGCAATGGTCGCGACAAATCGCTGCACGCACTGGAAAAGTACAGCGAGCTGAAGAGCACGCTGATCAAGCTGTAAACACCCGCTGCAGCAAAAAAAAGGCGCTCCTGACCGAGCGCCTTTTTTGCTTTTCATCCGCTCAGCATCAGCCCTGGCTGCTCATCTCCAGCGCCAGTGCCTCGGCCACGCGAATCCCGTCCACCCCGGCCGACAGGATGCCGCCAGCGTAACCGGCACCTTCGCCGGCCGGATACAGGCCCTTCACATTCAGGCTTTGCAGGTCTTCACCACGGGTAATGCGCAGCGGCGAGCTGGTACGGGTTTCCACCCCGGTCAGCACGGCGTCGTGCATGTCGTAGCCACGGATTTTCTTGCCGAATTCCGGCAGCGCCTCGCGCATCGCCGCAATGGCAAAATCCGGCAACGCAGTGGCCAGGTCTGTCCAATGCACACCGGGCTGATAGGAAGGCTCGACCGAACCCACCGCCGTGGAGGCCCGCCCGGCCAGGAAGTCGCCTACCAGCTGTGCCGGTGCTTCGTAAGTGCTGCCCCCCAGCACATAGGCGTGGCTTTCCAGCGCCCGCTGGAAGGCGATGCCCGCCATGGCACCACCCGGATAGTCTTCCGGGTTGATGCTGACCACCAGGCCGGAGTTGGCATTGCGCTCGGCACGCGAGTACTGGCTCATGCCATTGGTCACCACGCGGCCCTCTTCCGAGGTGGCCGCCACCACCTGCCCGCCCGGGCACATGCAGAAGCTGTACACCGCACGGCCATTGCTGGCGTGATGCACCAGCTTGTAGTCAGCCGCCCCCAGAATGGGGTGACCGGCATACTTGCCCCAACGCGCCTTGTCGATCAAGGTTTGCGGGTGTTCGATACGGAAGCCCACCGAGAAGGGCTTGGCTTCCATAAACACACCGCGCTGATGCAGCATTTCGAAGGTGTCACGCGCACTATGGCCCAGCGCCAGAATCACGTGATCGGCCTCAATCTGGCTGCCATCAGCCAGCGTCAGGCCACGGACATGGCCATTGTCGATGTGCAGATCGGTCACGCGCTGCTGGAAGCGGATTTCGCCGCCCAGCGACTCGATTTCCGCCCGCATTTTTTCCACCATGCTGACCAGGCGGAAAGTGCCGATGTGCGGCTTGGCGATGAACAGGATTTCTTCCGGTGCGCCGGCCTTGACGAACTCGGTCAGCACCTTGCGACCCAGATGGCGCGGATCCTTGATCTGGCTGTACAGCTTGCCGTCAGAGAAAGTACCGGCACCGCCTTCACCAAACTGCACATTGGATTCCGGGTTCAGCACATTCTTGCGCCACAGACCCCAGGTATCCTTGGTGCGCTCGCGCACTTTCTTGCCGCGCTCCAGCACGATGGGCTTGAAGCCCATTTGTGCCAGCACCAGCGCCGCCAGCAGGCCACAGGGGCCAAAGCCCACCACCACTGGGCGCTTGGCCAGCGTGGTCGGTGCCTGGGTGACGAAGTGATAGCTGGTATCCGGCGTGGCCAACACATGGATATCGTCCTTGAAGCGGGCCAGCAACCTGGCTTCGCCTTCCACTTCCATGTCGATGATGTAGGCCAGGCTCATCACGCCACGGCGGGCATCATAGCTGCGTTTGAAAACGGTATAACTTTTCAGGTCGGCCGGCTTGATGCCCAGAAAGGCCACAATGGCAGCGGCCAGATCTTGTTCGCTGTGATCCAGCGGCAGTTTGAGTTCGGTAATGCGTAACATGCTGATTCCAATGCACAGGTTGCTGTCTATTCAACAAGGGCCGTATTGTAGGAGGGACGCCCTGCAAAAGCAAAACCGGCCCAGTGGGCCGGTCGTCATGGACATGCCGGACACGCTTAGTCGCGGAAGTTATTGAACTGCAGCGGCATGCCGTTTTCCTTGTCATCGGCAATTTCCTTGCGCATCAGCGCAATGCATTCCTGCAAGAGATCGCGCTTGGCACCGGACACGCGTACCGATTCACCCTGGATGCTGGCCTGCACCTTGAGCTTGGAATCCTTGATGATGCGGACAATTTTCTTGGCCATTTCGGTTTCCAGGCCTTCTTTTACCGTCAGCACCTTCTTCACCTTGTTGCCGCTGACCTTTTCCAGCTTGCCGTATTCCATGCAGCGCACATCCACACTGCGCTTGGACAGCTTGTTCACCAGAATGTCGTTGACCTGGTCCAGCTGGAATTCGGCATCGGCGTACAGGATGACTTCCTTGTCGGTCTGCTCGATTCGGGAGTCGCTACCCTTGAAATCGTAGCGGGTGGACACTTCCTTGTTGGCCTGCTCGATGGCGTTGCGCACTTCTACTTTATTGACTTCGGAAACAATATCAAAAGACGGCATGGGACTAGTCCTGTAAGGCAGATAAGGCTGAATGGCGCAATTTTAGTGGCTGCGCGCGCCCTTGTCACTCGTCAGCCCGGCGGCTGCCCTCGCCCAGCCGGGCGCGCATGGCTTCCACTTCCTGCAGGCGGTCGCTGATGGCCGCCCATTGCCGGGTATTGAGCGCAGCGATGACGGCATCCACCAGCAGCATCAGCGGGGTATTGGTATCCCAGCCGGACGGGCCGGCAGTATGTGCGGCCAGGGTAAAGCGCGCCACACGCGATACCGGCGACAGCCACTGATCGGTAAACAGCAAGACACTGACCTTGCGCTGCGCCGCCATCTCGGCAATGTGCAAGGCACCATCCCAATAACGGCGGATGTCGAAGATCACCAGCACATCGTGCTTGCCCATGTCGACCAGCGAGTCGGCCCAGCTGGATGGCACACCGCGCAGATGCACCACGTCGGCCCGCACCACTTTCAGGTGGTGACACAGATAAGCCGCCAACGGGTCAGTCAGCCGGCCGCCCAGCAGCCAGATGCGGTTCTTGCGCTCGCCCAGCACATCCACCACGCCATCAAACTCCACCCGCGGCAGATGGGCCACCGTCTCCTGCATCAGCTGGGTGATGCGCGCCGCATAGCTGACCAGAAAATCGCTATCACCCTGCAGCTGGGCCGGGTCGTGGCGCACCAGCGGCGACTGCAAGCGGATTTCCAGTTCGTCGCGCAAGGCAGTCTGAAAGGCCGTGTAGCTGTCGAAGCCCAGCTTGCTGATCAGGCGCAACACGGTCGGGCCGCTGACATCTGCCCGCAGCGCCAGTTGGGCGATGGTTTCCAGCCCGGCCACCGGGTAATTCGCCAGCAGCACCCGCCCGACCTTGCGCTCGGTCGGGGTCAGGGTTTCAAACAGCACGCGCAGTTCTTCCGCGATGGACCGGCTATTACTCACAGGCTTCTCCACAATCAGGCACTGGCTGACAAGTGCCTGTTATCAATGGCCGGCAACAAGGCGCAGCCGGCATTCATTCGGCAATGATAGCAGTCTGCGGTGGCAAACCGGCATTGTGGCATTGCTTCCACATTGCACAGCACAATCTAATTTTTATTACATTTTTATCTTGATTGCAGATTTTCTAACGAACAATACTAGCCGCAACAGGAAAAGAAATAACCCTGCCACCCACCCAACACCAGCGCAAGGAGCAATCATGGATGCTCGGCATGTAAAGACAATGGCAGATTTGAAGACCCTGATCGAAGAACGCCAGCTACGGCAGATCAAGGTTGGCCTGGTTGATATTGATGGCGTGATGTGCGGCAAATACATGTCGCGCGACAAATTCCTGTCCTCGCTGGAGGGCGGCTTCGGTTTCTGTGACGTGGTATTCGGCTGGGACGTGGGCGACAAGCTGTACGACAACACCCTGCTGACCGGCTGGGGCCGTGGCTATGGCGATGCGCAGATCCGGCTGCTTCCCGAATCCTGTCGCGAGCTGCCGCTCGAGGACAATATGATCTTCGTGCAGGGCGAGGTAGTCGGCCGGCTGGAAGGGCTGTGCCCGCGCGGCGTGCTGCGCCGGGTGGTGGAGCGCGCCCGCGCCATGGGCTTCGAGCCGATGGCCGGCTTCGAATACGAATTCCTGGTCACCGACGAAAGCAATGCCGCGCTGCAAGACAAGCTGTACCAGAACCCCAAGCCGCTGGGCAGCGGTGCTTTTGGTTACTCGGTATTGCGCAACTCGGTGAATACCGACTTCTACCGTGGCCTGCTTGATCTGTGCGAGCAGATGAACATGCCGGTAGAAGGCTTTCACGAAGAAACCGGCCCCGGCGCACTGGAAGCCGCACTGACGGTGGACAAGGCCATGATCGCTGCCGACAACGCGGTCTGCTTCAAGACCTTTTCCAAGGTGCTGGCGGAAAAACAGGGCCGCATGATCTGCTATATGGCCAAGTGGCATCAGGACTACTCCGGCCAGGGCGGGCACATCCATATCTCGCTGAAGAACCGCGACGGCCACAGCGCCTTCCATCAGGCCGGCCACGAACACAATATCAGCGACACCATGCGCCATTTCATTGGCGGCATTCAAAAACTGATGCCGCAATTCATGAGCATGGCCGCCCCCACCGTCAACAGTTTCCGCCGACTGGTACCAGGCTACTGGGCCCCTACCAGCGCCCTGTGGGGGGTGGACAACCGTACCGTGGCCATTCGCGCCATTCCGGGCAGCAGCAAGTCGCAACGGGTGGAATACCGCCTGCCGGGTGCCGATACCAACCCCTATCTGGCACTGGCCAGCGGGCTGGCCGCCGGGCTGTACGGCATAGAAAACAAGATTGAGCCGGAGGAGCCGGTAACGGCCAATGGCTATCTGCTGGAAGCCCCGGCCCATCTGCAGCTGCACCGCACCCTGTGGGATGCTGCCCAGGCCCTGCGCGCTTCCGCCGCCGCCCGCGACTGGTTCGGTGATGATTTTGTCGACCACTTTGCGGCCACCCGCGAGTGGGAAGAACGCGAGTTCCAGCGCCATGTCACCGACTGGGAATTGAAACGCTACTTCGAGATCATCTAAATGAGCACATCCTATTCCGTCATCTCCCCCGTCGATGGTGCCGTCCTGCTGGAGCGCCCCTATGCCAGCGCCAGCCAGACCCAGGCGGTTCTCGATGCGGCCAGCGCCGCACAGCGTGGCTGGCGACACACCCCGCTGGCCGAACGCAAGGCATTGATCGGCAAAGCGGTAGACTGGCTGGTGGCGCACAAGGACGCCTGTGCCGAAGCCATTACCCGCCAGATTGGCCGCCCCATCAGTCAGTCGCCCGGCGAAGTGCGCGGCCTCGAGGAACGGGCGCGCCACATGCTGGCCATTGCCGAGGAAGGGCTGGCCGACATCCATCCCACTGCCAAGGAAGGCTTTCAGCGCTTTCTGCGCCACGAACCACTGGGCACGGTACTGGTGCTGGCACCGTGGAACTACCCCTTCCTCACCGCCATCAACACCATCGTGCCGGCGCTGGCTGCCGGCAATACCGTCATCCTCAAGCACTCCTCGCAAACCCCGCTGGTGACCGAACTGTTCCAGCAGGCCTTTGATGCAGCCGGTCTGCCTGCCGGGGTATTCCAGAGCCTGCAGCTGGACCATGTCGCCACTCTGCGACTGGTGGCCGCGCCGCAGATCGACTTTGTCGCCTTTACCGGCTCGGTGGCCGGTGGCCGTGCGGTACAACAAGCCGCCAGTGAGCGCTTTATCGGCGTGGGACTGGAACTGGGCGGCAAGGACCCGGCTTATGTGCGTGAAGATGCCGACCTGGCCAGCGCCATTGAAAACCTGGTGGACGGTGCATTTTTCAACTCCGGGCAATCCTGCTGCGGCATCGAACGCATCTACGTACATCGCAGCCACTATCAGGACTTTGTCGATGGATTTGTCGAACTGACCAGGGCTTACCGCTTTGGCAATCCGCTGGATACCAATACCAATCTCGGCCCCATGGTACGCGCCAGCGCCGCCGGCTTTGTGCGCAGCCAGATTGCCGATGCCGTGGCCGCCGGGGCGCGGGCGCTGATTCCGGCCGCTCACTTTGCCGCCGATGCGCCGGGCACTGCCTATCTGGCCCCGCAGGTGCTGGTGGATGTGCATCACGGCATGAGCGTGATGCGGGACGAGAGCTTTGGCCCGGTCATCGGCATCATGCCGGTGGATTCCGATGAGCAGGCCGTGGCCCTGATGAATGACAGCGCCTATGGCCTGACCGCCTCGCTGTGGACGCAGGACCGCGAGGCCGCCATCCGGCTGGGGAATGACATTGCCACCGGCACCGTGTTCATGAACCGCTGCGACTACCTGGACCCTGCCCTCGCCTGGACCGGGGTCAAGGACACCGGCCGCGGCATTTCGCTATCCGTGCTGGGTTATCAGCAGCTCACCCGTATCAAATCCTTCCATCTAAAGGGGTAAAGCATGCAACTGCAAGGTAACTGGAACTATCCGACCAGCATCCGCTTTGGCGCAGGCCGCGCCAGCGAGCTGCCCGCACTGTGCCAGCAACTGGGCATGCGCCGCCCGCTACTGGTCACCGACCCCGGCCTCGCCCGGCTACCGCTGGTGGCCAGATTGCTCGACTATCTGGCCTCAGCCGGCATGGAAGCACAGCTGTTCAGCGATATGCGCCCCAACCCGGTGGGCCGCGATGTCTACGCCGGCGTCAATGCCTACAAGGTGGGCAAGCACGATGGCGTGATTGCGGTAGGCGGCGGCAGCGCACTGGATGTGGGCAAGGCCATTGCGCTGATGGTGGGCCAGGACCGCCCGCTGTGGGATTTTGAAGACGTCGGCGACAACTGGCTGCGGGTGAATGTGGCCGGCGTGGCCCCCACCATCGCCGTGCCGACCACCTCCGGCACCGGTTCGGAAGTGGGCCGCGCCTCACTGATCATCGATGAAGAAGACCACCGCAAGGTCATCATCTTCCACCCTTCCATGCTGCCCAGACTGGTGCTGGCCGACCCGGAACTCACCGCCGGCCTGCCCCCGCACCTGACTGCCGCCACCGGCATCGACGCGCTGGTGCACAATCTGGAAGCCTATTGCTCGCCCTACTACCACCCGCTGGCGCAGGGCGTGGCGCTGGAAGGCATGAAACTGGTGCACGACTGGCTGCCCACCGCTTATGCCGATGGCAGCCATATCGAGGCCCGCTCACATATGCTGGCGGCCTCCATCATGGGCGCAACCGCCTTCCAGAAAGGCCTGGGCGGCGTGCATGCACTGGCGCATCCCATTGGTGCGGTGTTCGACACCCACCACGGCCTGGCCAATGCCATCCTGCTGCCCTATGTGCTGGTACGCAATCGTCCGGCCATCGCCGACAAGCTGGCCGCCGCTGCCCGCTATATCGGCTTGGCCGACAGCAGTTTTGATGGTTTCCTCGCCTGGATACTGCAGCTGCGCAGCGATCTGGGCATTCCGCACAGCCTGGGCCAGATCAACATCCCGGCAGAGCAGGCCAGTGAGATCGGCCGCATGGCCAAGGCCGACCCCAGCGACGGCGGCAATCCGCTGCCGCTGAGCGCCAGCGACTACAGCGCCATCTATCTGGCAGCCGTGCAAGGCCAACTGCCATGAAGCCCCCCCTCATCGGCCTGACCACCTACCCCGCTGGCCAGGGGTATGGCTATCACACTCCGGTGGACTACGTGCATGCCGTCTTGCGTGCCGGCGGTGCGCCGGTGCTGCTGCCGCCAGTGGGGGATGCTGCCATCGACAGCTGGCTGGATGCGCTGGACGGCGTGGTGCTGATTGGTGGCGGCGACATCGACCCGGAGCTGTTCGACCGTGGCACCCACCCCACCATCTACAACCTGAGCCCGGAGCGCGACCACACCGAAACCGCGCTGGCACGCTCCCTGCTTCAACGCAAACTGCCGACGCTGGCCATCTGCCGTGGCCTGCAGATTCTCAATACCGTACTGGGCGGGACACTGCACCTGCACTTGCCGGATGTGGTGGGTGAAACAGTGGAACACCGGGTAGCCCCGCGCGACCCCACCCTGCATCAGGTCAGGGTGGCTGCCGACTCCTGCCTGGCAGGCCTGCTGGGCAGCACCGAAGTGGCCACCAAGTCCTGGCACCACCAGGCCATCGACCAGCCGGGTCAGGGCGTGCACGCCGTGGCCTGGGCAGCCGATGGCGTGATCGAGGCCATCGAGGTGGAAGGGTTTCCGCAATTGATTGCCGTGCAGTGGCATCCGGAATTATCTGCACGGGAAGACAGCAGCCAGCAGGGGCTGTTTGATGAGTTGGTCCGCATGAGCAGCAAACGCAGTCACTCAGAGCGGCTGACAAAATAGCGTAGCGGCCCTGGGGAAAGGCGCGCCGCTGCAGACAGTACAAGTAGTACGGCAAGGCGGCGCAACGCAGCAGCAGGGGTTTTGTTAGCTGTTCCAAAGCCGACAGCACGAACGGCAAGCATTCCAGAGTATTCCCGGCACGAACGGGACGCAGAGCGCCACGCAGCAGACACGGGTAGAAGGCAAATGGGTATGGCTAGCCGACAGGCAAAGCCGGACGCAGGCCGCGCTTTTGCCCGCCGTCCGCTACTGGCGCAGCAAAGGGTGAAGTCTCAGCACAGTGCATTTCCATACAGTGTAGGTCAACACATGTAAGAGGATCATCATGAACCGAGATCAGCACGGCTCCGCACCGCAGGGTGAGGACGAGAAACTGTTACACAGCATGGGTTACGCTCAGGAACTATCCAGACGCATGAGCGGCTTTTCCAACTTCGCCATTTCCTTTTCCATCATCTGCATTCTGGCCGGTGGCATCACGGCCTTTCCGGCGGGCATCAGTGCCGGCGGCGGTGCCTCCATCGGCATAGGCTGGCCGGTGGGTGCGCTATTTGCCAGCATCGTGGCCGCTGCCATGGCACAGATCGCCTCGGCCTACCCCACTGCCGGCGGGCTCTATCACTGGTCGTCCATTCTGGGTGGCAAGGGATTGGGCTGGGTAACTGCCTGGATCAACCTGCTGGGGCTGATCTTCGTGGTGGCTTCGGTCAATTTCGGGGTTTACGATCCCTTCTTCAAAACCCTGATTGCACCACTGCTGGGCATTAATCCTGACCAGCTCACCTGGACAGAGCAAACGCTGTTTCTGGCAGGCATCACCTTGAGCCAGGCCTGGCTGAATCATCTGGGCATCAAGCTCACCACCCGGCTGACCGACATGTCCGGCTATCTGATCTTTGCCATCGCGCTGCTGCTGACCGTATCGCTGCTGGCTTATGCACCGGGTCCGCTCGATTTCTCGCGCCTGTTCACCTTTACCAACTTCAGCGGTGCCGACGGCGGCACCTGGCCCAAGACCGACAGCAGCCTGATGCTCTTCCTGTCCGGCCTGTTGCTGACCGTCTACACCCTTACCGGCTACGACGCCTCGGCGCATACCTCGGAAGAAACCCACCAGGCCGCGCACAATGTGCCCAAGGGCATCATTCGCTCGGTGCTGTGGTCTGCCCTGTTCGGCTACATCCTGATCTGCACCTTCGTGCTGGTCCTGCCCAATATGCAGGCTGGCGTCAAAGCTGGCATGGGCTTCTTCGACCTGCTGCTCAGCAGCCTGCCGCCGGTACTGAAGGCGGTATTGGGCATCGGCATCTTCCTGGTCAACTATCTGTGCGGCCTGGCCTGCCTGACCTCCACCTCGCGCATGATGTATGCCTTTGCCCGTGATGGCGGCCTGCCCTTCTCGCACCAGCTCAAACAGGTCCATGCCGTACACCGCACTCCGGGACTGGCCATCTGGGTCAGCGCCATCCTGGCCATTGTCGCCACCTTGTATGGCGATGCCTTTACTGTGCTGTCGGCTGGCTCCGCCGTATTTCTGTACATTTCCTACATCCTGCCCACCACGGCCGGTCTGTTTGCTGAAGGCAAAAGCTGGACCCACAAAGGCCCCTTCAGCCTGGGCGCTGCCTCCAAGCCGATTGCCGTGCTGGCCACCATCGGTGGTGCCATCCTGGCGTTTGTCGGGGTACAGCCACCCAATCAAAAGGTGCTCTATCTGATCATCGCCCTGCTGGTGGTCTTGCTGTTCTTCTGGTTTGTGCTGGGGGTACGCAAGCAATTCAAGGGGCCACCGGTCGGTGAACGTATCCAGAAACACCAGGCGCATATCCGTGAGATCGAGAATGCGCTGGACAAGACCGCCTGACCCTGATGTCAGCAAGAACAACGGCCATGTCCTGCATGGCCGTTTTCTTTGGGATGCGCTGCTGCGAAATCACCCGTCGGCGCCGAAGCAAGCGGCTTGCCCGCTGCCAGAAAATACTTAATGATGCTGTCTGGTTTACCTTGAGAACATCGCCATGATTGTGACCCCGGAACAACTGGCGGCCTTTACCGCCGCAGCCATGCTGATCACCCTTTCCCCCGGCCCGGATAATCTGATGGTACTGAGCCTGGGCATTGCCAAAGGGCGACGCCAGGGCATGGCCTTCGGCCTGGGCTGTGCGCTGGGCTGCCTGACGCATACCGTCTTGGCAGCCATCGGCGTCAGCGCACTGATCGCCGCCTCGCCTATGGCATTCGGCCTGCTGAAAACAGCCGGCGGCCTCTATCTGGTGTATCTGGGCTGGCAAGCCATTCGCAGCCATGGCAGCCATCTGCAGGCGGCCAATGGCGCGCCGGACCATACCCCACTGATGGCACACTTTCGCAAAGGCCTGCTGGCCAATGCCATCAACCCCAAGGTCGTGTTGTTTTTCCTGGCTTTCCTGCCACAGTTCGTCAGTCCGGCGCAGGGCCACAGTGGCTGGCAGACGGCCATTCTGGGGCTGATCTTTACCGCGCAGGCTGCACTGCTGTTTGGCAGCCTGGGTTATTTCGCCGGTGCCATCGGCAGTTGGCTTAACCGCACCCCCAAGGCCAGCCAGTGGCTGGACCGCATTGCCGGCAGCGTATTCATCGCGCTGGGCCTGCGGCTGATGCTGGCACCGTCGCGCTAGTCGACCGGCCATACTGCGCACCATGCAAAACGGGTTGGCCTTGGCCAACCCGTTTATGTATTTTCCAAGCTGCTTACTTCAGCACCAGAAATTCCACCAGCACGTTCTTGAAGATAAAGCCGAACACACCGAAACCCAGCACCAGGAACAGAATCGCCGTTCCCATCTTGCCGGCCTGCGATTTCTTGCCAAGGTCCCAGATGATGAAACCCATGAAAATGATCAGCCCTGACAGACACACGGCCATGGAAATATCGGTAAATTGATCTTCAGACACCCAGACATTCCTTCATTGTTGCGGCTGCTCAGTACAGCCGGCGCTTGAATCGGCGCCGCTGCCACCGGGCCATCCCGGACGAAGCCACTACGATACGCCGCATCCCTTGCCGGCTCAACTTTTACGCAGATGACAAGAGTGGGCCGCCAACGAAAAAGCCGCCCGCAGGCGGCTGTTTCAGCAGACGGACAATCAGCCGCGCTTGAGCTTGGCGTTGGCCGCAATCCGCATGCGCAAGGCATTCAGACGGATAAAGCCGGCTGCATCAGCGTGGTTGTAAGCGCCACCGTCTTCGTCGAAGGTGGCGATGTTCGGATCGAACAGCGAATCGGTCTTGGATTCGCGGCCCACCACGATAACATTACCCTTGTACAGCTTCAGGCGTACCCAGCCATTGACGGTAGCTTGCGAAGCATCAATCAGGCCTTGCAGCATCTGACGCTCCGGGCTCCACCAGTAACCGGTGTAAACCAGCTGGGCATACTTCGGCATCAGCTCATCCTTCAGGTGGGCCACTTCGCGGTCCAGCGTGATGGATTCGATGGCACGGTGCGCCTTCAGCATGATGGTACCGCCCGGGGTTTCGTAGCAGCCACGGGACTTCATGCCCACGTAACGGTTTTCCACGATGTCCAGACGGCCAATGCCATGCTTGCCGCCCAGGCGGTTCAGCTCGGTCAGTACCTGGGCCGGGGTCATGGCCACGCCATTGATGGCAGTGATATCACCCTTCTCGTAGCTCAGCTCGATGTATTCGGCCTGATCCGGTGCATTCTCCGGGCTGACAGTCCACAGCCACATATCTTCTTCCGGCTCCGCTGCCGGGTTTTCCAGCACGGTGCCTTCATAGGAGATGTGCAGCAGGTTGGCATCCATAGAGTACGGGCTGCCACCGTTTTTCTTCTTGCTGATGTCGATACCATGGGTTTCGGCATAAGCCAGCAGCTTTTCACGGGACAGCAGGTCCCACTCGCGCCACGGGGCAATCACCTTGACGTCCGGCTTCAGGGCGTAATAGCCCAGCTCGAAACGCACTTGGTCGTTACCCTTGCCAGTAGCACCGTGGGATACGGCGTCGCCACCTACAGCATTGGCGATTTCGATCTGGCGCTTGGCGATCAGCGGACGAGCGATGGAAGTACCCAGCAGGTATTCACCTTCGTAGATGGCGTTGGCGCGGAACATCGGATAGACATAATCGCGCACGAATTCTTCGCGCAGGTCTTCGATGAAGATGTTTTCCGGCTTGATGCCCAGGGAAACGGCCTTCTTGCGTGCCGGTTCCACTTCTTCACCCTGGCCGATGTCGGCGGTGAAGGTCACCACTTCACAGTGGTAAACGTCTTGCAGCCATTTGAGAATAACGGAGGTATCCAGGCCACCGGAGTAGGCCAGTACTACTTTTTTGATGTCAGACATGATGCGTTTTCTTTCCAGCGAATCTAGTGGGTTGTCCTGCCGGCTCAGTTGTACTGATGACCAAGCAGCAGATATTCGATCAGGGCTTTCTGGGCATGCATGCGGTTTTCCGCCTCGTCCCAGACCACGCTCTGTGGGCCGTCAATCACCTCGGCGGTCACTTCCTCGCCGCGATGGGCAGGCAGGCAATGCATGAACAGCGCATCCGGCTTGGCGTGCTTCATCAGCTCGGCATTCACCTGATAGCTGGCAAAAGCGTCCAGCCGTGCTGCGCTTTCGGCTTCGTAGCCCATGCTGGTGAACACGTCGGTGGTGACCAGATCGGCACCTTCCACCGCCTTGACGGCACTGTGGGTGGGCTCGAAATGCTCGGGACCGTAATGCTCGCCATCCAGCACGGTCAGCTCATAGCCTACCGGGGTGGCCACCTTCAGCTTGAAACCAAGAATCTTGGCCGCCTGCAACCAGGTGCGACAGACATTGTTGCCGTCACCAATCCAGGCCACGGTCTTGCCCTTGATCGAACCACGATGCTCGATGAAGGTGAAGATGTCGGCCAGAATCTGGCAGGGGTGATATTCATTGGTCAGGCCATTGATGACCGGCACCTTGGAATGCGTGGCCAGTCGCTCGACCAGCGATTGCTCGAAGGTACGAATCATGATGATGTCGCTCATGCGCGACAGCACACGGGCCGTGTCTTCGATGGGTTCGCCGCGCCCCAGCTGCGAGGTCTTGGTGTCCAGGAACATGGCATGACCACCCAGTTGGGCCATGCCCGCTTCAAAGGAGACCCGGGTACGGGTGGAATTCTTCTCGAAGATCATGGACATTACGCGGCCAACCAGCGGCTGATACAGCTCTTTTTCGCTGTGTCGTCGCTTCAGTACCTTGGCACGCTCGAAGATGTGGCGATATTCCTCGTGGTTCAGGTCGCTGAATTGCAGGTAATGTCCTACTGGCTTCATGGGTAAGATTTCCAAAAAAAAAGGCCATCGCGCATAGAACACGGTGTGTGTCTTCATGCGCAATGGCACATTACTACACGCTGGTCTCAAGTCAGTTAACTGGTGTCGCAATCCCGTAGCAAACGGATGCAAAATTTACATATTTGCGACAATTGTTATATTTATCGGAATTTGGCCGTTCTGACAAGCTCTCAGCTGAACAACAATCTGTCAGGCAAATGCGATAACTCCCTATCTTTCAGCACTCTGACATACATTTCCCCACCATCTTCCGCCAAACCATGCGTTTCTATGGACTTTTGTGTCTTTTGCAGACGCGCCAGGTATGACAGGATACTGTCGTCAATCACCTGCCCTGGCACCAAAACCGGGATGCCAGGTGGATAAGGCACAATCTGGTCGCAGCACACCCGGCCATTCAGTTCGGCATTGGGGCGGCCATCATCATCCAGCAAGGGCAGGCGTTCGCCCGCTTCATAAAAGGCATCACGTGGCAGGCAGGCCAGCCGTGAAAAACGCGGAATTTCCGGCATGCGACCCAGCGCACGCGGCGGCCGCTTCTCCTTGGCCAGTCGCAACAGCGCATCGTACAGCCGCGAGACCTTGCTGCGCGTCGTACCCATGGTCAACAGCAAGGTAATGGTGCTGAAAGTCGACTTCTCCACCTGGATGTTGTAGCGCTCGAACAGCGCGTGCTGCAACTCGTCAGTGGTAAACCCGGACTGGGTAATGTCCACCGTCAGCTTGGTCGGATCCAGCCGAATGCCGTCCTCACGAATGTCCTCCGGCAGCAGGTCTTCCAGCTCCAGCACGCGGAATGCGCCAGTGGAGTTGATCTTGTCGCGCAACTCCTCCGCCAGCTTCAAGGTACGGTCGAGCAAGCGATAACCTTCGGTCACCGCCTGCTTGCGCGCGACATCCAGGCTGGCAATCAGGTTGTACTGCGGACTGGTGGAGGTGTGCATATTGAAGTTTTCCCGGAACAGATGCTCGTCAAAGCCGGGATCATTCACGTGAATCATGCTGGCCTGGGAGAAGGCAGACAGAATCTTGTGCGTGCTTTGCGTGACATAGTCGGCACCGGACTCCAGCGCCGTCGGGCGGAAAGCCGGATGGAAACGGGCAAAGCCATACCAAGCCTCGTCCACGATCACCTTGATACCCTTCTCGTGCGCGGCCTCGATGATGGGCACCAGGTCATAGCGCAGACCATCATAGGTGCAGGAGGTCAGAATCAGCACCCGCGCATCCGGATTGGCCTCGATGGCGGCAAAAATGGTGGCTTTGGGCACCGGTCCAAAAATGCCGTACTGACGATTGATGGAGGAATCCAGATACACCGGCAAGGCACCAGACAGAATCACCCCGTGGTGTACCGATTTGTGACAATTGCGATCCAGCAGCAATTTGTCGCCCGGGGCCAGCAGGGTCTGGAAAATCACCTTATTGGAGGTAGAGGTGCCATTGGTGGCGAAATAGGTCTTGCGTGCACCAAAGGCCTTGGCCGCCAGTTTTTGTGATTCGGCAATCACCCCGGTGGGATGCAGCAGGGAGTCCAGCATGGGCACCGAAACCGACAAATCCGCCCGCAGCATGTTCTCGCCGACAAAATCATAAAAATCCCCTACCCACGGGCTGCCCTTGAGCGAATCACCACCGGCATGGCCCGGCGTATGCCAGGAATCCTTGGCCATGCGCACATACTGTTTGAGCTTGTCATAGAAAGGCGTGGCCGATTTTTCTGCCAGCTCGGCCGTCAGGATGCGAAACCAGCCGTTGTAATCGGTCTCGTCACGGTAAAAATAACCATCCACCGCATGACTGGCCAGGCTCTCCACCAGCACTCTTTCATCGTCATCCACCAGCAATACATAGAGCGACAGCTCGGGGCGGAAGTCGCTGATCTGGTTGGCCAGCTGTACCGCCGCCTGACTGATGCCCTTTTCCTGCAACTGCTTGTCAACCAGCACAGCCTGAATGTCGCCATCGCGGCGGATGACATCCATGGCCTCCTTCAGGCGCGCCGCGCCGATAAAGGTCAAACCGTAGGGATTCTCCAGACGCACGGCCACGGCTCCCAGCCCGGCCAGCACATCGGCCTGCCACTTTGCATCATCGCTTACCACCAGAACGCGGCTAACGGGTGTCATGAACTGATTTCTCCTGTGTGTAGAACGCTGCGTACTTTATTGTCTGTCTGTCCATGCGTACGCAATGCAGAGTCGGCATTTTCCAATCAGTCACTATCCGTTTCCCCGGATTTAAGGTGACTTTGCCGAGCACTCTGGCTGAATTGTTTTTTGGCTATCGTATCCACAAGCTGACCGAGCCGTCATTTTGCATAGCAGCATTTGCGCACAGACGAAAATCCGCGACGCTTTAGCACGAATCGGGTGCCCGGCTTGCGGTACAATCGCGCCATGCTGAACGATGCTGAAAAAGACGCCATCCGCGATCACTACCGCACCCTTGCCGACAATCTGCCCGGCTTTCGCCCGCGCGCGGCCCAACGCCGCATGCTGGCGGAAATCGCCAATGCCTTGTCACGCAGTCTGGATAAACAGGGGGATGCCTACCCTAATCGTGAAGGCGAAAGCATCGCCGTGATCGAAGGCCCCACCGGGGTCGGCAAGAGTCTGGCCTACCTGTTGGCCGGCGGGGTGATGGCGCGCTCGCGCGGCAAAAAACTGGTGGTCACCAGCGCCACCGTCGCCCTGCAGGAACAACTGGTCAACCGCGACCTGCCCTTCGTGGTGGAAAACAGCGGCCTGCCGCTGACCTTCGCCCTGGCCAAGGGCCGTGGCCGTTATCTGTGTCCGCAGCGCATTTATGCCCTGACCGCAGAAAACGCCCAGGGCCAGTTGCTGTCCCCCGATCCCATGCTGACGCTGTGGGACCGCAAACCGCAGGCCGGCGAGATTGAAGCCCTGCGTGCCATGGCGGATGAGTTCTATTACCGCCGCTGGAATGGCGACCGTGACACCTGGCAGGAAATCATCGACGACGGCCTGTGGGCACGTGTCACCAATGACCGCCACGGCTGCCTGAAAGCGGCCTGCCCCAACCGTCCGGAATGTCCGTTTTATCTGGCACGCGACACGCTGGAAACCGTCGACGTCATCGTGGCCAACCACGACCTGATGCTGGCTGATGTCTCCATGGGCGGCGGCGTCATCCTGCCGGCACCGGAAGATAGCTACTACTGCATCGACGAGGCACATCATCTGGCCAAGAAAGCCATCAACCAGTTCTCCGCCGAGCATTCGCTGGCGCAGGCGATTGGCTGGCTGGACAAGGTGGCTCCCATTGCCGCACGGGTGGAAACCCTGACCGGAAAATCGGAGATTGCCACCCAGGCCATGGATGCCGCCACCGCATGCGTGGAAACATTGGGCGAATGGCTATGGCTGCTGGGCGGTGAACAAGCCCTGGCTGCCAACAGCGAAAACATGGAGCCCACCTGGCTACTCGAAGACGGCCAGTTGCCAGAAAACCTGCAAACACCAGCCAGTAATATGGCGATTGCCGCCCGCGCCATCTTCAAGCACCTGTCGGCGCTCAACGATGCCCTTACCGAAGCACGCAAGGAAAAAGGCAGCGATACCACGCAGATCGACAAGGCAGCGGCTGATCTGGGCTTTCTGACCGGCCGTGCAGAACAAGTCATGGCCGTGTGGGACCTGTTTGAAAAACAGACCGAAGAATCCGCCCCGCCAATTGCTAAATGGATTACCCGTCGCCTGGAGGGCAAGGGCGACTATATTTTCTCCGCCTCCCCCGTCAGTGCGGCTGCCAGTCTGGCCGCCACCTTGTGGCGCCGCGCCGCCGGTGCGGTGCTGACCTCGGCAACCCTGCGCTCGCTCGGTGCTTTTGATTTGCTGCTGTCGCAAACCGGCCTGAAGTGGCTGCCACAAGTCAGCTGTGTGGCACTGGATTCGCCATTCAACTTCACCGAACAAGGTGAACTGTACCTGCCACCCATGCTGGCCAGTCCGAAAGACCCGCAAGGCCACACCCGCGAAATCGTCGAGTGGCTGCCCAAGCTGGTGGATACCGGCGAGCCGGTCGGCACACTGGTATTGTTCTCCTCGCGCAAGCAAATGCAGGAAGTGGCCAGCCAATTGCCCGATGCACTGCGTGCACAATTGCTGATCCAGGGCGAGATTCCCAAAAGCGTGCTGCTGGAAACCCATCACAGCAGGCTGAAACAAGGTCAGGCTAGCGTGATATTTGGCTTGGACTCCTTCTCGGAAGGTCTGGACCTGCCGGGAGAGAGCTGCGTGCACGTCATCATTGCCAAGCTGCCCTTCGCCATGCCGGACGATCCGGTGGGCAAGACCCTGTCGCGCTGGATTGAAAAACGCGGAGGCAACCCATTTGTGGAGCTGACCGTGCCGGAGGCCTCAATCAAGCTGATTCAGGCGGTGGGCCGACTGATCCGCACCGAGCGCGACTATGGCCGCGTCACCATTCTGGACAACCGCCTGCTGAAACAAAGTTACGGAAAAAAACTACTTGCCTCGCTACCGCCATTCAAGCGCATTTGATTTTCGGGTAAAATTGCGGGTAAACCCGCTATTGCCCTGCATCAAAGACAGTCCAAAACAACAACACTGTCTTTGCTATAGATAAATACAGAGACCACACCTTAAAAGCACACTCCGGTTCATCACCATGATCTGCAATCCATATGAAGTAGTCATCCAGGGGCTTACCTCCGAAGGCCGCACTTTCCGCCCCAGCGACTGGGCAGAGCGCCTGGCCGGCATTCTGGCCTCCTTTGGCGGCGACCAGAAACTGTCCTACCACGCCTATGTTCGCCCCATGCTGCTGGAAGGCGTGCGCTGCGTCGCCGTGGACAAAAAGCTGCAAAAGATCGACCCGCAAGTATTTCAGTTCCTGATGGATTTTGCCAAAGACAATGACCTAAGAATTGTCGATTGCCGCACACTAATCGACGAGGTTTATCCCAATAAGTTTTTAGCATAAAAACAACAGTTAGCTTTTTTCCAGCAGAGCTTTGCATCTTTTCTGCAACATTCGCGTCACATTTTGTGGTTAAACTTCGACAGTACTGAGGTGCTGGACGGCTCAAACATAGAGATTCGCCACAACCAGTACGTATAACGAACATAAAACCCCTGATGGAGCACTGATGATGCAAAAGAAAAGCCTAGCCGCACTGGTTGCAACCCTGTTCGCCGTTCCCTTCGCCGCCCACGCAGATGTAACCATTTATGGTTTCCTGAGCAGTGGCATCGAATCTACCAAGGCCACCGGCGCCACCGCTGGCTCCAGTTCTGATTACAAATCCCGTACACGTGTTGTTGACCACAACTCCCGCATCGGCTTCAAAGGCAGCGAAGATCTGGGCAATGGCACCAAGGCCATCTGGCAAGTCGAAAGCAGCCTGCGTAACTTCGAACAAGGCGGCACCAACGACAAAAACCAGAGCGCAACTTTTGCCACCCGTAACTCCTTTGTAGGGTTGGACAACGCCAATTTCGGTAAGGTACTGGTAGGCCAAAACGACAGCGCGTACAAAACCCTGACCAACATTGGCCTGAACTTGTTTGGCGATACCACTGCTGAAAACAACGGTTCCTCCAGTGTTTACAGCCGTGCTGAAGCACGCCTTACCAACTCTGTTCATTACTTCTCGCCGAACTGGTCTGGCTTCCAACTAGGCGTATCCTACGGCGTTGATGAAACCCGCACGGACAGCGTTGCAACCAATGGCTCGACCGACGCCACTCGTCTGTCGCTGGCTGGCAACTACACCAATGGCGGCCTGCAAGTTGCTGCCGGCTGGGATCGCCAGAATGACAAGGGCGATTACAAGGGCGCGACCCTTTACTCCGGCAAGAACACCAACTTCTACAAATTGGCTACCAGCTACAAATTTGCATCGGGTACTTTCGTAGGTGCCGGTTATGAATTTGGCCGCTTCGATGCCACCACTGGCGGCACCACCCTGAAACAAGACGACTGGACCCTGTCGGTTGGTCAAGATATTGGTGCTGCTACGCTGAAACTGGAATACAGCTCGCTGGGTCGCCTGAAGGGTGCTGCTGCTGGCACTGAAGACGACTACAAGGCGCATCAGTGGGCCCTGGGTGCTGACTACAACCTGTCCAAGTCCACCAAAGTGTTCGGCTACTACACCAAGATCACCAACAAAGCCAAGCAAGCTGCCAACTTTGCCAACAATGCCGTTTACACCTCGGTATCAGGCACCACCGGTACCCTCGCTGCAGGCAACGACCCGCAAGCCTTCGGTGTTGGTCTGAAAGTTGCGTTCTAAGCTGCACACCGCTTAGCAACAAACTGTAAAACGGGCATCCTCAAGGATGCCCGTTTTTTCATCATTTGCTAGAATGGAACATTGCCGCACACACCAAGACCACCACAATGAGCGTTGAACTGAAAACAGCCGCCGATATCGAGAAAATGCGTATCGCCGGCAAGCTGGCCTCCGAAGTACTCGATTACATCACTCCCTTTGTCAAACCGGGCGTAACCACCGAAGCCATCGATAAGCTATGCCATGACTACATGGTCAATGTGCAAGGCTGCATTCCGGCCCCGCTGAACTACGCACCCGATGGCCACAACCCCTACCCCAAATCCATCTGCACCTCGATCAACAGCGTGGTATGCCATGGCATTCCCAATGACAAGCCGCTCAAAAACGGCGACATCATGAACATCGACATCACCGTGATCAAGGACGGCTACCACGGCGACACCAGCCGCATGTTCTTTGTTGGCGAAGTCAGCGAACATGCCCGTCGTCTGTGCAAAATCACCTATGAATGCATGTGGCGCGGTATTGAAAAGGTCAAGCCAGGCGCCACACTGGGTGATATCGGCTATGCCGTACAGCAATACGCCGAAACCAATGGCTATAGCGTGGTACAGGAATTCTGCGGCCATGGTATCGGCAAGCGCTTCCACGAAGAGCCGCAGGTTCTCCACTACGGCCGCCCCGGTACCGGCCTGGAGTTGCAGGCCGGCATGATCTTCACCATCGAACCGATGATCAACCAGGGCAAACGCCACCTGCGCATGATGGGTGACGGCTGGACGGTTGCCACCAAAGACCGCAGCCTGTCCGCGCAATGGGAACACACCATCCTGGTGACCGAAACTGGCTATGAAATACTGACCCAGTCAGCCGGCACACCGGCCAAACCTGCCGCACGCTAGTCCCTGCTCATTCACTGCGCACAGAACACCCGCCACTGGCGGGTGTTTTTCCGTGTAAAAACTGGTAATCATCAACAGATAGCACTATAGTAAGTCGATGATCTGACAGCACTTACATCGGGATTAGCCATGCTGAACATCAATAGCAATCTCGGCGCACTCAACGCCCAAACCCAGCTCGACAAATCACGCAAGAATACCGAGCAGACACTTTCCCAGCTTGCATCCGGCACCCAGTTGAGCAGTGCCGCGGTCAATGCAGCCAATACGGCCCTGTCGCAATCACTTGAAGCACAAGTGCGTGGAGACAACCAAGCCAGCAGCAATGCGCTTGATGGTATTTCCATGGTTCAAACCGCCGACAGTGCGCTAAGTCAACTACAAGACAATAGCCAGCAGCTGCAGGATCTGGCCATTCAGGCCGGCGATGCCGCACTGAGCAGCAGCAACCGACAATCCTTGCAACAGCAAGCCGACCAGCTGACACAAAGCAATTCGGCCATCATCCAGAACACCCAATACAACGGCAGCGCCTTGCTGAGCAGTAATAACGCGCTGCAATTCCAGACAGGCCCCAACGGCGACAGTAGCAACCAGATCAGTGTAAATACCAGCAACCTGAGTGCCAGCCCCTCAAGTGGTGGTCTTCACAGCTACAATGCCAATTTGAATGCCACCGGCACCATCGACCTTTCCAGCCCGGCCAGCGCACTGGCGGCTCAAGGCAATATCCAGACCGATCTGAACACCATCAGCAGCTCGCGCACCCAGCTCGGGGCCAGCAGTAACCAGTTCTCCGCTGCCATCAATAATCTGCAGAACTCATCGCTGAATGCGCAAGCCGCCAACAGTCGCATCAGCGATACCGATTACGCCGCAGCGGCCGCACAGTTGGTACAGCAACAGATACTCGGCCAAGCGGCCATGGCGATTCAGGGCCAGGCCAATATCTCCCAGCGCAGCGCACTCAGCCTGCTCGGCTAACTCTGGCAACTTTATCGCACCGCGGCACTCCAAGTTTCAGTAAACAACCGGCAACAGTACGCACCGGCCCGCACAGGATAGCGCCCGCTATCCTGTGCTTTTTATTGATCAACAAGGAGTAAAACCATGCCAACCCAACCGGCCATTATCGTTTCCAGCCTGGACTATGAAAGGCTGGCCGCCTGGATGGAGCGACTTCCCGCACAGGACAAGACAACCTTGGCGGCTCTGGAAGCAGAACTGGAACGCGCAGAAGTGGTAGAACCGGAAAACATCCCGGCCGGCATCATTACCATGAACAGCACGGCACGGGTACGGATTGAGCAAAGCGGTGAAGAAAAACTGCTGACCCTGGTTTATCCCAATCAGGCCGATGGTACCGCCGGCCACGTATCCATCCTGGCCCCCATCGGCGCAGCCCTGCTGGGACTGGCTGAAGGCCAAAGCATAGACTGGCCCACACTGGCCGGTCAGACCAGGCTGACCGTACTGGAAGTAACCTACCAGCCAGAAGCTGCCGGCGAATTGCATCGCTGAGCGCAGGCAAAAAAACGGCCAGTCCTGTGACTGGCCCTGTTTCTATCTGAACTCCCACTCACCAGCAACGCTGAATCATCTGCGCCAACTTGATCAACTTGCCGTGGAAGAAATGCCCTGCACCCGGGAAAACCAGCACCGGCAAATCCTGCGGCCTGGCCCAGTCAAGTACGGCTGACAGCGGAATGACTTCGTCCTCTTCACCGTGAATCACCAAGGTGTCGTTTGGTACCGCTGGCGTGGGGATTTCATACTTGCCCACTGCCACGCCCATCAGCAGCAATTTGTCAGCTTCAATCACCGCCCGGGTACGGGCTGCCACAAAACCACCAAACGAGAAACCGGCCAATGCCAGCGGCAGATCACCCTGCTCGCTACGGGCATGGGCCACCACCGCCAGCACATCATCCACCTCACCCAGGCCGTGATCATGCAGGCCTTCACTTGCCCCGACACCACGCAGATTGGGGCAATAGCAGACATACCCCAATTGGGATAGCGCCTTGGCGGCCGTCTGCACCACTTTGTTGGTATTGGTCCCGCCTTGCAGTGGGTTGGGATGGCAGATCACGGCGATACCACTGGCCAGCCCCGGTGGCGATACCACGATGGTTTCCAGCGCACCGGCAGGTCCGGCGATGACAAGCTTGTTTTGCGCCTTCAGCATCAGACTTTCAGCCTTTCCACAATGCGGCCAGCCACCATGTGTTCATCGACGATTTCGTCAATATCCTCTCGATCGACAAAGGTGTACCAAGTCTCTTGCGGATAAACCACCATGACCGGCCCCTGATCACAGCGCCCCAGGCAGCCCGCCTTGTTGACACGAATCTTGCCGTCACCCGCCAGGCCCAGCGCCTTTACCTTGTCTTTCATATACGACAGCAACTCACTGGAGCCGTGATTATTGCAACAATCCTCGCCGGCAGCCCGCTGATTGCAGCAGACAAAAACATGCTTGTCGAAAAAACTCATGCGTTTCCTTTCCAAGGTTGGGCAGACCGCTGCCTACACAGCGCACTGCCACCTCACAGCTTAACCATCACTATCGGCCCAGCCACTGATGCCCAGCGTGGCCGCGTTTTCAAACTTTGCATGCTTGCCGACAAAGGCCAGCCGCACGGCACCGGTGGGGCCGTTACGATGCTTACCAATAATCGCCTCGGCCATGCCTTTTACCTCGGCATTTTCCGGGCTGTAGTATTCTTCGCGATACATGAAGATGATGATGTCGGCATCCTGCTCAATGGCACCGGATTCACGCAAGTCGGACATCATCGGTCGCTTGTTGGGGCGCTGTTCCACCGCACGCGACAGCTGCGACAGGGCAATCACCGGTACTTGCAACTCTTTGGCCAGGCCTTTCAGTCCACGCGAAATTTCACCCAACTCCGCCGTACGGTTGTCGCCACGGCCAGAACCCGACATCAGCTGCAAATAGTCGATCACGATCAGGCCCAGCTTGCCGCCATGCTGGCGGGCCAGACGCCGCGCCCGCGCGCGCAGCTCCAGTGCGGTCAATGCCGGCGTTTCGTCGATATACATCGGTGCCTCGGATAGCTTGCCGATAGCGTAGGTGAGCTTTTGCCAGTCTTCGTCGCCCAGCTTGCCGGTACGCAACACATGCTGATCCAGCCGGCCCACCGAGCCCAGCATACGCATCACCAGCTGTGCCCCGCCCATTTCCATGGAGAACACGGCCACGGGTGCCTTGTACTCCACCGCCACATGCTCGGCGATATTCATGGAGAAGGCGGTTTTACCCATGGACGGACGACCAGCCACAATCACCAGGTCTCCCGGCTGCAGGCCGGATGTTTTGGCATCCAGATCGATAAAGCCGGTGGGAATGCCGGTCACTTCGTCCGGATTATCACGGCTGTACAGCATGTCGATACGCTCGACCACTTCCTTCAACAGGCCGGGCATTTCCAGAAAGCCCTGCTTGGACTTGGCCGTCGATTCGGCAATCTGGAACACCTTGCCCTCGGCCTCGTCCAGCAGTTGGGCCGCATCGCGCCCCAGCGGTGCATAGGCCGACTCGGCGATCTCCGCCCCAACCACTGCCAGCTGGCGCATGATGGAGCGCTCACGCACGATTTCGGCATAGCGGCGGATATTGGCGGCGGATGGCGTATTCTGCGCCAGCGTGGCCAGGTAGGACAGGCCACCGATGTCAGCCAGCTCGGCATTCTTGTCCAGCACTTCGGACACCGTCACCACGTCGGCCGGGCGGCCCAGCTCGATCAGGCGGGCAATGTGCTTGAAAATCAGTTTGTGGTCATGGCGATAAAAATCGGCCTCTGATACCACATCGGCAATCTTGTCGAAAGCGCTGTTGTCCAGCATCAGGCCACCCAGCACCGACTGCTCTGCTTCAGTGGAGTGCGGCGGGGTGCGCAAGGACGCCATGGCGCCGTCAAAATTTTCGTACTGTTCGGTCATGGAGACTCAATGAAATGTGCTACAGGCAACAGCAGGGAATCAGGTGGCAATTCTAGCAGTTTTTACCCGCCACATAGCCGGATGACCACGCCCACTGAAAGTTATATCCCCCCAGCCAGCCGGTGACATCCACCACCTCGCCGATAAAATACAAACCAGGAACCGCGCGCGCCTCCATGGTCTTGGAGGACAGAGCCTTGGTCGATACGCCACCGCGCGTGACTTCTGCCTTCTTGTAACCCTGGGTGCCGTTAGGCTTGATGCGCCAGTGGTGTAGCTGCTCGGCCAGTTGCACGCGCTTCTTGGGTGTCAGCTCTTTCAGCCGTACATGGCAGCCCTGCCGCGCCAGCCAGGCCTCGGCAAAGCGCTTGGGCCAGCCCAACTCCGCTAACGCATTGCTGAGCAGCTGCTCGCTACCCTGCCGCTCCTCCAGAAAAGCCAGTCCATCGCAATCGGGCAACAGGTTGATCACCACATCCATGCCGGGTTCCCAATACGAGGAAATCTGCAAGATGACCGGACCTGAGAGCCCCTTATGGGTAAACAGCACCTGCTCACGGAAGCGGCCCTTGCCAGCACGCACTTCCACATCCAGCGACACCCCGGCCAGGGGAGCAAAGGCTTCGGCATCTTCCACATGAAAAGTCAGCGGCACCAAGGCCGGGCTCAGGCTGGTTACCGGCAAGCCGAACTGCTCGGCAATGCGATAGCCCAGTGGCGAAGCACCAATCTGCGGGATGGATAAACCACCGGTAGCCACCACCAGTGAACGCGCTTCAAAGCAGCCCAGCGAGGTATCCAGCACAAAGCCACCAGTCATCCCTGCGCTCACCGCCGTCACGGTGACACCCATGTGACGCTCCACCCCGCCCTGACGGCACTCGGCATCCAGCATGTCGATGATTTGCTGGCTGGAGTCATCACAAAATAGCTGACCCAGCTTTTTCTCGTGGTAGGCAATACCGTGTGTTTCCACCATTACCAGAAAATCACGCGGGCCAAACTGTGCCAGCGCAGAGCGGCAGAAATGGGCATTTTCTGACAGATAGCAATCGGGCCGGGCCGCATTATTGGTGAAGTTGCAGCGCCCACCGCCAGAGATACGGATTTTCTCCGCCAGCTTTTGGGCATGATCCAGCAGCAGAACCTGCCGTCCATTCTGGCCGGCGACAGCAGCACACATCATGCCGGCAGCCCCGGCTCCCAGTACGATGACGTCAAATGACTTATTCATTTTCTTACTTTACTTATTTAGTCAACTATTGGCGATTAACAGGCGATTCCAGTACACTTGGGCATACAGCATTCCGCTAGATTCGGCTTACGCAATTCTGCAAGCCCAATTCTCAACAAGGAGAGCATGATGGAACACAAACTGCCGGAACTGCCATACGCACTGGATGCGCTGGCCCCCCACATCTCCAAGGAAACTCTGGAATTCCACTACGGCAAGCATCATCAGACCTACATTACCAACCTGAACAACCTGATCAAGGGTAGCGAGTTCGAAAACGCTTCGCTGGAAGAAATCGTCAAGAAATCCTCCGGTGGCATTTTCAATAACGCTGCTCAGGTGTGGAACCACACTTTCTACTGGTTCGGCCTGGCTCCCAATGCCGGTGGCGAACCGACCGGCGCACTGGCTGATGCCATCAACGCCAAATGGGGTTCCTTCGAAGAATTCAAGAAGGCCTTTACCCAGACTGCCGTTGGCACCTTTGGCTCCGGCTGGGCCTGGCTGGTCAAGAACAGCGATGGCTCGCTCGACCTGGTTTCCACCAGCAATGCCGCCACCCCGCTGACCACCGACAAAACCCCGCTGCTGACCTGTGATGTATGGGAACACGCCTACTACATCGACTACCGCAATAGCCGTCCGAACTACCTGGACAGCTTCTGGAAGCTGGTGAACTGGGATTTTGCTGCCAAGAACTTCGCTGCCTAAGCAGACTTGAGTTCCAAGCAAGGGCCTTACGGCCCTTTTTTATTGCCCCCGGCACGGTCGGGGCAAACAAAAAAAGCCGACCATAAGGTCGGCTTTTTCGTAAGCCTGTTACTGCTCGCTCTGATCATTCAGCTGTTGCTTACCCAGCTTGATCGGATACTTCTGGCGCAAGGTTTCCAGATAACTGCCCAACTGATTGCGGGCGGTCATCTGTTCCATCGCCGCAGCCAACTGGGTGCGTTCTGCATCACTCACAGCAGCCCCAGCAGCGACACTGGCAATCTGGTAGATGGCATAGTCACCGTTATCATGCTTGCTACCGGCAAACGCAGGCAGCGTGCTAGCAGCGGCTGCAAACACTGCCCGCACATCGGCAGTCGGCATCCCACCCGGATTACGGCGGGACACAGCCTGCAGCTCACCCCACTTGGGCGCATCCACTGCCTTGCCGGCCTTCAGTTGAGCCAGCAAAGCCTGCCCCTGCTTTTCCGCGAGCTTGGCACCTTCGGTCGCAATCAGTTCAGCCTTGATCAGCTCACGAACCTCAGCCAGCGCTTGCTGACGTGCCGGCTGGTGATCAGCCACACGCACCACCAACAGGTTGCCACCACCAACATCTACTGGCTCGCTATTGTGCTTCTTCTTCAGCACATCATCACTGAAAGCTGCATCCAGCACCTTGGCATTGGCCAATACCGGATCGGCAGATTTCTTGTCACGAGACAGCCAGTCAGAGTGTTTGACCTCAAGCTTCAGAGCATCTTGCACACCCTTGAGCGAGTCCGCTTGCTGGTAAGCCACTTCGGCCAGCTTGTCCGACATGCTGCGCAACTGGCCAGCAGCCTTCTGCTGCTTGAGCTTGGCTTCAACCGCAGTTCTCACCGCAGCAAAATCAGGCTGCTTGACCTCATCCAGCTTGATGATGTGATAACCGAATTCAGTTTCCACCACTTCGCTGATCTTGCCCGGTTGCATGCGGAATACCACATCATCAAACGGCTTCACCATCACACCATGGGCGAAGAAACCCAGATCGCCACCATTGGCAGCGGAGCCGGGGTCTTGCGAGCGGGTTTTGGCCAGCTCGGCAAACTTGCCGGGATCCGCACGCAATTGCTTGAGCAAGGCGTCAGCTTCTGCCTTGACCTTGGCCTTGTCTGCCGGCTTGGCATCCTTGGGGACAGTCAGCAGGATGTGTGAGGCACGGCGCTCTTCGCCTGACAGATCAGCCTTGTGCTGTTCGTAATACTGCTTGACCTCGGCATCACTCACCGTCAATCCCGCAGCCACAGCTTGCGGCGACAGCAACACGTAGTCGAGCTTGACCGCCTCGGCACTGCGGAAGCGCTTGGCATTGGCATCGTAGAATGCCTGCAGCGCCTTATCATCCGTCTTAACCTGGGCCGCAAAATCGGCAGGCTTGAGCAGCAGCAAGCGAACCTGGCGCTCTTCTGCCATCAGGCTGCCCAGACGCTCCACCATGCTGCGCGAAACAAACCCGGTGCCGGCAAAGTTATTGATCTGGTTTTGCAACATGATGTCGCGGCTGATCTTGGCTTCAAAAGCCTCCGGCGACATATTGCGCGCGGCAAGGAATTCTTTGTAACGGGAGGCACTGAATTGGCCGTTTTCCTGCAGTTCGGCAATGCCGGCAATGGCCTTGCGCAATTGCTCCGGCGTAACCACGGCACCACCATCATGCGCGGCAGCCAGCAGCAGGTTCTGGCGGATCAGGTCGTCCATGGCTTGCTGACGGGTCGCCGCATCGCTGGGCTGACCTTCCAGGACCCGGTCCAGATCACGTTTGTAGATCTTGGCCGAGCCAACCTTGGCCAGGTAAGGGTCTTCCACGGCGGAGGAGTAGCTACCCACACCAAAGCCGACAAAAGTCAGCGCTACCGCACCCAGAATGACTTGAATGGCAATTTTATTATTCTGAACAAAATCGAACATGGCGATATCGGCGCAAGCCACCCCATTGGTAAAAAAAAAGGTGAACGACTGAATACGTTCACCTTTTCTGTAGATTCTGGCGGAGTGGACGGGACTCGAACCCGCGACCCCCGGCGTGACAGGCCGGTATTCTAACCAACTGAACTACCACTCCAAACTTTGGTGGGCGTTGACGGAGTCGAACCGCCGACATTCTGCTTGTAAGGCAGACGCTCTACCAACTGAGCTAAACGCCCGCTATAAAACCTCGCCGTTATCGCTAACGACAAGGTTGCAAATTATAGCGCGTCTTTCAGTGCTTTGCCAGCACGGAACTTCGGAGAACGTGCAGCCGGGATCTTGATGGTTTCGCCAGTCTTCGGGTTGCGACCGCTGCGTTCAGCGCGCTCGCCAACATAGAATGTACCAAAACCTACCAAAGTCACGGTGTCGCCCTTTTTCAGAGCATCGGTAACAGCGGCAACCATACCATCCAGTGCCTTGGCAGCTGCAGCTTTGGAAATATCGGCTTCAGCGGCGATTGCATCAATCAGTTCAGACTTGTTCACGTAAGTCCCCTTTCGTCGTTCTTCGGTCTACGTAATTCGGATAAAAACCGCTTGCTTTATAGCAAGGCTAAAATCCTTGTGTCAAGCGGCTTCCAGCGGAATATTGCCATTTCGCAAACCCTGCTGGAAAGCGCTAGCGGCCCGGTAAATTCACTACTGCTGCAACATACTGATTTTTAATGCGTCATTACGGATACACCAGCTGCGCCTTCCGGCGCCGGGTGCAACTCGTCCGGCTTGGCTTCTTCAGGCAAAGGCTCCGGCTGACGCTCCAGCGCCAGAGCCAGTACCTCGTCGATCCACTTCACAGGATGAATCTCCAGCTTCTGCTTGATGTTGGTGGGGATATCCACCAGATCCTTGGCATTGCCATGCGGGATAAGCACATGCTTGATCCCGCCGCGATGCGCAGCAAGCAGTTTTTCCTTCAGGCCACCAATCGGCAGAACCTCGCCGCGCAAGGTGATTTCACCCGTCATGGCAACGTCAGAGCGTACCGGAATTCCCGCCAGAACGGAAACTATCGCGGTCGTCATGGCGATACCTGCACTCGGACCATCCTTGGGAGTGGCACCTTCCGGCACATGAATGTGCATGTCATGTTTTTCATGG
Organism: Aquitalea aquatilis; assembly: GCF_005155025.1. Classification (NCBI taxonomy): domain Bacteria; kingdom Pseudomonadati; phylum Pseudomonadota; class Betaproteobacteria; order Neisseriales; family Chromobacteriaceae; genus Aquitalea; species Aquitalea aquatilis. Next base: position 2,863,619 of record NZ_CP039731.1, on the reverse strand, counting down.
AAATCAGGTTTGATTCCCAAAGCGCGCGAACGACTGCGCACCACACTCATTGCCGCAGTAATCGACTCCTGCATCACCTCGCCCAGCTGGCCGGTACGGATGATATTGCCCTTGCCTGGCAGCGATACAGCCTCGATGGTCAGCAATTCGCCACCCACCTCGGTCCACGCCAGACCGGTGACCTGGCCAATGCGGTTTTCCTGCTCGGCCACACCATAATCAAAGCGGTGCACACCCAGATACTTGTCCAGGTTCTTGGCATTGACCGTAACCTTGGCAGCCTTGTTCTTGCCCAGCAAGGTACCGGTCACCACTTTGCGGCAGATCTTGGCAATCTCGCGATCCAGGCTGCGCACACCCGCTTCACGGGTGTAATAGCGCACGATGTCGCGCAAGGCCGACTCCTGCAGCACCAGCTCACCTTCCTGCACGCCGTTCGCCTTGATCTGCTTGGGCACCAAGTACTTCAGGGCAATATTGACCTTTTCGTCCTCGGTATAACCAGCCAGGCGAATGATTTCCATCCGGTCCAGCAGAGCGTGCGGAATGTTCAGCGAATTGGCGGTAGCCACGAACATGACATCCGACAAGTCGTACTCAACCTCGGCGTAGTGATCGACAAAGGAGTGATTCTGCTCCGGATCCAGCACTTCCAGCAAGGCGGATGAAGGGTCGCCACGGAAATCGGCCCCCATCTTGTCTACCTCATCCAACAGGAACAGCGGATTCTTCACGCCGACCTTGCTCATGTTCTGCAATACCTTGCCGGGCATGGAGCCAATATAGGTACGGCGATGACCACGAATTTCCGACTCATCACGCACGCCACCGAGCGCCATGCGCACAAACTTGCGGTTGGTGGCACGGGCAATCGACTGCCCCAGCGAGGTCTTGCCCACGCCCGGCGGGCCTACCAGGCAGAGAATAGGCGCTTTGAGCTTGTCAACGCGCTGCTGCACTGCCAGATATTCGAGAATGCGCTCCTTGACCTTTTCCAGGCCAAAGTGATCCTCATCCAGTACAGCCTCGGCATTACCGACATCCTTGTTGATCTTGGTCTTCTTCTTCCAAGGCAGTTCCAGCAAGGTGTCGATGTAGTTGCGCACCACAGTGGCTTCAGCCGACATCGGCGACATCATCTTGAGCTTTTTCAGCTCGGCACTGACCTTGTCCTTGGCTTCCTTGGGCATGCCAGCCAGGCGGATTTTCTTTTCCAGCTCGTCCAGGTCACTGACTTCATCAATGTCACCCAGTTCTTTCTGGATGGCCTTGACCTGCTCGTTCAGGTAATACTCGCGCTGGCTCTTTTCCATCTGGCGCTTGACGCGGCCACGGATGCGCTTTTCTACCTGCAGAATGTCGATCTCACCCTCCAGCTGGGACAGCAGGTGTTCCAGACGCGCACGCACGTCGAACATCTCCAGCACCTCCTGCTTTTGCTCCAGCTTGAGCGGCAGATGAGCCACGATCGTGTCGGCCATGCGACCGGCACGCTCGATACCCGCCAGCGAGGTCATAACCTCCGGCGGAATTTTCTTGTTGAGTTTGACGTATTGCTCAAACTGCGCCAGCAGGGCACGGCGCATGGCTTCGGACTCGGTGGAGTCTTCGCCATCCGCGGCCAACGGGGTAATGGTGCCGACAAAGCAGCCACCATCTTCAGCTACCTGGCTGATCAGCGCGCGCTGACGCCCCTCGACCAGGACCTTGACCGTACCATCAGGCAGCTTGAGCATTTGCAGGACAGAGGCGATGGTACCGATGCCATAAAGATCGTCAGCCTCAGGCTCATCCTTGGAGGCCGAACGCTGAGCGACCAGCAGCACCTGCTTGCCTTCATCCATGGCGCTTTCCAGCGCGCGGATCGATTTGGCTCTTCCAACAAACAGCGGAATGACCATATGGGGGAAAACAACCACATCCCGGAGCGGGAGCAAGGGCAATGTGGTTTCTTCGCGGAGTTCTGCGGGTTGGGGCATATCACCTAACCTTGCGTACGTGAAACAATGCATGAAAGATGGGGCATGCACGCTGAAAATCAACACCCCATACTAAATCAGTTTGGCGACAACACAAAAGAAAAACCGCCCATGACGGGCGGTTTTCCATCACAGCTGAAAAGCTCAGGCAGACTGGACTTCGTCACCCTTGTCGCGATAGATGAACAAAGGCTTCTCACCTTTTTCGATAACCTTTTCATCTACCACTACTTTTTCAACATTTTCCATGGACGGCAGTTCGTACATGGTATCGAGCAGCACGCGCTCGAGAATCGAACGCAGACCACGTGCACCGGTCTTGCGAATCAGCGCCTGCTTGGCGATCACCCGCAAGGCTGACGGACGCACTTCCAGCTCAACCGACTCCATCTGGAACAGACGCTGGTATTGCTTGATCAGCGCATTCTTCGGCTGAGTCAGGATAGTGACCATCGCCTCTTCATCCAGCTCTTCCAGCGTAGCCACTACCGGCAGACGGCCGATCAGCTCTGGAATCAGGCCAAAACGGATGAGATCTTCCGGTTCGGCCTCCTTGAACAGCGCCGAGGTCGACTTGCTGTCGTCGCGCGAGCTGACTTCCGCACCAAAACCAATACCGCCCTTTTCCGAGCGACGACGGATGATCTTTTCCAGACCATCGAATGCACCACCGCAGATGAACAGGATATTGGTGGTATCAACCTGGATAAATTCCTGGTTGGGGTGCTTGCGCCCACCTTGCGGCGGGATGGAAGCCACCGTACCCTCGATCAGCTTGAGCAATGCCTGCTGCACACCTTCGCCCGACACGTCACGCGTGATGGACGGGTTTTCCGATTTGCGCGAAATCTTGTCGATTTCATCGATGTAGACAATGCCACGCTGGGCTTTTTCTACATCGTAGTCGCACTTCTGCAGCAGCTTCTGGATGATGTGCTCGACATCCTCCCCCACATAACCGGCTTCGGTCAGCGTGGTGGCGTCAGCAATCACAAACGGCACATCCAGCAGTCGCGCCAGCGATTGCGCCAGCAGGGTCTTGCCAGAACCGGTAGGACCTACCAGCAGGATGTTGCTCTTGGCCAGCTCGACTTCGTCCTTGTCGCCCGCCGGGGTGTACAGCCGCTTGTAGTGGTTGTACACGGCAACGGACAGCGTCTTCTTGGCAAAATCCTGGCCAATGATGTACTGATCCAGATCCGCGCGGATTTCCTGCGGAGTGGGCAGTGCGGTGGCAGTGCCGGCGGCATCACCGATTTCGCCAACCACCTTTTCCAGTTCTTCACGAATGATGTCATTGCACAGCTCGACGCATTCATTGCAGATGAATACCTGGGGACCGGCGATCAGACGCTGGACTTCATGCTGGCTCTTGCCGCAGAAAGAGCAATACAGAAGTTTTTCGTTGCTGTTTTTATCAGCCATTAGCTAGTTCCACTGCTTACGCCGTAACATCCTTGCGGGAGGTCAGCACTTTATCAATCAGACCGTACTCGCGGGCTTCCTCGGCGGACATAAAATTGTCACGCTCGGTATCGGCCTGCAGACGCTCCATGGTCTGGCCGGAATGCTTGGCCAGCAGCTCGTTCATCTTGCCCTTTACCTTCACCAGCTCGCGGGCATGGATTTCGATATCGGTCACCTGGCCGCTCAGACCACCGCCATACAGCAACGGCTGGTGAATCATCACCCGGCTATTGGTCAGGGCAAAGCGCTTGCCATGAGTGCCGGCAGAAAGCAGGAAAGCCCCCATGCTGGCAGCCTGACCGATACACAGCGTGGAAATGTCCGGCTTGATGAAATTCATCGTGTCGTAGATGGACATGCCCGCCGTGATCGAACCACCTGGCGAATTGATGTAGAAGTAGATGTCCTTGTCCGGATTTTCCGACTCGAGGAACAGCATCTGCGCCACAACCAGGTTGGCCGATTCGTCGGTGACGGGCCCTACCAGGAACACGATACGCTCCTTCAGCAGTCGCGAGTAGATGTCATAAGCGCGTTCGCCACGACCACTCTGCTCCACCACCATGGGCACCAGGCCCAGCCCTTGCGGTTCAATCATCGATTTCATCGACCAACTCCGTTTGTGTCGTTATCAGGCGTTGCTACCCATCAGGGCATCAAAGGACAATTCTTCTACTTCAACCTTGGCCTTGGACAGAACAAATTCCACCACATTGTCTTCCAGCACCATGGAGGTCGGGCCTTCCAGACGGTCGGCGCTGGCGTAGTACCAGGTCAGGACTTCTTCCGGATGCTCGTAGCTGTCGGCGAACTCTTCGATCATCGCCTTCACTTGTTCCGGTTTGGCTTCCAGCTTGTTGGATTCAACCACTTCAGCCAGGATCAGACCCAGGGCCACGCGGCGTTCTGCTTGCTGGGCAAACAGCTCCGGCGGGAAGGGCATGTCTTTTACGTTCATGCCGCGTTGCTGCATGTCACGCTGAGCCTGCTCGATCAGGCGGCCGATTTCCAGCTGCACCAAGGCCTTGGGCAGAGTGATTTCGGTGGCATCCAGCAGGGTCTGCATCACGGCTTCCTTGGTGCGAGCCTGCAGACGACGCTTCACTTCGCGCTCGACGTTCTTGCGAATTTCGGCACGCATTTTTTCTACATCGCCATCGGCAATGCCCAGCAGCCTGGCGAACTCTTCGTTCACTTCCGGCAGGGTAGCTTCGGCAACATTCTTCACGGTGATTTCGAAGACGGCGGTTTTGCCGGCAACATCCTTACCATGGTAGTCAGCCGGGAAGGACACTTCCACGTTCTTGACTTCGTCTTCCTTCATGCCGGTCACGCCGGTTTCGAAGTCGGCCAGCATTTGGCCCTGACCCAGCACGAAGGGGAAGTTCTCGGAAGAACCGCCATCAAACAGCACGCCATCGATGCTGCCCTTGAAATCGATGATCACGCGGTCGCCTTCGGCAGCAGCACGCTCAACACGGTTGTAACGGGTACGCTGCTTGCGCAGGATGTCGATGGTCTTGTCGATTTCAACATCAGTCACCGGAGTGGCCGGCTTTTTGACTTCCTTGTCGGCCAGCTCGCCAACCTTGACTTCCGGGTATACCTCGAAAGTGGCTGCGAACTTGAAGTTCTCGACATCACCCTCGGCCGCTACCGGTTCGAAACGCGGGTAGCCGGCAACACGCAGCTTCTGTTCGCTGACTGCGCCGTAGAAGCCTTGCTGAACCTGTTCGCCCAGCACTTCTTCACGCACTTGGGCGCCGTAGTTTGCTTCAACGATTTTCAGCGGAGCCTTGCCCGGGCGGAAACCTTGAATCTTGGCAGTACGTGCCACGCGCTTCAGGCGCTCGGTGACTTGGGCATCAATGGCAGCCATCGGCAGAGCGATGTTCATGCGGCGCTCAAGATTGCTCAACGTTTCCAGTTGTACTTGCATGTTCAATCCTTAACTAGTCATCTGAATACGAGTTCGGCCTTTGCGCGAACATTTCGTATTTTGGAAAACAGGTGAAACCCTTGGGAGGCTTCGGCTCTATATGGGGCCACAAGCCCCGGCTACAAGTGCAAGCCCTGCTGCGCTTACGCAGCAACGATCAGGCCCGCATCCCATTGCGAAAACGCGCAGTATAACATGCACCCTGTTTTTGTATGCAGGCGAATCGCGGCGCAAATGCTTGCCCACACTGGGCTATAGCAATAGCCAGCCATCATCACGGGGACCCCTCGCACTGTCACTGCCAGACCAGTAAACCAAGCCCGGCGACTTTCCGCATTTTTCACTATGCTGAATAAACAGACGATGAATAATCCGGATGAGCCGCCATGGGCCTACCCCATCAATCGATCGCCACCAAGCCGCCCATTGCCCTTGCCATGGCCTGGCAATGGATCACCGCAGGCGTAGACCCCACACTGAGCGGCCCGCTGCGGCGACGGCAGTACATTACCAATGCCGTCCCTGCCTCGGTGCTGCTGATGGTGCTGTTTTACTACCTGCTGTTTCTCACGCTGGGCAATCGCGAACTGGCACACTCATGCCTGGTGGAAATCCCCATCCCCGCCACCGGCATCGCCTGGTTCCGCTGGCGCCAAACTTGTGGCCAGCCTCCCCACTACTGGAAAGCCTGCTTGATCTGCCAAACCACGGTACTGACTGGCATTCTTGGCGGACAGGGCACACTCTTCGGCTCACACTTCTATTTCCTGCTGTTTTTCCTGACCGCGCCCCTCATCGTCCCCATCAATGATCGACGTGGCATGGCCATCGTCTGCGGAATCTGCCTGGGATGGTTTTCCTTGTTCCAGTTCATGCAATGGCCAGCCGCACTCACCGTACAGACGCTCGGCCCCACCATGATCAGCATACTGAATCTGGGAGTACTGCTATCGGGCTCCATCATTCTGTTCATCGCCCTACTGGCGGGTGAACACTTTTCGGATGCACTGGTAAACCGTATCCAGCAAATGGCCAGCACCGATATGCTGACCGGCCTGGCCAACAGACGCGCCTTTTATGCCAGGCTGGCGCAATTGCAGCACCGCCACAGTCTGGACCAGCGCCCATTTTGCCTCGCCATGCTGGATATCGATTTTTTCAAACGCATCAATGATAACTACGGCCACGATGCCGGCGACAAAGTGCTGTGCCACATCGCCAGCCTGCTGCAGCTCAACGTACGTCCGCAGGACCTGGTATGCCGCATTGGCGGTGAAGAGTTCGCCATCCTGCTGCCCGACACTAGCGTGGATCAGGCTTTTATCCTGTGCGAGACCATCCGGAATACGATTGCCGACTCGCCACTACCACACGGAGCCAGTGAACTGCACGCCACGGTCAGCCTGGGGCTGGCGCAGTGGCAGACGGACGACAGTGAACAAACATTTTTAGCCGCCACCGACAAGGCGCTCTATGCTGCCAAACACGCCGGGCGCAATGCCGTTCACCCGCGCCGCCAGACCGCACCCATCATCTAAGGCAGCATGCGACTTGGAACGACAGATATCCGCCTCACAGCCAAGCACCGTCTCCACATCAATCACAAACGCCCTGCTCATATAGCTCAGTCACAACGGGCGATAGCGATCATTTCGGCACTCGCCGGCGTCAGTGCCCCGCCTTGCCAGTCGCCATACCAATCCACTCGCACAAAACCGGCCAACCGCAACTGCTCGGCAATGGCAGCATGCGTCATGAACCGCAAGACACTCTGACTGTGCAGCCGCACATCGGCACGCTGAAAATGGTAGTGAGTATCAAAACTGAGCAACGCCCCATCGAAATCCTGCAGCACATGCCAGACAGCAAGCTGTTCACCATCCGCCAGCTCAACCATGCGGCGCGAATACTCGGGCGTCCACCGCTGCCAGGGCGCACCGACCGGGTTGCGACTTTCAAACATCATTACCCCACCCGGCCGCAAGCGGCGACGCACAGCAAGCAGCGTTTGCAGCACTGCTTCATCCGTCAACAGACACTGAAAGGCATGCCCCGTCATCAGTGCGATATCGAAACGCGTATCAGGTGGCAAGTCGGTCGCCGTGCCACTACGCCAACAGACCTGCCCGGCACCACTACGTGCACGCGCCAGGTCTAGCATTGCCGGCGCCGGATCAATAGCTGTGACGGAATGCCCCAGTTGCGCCAAGCGCAGCGCAAGCACGCCTGTGCCACAACCGATATCAACGACAGCCCTGCTCTCAGGACCAATCCGCTCCGCATAAAACAGATGATCGGCCTCTCCGGCATTCAGCACATCGTATACAGCGATCAGCCGCGGGTCGGTGTACAGCGCATTGACAGTGGACTTGTGCATCGAACTCCGCCTAATTGAGATCAATCACGGGACGAATACGGATACAGACAACGCAGTACAAAACAAGAGGAGTGTGCAGACTATCGCATACCGCATCTGCAGGAGTAAAACGAAGCGGATACACCGCAGGATTACCAGAGAAAAAACTGAGTTGTGGTGCGAGCGGAGAGACTCGAAAAACATTGATTTTATTGGCCCATAGAGATACTTGCGACAAATTTGCGACAGTGCCTTTAGCCCACGCAGCATAAAAAATCCCCGGCTTAAATTAAGTCGGGGATTTTATTTTTCCTACTGCAACAATTTCCGGTCATTCGAAACAATCACCTGACAGGCGCTCAGCTGCTTGACGACTTCGTTGGCCTCGGCAGCGAGTCGTTCAGCATCTTCTCCATGCGCTGCAAGAAAGTCGGTTCCCGTTTCACCATCACGTCCGCCGGGGCCGGAGCCAGCTGCGGGCAGATTCCCGGAGCGTGCGGCAGTGAGCTGCTGGTCACGCAGCCGGACAGCAGCGCGCAGCCGAGCAAGAGCGCCATCGAGATCTTTTTTTCCATCATCTAATCCTTTCTGATATTCAGCACTCGCGGCGGCATCACTTGCAGCAATCTTGTACTCGACATCCCGCGCCTTCTGTACCGCAGTAGTTACACCACGCGCCGCAGAGGCATCCGCCTTTGCACTAGCAATCACCGGCCGGTCTATAGCGCCGCGTAGCCATACTCCAGAGATAACCAGGGAAGCAATAACACCAACAACGATAAATGCCCGCATATCAACCACCCTTCGCTCTAAATAGCAAAACAATGCCAGTTAAAGTTGCAACCATTAGGCCCATAACAAGACTATTAACAACCGTTGCAATAATCTTGTCGCTGATGCCATCTACACGCTTTGCCAGGCGAACTGCACCATCAACCCCAGCCTCACGTAGCGCCTTTTCCGCACCCTGCTTCGCCGCCTCCTCCAGCAACTCAGAAAACTGCTCACGCGGCAGCACAACGACATCGCTGGGCATTGCGCAATGGTTATCACCGGACATGAAAGACCCCTATTCTTTGAAGTAGATTTTGTATTTGGGACGGCGCACAACCATGACATTCCGGACGTGCGTATTTGTAATGTCTGCGAATGACTGGCCATAACCAGCTACACGCGACTTGCTTTGCGTACTAGATCGCTCCAGATGGCCAAACCAGCGACCAGGAATACAACCAGGTATTGCATTGCACTTTGCCCGGCGCTTTATTACAGAGCCCAACCCGGAGTTATAAGCGGCATCCATCATCGCCATGCGATCCTCAGGCGATGCCGCCCAGCCTATCGCCCGGTACGATGTGCGATTTTTCAGCACTACCGCCGCTAACTGATAGTGTGGATCATATGCATTCGCCCACGACCAACCCCGCAATTCAGGATGAGCAGAAGCCAGCTCAGCAACTGCATCAAAGCGAACCGAGCCATCAGCCCGGTACGCTCGCGTAAATTGCCCCAGGCCGGCACCAATCTCCCGGCTTGTCCGAAGCGTAGCAGCAGCCCGCCAGCCACTCTCCTGCTCAACCTGAGCCGCTAAAACAGATCTGGCCGGTATATCCGGCCAGTATTGTTGAATCGACGTTGAGAGCAGCGGCAGCAATGCCAGCGCACTTGCAGCTATCGGCCCAGCCACAGCACTGCACCGATGATGATTGCGGCTACAAAAATTCGATCAGCCAGGACAACCAGCGCCGCACCGACAGGGCTTGTCATGGCTAACTCAGTGACAAGCGACATATCGACATGAAACATGATTTTTCTGAGCAGCAAAGCCAAACCAACAACAGCAGGAATAATAAGCAACAGCGCACCCCAAGTAGCTGCCAATACTTGATCAAAGCACACTAGGCCAAGAACAGCAGGAACAACAAGAAGGAAAAGCCGGTTATCAAAAAATCGACGAAGAATAATCAACATGCTGCCTCCATAAATGAAAAAACCCGCAATAGCGGGATATTTTAAAAATATAAACTCACCTGAATATTACGATACCTACGTTCCAACTGGATATGACGGCCGATTCGGAATCTCCATAACAATCCCATTTACCCCCGCACGTATTACCTCGCGCAGCGCCTTACGATAAGCAACCCATTCTGCAGGCAATGCAATTCCCACCTCATAACAACGCAGCAATGTTGCATCACTTGTAGATAGCGCAATTCGCGCATTATCAAGAAGCTGCCGCAAGGAATGACTATTTAAGTCATTCACATCATCTTGATCAGCAGGGTAAATATTACCAAAATCACCCGCAACTGCTCGTGCAAACAACTCCCGACCATGATCCGCCGCATCATCAGGAGAGGCTGTAAAAGGGACCTCTCCAAGTGATTTGAAATTTACAGTCATGGTTATCGCTGAGTGCGATTCATTGGCCCACTGCAGATCAGTTACCGCTGTATATTCAAGCTTCATGCGACCCTCTGCGCTAAAAAAATCGTGAAATTACCCGGTGCCGCAATCAGGGAGTGCATGGCTCTCCAAGTACCTACAGCAGAGACACCCACAATCGAATAGACCACTGACCCCTGCGTTACCGACTGCGACGCGCCAGCAGTATAGAGCTGCGCGTAATACAGCTTAGCCCCAGAGTAGAGGGTTCCCGCCACAATTTGGGTATTCGCGTTAGAGTAGAACATCAACGCAAATGAGCCTATTTGCCCAGCCCCACAATCCGTCGCCAGCTTATTAGCGAATAAGCTTTTTATGTCGCTACCGATTGCTGTAAAAACAGACGCAATTCGTGAAGACATCGAGGGCATAGTCAGCCCTTAGCCGCAGTGTACGCAGCCAAAAAGTCGGTTGTCGGATCACCGATACCCAGATTGGCACACGCCTGGAGCTGCTGCGCGGCCGTCAGTGACTGGGCATCGGCAAAGCTGAGCCGGTTACCAACCGCCGTGAGCAGATTGGCCACTGCGGTCTCATCAGTACCGAACCTAGCTTCAATTTCCGCCAGCGTGTCCAAGGCCGAGGAGGCACCGCCCAGAATCTGGTTCTTCAGGTCTGCCAGTAATGTAATGATATGGCTGGATGAGAACGTCGAGCCTGCACTAGCTGCGGCATCATTGATTGCCGCACCGGACGAAGATCCAGCCGCCTGGGCCAACTGCAGCACCTCGTTGATCGCTGCAACCAGACTGGTCTTGGCCGTGGTATTCAGGACAGACAAATTACCCTGCGCAGCTTTGAGTGATTTAACATCTGCGGCAATAGCCTGAGCCAGCTCGGTAATACGTGTTGCCAGTGACATACATATCTCCTCTAGAGTTTTGCAATTTGGTACAGCAATTCAATATCCATATCGAAAGCATCAGCCGCCGATGCGCCCGGCGGACCCGGAATACCTTCAACAACATGACAAGGTGCTGGATCATCAACAATTGCAGTAATGACCAGCTCCTTTTCAACAACAACCGGCATATCCATGTCAGGTCTCCACAACCTCGAATGAACTACCCTGCACAGTTCGCACAGTCCCATCCGGCCAGTGCAATACCAACTGGAACAACAAAGGGCCAGGCAACCACTGCCGCGTATCATCAGCAGACACGGTCACCAGCAAACCACCATCCTGCTGCACAATGACCGCAGGAACAGCGAGCACTGCCCCGCCAGGGCGACAGAAACGCGCAGATGCTAGCACCCCAGAAATATCCAGCGGCTGACCAAACTGCACTACTGCGCCACCGGAATACTCCGGCCAGCCGACCCCAGATAGATTGCTCAACTCCAGCCAGTCAGCGTCTATTGCTGTTACCTGATGAAAATCACCAGGTAACGGTGGGCGATTACGGGCAGTCAGCCCAGGAAGGCTGACCCCAATGAATGCCACCCTCCAAACCGGAGGCAGCCCATGGTTTGGAATTTTCAACCGCGCACAATTTCCGGATACATCAACCTCAATTACATCCATCGATTTCAGCCGACCAGACTCCAACCTGACATGCCGCTGAAATGTATCTCCACGAATTTGCTTCATCGTTTTGCCCTGAAATAAAAAAACCCGCCGAAGCGGGTTTTACGAATTGTTTATTTTATTAGAGCAGGATCACACCCACGCTATGGACTGGTTCGACCATGCTATTTCACGCGAAACAGGATGCACAGCGGCATAGCCCCTACTCTGTTCAGGACAGGGCGTGATTACACCAGACAAGGCATCGACCACACCAAATACATGATCAACAACTGCACCAGGGCCAATGATGCGCTTACCCTTGACCAGTACAGCCGATTGCCCGATCTGCTCAAACATCATGTAATCTGACAACAGTAAATCATCCCGGCCAAACCGGCCATCCGGCTGCTGGGTAAGGTCTTCAACCACGGCCATGGTCTTATTCGTCACCATTGTAAAACCGCCGATATCTACGTCGCCGACATACCAGCGCAAGACTGCACGTGCATACGAAATATTGCCGACCTGATAGTCAGAACGCTCAGTAATGACAGACTGTATATACGTCGGCTGCATTCGCACGCTTAACAGCATTCGGCGGTATGCAAATGCAGAGCCCTGCCGATCATAGACGCTAGCAAACTCCGCAACGATTGCGCTAGCGTTGGACCTGCTCAACGTCACAGTAACTTGATAGAAATACAGAACATCCCCGGTTCTATTACGTAGATAGAACTCCAGCAAGGCCTGTTCACCAGCTTGAGATACCTCTACTACGCGAGGGCCGATGACCGATGTATATATGCTATCGGTTCCCGTCCAGCGCTGGCCAGCAGCACCCCAGTCCATCGGCAGGTGAATTGGGTCCCCCCCCCGCAGCGGAACCAGCACGATACCAGCCTGCTCGGTAGTGACGCCCCATACATCACCAACACCCAGCGCTACTATCCACTCACATGGCCACAGCCTGCCATATAGCTGAATAGCACCATCGCTGAGGCTCAGCATCGCATGATCAAGAAACTGATAGCCAGCCGCCACATCGGCAAGAGGATCTGCTACTGGCTGGCCCGGTACGCGCAGCACAAAAGAAACGGCAGTACTAGGCTGTCGATAGCTACGATCAGCCAGGCCTGGCCGTTTTAGATATCCCCCTTCGACAAGACCGTGGAAGGGATGGCCTGCGGCTCCAGACAACTTGAGCGGCAGCGGCTGGCGTAGCGGAGTCATAGCCGCACGTCCTGCAGTACGATCAATCGCGGCGAATCACTGAGGTCATCCCAAATATCCGGGCAATGCACCAGCAGCTCCAGATACCATGTTTTGACATGACCGCGCCCCAGCACTGGCATTTCAACCAATGAGCCATCTTGTTTGTATAGCTGCCCAGTAATAGCTCGTGCAGTATCAGAAGAATTGCGCAACCGCATTTTGCACGTCGGCATCGCTACTGCTGAATTGCTGGGTAGCACAATATACGGCACAACATCGACTGGAAGTACTGACAGATCAATCTCCATCACTGGCGAGCGCGGAAAAATGTCTGTCTGATAACTCTCAGTCGGCTTGAACAGATCAACCCCTAACTCACCTGCAGTCAGTGTCGAATAAATCATGCAGGGTCGCGCTGACCAGTCAAACTGAGTCTGTACCTCAACGCCAGAAATAACGACCGGCTCTACAGCACGAATTGTCATACCCAACCCAAAATCAAGCCGAATGACTTCACGCGCCGAACCATCTTGCGCCTCAACGGCCACCAGCATCTGACTGCGTACTTTTTCAGCCTCTGCCAGCTCATAACCGAATACAAAACTGAAAAACCGATCCGGGAAATAATTCCACACCGCAGCGGCTATCCCATCTCGCTCTACCTTGAGATTGTTCTTGTGCAGATTCATCATGCCTCCGGCTTCGAATAGTTAAAAACCACGACTCGTTTAGAAGCGTCTTTCATCGTGACGGACTGTACTGGCATGTATCCGATGACAAACAAGCCATCGCTAGTCGTGATGTATTGCTGTGGGTAATACGTTCTGGACTGCTCAGTCAACGGCGAGTCAATCTCGCCGCCGCTTGCTGGACTAGCGGTCTGAGTGGCCATGCCTGTTGCCGTGGCGCTGGGAATCCCACCACGCGCCGGCAGTGCCGGCAAACGCTTGGCCGATGCTCCCGGCTGCTGCAGCGCCTTGCCAATAGTGCGGGCATCTTGTTCAGTCATTCCGCTCATAGGGTTACCTCTTTCACCTCTGTGCTGGTGAGCGTCACGCCAGCATGGCTGCCCGTCGTGAGTTGTGAGCAATCTACTTGCAGCCAGATTTGCACCATCCCATCCATCTGAGCATCAAGCGACAAGTCCGCACCAGGTACGGCTCCAGCAAGATCCGGCTGTGTCAGCGCCAGGCGGAATACACCAGGCTGGACATCGCTGGTTGATACGACAGAAAGGTGGATCGGTTGACCATCCGTGGACATGACCCGCTTGCCGGCAGCTGGACCAACAAAAAGCCGCTGCTGTATCGGGCTAGCCTGGGCATCATTAATGCCGGCTAGCGCCAGTTGGGTGACTGGCTGGGTCCGGGCAGCGTCGTAATACAGTGCAAAAGTGAGCGGCATGGCTACCTCAGTTCAAATGGGTCTACCGGGATGGCCACAGTGACGGCATACGTCAGCGGGCGATCAATCGGGTCGGTCATGTAGGGGTGAATAGCATTAGTGGTCAGCGCGACAGAGCGCGGGTATTGCGAAGTCGTGTCACCCGTTGCCCCCGTAGTCCAGGACGTACCTGCAATCAGGTCTCCTTGGCCTTCCCACGCGCTCGGTACCGGCACAGTGGCCGACTGCGACAGATTAGCTGCACCGGTAATGACTGGACTTTGCAGCGGCTCATCCTGGGCTGTACCGACACCCACCAGCGCACTGATCGCCAGCTCGATGTCAGTCTCGGCCCGGCCGCTGTCGATGGCGTAGCGCTCGACAAACCTGGCAACCTTACCGATAGCGTGCAGGTCGGCCGAGTCAACTTGCAGCCGCTGTGACAGGTCCAGCGTCGCGCTGGCCACGGTGGTGAATGTCACCCGACTGGCGCGATGGCTGGCCAGTATCTGACGGCGGGCCTTGGCTGCCAGGCAGACCAAAGCGGCATCGATATCGGCGCGTGAAACAGTCGGCAGACTTGTGTAATCGGTGCTGGCCTTGATGACCGGATCGACCTTCAAATCCTTTTCCCAGGCATCGGCATTAAAGCTGCTGGTGGCATCCACGGCGGCCGTCGCCCCTTGGGTTTTACGGGTGCCGAGTGCCGCGACAGAATCAGGCGCGGATACTGTGACACGCCAGCGCTCAGTCACCGGCTGGGCAATGCGACGATGCAGCCACAGCGTTGCGGCCTCGCAGCGCGGGTCCTGTTCGGCAGCTCCGGTGTACTCGTTCTTGAATATCAACACTTCGACGACATCTGCAGCCGGGCCGGGGGCACCGTTGATCACATTACCGTTGCGGTCGATATAGCCGACTACAGCACTGCCTTGTTTCGGTGATGTGTATGTCGTCTTGTCCACGATCCAGCTGGACTGGCTAGCGGCCGACTCAAACAGCGACCGCTCCGGGAGAATGAAGGCATGGCCATTGCGGCCGAGTACCAGCTCCGGGTAGGAAATTCCCATCGACCACTGGTAAACCGTTTCTGCCAGGTGCAGGCGCGGGTAGCGATATTCCAGCGTGCAATCAGTGCTGGCCACTTTTTCGCTTGCCGCCGACGATACCGCTCCTTCGTTCGCCTCGGCAGCGGTGACCACGGTGAATGAGGTTCCCCAGGCTTCCCACGTCCAGCTGCTGGTCACCGTGATGTGCGGGGTATGTATGCCGAGGGCCAGCGCATAGGGCGGCTGTACCGCAAAATATCCCGAACCTGACGCCGTGGTGACTACAGACTGCCCACCAATGGTCAGGGTGACCGTTGCACCTGGCTCAACCGTTCCGCCGATTAGCGGCCGGGTATTAGCAGTCAGATTGTCTGTTGTCGATTTGCCGGTATCGTTCGCACTATCGTGAATCAGCCCGCAAATGCTGGTCGTCGAAACCGTACCCAGCCCGACCTGGTCATTGGTTACCAGGTTGGTGACATCGCTCAGCGCTACCGGCTTGACCTCAAGCGAATTGGCCTTGATATCGTCATCAGTCACAGTCGTAGACTGGCCAGATCCAGCCCATTCAGTAAGCCGCGGATTTCCGTAGGCATCCAGATCGAAGCTGCCGGCGACGGTAGCAAGCCGACCTTCGGCATACTGCAAGCTGTCAGCAGCTTCGCCACCCACATGATCGGACCAATAACCACCAAGCATAGCGGCCAGCGCTGAGCGGCTGGATTGTGCCAATAAATCACGCCGACGATCAGCGGCATGCAGAGCAACCCGGCCAGACTCCAAATCGAACTGGGGCAGTACTACACGGCCAGTAAACCGGCGAACCCACGCACTATCAATAATCGGCCGGACATCGATAACCAGGCTTTGCCCACCAAAACTAGCCAGGCTATCGCCAGCCGCAAGGCTCAGCACCACCGATGCAATCCGTGCTGCGCCTTCCTCTGCCTCAATCTCCAGCTCGCCTTCCACCCGATCTGACAGATCCACACCACCAACCAGTACCCGAACATTCCAGCTCTCCGCAGGAAGCGATACGGGCAATACATTCAAGCCCATTGGCACCGACATAAAGCCAGAAGGTAGCGCAGTGACCATCAATACAACAGGAACAGAAATCTTTTCTGCCTTCGATACAGGGGATTCGCTACCGGCAGATGCATTGATTGCCGCACTATTTATAGCTGAGCCATTAATCATTACATCCCCTTATTTTTCTTCAAATACTAGCTCCCACCCCCAAGAAGCTGCCATGGGATTACCAGAACTAGAAGCAGTCACAAAACCCATAAGGCGAGGCCAGTAAGTCAACTGATACTGCTGTGCGCCTACCACCTCAGATATAGTCACCACTCCACCCGAAACAGAAACATCAGCCGGGACCAGCTCACCGCCAACCACTGCATGGCCACATAGGGAAATATCCAAGCGGTACGATGGAATAGCAATCATCCGCGACGCACTAGCTATTACTCTTGGGACGATACAATCCAACTCATGCGGGATTGACTGATCCAACTGCGCCAAACCAGCCGGCATCCAGCCCGATCCAGAAATGGTAGTTTTCAGCTTTGTCCAATTCGTTTGCTTTCTTGCAGTACCACTGCGCGCACGAAATATACTGCTACCGCCATCAACCACTGCATAGGTTTGCGATATTTCCAAACCAGCAAGCAGGGGAATAACCAACCCGTCCACATAAACATAATGCTCAGGCGACATGTTTCCCCCAAATAAAAAAGCCCACCGAAGTGGGCTATCCATGTTTTAAATTAAATTTCCGGGCGGCATCTAACAATTGCGAAACAGAATCACTAGAACCGTGTAGCTTTACCGGATCAGACATACCAGGGAAATATAGATTTAACGGCGAACCCATCGGCATAGCTGCAGGCGAAGATGACAGTGACGGAATATCCAGATGGCTAGCAACTGACGGGAAATCAGCGCCGACCAAACCACCCATACCATAACCGCGCCGATCTTGAACTGCCTTCATCCCTCGCACATGAAAATCCTGCATGAATTCCAGCGCCCCGGGCTCACGCATCCGGTATTGCGGCTGAACATACTCGCCACGATGCACAACGCCAGCAGGCTCTTTAACACCGCCATCACCTGTATAGCCACCCGTATCATAGCCGGGCGTCGTCAAGCCAACAGCCGCACGCGCATCTTGCAACAACTTACCATCCGGACCAACATACTTGACCGGAATAGTCAGCGGATGAGCTCGGGCCTTTTCCTCAATCTGCGCCATGAATTTTTCAAGATCAAAAACACCCTTCTCAGTATCAAAACCAATCGGCATGTTTTTGACAGCCTCAGCCGCTCGCTTCAGCGCCTCAACCTTTTCCATAGCCCGTTGCAACTGATCCTTACCAACCTGCTCCCGACCGGCATCTAAACTATCCTGCGACTTTCCGGCTTGGTCATTGAATAGCTTGAATTCACCTTCAGTGATTTTCCCAGCGCTACGCAGCTGATTGATAACCTCCATCACACGACTGAATGCAGCCTCAGCAGCAGTGGCATCCCGTGTAGCCTTCTGGAAATCACTATCCAGACCAGTTGCCCCGGCCGTCTTTTGACTATCAGCAGCTTTGCGAGAAAGCTCCTCAGCCTTCCTCAGACTCGTGTAATAGTCAGTAACTCCCTGCGGATCTGCATTTTTTGCAGCTGGATCAACTGCTTTATTGCTGGCCCAGGCATTCTGATGCTTTATCCGCTCATCAGTCGCCTTTTTCAGATCATCATTGGCCCGATCATATAGCTTCTGCTCCTTAGCAAGATCAACAGCCAAATTGGCAAGCGCACCGTTCCGGATGGCATCCACATTCTTGCCAAACCTATCTTCTGCTGCCGTCCTTCGCTGCGCATATCCCGAAAAGCCATCCATAGCTTTTTGATAGGCCAGCATTTCACGGGCCAGCTGTCGAGACTGCTGATCCTTCGACGCATCGCCACCAGAATTGGCAACAGCCTCTGCACGGCGCTGCAACATCAGCTGCTTATTCTCAAGCGAGCGCCTTAGGTCATCGCCATATTCAGCAACCTGCTCTTTGCTCATGCCATTCAGCTGCTCATCAGTCCTGATGCCAACCTCGGTCCGCCCAGCTACCATCTTGGCCGTTATCTGAGCAGAAAGCGCCAATGCCCGCTCAGTCTTGGCATTGTATCGATCTAACTCATCTGACATCACCTTGATGCCGGCAACAACAGCCAAGCCCGCCAGGCCAAATGCAGCAGCAGTAGCAACACGAAATGCAGAAACCTCAAATGTAAGCGTACGAATCTGGCCAGCAACCGCCGCCAATCTCCCCAATGCATTTTCACCCAAGACAACATCAGCAATTGCACCGACAGTGCTCAGACCAGACATCGTTACCCGCAATGCATTAAGCGTACCGCCTATCGCCGTAATCCATCCAGTAACCGACCGCAGAACCACTAAGCCAGCATAGCTGCCAGCCAGCAGCTTGATTGCATCAGCATGCTCACGAATAAAACCCACCGTTGACTCAACAACAGCTCCCATGGCACTGATGATATCGGCCATACGCTGGCCCATTTTCTCCGCAGTACCGTCAGCCATTGCCGTGCGAATCATCTCAGTGAGCTTAGCAACCTGTTCTTTAGCAACATCCATCAGGCCGGCATCAGCCAGCTGCGCCTTGAACTGCTCCCAGATATCCGACAACTGAGACAATGCCCCCTGCCAGGTGGAAACCTGACCAGCTGCAGCACCTTTTGCGTCGGCCTCCATCGCTTGAATCAGCTTAGTGATTTCATTCCGACCTAGCTGGCCAGCCTCGGACATTTTCTGCAGATCCGCAGTGGTCTTATTGAGCGCCTTCCCCAACAAGTCCCACACAGGAACGCCAGCATTGATCATCTGCAAGATGTCATCACCCTGCAGCTTCTGCTTACTCCATGCCTGGCCAAGAGCCAGGCCAATACTGGTCAACTTCTCCTGACCACCACCCAGCTTTGCAGACTGATCGACAATTGCTTGCAACGAACCAGCCATGGGATCAAGGCCAAAGTTCCGCAGCTGGATATACGACCCAGTCAAATCCTTTACGCCAAACGGCGAATCAAGCGCCAGCTGCTTCATGGCAGCAAATGCATGCGTACCAAGAGTTGCGGACTTCTCAACCGCGACCAGCTGTACCTTCAGCGTCTCAAACTGCCCCCCCGTATCGAGCACGACATTAGATGCCGAATACAAGGCCGCTGACAGGCTTACCAGTGCAGCAACAGCACCAACGACCTCACCACGCATACCAGACAAGAAACCTGCACCAACAGGCGTAGAAGCCTGGCCATGAAGCTCAGCAAGCTTTACACGCAGCTGCTCTGCCGCCTTAGCCTGCTCCTGATATGACAGCTTCCCACTTGCAAGAAGCCTGTCATATGCCAGCTGCAGCTTTTCCACCTTGGATTGCATTTCCAGCGGATCAGTTACACCCAATACCTCACGCGAGGATGAAACCGACTTCTCACGAACAGAGGAAAAACCAACATCACGAACTCTGCTCTGAATTTTCTCTTGCGCAGCCGGCAAATTGCTGACATCCACCCCGCCGGATACCAATTCTTTCTTCACATCACGCCAGGCTGATATTTGCTTACGCATACGGCTTTCTGCCCTTGCCAGCGCCTTTTCCGTCTTGCCCAAACCGGCCTCAAGATCAGCAGTTGGCCCAGTAGCCTGACTGATAGCAGTACGGTATCCCTCAGCCTCCTTTTTCAGCCTGAAAAACTCGCTAGACGCCGCTTTTGCATCTTTCTGAAGCTTGCCAAATATTTCTATCTGAGCAGATTGCCTGGCCATACCCTGCAAAGCAGAACCATATTTCTTTTCCGCTGCAGCTACTTCAGATACCCAGCCGCTAGCATCACCTTGCAGCGCCAGGCGGATCAGCATGTCATTACTTGCCACTGGATGACTCCTTGCAGGCTACTGAAAACAGGGAATAGGGATACGTCAAAATATTTGCATGCCCCAGTGTCACCAGTGCGCAGATTGCACGATCCAGTGACGCTATTGCACTCTCTCGACTAACTTTCCGAGACGATCCCGTATCCCGAAAAAAAGCGGGTTTACCTCTTTTGCAGCAGAACATAATTCATCGAGATCACCACTAGATGCGCGGTCAAATTCCTCTACCGCGATACCAGCCATATAAGCCAATTCAGAAAGGGTAATCCCATCCAATGCAAAAGCATCTATATAATCAACAGGCTTAATGCCCATCAGCGAACGCACTTCGCTAACGTCAAGTTCCTTAAAAACAATGTCAACATCACCAAATTTGACAACTTTACTTTTTTTACTTGCCATGGAAGCACCAATTAAAAAAGCCCGGATAACCGGGCTTTATTTACTGCTGATAACTTGGCTGAGGAGATAATAAGTTTCTTAATCCCTCATCAGCCTTCCTATTTAAATCTTCTTGATCATGCTTAATTTGCTCAATCGCCTGTTGCCTTTTTTGCTCAGCTTCCTGAATTGCCCTTTCAACTTTAACAACAGGATACACAAATGAGAGCAATGATACTATTACAATAATTATTGGCACAACCAACAAACTCTTTAATTTATACCTGCCACGGCCTGACATATACCAGATATATCCAACAGGCCAAATTCCGGAAATCAACAAGAACATATAAAAGCTTGGCAATGGATCATTATCACTACTGTTTCTGAAAATTTCATTTGCAGCAATAATGCCAACCACAACTGCCATAATACTGTATAGACCGCTAACGATTGCCTTAGCAAAAATAGGCCAAGAACTCATCGCAATGAAAAACAATACAGATGATGAAAAAGCAATTGGCAGGGTTAGAAGATAAACACCATAATCCACTCTTTCAACTGATACGGAAGGACTACTTACGGTTGATTTTTTTGCTGCCTGATGCCTGTCATATTCAATTCTTTTTTCTGGGAAAAGCAATATTTCAGCACATAGAGAAAGCATTCTAGCTTGCGTAGCATCAGCTCCATCAGCTCTATGCCTATCAGCCATAGCATTAATTGCAGATCTTATTACTTCTGGACCTGAATTATTTTGCACTCCTAAAAAATCATAAAGTGACTGACTCATGTCATGAACCTTCTTAAAAAATCCATGACATCAGACTATCACAGGAGTTACTCCCGGTCGAACCGGGAGCAACACATGCTATACCTTGGTAGCCATCTCGACCTTGAAGTACTGGCTCTTGCCAACCGGCTTAGATGAGTCCGCCAGGATCGCACCCTTGACCTTCAAGGTAGCGAAATCATCGCTAATCAAATCGAGACTGTCAGCCGGGGACACCTTCAGTCTATAGATTTCAACAACAACAGATGCACCACCTTGCGCTTCGTTCAGACCATCGAAACGCAACGAGAACTCCTTCCCAACCTGCGTCAGTGCCTCGATAGAGGCCACCCCGGTAGCAGGGTCGGTGGTGACACCGCCAGAAGTGGCCAGCGCCATATTTTCCGGAGACAGCTCACGCAGATCCATTTCTGCCGTTACATCATTGATGCGATAAACCGTATTCTGGTTACCACCACCGGGAGTTTTGTAATTTGCCAACTTCTTTTCATCGATAGACAACTTCAGCCCCAGAGAACTGCAGTTACCCAGCGGACGTTCAACCACCCCATCGATCAGAGTAACCACACCCTTACCGATAAAGCTATGCTCTTGAATCGTACTCATCTCGCCTCCTATTTGGGCAAAAAAAATCCTGCCGAAGCAGGGACATTAAATACTGATATCACGGCTCCTCAGCCGCTCGTCGGTGACGGATACGAATAT
The DNA here is from genome assembly GCF_005155025.1 of Aquitalea aquatilis. Taxonomy (NCBI): domain Bacteria; kingdom Pseudomonadati; phylum Pseudomonadota; class Betaproteobacteria; order Neisseriales; family Chromobacteriaceae; genus Aquitalea; species Aquitalea aquatilis. Next base: position 2,841,452 of record NZ_CP039731.1, on the reverse strand, counting down.
CCAAATGAATCATGTAGACCATTTCATCTCGATTGAACTGGTAAAGAGTCCGACGCTCCTTCAATGAAATAATATGCAGAACACCATTCAGATTATGAGTTGCAAAAAGAGCCTTACGTAAACGCATTTGATGCGGTCTAATTCTGCTATAAACCTGCCCACCTTCAGCATCAATAAGCGTAGTAATACGTATATCAACCTGATCATTACGAACCGCCATGCCTTCCTTGTCCTCAGGCACAGATTCATCCAGGTGAATAACAGACGCCGGCTCACGGATATCCTCAGGCTTCACTATCAGATCACCAACGGTGACTCGATCACCCAAAACCGAGCCAAGAGCCTGCTCAACGGCATAGGCAAGATCAAAATCTTTCACAGCTTGGCCTCCATCAATTGCAACAGTACCACCCGCGCCCCCGCCATTACGGTTTCTGTTGCCTGCTCACCTACACGCTCGATAGATGGGGACATGAAAGGCTCAGCAGCCATTTTCTCAGTCCCCTCTTCCAGAAATCGCCCATAAAATGCTGTCACCACTGCTGATGACCGCCCCTTACTGGCCTTGTCTGCTAAACGCTGAGCTTTGAGCTTGCCGTTTCGCATTCGCTTGGCCCGCGTTGCCACCGTCACAAAACCAGTCAGCGGCGCATCAGTCTTTCTCCAGTTTGTCCACGCGATGATCTGCGACCGGAGAAAACCACTATCCCGGGGAGCCAGCTGCTTTGCCTCGCGCTGAATAATCTGCACGCCAGACAGTAGCGGCTTGGACAGAGCCCGACGATCCACCAAGGAATCACCCAGGCCACCAAGCTGCACAAATACACGTCGCTGCGCATCATCAGCTGTTACCTTGATGTCCATGGTCATACTCCAGTAGCAATTCCATATCCCGGCGCTGGCCATTTTTATCAATCGGCGGCGCAACGATTCGATACGTGCGCCCGCGCCATACAACACGCATGTCAGCATCTACACCATCAACCCAACTACAAAAGCCTCGCGCATCGGCAACATAGTTTGTTGAATCGCCGACCCGTTCCCGGCCAGTCAAGTCGCGTACATCCATCCAGCGGCGCGGACCAACACGCTGCCAGACATCTACAGATTCACCCGCGCCATTCTTCCCCTTTACCCGCTGCTGTATCTCCCCCCTGCACACACGGTCACTACGCATAGCGCCTCCACGGATCAAGTAGGCCATCAACATGCGAACGCGGCAGCATGGCCACCGCAGACGCCCCCTGAATAACCTCCTCCGAATTCCGCAAAGCCGTGGCAACTCGAATCAGCACCCATTGCCTGATGGCATCCGGCACAGTTTCAACTGTCCATGCTCCGCAGGAAAACGATACATCCACTTCAACTGCACCGACCGGCCAGCCATCAAACAAGATCAAGTCCTTGCCGCGAGCAAGCCGCCATGCGTGGACTGGAAGTGGTGTTTCAATCCCTGCAACATCACGCGCTACAACCGAAGAAACCGCCAACACATCGCTACGCAAGGCCAGCAGTGCGACACCGACATCATCAAAAGTTCGCTGCCAAGACTGAGGCAGGATTGGCCGCTGCATCTCATGCTCAGCAGTAGCCATAGCCGCCGACTGAAAAAGATTCAGCAAGGCATCAAGATCAGTCTCATCCTCATCCAGCCGGCACTGAACACGCACAACCGACAAATCAGGAAATAACGGCGCTGCAGTAGCTACCAATTTTTCACGCATAGTTCACCCCCTCGCTGATACGGCATATCGCTATGCCGCATCGACCAGGAAATTACTTTTTCTTACCAGCGGCAGTCTGGGCTTCGGCAGCAGCTTGAGCTTCGGCAGCAGCCTGGGCTTCGGCAGCAGCTTGAGCTTCGGCAGCAGCTTGAGCTTCGGCAGCAGCCTGGGCTTCGGCAGTAGCCTGGGTATCAGCAGCAGCCTGAGCCGCAGGACTCAGCGCCAACAGGTAGTCAGCACCACCCAGGCCACGGGCAAACTCGACACCGGCAGAATCGGTGCAGTACAGATCCGGGCTAGCTAGAATGGCGGATGGGTCACCCGTCACGATGTCATTCGGGCGAACCATCACCTCCTTTGGATCAGGATCGGCCACTACGAAAACCCGATGGGAATACAGAACGCGGGCAACCAGGCTACCCAGCTTCGATCTTGTTGCCATATGGCACCTCAAAAGAAAAAGCCCCTCACTTGAGGGGCTTTATGGATGAAGGCCGATTAGGCCGCAGCTTGCTGGAAGGTTTTCACCGCACCGCCGATATCCAGCATATTGCCGTCATGGCGAGAAAGCGCATGGAAGCCTACCAAACCCAGCTCGTTGTACTTCGAGTCGGTATTGCGATACATCACCGTATTCATCACATCACGGATCAGGTATTTGCTGTGGTCACCAAAGCTGAGCGACTTCGCATTAGCCGCCGGAGCTGCCATATGCTGATTGATCTGGAACGGATAGCCCAGGATGGTATCCGGTGCTTTGACTTCCAGACCAGGCAGCCAGAGCGGACGGCCCATCGAGTCTTTCAGCTTCTTGATCTGGCGCAGCATACTGTCATGCAGCATCCACTTTGCACTATTGCGATAAACCGGATCAATACTGTGCTCCAGATCAACCAGGTCATCATAGAGGATGCTCGCAACCTGACCTGCTGCACCCACTTTACCGACCTGTGCCGCCGTGATAATGCCTTTCGGCTGACCAACGCCAGTACCAACAGTGAAATGGCGATTGGTTACACGACCCAGGCGCAAACCCAGCAGGTTTACAACGTAGGACTCGATATCGAACGCAGAATCTTGCAGCAGCTCGACGGAGATCGCTACCGTTTTACTGGAGTACTTGAATGCATTCAGCGTAGCTTGGCCAAAAGCAGTACCACCCGGATTAGACGGAATACCTTCTGCCAGGATTTCACCTTCTTCAGCAGTTGCATCAGCAGTCGGGAAGGACAGCGGGTTACCACCCTGGGTAGCAACTACAGTAGCTACTTCACGCATGCCGCCCCACAGCTTCATGGCCTGCAGGATGGCATTGAACATTTCAGACGGAACCAGGTAACCACCAGTAGTCGGATCTGCAATGGTTTGAACATTGCTGAATCGCGGCTGTTGCTGCAGGGCTTGAACACCACTTTCACCACCTCGCAGGAACGCCACCAGCAGATCACGACGCATTTCGGCAGCATTCTCTACAGAAATACCACGCAAACGATGGGTCTCGCCATCATTAGCAGCCAAGCCCTCCTGAATGGCCAGGGCAGCTTGAATGGCATTAATCTGGTTATCGATCTGCTCGACTTCAGTTTGCATCGCGCCAAATTCTGCCTGACGATCCTGATTCCAGGCACCATCAGCATTTACCAGTGCTTTCATCTTGTTTGCGATTTCAGCACGCTTTACACGCAGAGCTTGCAGCTTCATGTTTTGGGTCTCCAGAAATGAAAAAACCCGCCAGTGGCGGGTATTAGGGTTTGTCGCGGAAGCCCCGCGTTAGCAATTCAGATTGAGCAGCACAAGTTGGCGCTTGGCGGCCTCACGGCCATCATCAGGAACAGAGTTTTCGACAGGATCAACAACTGGTTCAGGAACCAGCACAGGCTTTTCCACCAGAGCCGTAGGCGCAGCGGAAGGCTGTAGTAGCGCCTTCGGCGCATTCTTGCAAGACGAGAAATCCCAGCAGCTGTTATCGACAATTGCCGCGCCAGCACCATCAATCACATCAACAAAGCCAGCGGCTTTTGCTTCATCAGCCGTGAACCAGGTTTCCGCCTCCATCCATGCAGCGACCTGCTCAGCCGTCTGGCCAGTCTTTCGCACGTAATCAGCGCAGATCGTGCTATCTACCTTGTCCAGCAGATCAGCGACCTGACGCAAATCCTCAGCATCACCAGCAGCAACGGTAGCGGCCTGATGGATCATGAACATACCGCCATCGGTAATGCGCACCTCATCACAATTAACTGCAATGAAAGTCGCTGCCGAAGCCGCCAGGCCATCAATATGCGCGATCACCTTCGCACCGGAAGCACGTAAGGCAGCGATGATGGCGCGAGCACCAAACACATCACCGCCAGGACTGTTGATGCGCAGATGAATGGTTTCAACACCAATCATCGCAGCGATTTCTTGGCAAAGCTGGCCAGGATCAACGCCATACCATTCGTCGATGATGTCATAGAGCCAGATGGTTGCCTCAGCCCCACCCTGTGTGACTTCTGCACGCGGGTAAACAGGCCGGGCAGCCTTAGCCTTGGGCCGGATCAGAAGGTTTTTGATTGCCATTCCCACTCCCTGCTTTCACGATTTTTCCCCCATCAGGATCAGGAGGCAGATTCTTGATATGCCGGACTTCATTGATCGTCATCCAGCCCTGCGAGCCAGGCCCGCCCAGCGCCTTACTGAAGTACGCCGCCTGGGCAGTACTGTCACCCTCAAGCAGAGTGTCCAGCCCAAACTCGCAATAAATACCCGGCTTCACAAACAGCTTGCGATTCGCCTCCTGCTGGATAGCCATCAGGTGGCGCTTGAGCGTAAATTTCACAAAGCCCTGAGTCATTGCCTCCAGGCCAGTCCCCCAGCTTGTCGCCTTATCCGTAGCACCAATCATGTGCGGCGGAACACCGTAGATCCGCGCTATCTCAACAACAGAAAATGCGCGGCCCTCCAGCAGCTGCATGTCAACCGGAGAAATTTGCAACCGATCAAGCTTCCAGTCCGCACCAGATAGAACCATTGGGCGACCAACATTGCTCAAGCCATGCGCCCGCGCTTCAACCTCTGCTCGAACTTGCTGCTTTTGCTCATCATTCAGTTTTCCAGCCGTACTGATCAGATACGATGCGCCAGTTCCCTGCCCAAATTGCCGCTCACTGAACTGCTGCTGACCGAGCGCCAAGCCAATCGCTTGATTGGCGTAGTGCCGCACAGGAGAAAGCGAGCGCAACCCGTTATAGCCAAGGCCAGGCACATGAATGACATCATCCTCATGCACGCTATGTACTTGCCCGTTCGGAAGCCAAAACGTATAGCAGCGCCAACCGCCCTGATCCAACATCCGCTGCACTGTTGTGGCTCGCGGATTGAGTGGCTGGATACCAATCGGATTACCCCGCTTATCACGCATGATCCAGGCAACAAAATCACCATCCAGCAATCGGGACTGCATCCCGTATTCCCACATAGCAGATGCCGTGTACTCATTCGTTGCGGACTCATTGAACAGATACCAAAAATCATGGTCGATCTGCTTTCGACCGCCTGTCGTTTTCTGATAGAACTGTAGTGGCAGTGTGCTGACAATGCCCGCAAGCAGCTGCACGCAGGCATAAACAGCACCGACCTGCATTGCGGTCGTTTCATTGACCGGAACACCGGTAACAGATGGCAGCCCGAACATTTCGCCAAGCCCGCCAGAGCCCTGACCCAGATTCTGAACAGTCGGCTCTTTTCGCTGCTCAGTATCAGCAGCAGGCGGAGACTTACCCGCCCACAATCGGTCAAAAAAGCCCATCAGCAAATCACCTCTATCTCAGTTTCATCATCCAGATATGTCATAGCTCGCGTGGCCGCCATGGAAAGTGCAACAATCGGGTCAATCCGGCCCTGGCTGCGCTTTTTGTCCGGCTTGATGTTCTCGTTACTGTCGATCAGTAGCGTCACGTTCCCAGCGCACCAGCGAAGCAACGGATTTCCACCATGACGCAGCCGCTTGCTGTAAACCAAGCGCTCAAGATGCTTGGCACCAGGTGACAAACCGGCAAAGTTTTGCGGCAGCTTGACCATCGGCACGTCCTTTTCCAGCAGCTGGTTCGCCAGGTGCGTGGAGTTCCATGTGTCGAATGCGATTTCCCGCACATCAAAATCACGGCATGCCTGCTCGATAACCTCCCGAATTGGGTCGTAATCGGTCACATCACCCTCAGTTACCGTCAACCAGCCCTGCTTTTCCCATGCCTTGTAATCAGACCCATTGTCCTGATCCGCTGCATCAACCTTCGCCTGGGGAACCCAGCACCACACCAATGCATACCACTCGCCATCCTCATCGCCAGCTGGCGGCGGGAACAAAAGCACAAAGGCCGTGATGTCTCGCGTACTCGCCAAATCGAGTCCGCCGAAGCATTCACGGCCTTGCAGCATGTCAGGATCGAATTTCTTCTTTCCCTTGTCCCAAACTAGCATGTCAAACCAGGACAACGAATCCCCGACGAACACATTCAAGTCTTTTGTCAGAAAGTTCGCCCGGGCTGACGGCATAATCTTCGCCTTCGCGGCCTGCGCCTCCATATATGTGTATGTCTTTGCTGAACCAAGACTGGGATTAGCTTTTGGCCAGCTTTCCGGTGAAAAAGGGTCATCCCCCTCATCAATCGTGTAAATAACCCCAAAAAAACTGTCATCGTGCGCTTCGCCGCGCAGTATTCGCACCAAATACGTGCGAATTTCAATGCAAATACCATCCAAAATGAACCCGGCAGTGGTGATTGCATTGATCAGCGGCTGAGTCCGAGCACCAAGCGCTGACTCCATTACGTCCCAAACCTCGCGGGTTTTGTGGGCATGCAGCTCATCAACGAGACAGGCATATGGGTTTAGACCGTCCAGAGACTCAGCATTGGCCGGAAGCGGCTTATAAACTGACTCGCCAATCGACATTTTTTCTTGATTAGCACCGTCAAAAATCCTGACTGACTTGGCCAGCCTGGGCGACTGGCGGCGCAAGCGCTTGATGTTGTCGAATGCCGGCTTGAACACAGACATTGCCTGCTCTCGCGTTGTCGCAATCGAGTAAACCTCAGCGCCACCCTCGCCATCCATCATCCATAAGTAAGAGCCAATCGGTCCCCACCAGGTAGACTTACCATTTTTCCGGGCAACTTCTTCATAGCCCGTCCGGAAGCGGCGGCATCCATCAGATGACCGCCGCCAGCCGAAAATTACCGCCGTCCAGAACAGCTGCCAGCCATCCAGCATGATTGGCTGCCGGGCAAGCGGCCCTTTGATGTGAACAAACCAGCCTTGGATATAGTTGATTACATGCCAGGCATGGCCGGGACTGAAATACAGCCCACGTTTTGCACCCTGTTGCAGATCACGGTAATGTCGCTCAACAGCCAGCATGGTCAGTTGACCAACAACGATTTCACCGCGGAGGACCGGCACACCATAAACCCGATCCCACTCATGCCAATCAGCCTCAGCCGGAATCAGCTTTAAGCGGCTGACGGGTGGCTTTTTGCGTGACCGACTAGACCGTCGAACAGATCGTCTTGCGGCGTTGCCGCTGGAAGCTTGGCTTTTACCGTCGCCACTGACGGCAGAGTCAGGCAGCATTCCGGTAGCCATTGGAGCAGCTCCTTTTTCAGATTTCGCGCAACGTAGAAAATGGCATGCGGCTGCTGGTGGCCGTTTGGCGTGGTTACCATATAGGAACCCCGATTTTTCTCCATCAGGCCGGACAACTGATTCTCAGCGTCCTGCCACTGAATCCATGTCCGCACCACAACACTGATAGCCAAGCCCCCAGTCATGTGCTCGATGCCGGCCAGGCGAAGACTTTCGCAGATGTAATCCCACGCCTTGCGCTCACGACTACTAAAATTGACGCCCGGCGGCGAGGACGGGCTGTCAATTCCATTGCCAGCAGCAGCAGTAGCCGCCTGTCCACCACCACCAGGAATTACCGTAAAAGGCGGCTTTTCCTGACTCACTACGCACTCCAATCATTCGCACATATAAAAAAAGGCTCCCGACACCGTAAAAACGGCTTAGAAGCCCTCCATTTCCTAACCCCCCCCTGCTTAAAAACAGGTGGCCATAAAAATTCGAACTTAGGCACGCGGTTCTGATCGGTCGGCCCTAGACTTTTGGACACCCCCCCACCAAAACCCGCCCTATTTTGGTGCGCCTCGCCCCTTTTTCCCTGACCTGCTTCATTCAGCCGGTCACTCGCTTTCGATTACCAAAACCGCCATCCTCAGCCGCCGTCTTCTTGTCGTGACAGCGTTTCGCCATCGGCATCCAGTTGCCCGAATCCCAAAACAGCGACTGAGCCCGGCGGATAGTCTCGACATCACCACTATCCAAAGCATCCTTCAAACGGTGCGGGACGATGTGGTCAACAACTTCAGCTGGCGTCAACAGCCCTCGACCCTTACAGTCAGGACACTCACACAATGGCCGCTCCCGCAGAAATGTTGCCCGCGCTTTTGCCCATCGCCCGTCATACCCTCGACTAGCAGCAGATCCACGCCGCTGATCAACCTCTCGTCTGCTCTCTCGCAGATGCTCTTTACAGAATCCCTTTCCATCACGCACCAGGACACGGCAACCGCGATGGCGGCAGGGAGTTGGTGCAGCTTTCGGCATGACGATTCCAGAAAAAGAAATGCCCCGACCGAAGCCAGGGCATTCAAACCAAGAGGAAACAACGAGACAAAGCACTACCCGCACCCAGAAACGCAAAAAGCCCTGAGGGTTTCTCAGGGCTTTCAGGCGCAACAAAGGTGGCTTACGCCACCAGTTTCTCACGCCATACGGCGGGTTCACGACCATGTGAGACGGATGATAGGCGGTTTGCATTTTCTTTGCAAGCGATCATTGCCGCATGCTGCTCAATCTCTTTTGCCGCACGCAAAAGGTCATACCAAAAAAAACGACCATCCCGGCCTGACTTCTTTACTAGCCGACTTTGGGATACCTGAAAGCAAAAATAATCCCGCAGCTGTAATTTTTCCTGACTAAGCCGGCCACTCAATTTAACCCAAGCCGCCTCAACAAGCTCAGCATCAGCAACATCTACGGTGCCAGCCTGCTCAGGCAAGTATCTACAACGCTCACAAGGAACCTCATCCTCATAGCATTCCTCGCATCTGTTTGATCTGAATTTCCCTTCTAGCCCGCCAGCACGGCCATCTTGCCCAGAGTACAAACTCCAACGACCCCAGTTTTTGAGCCGAGCATAAAGATACTCAGGAAAATCATCCTTTTTTACAATTTCAAACGACATCTTGAATCCTCCGGATACTGTCCTGAAGAATCCCCTAGCCCAGTCAATGCCGGGCTTTTATATGCTCGAACTCTACCACGCAAACCACATCATGCACGATACACGCACATGAGGAACTACTAGATATTGCCTTCTACAACCTCCTCATGCCCCTGCTTTTTCAGCCACGCCTTCAGCCAACGAACACCAGAACTAACCCCGCGCTTTGTTTGAACCGGAACGGCAGCCTCAGGCTGAGGCGCTGGCGCTGGACGTGACTGTGCCACAACCTCAGCGGCTGGCGGCCAGCCATGCGATTTAGTCCCCTGCAGACGCTTTTCTATCGTTCCCTGACCAACCACGGCGACAGCATAGGAAACAACTGAACGCACGCCACGAATGCGCCGCGCCATCGCAACGCACAGCGACAACTCCTGCTCAGAGACTTGCCGATTTTTCATGATGTCCGCTAGCCGGCCAGCAGCATGCAACAGGCCACAATCCCCCATTTCATTGTCAGAAAGCTGTTTTTTCAGCAGTTTGCCTGCCGCCGCAATCCACGGATCAGAGCTATCCACAACAGCAGCGACTACGCGCCCTCTTTTATCAATGAGGTTCCCTGATGGCTGGGGTTCCCGCCCATATCCAGCAGCATATTTCCCAGCATGCTTAACGCCTGAATTTCCTTTATCGGCGCGGCTTTGCGGGTGATATCCAACAGGCCGCACATTGTCACGATTTACGCGGGGTTCCTCAGTTGAACGGACTTTTGCCAGCAGCAGTCGATAGCAGAAAACAAACCGCGCAAGCCCGGTACGCACCACGCGCTTGATCAATCCACGGCGCGACAGGCGCGCAATAGACGCCCTCAGGACATCGTCAGAACGCACCGTGGGTGCAGCTGTAGAGCCACGCTCTCGATGCACCTCCATCCACTCACGGAACCGGCGATAGCTGATGATCGCGCCTGCAGCACCGCCAACCACGCCAGTGGCCAGGTTCATCCATCGGCGCATCAGCACGTACATGCGAAAGTCTTGGTCAGGCAACCCCTCCAACGCCTCTAGCTCACTGCCGGTCAGGTAAATACCTTCCATTACCGCTTTCCTAAAATTTCACGCGCCGCATGCATAGCATCCTGACGACTGATTGCCGGCCCAGCAGGCACATCACCAGCCATGCCGCCATCCACAAGCACACGTTCAACATTCATCCGATAACCCTGGCCATAAAGCTCAGCCAGCCGGCGTAATTCTCGCTGACGCAGAGCGACACCATTCTTCATACCGCGTAGCGAAGCCAGATACCTGGCATCGGCAGCGGCATCGCCAGACACTTGCATCCACTCAATCATCGCGCTCCCTTCGTCGCTCCTCTGACTGACGGACACGCGCCTCAAGCAGATCAAGCAATGCTTTCAGGCACTGCTGGCCGCGCTCACGCTTTTCAGCACGCGCAGCGCGTTTAGCGCTATATGCCTTACCGACCACAAGTCGGAAGCGGAAGGACTCACCAGGAGGCAGCGCCGGCATCATCAGCCACCACGGCCCAGGCGCTGCCGGATGAATGCAGCAGCATCCTGATGTGCCGCCGCGCCCTCTTCGATCTCAACAAGGGCGCGGTTTAGCTCATCGTGAGTGCAGCGGTCAGCCAGCAGCGCGAAAGCAGCCATGCCCTCGCCGCTCTCTTTAGCCAGCGCCGACATCAGCGCCGCATGGCTATCCGTCACCTCATCCGCCACACGTAGAGACACATCGATTCCCAGCGGCGTAAATGCCTCAACCATCACCTGCAGGCGCAGGTCGGCAGGCAACACCTGCAGCAGCATCGGCACGAAATTGGCCGACATCAGGTTGGTATCTTTGGTCTGGTCATCTAGCCAACGCGTGATGCGATCACAGTTGGTTTTAATGACACGCACGGCATCACCGCCTTCAACATGACGATGGAAATCAATCAGCCAAACCACATCAAGCCCACGGCTGTAGTACTGCCGGACGATTTCATCCGTGACGGACTCCATCGACCATCTTTCACGCTGCCGCCACGCATGCACGGCATCTCGCAGTACGCCAATCAGGGTCTTGTGCGGGCGATTCCGCATGCTATTCATATGACGACTCGCTATAGTGAAAGCAGATGCTCGACAGGCATCAGCAGTGAATAAAAAGCGCCGGGACAAGCCGGCAAAAGCCAGCACGGACAAGGTGCAGGCGGGGGAACCGGGGCAGCGCATGGCTGGAAATACAACCAGCCATGCGCTACCTGTTTGGCGGTGTACTGCTATCAGGGGCATCCCACACATCAGGGCGAAGCTCATGCAATGTCAGCCGACTATCCGCAGCAACCAGTTGCCGGGAAAGCCGCCAGCTGGGACGACGCAACCCGACAGAGCATTGCCACAAATACTGGGAGCACTTCCCAACCTTCACAGCTAGCGCATTGCGCTCAGCCGAACTCAACTCGCTAAGTCTCATAGCAATCCTTGTAAATTCAAGCCGAATGCTAGCTTATCGCTATCGCTATTTCAATAGCAATACGCACATTCTCATGTGACTAGCTCTTTGCTATAAGTCTCAAATGGATATCAAACAGATACGTCTGAAGAACTTGCGAGCCCTGTTCGTCGAAATGGGCAGCATCGCGAACGTCGCACGCGCCAGCGGGACAGCAGAAGCCTACCTATCCCAAATCTCAAACGGGGTCCCACTACCTAGCGGTCGCCCCCGAGGCGTAGGGGATGCACTAGCGAGGAAACTAGAGGTCGGGTGTAGCAAGCCTAGAGGATGGATGGATGCTGCTCATGACTCCGAATCGAACCAAAGCCAGATAGTCCCCGCCCATGCATCTATTCGAACCTACGACTCCATAGACGAGCTTGACCAGCAGTGCTACGTCCAAGTCGAGCGATTCAACGTAAAGCTCTCTGCAGGAAGCGGGCAAGCTGTGGAGTGGATTCCCGAGAGAGTTGACCCACTTGTATTTAGAAAGAACTGGTTTGAAAGAAAAGGCTATGCAAAAGAATATTGCAAAGCGATGTATATTCGCGGCGATAGCATGGAACCATTTCTTTGCAACTGGGATACCGTATTAATTGACACTAGCGATACCGAATTAACTGAAGGTGATATTTTTGCGGTCGTATTTAACACAAGACTTTACATAAAGAAAATTGCCTTTTACGCTGATGGCGTGAAATTAGTAAGCCTCAATGATAAATATGACCCTATTGCAGTACCAAATTCAGAAGCAGAAAAATTTACATGCCTAGGCAAAATGGTCTGGCGGGGCGGGTAGTCTAAATATGGAGAAATATAATGAGTAGCGCTTTTAAAGACAGAGTACTTTCACATATTGATCATGTAAAAAAGAATGGGGCCTTGTGTAGTACTGAAGAAACTACGAAGCAAGCGTTAATACTCCCATTGCTAGACATTCTCGGCTTTAGCGCATTTGATCCAAGTAAAATAAAAGCAGAGTACCAAGCAGACTTCCCCGGAGCAAAGGCAGGAGAGCGTGTTGATTACGCACTATTCTGCAACGGGCTTCCGGTTATGTATGTTGAGGCAAAACCATATGGGGAAAAGCTAGACAATCATTGCCCGCAGTTATCACGATATTTTAACGCATCACCAGAGGTTGCAGTTTCAGCCATAACAAATGGTCGTGAGTGGCGCTTCTTTACCGACCTCACTAATAAAAATGTCATGGACAAGTCCCCATTCCTGACCATTGACTTGCTCGACATAACAGAAAATGACATCCAGCAGCTAAATAGATTTAGACATGATCAGTTCCAGCCGGAATCTCTTCGAGTACTAGCAGAAGAAAGTATTTATCTCACATCATTTACAAAGGCCATTATTGATAGCCTGCGTGACGTTGACCAAGACTTTGTAAAGTACGTTGCCAATAGAGCCAATGTTGAACGCCAATTGAATCAGCGATTTGTTGAAAGCATTACTCCATTAGTTAGACAAGCGGTTGAGCAATCAGTAAGCGCAATGGTCGTATCAGGGTTATCAGCACCAATACGAGAAGTAACCGAACAAGGTGAGAACAATAGCCAAGGAAATGACAGTTCGACTGACGACCTAGTTGTTGATCCAGCCAATCCGAGAATAATAACAACACCGGCTGAGCGCATGATTTTTGATAATGCGAAATTAGTGCTTGGTGATGAGGCGGATATCCAAGCAAAAGATACTGAAAGCTACTTCAGCATACTATTCCAAGGCAAAACAAATAGATGGCTACTTCGCTACTATGATGGCAAGCAACGCCCGACCATACAATTCCCCTTCCAGCTTTCTGACCAATCCAAAGCAGAGATAACACGAGCCGGCCTAGAGATTGGATCTGGCGAGCAGGTAATCATCGACAGACCTGAGAACCTGCTTAGACTACCAGGTCTACTCTTTGACGCACTGAGCTATGCATCCAACAACGAGAACTTTAGACGCAAATAGCATCAGCATGATTGACACCAAACCTGCCCCTGGCAGGTTTTTTTTCGCCTACAGACCCCCCAGACATCGCCCCCTCATTCCTCAAGCCGCCCCTCGCGCTAGTACCCCACCATCCACGCTATCGTTACATCAATGCAACAACTAGCTTTTCGCTATTGACTTAATGCTAGCGCATCGCTATTGTTCGCTCATTAGCTCAATACCAATCGAGCACCGCTCTCTAACAACTCAGGAATGCGCCACTGGCTCGCTTAGCCAGGACAACAACGCCTTGCATGCGCCCATGCCAAAGGCTGCCACAGCCGCAGCCCAGCAGATGACGACGCAGCCCTGCACGCAATACCGCAGCGCCCGCACGGAGAGCCCAACTGATCAGGGTCGTATGGTCAGCATCTCGCAGCGACTCGGAAACGGGGCGCTGCAGGATGAATTCAGCAGGAAAACAGCACGGAGGGAAACCCATGAAATAGCGACTACCACCACACCAGGCCACCGCAGCAAGCTCAGCGAATAGCGGGATGTGATAGGCGAGTTACTGGGCATCGAGCCATCGGCACCAGGTACTAAAGGGCATGGCAACCCCTGAACGCATAAACCGGCCTTCATACATGCAATGGCAGTACAGCTGGCCCAGCCGGGCCAGCACCAACACGTAGGGCGACTGGCGCTGAAAGTCAGACCTGACCCGCAAGGCTCTAGCGGTCTTTAGTAGAGCGCATCCGGTAGAAATCCGGCAGCCGCCCTACGTATTGGTTTAACTCACCAGGAGAACACAATGCGCATCAACTGGATTTTTGAGGATCTGATCATTGGCGACATTGGCGAAGCCCTTGCCGCCGAACTGAAACAACGCGGCCAGCGGCTGCGCTTCATCGGCTGGAACAGCGCCGGCCAGGCACAACACATCATCCGGAGATATGCATGACCCGGCCCACCCTTGCCCACATCGGCAAAACGATACGCGAAGCACGTACTAGCGATCTCTACGCAAAAGTCCCGGCAGCCCTGCCCGCCTCAGTCATCCGGCAGGAGCAGGCCACCCGCCGCCGCAAGCATGACTCCGACGACCGGCGCGAACTGGCCCAGCTTAACCGCGAATACTGGCAGTGATGCCGCCTCCCGAAGCCCTCACCCGAGGGCGTTTTTTTGGCCTGCCATTATCCGTTTTGGATAGAGACCGGCCAACAAAACCACCGGAGAAAGCTATGCCTAAAACCGACTACGGCCAGATGCTGGCCGATATCCACAAGCAACTTGTCAGCAACATCAAGAAGGTCACGCCTGAGCTGGCCAAGAACATCAACATGATTGCCACTGAGCTTGATGGCGAGGTTGAAACACAGATTCAACTTAATGATCTGAACATCCGCATCAAGGCAAAAGCAGGCAAGACACCAGAAATGCTGCAGCTGATCGCGAACAAGTACCTACTAGATATTGACCGGCAGCAAATATGGACTCACCCAACACTCCCCATCAACAACTGCCTCATCACCACAACCAGCGGTGTTGGCGTGTTTATCACCAGCGATGCAATGGAGAGCGATCTTGCTGCTTGAAGTCCTCACCCACATTTTCAGCCGCGCCATTCTGATCGGGCTCACCAGCGCCGCCGCCTTTGTCTTGATGGATTCCATCATTGAAGCCATCAGCCGCATGTAAGGACTCTCGCTATGCAACTGCAAACACCACTCGCCGGCATCGTCACCCAGCTGCTGCTATGCCGGATGGAGCCGCCCGTTGTCGATACCACCCCCACCGGCAAACGGATGCGCCCCACCGCCTTGCTGAAAAAACGGCTGGAGACGGTCGGCCAGCGCTTCACCGCTGACGATCTGGCCAGCGCTACCGGTCTCACTCGCGAAGGCGCGAAGGGCATCATTTCTGATTCACAGCATGCCGGCTTGATCTGCCGCGTCACCAAGCGCAGCTGCCGTGCCGCCGTTTACGAAAAGCTGGGGACACTGAATGAATAACCTGCAGCGCCGCCGCGAACTATTCAGCGCTGGTGACTATGGACTGCTGCGCCAGCTGCTGGGCATGAGCCAGGCACAATTCTGGGCAGCAGTTGGCGTCAGCCAGGCTGCTGGTAGCCGCTACGAAGCGTCAGGATACGCGCCCGAGGCGATTACACACGCGCTGCGCCTGACTCACGTTGAAAACATCGATTTCCGTACCATCAGCGCCGATCACATCCGGAAAACAGCATGAACCACGGCACAGCCGAGCAACTGGCGCTCGCCCAGGATGATGCCCGGCTTATTCCCTTCGATACCCTGTTTTCAGTCAACAGCGATGGCGACTGGAAACACCTGGCAGGCCAGACCGTCACACGCCGCCGCAATGGCGGGACGTGCGAAAAAGATGCGGTATCGATGATCCTGACCGATGCCGCCACTCACAAAACCATAGTCGCATCAGCCTCTGACCTTGCAGCACTCGGGGCGCTGGAGCAACAAGCACTGGATCTACAACTATGACCCGTAATGATCTACTCAAGTTTTGCAACCCCCTCGACATTCGCCATCCGTTGCAATTCGTTCACCACGACGGGACGAATACCTACTGCAGCAATGGAAAACTGGCTATCCGCATTCCCCGCGTCATTGAAGGCGCAACTGCAGTCTTGCTGGGCGAATCTCCAGTCCCTGAAGTTTTCCAAAAGTTTGCGGCCGGCTGCAATGGGTACGAGTACATCCCACTGCCAGAGATTCCTGCCGCAGAGGATTGCCCAGACTGTAAAGGAACGGGCGTTCAGTATGAATGCACTGCATGTGATGGCGAGGGGACATTATCGCCAGATGAAGAGGACTGCCCCAAATGCAATGGGTCAGGGAAGGTGGAAAATAAGGCTGATGGAAAAGTTGCCAGCTGCTGGCACTGCGACGGTAGCGGGAACAAGGAACATCAGCCGGTGCAGATGCCGAATGGCCAGTTCATAGCCCGGCGATATCTGTTACTCCTCGCTACCCTGCCAGGCATAGCAGTCAGTACCATGCCATGCCCAAACAATCTCGCACCGCTCCAACAACCTCCGGTGCGCTTCACATTCTCAGGAAACGGCGAAGCACTCTGCATGCCATTACTTCTCTCAAGGCTGCCCACATGATCATTGCAATAGCGAACACCAAAGGCGGCTGCTGCAAGACGACGACAGCGGTCAACCTGGCAGCAGAACTTGAAAGGCGCAAACACTTAACCGTGCTGCATGATGCCGATCCGCAAGAAACAGCATACAAATGGGCACTGCGGAGGCTTGCACTACGCCCTTGCGCCACCCACCTGATTGCGGTCTGCGAAGCGGCCAATGTGCTCAAATCCGCCACTCAATGGGCAAGCAATACTGTCGTAATCATCGATGCAGGCGGCTGGGATAGCCCACAGATGCGTGAGGCCATGGCAGCAGCCGACATCATGATTATCCCGATGCAGCCCAGCCAGCCCGACCTTGAGGCGCTGGAATCTCTGACCAGCATCATCGCAGATGCCAAGCGCAGCATTAACCCCGGATTGCTCTCCGCCATCCTGCTCACCAGAACACCCACCAGCCCACAGAACCGGGAAACAGCCGATGCCCGCGCCGCCCTGGCCGACTTCGGGCTTATCCCGGTACTGCGCAGTCAGATCCGCGACCGGCCACTGTATCGCCATCTGTTTGCAGATGGCCTTGCCGTGGCCGACACCCGAGCAGCCAAGGCCAGCGCAGCCCGCGCCGAGATCCAACTGCTTGCTGATGAAATCCTTGCAATGCAATGAAATCATTTCATTTCACATCGCATCACGTCATTGCGTGTCATTGCATGTGATTGCATTGCACATAAAACGGAATGAAACGATGCGAATTGATAAGAACAAGATTGACCCGCAAGCACTTGCAAGCTTTACAGCGCAAGCAGGAAAGACCGGTGAGGCCGAACACACCAACAACGCGCCGCACGTCAGTAACTTCCCGTGGCGCTTCAACAAAGCCACTTCTGACCTGCTGGAAGAAGTCTTTGCCGGTAGCACGGTCAAGAGCAAGCAGAAGCTGCTCGACGACATCCTGCTACCCGAGCTGATCCGCCGCCGCGATCAGATCCGGAACAAATAAACCACCAGCGCCAGCCGCTAGATAGCACAAAGGCCCAGGTAGATACCGGGCCTTTTTCTATGGAGAACACCATGCAACAAAAAAAAATCGGCCTCTACCCGAAATTCATCGTCAACCGCACCGATGGCCGCGACCAGCCCGGCGGCGACCGCCACGGCGCTAGCTACTTTGTACTGGACATGACCCACGACAAGTTTGCACCCAGCGCCCTACTTGCTTATGCCAACGCTTGCGCGACCGACTATCCCCAACTCCATCAAGACCTGATTAAGAACGTACTCGCATCAGTGGAAATTGAACGGGACCAGTACGGCACCTGGAGCCATCCAGCTTTACCACGAACAGATGATGAATCCTTTGATATCAGAGCATGGCTCAAGAAATACGGCTATGAGTCAGCAACCGAATGGATGGAGCACGACGCCCCCCAGGAGCAGGTAGACGCCTACTTTAGCGGTGGCCACTTTTCAAACTGGAACCCAACTCCACCCATAGAGAATGGATGGTTCCTTGTTCTCATCACCGACACAGAGGATGGGCCGGTAGCAGTCTTTGCCAGGAAGGCACAAGCATGAGAGTCGCAGACGGCTTCGCCGGCATTGGCGGATCTAGCGAAGGCGCAAAGATGGCGGGAGCGGAAATTGTTTGGACCGGGAACCACTGGCAAGCAGCAGTTGAGATTCACGCCAGAAACCACCCTCAGGCAATGCATACCTGCCAGGACATGCATCAGGTCAATCCCGCCCTCATTCCGCAGCATGACATTTTCCTTGCAAGCCCCTGTTGCCAGGGACACAGCCCAGCCAGAGGGAAAGCCAACGGCAACCCGCAACACGATAGCAGCCGAGCAACAGCATGGTCAGTTTTGAGCATTGTCGAGTATCACAAAGAAAACGTCATCATTATTGAAAACGTGCCAGCATTTACCAAGTGGGCTCTTTATCCAGCATGGCTGCAGGCACTTCATGCACTGGGGTATGCAATCTCCCCCTATATCATCGACGCGGCTAATCATGGCGTACCCCAGAACAGGGAACGCCTGTATCTGGTAATGACCAAGAGCAAGCACCCTATTGAATTGGCACTGCCCAATCGCCCACACATAGGCGCTGACAGCTTCATTGATTTCAGCCAGGGCAACTGGAGCAAGATCGACAAGCCAGGCCGCAGCGCTGCAACACTGCATCGCATAGCAGCAGGCCGGGAACGCTTCGGTAACAGATTCCTTGCGCCCTATTACGGGACAGGATCTGGCCAGACCGGCCGGGATATCACCAGACCGATTGGAACGATCACCACACGGGATAGATGGGCAGTCATCGATGGCGACCGCATGCGAATGCTCACAAAGCATGAATGCGCTGCGGCCATGGGATTCCCTCCCGATTACATCCTCCCAGAACAACACTCCCTCGCAGTCCACATGATTGGCAATGCCGTTTGCCCTGTCGTTATGTGCGACCTGATCAACTCCATCAAGGAGGCAGCATGAGCACCGAAAATGACAACATCCTTCGCAAGATAAAAAAATGCCTGAAGCTGGCAGAAAGCAGTAATGAACATGAAGCTGCAGCCGCAATGCGGCAGGCTCAAGCACTTATGGCCAAGCATGGGCTCAATCAGGGCGATGTTGCTATCAGCGATATCAAAGAAGCCACCAGCGCTGCAGGCGCATTGCGCAAGCCCGCAAAATGGGAGGCCATTCTTGTCCAGCTGATCTGTAGAGCATTCGCATGCCAGTCGCTACATGCCAGACGCGGCCAGTCTGCAAAGTGGGTTTTCATTGGCCGCGATGCCAACCCTGCCATTGCCAGTCACACATTTGCGCAGCTTTACCGGCAACTGAAAAAGCACGCAGTGAATTCATTGCAAATCAGTGCGACGGACAGCGAGAGAGCAAAGCAAGTAAGACCAGGAAAGCCGATATGTTTTGCATGGGATGGAATGAAGCAATCTATCGGCAAGTCCATGAGCACGCGAATACCCGGAAGGATGAGGCAGTCATTTCAGCCTATATCGAAAAAAATATCGACTCACTGGGCGAACTCTCCCCAACTGATCGACAAAAAGGCCGGCAAGTCACAGCAGCAGAAGCCAGGGCATTTGCGGCGGGAAAATCCAGCGGCGCTGATGCACAGCTGCACCATGGAATCAACACCGCTAGCAATGCCGGCCTGCTTGAGACAATTCCATGAAGAAAATACACGTTGTCAGCGTCAGTGGCGGAAAAGACAGCACTGCCACCCTGCTGCTAGCGCTGGAGCGCGTGGGCCGGAAAAACATGCGGGCAATCTTCTGCGACACCGGCAACGAGCATCAGGCCGTCTACGAGTACTTGTTCTACTTGGAGCAGGCGCTTGATATCCAGATCGACAGGCTAAAGGCTGATTTCAGTGAGCAGATTGCCAACAAGCGCATGTTCATTGCCCGTGACAAACGCACCAGACGCGATAAGAAAACCGGTCGCAAGGTACGCTGGACGAACAAGGCCAAGCGCCGGGCACTGGCTGTTCTTCACCCGACTGGCAATCCGTTTCTTGACCTCTGCATATGGAAGGGGCGCTTCCCCAGCCGTAAGGGGCAGTTCTGCACCGAGGAACTGAAACGCAATATGGCTGTGGCCTACCAGATCGACCTTGTAGACGCCGGCTATCGCGTAATCAGTTGGCAGGGCGTTCGCCGGGATGAAAGCGAGAACCGCCGCAATGCCAAGCTGGCCGAGCGCATTGGCCCGCGCATGCATGCCTTCCGCCCACTGGTCGAGTGGACTGCACTCGATGTTTTCAACTACTGCGCCCAGCGCAGCATCCAGCCGAACCCGCTCTATCTGCAAGGCTGCAGCCGAGTCGGTTGCATGCCATGCATCAACGTCAGCAAGGACGAACTGCGCACCATCAGCCAGCGCTGGCCGAATGAGGTTGAGCGCATTGCCGAGTGGGAACGACTTGTCCGACTTGCCAGTAAGCCAGGCGCGGCATCGTTCTTTTATGACACCGATGCAGAACGAGCGCGAAAAGGCGGGAGCGTATGGGCTCGGGTCGAGTGGAGCCGAACAACACGCGGCGGCAGTCAGTACGACTTGTTGGCCGATCTGGATGAGCCAACGGCGTGTAGCAGTGCTTATGGATTGTGTGAATAACGAGGCCTCCGGGCCTCAACTTTTTTGGAGAGTGAGATGAGCAACGAACAAATGCGGGCGGAGTTTGAGGAGTGGCATCGCGGTAAGTTTTCAACAAAACATTGCACAGGTCAGCCAACTCGCGACATGCATAACGGGGTGTATGACGAAAAATACGGACCATTGCATCAACAGCAAATGTGGGCAGCATGGCAAGCCGCCCGCGCCCAGCCTGCCGGTGAGGCGGTGGCCGATGAAGTGGAGCGCGAATGGAATGAGACGTGGCGTGACATCGTAGCTCCAAATGGCACCATCGACATTTCTCAGCTTAAAAAAGAACTGGCTGACTATTCAATGCTGCTGGACGCTGCCCCGAAGGTCTACATGCACGTAACCGGCGGGAAAATCAGCAAGCCGAATACTCTGCCAGAAATCGTTTGCAGTGTTGCTGATGACTACACGACAGAATTATTTCAAGAACAGCGCGATACTGCCCAGCCTGCCGGTGAGGCGGTGGCGTCCACACTGAGCCGCGACCATATCCGCGAAATTTTCATGGCGCATGGTTTTACGGTGTTGCTCTCCACTGCCCCGCCCTCGCAGGTGCCGGATACGACCATGCTTGATGCAGCCCGATACCGCTGGCTGTGCGAAACCAGTGACTGCCCGATTAGCGCGGTAGATGGTGATGGGGAAGTATTGGTTGGAACCACGTTGGATTCTGCAATTGACGCAGCCATGCTTTCCACCCCGCAGCCGAAGGGAGGCAAGGAATGAAAGAACGTCCAATTTTATTTAGCGCTTCTATGGTACGCGCACTGCTGGATGGCAGCAAAACGCAGACACGGCGAGTCATGAAAAACCCGCCTACTACGTCAGAGCATTTCCCTTGGCTCGGGGTAAAGAGCCTGCGCGGGCCAGGCCACTTTGTGTACCCGAACGCACTGCGGCAGATTCTTGCTGAATGCCCATACGGCCAGTCCGGTGACCGGCTGTGGGTACGAGAGAAATTTCAGCCACTGTATGCAGAAGGATATGAATTCCGATCTGTCGATTGGGATACTGGCAAAGGCTATGCCATCAGCTATCCGGCAACAGATGGCATACATGAATACATCGATCCAGACGATAACATCACCAGTGCGTGCAAGCCCTCTATACACATGCCGCGCTGGGCCAGCCGCATCCTGCTGGAAATCGTCAGCGTGCGCATGGAGCGGCTACAGGACATCAGCGAAGTGGATGCACTAGCAGAAGGTATGTCTGGTTGCACATTGGGGCAGGTTGGGCGGGTAGATCGATATCGACACCTTTGGGAAACAATCAACGGGCCAGGCAGCTGGGATGTGAATCCTTGGGTATGGGTGGTGGAATTCAAAATCGTGGAGAGTGAGTGATGAGTGCTACAGCCCGCGTTACCGTAACCCTTGAAATCACCGTGCCCAGCAGCTGGGGTGATGACTGTGCTGTACGGCAAATCAAAGAACAGGCCACGCGCTCAGCCATCGCCAGTATCGGGCACATGATCAGAGGCAGTCAGCTGAAAGCAAAGGTTATTGGACAGCCATCTGTTGACTTGGTGATTGTGCTTGACGAGAAAAAGAGGGATTACTGATGGAAAATATACTTTTCTGGTGCGGACTCGCAGTACTAGCCTTAGTCGTCATTGCAACTATCAACTTGCTTATTGCGCTCAAAAAATTCAATAAGATAGGGGGCCGCTATGACTGAACGGACCTACGGAAAATATGACGTAACACTCGATCAGGTGCGCAAAGCGATCCCGACCATGGGCGTTCCATTCCAAACAGCCCTGGCCGAGATCCTGCTGGAGCTGGAAGAGAAGCAAGCCGGCCTACTAGCGCGCCAGGCTGCACAGTCGGTCATTCAGCAAACAATCTGGGCGCTGCAGTCCATCGATGCCAGTCAGCGCTGCATCAACCGGCTAGAAGCGCTGGCCAGCCGGCTGCAGCGGCACGGCATCCCCGCAACACCCCGGACAAACTCTCATGGCGGCGACCTGACAATCATTGTTCATGGCCCACTGCTCGATGCCGTGCAGCTCATCAGGATGGATCACCAGGTAAGCGGAAATCCATCGCAATGGCCACTTGCTCACTGCGATCTATATCCGAATGCCCTGCCAATCACCCTGATAGCAGATCCAGCCATGCAATCTATCGACTGACGACCAGGACAAACGAAAAGATAAGAGGCCGCTTGCGGCCTTTTCTATTGGGAAAATGAAATGCAAGAAAATCTGAATGAATTGGCTGAATCTGTTAAATCACTTGTTGCTGCACTATCCAAGCCAAGACCAGTAGTGCCGATTGATAAACAGATATGGGATGCAGATAGCTGCGCAGAATATTTAGTTGTCTCCCGACGGCAATTTACCGAACATATCGCATGCAAGCCGGATTTCCCGGCATGCATCGACATATCGACAGGCGGACGCAGAAACCCACGCTGGAGAGCATCAGAGGTAATCAGATGGGTAGATAGCCGCCAAGAGAAGAAACGCGCCTAATCATCCAGCAAATGTACTAACTCCTTCATTTTCGGAGCGTAATACGTATTCTGCAAAATTCGCAAATCTCGATGGCCGCTTATTTTAGCCAAGGTCATAACATCAACCTTTTTCGCCATTCTAGTCAGCGCTTCACGACGGGAGTCGTGGAAGTGCAGATCTTCAATCAAGGCCATGGCTTTTGCTTTCCGGAATAGCGCATCAAGCGACGCCGCCGCAATCCCGAAAACAGTGGCATGGCCATCAGTTACCTCAGCAACTTGCCTCAGTATCCTGAGCGCCTCTCTTGTCAGCGGCACCTCGCGGGCATGTCCATTCTTTGTTTTTGGCAGGTACACAATCCTGTCATCAAAATGGACATGCTCCAGCGTAATGCTACAAATTTCCCCCGCCCGCATGGCCGTTTCGATTGCAAACAGCCATACCGCCCCTACCCTGGCCATCATCGTTTCAGGCCGCTCATCACACACATACCCAGTAGCCAGCTGCAATCTGGCTATCTCATCATCCGTCGGCCGGCGGCTTCTTGCCGCTGGTGCGGTAGGCTTCTTTACTTGCAGCATTGGATTATGAGGCAACCAACGCCACTCCTTTGCTGCCACACTGCAGGCATTCTGCAAAATTGCCCACTCACGGATCACAGATAGTTCAGAAACAGATTTCAGGCGCTCATCACGCCACGTAGCAACCGTCTCAGTATTGAACTGAGCCAGCCTGGTATCACATAGCGCGGTATAGTCGCGGATCAGCATAGCAATGCGAATCTGCTCCCAGCGGCCACCACGCTTTGATGGAGATACTTCTTCAGAGTACCGCTGCAGCAATTCGCCGAACGTCCTGTTAGGCGCTAAGCCAGCACGACCCGCAGCCAGATCATTTTCTTTAGCAGCAGCCCACGCAGCAGCTTCCGCCTTTGTTCTGAAGGTGGCTGTCTCATTGAGCCCACCCTTGCGGACGCGAGCCTGCCAGCCAGCCTTACGCTTTTCAAACGTAGCCATATGCGACAATCCATGCGACAAAATTGCGACACATGGTACAGGATAATGCGGAATTTTACAGATTAAAGCAGGGAGATAGCCGGGCCAGAAAGCAGCTAGAAGCCTTTACTGGCGTGCATTACAGGACAACATGAACAACTAGACAAAAACTCTGTGGTGCGAGCGGAGAGACTCGAACTCTCACGCCTTGCGGCGCTGGAACCTAAATCCAGTGCGTCTACCAATTCCGCCACGCTCGCCCACCAGCAGCACTCGAAAGCACCGCGAAAGAGGCCGCAAATATACCTCAGGATTCCCTGCGGTTCAAGCGCCATGTCAAATGAACCATTGTCATGTTTTCATGTCACAATGCAGGCATATTGTTTTGCAACAGCGCAACAAACATCCAAATCAAGAGAGGGCAGCATGCAACCGGACCTGCACAATACCTACCAGACCAGCACGACCAGCGGCCTACGCAACAAGGTTCTGCGCAATACCTATGCGCTGCTGGGCCTTTCGATGATCCCCACTGTCATGGGTGCCCTGATTGGCACGCATCTCAATTTCGCCCTCATGGCAGCCAGCCCGATCATGGGCATGCTAGCCATCATGGCGGTATTTTACGGCCTGGTTTTTGCCATCGAGAAAAACCGCAATAACTCGCTGGGCGTGTTCCTGATGCTGGGCTTTACCTTCATGATGGGCCTGCTGCTGGGCCCCTTGCTGCAATTCGCACTGCGTTTCAGCAATGGCGGCCAGCTGATCATGACTGCCGGCGCAGCCACTTCGCTGGTTTTTGTCGTCATGGCCGGCATTGCCAGCACCACCAAGCGCGATCTGTCCGCACTGGGTAGCTTCCTTACCATCGGCGCCATCGTGCTGATGGTCGCCGTGGTGGCCAACATCTTCCTGCAAATGCCGGGCATGCAGCTGGCCATTGCCGCAGCTTTTGCCTTGTTCAGCTCGCTGATGATTCTGTGGCAGGTCAAGGTGGTCGTGGATGGCGGCGAAACCAGCTACGTATCGGCCGCACTGTCGATCTACATCAGCATTTACAATCTGTTTACCAGCTTGCTGCAGTTGCTGATGGCTTTCAGCGGCGAACGTGACTGAACCTGAGTACCCCAGCAAAAAGCGCCTCTTCATCGAGGCGCTTTTTTTAATCGTTCAATCCAGGCTGCCATTCCGGCCAATAGCCGTCAGGACTGAAACAATCACTGGCCACCGCCACACCGGGCAGGGCCAGCAAGCGATCATCCGCGGCATACAGCAAGGGCCATTGCCGCCGCAGCAAGGGTGGAATACCCGCCTCCTGCAACAGCTTCTTAACCGACTTGTGCCCCACCGCCTGTTGCAACACCTCACCACCCAAGCGCGGACGCAATTGCAAATCGCCAGCAAGTGACTGCAAAGTCAAACCACCCCGCTGTACCCAGCGCAAACTGCCACCCCACCCAGGCTGGCGGCACACTGGCTGCGCCGGATCAAACCGCAATGCACATGCCGACTGAGGCGGTAGCACCGGCACCGCATGCAGCTGTTGGCGATAACGCACCACGGCCAGCTCCGGCAATTGCAAACAGGGCTGACTGGCAGCCGCCGCCATATGCAATTGACGCAAAAATTCCTGCAGCTGCTCTGGTGCCACTTGCGATTGCCCCAGACGGCGCAACCAAGCCATCAGCAAAAACCCCTGGCGCACAGGCGACAGCGACAGCACACGCGCCACATCCAGCGCAGCACCTGTCGCGCAACTGGCCAAATCTGCGGCTGCCACCTCATCCACCAACTGCGATGCCTGCGCCATATGCCAGGCACTGCGACCAAGCTGTTGCCGATAAGACGGAACATGCTGCTGCAGTAGCGGCATGATGCGGTGCCGCAATAAATTACGGCGGTAGGCAATGTCCGCATTGCTGTCATCATCAACCCAACTCAACCCCTGCTCCGCGGCGTACTGCTCCAGCTGCTGCCGGGTAAAACCAAGCAATGGTCGCCACAGCTGCAGCTGCTCCAGCCTGCGCAATGCCGGCATTCCCGACAGCGCACGCACTCCGCCGCCACGCAGTAGCTGCAATAGCACGGTTTCGGATTGATCATCCAGGTGGTGCGCCAGCACCAGCACCTCGGCCGCCGACTGGGCATACACCTCATAACGCTGTTGCCTAGCCCGTGCCTCCAGGCTCTCCCCTGCAGCACAACGGACAGCAACCCGCGCCACACGCAGGGGGACATCCAACTGTCGGCACACTTCCTGACAGTGCAGAACCCAGTCATCTGCCGCCGTATTCAGGCCATGATGTACATGCACCGCCGACAGCCGCAACTGCGGCCGGTACTGGCGCGCGCGCGCCAACAGCGAGAGCAGCACCATGGAGTCGAGCCCACCACTCAGTCCAAGCTCAAAAGCACAAAGGCCGGACAAATTGTCCGGCCAGTGGGCTAACAGGGCTTTCAGCAGATCAGGCTGCATCTTCCTTGTAACGTCCATAACTCATCAAACGCTCGAAACGCTCTTTCAGCAGCACCTCGATCGGACGATTGGCAAAATCCTTCAACTGCTCCTGCAACATGCGCTTCATGGCATTCATCATCTGCGCATGATCGCGATGTGCACCACCAACCGGCTCGCTCACCACGCGGTCAATCAGACCGAGGGTTTTCAGACGATTGGCCGTGATGCCCAGCGCCTCGGCCGCTTCGGATGCACGCTCGGCGGTTTTCCACAAAATGGAAGCACAGCCTTCGGGCGAAATCACCGAATAGGTAGAGTACTGCAGCATATTGACCTGATCGCCCACGGCAATAGCCAGCGCGCCGCCGGAACCACCTTCACCGATAATGGTGCAGATAATGGGCACACGCAGTCTTGCCATCTCGTAGAGATTACGACCAATGGCTTCGGACTGGCCGCGCTCTTCTGCACCAATACCGGGATAAGCACCCGGGGTATCGACAAAAGTCATGATCGGGATGCCGAACTTTTCGGCCAGCTTCATCAGGCGCAGGGCCTTGCGATAGCCTTCCGGGCGCGGCATACCGAAATTGCGGTAGATCTTTTCCTTGGTATCACGGCCCTTCTGATGGCCAATCACCATCACGGACTGGCCATTGAAACGCGCCAAGCCACCCACGATTGCCGGGTCGTCGGCAAAGGATCGATCACCATGCAGCTCTTCGAAATCAGTGAAGATGCTGCGCAGGTAGTCCAATGTATAAGGACGCTGCGGGTGGCGAGCCACCTGGGAGATCTGCGAGGGGGACAGTTTGGCATATAGAGTCTTGGTCAGTTCCAGACTCTTCTTTTGCAGGCGTGCGATTTCTTCGGAGATATCCAGTACGGAGTCATCCTGCACGAAACGCAGCTCTTCTATCTTGTTCTCGAGCTCGGCAATCGGCTGCTCAAAATCGAGAAAGGTCGGCTTCATTATTCACATCATCCGATTAAGCGAATCGGGCAATCATACATGAGTGCAAAAGAATCCGTCACGCCCCTGTCTGACAAAATTCAATCAGCATGAACTGCCGATTTGAGATTTGCCCGTTTTATGCAAAAAAATGAAACCTACCCCTTGCGCTGAAAAAAAGGCTGTGCTTTAATTCGCCTCCTCGCTGAGACGCAAACGCAGACAGCGAAAAGGTTTCAGGGCGTTTAGCTCAGTTGGTAGAGCGTCTGCCTTACAAGCAGAATGTCGGCGGTTCGACTCCGTCAACGCCCACCAGGTTGGAGTGGTAGTTCAGTTGGTTAGAATACCGGCCTGTCACGCCGGGGGTCGCGGGTTCGAGTCCCGTCCACTCCGCCAACAGATTATGTAGCAGTAACCCTTTCGGGCGTTTAGCTCAGTTGGTAGAGCGTCTGCCTTACAAGCAGAATGTCGGCGGTTCGACTCCGTCAACGCCCACCAAGGTTGGAGTGGTAGTTCAGTTGGTTAGAATACCGGCCTGTCACGCCGGGGGTCGCGGGTTCGAGTCCCGTCCACTCCGCCAACAGATTATGTAGCAGTAACCCTTTCGGGCGTTTAGCTCAGTTGGTAGAGCGTCTGCCTTACAAGCAGAATGTCGGCGGTTCGACTCCGTCAACGCCCACCAGGTTGGAGTGGTAGTTCAGTTGGTTAGAATACCGGCCTGTCACGCCGGGGGTCGCGGGTTCGAGTCCCGTCCACTCCGCCAACAGATTAGTCGTAGTAACCCTTTCGGGCGTTTAGCTCAGTTGGTAGAGCGTCTGCCTTACAAGCAGAATGTCGGCGGTTCGACTCCGTCAACGCCCACCAAGGTTTGGAGTGGTAGTTCAGTTGGTTAGAATACCGGCCTGTCACGCCGGGGGTCGCGGGTTCGAGTCCCGTCCACTCCGCCAACAGATTAGTTGCAGTAACCCTTTCGGGCGTTTAGCTCAGTTGGTAGAGCGTCTGCCTTACAAGCAGAATGTCGGCGGTTCGACTCCGTCAACGCCCACCAAGGTTTGGAGTGGTAGTTCAGTTGGTTAGAATACCGGCCTGTCACGCCGGGGGTCGCGGGTTCGAGTCCCGTCCACTCCGCCAACAGATTAGTCGCAGTAACCCTTTCGGGCGTTTAGCTCAGTTGGTAGAGCGTCTGCCTTACAAGCAGAATGTCGGCGGTTCGACTCCGTCAACGCCCACCAAGGTTGGAGTGGTAGTTCAGTTGGTTAGAATACCGGCCTGTCACGCCGGGGGTCGCGGGTTCGAGTCCCGTCCACTCCGCCAATATCAAAAAAAGCAGCCATGGGCTGCTTTTTTGCATTTCCATTCACTATCCGCCGCCAAGCCCCTTCCTGCCAAGACCAGCCAGTTGTCTGATGTTTCACGCCATGAGCATCACGAGAATGCAGCCCCTCCGCAATCGACAGGGGGAAGAAATTCGAGCAGGACTGCGAAATAATCAGCCATTTACGTAAAAAAACCCGGCCAGGCCGGGTTTTGTTGTTTCTCGCCGAATGATGCCGCCAGCAGTTTGACCACTGGCTCTGTCAGCTACACGAAGCGGCTGTGATTGATGATGCAGTTTAATCCTTGCGCATGGCCAGCCAGAGCTGCATGGCAATGACGCCGACAAAAAATACCGCCACCCAGAAGGGCATGGCCTGGCCCAGGAAAGTCCAGTCCACCTTGGCGCATTCACCACTCCCCTTGAATACTTTGGACAGCACATCCCACAGTGGCGAGGTTTCCATCAGGTAGTCCAGCCCAGGCCCACACGCCGGCACCTGATCTTCCGGCAAACTCTGCAACCACAGCTGCCGCACGGAAACCGCCCCACCCGCCAGCGCAGCCAGCACGCCAAGCCCAGCCCACAGGCGATAGCCACCACGACCCGGATTATGCAAAGCAGCCAACAAGGCGATCAGGCCGACGGTAATGACACCAACGCGCTGAAAAATACACAACGGGCAAGGCTCCAGCTGCAAAACATACTGCGAATACAGGGCAAAGCCCATGGCGGCGGCACAACCGGCAGCCACCAGAAAGAACCCTTGTCGGCGCGATAAACGAATACTCACAACATCCCCTTATTTATGTTTTGGGCTGAAATACAAAAACTCTGAGATTTTAGTACTGACTCAAAGTTCCAGAAATTGTTTGATGGCCTCACGCTGGTTCAGCGCATCCTTGTAGCCAAGCGCAATCAATGCGCGGCAATAACCGGGTTCAAACAGCAAATATGTCGCCAGCGTCATCCCGCGCTGACGCGTGCCGCCCGCCCCCTTCATCAGAAAGCGCAATACCGGCGGAAACTCGTGCGCATACTGGTAGGCAATGCTTTCCAGTGATTTGCTGGGATTCAACATGAAAATGTCCACTTGCTTGAGGCTGGTTTGCGTACACAATTCCTGATGACCCTCCAGCAAAGACACCGTGTGATTCACCCGTAACAAGCGCTCCATATCCATCGACATGCTGTCGATGAAAACACTGTTGAGCAGGTGGCCGAATATTTGCGCGGGGCTTGGCGCCAGGCCGGTGGTACGGCGCTCGACCCCTGTCGGCCGCTGGCTGCTCAAGCCCACGATAAACAGCTTTTCCGCCCCCAGATGCAAGGCCGGCGACAAGGGGGTCATCTGCCGAATAGCACCATCGCAATAATGCAGCTTGCCAATCTGGGTCGAGGGAAAGATCAGCGGAATGGCCGAGGTGGCCATCAGATGATCCAGTGAAATTTTCTCGCGTACGCCCATGCGCTGATGACGCGACCACTCATTGATGCTGGACTGCCCCTCAAAAAAAGTCACCGACATGCCGGTGCTGAAACAGGATGCGGTCAGCGCCAGTGCCTGCAGGGCATTCTGCTCCAGCGAATCCTGAATACCGTCCAGCGGCATGGTGCGGGCCAGAAAATCGCGCAATGGCGCATTGTCCAGAAAGCTGCGCGGGTTACGCCACCCCCGGCCACCCGTGGCGATGGAAATGCCAAAATGGAAAAAGGTCTTGAGAAAATACGCCAGGCTGGCATCGTAGACGTTATTGATGTGCAACTGCTTCCACATCTGGGCCAGATATCGTACTGCCTGGCGATAATTCCCCGCCCCGGCAGCCACGGCCACGGCATTGATGGCTCCGGCCGAAGTACCGCAGATAATGGGGAAGGGATTGCGCTCCGGCTCCGGCAACAGGCGCGAAATGGCCAGCAATACGCCCGCCTGATAGGCGGCGCGGGCACCGCCTCCCGACAGTACCAGACCGATCTTGCTCTTCCCCGCCATCTTGCACCTCGCTGTGGATGCATTATCTGTTGTTATAGGCATAGCCGGAAAACGGCTGCTCTGACAAGCAGCCGCAGCACACTGGCCTCAGCCCTCGCCCGCCACAGTCATCGATTCGATCAACACCGAACCCATAACCCTACCACCACGGGCCAGCGTATCCGTCCCCACCGCCACCATGCGCTGGAACATCTCGCGCAGATTGCCGGCGATGGTGATTTCTTCCACCGGGTAGGCGATCACACCATTTTCCACCCAGAAACCAGCAGCCCCACGCGAATAATCACCCGTAACGGTATTGATGCCATGCCCCAGCAGCTCGGTGACCAGCAAACCGGTTCCAACCTGCTGCAGCAGCTCGTCAAAACTCTCGCCCGTGCTGTGCACCAGCAGATTATGCGGGCCGCCAGCATTGCCGGTAGTCTGCAAACCCAGCTTGCGGGCTGAGTAACTGGCCAGCATATAACCCTGCAACACCCCCTGATCAACCAGCCGACGCGAGGAGGTTTCCACCCCTTCACTATCAAAAGCCCCGCTCGACATGCCACGCAGCACAAACGGATCCTCATCGACCGTTATATGGGGATGGAAAATCTGCTGTCCCTGGCAATCCAGCAAGAAAGAAGATTTGCGGTACAAATTACCGCCGCTGATCGCCGATACCAGGTGACCCAGCAAGGATGCCGCCACCGGTGCCTCGAACAGCACCGGGTACTGGCCGGTCTTCACCCGGCGGGCCGACAGGCGACGCACTGCCCGTTCGCCGGCGATACGGCCGATCTTGAGCGGATCGTCCAGATCAGCCGGATGACGCGCAGCCGAGTACCAGTAATCGCGCTGCATCGCGCCAGCCTCTTCCGCCACTACCGCAGCAGAAATACTGTGGCGGCTGCCGGGATAGCCGGCCAGGAAACCATGACTGTTGGCATAGATGAAATGGCTGGCTTGTGCCGATACCGAAGCCCCTTCCGAATTGCGAATGCGCACATCCACCGCCCTGGCCGCGTCTTCACACTGACGCGCCAGTTCAATGGCCTGCTCTACCGGCAGATTCCAGGGGTGGAACAGGTCCAGATCGGGAAAATCGGTGGCCAGCAACTGCGGGTCAGCCAGCCCGGAACACTCGTCCTCGGCAGTAAAGCGCGCGATATCCAGCGCAGCCTTCACCGTATCCTGCAGGGCTACTTCGGAAAAATCAGAGGTACTGGCATGGCCTTTTTTCTGCCCCAGATACACGGTGACCGATACACCCTTGTCCTGGTTGTACTCGATGGTTTCCACCTCACCCAGGCGCACGCTGACCGTCTGGCCCAGCCCTTCGGAAACATCGGTTTCGGCGGCAGAAGCCCCATGCTGTTGCGCCAGTTCCAGTACACGACTGGCGATGCCTGCTAATACGTCTTTGCTGAAACTGAATGTGTTGTCTGCCAATGTCTTATCTACCATGATGTATTTTGCCTTGCCGATGCGGTGGTGCAGCCAGCCACCACCGCCTCCGACGTGTTTGCACGGGAAGCGACACGTCTTTTCCGGTATCATACCAGCCTTGAAAACCGTAGAGACTTTTGAACGATGACTGATTACCAGGACGACAGCCTGCCTGACGGCATGATCAGCAAGTCCCAGCGCAAACGCGACATGGACGCGCTGCAGGATCTGGGCAAGGAGCTGGTCGAACTCTCCAAGGATACGCTGAAGAAAATGCAGCTGCCGGAGGATTTGCTGACTGCCATTCTGGACTACAAACGCTTTACCGCCCATGGCGCACTGCGCCGCCAGTTGCAATACATCGGCAAGCTGATGCGCGACATCGACGCAGAACCGATCCGCCAGTATCTGCTGGTGATCAAGGGCGAATCGTCCGAGCACATTGCCTGGCAACATTTGCTGGAACGCTGGCGCGAACGCCTGATGAGCGATGACAAGATGTCGGCTGCCTTCATCAACGACTTCCCCGGCACCGACCCGCAGCAGCTGCGCACGCTAATTCGCAATGCCCGCAAGGAACAGGCCGAGAACAAGCCGCCCAAATCCTTCCGTCTGCTGTTCCAGCTGATCAAGCAGGCCATCCCGGAGCCGGGCAAGCCGCGAGCACAGCAGGATGAGCAAGCAAACGAATACGGAGAAGATGAGTAATGCTGAAGATAGGCCTGGTTTCGGTTTCGGATCGCGCCAGTAGCGGCGTATATCAGGATCAGGGCATTCCGGCCCTGCAAGACTGGCTGACCCAGGCGCTGGCCAGCCAGTTTGCCACCGTCACCCGGCTGATTCCGGACGAACAGGCCGAGATCGAATCCACGCTGCGCCAACTGGTGGATGAGGAAGGCTGTCATCTGGTGCTGACCACGGGCGGCACTGGCCCGGCTCCGCGCGATGTCACCCCCGATGCCACGCTGGCAGTAGCCGACCGCGAAATGCCCGGCTTCGGCGAGCAAATGCGCCAGATCAGCCTGCGCTTTGTGCCGACGGCCATCCTGTCGCGCCAGGTCGGCGTCATTCGCAAAAGCACGCTGATCCTCAATCTGCCCGGCCAGCCCAAGGCGATCAAGGAAACACTGGAAGGGCTGAAGGGCGAACAGGGCGAAACACTGGTGTCCGGCATCTTTGCTGCCGTCCCCTACTGCCTCGACCTGATCGGCGGCCCTTATGTCGAAACCGTGCCACAGGTAGTCAAGGCTTTCCGCCCCAAGTCGGCACAGAAACCCGCCTCGGCCTGATGTCCTACCGTGCCCCGGCATGGCTGCCAGACGGCCATAGCCAAACCATCTGGCCAGCACTGATGCTGCGCACGCCACGGCCGCCCTATCGGCGCGAACAGTGGCCAACCCCGGACGGGGCAAGCATTGCACTGGATTTTGTCGATGGCCGGCGCGGCAGCCCGCTGGTCGTGCTGTTTCATGGCCTGGAGGGCAGCAGCGACAGTCACTACGCCCGCGCCTTGATGCAGGCGGTAGCCGCACGTGGCTGGCATGGCGTCGTACCGCACTTTCGCGGCTGCGGCGGCATGGATAATCCCTTGCCACGCGCCTATCACGCGGGTGATGCGGCAGAAATCCGCTGGATTCTCCAGCGCCTGGCGCTACGCTATCCGCTGATGGCGGTGGCTGCGGTATCGCTGGGGGGCAGCATGCTGCTGAACTATCTGGCCGAAGAAGGCCCATCAGCCCTCCCCCTCGCAGCGGCAGCCATCTCTGCCCCGCTGGATCTGGTCGCTGCCAGCACCCGGCTGGACCGGGGACTGGGCAGGCTGCTGTATACCCGCATGTTCATGAACACGCTCAAACCCAAGGCGCTGGCCACGCTGCGCCAGCATCCCGGCCTGTTCGACGCGAGGCGGGTACGCCGCGCCCGCACCTTTGTCGAATTTGATGACGCAGTCACCGCCCCCCTGCACGGCTATGGCACGGCACTCAATTACTGGCAACGCGCCAGCAGCAAGCCACGTCTGCGGCAGATCAGCTGCCCCACACTGATACTGAATGCCCGCAATGACCCCTTTCTGCCTGCCTCGGCCCTACCTGCCGCGACCGAGGTCAGCCCCACCGTGGTGCTAGACTTCCCGCTGCACGGTGGCCATGTCGGCTTTGTCAGTGGCTGCTTTCCCGGCCATATCCACTGGCTGCCGCAGCGCCTACTCGACTTCTTCCTGCCCCATCTGCAAAACAGCAGCAGCCAGGCAAACCCGTTAGCCAAACCTTAGCGTCAGCCGCCCCCTCGAAACGGCTCCGCCAGACAGGGCCACTGCGGCAAGATTGCCAAAGCCGGCACAGTTCTGCATGATGTCCGTTTTGGCTGAACGCATTACCACAGGCTTACAGAATGTCCGACATCCTCAATACCATCGTTGCCACCAAGCATCAGGAAGTGTCCGCCGCCCTGCAAACCCGCCCGCTGGCCGAAGTACGCCGCGCGGCCGAATTGCGTGCCACCGACAAACGCGACTTTGTCGCCTCCATCCGCGCCAAGCATGTATTGGGTCAGCCGGCGGTGATTGCCGAAATCAAGAAAGCCAGCCCGAGCAAGGGCGTGATTCGTGCCGACTTCGACCCGGCCTCCATAGCCGCCAGCTATGCCGCAGCCGGTGCAGCCTGCCTGTCGGTACTGACCGACAAGCAGTATTTCCAGGGCGATGCCGCCTATCTGGAAGCCGCCCGTGCCGCCTGCCACTTGCCGGTGCTACGCAAGGACTTCATGGTCGATGAATATCAGCTGTATGAGGCCCGCGCCATGGGTGCCGACTGTATCCTGCTGATTGCCGCCGCGCTGCCGCTGGCCCAGATGCGCGATTTCGAAGCCCTGTCACGCGAGCTGGGCATGGCGGTACTGGTCGAGGTTCACAATGAGGAAGAACTGGAACAAGCCCTGCAGCTGGATACCGAACTGATCGGCGTCAACAACCGCAATCTGCGCACCTTCGA
The DNA here is from genome assembly GCF_005155025.1 of Aquitalea aquatilis. Taxonomy (NCBI): domain Bacteria; kingdom Pseudomonadati; phylum Pseudomonadota; class Betaproteobacteria; order Neisseriales; family Chromobacteriaceae; genus Aquitalea; species Aquitalea aquatilis. Next base: position 2,806,141 of record NZ_CP039731.1, on the reverse strand, counting down.
AGTCAGCCTGACCACTACGCTCAAGCTACTGCCTGGCATCAGCAATGGCCGCATTGCAGTAACCGAAAGTGGCATCCTCAGCGCCGATGACGTACGCCTGATGCGCAGCCATCAGGTTCACAGTTTCCTGGTAGGTGAAGCCTTCATGCGTCAGGACGACCCTGGCGCAGCCCTTGCCGGGCTGTTCTTTCCGCAAGACTGAAGCGCGCCCTCCGCGCAGATGGCAATAGCAAAACGGCCACCTAATCGGTGGCCGCTTTCTATGCGAGTGCCCAGTTTCAATAATCCGCACCCAGGTAGACATAAGCGCTCAGTTTGCCATTCTTGGCATTGCCCACGCCCAGGAAGAAAGGGCCAAAAATGGTATCTGCCGCAAGAAACACCGAGCCAGCAGGGATCCATTGGGTGGTATGGCCATCGAAGGGATTACCCCACACGCGCCCCACCTCGCCCGACACCCCAGCATACAAACCGCTGCCCAAGGCCGATGGCAGCGACGATGCGCGCCAGTACACCATCAGCCGTGACAAGGCCACCTTCTCGCCCAGCAACTCCCCCGCCTGATAACCGGTCAGATTCAGAAAGCCGCCCAGCGACTCCAGTCGGTAGTCATCCGGCTTGCGATTGACAATGCCCCGGGCCTTGCCAGTGAGCCTGAATGTCAGGTCGCCAAAGGTTTTCACCCCTTCCACTACCGCATCATAGTCACGGCTCGCGGTATAGCTGCCCATGGCCGGCAAGGACGAGGTCAGCACGGCATTCAGGAAATACCCGGATCGCGGCCAGCGCGGATTATCAAACTGGTCGAATACCAACTTGCCGCGCACCCCGGCATAACTGTGATTGACTGTGCCGCTCAACAGTGCGGAATCACCTAGCGACAGATAGCTCCCCACCCGCGAATCAAACAAGCCAAGTCGCAACTCACCGTAACGGCCCAGTACGGTGCCGATATCTGCATTGACCATGGTGATATCGTTGCTCACTTCGGCATATTTTATGTGATTGTCATCATAAAATGACAAAGGCTGCTGGTGATAACTGAGCGATACGGCCGCAAACAGGGGGCTGTCATACGACCATGGCTGATACAACTCGGTCTTGAACAGCTTGTCCTTGCCGATGACCATCTCGTTACGCCAAGAGCCACCAGCCGGGTTCAGCCAGTTACGCTGATGCGCCGCCAGAAAGCTGAAATTGGAATCCCCTGGCGTAGAACTATTGAGGCTCAAGCCAAAATGTACCGTATTCGGACCAATATTCTTTTCCAGCGGCATCACGGTCATGATGTTGCGCCCGTTGCTGGAGTCAATGGCGTAGCTGAGCTGATCATAATCGCCGGCAGCAAACAGCTCGCGCAGCTTTTCACGGACATCGTTAACCGTCTGCCCCTCCTTCATCCCGGCCACACTATTTGCCAGCCCATCTACATTGACAAAGCGACTGTCTGATTTGACCTGGACATCATCCACCACAGGATAAGCCGGCAACTTCAAGCGCTCACGCCAGGCGGCATAATGCTGGGCGCTGACAGAAAAGCGGCGCAAGGCCTGCTCCTGAGCAAGTGCCGCCGCTTTGCCGCGCTGGATAATGGCCTGATTATCCACAAAGGCTGCGGCACTATAGCCATTGAGATCCGGACGGATCAACACATCACCGGCCTGCAGCAGCGCCATCTGCTCTTTGACGTTGCGGCTGACCATCAGGTTGGAAGTTTGCGCCACCACATCAAACAAGCTGTTGATCTGGTCTTTCTTCAATGGTGGCGTACCAACATCCACCACGATCAGGTGCCGCGCACATTGCCGCGCATCCTGAATCGGCAGGTTGCGCGCCAGACCGCCATCCACCAACAGCCGACCATCCGTCTCCACCAGATCAAACACCCCCGGCACCGCCATACTGGCCCGCAAAGCCTCGGCCAGCGGCCCCTTGTCAAACACCACCGCCTCGCCATTGGCCAGGTCGGTCGCCACCGCCCGGAAAGGAATGGGTAGTTTTTCGAAGGTATCAAGCTGACGGTCGCGGGTGAGCTTGCGGATGAACATCTCGATTTCCTGCGAATTGATGGCACTACGCGGCACGCGCAGCTGCCCATCCTGCAGGCCAAAGGTCACATCAAGATAGTTTTTGTAATCATCACGCTTCTTGTCGTAGGGAATATCCGTGCGCGGCAGGCGTCCGGACAGCATCTGATCCCAGTTGGCATCGCGAAAATCCGCAGCCATCTGATCCAGATCCAAGCCATTGGCATACATGCCACCAACCAGCGCGCCCGCACTAGTACCAGCAATGCAGCGAATGGGAATATGCAGACGCTGCAACTCACGCAGCACCCCCAGGTGCGCAAAACCGCGCGCACCGCCGCCACCCAGCACTACACCCACCCCTTCATCTGCGGGCAGTTCGAAAGCGCGGGCCTGCGGCACAGCGACCAACAGCGGCAGCGCCAGAATCAGCAGTTTCAGCGAAAATTTCAAAATTCTTTTTGTAGCAGGATGCATATTCAGTAAAAAACGGAAATTTACTATTTCACCTAAGCTGCACGGTGACGTAAGATATAGTGACATACATTCGACAAAACATAGAGCCCAATAAAGCTTAAGGCACAATGTTCGATTTTAAATCTCTGGTCAGTTCCCTGCTCACTAAAAACTCCCTGGCAACCGGTATCGCTCAATCAGCGACCATGCTGGTGAGGGATTTGCCGCAGGCGGAATACTTTACTGCCCTGGTTGAAATCATCAAGGCCGTCTCCAAGATCAACGCGGATACCGATATTCCGTTGAAGGAGCGCATCAAGACCCTGGTCTACGTCGATGACAAGGCCCACAACATTCATCACCAGCTGTGTCAGGATTTTCTGGCCGCAGCCCCCGGCAGCAAAAACTATCTGCCCACCATTCTGGCCTTCTGGCACGAACTGGCCAACGCCTACCAGATTTGCCTGCGCCTGTATCAGGCCTCTCCCAACAATGCCATGGAAGCCGACATCCGGCTGATCACGGCGCGTGGCCTGCATCACCAGATGCGACTGATTGCCTGGAATTCGCTGCGTTATCTGAAGCCGGAAGGCTCAGTCTGGCAACAAGGCTTCCGCTTCTACATGCAGGCGGAAGATGCTGGCGTTGCCCGCACGCCTCTGATGCTGTACCCCGACTCCTCCGTTGAAGTCAGCTGTGAACAGCTGCTATTGCAGGGCTGCATGCTCTATCTGGCACAGACTGACAATATGCTGCACCGCGAGATCATTGCCGTCGACCAGATGATGATGCCGCTAAGCCAGGGCATACGCCTGGAAAAACAGGCTCCCGCTCAAGAACCGGTATTCGTCATCAACCTGAGCATGCCGGAACACCCGCAACCTCTGCTGCGTGGCATGGCCGGCAAATGGCTGCGTTACTGGTCCACCAGCGACTTGACCAGCCGCCTGGCCGACCTGATGTTCGATCTCGACCGTACCATCCCGGCCTCGCTTAGGGCCCTGGATGCCAAGCTGGAACGGGATGAATGGCTGGCGCTATGCGAAAAACTGGCCATTCGCTGGTCTGATGATGGTGGCAAGTCGCTACGCAAATCCGAGCGCTCGCTGCACAGCTCCAACGCCCAAGTCACCATCGGCTTCGAGCGGGCTGCATTTACCATCAAGATTCAGGACATCGAAAACAGCCAGAATACGCCGTCTCAGGACTGGAAAGTCAACGACATCAGCAGCAGCGGCATGGGCTTGACCTTCATCGGCAAGAGTGTAGAACAACTGGCCATCGGCCGCCTGGTGCTGGTCAAGACCGAAAGCCATCCTTTGCTGCTGGGTGCCATCCGCCGCATCCTGCGCCAGCAGAATGGTACCAAGGTCGGTATAGAAATACTGGGACAGAGTCCAGTCGGGGTATCGCTGAGCGACCCGGCAGGCAATCGCGACCAGCCGGTCACTGCGATTTACATTACCCAACCCAATTCACGCAAGAGCCAGCGCTGGTTCCTGATGCCCAAGCAACTGGCAGAGCCGGGTCGCGAGCAGATTCTCACCGCACAGGGCAAGTCCTATCTGATTCGCCTGAAAAGCCCGCAACAAGAGTTTGAGGATTGCAGCAATAGCGATTTCGACACCTTATCCAAGGTAGACTGACCGCCGAGCTATCCAGTCAGCACTCCACGGTCACTGAAGAGAAACAAGGTAAAGCAAACAAAAACGCCCGCGATTGCGGGCGTTTTGGCGAGCAGGCTACGCAGCCTTACAGCACTTCGATAATGCCGGCTGCACCCATACCAGTACCGATACACATGGTCACCATGCCATAGCCTTGCTGGCCGGCATTGCGCATGCCATGTACCAGCGTGGCGGTACGGATGGCACCGGTAGCACCCAGCGGATGGCCCAGCGCAATCGCCCCGCCATGCGGGTTGATCTTGCTGGCATCCAGCTCCAGATCACGGGTCACGGCCAGCGCCTGTGCAGCAAAGGCTTCATTCAGCTCGATCCACTTCAGCTCATCCTGGGTGATGCCCGCTTGCTGGCAGGCTGCCGGGATGGCTTCTTTGGGACCGATACCCATGATTTCCGGCGGTACACCCTTGACCGCAAAGGTCACGTAGCGTGCCAGCGGCACCAGGTTGAACTCCTTGAGCACACGCTCGGATACCAGAATCACTGCGCCGGCACCATCGGACATTTGCGAAGAGTTACCGGCAGTCACCGAGCCCTTGGCATCGAATACGGTCTTCAGCTTGGCCAGGCCTTCCAGCGTGGTTTCGCGACGCGGACCTTCATCGGTATCCAGCACGCGGGTCTTGCTGATCACTTCGCCGGTTTCCAGATTCGGTGTGCGATAGGTCACTTCCAAAGGGGTGATTTCGCTCTTGAAGGCACCGGAATCAATGGCGGCCAGTGCACGACGGTGCGACTCCACCGCAAAGGCATCCTGGTCTTCACGCGACACACCCCACTGCTGCGCCACTTTCTCAGCCGTCAGACCCATACCATAAGCGATGGCATAGTTTTCATCCTTGGCAAAGATTTCCGGATTCAGCGACACTTTGTTGCCCATCATCGGTACCAGCGACATCGATTCAGCACCGGCGGCAATCACTACATCGGCCTCACCCAGACGGATGCGGTCGGCAGCCATCTGCACCGCGTTGATGCCGGACGAGCAGTAACGGTTGATGGTGATGCCGCCCACGGTATTGGGCAGGCCAGCCAACAATACACCGATACGCGCCATGTTCAGGCCCTGCTCCGCTTCCGGGAAGGCGCAACCCACCACGCAGTCGGAAATCAGCTTCGGGTCCAGTGTCGGCACCTGTGCCAGTGCTCCGGTAATCACATGCGCCAGCATGTCATCCGGGCGCACATGGCGCATCATGCCACGCGGTGCTTTGCCCACCGGAGTACGGGTGGCAGCGACGATATAGGCTTCCTGTACTTGCTTAACCATTTTTTCAATCTCCTTGCAGCCGACGGCTCCGCCCCTCGCGGCCGTCGGACTGATGCATTGTTTCGTTTAGTTGCGCAGCGGTTTGCCGGTGGTCAGCATATTGGCAATGCGATCCTGGGTCTTGGCGTTTTGCAGCAAGGTCATGAAGGCCTTGCGTTCCAGATCCAGAATCCACTGCTCGTTGACCAGCGTACCGGCCTCAACATCACCGCCGGTCATGACATCGGCGATTTGCGAAGCAATGAAGAAATCATGCTGGGAGATAAAATGGCCTTCCAGCATATTCACCAGAGAACCCTTGATCGAAGCCGCGCCGGAACGACCCGCTACCGGGAATCCCTTCACCTTCAGCGGCGGACGATAGCCAGACTCGGCCATGGCCAGCGCTTGCTGTTTGGCGACATACAGCAGCTCGTAGGCATTGAATACCACCGGATCACCCTTGCGGAAGAAGCCGATTTCCTGGGCTTCCTGACCACTGGTCGCCACTTTGGCCGTGGCAATCGCCATGAAGTAATCCTTCAGGGCAGCCAGCACGTCACCCTTGGCTTCCTGCGCCGCGCGCAGAGCGAACTCCTTGCAACCACCACCACCTGGCAGCAGGCCAACACCCACTTCTACCAGACCAACATAAGACTCAAGCGCTGCCACGGTCTTGTCGCAGTGCATGGCAAACTCGCAGCCACCACCGAATACATAACCTTGCGTTGCGGCTACAGTCGGCACCTGGCTATAGCGCAGGCGCATCGAGGTATCCTGGAAACGACGCACCGTGGTGTCGATGGCTGCCCAGTCTCCCGTCATGAAGGCCGGCAGCATAGATTGCAGGTCGGCACCAACCGAGAACGGCTCTTCGGTCTGCCAAATCACCAGGCCCTTGAAACGGTCTTCGGCAATATCCAGCGACTTGTTCAGCCCATCAATCACATCCGGACCGATAGCGTGCGCCTTGGACTTGAACGACACCACCAGGATATCGTCACCCGTGGTAAAGGCGCGAACGCCATCATTTTCAAATACGGTTTCACCCAGCGGGGCAGCAGCTTCACCCAGTACACGGGCCGGCGCCAGCTGGCGCTGATACACATCCAGTGTCGAGCGGCCTACCAGATTTTGCTCAGCCGCATTGTAAGAACCAGCGGCAAAGTGCACGCCAGCCCGATCAGCCTGCAGTGCCCAGCCCGGCAGCTCGGCCGTGCTCAGCGCCTTACCCGCCTTGACGTCCTCGTCGATCCACTGCGCTACCTGCTGCCAGCCGGCAGATTGCCAGGTTTCGAAGGGACCAGCCGACCAGCCGAAACCCCAGCGAATGGCAAAATCCACATCACGGGCACAGTTGGCGATATCGGCCAGATGGTAGGAAATATAATGGAATACATCGCGGAAGCAGGCCCACAGGAACTGTGCCTGCGGGTGCGTGCTGGCGCGCAGCTGCTTGAATTTTTCCGCCGGGTCGGCAATCTTCAGGATGTCTTTGACTGCGTCGTCACCCTTCTGACCGCCAGCAACATAGTCACCACTGGCAGCATCGAAGACGAACATCTTTTTGCCGTCTTTCTTGTAGATACCAACCTTGGCCTTGGCACCCAGCGCACCGGCGGCAATCAGCTTCTGCAGCCATTCCGGCGATTTGAACAGGCCATGCCACGGATCACCCGGCAGGGTGTCATCCATGGTTTTCACCACATGCGAGAAGGTATCCAGGCCGACTACGTCAGCCGTACGGAAGGTGGCTGACTTGGGACGACCGAGGCGCGGGCCGGTCAGATCGTCGACAATATCAAAGCGGATGCCAAATTTTTCGGCATTGGCAATGGTCGCCAGCATGGAGAACACACCAATGCGGTTTGCCACAAAGTTCGGGGTATCCTTGGCACGGACCACGCCCTTACCCAGGGTGGTGACCAGGAAACGCTCCAGATTATCCAGAATGCCCGCATCCGACGTTACGCACGGGATGATCTCGACCAGATGCATGTAACGCGGCGGGTTGAAGAAGTGCACGCCGCAAAAACGCGGGCGCACCGCATCAGGGCAGCTCTCGGCCAGCTTGTTGATCGACAGGCCGGAGGTGTTGGTAGCGAAGATGGTGTGTTCGCCCAGATGAGGCGCCACTTTGTGATACAGATCCGCCTTCCAGTCCATGCGCTCGGCAATGGCTTCGATGACGATATCGCAATCTTTCAGCAGATGCAGATGATCTTCGTAATTGGCCGGCTCGATATAGCCAACAGCATCCTTATTGGATAGCGGTGACGGCTTGAGCTTTTTCAGGCCTTCCAGTGCCTTGAGCACGATGCCGTTTTTATTACCTTCTTTGGCCGGCAGGTCGAACAGAATGGTCGGCACCTTGGCATTGACCAGATGAGCGGCAATCTGCGCGCCCATCACGCCAGCACCCAGCACCGCCACTTTGCGTACGTTGAACTTGGTTTGAGACATGGTTTCCTCGTTATGTTGAAACTCATCAATCATGGGGCAGGCCCCTCATGCCTGCCTTGCTTTCGGTTCATGGCGGCTTGCACCGCCATGAACCTGCCACGCCCCTAAACCATTACTGTCTGTTTAGAAGCTGTAGTTGTACTGCAGACCAAGGAATTGCAGATTGGTCTTGTAGCTACCGACCGTGCTTTCACCATTACCCGTGCAGGTGGTGCTATTCGGGTTGCAACCATCTTTGTAGTTGATATTGGCATTCTTGAAGAATACGTAGGAGTATGCAAAGTCAACCGATGACTGCTTGCTCAGCTTGTAATTGGCACCGAAAGACAACCAGTAGCGGTCACTATCCGGCAGTGCCGGGTGGCGCAAATCGTCATTTTTAACTGGCGATTGATCATATGCGACACCCGTACGCAAGGTCAGCGCATCACTGTAGTGATAATTTCCACCCAAGGACAATTTATAGGTATCGCGCCATCCCTGTTTGATGACCAGATCGCCCTCACCCGGTTGGCTGAACTTGATATCGATGCTGTCCATGCGCGAATGACGCGTCCAGGTCAGGTCGGCCATCAAATCAACTTTGTCATTCAGTTTGTGGAAAGCGTTGGCTGAAATCGATTCCGGGGTATCCACAGTAACTGAACCACCAGAAGAAACATGACCAAGCTTTTTGGCCAAACCCTGAATGGTGGCATTAATTACCGGATCGGTACTTACATTATTGAAATTCCAGTTCGCATTTCCATCAAGTTTGTGATGAATATTTGAACGATATGCAAGGCCAAATCGAGTGTTTTCGTTCAACTGGAACATGTAGCCCAAGTTCATACCGTAACCCCAGCCATCCGCATCCAAAGACGCTTGACCTGGCTGTACGCTGCCGAGCTTAGCCGGGTTGCCCCCAGCTGTAATAATCTGGCTGATAATCGCCGACTGCTGTGCAGCCGGTAGCGAACTAAAACCACCAGCAACATCCACAGCCTTGCTCAAGGTAGCTTTCATGTACTGAGCAGAAATGCCGGCACCAAAGGAATGATGCTCATCAAGCTTGAAAGAAACGGAAGGATTAAAGTTCAGCGTTTCCAGCTTGATGCTTTCCAGCGCATAACGACCTGCCCAGGTATTGCCATAATCCAGCTGCGCACCGAACGGCACGAAAATACCCAAGCCAACCGTCCACTTATCATTCAGCTGATGCGTGGCGTAGAACGATGGTGCGACAACATAATCAGGAGCGAAATTACCACCATTCCCACCGCTGATAGCAGTGCCATTTACATTCTTGGAGCCCTTGTCGGTGTATTCCGAATCCGGCACTACCAGCGTCAGACCACCGGAGAAATTGGTGCCAGTCAGACGCGACATGCCAGCTGGGTTGTAGAAGATGGTCGATGCATCGGCAGCTTCTGCGCCGTTGGCAAATGCCGTCCCTTGCGCGGAAACGCTTTGTGAGCCGAAGTGGTAACCGGAAGCCAGTGCTGTGGAAGAGAACGCCCCGACGGCAACTCCCATGAGCATCACGGATTGGCTGAGGTGCTTGAGTTTCATGTTATCCCTCTCTGCGAATATATCTGTATGTAGTCCTAGTCGCTTTTTATGTCCGTATTGCTACGGATCATTTTGGATACTACCAGAGAATTAGAGCATGTCCACTAAAATAAGAGCGTTTGTTCCAAACGTCCGTTTCAATTCGCATCAAGACAACAACAGCGCACAAAATCAGCAAACTTCAGCCAAATTACGCGATCTACCATCCATATCCACGGCCACAAATGTTGCAATGACCTCAGTCACAAACACCAGCTCACCATCCAGCCTTTCTGCCTCCACTGCTATCTTCAGCGTGACGGACTTCTGCCCCACGCGCAGCCTTTCCACGTATAGATTGACCACGTCTCCCAATAAAATGGGGTGGGTAAACTGGAAAGCATTCACTGCCACCGTCGCCACCGGACCACGCGCCAGACGCTCAGCATCCAGACTGCCGGCCATATCGATCTGCCCCATCAACCAACCGGCCTGCACCTTGCCATAAGCATTGGTGGCGGTCGGTAGAGCACGTACCCGTAAAGTGGGAAAACGCTGTGCATTGCAATCCATCGTGGCGCTCCTGGTGATCGCTCAGCAAAGAAGCCGCCAGGCAGCTTCTTGACTGAACGGCCGGATGGCTCCATCCGGCACTTCATTCAGTGTAGAAAATTGATTCAGAAAATGTGTCGCTGCAGCAGCGCTTCATCATGACGCTCAAGCGCCATGTCGAAATCATCCACCATGATGACATCACGCTTCAGCTTGCGCGCACGCGCTACCGCATCGAATTCGGCTTGTGTCACCAGACCTGCACGCAAGGCCTCTTCCAGTCTTTCCTTGGCGGTAATTGTCTGGAACTTGCCATCGCGTGCCAGCTTGCGCAGCTTCTGCTCAACCGGCTCAGTGGCCAGAATGGCCGTCAGCGCATGTTGCAGCACGCCAACCGCATCCTCTTCGGAAGGCGGCACATACATACCGCGCGTCAGTCGCTCACGCATACCACCCAGCTCCATCATGGCGCGCGCCACCTTGGTACCGATACGGTCGGATGCCGGCTTCAGTGTCAGCCCCCACGGGAAGATGATCTTGCGCAACACCACGGCCAGACCACGACTTGGCAAGTTGGCAAGGAAGCCATCCATGGCAGTCTGCAAATCAAACAGTGCATTCTCAACCGCCCAGCGCAGCACGGCCAGATCTTCCTTCTGCGCGCCTTCGCGCTCGAAACGCTTGAGGCAGGCAGTAGCGATATACAGATTGGACAACATATCACCCAGACGGGCCGACAGCTTTTCGCGGAACTTCAGCGAGCCACCCAGACTGAACATGGCCATGTCAGACAACAAGGCAAAAGCACAGGAGAAACGCGTGATCTGCTTATAGTACGTCGCAGTCTCACCCGCACGCGGCGAGCCGGCAAAGCGCGCACCAGTCAGCCCCAGCCACAAGGAGCGGAAGATATTGCTGATAACAAAATTGATATGACCGGTAATGGCGCGATCAAACTCGGCACCATCATTGGCCATCGCCGCCTTCATCTCGCGCAACACAAAAGGATGGCAACGAATGGCACCCTGCCCGTAAATAATCATGGAACGAGTCAGGATATTGGCGCCTTCCACCGTAATGCCGATGGGGATGGACTGATAGGCGCGCGCCAGATAATTGCGCGGACCGAGCACCACAGCCTTGCCGCCATGAATGTCCATCGCGTCATTGATGGTTTTGCGCATGCGCTCGGTATTGTGATACTTGAGCACCGCCGACAGCACAGACGGTTTTTCACCCATATCCAGCCCGGTCAGTGCCAGATCTTGCGAGGCTTCCATCTGGTAGGTATAGCCACCAATACGTGCCATGGCTTCATCCACCCCTTCGAACTTGCCAATGGGCAGACCAAACTGATCGCGGATGCGGGCATAAGCACCGGTCGTGAAGGTAGTGACCTTACCGCAAGCCACCGACATGGCCGGCAGGGAAATGCAGCGACCAACCGACAAGCACTCCACCAGCATGCGCCAGCCCTGGCCGGCAAACTCGCGACCACCGATGATCCACTCCAGCGGAATGAACACATCCTTGCCCCAGGTCGGACCATTCATGAAAGCCGCACCGCCAGGGAAGTGACGACGACCAATGCATACACCTTCATGTTCGGTCGGCACCAGCGCGCAGGTGATGCCGATTTCTTCCTTGTCACCCAGCAAGTGATCCGGGTCGTACATCTTGAATGCCAGACCCAGAATGGTGGCAACCGGCGCCAGGGTAATCCAGCGCTTCTCCCAGCTGACACGCAGGCCCAGCACATTTTCATGATGCTCACCGGTACGCGGATCGGTATAGCTACCACGACAGACAATGCCGTAGTCAGGAATGCTGCCGGCATCGGAACCCGCGTAGGGGCTGGTCAGGGCAAAGCAAGGCACCTCAACACCCTTGGCCAGACGCGGCAGGTAGTAGTCTTTTTGCGCTTCGGTGCCGTAATGCTGCAGCAGCTCACCCGGTCCGAGCGAATTGGGCACCATCACCGATACCGCTGCCGTACCACCACGCGTGGCAATCTTGGTCACCACCTTGGCATGGGCATAGTTGGAAAACTCCAGACCGCCATATTTCTTTTTGACGATCATCCCCAGGAAGCCATTGTCCTTGATGAACTGCCACACTTCCGGCGGCAGATCCTTCAGCTCATGGGTGATTTTCCAGTCATCAATCATCGAGCAGAGCTGCTCGGTCGGGCCATCCAGAAAGGCCTGCTCTTCTGCATTCAGCTTGGCATCAGGAAAGGACAGCAGGCGCTGATAATCCGGCTTGCCGGAAAACAGATCCCGATCCCACCACACCGTGCCGGCATTGATCGCCTCTTGCTCGGTTTGGGACATCGCCGGAGTGATTTTCTTGAAAATGCCAAACACCGGGCCGGTGAACACGGCACGGCGCAAAGGGACGATATTCAATACAGCCGCCACGATGGCGGCAACACTCCAGACGGCGACGGAGACAGGGCAGCCAAACGCAAATTGCAGCGTAGCGAGCCAGGCCGCCAGCACGACAGTCCACGCCAGCACCGGCGCGCGGTAATACGCCAAGGCACCAATCAGTGCGATGAGAAGAACAGCAGCAAACATTGTGATTTACCCTCGTGTTGACCCTGCTTAACCTTCGACAGGCGAGACCAACCCGGCAACCACAAACGGCACAAGATATTTCACGATCATGTCAGGGTCCCTCGCGGAAACGATCTGGCTGCGCGTGAATATCTTCAGCACATCGTTTCCGGCAAAGGCGTTGAACATGACACTGAACGCAAAATGCATCCGCCAGGCCAACTCCTCAACACCAAGCTCGGGCAGCGCATGATGAAAGGCGCGCGAGTAGCGTTGCACGAACACACTGTATTGCTGGGAGATGGTTTCGCGCAGCAGACGGTGGTTTTCCACCAGCGTACGCGACAGAAGTCTGACAAACAGGGCCCCGCCCCTCGCAGGGTCCTTGGACAGCGCCAGACACGGACGAATGAACGTCGTAACCAGGCTCTCCACCGACAGCTTCTCTTCTCTTGTCTCCAGCTCATCCAGCTCCGCCAGGCAGGACGCTATCAAGGGCGCCAGCCTGCGCATGAACACGGATTCGAACAGCGCATCCTTTGAGCCGAAGTGATAATTCACTGCGGCCAGGTTGACTTCGGCCTGCTGAGTAATCATGCGAAGCGAGGTAGCCTCGAAACCGTGCTCCACGAACAGACGCTCGGAAACGTCAAGGATTCGCGTTGCCGTATCCGGGCGGCTGGCTTCCATGTTCTCTTGTGCCTTTTTTGTACTTGCAGGGTATTTGGTCTTGTCCATCTCAGCTTTCGAACAAGCGTTTCAAACTTACGTTTTAATTTGATCAGTGTCAAGAAAATCATCCGCGCTGCTACTGCGGATTTCCTCGCTACCATCGCGAAAACGGCAGTCTAAGTTTAGACTGCCGTTCGTTTGAATGAAACGCAGGGTTTAATGTTTAGTCAAGCCCACGTGCCAGATCGGCCTGCAGGTCGGCAACGTTCTCCAGCCCCACCGCAACGCGGATCAAGCCCTCTTCGATGCCAGCCTTCAGCCTGACTTCCGGGGCGACGCGCGCATGGGTGGTCGATGCCGGGTGGGTAATTGTACTCTTTACATCGCCCAGGTTGGCAGTACGCGAGATCAGCTGCACACCGTCCACCAGCTTCCATGCACCGGCACGCCCTCCTTTTACCACGAAAGACACCACCGCCCCACCGCCCTGCTGCTGACGCGCAGCCAGCGCGTGCTGGGGATGACTGGCCAGTCCCGGATAGTAGACACGCTCCACCGCCGGGTGCGCTTCCAGCCACTGGGCCAGTTGCAGTGCATTGGCGCTGTGCTTTTCCATACGGAGCGACAGCGTTTCCAGGCCGGATAGCAGCACCCAGGCATTGAACGGCGCCAGGGTGGGGCCTGCGGTACGCACATGCAGATAAACCTGCTCGACCAGAGCATGGCTGCCCACCACGGCACCACCCATGACCCGACCATGGCCATCCAGATACTTGGTAGCCGAGTGCATCACCAGATCAGCGCCCAATTTGAGCGGCTGCTGCAGCGCCGGCGAACAGAAACTGTTATCCACCACCAGCAAGGCATCATGCCGGTGGGCAATGGCCGCCACCGCAGCGATATCGGCAATCTCGGTCAGGGGATTAGACGGTGTCTCAAGAAAGAACAGCTTGCTGTTAGGCTTGGCTGCAGCCTCCCAAGCCGACAAATCAGTCGCATCGACAAAGGTGGTTTCCACGCCAAACTTCGCCAGCAAACCGGCAAAAAGATTGGTGGTCGAGCCAAACAGGCTTTGCGAGGAAACAATATGATCGCCTGCTTTCAGCAGGCTCATCATGATGGCCTGGATGGCCGCCATGCCGGTGGCTGTGGCAATGGCGCGCTCGCCACCTTCCATCAGCGCCAGGCGCTGCTGAAATGCATTCACCGTGGGATTGGTGAAGCGGGAATAGGTATAGCCTTCGATCTCGCCCATGAACATGGCAGCAGCCTGTTCGGCAGATTCGTAGCAAAAGCTGGAAGTAAGATGCAGCGCCTGGCTATGTTCGCGATAGTCGCTGCTTTCACGACCACCACGGATCGCCAGCGTCTCAGCGTGGTATTGCTCCGGGGTATTTTCAACTGACATGATGATTCTCGGGTCTTGTTATCGGCTGCAGGTCACCATGACCGGCCACCGCCTTGTGCTGCCTATATTGCCTGATCGCCCGGCATTATTTAAATGAAATTGCGGCATATGGATGTCAGCTACCAGCGCTATGTGCGGCAGCTACAAAGAAAAAACCGGCCGCAGCCGGTTTTTTGCAAGCCCTGACTTACATCAGGTTTTGTTCAGCCACATTCAGGTTCAAGTCGATCATCTGGGTGCTGACCGGATTTTCCTCTTTCTTGCCGCTATCGCCACGGGCGCATTCGATCGCATCCAGATAGGCTGCGGTAATGTCGCCGGTAATGTACTGGCCGTCGAAGCAGGAAGTTTCAAACTCGTGCAGCTTGGGATTGACCGAGTGTACCGCCTCCTGCAGGGCAGCCAGATCCTGATAGATCACGGCATCGGCACCGATTTCTTCGGCAATCTCCTGCTCGGTACGCCCGGTTGCCAGCAATTCGGCACGGGTCGGCATGTCGATACCATAGACATTGGGGAAACGCACCGCCGGAGCGGCTGAGGCGAAGTACACCTTGCGGGCACCCGCATCGCGCGCCATCTGTACGATTTCCTTGGAAGTGGTGCCGCGCACGATGGAGTCATCCACCAGCAGCACATTGCGATCCTTGAATTCGCAAGCCACCGGATTGAGCTTCTGACGTACCGATTTTTTGCGTACTGCCTGGCCCGGCATGATGAAGGTGCGGCCGATGTAGCGGTTCTTGATGAAACCTTCGCGATACGGCAGACCCAGGCTATTGGCCAGCGCCAGCGCACTCGGACGGCTGGTATCCGGAATCGGCATCACCACGTCGATATCCAGCTGCGGCAGCACCTGGCGGATTTTCTCACCCAGCTTTTCACCCATCACGATACGAGCCTGATAAACCGAGGCACCGTCGATCACCGAATCCGGCCGGGCAAAGTAAACATACTCAAACAAGCAGGGTGCATGACGCACTTCCTTGGCACACGGGCGGGCATGGAAGTCACCATCGAAGCTGACGAACACCCCTTCGCCCGGCTCAACATCGCGCAAGATGCTGAAACCGGAGCAATCCAGCGCCACCGATTCCGACGCAAACATGTATTCGGCTTTGCCCGTCACATGAGTGCTGCCGATCACCAGCGGGCGGATCCCATTGGGGTCACGGAAGGCCACCAGGCCGTAACCTGCAATCAGGGCCACCACGGCATAGGCACCACGCACACGGCGATGCACGGCCTCAACCGCGCCAAAAATGGCATCCACGCTCAGTTCGAAACCTACTACACGTTCGGCCAATTCATGGGCAAACACGTTGAGCAGGACTTCAGAGTCGGAGTTGGTGTTGATATGACGCAGGTCGTGACGGAACATGTCCGCCTTCAACTCTTCGGTATTGGTCAGATTGCCGTTGTGCGCCAGCACGATGCCAAACGGCGAGTTGACATAGAAAGGCTGGGCTTCCGCCAGACTGGAAGCAGAACCTGCCGTGGGGTAACGCACATGGGCGATACCGGCATTGCCCATCAGCGAACGCATATTGCGGGTGCGGAACACATCGCGCACCATGCCGCTGCCCTTGTGCATGTGAAAGGTCTTGCCACTGGAAGTGACAATACCCGCCGCATCCTGTCCACGGTGCTGCAGCACTTGCAGTCCGTCATACAACAACTGGTTGACGGGAGACTGCCCTACCACGCCTAGGATTCCACACATTGCTCTACTCTCTCTTCCCAACTACCTGGATTTTCAAACAAAACATACAGCCAAAGAAAAAGGCGGAAATCTTGAAGTGAAGATATCAAGATATTCCGCCTGTTTCATCACACTATCCCGTGTAATGCAGGTTGTCTGCCAGCATCGCCGGCAGCCAGGGCCTTAATGACAAGGCCAATGATTCAAATGGAGCGGCCAATACCGCATTCCTCCACATAGGCTGGCGCGGCAGATCACTCAGACCGCCCACCAGCACCAGCACCGTGACCAGCACCAGCCCGCGAGCCAGACCGAACACCGCACCCATCAATCGGTTCAGACCACCCAGCCCGGTCGAATCCAGCAAACTGGTCAGGGTGATACGCAATAAAGCCGTGGCCAGCCACGACAGGAAAAACAGCAGCACAAACGAGGCCACCAGGCGCAAGCCCTGGCTGGGCAGCTCATTCGGCATGAAGGTTGCCAGCAAGGGCGACAACTCCTTGGCACACCAGAAGGCCAGCAACCAGGAACCCAGCGACAGC
This sequence comes from Aquitalea aquatilis, assembly GCF_005155025.1. NCBI lineage: Bacteria > Pseudomonadati > Pseudomonadota > Betaproteobacteria > Neisseriales > Chromobacteriaceae > Aquitalea > Aquitalea aquatilis. The sequence goes on along the minus strand of NZ_CP039731.1, from coordinate 2,789,294 downwards.
ACTTCGGCCACCAAGCCACGCACCAGCGCCACCAGCACCGAACCCAGCACGATGGCTATCACAATGTAGTCGAAGACTGTCATCGGCGCTTACTTGTTGACAATGATGCCGGACACGCCAGCCTGCGACAGCTTGTGCAAGGCCGCTTCGGCCTCGGCACGCGAGGCAAACGGCCCCACTCGCACCCGGGTCACTTCACCCTTGCTGGTTTCGACCTTGCTGAAGTGGGCTGCTATACCCAAGCCGGCCAGCTTGCTCTTGAGTGCATCGGCCTTGGCCGGGTCGGACAGGGCTGCCAACTGAATGCTCGACTTGCCGCTGGCGACATTATCCACTTTTTCCGGCTTGGACTCACTTTTCTTTGTCGGACTACTCTTGGGCGGACTGGCCTTGGCAGCCGGCTCTTCGTCGAAATGCCCAGCCAGAATGGCCGCAGGATCAGCCTGCTTGTGTTTGGGCTGCTCCGGCTTGCTGGCCTGTTTAGTGTCAGTCTTGGGCGGTTTGCTTTCCGTGTGCGCCACCACCGGCTTGGCTTCCGCCGGTTTGCTGGCTGCTTTCTTCTTCACCGGCTCATGCACCGCTGGCTGGCTGGCTGCCGCGACGGGCTTGGGCTTGCTGGCCTGCACCGCAGCGACTGCACCGACGGCAGCCACCGCTGCAACTGCCGGTGCGGCATGGCTGGCCGTTGCAGCCGGCCGGTCCGGCTCCACCGAAGCCAGGTCGGCCGGCAACTGCGTACCCGCAGGCTTGGCCGCCGGGGCAGAGGCTGCCGCCAGATGCGCGGCCGAGGCTTGCACCTTGCTGGCAAGCGGAGCGGAGCTGGCACCCGCTACCGTCTCTGCAGGCGGCAGGGCTGCATCCGCCGGCGTGCCGGAGGCCTCGCTGGCGATCTCCACCGACTCAGGGCGCATTTGCTGCTCGGGCAGGTGGCCAACGACATTCCACAGAACACCGGTGGAAACCGTGACCAGCACAACCGCCCCCACCAGGCGACGCCTGGCGCGCTTGCGCAACAGAATCAGTTCATCGTGAGCAGACAGAGCCATGCAATCCTCAAATTCGTTGCTGACGGGCTTCCATCACCTCGGCCACGGTGTGGAAAGAGCCGAAAACGGTAATTCTATCATTCTCGCCCGCTGCCGATAAGGCAGCTTGCCAGGCAGAGGCCACATCGACGAAAGCCTGTACCTTGCCAATACCCAATGCCTGCAGGCGTGTGGCAATATCCGCCCCGCTCTGCCCGCGCGGCATATCCAGTCCGGCCACAAACCAGCCATCGAATTCGCCACGTGCCAGTTCTGCCACAGCAGACAGATCCTTGTCGGCCAGCATGGAAAACACCGCATAGCGGTTTTCCGCAAACGGCAACTGGCGCAAGCTGGCCACCATGGCCTTGACCGCATGCGGATTATGGCCCACATCCAGCACCACCAGCGGACGGCCCGGCAATACCTGGAAACGCCCCGGCCAGTCCACCTCGACCAAACCCTGCTTCAGCGCGCCGATGCCCACCGGCAGGCGCTCATGCAGACAATCCAGCACCGCCAGTGCCGCTGCGGCATTGCCCAACTGATAGCCACCACGCAAGGCAGGCATCGGCAAAGCATGTCGCCGCGCCGCACCCATCTGGAAAGACCACTGGTTTTCCATGCGGTGATAGCTGTAATCGCGGCCTAGCAGCTTGAGATCAGCCCCAATGGCGGCGGCATGCGCCAGCAAGCGCTGCGGCGGCGTTGGATCGGCACAGATGGCCGGCTTGCCCGGGCGATAAATACCCGCTTTTTCGAAGCCGATGTCTTCGCGGTTGTCACCCAGAATGGCCGCGTGATCAATATCCACACTGACCACCACCGACACATCCGGTTCAAAGATATTGACCGCATCCAGACGCCCGCCCAGACCGACCTCCATGATGGCCACATCGACCTTTTCTTCGATAAAGCTGTGCATGGCGCCCAGCGTGCCGAATTCGAAATAGGTCAGCGAGGTGTCACCACGGGCAGCATCGATGGCAGCAAAGCTCTGCATGATGCGCGCATCGCTGACCGGCTGCAGGTCGATGGCCACGCGCTCGTTGTAGCGATGGATGTGCGGCGAGGTGTAGCAACCCACCTTGAAACCGGCACGCTGGTACATGGTGGAGAGCATGGCACAGACCGAACCCTTGCCATTGGTACCTGCCACCATGATGACCGGAAAGGCCGGCTTGAGCTGCATGGCATCCCAGACCTGGCGCACCCGGTCCAGCCCCATGTCGATAGTGCTGGCATGCAGGCCCTCGAGCCAGTTCAGCCATTCGTTCAGAGTTGTTTTTTGCGTCATGGATGCTCTACGACAGCAGACGGGTCAGTCTCCACGCCTGCATGAAACCACAGCAGATAAACCCGAAACTGCCGCAATGCTTGGGCTTCAGCACTATCCGGCAACAACAGGCAACTGTGACGACGGCCTGCGGCCATCACATTGACAATAATGAGAAACGGCGAGATGAAACAGTCGTCCCCGGGTAATACCACAAGCGAGCGCTCGGCATAGTGCCAGTGCATCCGGCCCAGGCTATCCACTGCGATACCTTGCAATGGATTGCGCCGCCACCAGCCATTGGCGCGCAAGGCCAGCGAGCCAAGCACACCCTGCAAGGGCAGCAGCCACCACAAGTCATCCACATAGATCAACACGGCCAGGGCAGACAGCAGCCACAAGCCGGACAACAGCCCCAGCCAGTAGCGCGACGGGCGGAGGCTCAGGGCAAAGGGTGGCAGCAACTGGCGCGCGCGCATGGCCGGCGCGCTTACAGCTCGCTGGTCGGCGTATTGCTGATGTCGGCGTCGACAGTATCCAGCACGGTGGAGTGGATCTCCACGTCAAACCACTCCCAGAACGCCTTCAGCGACATGTCCTTGGGCCACAGGTCTTCATCGTCATACCAGGAAGCGACTTCCACCTTGAACAGCTGCTCGTACTGCTCGTCGATATGGGCAACCGCCTCTTCCGGCTCGTTGAATTCCGGCAACAGGATCACCGTGCAGTCGCTGCGCAGGCTGTCCAGGGTCAAATCCACCATATCGTTGCCGGGCACGGCATTGAGCCAGTCCAGAAACGCTTGCTTGGGCTTGATCACAGCCACCGAGCGGTCAACAAAATACATGGCAATCCTTTCAATTCCGAGTTGGCGCGCATTGTAACCCAAGTCGGCAAGGGCCAGCACGCCGCATGCTACAATTGCGGCCATTGTCACCCGATTACAAGATGCCTCAATGTCATTGATTTCTGTTGAAAAGGCCTGCCTGGCTTTTGGCCACCACGCCCTGCTGGATAATGTGGATTTCGCACTGGAGCCTGGCGAAGTGGTCGGCCTTATCGGCCGCAACGGCGCGGGCAAGTCGTCCCTGCTCAAGGGCATTGCCGGTGCCATTACCCTGGACGACGGGCGCATCAACATCAAGGGCGACGTGCGCGTGGCCTATGTGGCGCAGGAACCGGAATTCAACCCGGAACAAACCGTGTTCGAAGCGGTTGCCGAAGGGCTGGGCGATCTGCAGGCACTACTGAGCGAATATCATCATATTACCCAGCAGCTGACCCTGGCCGATGCCGATCACGAGACTGCGCTGGCACGTATGGAAATCCTGCAGCATGAGCTGGAAGCCCGCGACGGCTGGCAGTTCGACGCCCTGATTGCCACCACGCTGTCCCACCTGAACCTGAACCCGGACACCCTGATCAACGAGCTGTCCGGCGGCTGGAAAAAACGGGTGGCGCTGGCACGCGCGCTGGCAGCCAAGCCGGAAGTGCTGCTGCTGGACGAGCCGACCAACCATCTGGACGTCTCGGCCATCGAATGGCTGGAAGGCCTGATCAAGAACTTTGCCGGCAGCGTATTGCTGATTACCCACGACCGGCGCTTTCTGGACAATGTGGCCACCCGCATCATCGAGCTGGACCGCGGCATTCTGCGCAGCTACCCGGGCAGCTTTTCCGCCTATCAGGTGCGCAAGACCGAAGAGATTGCCATCGAAGAAGAACAGAACCGCATCTTCGACAAATTCCACGCCCAGGAAGAAGTGTGGATTCGCAAGGGCATTGAGGCGCGCCGCACCCGCAATGAAGGCCGGGTGCGCCGACTGGAAGCCATCCGCCGTGAGCGCAGCTCCCGGCGTGAACGCGTAGGCCAGGTCAATTTCCAGCTGGACCCGGGCGAACGCTCCGGCAAGCTGGTGGCCGAACTGGAAGGTGTGAGCAAGGGCTTCGAAGGGCGCACACTGATCAAAAATTTCACCACCCGCATCTTGCGTGGCGACAAGATCGGCCTGATCGGCCCTAATGGTGCCGGCAAGACCACCTTGCTCAAGCTGATCCTCGGCCAGCTGGAGGCCGACAGCGGCAGCATCAAGCAGGGTAGCAAGCTGGATATCGCCTACTTCGACCAGTTCCGCGAGCAGCTGGACGAAGACACCAGCGTGGCTGACATCATCAGCCAGGGTAACGACTTCGTGGAAATCGGCGGCGTCAAAAAGCATGTGATGAGCTATCTGGAAGACTTCCTGTTCTCGCCGCAACGCGCACGCAGTCCGGTACGCTCGCTGTCGGGTGGAGAACGCAACCGTCTGCTGCTGGCCCGGCTGTTTACCCGTCCGGCCAATGTACTGGTGCTGGACGAACCCACCAACGATCTGGATATCGATACGCTGGAACTCCTGGAAGATGTCATCGCCCAATACTCCGGCACCGTGTTCCTGGTCAGCCACGACCGCGCCTTCCTCGATAATGTCGTCACCCAGGTCATTGCCTTTGAAGGCGCAGGCCAGCTGGAAGAATATCCAGGCGGCTATCAGGACTGGATCGACACCCGCGCCCGCATGGTTGCGATGAAACCGGCAGAAAGCAGCAAGCCGGCCGCTGCCGCCAGCGCCGCGCCAGCTCGTCAGGACAAAGCCAAACCCGCTCGCAGCAAGCTTTCCTACAATGAAGGTCGTGAGCTGGCGGCCTTGCCGGACGAAATCGCCGCACTGGAAACCGAGCAGGCTAGCCTGAACCAGCAATTGCTGGACCCTAATTGCTATCGCGACCACCCCAAGGACGCCATTGCCTGGCAGCAACGCATCGAGGCCATTGATGAGCTACTGCTGGACAAGCTGGCGCGCTGGGAAGAACTGGAGGCAAAACAAAAATGAGTACAAGCCGGCCCACCCCGCCCTCGCCCGAACGTCGACGTTTTCTCGGCGGTGCCATGCTGAGTTCACTGGCACTGTGGCTGAGTGCCTGCGGCACACCACCCAGAAAAACCAGCCAGGTGCGCCCTCGTCCCTCACAGGACAAGACGCTGTCCGCGCTGAAGGCGGACGGGGCGGGCCGGGAGATTCTCATGTACACGCTGGGCCTGCTTGATCTGGACTATAAATTCGGCGGCGCCAACCCGGAAGCCGGGCTGGATTGCAGCGGCATGGTCAGCTACATCTACCAGAATGCCGTAGGCGTCCGCCTGCCGCACAATGCCGCCCAGATCGCCGGCCTGGCCCGCCCCATCAGCAATAGCCAGATGCAGGTGGGCGACCTGGTGTTTTTCAACACCATGAACCGCTCCTTCTCGCACATGGGCATTTACATTGGGGACAGCAAGTTCGTGCACGCCCCGCGCACCAATAGCGCCATCCGTATCGACCGGCTGGACAACAGCTACTTCGCGGCCCACTTTGAAGGCGCACGCACGCTGTTTGCCTGAGCATGAGTACATCCTGGGCCAGTCGACTGCAACGCAGCTGGCAGCACCGCCCCAGCCTGCACCGGGATGGCGTGTCCCTGCAGGAGGCCTGGCTGCTGCGCAAGCTGCAGCAAGCCCTGAATGGCGACAGCCTGCAAATTGATGGCCTGTCGCTGCTCAGCCGCGACAGCACCCTGCATCTGACTGCGCATCAGCCTGTGGCCGCTCGGCTGACCCTGCATTTCGACTTCCTGCCCATAGACTGGAACAGCAGGCAGATCCGCTTGCGCTATCACGTTCAGGGCGAAGCCATCTCTCCCTCGGCCACCCGTCGCTTGCTGGGCGGCCTATTGCTTGGTGTGCTGGAAGGGGCTTTTGGCCACAAGGCCCTGCAGCAGCTGGCCAAACCACTGGACTGGCTGACGCTGGAACAAGACATCGCCTACATCGACCTGCAGCGCCTGCCTGCCCTGCAGCCATGGCTGGACTACTCCCTGCTGGGCAAGCCACTGGGGGAGCACCTGGCCATCAAGGCCATCGAGACATTGCCCGGCCAATTACGCATCCGGCTGACCCGCACGCCACCACCCGCAGACTGAACACACCTGGGCCTGCACATCTCACAATAAAAAAACCCCGCCGCAGCGGGGTTTTTCGCATCAAGGCTGAAAAATCAGCTCTTAACGACCTTGGCGATGGCTTCAGCCACATACGGCAGGTTCTTGCTGTTCAGCGCGGCCAGACAGATGCGGCCGGTGGAAACAGCATAGATGCCGAATTCGCTGCGCAGGACTTCAACCTGTGCGGCGGTCAGGCCGGTGTAGGAGAACATACCGCGCTGCTGGGCCACGAAGGAGAAATCCTGCTCCACGCCCTGCGCCTTGATGGCATCGACCAGACCGGTGCGCATGGCGCGGATGCGGTCACGCATGCCAGCCAGCTCATCTTCCCACTGCTGGCGCAGCTCCGGGCTGGACAGTACGGCAGCCACCATGGCGGCACCATGGATCGGCGGGTTGGAGTAGTTGGTACGGATCACACGCTTCAGTTGCGACAGCACGCGGCTGGTTTCTTCCTTGCTGGCGGTCACGATGGACAGCGCGCCAACACGCTCGCCGTACAGCGAGAAGCTCTTGGAGAAAGAGCTGGACACGAAGAACTGCAGACCGGAAGCGGAGAACAGGCGTACGGCCACGGCATCGGCATCGATACCATCGGCAAAGCCCTGATACGCCATATCCAGGAAGGGAACCAGGCCCTGGGCGCGGCAGACTTCCACGACTTCAGCCCACTGCGCATCGGACAGATCGGCACCGGTCGGGTTGTGGCAGCAAGCGTGCAGCACAATCACGGAACCAGCCGCCAGGCTTTGCAGGAAGGACTTCATGCCGGCAAAGTCGACACCACGGGTGGCGGCATCGTAGTAAGGATAGTTTTCCACTTCGAAACCGGCGGATTCGAACAGCGCGCGGTGGTTTTCCCACGACGGATTGCTGATGTAAACCTTGGATTCCGGGTTCAGACGCTTGAGGAAATCGGCACCGATTTTCAGTGCACCAGTACCACCCAGCGCCTGAGCAGTCACCACGCGACCGGCAGAGATCAGCTCGCTATCCGCACCGAACAGCAGGTTTTGCACGGCGCTGTCGTAAGCGGCCGGGCCTTCGATCGGCTGATAACCACGCGGCAGCATGGCATCAACACGGGCCTTTTCCGCAGCCTTGACGGCAGCCAGCAGCGGAATCTTGCCATTATCGTCGCTGTATACACCCACACCCAGATTCACCTTGAAGGGACGGGTATCGGCGTTGAAAGCTTCGTTCAGGCCAAGAATCGGGTCGCGCGGGGCCAGTTCTACCGCGGCGAAGATCGAAGAGGTCATGCAGGGGCTCCATTTGCTTTGCAGAACAGCCGCAACCGGGGCGCTGGCACATGCAGCGGGCCGCGGCTGATTGATGAAAATCTTTGTCCGGCACAAAGTTTACCACCATCTGCCGGCTTGCTGCGCTGCAAACCCGACAAAACAACATGCTGCCATCCTGTTACTCGCTCGCAGGACAATTGGCATATTCTGCAAGGGCAGGCAGGCATCCGTGCCAAGCGCTGAACCATGTGGCAGCTTGCCCAGTCCTACCTCAAGCACAAACGCATATCCCGGAGAGCGCTCATGAAAAAAGGTATTTTGCTGTTTTGGCCGTCCTTTATCATCGCCGTACTGGCCACCAGCGTGTTTTTCTCGATTTTCGACCCTGCCGAACTCAAGCTGCATGGCAATGCCCTGTTTGCCGACAAGTTATCGGCCTATTCGGTATTTTTCCTGATCAGTTGGGCTTTTGGCGCACTGAATACCGCCATCGTGCTGGTACTGGAAAAATCCTCCCGCGACATCAACGGCTTTACACCGCCACCAGTCCAGCCCATGGATGATGCGGAAGACCCGCTGCGCAACTAAGCAGCCACCAAGCAAAAGGGCGACTCTGGTCGCCCTTTCTCATTGCCACACCCCCGAGCATCACGCCCATCAGCTATGCAGGAGTCTGGCACACCACAAAGTATTTGCGCACCGCTTGCACCACTTCGAACACGCCGACAAAGCCGGCGGGTATCACTGCGGCCTCACCTGCGCTTACTTGCACCACTACGCCCGCCTCGTCGTGCAGGCGCACCACACCTTCGATCACACAGAAAAATTCGTGCTTGTTATCGGCAAAACGAATGCGCCACGCCCCTGGCTCACATGCCCAGATGCCGCAGCTCAGAGCCTCGTCGGCCGTTTCATAATGGGTCCAGGTCAGGCGTTGCGGCTTACCCGTCAACAGACGATCAGGGCGGGGCTGGTCGGCAACCGGCGTCACGCTTTGGGAAAAATGGGTGATGGCGGCCATGGCGGCTCACTTCCGGCAGAAGAAAGCGGCCATTATCGCCGCTGCAGCGTAGCGGGGCCAGACTCAGTGCGGCGCGCCCAGTCGCTGCGCCATGCTGCGCAACATCAGCTTGCTGAGCAGCCAGTGCACCGGCAGCACCAGTGCCAGATACAGCCAGCCACCCCAGTGATGCGGCCGCACCCAGGTTTCAACCTGCAGCCGGCTTGCACCAGCCTCGGGACAGGCCGATAGCAGGATGCGGAAATCCAGATGACGGTCATCCTCACCCAGTACCGCCAGCTGCGGACCAAGGTGCAGGATGCGAAACATGCCGATATAGCTGCCGGGCTGCAAGCACAGCGTGCCGGCTTGCTGCATCGGACCGGTCTTGAGGCCGCAGCGTGCGGCCAGACGGTTGCGCCAGGCCATCAGCGTGGCCGCCCAGCCTGGAGCGGCACTGGCAAACGCTGTCAGCAGCTGGGCTGCGTCGACATCCGCGCTCAGGCAACGGGCCTGGTGCTGGTCTCGAAACGGGTAATCTGCGGCTTGAGGCAGGGAGTTCGGCATGGTGGGCGCTCCAGGATGAAAACCTGATTATCCTGCGGCTTCCACCAGCAGCTCCATTCCTGAAACTACCTAGCAAAAAAAAGCCGACCACAACGGGCCGGCTTCTCTGCTTGCTTCAGGCTCAATCAAACACCAGCTGCCCGTTACGCGCTTCCACCAGAATGGTGGCCTTGGGTGGGTATTTGCCGGCCAGAATACTCTTGGCCAGCGGGTTTTCCAGCTCGTTCTGGATGGCACGCTTGAGTGGACGCGCGCCATACACCGGATCGAAGCCTGCCTCGGATAACAAGGACAAAGCCTCTTCGCTGATTTGCAGATTCAGCTCCAGCTTGGCCAGCCGGCCTTCCAGACCCTTGAGCTGGATACGGGCGATGGCCTTGATGTTCTTCTCGTCCAGACCATGGAACACCACCACTTCGTCGATACGGTTGATGAACTCCGGCCGGAAGTGTGACTTGACCTCGGCCATCACCGCCAGCTTGATCACCTGGTAGTCATCAGTGGCCATGGCCTGAATCTGCTGACTGCCCATGTTCGAGGTCATCACCACCACCGTGTTCTTGAAGTCCACCGTGCGGCCCTGGCCATCGGTCAGGCGGCCATCATCCAGCACTTGCAGCAGGATGTTGAACACATCCGGATGGGCCTTTTCCACTTCGTCCAGCAGAATCACGCTATACGGCTTGCGGCGCACCTGCTCGGTCAGATAACCACCCTCCTCATACCCCACATAGCCCGGGGGCGCACCGATCAGCCGGGCAACCGAATGCTTCTCCATATACTCGGACATGTCGATGCGGATCAGGTGATCCTCGCTATCAAACATGAAGCCGGCCAGGGTCTTGCACAGTTCGGTCTTGCCCACGCCGGTCGGCCCCAGGAACAGGAAGGAACCATACGGCTTGTTCGGGTCGGCCAGGCCGGAGCGGGAGCGACGGATGGCATCAGCCACTGCACGCACCGCTTCGTCCTGCCCCACCACGCGCTGGTGCAGCACGTCTTCCATGCGCAGCAGCTTTTCCCGCTCACCAGTCAGCATTTTCGACACCGGAATACCGGTGGCACGGCTGATGACTTCGGCAATTTCCTCGGCACCTACCTGGGTGCGCAACAAGCGGTTAGGCTTGTTATCAGCACCGGCATCGGCAGCCTCGGCCTCGCGCAGTTGCGCCTCCAGCTGTGGCAGCTTGCCGTATTGCAGTTCGGCCAGCTTTTGCCAGTCGCCCTTGCGCTTGAGGTCTTCCATGTCCACCTTGAGGCGGTCGATTTCCTCCTTGATGGTCTGGCTGCCCTGCGCTGCGGCTTTCTCCGCCTTCCAGATTTCCTCCATGTCGGCGTATTCACGCTGCAGACGCTGGATTTCTTCCTCAATCAGTTGCAGACGCTTCTGACTGGCTTCGTCGGTTTCCTTGTTGACGGCTTCGCGCTCGATCTTCAGCTGGATCAGGCGGCGATCCAGCTTGTCCATGGCCTCCGGCTTGGAGTCCAGCTCCATCTTGATGCGGCTGGCCGCTTCGTCGATCAGGTCGATAGCTTTGTCCGGCAGGAAACGGTCGGTGATGTAGCGGTTGGACAGCTCGGCCGCCGCCACGATGGCCGGGTCGGTAATGTCCACGCCATGGTGGATTTCGTACTTTTCCTGCAAGCCGCGCAGGATGGCAATGGTGTCTTCCACCGTCGGCTCATTGACCAGCACCTTCTGGAAGCGGCGTTCCAGTGCGGCGTCCTTTTCGATGTACTTGCGGTACTCGTCCAGCGTGGTGGCACCGATGCAGTGCAGCTCGCCACGCGCCAGTGCCGGCTTGAGCATATTGCCGGCATCCATGGCACCTTCGGCCTTGCCCGCGCCCACCAGGGTATGGATTTCATCGATGAAGATCAGCGTCTGGCCATCGTCCTTGGCCAGATCATTCAGCACGGCCTTCAGGCGTTCTTCGAATTCGCCACGGAACTTGGCACCAGCGATCAGCGCAGCCAGATCCAGCACCAGCAGCCGCTTGTTTTTCAGGCTTTCCGGCACTTCTCCATTGACGATGCGCTGCGCCAGGCCTTCCACGATGGCGGTCTTGCCCACGCCAGGTTCGCCAATCAGCACCGGATTGTTCTTGGTACGGCGCAGCAGCACCTGAATGGCGCGGCGGATTTCATCGTCGCGGCCAATTACCGGGTCCAGTTTGCCGTTACGCGCGCATTCGGTCAGATCAGTGGTGTATTTCTTCAGCGCCTCGCGCTGGCTTTCCGCATCCTGGCTGCCCACGTTCTGCCCGCCGCGCACCGCCTGGATGGCAGCCTGGATGGCATTGTGATTGCCACCATGCTCTTTCAGCAGGCGGCCGGTCTCGCCCTTGTCCTGCGACAGAGCGGACAGGAAGGATTCACTGGAGATGTATTCATCGCCCTGCTTGGTGGCGATCTTGTCGGTGACATTGAGCAGATTGCCCAGATCACGCGACACGGTGATTTCACCATTGCCGCCCTGCACCTTGGGCAGACGCTGGATGGCCGCCTTCAGTGCCAGCTTGAGGGCTGGTGCATTGACCCCAGCCCGTGCCAGCAGGCCGCCAATGCCACTGTCGTTATCGTCCATCATGGCCAGCAGCAGATGCTGCGGCTCGATGTAGGCATTGTCCTGCGCCAGCGCCAGGCTCTGCGCTTCACCCAGGGCCTGCTGGAATTTCGTGGTCAGCTTTTCAAATCGCATAGAGAAGCTCCTTCAAGAATATGACTCTGATTTCTTTTGCATTTTCAATAATGGTCCGCCGGGCTGTCCTGTAGGAAAACGCAACGGTATTAACCACGATATGTGGGCGGATTTGAACACTACAAGATAAATGTCGGAACAATTAGCGCCGTCAGTACCCGCTTGCTGCTGCTGAACAATGCCGGCGGGTTGGCCGGTGCGGCAAGGAATGCAACCCGTCTTTCGATCAGAATATTCTCGATAGCTATCGCCTAGTCTTATGGAAATTTCTTGGCATTTATTGGCCATTTTCCAACCATGCCAAGGCAACTTCCCAGGGAACATCACCATGCCAGCCATGGGTTGAAATTCAGACAAGGGGCGAGAAATGCATAAATTCATCATCATGCTAGCCGGGCTGCTAAGCAGTAGCGGCGCATATGCCGACAGCAGTTTTTCCCTGCTGCTCAGCGGTGCGTCCATCCACAGTGGCTGTCAGCAAGGCAAGGGAGAAAAGGCGAAAAGTTGTGAGTTCAATAACAACAATCCGGGGCTAGGGCTGGAGTGGGCCTTTGCCGGGAATGAGGACAATGGCCGCTGGTTTACTCGGGTAGCAACGTACCGCGACTCATTCGAGCAGCAGGCCTGGTATGTGTCGGCCGGCTATCGCAAAGAATGGCGGATCATCGGCCCGGTCTACCTGGGAGCAGGTGTGCAAGCTGGTTATCTGGATGGCTCTGGCATCAAGGGCTTGGCCGCGCTGCCCATGATCAGCTTGGGCAGCAAGGACGTGGCACTGGAAATCGGTTATGCCCCCAAGACCAATACCGTCGGCCAGCACAAGCGGGTCAATGTCACCACCTTCAGCCTGCGCTGGAGCTTCTGAATCACTGACACCAATAAAAAAGGGGACGCACTTAGCGTCCCCTTAGCTTATGTCACTGCCACCGGATCAGGTACGGAAGGCGCGGACTTCTTCCTTCAGCGAATCAGCCAGCCCCGCCATGTGGCGGGCCGTTTCGGCCGAGCGCTCGGCGGCCTGATTGCTGCTTTCTGCCTGACTGGCCACCGAATTCACCCGCTCGGCCATTTGCTGCACGATATCGCGTTGCTGTGACAGTTCGCGGTTGATGCGCTGCACCACTTCCATGGCACGACGCGAGTCTTCCACGATGGAGCCAATGGCCTGGCGCGCCGACGAGGTGATGGCCGCCCCTTCCGACGCCTGCACCACCGACTGCCGCATCGATCTGACGGCCGCATCCGTGGCCGACTGAATCGTACTGATCATGCCGCTGATTTCCTGGGTGGACACGCTGGTGCGCTCGGCCAGCTTGCGCACTTCATCAGCCACCACGGCAAAGCCGCGACCCATCTCGCCGGCCCGGGCAGCCTCGATGGCAGCGTTAAGGGCCAGCAAATTGGTCTGGTCGGCGATATCGTGAATCACGTTGACGATGGCGGTAATCTGCTGTGCGCTGCTTTCCAGTGCCTTCAGGCTGTCGGCAGCCTGGCTGAGTGTCGCCGAAATATGGCTGACGCCATCCACTGCCGCCACCAGGCTTTCACTGCCGGCCTGGGCCGCTTCGCTGGAGGCACGTGCCGCATCGCTGGCTTCGCCGGCGACTTTTTCAATCTGTTGCACCCCGGCGATCAGCATGCCGGTGTGCTCAGACATGGCCTGGGCACTGGTACGCTGCTCGCCCGAACTGGCGGCGGCAGAGCTGGCCTTGTCCGACAGCTCCTGTGCGGCATGGTCCAGATCAATGGCATGCGAACTGGTGCGATTGAGTGCCTGCTGAAAGCTGTCCAGCAGGCTGTTCATGGCATCGGCCACCTGCCCTACCTCATCCTTGCGGTTGATCGCCAGCCGCCGCGTCAGATCACGGCTGTCGCGAATGCCGCCCACTTCCTCAACCAGCTGTCGCACCGGGCGCGCTACCAGGCGATTGGTAAACAGCAGCAGGGCCAGCGCCAGAATCAGCAACAGCAAACCGGCACCGCCGGCCAGCCACAGCAGTAACTGGTGGTTTTCTTTTTCCAGTTCGCTGCGGGTTTCGTTGCTGACAATCATCCAGCCCCACGGTTTGTACGTGGCATAGGACAGCATATGCTCGGCCGCGCCGTTGTCCCCCGGCAGTTTGACGGTAAGCGCCCCCTGCCCTGCGGCCATCAGATCGTTGACATAGGCCTTGCCGGCTGCATCCACGTCCTTGCTGACCGGGCGGCCGGAAAGTTTCGGGTGCTGCACGTATTGGCCAAATAATTTGGAATTCTTGTTGATATCGACGATATCGATATGTCCGCCCTCGCCCAGTTTCACTTTGGACAGGCGTACCAGCAGGCCGGCAATGCCTTCGGTCGCGCCGACGCCGACAAAGGTGGCACCGATCACATTCTGGCTGGCGTCCTTGATCGGGCTATAGCTGGTGATGTAGTCACGGCCATAGAGGTCGACCCGGCCGGAATAGTTTTCGCCATTCATCAGCTGCGCATAAGCCGGGCTGGCGTGATCCAGCTTGGTGCCCAGCGCACGGCCGCCGTCTTCCTTCAGCACCGAAGTGGCGATGCGGACAAACTCGTCGCCATCCTTGACGAACAGCGTGGCGACGTTACCGGTCTTGGAGGAGAAGCGGTCGACAATATCGTTATTGCCGTTGACTGCCGCACTGCCCAGCAGCAGGGCCGGGGTTGGCGTGCCGGAAACGTCTATCTTGCTGGCCGGATTGAGGGCGAATGCTCCGCCGATCTCGCCCAGCAGCACTTTCTCAAACTGGCGGGTGGTGATTTTCAGCGACTCGTTAAACGCGTCAATCATGTTGATGGACTGGGTCAGCAACTGCGACTGGACCTTTTCGGTACGCTCCTGCATCACCCGCCCGGTAAAGACATACAGCGGCAGCGCCAAGGTCATCGCCACCACTACCATCAACACTACCTGGGTCGATACCAGCCGCGACCCGATGCTCATGCCTCGCTTCATTCGCTTCACCCTCTCCACTGCCGCACCCGCTGTACGGGATTGTTTATTTATAATTTAGCGTCTTTTTGAAATGCTGGCTTAATAGATGCAAACCAGCAAAATGCGTGAGAAACATGCACTTGTCAATGTAATCACTCAAGCCCGTGCTCAGCATATTCAAAGCAAGAACAACGCCAGATCAGCCCTGCTTTATGCGTGGCAGAATCCCTGGCTGCTTTCACAGCATAGACCGCTTTTACTGCAAGAGCCGCCAGGCCGCCCAGTCCAAGCGCTGGCCATGAAAAAACCCGGCCAGGGCCGGGTTGAGAGTATTACTTGCTTCGCACAGCCGCATTCAGCGGACGACTATCTGCGCCTCGCCAGCCTGCAACTGGCCGATGACCGAGGCGTGGTCAAAACCTGCTGCCTGGAAAGCGGCCAGCACGGCAGGGGCTTGCTCCGCCGCCACGGCAACCAGCAAGCCACCACTGGTTTGCGGATCGGCCAGCACGCGCTGCTGCCAGTCGGGCAGGCCATCGGCAAAGCGGACATGCTGGCCAAAGCTGGCCTGATTGCGCTCGATGGCACCAGGACCATAGCCTTGCTCGGCAAACGGACGGGCTGCCGGGATCAGCGGTACTGCGGCCATCTCCACCTGTGCCTGCAGGCCGGAGCCCTTGCAGATCTCCAGCAGATGACCGAGCAAACCAAAGCCGGTGACATCGGTCAGCGCATGCACACCCTCCATGCCGGCCAGCGTGGCACCCACCTTGTTCAGCTGGGTGGTGGTGGCGATCAGCGCCTGATAGCCGGCCTCATCCAGCACTCCCTTTTTCATTGCCTGCGCCAGAATGCCCACGCCCAACGCCTTGCCCATGATCAGCACATCGTCAGCCCTGGCATCGCAATTGCGCTTGAGCTGGTCGGGATGGACCACCCCCAGCGCCACCAGGCCGTAAATCGGTTCGGGAGAATCAATGGAATGGCCACCGGCGATGGGAATGCCGGCGTCGGCACACACTGCCTGTCCACCATCGAGAATGGCGCGGATGGTTTCCACCGGCAGCACATTGACCGGCATGCCGACAATGGCCAGTGCCATGATGGGCGTCGCGCCCATGGCGTAGATGTCTGACAGCGCATTGGTGGCAGCGATGCGGCCAAAATCAAAGGCATCGTCCACAATGGGCATGAAGAAATCGGTGGTGGCAACAATCGCCTGCTGATCGTTGAGGCGGTACACTGCCGCATCGTCACTGGTTTCCGTGCCGACCAGCAGTTGCGGGAACACCATTTTTTCCCGCGCTGTCGACAGGATGGACTCCAGTACCGCAGGGGCAATTTTGCAGCCACAGCCACCGCCGTGGGATAATTGCGTCAGTTTGATTTCAGCCATTTCAGGGCAACTCCCACCATGCTTTTCAAGGTCGCGAAACTATCACAGCTGGCCGAGTTTGACGAGATCATCGACGTGCGCTCGCCAGCCGAATTCGCCGAAGATCACCTGCCCGGCGCCATCAATTGCCCGGTACTGGATGACGAAGAACGCATCCGGGTGGGCACCCTCTACAAGCAGGTCAGCCCCTTCGAGGCACGCAAGCTGGGTGCCGCGCTGGTGGCACAAAATATCGCCAGTCACCTGCAGCAGCAGTTCCATGCGAAACCAAAATCCTGGAAACCGCTGATCTACTGCTGGCGCGGCGGCCAGCGCTCGGCCTCGATGGCCATCATTTTCAGCCAGATCGGCTGGAGCACCCACCAGCTGGAGGGCGGCTACAAAAGCTATCGCCATCAGGTACTGGCCGACCTGGCCAGCCTGCCGGCCACGCTGCGGCTCAAGGTCATCTGCGGCCCGACCGGCTCGGGCAAAAGCCGCTTGCTGCATGCTCTGCAACGCAATGGCAAGCAGGTGCTGGATCTGGAAGCCCTGGCCGTGCATCGCGGCTCGGTGCTGGGGCGGCTGCCCGACCAGCCGCAGCCCTCGCAAAAATGGTTCGACAGCATGTTGCGTCTGGCCATGCTACAGCTGGATCCGGCGCGGCCGGTATTCATCGAATCCGAAAGCCGGAAAATCGGCACGCTCAGCTTGCCGGACAGCCTGTTTTCACGCATGCACGCCAGCGAATGCCTGAGCATGGAAGTTGCGCTGGCCGAGCGCGTACGCTTCTTGCTGGAAGACTATGATTTCTATCTGCAGCAACCAGCCAGGCTGGTCACCCAGCTGGGCTTTCTCAAGGCGGTACACTCGCGCGAACAGCTACAGCAATGGCAGGATATGATTGAGCAGGGCCAGTTTGCCAGCCTGGTGGAACAACTGCTGACCCAGCATTACGACCCCTTGTATTTCCGCTCGATGAACCGCCATTACACCCATCTGCAACAGTCGCAGTTACTGACGGTGCCCGGCCTGAGCCCGGCTCTCCTGGATGCGGTAGCCGGCGTGATTCGCGAATAAGAGCCTGCTCACGCTCTGCGATACTCGGGTGATCCAGCGTTGAAAGGACGTTCAAAATGCTCATGGACCTCATGTCCATTGCGCTTTTTTACGCCCTTGCGCCTTGTCTGACCCTTCGTTCACTAGAGCGTGCACCTTCCAGGAGCGCTCCTTACAAGTTTTACCAGCAACAGCTGCAATCTTTCCCATGCAATCCGGCGCTAGCACCGCCGCAGACAGAGTAGAATGACAGCCTTCCTTACCGCATCCATCTCGCAGCTGGCATGAGCTCATACGCACAACTCGATTGGCTGGACGGCCAGCCCGTCTCGGTCGCCTTTGGCGATGTCTACTTCTCCCGCAGCAGCGGGCTGGAAGAAACCCGCCATGTCTTTCTCCGGCACAATCAGCTGGCCGAGCGTTTTGCCGCCCTGCCGCCCGATAGTCAGTTCAGCATTGGTGAAACCGGTTTCGGCACCGGCCTCAACTTTCTCTGTGCCTGGCAACACTTCCTGCAATATGCCCCTGCCACGGCCCGGCTGCACTTCATCAGCGCTGAAAAATACCCGCTGACCGCGCAAGATCTCGGCCAGGCGCTGGCCTTGTGGCCGGAGCTGGCCAGCCAGGCGCAGCAGCTGCTAAGACAATACGATGTGCTGAGCAGCGGCTGGCACCGCTTTGTACTGGAGGGAGGGCGCATCATCCTCACCCTGCTGGTGGGCGATGTGCTCGAAGTGCTGCCACAGCTGGATGCACGCATCGATGCCTGGTTTCTGGATGGCTTCGCCCCTTCGAAAAACCCGGACATGTGGCAGCCGCAGCTGTTTCAGACCATGGCCAGCTTGTCGGCAGCAGAGGCCACCTTCGCCACCTTCACCTGTGCCGGTTTTGTCCGGCGCGGCCTGAAAGAGGCGGGCTTCAGCGTCCGCAAGGTGGCAGGCCATGGCCAAAAGCGCGAGATGAGCTGCGGCCAGCTGGCCGCAGCACCTGCCCAGCCATGGTCGCCCCCCTGGTATGCCCGCCCGGCAGCACAGCCGGGACAGGAGCGCTCAGCCATCGTGGTGGGTGGCGGCATTGCCGGTGCCTCCACCGCCTACAGCCTGGCCCAGCGCGGCTGGCAGGTCACACTGGTGGAACGGCTGCCACAACTGGCGCAGGCCGCCTCGGGCAATCCACAGGGCGTGCTGTATACCAAGCTCTCCCCTCACTTCACCCCGCTGACCCGGCTGGTATTGTCTGGCTATGCCTATTCGCTGCGCCTGCTGCATCAGTTGCTGGAACAGGGCGACGACAGCTGGTGCGCCTGTGGCGTGCTGCAACTGGCGCAGGATGACAAGGAAGCCGCACGGCAGGCACAGCTGGCAACGGCCGGATTACCCGATGGCCTGCTGCGTCAGGTCAGCCAGCAGGAAGCCAGCGCCATTGCCGGCTTGCCACTGCCAGCTGGCGGGCTGTTCTTCCCGCAGGGCGGCTGGCTGAATCCGCCCAGCCTGGTCCATGCGCAGTGCAGCCATCCCAATATCCAGCTGCGAACCTCCAGCACGGTGCTGGAACTGGACTGGAACCCGCTGGAACAATGCTGGCTGGCCAGCAATGAAGACGGCCCACTGGCCATGGGCAGTGCCGTCATCCTGGCGGCGGCGGCTGACACGGCACGCTTCGACAGCACCAGCCACCTGCCACTGAAGGCAATTCGCGGCCAGGTCAGCACGGTGGCAGCCACCGCAGCCAGCAGCCTGTTGCAAACCGTATTGTGTGGTGAAGGCTATATTTCGCCAGCACGACAGCAACAGCACTGCCTGGGTGCCACCTTCAAGTTCGAAGCAGACAATCTGCTACCCAACGAAGCGGAGCACCAGGAAAACCTGGACATGCTGGCAGGGCTGGCCCCGGCCATGCATCAGGCGGTGGGTGCGGCAGAGCTCAAGCTGCAAGCCATAGGCGGCCGCGCCGCCTACCGCTGCACCAGCCCGGATTACCTGCCGCTGATCGGCCCGGTGGCCGATCGCCGCCAGTTTGTCGAGTGCTATCGCGAGCTGGCCAACGACGCCACGCTCAAGCTGGATACTGCCTCACCCTGGATCAGCGGCCTGTATGTCAATACCGCCCATGGTTCGCGCGGCATGATTACCGCCCCGCTATCTGGCGAAATCCTGGCGGCCTATCTGGACAATGAAGCGGCACCGCTGCCGCAGGCGCTGATGCAGGCGGTGCATCCCAGCCGTTTCCTGCTGCGCAAGCTGATCCGCAAGCAGGGCTGATAGCCCTGCTCAAGCCGCGATGGCGCGCGCGATGGCCTGACGGATGTCATCCGGAATGGCCACCGGCACGCCAGCCTGGTAATCCACCCACACCAGCGTCACGTCGGCATAGGCATATACGGTGTCCGGATCGCCCTGGCGATAGAAATGGTGGCGTAGCTGCAGGCTGCTGCGGCCCAGTTTTTCCAGCTCGATGGTGATTTCCACCACCGCCGGATAAGTCAGCTGCTTGCGAAAAGTGCAGGAAGTACTGGCCAGTACCGGGCCGGTGCTTTGCGGATCGATACCATGCCCCAGCGCTTCCAGCCAGTTCAGGCGAATCTGCTCCAGATAGCGGAAGTAATAGGTATTGTTGAGATGACCGACTGCATCCATATCGCCCCAGCGCATGGTGATGGTCTGGCGGTCGATGATGGGATAGGACTTTTCCAAGACAGCGCTCCTTACGTTAACGTCATGTTGTATTGCATCATAACGCTGCCGTCAAAGTCCGTCACAAAAAAACCATGCAATCACGTCAAAGCGAGCCAGCAGAAGCCGACATACTGCCACTGCTGCCTGCGTATTGTTCTGATACAAGGGCAGCATGACTGTCAGCCCGCGCTGGTGGATAACCCCCGACGCTGCCTGGCTGCCAGTCACCTGAGCGAAGGTGCAAGCTGGAGCCCCGCCCCCCAAGGCCGGGGCTCATTTTTTATGTCGCCAACCCGATAGGGCAAAGCCCGCCCACGGCGTTTTTGTGGTGAGCTTGCCGCTTGTGCTACTGTAGCGCCAGACGGGAGCCACAACATGCCAGCCAGAACAACAGAATCCCCACAACAAACCCTCACCGCCACCGCAACTGACACACTGCGCCAGCGCATTCTGTCTGGCGAATGGCCGGATGGCACCCAGTTGCGTCAGGAAGCGCTGTCTCGCGAGCTGGGCGTCAGCCGGGTGCCGGTACGCGAAGCCTTGCGCCAGCTGGAAGCGGAAGGACTGGTGCGCATCATCGAACGGCGTGGAGCCGTGGTCAGCCAGTTGTCCCTGCCGGAAATCGTCGAACTGCTGCGCGTGCGCGTGCTGCTGGAATGCGACATGCTGCTGGAAGCCATACCGCGCCAAACCACAGCGGACATCGCAGCGGCCGAAGTGCTGCTGGCGCGCTTTGATGTCGCGCTGAAAAATCAGGATGTCGCCACCTGGGGCCTGTTGAATGCCAGCTTTCACCTGGCGCTGTATCAGGCAGCAGGGCGGCCTCAAACACTGGCATTGATCGCGCAATTGCATAACCGCACCGACCGCTACACCCGCATGCAGATTCTGCTGACCGGCTTCAACGACCGCGCGCATCTGGAGCACAACCACCTGCTGGAATTGTGCCGCCAGAAAGACGCTATCAGCGCCGCCGCCTTTCTCAAGCAGCACATCATGCATGCCGAAGAAGCGCTGGAAGCCTGGTATCTCGCCCACCAGAGTCCCCCCAGCAGCAAACGCGGGCGCAAACCACGGCCACCAGCAAAGCCGGACTGAGTCGGGCTGACAGATAATAAAAAAAGAGCCGCAGCAGCGGCTCTTTTTTATTGCAGCAAGCAGGGCATCACATCACCAGTTTCGCACCCACTACCGCCAGCATCACCGCCAGCGCCGGTCGCAGCCAGGCATCGGTCAGGCGACGGGTGAGCTTGCTACCCAGCCAGATACCCGGCAGCGAGCCCATCAGCAGATTCAGCAGCAGCATGTAGTTCAGGTTACCCATGCTGGCATGACCCAGGCCGGCGACCAGGGTCAGCGGTACCGCATGGGCGATTTCCGTGCCGACCAGGCGGGTGGTGGGCAGGGCCGGATAAAGCAGGAACAAGGCCAGCGTGCCCAGCGCGCCAGCACCGATGGAGCTGAGGGTAACCAGCACACCCAGACCAACGCCGATCAGGACGGTAGGCAGCGGCTTCAGTACAAATTCGGCCGGCGGGTGTCCCTGCGGATTGATCAGCTTGATCAGGCGGGGCTTGAGCAGGATGGAAGCAGCCGTCAGCAGCAGAGCCACACCCAGCACCAGCTTGAACACCGAGTCCAGCGCATGGCTGGACAGGTGCAGCCAGGACAGCAGGCCCAGCGTCAGCAGCGAAGCGGGCACACTGCCAGCAGCCAGCCAGGCTGTCAGCTTCCAGTCGACATGCTTTTGCTTGTGATGGACGAACACGCCACCGGCCTTGGTCAGGGCGGCGTACAGCAGATCGGTACCGACGGCTGTTGCTGGCGAAATGCCAAACCACAGCAGGATTGGGGTCATCAGGGAACCACCCCCTACCCCGGTCAGCCCGACGATAAAGCCCACCACCAGACCAGCTACTGCGTATCCCAACTCCATGACAGCTCCAGACTAAGTTCTGGCGCTATCCTACTGCACACAACATATAACCAACTAGATTGTTTGATTTAATCAATATTCGATATAAATCTATGATGTGTCATAGCCAGTACTGGCCGGCAATTCAGCAGCAAATCTGCTAAAAATAACCATAGCTAGTGAAGACTGTCGCGGCAAACACACAACATTTTGCGTATTGCGCGACGTTTCAGACTTTACAAATGTTTGAAATACAGTCAAGTTTTAATGGTTGGCACAACCGACCGCATGTGATGTACCCAATCTGGAGGTGCAAGGATGATTTCCCGTATTCCTCTCAGTGTCCGCCGCAAGCAGGCACGCGACCAGCATGAAAGTTTTCTTTACGCGGTGGCAAAGCCGCAGTTGAGCGACACCGAACGCTGCCGGCAACAGAAAGTCCGCCAGCGCGCCCATGACCGTGACGACGCCCGCTTCATGGCGGAGCGCAGCGAAGACGATCTGTTCTAGCGCGGCCACGCAGTCTCACCGACCTCTGTCAAAGCGCCACTCTCTTGGCGCTTACTACCTTTTCTGTCGTCAAAATTCCTCGTTTTCTGCTGGCTGCTGCCCTTTTGCAGCAGCATTTGCAGCGTCTTTATAGTTTCTTTACCCCCCCTCTTGGCTTTTTATCAGGTTTTTGACATCCGATTGCGTACCTTTCACTGGCACATATCGCCTCGTAAAGGAAATGCAAAATGGATTTGGTCTATCTGGGCCTGACTCTGGGATTCACTGCGCTGACGCTTGCTTTCGTGCGGCTCTGCCAGCACGCGGAGGGCAAATAGCCATGAACCTGTTCTACTTCATCAGCGCCCTGCTGGCCCTGGGGCTGCTGGCCTACCTGCTGTACGCCCTGTTCAAACCGGAGAATTTCTGACATGAGCACACCTGCCATTCTCCAACTCGGTTTGTTCCTGCTGGTTTTGCTGGCACTGGCCTGGCCATTGTCCAGCTGGATTACCCGCATCATGCGGGGTGAAAACCCCGGTCCGCTGCGCTTGGTCGCGCCATTGGAAAAACTGCTCTACCGCCTGGCAGGCATTCGCCAGGAAGAGGAAATGGGCTGGAAGTCCTACGCCATTTCCCTGCTGGTTTTCAATCTGCTGGGGGTACTCGCCGTATATGGGCTACAGCGTCTGCAAGGCGCGCTGCCTTTCAATCCGCAAGCCATGGCGGCGGTTACGCCTGATTCCTCCTTCAACACCGCCATTTCCTTTGTCACCAATACCAACTGGCAAGGCTATGGCGGCGAAACCACCATGAGCTATCTGACCCAGATGCTGGGCCTGACGGTACAGAATTTCCTGTCGGCGGCGACTGGCGCAGCCGTGGTGATTGCCTTGATTCGTAGCTTTGCCCGTCACAGCTCGGCTAGGATAGGTAATTTCTGGGTCGATGTGACCCGCTTCACCCTGTATGTCCTCGCCCCCTTGTCACTGCTGCTGGCACTGGGTCTGACCCAGCAGGGCGTCATTCAGAACCTGCTGCCTTACCAGACAGCCCATACCGTGGAAGTCAGCCACTTCCAGCAGGCCAAGGTCGATGCCAAGGGTAATCCGGTCAACGGCAAGGATGGCAAACCCGTCATGGTTGATAGCCAAACCCAGCAGCAGACCCTGCCGATGGGCCCGGTCGCCTCGCAGGAAGCCATCAAGATGCTGGGCACCAACGGTGGTGGTTTCTTCAATGCCAACTCGGCCCACCCTTATGAAAACCCCACGCCACTGGCCAACTTCCTGCAAGACCTGGCCATCTTCCTGATTCCGGCGGCCTTGTGCTTTGTCTTTGGCCGCATGGTGGGCGATCGCCGTCAGGGCTGGGCCATTCTGGCCGCCATGCTGGTGATGTTTGCCACCGCCGTGGTGGTGGAAACCCGCGCCGAACAAACCGGTGTGCCGCAACTGAGCGCCATGGGCGTCGACCAGCAGGCCAGCAGCCTGCAAGCCGGCGGCAATATGGAAGGCAAGGAAAGCCGCTTCGGCATCATCGACACTGCGCTGTTTACCGTGGTCACCACCTCGGCTTCCTGCGGTGCGGTGAACGCCATGCATGACTCGCTCACCCCGATTGGCGGCATGGTGCCAACCTTCCTGATGCAGCTGGGTGAAGTGGTATTCGGCGGTGTGGGCTCCGGCCTGTACGGCATGCTGGTGTTTGCCATTCTGGCGGTGTTTATTGCCGGCCTGATGGTGGGGCGCACACCGGAGTATCTGGGCAAGAAGATTGAAACCTACGAAATGAAAATGACCGCCATCACCATTCTGGTGACGCCGATCCTGGTGCTGGTGCTGACCGCCATTGCGGTGAGTGTGGATGCCGGCAAGGCTGGCATTGCCAACCCCGGTGCGCATGGTTTCAGCGAAATCCTCTACGCCTTTACCTCGGCCGCCAACAATAACGGCAGCGCCTTTGCCGGCCTGTCCGCCAACACCCCCTTCTACAACATCATGACCGCCATCGCCATGTTCTTTGGCCGCTTCCTGATGATTGTGCCCATCCTGGCCATTGCCGGTTCGCTGTCTGCCAAGAAACGCCTGGCTGTCAACAGCGGCACCCTGCCCACCCGCGGCCCACTGTTCGTGGTGTTGCTGATCGGCACGGTGTTGCTGGTGGGAGCGCTCAACTACGTCCCGGCGCTGGCGCTGGGACCAGTGGTAGAGCATCTGCAAATGGTGAGCGGACATTAATCCTGAGCGTGGATACGCAACAGGATCAAGGAAAACAATATGAACGATCGCAATCATTCCACTGTGTCGGCTGCCGCCAACAGCGCTGCCAGCCAGCACAGCAAACCGGGCAAGGGCATGTTTGACCCGGCCCTGATCAAACCGGCCATCATCGACTCTTTCAGGAAACTGTCGCCACGTACCCAATGGCGCAATCCGGTGATGTTTGTGGTGTATGTAGGCAGCATCCTCACCACCGCGCTGTGGCTGCAGGCGCTGGCCGGCAAGGGCGAGGCCGCACCCGGCTTCATTCTGGCCATCGCGCTGTGGCTATGGTTTACCGTGCTGTTTGCCAACTTTGCCGAAGCACTGGCCGAGGGCCGCAGCAAGGCCCAGGCCGCCAGCCTGCGCTCGGCCAAGAAAAACGTGGTGGCCAAGAAGCTGTCCGGCCCGCGCCGCGAAGCCGGTATCACCATCGTGGATGGCCACAGCCTGAAAAAGGGCGACATCGTGCTGGTGGAAGCCGGCGATGTCATCCCGGTGGACGGCGAAGTCATCGATGGCGTGGCCTCGGTGGACGAATCGGCCATCACTGGCGAATCGGCCCCGGTGATTCGCGAATCCGGCGGTGACTTTTCCTCGGTCACCGGCGGCACCCGCGTGCTGTCGGACTGGATCGTGGTGAAAATCACCACCAATCCGGGGGAAACCTTCCTCGACCGCATGATTGCCATGGTGGAAGGCGCCAAACGCCAGAAAACCCCGAATGAAATCGCCCTGACCATCTTGCTGGTGGCACTGACCATCGTGTTCCTGATCGTCACCGTCACCCTGCTACCCTACTCGCTGTTCAGCGTGGATGCGGCCAAGGCTGGCTTGCCCATCAGCATCACCACCCTGGTGGCACTGCTGGTCTGCCTGATTCCCACCACCATCGGTGGCTTGCTGTCCGCCATTGGCGTGGCTGGCATGAGCCGCATGATGGGGGCCAATGTCATCGCCACTTCCGGCCGCGCCGTGGAAGCGGCAGGCGACGTGGACGTGCTGCTGCTGGACAAGACCGGCACCATCACCCTGGGCAACCGTC
Organism: Aquitalea aquatilis; assembly: GCF_005155025.1. Taxonomy (NCBI): domain Bacteria; kingdom Pseudomonadati; phylum Pseudomonadota; class Betaproteobacteria; order Neisseriales; family Chromobacteriaceae; genus Aquitalea; species Aquitalea aquatilis. The sequence continues at coordinate 2,763,701 of NZ_CP039731.1, read as the reverse complement.
AGGCTGCGCTGTTCATCCCGGCTCCGGGCGTCAGCGAACAGCAACTGGCCGATGCCGCACAGCTGGCCTCGCTGGCCGACGAAACGCCGGAAGGCCGCAGCATCGTGGTACTGGCCAAGCAGAAATTCGCCCTGCGCGAACGTGCACTGGCCAGCCACGAAGCCACCTTCATCCCGTTTACCGCGCAAACCCGCATGAGCGGCATCGACTACGATGGCCGGCAGATCCGCAAGGGCGCCACCGACGCCATTCGCCGTCATATCGCCGAGCAAGGCGGTGTCTTCCCCGACGCGCTGGGCAAGAGCGCCGATGAAGTGGCCCGCCGTGGCTCGACTCCACTGCTGGTGGCCGAAGGCAATCGCGCACTGGGGGTGATCGAGCTGAAGGACATCGTCAAGGGCGGCATCAAGGAGCGCTTTGCCGAGCTGCGCCAGATGGGCATCAAGACCATCATGATCACCGGCGACAACCCGCTGACCGCCGCCGCCATTGCCGCCGAAGCCGGCGTGGACGACTTCCTGGCCGAAGCCACGCCGGAAGCCAAACTCAAGCTGATCCGTAGCCATCAGGCCGAAGGCAAGCTGGTCGCCATGACCGGCGACGGCACCAACGATGCACCGGCGCTGGCCCAGGCCGACGTGGCCGTGGCCATGAACACCGGCACCCAGGCGGCAAAAGAGGCCGGCAATATGGTGGATCTGGACTCCAACCCCACCAAGCTGATCGAAATCGTGGAAATCGGCAAACAGATGCTGATGACCCGTGGCTCGCTCACCACCTTCTCCATCGCCAACGATGTGGCCAAGTATTTCGCCATCATCCCGGCAGCCTTTGCCAGCACCTATCCGCAGCTCAATGCGCTGAACGTGATGGGCCTGAACAGCCCGGCCTCGGCCATCATGTCGGCAGTGGTGTTCAATGCGCTGATCATCGTGGTGCTGATTCCGCTGGCCCTCAAAGGGGTGAAATACCACGCCAAAAGCGCAGCCGAACTGCTGCGCGGCAATTTGCTGATCTACGGCCTGGGCGGCCTGCTGCTGCCCTTTGCCGGCATCAAGCTGATCGACATGCTGCTGGGCAGCCTGGGCCTGGTGTAAGCCGACCCGCCCGAACAAGGAACTCATCATGCTCAAGACTTTGCGACCCGCACTGCTGCTGTTTGCCACCCTGTCCTTGCTGACCGGCCTGGCCTATCCACTGCTGACCACGGCCCTGGCCCAGGCGCTGTTTCCGCAGCAGGCCAATGGCAGCCTGATCGAAAAAAATGGCCAGATCATCGGCTCCCGCCTGATCGGTCAGAACTTTAGCGCTGACAAGTATTTCTGGGGCCGGCCATCAGCCACCAGCCCCATGGCCTACAATGCCGGCAGCTCCGGCGGCTCCAACCTCGGCCCCACCAACAAGGCCCAGCTGGATGCGGTAAAGGCTAATCTCGACCACCTGCGCCAGGCTCACCCCACGCAAACGGCCACCGTACCGGTTGATCTGGTGACTGCCTCGGCCAGTGGCCTGGACCCGGACATATCGGTCGCTGCCGCCTATTACCAGCTGGACCGTGTCGCCCGCGCACGCAGCATGCCGCTGGCTCGCCTGCACCAACTGGTGGATGATCACATCATTGGCGAAACCTTTGGCCTGTTGGGTGAACCCCGGGTCAATGTGCTGGAACTGAATCTGGCGCTGGATGCGGTCAAGTAAACCCGCCAGCCGTTTGATCTGCGCATCCGGCCCCGGCCGGATGCGCCCCCCATGACGCCCTGACGCCCTGCCCTTCACCGGCAGGGCATGATGCTGTACCGCCATAGACGGACTGAACATGACGGATATCCGCCCGGACCCCGATGCCCTGCTGGATGAACTGAAGCAGGGAGAACTGGCTGCACAGCGCGGCCGCCTGAAAATTTTCTTTGGTGCCTGTGCCGGCGTAGGCAAGACCTATGCCATGCTCAGCGCCGCCCGCGTGCGCCAGCAAGAAGGCTGCAAGGTGCTGGTGGGCGTGGTGGAAACCCATGGCCGCAAGGAAACCGAAGCCCAGCTGCAAGAGCTGAAAGTACTGCCACCCACCCAGATCGCATACAAGGGCCGCAGCCTGGCCGAGTTTGATCTGGACAGCGCGCTGGCACGCCAGCCGCAACTGATCCTGATGGATGAATTCGCCCACTCCAATGTCCCCGGTTCGCGCCACAGCAAGCGCTGGCAGGACGTGGAAGAACTGCTGGCCGCCGGCATCGATGTCTATACCACGCTGAATGTGCAGCACCTGGAAAGTCTCAATGATGTGGTGGGCCAGATCACCGGCATCGTGGTGCGCGAAACCCTGCCCGATCACGTCTTTGATCAGGCAGAAGAAGTATCGCTGGTCGACCTGCCACCGGACGAGCTGCTGGCCCGCCTGGCTGCCGGCAAGGTGTATATGGCCCATCAGGCCGAGCGTGCGGTGAAAAACTTCTTCCGCAAGGGCAATCTGCTGGCCTTGCGCGAACTGGCCTTGCGCCGCACCGCCGACCGCGTGGATGCGCAAATGCGCGCCTACCGCGCCGACCAGTCGATCAAGCCGGTGTGGCATGCCCGCGAACGGCTGCTGATCTGCGTCGGGCATGGTCCCGGTACCGAAAAGCTGGTGCGCAGCGGCAAACGGCTGGCCGCCAGCCTGGATGCCGACTGGATTGCCGTCTTCGTGGAAACACCCGAACTGCAAGGCCTGTCGGAAACCAAGCGCAGCCGCATCATGAAAGGCCTGAAGCTGGCGCAGGAGCTGGGCGCGGAAACCACTGTGCTGGGTGGCAGCGATCTGGCCGCCACCCTGCTGGCCTATGCCCGCAGCCGCAATGTGTCCAAGCTGGTGGTGGGCAAATCCGCCGGCAGCAAGCTGCAACGACTGTGGCGACGGCCATTGCTGGAGCAGCTGTCGTTACAGGCCAATGATGTCGATGTCTATGTGGTGGCCCACGAACTGGAAGATGAACAGCCACAGACACGCGACGGCTTCAACAGCCTGCTGTTTGGCGAGGCCAGCCGCCAGCAACAGCGTCACGGCTATCTGGCAGCCCTGCTGGCCTGCTTGCTGACCACCGGCCTCGCCAGCCTGCTCACGCCGTATTTCGAACCATCCAATGTGGTGATGGTGTATCTGCTGGGGGTGGTGCTGGTGGCCGTGCGCTTTGGCCGTGGCCCCGGGGTACTGGCGTCCTTGCTGGCGGTGGCCACCTTCGATTTCTTTTTCGTGCCGCCGCGCATGTCGTTTTCGGTATCGGATACCCAATACCTGCTGACCTTTGCCGTGATGTTTGCCGTCGCCCTCATCATCAGCCAGCTGGCCGCACGGCTGCGCTTCGAGGCCACCATTGCCACCTATCGCGAGCGCCGCACCCGAGCCCTGTATGATCTGGGGCGCGAGCTGGCCGGTGCGCTGACGGCCAACCAGATCATCGATACTGCAGTCAGCCGCCTTCAGCCACTATTCAATGCCAGCATCGTGCTGTTCACCCCCAATAGCAACGAAGAACTGCGCGCTGAAAACGACAGCCATGCCCAGGCCGATCCGGGCGTGGCGCAGTGGGTGTATGACAAGCAGCAGCCTGCCGGCCTCGGCACCCAGACCCTGCCGGCCAATACCATGCTGTATCTGCCGCTGAAAGCACCCATGCGCAATCGCGGCGTGCTGGCCGTACTGCCCGAGCAGCTCGATCAGGTTTTCCTGCCCGAACAGCAACGCCTGCTGGAAACCTGCGCCGCCCAGATCGCCCTGGCGCTGGAGCGCGTGCATTATGTCGAAGTGGCCCAGGATGCCATCGTCGCCATGGAGTCCGAACGCCTGCGCAATAGCGTGCTGGCGGTGATTTCGCACGATCTGCGCACCCCGCTCACCACCCTGGTGGGCTTGTCCAGCATCCTGGCCACTGGCCAGGTCGATGCCGCCAAGCAGGCCGACATCGCCCAGTCGATCCAGGAAGAATCGCTGCGCATGAACCATCTGGTCACCAATCTGCTGGACATGGCCAAGCTGCAGTCCGGCGTACAGCTGAACCGGGAATGGCAGCTGCTGGACGACGTGGTGGGCAGCGCGGTGCGCGCCTGCCAGCGCAGCCTGCAGCAGCACCAACTACAGATCGAACTGCCCAGCGGGCTGCCGGTACTGGAATACGACGCGGTGCTGATCGAACGGGTATTGGTGAACTTGCTGGAAAATGCCGCCAAATATACTCTGCCCGGCAGTCATATCACGCTCAGTGCCAGCTGTGAGGGCGCTACAATGCGTGTTTGCGTGCAGGACGACGGGCCGGGCCTACCACCTGGCCAGGAACAAAAACTGTTCGACAAATTCAGCCGTGGCAACAGCGAATCCACCACGCCGGGCGTGGGACTGGGGCTGGCCATCTGTCGCAGCATTGTCGAAGCCCACGGCGGCACCATCCAGGCGGCCAATCTCCGGCCACATGGTGCAGCTTTCAGCTTCACCCTGCCGGTGCGCGCCATGCCGGCCCTGCCCGGCGAAGAGGAGATCAAACCATGAGCGACAACCCAGTCAAACTGGTGGTCATCGAGGACGAAAAACCGATCCGCCGCTTTCTGGCCTCGGCGCTGGATGGCGACAACTGGGTGGTGCACCAGGCGGAAAACGGCAAGCAGGGCCTGATCGAAGTGGCCACCCGCAAACCGGACATGGTGATACTGGACCTGGGCCTGCCGGACATGAACGGCATCGATGTCATCCGTCAACTGCGCGAATGGACCGACCTGCCCATCCTGGTGCTGTCTGCCCGCACCCAGGAAGCCGAAAAAGTGCTGGCCCTGGACGCCGGCGCCGACGACTACCTGACCAAGCCCTTTGGCGTGGCCGAATGCATGGCGCGCATCCGCGTATTGCTGCGGCGGCGTGGCAATGGCAGCGCAGCCCCGGCCCAGACTTTTGCCTTTGGCGATATCAAGGTTGATCTGGTGGCGCGCACCGTGCACAAGGGCGAAGCCATGGTGCACCTCACGCCCATCGAATATCGCCTGCTGACCACGCTGATCCGCAATGCCGGCAAGGTCATCACCCACCGCGAGCTGCTGCTGGCGGTATGGGGGCCATCCTTCTCCGAACACAACCAGTACCTGCGCGTCTACATGGGTCATCTACGGCAAAAACTGGAAGACAATCCGGCCATGCCGCAGCACATCCTGACCGAAACCGGCGTCGGCTACCGCCTGCTGGAAAGCTGAAGCCGCAGGCGGATGATCCGCCCTGCGGGCGGCTGCGGCCACCGCACATGACCGGCAGACAGCACGCCAAAACCAAGGCTGCGCGCCGCAAAATGCATTTTACGACGACCCCACTCTCCCATCCGGCATAGCCTGGAAATTTCCAGCCAAATGGATAGTCCATTTCCCGGCTAGTGAATCAGAAATCGGCTATTTCTGGCCGCCTTCCCACATTTGTAGACTGCTCTCCCACCAACATCGCCAAGCGCTGCATCAGCACGCCTGGCCTGTGCTTCACGCCTGGCCACACGGCAGCGCGTGCATCCATACGGGAGAGACCTTGAAACGCTTCGCCATTGCCGGCATCCAGATGTCGGTTTCCGCCTTCGAAGAAAACATCACGCGCATGGGGCATTACGTCGCCCATGTCAAACACCGCTTTCCCTGGGTCGACATGGTGCTGTTTTCCGAGCTGGCCGCTTACGGCCCCAGCCCGCTGAAAGCGGAGGCCATGCCGGGCGATGCCGAGCAGCGGCTGTGCGAGATCGCGGCCCAGCACGGCATCTGGCTGATTCCGGGTTCCTTGTTCGAACTGCGCAATGGCCATGTTTTCAACACCAGCCCGGTGATCAATCCGCAAGGCGAGGTCATCGCCCGCTTCAGCAAGCTGTTTCCCTTCCTGCCCTACGAAAAAGGCATTACCGCCGGCGACCAGTTCGTGGTGTTCGACGTGCCCGATGCCGGGCGTATCGGCATCTCCATCTGCTACGACATGTGGTTCCCGGAAACCACCCGCACGCTGGCCGCCATGGGCGCAGAGGTGATCCTGCACCCCACCATGACCGACACCATAGACCGCGAGGTGGAACTGGCCATCGCCCGTGCCTCCGCCGTCACCAACCAGGTGTATTTCCTCGACATCAACGGGGTGGGTGATGGCGGTGTCGGCCGCTCCATCCTGGTGGATCCTGCCGGCTACGTGCTGCATCAGGCGGGCAATGGCCCGGAAATCATCCCGGTGGAAATCGACTTCGACAAGGTCAGACGTGAACGCGAACGCGGCCTGCGTGGCCTGGGCCAGCCGCTCAAGAGCTTCCGCGACCGGCGCTGCGACTTCCCGGTGTACCAGCGCGACAGCGGCCTGGACAGCTATCTATACCAGCTGGGCCCACTGACCAAACCGGAAGACCACCATCAGGGTGAATTGTCCGGCCCGGGCGGCCCGATGGCGGAAATCAAGGCCGACAGCGACGCACTGGCCGCCAGCCAGAGCCAGGAATGAAAGATCACACCCTGGTATCAGGCTGGCTGCGCTACTGCCGCCAATGGCTGCTGGCCTGGCTGCAAGCAGCTCAGCAGCAGACACCGAAACCCCCACCGCGAGCCGCTCAGGGAGAGCACCCCATGCAAAAAGTCAGCAATATTTCCGATCTGCGTCTGCTGTTTCACCGCAATGAACGGCCGATCTACTTCATCAGCGCCACCAACTTCAACCTGCTGGGCATAGACCAGTGGGTCAACCGCTTCAAATACATCAACTACATCGACTGCTTCGACGGCCGCCATCCCAATGTCTTCGTGCCGCCGCAACTCCCGCATGAAGAATTCCAGTCCATCGAGGACATCAACAACTATCTGCTGCAGCACAAGGATGTGGTGGATTACGTCGAGCGCGCCGGCGGCCGCCCGGTGGCGGTGTTTCTGATGTTCGATGCCGAAACCGAACGGCTGTGCGAGGAGCTGGGCATTGAAGTGTGGTTCCCCAGCGCCGCCTTGCGTGAACGCTGTGACAACAAGATGGAAACCGTGCGCATCGGCAACAAGGCCGGTGTGCCATCGGTCCCCAATGCCCTGTGCAAGGTGGACAGCTATGCCCATCTGCGTGAGATTGCCGCAGCACATGGTCTGGGCGAACAGCTGGTGGTGCAGACTGCCTTTGGCGATTCCGGCCATACCACCTTCTTCATCTCCAGCGAAAGCGACTTCGACCGGCATGCCGAGGAAATCATCCAGGACCCGGAAGTCAAGATCATGAAGCGCATCAACTGCCGGGGCGCCACGCTGGAAGCCTGTGCCACCCGCAGCGGCACGCTGGTCGGCCCCTTGCTGACCGAGGTCGTCGGCGAGGCAGAACTGACCCCCTATCGCGGCGGCTGGTGCGGCAATGAAATCTTCCCCGGTGCCTTCAGCGAGGAAGTCCGTGCCAAGGCACGCGACATGGCTTACCGCTTCGGTAACCAACTGATGGCCGAGGGCTATCGCGGCTACTTTGACCTGGACTTCCTCATCGACAAGGACACCGACGAGGTCTATCTGGGCGAACTGAATCCGCGTATCTGCGGTGCCAGCCCGATGACCAACCACGCCGCCTTCGCCTATGCCGATGTCCCGCTCTTCCTGTTCCATCTGCTGGAATTTTCCGGCATCGAGTTCGAACTGGACGTGGAGGAACTCAACGCGCGCTGGGCCAATCCGGCCTTCATCGACAGCTGGAGCCAGCTGGTGATCAAGCATACGGCCAACAATGTGGACATCATCACCCATGCTCCAGCCACCGGCATCTATCGCATGGCAGACGATGGCTCGGTGTCCTACCACCGCTTCGACTACAAGCGTCAGGACATCGAATCGGAAAACGAGGCTTTCTTCCTGCGCATCAGCGGGCCGGGTGACTACCGTTATGAAGGTGCCGACCTGGGCATCCTGATCACCCGTGGCCGCTCCATGACAGACGACTTCGCCCTCAACGAGCGCGCACGAAACTGGATCACCGGCATCAAGAAATACTATGCCGCCAAGCCCATCATGGCCGTGCACGAAGAGCAAGTCCCCGCCCCTGGTGCCTTCAAGATCCTATAATCCGCTCAGCGCCACCCTGGCCGCCGTCGGCAAGAGGGTGGCGGCCATCAACCTAGTGAGACACATGCGCTGTACATTCGAAGCAATCCGGGAAGACACGCCGGGAGCGCGCTGGCAAGGGCTGTTTCAGCTGCGCTGGCCGGCTTATCAGCAATGGTTTTTGCGCGATGGCCATCGTGCCCGGCCCTCGTATCTGGCTGGCCGGCGGGCGCTGCGCCAGCACATGCCCGAGCTGGCCGGGCTGTATCAACAACTATGCGAACTGGCCGGTGGCGGCGATCTGGAAGCGCGTTTTCTGTCGCAATGGTGTCCGCCATCGTATATTTCCGGCTGCTCGCAAGCGGTATGGATCGATCCCTACGGCGTAGCAGGCCCCTTGCTGGCACGCAATTACGACTACGCTCCGGCCCTGCTGGAAGGCAGCTGGTTGTCCACACGCTGGCTGGGCCGCCAGGTGCTGGCAATGAGCGACTGCCTGTGGGGTGCGCTGGATGGCATCAACGAGGACGGGCTGGCGGCCTCGCTGTCCTTTGGTGGCCGCACCGCCGTTGGCGAGGGCTTCGGTATTCCGCTGGTGATGCGCTATCTGCTGGAAACCGCCAGCACCACCGCAGAAGCCGTGGCCATCCTGCAGCGCCTGCCGGTGCACATGACCTACAACATCAGCCTGCTGGACAAGCACAGCCACTGGGCAACGGTATTCGTCGCCCCGGACCGGCCCACCGAAGTAGTCAGCCGCACCGCAGTAGCCAACCATCAACACGGGGTGGAATGGCAGGCCCATGCCCGTGCCACCTTGTCGGAAGAGCGGGAATGGATGCTGAGCCAGGGCGTGCGCAAGGCGGAAAGCGCCGATGACGTACTGCGTACCCTGCTGCGGCCGCCACTGTTCCAGACCGCCTATGGCCGTGGTTATGGCACGCTCTACACCGCGGCCTACCATCCGCAAACCCTGACCGCCGAACTGCTGTGGCCAGACATGCGCTGGTCACAGTACTGCCTGGATGTGCAGGAAGGCGTACTGAACATGCGCTTCGACGCCAATCACGGCGGCTAGTCACTCGGTAGCCAGTCCACAAGCCGCCCGGCTGGTCTGGGCGGCTGCGCACACCCCGCTGGCATTCTTTACGCTGAGCGCAGATGACAATTTCGCTCACTGTCATAAATTGGTCATCATTTTCAAACAAAGCCTGTGGCAGACTGTACCCCGGTTTTTACAACACTTAAGTTCAGCTGTTGTTACTTGACATGATTAAGTCAGCGCTGTGACACCGAGGAATGCCATCATGAACGCCGCCAAGAAAATCCGCCGTTTTATCGAAGAAAACAAGGATCATGAGCAAGTCCAGGTATTGAAGGACCTGGCCGCCGCACTGGAAATGGGCCGGCCCTTTGACTTGGGTACGCTATACCAGATCGATATGCGCTATTTCGAAGTGGCATTGGATCTGCTGAAAGACTGGCGCTTCGATCACCATATTGCCGCCCGCAGCAAACTGCTGGAACAACTGCTCACCGAAATCGCCCCCGACCTGCGTGTGGATGACAGCAGCACCCCGGCCGCAGCCAGTACAGACAAACCGGCCGCCGAGATCGCCGCACCAGAGGCAGAACAGCCGGCCGCCAGCGAAGCCGTCGCCGCCAAACCCGCGCGCAGCCGGCGCAAGAACAGCCCCGCTGCCTGAGTAGCACAGGACTAAAGCTGCAAACAATCTCGCAGATGCCCCCGGCCAGGGCGTGCCGACGCCGACACGACAAGTCGTACGGCAAGGAGGCGCACCCCAGCAGCAGGGCGGCTATCGTTAGCGAGTCTTAGCCGCAGACATCAGCCAGCCGCGCCGGCTGGCTGACCAGGAAGTTACCCTCGCCCTGCAGGCTGACGATGCGGGCATTGCGCCGTGTCTCCCAGCCATCCACCGGATATTGCCTGGCCCAGGCACACATCAGCTGTCGGTCCTGCCGGCTCATGTTCAGCCCGTAACGCTGATGCATGTACAAGGTGATGCGGGCCGCACGCCCACGCACCTCTTCACGCGGCTGAACCCGCTTGCCGGCAAAATCGACTACGGTGCCGCACTGGCCGTAGATGCGGGTCGGTTGTTTGGCCCAGGCACCATAGGACAGATTGCTGCGATCGGCATTCACCTCGCCCACTGCCGGCACCAGATTGTTCAGGTCACCTTCCGCCAGCCGGTAAACCTCATCATTGCTCGAGCAATTCTTGCGGCCGCCCTGCTGCCAACACTGGCGCTGGTGGCCCAGCACCCAGGCCGGCACCACGTGTTCCCACTCGATGCGACGGGCGCGTTCCGGGTTCTTGCGCGGCACATAACCGCAGGACAACCAGTCCACCGCCTTGCCCTCGTAAGCACAGCCGCAATAAAAATCCTCCTGCATGCCGGCAAACACCTTGGGCAGCACACGCTTGGCCCCGTTAAAATCGCGATGGCCCACCGCCTTGTCACCCCGCACCAGCGCAGACAGCACCACCTTGCCCTGTTGCCCACCCACCGGCCCTGCCGCCTGGCCACTGGCACCCTCCAGCTGCCGCATCACGGTTTCGCCCAACTGGGCCAGCGCCTTCACCTCACGCGGCAGCTTGACGCCACCGTCCCGGTCGCAGCCGCACAATGCCAGCAGCAACAAGCCATAAAACAGTTTTTGCATTTCTACCGTGCCACCACCGCGTGCGATCACGCCGGGTCGACTCCTGTACTTTGGGGAGGGGCACTATAACCGCCGCCGCCGCATTTTCAAACAGGGCAGAGCAAGCGGCAAACAGCGTGGGCGGGCCTGACTGCGTTACAATTCCGCCACCGGGCAGCGTCGCCCGGCTTTCACAGCAGGTAGAGCATGTCGAGAAAACCGCGCCTTCGTTCCGGCACCGGCGTCACCATGCATGATGTCGGTCTGGCTGCCGGCGTCAGCGCCATTACCGTTTCCCGCGCCTTGCACTCGCCAGAGCGGGTCACACCGGCCCTGCGTGAAAAAATCCTGCAGGTGGTCGAACAACTGGGCTATGTACCCAACCGCTCGGCCCGCCAGCTGGCATCAGCCCGCTCGCACACCGTACTGGTGCTGATCCCCTCGCTGAGCAATACCGTATTCATCGACGCGCTGGCCGGCATCGAATCGGTGCTGCAGCCGGCCGGCTACCAGATGCTGATCGGCAATACCCATTACAGCGACAGCGAAGAGCTGGCGCTGCTGCGCGCCTATCTGCAACACAGCCCGGACGGTTTGCTGGTCACCGGGCTGCAGCAGGCCGAAGCATTCAGCCGCATTGTCGAGGAACGCCAGTTACCAGCGGTGTACATGATGGATCTGAGTGACGATGGCAGGCCCTGTGTCGGGCTGTCGCAGGAAGCAGCCGGTGCCGCCATGACCCGCCATCTGCTGCAACGCGGCAGACGGCGCATCGCCTATCTGGCTGCCCAGCTGGACGAGCGGGTGCTGAAGCGGCTGCAAGGCTACCGGCTGGAACTGTCAGCTGCCGGCTGCCATGATCCGGCGCTGGAATGGCTGAACCCGGCACCGTCCAGCATGCAGTTGGGCGCGGACATGCTCGATCAGCTGCTGGCCGCCCATCCCGACTGCGACGCCGTATTCTGCTGCAATGACGACCTGGCCATCGGTGCCATTGCCCGTTGCCAGCAGCGCGGCATTGCTGTTCCCGCACAACTGGCCATTGGCGGCTTCAACGATTTGCAGGCCGCAGCCTGGACCACCCCGGCACTGAGCACCATCGCCACCCCACGCTTTGCCATCGGCGAAGCCGCTGCCCGTCTGCTGCTGCAACAGCTGCAGGGACAGCACGACGATACTGGCAGCCGCTGCCTGGATCTGGGCTTCCAGCTACAACAGCGCGGCAGTACCTGAGCACAGCTGCTGTGGTGGCTTGCCCACAGTAGCGCCCCCGCTGGCAAACCGCCCCAGACCATCCACGCCAGCAAACCAAACCCTTGATTCACATACGCTTTCAGCAACAGCCAATTGCGTGACGCGCCAGCCGTGCGCTGACCGGCAACGCATGCGCTGGCAAAGCGGCCATGTTCTGCTGCCATGCAGCATGAAAAGACATTGCCGTCGCAAATTTGTTAGCGCTAACATTTCGCACTCACCGCTTCGGCGGTTTTCTTTCACCGCAATATGTTAGCGCTAACATGAAAATTCCCAATATCGTGGTCATGGGGGTGGCCGGCTGTGGCAAAAGCAGCCTGGGCCTGGCTCTGGCCAATGCGCTCCATGCCAGCTACATCGAAGGCGACAGCTATCACCCGGCGCAGAATATTGCGCGCATGTCGGCCGGCATCCCGCTGACCGATGCCGACCGGGCCAGCTGGCTGGACCTGCTGGCACAGCGGCTGGCCAGCGGGGTGGCCCAGGGCGAAGCCATGGTGCTGGCTTGCTCGGCACTCAAGCGTCGCTACCGCGATACGCTGCGCCGGGGCGATCCGGAGCTGCTGTTTGTGCATCTTGCTGGCAGCAAAGCACTGATTGCCGAACGCATGGCCGCCCGCAGCGCCCATTTCATGCCCGGCACCCTGCTGGACAGCCAGTTCCGCGATCTGGAAGAACCCGCTGGCGATGAAAGCTTTATCCGCTGTGATGTCAGCCAGCCAGTGGACAGCCTGTTACAGCAGCTGCTGCAACAGCTGGTGCAAGACCAATAACAACACATCCCTACCAAGGAGAATTCAGGTGACAACACAACACACCATGGCCATGCCGCAACGTCGCTGGCGCATAGGCGGCCTGCTGGGCATTGGCGTACTGGTCAATTATTTCGACCGCATCAGCCTGTCGGTGGCCGCACCGCAGCTGCAACAGGAATTTCACCTGTCCAACAGTGATCTGGGCCTGCTGTTCAGTGCCTTTTTCTGGACCTATGCGCTACTGCAGATTCCGACCGGCATGATTCTGGACCGGTTTGGCGTGACCCGGGTGGGCCGCTGGGGGGCATTGCTGTGGGGGGTGGCCTCCACCCTGACCGCCTGTGCCGGCGGCTTTGGCGGTATTTTCGTGGCGCGTGCCCTGCTGGGTGTGGCCGAGGCACCAGGCTTTCCGGTCAGCGCCAAGGCCACCGGCTACTGGTTTCCGCGCCGTGAGCGCGCCATGGCGACGGCAGTTTTCGATGCTGCGGCCAAGTTTTCCAATGTGATTGGCGTGCCACTGGTGGCGCTGACCGTGGTGCATCTGGGCTGGCGCTGGGGTTTTGGCCTGACCGCACTACTCAGCGTGGCTTACTTCATCGCCTTTACCCTGATCTATCGCGACCCTAGCCAGGACAGCAAGCTGTCGGCCGCCGAATACCGCCATATCGTGGAGGGGGGAGCCACAGCGGAAGGAGTGGGCCAGAGCGGATCGCTGGCCATGCTGGCTTACCTGTTGCGGCAACGCAAGGTATGGGGGCTGTCCATCGGCTTTGCCGCCTATGGCTATGTGTTCTATCTGTTTCTCACCTGGCTGCCCGGCTATCTGGTGCAGACCATGCATATGAGCATTCTGAAATCGGCCAGCTATGCCGCCATTCCGTGGATATTCGCCACCCTGTCGGACCTGCTGGTAGGCGGCTGGCTGATCGACCACCTGATTGCCCGTGGCCACGATGAAACCCGCGTGCGCAAAGGCGTGTTGCTGGGCGGCATGCTGCTGGGGCTGGCGGTTTTCGGTGCCACCACCACCAGCGACCCGGTCATCGCCATCATCTGGATCACCATCGCGCTCAGCGGGCTGGCGGCTGCCGCACCGGTGGGCTGGTCGCTGCCCTCGCTGATTGCACCGCATGGCGGCACCGGCACGGTGGGCGGCATCATGAACTTCGCCAACAATATGATGGGTGCGGTAGCCCCCATCGTCACCGGCTATATCGTGGGCAGCACCCACTCCTTTACCAATGCCTTTCTGGTCGCCGGGGTGATGCTGATCATCGGCATGCTGGCCTTTGTCTTCCTGCTGGGACGTATCGAAGCCATTGCAGAACCGCCGGCAGCACGCGCCAGTCGCTGAGGAAGCAGTCGCAACAGCAATGACAAGGCCCGCGAGCAGCGGGCCTTGTTTCGACAGAAGCCTTTCGCGATAAAAGGGGGTATCAGTCCAAGGGCTGCAGCAGTTTTACCTCAACCGGTGCGGCCAGCTTGTCCGCCACCCACTCGCGGTAAGCCAGATAATGCGCGGCGGCCCGATGCGCCTCGACCGCCGCCATATCCTGATAAGCCTCGAACACATGCAGCACATCGGGCTGATCCGCCGGCTGCAATACCTGGTATTGCTGGCAGCCAGCCTCCTGCCGGCTGGCTTGCTGCATGTCGCGCATGGCGGCACCCACCGCGGCAGTACACTCCGGCTTGCATTGCAAGGTGGCAAAGATGAATACACTCATGACGATTCCTTGTGCTGACTGCGGCCTCGGGCCGGAACAGGCGTATCTTACGCTGTGATCCGGCCGTGCAGTCACGGCCATGAGTGTGTGCGCAATGCCTCCAGCAGTAATTCGGCCACCCGTGCGGTGGAGGCCGGGTTCTGACCGCTGATCACACGCTGGTCCACCAGCGCGAACGGGTCCCATGGTTCTGGTGCCTTGTGATAGCGGGCACCCCGTTTGACCAGCTCGTTTTCCGGCAGAAAAGGCAGCTGCCCGGCCAGCCCGGATAGCCGTTCCTCGGTATTGGAAAAACAGCTCATCTGCTTGCCTTCAACCAGCAGGCTGCCATCGTCCAGCCGGATATTCAGCAAGCCGGCCACGCCGTGACAAACCGCACACACCACGCCACCCTGCTGGTAGATCTCGCGGGCTATGGCTTGCAGCGCGGCATTGTCCGGAAAATCCCACACCGCACCATGGCCGCCGGCGAAATAAATGGCGGCATAGTCTTGCGGACGCACCGCGGCGGGCTGCAGCGTGCTGCCCAGCCGGTTCATGAAGCTCTTGTTCTGATACCACTCCCAATCCAGCTCGTCGGCCAATGCCAGGCTGAGCGGATCTATCGGCGTGTAACCACCACGCGGACTGACGATGTCCACGGTATAGCGCGCAGCCTCTACCCGACTGACAAAATGGACGGCCTCCCCCAGCCATAGCCCACAGGCCCTGGCGCTTTGCGGGTATTTTTCAAAACTGCTTACCACCATCAAGATCTTTTTCATGACTGCGTCCTTTGCCGGCTTGCCACCTGCCCTGCGCACCGCTATTGACTTAGTAAACAATTTAAACTGTAGTAAATGAAAAGTAGCACTCAGGCAGAGTAGGAGATCACGCAAGGCTGGACAAGTGCGCAAACTCCGCCAGCCTTGCCTATTCCTATGCATTTTGCCGCTTAGCACCGCGTGCAAACAGCATCTCACCAAAACAGGCAGTTGGGCAGGCAGCAGGCTGCCCGGCAGCGCCGCTATCGTGTTGGCCGAGATAAGGGGAATGATGATGACTGCGAACAAGGCAATCGATCTGGCCACCCATATATTGCAACAGGCAGCGCAAGCAGGCTGGCACCCCAGCCGGCTGGATGGCGTCAGCCTGCTGCGCCAGGACAGTAACAGCCCCCCCACTCCGGTATTGCATGAAGCCAGCGTGGTGATCGTGGCTCAGGGCTGCCAGCGCGGCTATCTGGGTGAGCAGGTGCTGAGTGTCGATCCCGGGCATTGCCTGGTGGTCGCCACCCCCATGCAGTTCGAATGCGATACCAGCCTGCAGCAAGACGAACACCTGCTGGCACTGGTCATCCGCATCGACCCCAGCCTGGTAGACCAGCTACTGCGGCTGATGGATGACCCGCCCCAGCACAAAACCAGCGGCAAACCACAGGGCATGCTGCTTTGTCCCATGACGCCAGCGCTGCAGGACGCAGCGCGGCGCTTGTTGCACAGCCTGCAGCAGGAGCAGGAAAGCCGGGTGCTGGGGCCGGGCATCGTGCGGGAAATCCTCTACCGCATCCTGCTGGCCGATGCCGGACAAACCCTGCGGGCCTTGTTTGCCCGCCATGGGCGGCTGCGCCAGATACAACGCAGCATCGAACACATCCACCGCCATTACGCCTTGCCGCTCAGCGTGGCCCTGCTGGCCGAACTGGCCGGTATGAGCAGCAGCGCCTTTCATGAAAGCTTCAAGGCCGTCACCGGCTATGCCCCCATCCAGTATCTGAAAAACACCCGCCTGCATCAGGCACGCCATTTATTGCTGCAGGATGGCCACAATATCAGCCAGGCCGCTTATGCCGTGGGCTATGCCAGCCCTTCGCAGTTCAGCCGCGAGTTCAAGCGCCTGTTCGGCCTGCCGCCACGTGAGGAAATCCAGCGCCTGGCCATGGCAACGGACGGCTAGGCTGGCTGGGGCCGGCCACGCCGCATGGCTGGCAAAGCCCCGGTGACGCTGGTATCGTTGGCAGGCACATTTGATGCACTGCACAAGCAGCACAAAACGGGAGAAACAGAAGATGAAACAACGCGAGATCGTGGTACTGAGCGCGGTACGCTCCGCCATTGGCACCTTTGGCGGCGCACTCAGCCACCTGGAGCCGGCCGAACTGGGCGGCCTGGTCATGAAGGAAGCCATTGCCCGCTCCGGCGTGGCTGCCGAACACATCCACCATGTCACCGTGGGCAATTGCATTCCCACCGAAGCCCGTTACGCCTATGTAGCACGGCTGGCCTCCATCGCCGCCGGTCTGCCGATGGAATCGGTGGCCATGGCGGTAAACCGCCTGTGCGGCTCCGGCCTGCAAGCCGTGGTATCCAGCGCCCAGGCCATCATGCTGGGCGACTGTGATTACGCCATCGGCGGCGGGGTGGAAGTCATGTCGCGCGGCGGCTATCTGCTGCCGCAACTGCGCAGCGGTGCGCGCATGGGCAATGCCACCGCCATCGACATGATGACCGCCGCACTGACCGACCCCTTCGGCGTCGGCCACATGGGCATCACGGCGGAAAACCTGGTCGACAAATGGCAGCTGACGCGCGAAGAGCAGGATGCCTTCGCCCTTGCCTCGCAGCAGCGTGCCGCCGCAGCCATCGCGGATGGCCGTTTCGTTTCGCAGATCGTCCCCATCGTCACCCAGACCCGCAAGGGCGAAGTGGTATTCGATACCGATGAACATCCGCGCGCCACCACGCTGGATGCGCTGGCCAAGATGAAACCTGCCTTCAAGAAAGATGGCTCGGTCACCGCCGGCAACGCTTCCGGCATCAATGACGGCGCAGCCTTCCTGGTGCTGGCTGCAGCCGATGCCGCCGCAGCCGCCGGCCAGCAGCCGCTGGCCCGTATCGTGTCTTATGCCGTGTGTGGCGTGCCCAATCACATCATGGGCGAAGGCCCGATTCCGGCCACCCAGGCAGCACTGCAGCGTGCCGGGCTTAGCCTGGACCAGATCGACGTGATCGAATCCAACGAAGCCTTTGCCGCCCAGTCGCTGGCGGTG
Organism: Aquitalea aquatilis; assembly: GCF_005155025.1. Taxonomy (NCBI): domain Bacteria; kingdom Pseudomonadati; phylum Pseudomonadota; class Betaproteobacteria; order Neisseriales; family Chromobacteriaceae; genus Aquitalea; species Aquitalea aquatilis. The sequence continues at coordinate 2,746,248 of NZ_CP039731.1, read as the reverse complement.
AGCAAGGCACTGGGCCTGCCTGCCGACAAGACCAACCCCAATGGCGGGGCCATTGCGCTGGGGCATCCGGTGGGTGCCAGCGGCGGCGTGATCGCCACCAAGGCGCTGTACGAACTGCAGCGCATCAAGGGCCGCTATGCCATCGCCACCATGTGTATCGGCGGTGGCCAGGGTATTGCGGTGATTTTCGAACGGCTGTAAATCAGCGCTTTTCGCCGCCCGCACACCGCCCGCTTGCCGGGCGGTTTTGCATTGCCGGCTGTCTGCTCTGGCACAAATGCGATCAACATAAAAGCTGTCAATACCGGATTACCGTATAAAATGACAGGAGATCAGCCTGAGCTGACCGGGTAGCCACGGCCGTCCACCCTTCCCTGTTCCAACCCACATCACTGGCCCTGCCGCCAGAAAGTTGCCATGGCGATGAAAACACTTGGCTTGCTGTTGCTGCTTGCGTTGGGACTGGGGCTGGCACAAGCGGCCCCGCCGCAGGCGCTGAGCTGGGATGGCCCGCGTGATGGCCCGGCCCGCCAGAGTGGCGTGCACAAGGTCACCTTCATCGCCCAGGATTTGCGCAATGGTGGCATAGGCGGCAGTTATCGCGGTTTTGCCAGTGCCGCCCGGCTGCTGGGCTGGCAAATACAGGTGCTGGATGCGCAGGGCAGCACTATTTTGCTGCGCAAGGGATTTGCCGAAGCGATGGCCTCGCGCAGCGACGGCATCATTCTGGGAGGTTTTCAGGCCAGTGATCTGGCAGCCGAAGTCGCCGCCGCGCAGCGTGCCCGCATCGTGCTGGTGGGCTGGCATGCCGCCGCCCAGCCCGGCGTGGTGCCGGGGCTGTTTTTCAATGTCAGCAGCGACCCGCTGGCCGTGGCGCGCCGCGCCGCCGAGCATGTCATCCAGGACAGTCGTGGCAAGGCTGGCGTGGTGATTTTCAATGACGAACGCTTTGACATTGCCAACGCCAAAACCCGCTTCATGCAAGAGCTGATCCAGCACTGCAGCGGCTGCCAGATGCTGGAAGTGCAAAACCTGCCGCTCAACCATGCCGACCAGCGCATGGATGCCGTGGTGAAGGAGCTGAACCAGCGTCATGGCCGGCGCTGGACCCACACCCTGGCCATCAACGATGTCTATTTCGACGAGATGAACTACCCCTTGCTGCATGCCGGCCGTGGCGACGTGCGCAATGTGTCAGCCGGCGACGGCTCCAGCAAGGCCATCAACCGCATCCGCGCCGGGCTGTCACAGCAACTGGCAACCGTGGCCGAACCGCTGGGTGCACAGGGCTGGCAGCTGGCGGATGAAATGAACCGGGCCTTTGCCGGTGCCAAGCCCAGTGGCTATATCAGCAAGCCGATACTGGTGACCCGCGACTTGCTGCAACAGCTGGGCAATCAGGATATCGACGCCAGCCTGCCCTACCAGCAGGCTTACCGGGCCATCTGGTTCCCCCGCTGAGCAGGCAGCCGGCGGCTCAGGCCAGTAGCTTGCGTTCGCTCTTGCCGTATTTCAGCGACTTCTCATCCGGCAACATCAGGCCGGTGCTTTCATCCCGTCCCTGCAGAATGAAGCGTGCCTGCGGCTGCCCCAGCTGCTCGGCAGCCAGCTTGCTGTCGGCCCCGATCTCGCCTTTTTTCATGCGGTTCACAATCAGCCCCACCGAAGTATCGGCAAAGTCACGCAGCATCCAGGCATCGCCATCGCTGTCACCGGCGACCAGGATAGGGCCATAACCCTTTTTCGCCTGCAGCTGCTGGCGAATGCCCACGGTCTTGCCCGGCCCCCAGTTGAAATGCCAGCCCGGCTGATAGCGGTCGGTGTATTTGCCATCCGCCATCTCCAGCCGCAGGCCGATGACATTTTCCGCCGGCACGCCGTAGCCAAAATCTTCATGACCGGCAAATACCCGCACCACATCGTCGATGGAGGCGGTGCTGACATACACATCAATGCCGTTGGCGCGCAGGGTATGCATCAGGCCACGGATTTCCTCGTGCACGCGGATGCCGTGAAAATGGGTATCGGCCACCACGCCAGCCTTGCCCGGCAAGCTGTGCGGGCTTTCGTAGCGCACCTTGCGCAAGGCATCGCCCAGCGCGGCCTTGTTGGAGGCCAGCGCCATCGCCTGCAATTCCGCCGGGCTCATGTTCTTGTAGAAATAGATGATCCACTTGTAGCCGATCTCCAGCGGGAAGCTGTCGCAGATGGCGTCATACATGAAATAGAGCTTGGCGCGGAAATCCTTGAACTGGTCGCTGGCCTGGATTTCCTCCAGGCTGCGGCTGCCGGCCAGGCCCTGGTAATTGGCATGCAGCCAGCGGTAGTCGGACTCCACGTCCGCCGCGATATCTGCCATCCGCACCGGCTTGCCGTCCACCGTCTTGTAGTCGGCCATGAAGGTGGCATCCGGCACATCGCGCCACAACACCCGGGCGAACTCATCCGGCGTCAGCTTGTATTGCAGATGGTTGATCTGGTACATCAGCAGCGCTTCTTCGCAGTCGTTCATGATGCAGGTGTTGTCCCAGTCGAACACCGCATACGGCTTGCGATCTGCCCGATAGCTGGCGCTGGCACTGCCATGCTGGCTCAGCAGCAATTGCAGCCGCTGTGCATTGCGCGGCGACCAGCGCGCACTATGCAACGGTACGGTGACTTTGCCGCTAGCGGCACGGGCGGTGGCGGAAGCCAGCAACAGGGGGCTGCTGGCGGATACGGCGGCAAGGGCATGGATGAACTGGCGACGCTGCATGGTCTCTCCCGGGGCGGTGTAGGGGTAGACGGGCAGGCAGTCTGCCCGTCAGCATGCCCAGCATAATAAACACCCAATATTACAACTTTGCCACAAAAGTACACAAAATGCCGAAATGCGACGCCGCCCACTCCCGTGGCAAACGGCTTGACAGCGCCCCGCCCTCTCTCGCAATGTGCACTGCCTTTCTTCCACCGCACTCCCGCAGGAGAAGCCCATGTGGCAACAGGAGCGTTACCAGCGCATCCGCGCCTTGCTGTCCGCGCAACAACGCCTGAGCACCGAGCAACTGGTCAGTGCCTTGCAGGTGTCGCGTGAAACCGTGCGCCGCGATGTGGCGGCACTGGAAGCCATGGGCGAGCTGCGCCGCATCCACGGTGGCGTGATTGCCCGCAGCGGCGAGGAAGCACCGATTGCCGAGCGCGCCCTGCAGCAGGTGCGCTACAAGCAGGACATTGCCCGCGCCGCCTGCAGCCGGCTGCGCCAGGGGCAGACCCTGTTTATCGATGCCGGCACCACCACCGCACTGCTGGCGCGCGAACTGGCCACGCTCAGCGGCCTGACCATCATCACCAATGCCTTCGACGTGGCACTCGCGCTACGCCGGCCCGCGCAGGGCGGCGGCCATCAGCTCATCATGCTGGGCGGGGAGCTGGGCGAACGCGCCCCGGCCACGGTGGGGGGTAGCACCGTGGCGGAAATCGGCCGTTACCACGCCGACATCGCCCTGTTGTCGCCAGTCGGCGTCAGCACCGCCATGGGCGCCAGCAATTACGACCCGCGCGAGGCGGAAGTGGCGCGCGCCATGTGCGCCCAGGCGGATCAGGTATACATGCTGGCCGATTTCAGCAAGCTGGGCATCAGCAGCCGCATCAGCACCTGCGCGGCCAACGATATCGATTTGCTGATCAGCAACCGCAAGGCCGCCGACATGCCGGCCTGCCAGGCGCTGACAGCACAGGCAGGAGAAGTCTGGCTGGTGTGACAGCCAGCGCCGCGCTGAGATCAAGATGGCATATGCAAACAAGAAAACGTTATTTTTGTTATATTAAAAACAGAAATATCCTGTTTTAAGTTATATAAATCAGGATAGCGTCATGGCCAGTTTCTTCCTTCGTGCCGCGAGCACGCCGCCGCAGCCCCTTCTGTCGCTGTCCCGCAGGGGGGCCGTGGCATGAACTTCCAGCAACTGCGCATCATCCGTGAAACCGTGCGGCAGAACTTCAACCTGACTGAAGTGGCCAATGCGCTGTACACCTCGCAATCCGGCGTCAGCAAACACATCAAGGACCTGGAAGACGAACTGGGCGTGGAGCTGTTCGTGCGCAAGGGCAAGCGTTTTCTCGGCCTGACCGATCCGGGCAAGGAATTGCTCACCATCGTGGAACGCATGTTGCTGGACGCCGGCAACATCAAGCGGCTGGCCGAACAATTCAGCCAGCGTGACGAAGGCCAGCTCACCATTGCCACCACCCATACCCAGGCGCGCTATGCACTGCCGCAGGTGGTCACCGCCTTCAAGAAGGCCTTCCCCAAGGTGCATCTGGTGTTGCATCAGGCCAGCCCGGAAGAGCTGGTACGCCTGCTGCAATCGGGTGACGCTGACATCGGCATCGCCACCGAGGCCGTGGCCGAAGTGCCGGAACTGGTGTCCTTTCCCTACTACGGCTGGTATCACAGCGTGATCGCCCCGCCGCACCACCCCTTGCATCAGCAGACGCTGTCGCTGGAAACGCTGGCGGAATACCCCATCGTCACCTATCACCAGGGCTTTACCGGCCGCGCCCAGATCGACCGGGCCTTTGCCCGCGCCGGGCTGGTGCCGGACATCGTGATGTCGGCGCTGGATGCCGACGTGATCAAGACCTATGTCGAGCTGGAGCTGGCGGTAGGCATCGTGGCGTCGATGGCGGTGGACCCCGTGCGTGACCAGGCGGTAAAAGTGGTGGCCGGCGAACCGCTGTTCGGCCAGCAGACCACCCGCATTGCCATCCGCCGTGGCCACTACCTGCGCAGCTATGCCTACCGCTTTATCGAGCTGTGCTCGGCGGCACTGGATGAAAGCACGGTGCGCAGCGCGCTCAGCCCGGCCATGCAGGACTAAGGCCGGCCACGAACAGGATTTCCGATCCACCGCGCCGGGTACTCAACAAGCCATCGGCTACCGTCGCCGCCCGCAACGGGCCATTACAGGAATTGATGTTTCTTGCCGCAAGTTGACAGCCCGCCGGGGTATTCTGCCGCCCACAGCTGCCGAATACCCGGCGGCAGCACCGGCAAGGAATTCCTGTTTCATGCGCCAGCTGATTGTCCGCCTCCTCTCCCGTCGTCAGGCCCCTGCCGAACTGGATAGCGCCAGCGAAAGCCGCCTGTGCGCGCAGTTTCTGCCGGTGGTGCAGACCCTGTGCCGCCAGCGGCTGGATGCATGGCAGGGCAAGCTGGCAAACATGCCGTCACCGCGCAACGAAGACAGCATGAATCTTTACGAACGCGCCTGCCTGTATCTGGAGTTTGGCCAATGGCAGAAGGCGCTGGCCCTGCTGGAAGCGGCCGCCCTGCGGCTGCATGGCCATTCACCCAGCGCAGCCGCCAGACTGATGCGGCTCACTAGCGACATGCGCGCGGCTGACCGCGTGGCACGGGAACTTCTCGCTTGATCTGCCAGTCTGCCGTCCTGACTTGACCCGTACTATCGGACAGGTAATATCCACTCCCTCCCATTTCTGAAACCGCCATGTCGCCCTGTGCGCCCTGCTGCTAGCCGAATCACATGCTTTCACACACCCGCCTGACCACCGCACTTGCCCTTGGCACCGTACTGTCCTGTAGCCTGTCCACCCCGGCACACGCCGAATCGCTGTGGGAGTCTGCCCGCAACGAAGTACAGCATGTCTGGGATGACGGCACGCTGGATGCCTACCTGCCGCTGAACACCTATCACATGCGCTGGGCCTATACCCAAGAGAAAATTGCCGAGTTCAACGAAAACCCCTGGGGCTTTGGCCTGGGCCGCAGCCTGCGTGACGACAAGGACAACTGGCATGCGCTGTATGCCATGGCCTTTCTGGACTCGCACAAGAAAGTAGAGCCCATCGTCGGCTACGCCTACACCCACCCCTTTGCCCGCGCCGGCGAATGGCGGGCGGAAATCGGCTATACCGCCTTCATCACCTCGCGTACCGACACCCTGCACTCCTTCCCCTTCCCCGGCGTGCTGCCGCTGGTCGGCATCAGCTATGGCAAGTTCACCATCAACAGCACCTACATCCCCGGCGGCCAGGGCAATGGCAATGTGCTGTTCACCTTTGCGCATTACAACTTCTAGCACAGGGAAGCGCAGGCAGTGATGAGGCGGCCGCCAGCCACGGCCGCAGCATGTAAAGCATGTAAAACGGGGCTAATTGGCTTCACTTCACTCAAAGCGGTGTAAAGCCGGCCGCAGCTGGCTTGTCGCGCTGTGCCGGCCTGACTAAGGTGAGCGCATTGTTCACCATGAATGCAGGCCCATCATGCGCCCCACCCTCTTTCTGTTTGCCAGCACCAGCCTGGCCCTGCTGCTGAGCAGCACCAGCCATGCTGCAGAGTCATCCGCACCGTTCGATGCTGCCTCTCCTCATCACTGCCAGGCCGAACACCATGATGCCTCGGCCGCCGAACACCAGCACTGCGCTAGCCGCGATCCGCATGCCGCTGATGAACACGGCCACCAGCCGCCCCCGCCGCCGCACGAAGCACCGCTGGCTGCAGTAAAAGCCTGCCTTGGCAAAAAGGTGGGCGCCAAAACCACCGTGTATTGGCATGGCGACAGCATTCCCGCCGTCTGCCAGCCCTACGATGGCATGCTACTGGCCAAACCGCTGCGCCCGCTGGTGCCGCCCGCGCCGCCGCAAGACGCGCCGCACCCGACAGAGTGAGTTCCCTGTAAACGTAACAAGGCCGGGCATTGCCCGGCCTTGTCTCGTTTACCAATAGCCGCTCTGGCCGCTGCGCCATGCTTACAGCTTGAGCATGCCCTTCTCTTCGATGATGGCGATGATGTCGGCCAGCCCCTGCCCGCTTTTCAGATTACTGAACACAAACGGCCGTTCGCCACGCATCTTGCGCGCATCCCGCTCCATCACTTCCAGCGAAGCCCCCACCAGCGGGGCCAGGTCGATCTTGTTGATCACCAAGAGGTCCGACTTGCAAATGCCCGGCCCGCCCTTGCGCGGAATCTTGTCGCCGGCGGACACATCGATCACGTAGATGGTGAAGTCGGACAGCTCCGGGCTGAAGGTGGCCGCCAGATTGTCGCCACCACTTTCGATGAAGATCACGTCCAGCCCCGGATGGCGGGCATTCAGCCGTGCCACGGCCTCCAGATTGATCGACGCATCCTCGCGGATGGCGGTGTGCGGACAACCGCCGGTTTCCACGCCGATGATGCGGTCTGGTGACAGGGCTTCGTTCTTCACCAGGAACTGCGCGTCTTCCTGGGTGTAGATGTCGTTGGTAACCACGGCCACGTTGTAGCTGTCGCGCAGGGCGCTGCACAGTGCCCAGGTGAGGTGGGTCTTGCCCGAGCCGACCGGCCCGCCAATACCCACGCGAAGTGCGCTCTGTTTCATGCCGGATGTCCTTTGTGCTGAGGTAATGCGGTGGCAGATAAGGGCTTAGCCTGGATTTCCAGGCTCATGAAAATGCTGAAGGGATCTTCACGGTAATCGGCAAACGGCCCACAGCGGCTAAAGCCAAAGCTTTCATACAAGGCCAGGGCGGGCTGGAATGCCGCAGTGCTGCCGGTTTCCAGGCTGAGCCGCTGATAGCCGCGTTGCTGCGCTGTCTGCAGAATGTGCGCCAGAATGCGCTGCGCCACCCCCTGGCGCAGATGGGCGGCAGCAGTGCGCATGGATTTGATTTCGCCATGCGTGGGGTCAAGCTGTTTGAGCGCGCCGCAACCCAGCACTTCCTCGCCCTCCCACGCGGTCCAGAAGGTGACCGCAGCGGCCTTCAAGCCGGTCAGGTCCAGCGCGTGTACGCTTTCCGGCGGGGAGTTGGCATACATGCCGGCCAGATGCTCTTGCAACAGCGCGTGCACGCGCGGGTCAGTCAGGTGATCGATGATGATTTGCATAGTGTTACGCTTGTTGAAACGTTAAAACGAAGGCTTGCTGCCTTGTCGCGCCAGCCCGACCGGCGCACGGGCTATCTGCTGCCTCATGATCGGAACAGCCTGCTGTATTGGCTTTCGTGTTTCATCGCCGCCCACATCAGGCCGGGGGCGAAGTTGCTGCATTGTGTTGCAGGCAGGCTGATGGCGCGCTCCACCACACGGGCCAGTACCGGCAACAGCGCAGACAGCAGTTGCTGGCCGGCAGTCTGCCCCATGGGCATGGCCTTGAGCAGTACCATCACCTGATTTTCCAGCCAGCTCCACAAGAGGGCGGTAACCGCTTCGCGCTCGGCAATACCCAGTGCCTGCGCCGCCATGGCCCAGGCTGTGGGCAGGCAGATTTCCTCGTCTGCCACCCCGGCTGGCCAGCACATGGCCTGGCTTTCCGGCAGGCTGACCAGCAGCTGGCGCAGCGAATAGCCCATCTGCACGGTTTCCTGCCGCTGTTCGCGGCTGTCACGGCTGGCCAGATAGCGCTGGTTGAGCCGGTACAGGCAATGCTCATCGTCAGCCGCGATGGCCTGCATCATCTGCACCAGCATGGCCGCGTCAAACTGGCAGGCCGGGCCTTGCAAGACATCCGCCAGCCACAGGCGGGCACTGGCGGCATCGTGTACCAGGCCCAGCTCCAGCGCACTTTCCAGCCCTTGCGAATAGCTGAAGCCGCCAATTGGCAGGCCGGGGCTGGCCAGACGCAACAGTTGCAGCAGAGACAGCAGCGTCGTCATGCCGGCTGGCCGAACAGATGCAGCTTGGGCGCGTACTGGAAGGCGGCATCCTTGCCGTGCGAATGATGATGGCCGCCACCGTAGGCACCGCTTTCCGGATGGAACGGTGCCTGCAGGCGGCTCACTTCGACCCCCAGTTGTTGCAGCATCTGTTCCAGCACGCTGTCGTCCAGCAGCCGCAGCCAGCCATCGCCCACCTGCAGATGCACATGGCGATTGCCCAGATGGTAGGCAGCGCGGCACAGCTCCTGTGCATTGGCACAGCGCACATGCAGTAGAGCCTCGTCCGCCGCCAGCACCCGCAGCACCCGCCCGTCTTCGGCCTGCAGCAGCTGACCATCGGCCAGTGGCGCGCCTGCCGACAGGAACAGGCCGACTTCTTCGCCATTGCTGGCGCGGGTACGCAAGCGGGTCTTGCTGCGCAGCTCGAAGGTCAGCCGCAGCTCGGCATCCCAGCCAGCAGCCTGTTCCAGCCGTTGATTGATGATCAGCATTTTCCTGTCTCGCTTTCTTGTTTTCCTGGTGGGGAAACACCATTTGCCGTGTCCGGATTTTTCATTATCAGAACAGGAAATAGCGCTGCGCCATGGGCAGGCTGGTAGCCGGTTCGCACCACAGCAACTGGCCATCGGCCTTCACCTGATAGTTTTGCGGGTCCACCTCGATCTGCGGCAGGTAGTCGTTGTGGATCAGGTCGGTCTTTTGCACGCTGCGGCAGTTCTGCACCGCCACCAGCCGCTTGCTCAGGCCCAGCGCCTGGCCTATCCCGGCATCCAGCGCAGCCTGCGACACAAAGGTGACGCTGCCATCGGCAATGGCCTTGCCGAAGCTGCCGAACATCGGCCGGCTATGCACCGGCTGCGGTGTGGGAATGCTGGCATTGGCATCGCCCATGGCCGCCATGGCGATGATGCCGCCCTTGATAATCAGGCTGGGTTTGACGCCAAAGAACATCGGCTTCCACAACACCAGGTCGGCCAGCTTGCCCGCCTCGATGCTGCCCACCTCGTGGCTGATGCCATGGGTAATGGCCGGGTTGATGGTGTATTTGGCGATATAGCGCTTGATGCGGGCGTTGTCGCAGCCCTCGTCATCGCCTGCCAGCGGGCCGCGCTGCTGCTTCATCTTGTCGGCGGTCTGCCAGCAACGCAGGATGGTTTCTCCCACCCGGCCCATGGCCTGGCTGTCGGAGGACATCATGGCGAAGGCGCCCAGATCATGCAGGATGTCCTCGGCAGCAATCGTCTCGCGGCGGATACGGCTTTCGGCAAAGGCCACATCCTCGGCAATGGCCGGGTCCAGGTGGTGGCACACCATCAGCATGTCCAGATGCTCGTCGATGGTGTTGACGGTAAACGGCCGTGTGGGATTGGTGGAGCTGGGCAGCACATTGGCAAAGCCGCAGGCCTTGATGATGTCCGGCGCATGGCCGCCGCCGGCACCCTCCGTGTGATAGGTGTGGATGGTGCGGCCCTTGAGCGCCGCCAGCGTGGCTTCGACAAAGCCGGATTCGTTCAGCGTATCGGTGTGAATCGCCACCTGCACGTCCATCTCGTCGGCCACGCTCAGACAGTTGTCGATGGCCGCCGGGGTGCTGCCCCAGTCTTCATGCAGCTTCAGGCCGATGGCCCCGGCGCGTACCTGTTCGCGCAGCGCTTCCGGCAGGCTGGCATTGCCCTTGCCGGTAAAGCCCAGGTTCATGGCAAAGCCTTCCGCCGCCTTGAGCATGCTGGCCATATGCCACGGCCCCGGCGTGCAGGTGGTGGCATTGGTGCCGGTGGCCGGGCCGGTGCCGCCGCCTATCATGCTGGTGATGCCGGAAGCCAGCGCTTCTTCGATCTGCTGCGGGCAGATGAAGTGGATGTGGGTGTCGATGCCGCCGGCGGTCACGATCATACCTTCACCGGCGATGATTTCCGTTGCCGCGCCGATGACGATGTCCACGCCGGGCTGGATGTCCGGGTTGCCGGCCTTGCCGATGGCAGCGATACGGCCGGCTTTCAGGCCGATATCGGCCTTGACCACACCCCAGTGGTCGATGATCAGCGCATTGGTAATCACGGTATCGGCCACCGCGGCCGCCAGCGCCTGGCCTTGCCCCATGCCGTCGCGGATCACCTTGCCGCCGCCGAACTTCACCTCTTCACCGTAAACGGTGTAGTCACGCTCCACCTGCGCCCACAGCCCGGTATCGGCCAGTCGCACCGCATCGCCCACAGTGGGGCCGAACATTTCGGCATAGGCCTGTCTGCTGATTTTCATAAGTCCCCCATCACCCGGCCCTGAAAGCCGAATACCCGGCGCGCACCAGCCAGCGCCACCAGCTCCACCGTGCGTGTCTGCCCCGGCTCGAAACGCACGGCGGTGCCGGCGGCAATATTCAGCCGGAAGCCGCGTGCCGCGGCGCGGTCAAACAGCAGCGCGTCATTGGTTTCGGCAAAGTGATAATGCGAGCCCACCTGTATTGGCCGGTCGCCACTATTGGCCACCACCAGGCTGATGGTGTCGCGGCCGGCATTGAGGGCGATCTCGCCATCCTGCACGCGCAGTTCTCCTGGAATCATCTGTATCTCCTGTGGGCAGACTGTGGTTCAGACAATGGGCTGGTGCACGGTGACCAGCTTGGTGCCGTCCGGGAAAGTGGCTTCCACCTGGATGTCCGGAATCATCTCCGGCACGCCCGCCATCACCTGTACACGTGATAGCAGCGTGGTGCCGTAATGCATCAGTTCGGCCACGCTACGGCCATCGCGCGCGCCTTCCAGAATGGCCGCGCTGATATAGGCCACGGCCTCGGGGTAATTCAGTTGCAGGCCACGCGCCAGCCGGCGCTCCGCCACCAGTCCGGCGGTGAAGATCAGCAGCTTGTCTTTTTCGCGGGGGGTCAGTTCCATGGAATGCTTTCTTGTCAGCTCGCCCAGATGCGCGGCTGGCTGGCCGCACGTCCGTGGCTGAAGGGATAGATCAGGTCGCGACAGCCACGCAGCCAGTGATGGGCTGCTTCGGCACTGTCGCCGATGAAACGGGCCAGCCAGACGCCAGGCAACTGGCTGGCTGCGGCACGCCCGGCACAGGGCAGTTCCAGGCAGGCCTGATGCAGTTCGGGCGGCAAGTCCGGCCCGGCCCACAGCAGGGTGGCCAGCACGCTGTGGCCGCCCATGCCCACCGGCGAGGCCAGCAAGGGGCAGTCACCCGGCACATGGCTGTGCTCGCACCACAGCAGCTGCTCATCCCGCCACACTTCACCGCTTTGCTGCCAGCAGCCGCGATCAAAGCGCTCGGCACTGGCCGGTCGCCCCAGGCACATGACCTCGCCGGCCAGCAGACAGGCATCGCCCTGCAGCTGGAAGCGGTTGTCGAGTGCCACCACGCTGCCGGCATACAGAATGGTTTCCTGTGGCAGCCATTCCAGCAGGCTGCCCGGCTGCTGCTCCACCCGCAGCTGCTGGGAGGAGGCCCGGCCAAAACCGTCATACCACTTGGCCGCACCGGGGCTGGTCAGCAGCACGGCAGCCCCCTCGGCCAGATGAATGTCCAGCGTCAGCCGGTCGCCACCGGCCATGCCGCCGGGCGGATGCACCACGATGTGCTGGCACTGGCCGTGGCCATCGATAAAGTGTTTCTGCACCCGCAGCGGCCCCTGATGGCGGCGATGCACCGGCACGGTGCGGCCCTGCACCACGGCATAGCCCAATTCCAGTGCAGCCGGCCAGCCGGCCAGCAGCCCGCTCGGCAAGGGGCTGGCAGAGGGCAGCTCGTTCATGTTCATCAGCAGTCAACCAGCAAGGCGAATGCACTTGAATCAGCAATTACCATGCCGGGGCCATCATCAGATGGCCAACAGTTCGCGCACGCCATCGCTGGCCATCTGGCTGCCCTGCCCGCTGCGGATCACTTCGCCGCGCGACATCACCAGATAGCGGTCGGCCAGTGCTTCGGCAAAATCGTAGTACTGCTCCACCAACAGGATGGCCATGTCGCGCCGCGCCGCCAGGCTGCGGATGACTTCGCCGATCTGCTTGATGATGGAGGGCTGGATGCCCTCGGTGGGTTCGTCCAGCACCAGCAGCGAAGGCTGGCTGACCAGCGCCCGGCCGATGGCCAGTTGTTGCTGCTGGCCGCCGGACAGGTCGCCGCCACGGCGCTGGCGCATGTCGTACAGCACCGGGAACATCTCGTACACCGAGGCCGGAATCTCGCGCCCGGCCTTGCCGCCAAAGCGCGCCAGCCCCATGCGCAGGTTTTCTTCCACCGTCAGCCGGCCAAAAATCTCCCGCCCCTGCGGCACATAAGCAATGCCACGCGCCACGCGCTGGTGCGGTGCACAGCGGCTGATGTCCTCTCCCTGCCAGCGTATGCTGCCGCTTTTGGCCGGCAGCTGCCCCATCAGGCAGCGCAGCAAGGTGGATTTGCCCACGCCGTTACGGCCGAGCAGGCAGGTCACCTGGCCGATTTCGGCCTGCAGGCTGACGCGGCGCAGAATGTGGCTGCCGCCGTAGTATTGGTCCAGTTCTTGTATGTCCAGCATGTCAGCGCCCCAGATAGACTTCGATCACCCGTTCATCCGCCTGCACTTGCTGCAGGCTGCCCTCGGCCAGTACCGCGCCCTCGGCCAGCACCGTCACCTTGCCGGCAATGCTGGCGATGAAATCCATATCGTGTTCCACCACCATCAGCGAATGCCGGCCCTTGAGGGTGAGCAGCAGCTCGGCGGTCTTTTCGGTTTCGGCATCGGTCATGCCGGCCACCGGTTCGTCCAGCAGCAATAGCTGTGGCTCCTGCGCCAGCAACATGCCGATTTCCAGCCACTGCTTCTGGCCATGCGACAGCAGCCCGGCCAGCCGCGCCCGCTGCTCGCCCAGGCGGATCAGCGTCAGCAATTCGTCGATACGGTCACGCTGCTGCCCGGAGAGACGGGCGCGCAGGCTGGCCCACACCGAACGCGGCCCGGCCAGCGCCAGTTCCAGGTTTTCCTGCACCGTCATCGCCTCGAACACCGTGGGTTTCTGGAATTTGCGCCCTATGCCCAGTTGGACGATTTCCGCCTCGGAATGCTGGGCCAGATTGATGGTCTGGCCGAAAAAGGCCGAGCCGCTGTCGGCGCGGGTCTTGCCGGTAATCACGTCCATCATGGTGGTCTTGCCCGCGCCGTTGGGGCCGATGATGCAGCGCAGCTCGCCCACGGCGATGGACAGCGACAGGCGGTTGAGCGCACGGAAGCCATCAAAGCTGACACTGATGTCATCCAGATAGAGAATCTGGCCGTGGGTCACATCCAGTCCCGGCTGCAGCAAGCGGCCACTGGCAGCGGTATCGCCATCCCAGCTTTCACGCTGCACCGTTTGCGAGGTGGTGGCAGGCATCATGCATTCTCCTTGTGGCCACGCATCAGGCCCAACAGGCCGCGCGGCAGGAACAGCGTGGTGGCAATGAACAGCCCACCCAGGAAGAACAGCCAGTATTCGGGAAAGGCCACGGTAAACCAGCTCTTGGCCACATTGATGAAGCCCGCGCCCAGCACCGGGCCAATCAGGCTGCCGCGCCCACCCACCGCCACCCAGATGGCGATTTCAATGGAGTTGGCCGGCGACATTTCCCCCGGATTGATAATGCCCACCTGCGGCACGTACAGCGCCCCGGCCAGGCCGCACAACATGGCCGAAGCCACCCAGATGAACAGCTTGTAATACAGCGGGTTGTAGCCGCAGAACATCAGCCGCGACTCGGCATCGCGAATGGCAGTGAGGATGCGCCCGAACTTGCTGTGCACCAGCCAGAAACCGGCCGCCAGCGCGGCCAAGAGCAACAGCACGGTCAGCAGGAACAAGGTGGCGCGGGTGGCCGGCTCGGCAATACCATAGCCAAGGATGCGCTTGAAGTCGGTAAAGCCGTTATTGCCGCCAAAGCCGGTTTCATTGCGGAAAAACAGCAACATGGCGGCATAGGTGAGCGCCTGGGTCATGATGGAAAAATACACGCCCTTGATGCGCGATCGGAAAGCCAGCCAGCCAAACACCAGCGCCAGCAGGCCGGGCACACCCACCGCCAGACACAGCGCCCAGGCCAGATGCTCGCTGCCCTGCCAGAACCAGGGCAGGGTTTTCCAGTCGAGAAACACCATGAAGTCGGGCAGATCGCTCTGGTAATTGCCGTCATGGCCGATGGCACGCATCAGATACATGCCCATGCCGTAGCCACCCAGGGCAAAGAACAGGCCGTGGCCCAGGCTGAGCAGGCCGGTATAGCCCCATACCAGGTCCATGGCCAGCGCCACGATGGCATAGCACAGGATCTTGCCGGTCAGCATCAGCGCATAGGCCGACACATGCAGGCTGCTGGACGGTGCGGTCCACAGATAAAGCGCCGGCATGGCCAGCAGCACGGCGAGGACTGCCGCGCCGGCCAGCTTGAGCGGCTGCGGCCCCACACGGGCGGCCAGCCGCAGGGAAAGTGCGGTTTGCATGATGGTCTCTCCTAGTCCAGTACCCGGCCCTTGAGGGCAAACAGGCCTTGCGGACGCTTCTGGATGAACAGGATGATGAAGCCGAGGATGAGGATCTTGCCCAGCACCGCCCCCAGCGACGGCTCCAGAATCTTGTTGACGATGCCCAGGCCCATGGCCCCGGTCACGGTACCGGCCAGTTGGCCCACCCCGCCCAGCACCACCACCATGAAGCTGTCCACGATATAGCCCTGGCCCAGCTCCGGCCCGACGTTACCGATCTGGCTCAGCGCCACCCCGCCCAGCCCGGCAATGCCCGAGCCCAGGCCGAAGGCCAGCATGTCCACCTTGCCGGTGGGCACGCCCACGCTGTCGGCCATGCGGCGGTTTTGCGTGACCGCACGCACGAACAGGCCCAGCCGCGTCTTGTTCAGCGCCAGCCAGGTCAGCACCAGTACGGCAGCCACGAAGCCGATGATGGCCAGCCGGTTGTACGGCAATGTCAGCGCCGGGGTGATCGCCCAGCCACCGGACAGCCAGGACGGATTGGCCACCTCCACGTTCTGCGCGCCAAACAGCATGCGCACCGCCTGGATCAGCATCAGGCTGATGCCCCAGGTGGCGAGCAGGGTTTCCAGCGGACGGCCATACAGGTGGCGGATGATCAGCCGCTCCAGCGCCATGCCGATGACAAAGGTGACGGCAAAGGCCACCGGCAGCGCAGCCAGCAGATAGGCATCGAAAGCGCCCGGCCACCAGCTGCGGAACAGGTTCTGCACCACATAGCTGGCGTAGGCACCAATCATCAGCATCTCGCCATGCGCCATATTGATGACGCCCAACAGGCCATAGGTAATGGCCAGCCCCAGGGCGGCCAGCAACAGCACCGAGCCCAGGCTGACGCCGCTGAAGGCATAGCCCAGCATGTTGTAACGCCACTGGCTGTTTTTCAGATCAAGCAAAGCTTGGGCCGCTGCCACCCGCACGCGGGAGTCTGGTTCACTGGCACTGTCGGCCAGCGGCGCCAGCAGCGTCTGCGTGGCCGGGTCGGCACTATCCGCCAGGGTAAGGATGGCCTTCAGGCGCTGGGTGGCATCCGGGCTGGCCAGTTGCAGACGGGCGCTGGCCATATGCAGGGCCTGTTGCACCTGGCTGTCTTGTTCCTGTTGTTGCCGACTCAGTAGCAAGGGCAGCAGGGCCGGGTTGGCACTGTCCTGCAAGGACTGGATGGCCGCCAGCCGTTTGCTGCACTCCGGGTCGGCCAGATCGCTGGCGGCATGAAAGGCTTGCAGCGCGCTGCGCACGCTGTTGTTGACTGGCTGCGCGTCCAGACTGCTGGCATCGCCGGCGACAGCCTGGGCAGTATCGACATCGCTCAGCTTGCCGTCCTCGGCTTGCAACAGCATGTGCTTGCCGTCGCTGCTGGCGAACAGCCTGCCCTCTTCCAGTGCGGCCACCGCCTGACGGCGGGCGGCATCGGGCTGGATGGTCCAGCCCTCGATCAGGCCGGCACGGTCGGCCGGGTCGGCATGGGCTAGCTCGGCCAGCGGGCCGGCCGCCGTCAGGCCGCTGTACAGCAACAGCAGCAGGAGCAAGGGTTTGAACAATTGCATGGTGCATTCCTTACTGAATGGACCGCCAGGCCGCCCTGCCTGTTGCGGGCAGGGCGGCCTGGCGGTCAAGGGCGCGAGTCGTCCCGTACTGCACTTGGAACAATCAATCAAAGCGGCTGAGAAACAGGCGCAGCAGCGATGTTGTCAGCCGCTGTTACTTGCTCTTGACCGGGGTGTCGGGCTTCTTGTCATTCCCCGGGATAAAGGGGCTCCACGGCTGGGCGCGGATCGGGGTCTTGGTCTTCCACACCACCGAGAACTGGCCATTGGACTGAATCTCGCCAATCATCACCGGCTTGTGCAGGTGATGGTTTTTCGGGTCCATTTCCAGGGTGAAGCCGGACGGCGCGGCCAGCTTGATACCGGCCATGGCCTTGGTCACGGCGGCCACATCGGTGGTGCCGGCTTTCTTCACCGCTTCGGCCCACATATTGATACCCACATAAGTGGCTTCCATCGGGTCGTTGGTGACCAGCTTGTCGGCATTGGCCAGGCCCTTCTTCTTGGCCCAGGCGCGGTAGTCGGCAATCCACTTGCTGTTGACCGGGTTCTTCACGCTCATGAAGTAGTTCCAGGCGGCCAGATGGCCCACCAGCGGCTTGGCATCGATGCCCTTGAGTTCTTCCTCACCCACCGAGAAGGCCACCACCGGCACGTCGGTCGCCTTCAGGCCCTGATTGCCCAGTTCCTTGTAGAAAGGCACGTTGGAGTCGCCATTAATGGTGGAGATGACGGCAGTCTTGCCGCCGGCGGCAAACTTCTTGATGTTGCCGACGATGGTCTGGTAATCGCTGTGGCCGAAGGGGGTGTACATCTCCTGGATGTTTTCGTCCTTCACCCCCTTGGAGTGCAGGAAGGCCCGCAGGATCTTGTTGGTGGTGCGCGGGTAGACATAGTCGGTCCCCAGCAGGAAGAAGCGCTTGGCACTGCCGCCCTCCTTGCTCATCAGGTACTCCACCGCCGGAATGGCCTGCTGGTTGGGCGCAGCACCGGTGTAGAACACATTGGGTGACATTTCCTCACCCTCGTACTGCACCGGGTAGAACAGCAGGCCGTTCAACTCCTCGAACACCGGCAGCACCGACTTGCGCGAGACCGAAGTCCAACAGCCGAAGGTCACCGCCACCTTGTCCTTGCTCAGCAGCTGACGCGCCTTTTCGGCAAACAGCGGCCAGTTGGAGGCCGGGTCCACCACCACCGGTTCCAGCTTCTTGCCCAGCACGCCGCCCTTGGCATTGATCTGGTCGATGGCAAACAGCGCCATGTCCTTGAGCGAGGTTTCCGAAATGGCCATGGTGCCAGACAGGGAGTGCAACACCCCTACCTTGATGGTGTCGGCGGCAAAGGCTGGCATGGACACGAGGCCGGCGGCGGCCAGGACCAGCGGAGCGGACTTCAGAAACATGCGACGAGTAGATGCCATGAGATTCCCCTGATGATTGCTATGGATGTTGCGCTGCGTCATCAGAGTACGATCCGCGCCGGGCCTGCAAAATACGTTACATGACGTACAAGCCTGCGCAGGCCAGACCGGGCGCATGCTTGCCGCTGTGCCATGCCCTTGTGCTAGGCTGTGTCTCCCCGTCGATGGAGTCTGTTTATGCTGCCACGCAGCGCCTGGCGTGATTTCACCGCCGTCATTTTCAGCGTGGCCCTGCTTGGCCTGGGGCTGGGCAGCACCATGCCGCTGACCGCCCTTACCCTGACCGCACGCGGTTTCAGCCCGGAGGTAATCGGCTGGACCGTAGCCGCCGGCGCACTGGGCGGGGTGCTGGCCACCGTGGCCGCGCCGGCGCTGGCGCTGCGGCTGGGGCGGCGCAATGTGATGCTGGGCTGCCTGCTGCTGGCGACACTATCGGTGATGCCGCTGCAATACCTGCAGTCGATTCCCGGCTGGATGCTGGCGCGCTTCCTGTTTGGCGCGGCCATGGCCCCGCTGTTCGTGCTGGGGGAAAGCTGGATCAACACCCTGGCCGGCGACCATGCGCGTGGCCGCATCGTGGCCATTTACTCCACCTGCTTCACCGCCTGTCAGGTGCTGGGACCGCTGCTGACTGACCTGCTGGCGCGCTGGCCGGAGCAATCCTTCCTGCTGTGCGGCGGGCTGTTCTTGCTGGGGGTGCCGGGCGTGATGCTGGCGCGGCCCGAACAGCCGGCCGGCCAGCAGGCGGCCCACCCTGCGCCGTCTGCACCCGGTACGCTGGGCAAACAGAGCGCCACCTCCTGGCTGGGCATCATCCGCAGCGCGCCGGCCATCCTGCTGGGCACCGCTTTCTTTGCCTCATTCGATACCGTCATGCTCAGCTTTCTGCCGCTGGTGGCCATGGACGCCGGCATGAGCCAGAGCCGCGCACTGGCTTCGGCCTCCATCCTGCTGGCCGGCGATGCCGCGCTGCAATTCGCCATCGGCTGGTTAGCCGACCACTTTGGCCGCCGCCGGGTGCAGCTGTTGTGCGGCATGCTGGTCTGCCTGCTGCTGCCCTTGTTGCCGTGGCTGATGCAGCTGCCGGGGCTGTGGGAAGTCTATCTGTTTGTGCTGGGCGGCTGCGCCGGTGCCATCTATACCTTATCCATGGTGGCCAGCGGCGAGCTGTTCAGCGGCGCGGCGCTATTGCGTATTTCCGGGCTGATTTCGCTGAGCTGGAATGCCTCCAGCAGCCTGGGGCCGGCGGCCACCGGGCTGGTGATGCAGCATGCCGGCGGCAGCTGGATGGTGGCGGTACTGTGGGGCATGGCCCTGCTGTTTGTCCTCTGCGGCTGGCGGCAGCGCGCGGCAAGGTAGGCCGTCGCCCTACACTGAGCGCTTGCCAGCACACTGACTTTTTCGCAGGCTAGAGCCGCTAACAAAACCCTGCCGCTGCGTTGCGCCTCCTTGCCGTACTGCTTGTACTGTCTGCGTCGGCGCGCCTTGCCCCAGGGGTGCTACGCTCTTGTTAGCCGCTCTTAACAAATGTTCGATGGAAGCCAAGCATGCAATCAGCCAGATGGCCCCAGGAGATACGCGCTCTGATTGCGCGGGAATGGCAGCAGTTACGCAGTTTTCAGGCCAGTGACCGGCCGTGGCAGATGCCGCTGACAGCAGCGCTGGCCACCGGTCTGCCGCTGCTGATTGCCGCCTGGACCGGCCAGCTTGGCTACGGCCTGCTGTCCTCCCTGGGCGGCATGGCTTTTCTCTACCTGCCGGCCACGCCCATGCACCACCGCATGGTCACCATCATGGCCTGCAGCTTTGGGCTGATCGCCAGCTTCACCCTGGGCCTGTTAAGCCAGCTGCTACCGCTGGCCGCAGCCCCGGTACTGACCGTCATCACCATTCTGGTAACGATGATCTGCCGCTTTTACCGCCTGCCGCCGCCCGGCAGCTATTTCTTCGTGATGGTGGCCGCGCTGGCCGCTTATACCCCGGTGCCGGTGCTGCAGATACCACTGCGGGTGGGCCTGCTGGCCATGGGCAGCCTGCTGGCCTGTGTGCTGGCCTTCGGCTACAGCCTGCATGTGCTGAGCCAGCGCACACCCAGACCGATACAAGCCCTGCCGGCTGCCGATTTCGACTTCGTGGTGGTGGCTGCGCTGATCATCGGGCTGACTGTCGGCCTGTCGCTGCTGCTGGCCGAACTGCTGCAACTGGAGCGTCCCTACTGGGTGCCGGTGAGCTGTCTGGCCGTGCTGCAAGGGGCCAGCCTGCGGGCGGTATGGAACCGCCAGTTCCAGCGGCTGCTGGGCACGGCGCTGGGGCTGCTGCTGACCTGGGCGGTGCTGAGCCTGCCCTTGAATGCGTGGTCGGTCGCGCTGCTGGTGATGTTGCTGAGCGGGGTGGTGGAAACCCTGGTGGTGCGCCACTACGGCATGGCGGCGGTGTTCATCACCCCCATGGCCATTTTGCTGGCCGAAGCCGCGCACCTGGGCCAGGGCTCTGCTTCCAGCCTGATCGAGGCGCGCTTCTACGACACCCTGGCCGGCGGCCTGGTCGGCTTGCTGGGTGGGCTGAGCCTGCACCGGCCACCGCTGCGCCAGGGCATCAGCCGGCTGATACGGCGGGTACTGCCGCACAAGGACAACAGCTGACTCAGCGCTGGCGGTGCTCGGCGTCGGCATCGGCATCGGCCTGCAGCCGGCTGCGGACAAAGTCGATATGGCCGCGCAATTCATACAGCAAATCGCCAAAGGCAGCCGGCACCACGATCTTGCTTACCGTGGCATCGACATGCTGCAGGCGGTGCAGCAATTCCTCCTGCTTGCCCGGCACGCTGCGCTGTGCCACCGCCTCGCGCTCAATATCGAACAGCACCCGATACCAGCGATTGATGCCGGACTGGATGCGCCAGCGGTAAATGGCCGGGGCCATTTTCAGCGCCGGAATCAGCAACAGCGCCAGCGGCAGCATCACCGCCAGCCCGCGCGCCACCAGACCGGCCAGCCAGAAGGGGAAGGTGCGATAGAAAAAGCTCTTGCCGGAGGCGTAATAGCGCTGCGCATCCGGGCTCAGGCGGATTTCATGCTCGGCCAGCACCGGAAACTCGCCAGCCTTCTTGAACAGACCGGGCTTGCCGTGGACTTCGCGCGCGGCCTCCAGCAGCAGATCGGACAAGGCCGGATGCAAGCCCTCGCGTGCTACCAGTTCCACCGTGGGGCCGACCAGATTGGTGTTTTCCGGCGGGAGATCCCGCCCCAGGTCCAGCGCGCCACGCGGCAGCTCCAGCTTGTTCAGATAGCTGACCCGCCGCGCGTAGCCATCAGCCTGGATGAAGCTGAAAAGATGAATGTCCGGCGTGTGCAGCAACTGGCGTAGCAGATCGGTGGAGCTGGAGTCACCCATCACGAACAGCGCATCCACCTGCTGCTCCAGCAGGGACTTGACGGCATCGCTCGGCAGCGCATTCAGCAGCGTGGTTTCAGCCCCCGGCGTGATGCCATTGAGCTTGAGCAGCGCCAGCGCCAGGCTGTGAGTACCGCTGCCCTCTTCGCCGATAGCCAGCCGCATGCCTTTGAAATCGGACAGCAATGCCTTGGGTGCACCGCGATAGAACACCATCAGCGGCTGATAGGAAATGCTGCCCAGCGACATCAGCCGGCTGGTATCGGCACTGCCCGCCTCGCCGCCCAGTACGAAGCCGACATCCACATCCAGCCGGGGGTTGCTCAGCTTGTGCAGATTATCCAGCGAGCCGCCGCTAGGCAGGATTTTCACCGTCACCCCCTCGCGCGCCAGGATCTTCTGGTAACGCAAGGCGGTTTTCTGGAACACGCTGCCCGGCGGGCCGCTGACGATGGTGAGGCTGGTTGGTGCCGCCGCATTGGTCAGCACCAACGCCAACAGCATGATGAGCACGCCGGCCAGCACAATCATCACCATCGACAGCACCAGGCCACGGCCAAACAAGGCCGTCAGCCGGCCGGCAAGGCGGGGAAACAGGCTTCGGGGAGAGAACAAGGCAAGACTCCTGACTGGGGCCGGCCAGCGCAACAGGTGGCATGGCCGGACCGCCGCAATCTACCACGGCAGCCCCGCCGCCGCGACCCTGGCCGGCGGCAGGCCGGGTATGATGGCGCTTGACTTCGAGTGCACTCCAACTAGCAGACTGCCCCCATGACCACACTGAGCATCCGCCAGATGGCCCGCCACAGCGGACTGTCAGCCCACACCCTGCGCTATTACGAGGATATCGGGCTGATCGACCCGGTGGCGCGCAGCGCCAGCGGCCACCGCTGCTACGGCGAACAGGAACAGCGCTGGATAGACTTCCTGCTGCGCCTGCGCGCTACCGGCATGCCGATACGCGACATGCTGCACTACGCCGCACTGCGGCGCAGTGGCAATCAGCTGGACAGTGTGGTCGCGCGTCAGCAGATGCTGCAACAGCATGTGTTGACACTGGAAACCCGGCTGGCCACCCTGCAGGAAAATCTGGCACTGATGCGCGACAAGGTCGCCATCTATGCCGGCATGGCGACAGAACTGCAGGCCGCCAGCCACCGCACCGCGACAGGAGTCACTCATGCACACCCCACTATACCAACAGGGCTGGAACCGCCTGCGTCAGGTTGACGCTGCGGCCGGCGAGCGCGTCATCGCCAGCCTGCAGGACATCAGCCCCGATCTGGCCAGCTACATCATCGAATTCGCCTTTGGCGAAGTGTATTGCCGCCCCGGCCTCAGCCTGCAACAGCGCGAACTGGCCACCATCGCCGCCCTCACCGCGCTGGGCCATGCCACACCGCAGCTCAAGGTACATATTGCCGCCGGGCTGAATGTGGGCCTGAGCCAGCAGGAAATCCACGAAACCATCCTGCAGATGGCGGTGTATGCCGGTTTTCCGGCAGCGCTCAACGGCATGTTTGCAGCAAAAGAGGTGTTTGCCGAGCACGACGGGCCTGCAGCAACAGCTTCGGGCCAAGAGCCGCTAAGCGCGTAGAGAACCCGGGCCAAGGCGCGCCGCCGCAGACAGTACATGGCGTACGGCAAGGCGGCGCAATGCTGGAGCGGGGGTTTTGTTATCGGGTCTAAGCATGCCCGCGCCCCAGCGCCAGTGCTGCCGCCGAGGTACGGGTTTCCACACCCAGCTTGGCGAATACATGCTCCAGATGCTTGTTGACGGTGCGCGGGCTCATGCCAAGGATGTCGGCAATATCGCGATTGGTCTTGCCCAGGCTCAGCCAGTGCAACACCTCGGCCTCGCGCTGGGTCAGGCGGAACGCCGCCACCAGCGCGGCCACGCTGGATTGCACACCATCTTCGCGCAATACCACCAGCCACTCCGGCTCGCCGGGGGCCAGATGAAAACTGGCCAACAGCCGCTGGCCGGCCTCACCCGGCCACTGCCCCGGCAGCTCCTGCCCGGCCTGTCTGGCCTGCTGGGCGTTGAAGGCCCAGCGCAGCAGCGCCTCCGGTGCCTGTTCACCTGCCACCGCAAAATAGCGCTGCAACAGCTGGCGGGCCAGCGCGGTCTGCCATAGCAGGCGGCCGTTGTGCGGGTCCAGCGCCAGTGTGGCCTGGCCAAAGGCATCCAGCGCGCTGCGCGCCTGCTGCATCTGGCGGGCGCTGGCAGTATGTGCGGCAATGCGCGCCAGCACTTCCGGCGGACGCAGCGGTTTGGTGACATAGTCGGCCCCGCCGGCGGCAAAAGCCGCCACCACGTGTTCGCTCTCGGTCAGGCCGGTCATGAATACGATGGGAATGGGCCGGGTGACAAAATCCGCCTTCAGCCGCCGTGCTACTTCGAAACCGTCCATCCCCGGCATGACCGCGTCCAGCAGGATCACATCCGGCAGGCTGAGCCGGGCGCGTTGCAGGGCGGCCTCGCCATGGGTGGCCACCAGCACGGTGTGGCCGGCGGCATCCAGCGCATCGTGCAGCAACTGCAGATTGTCCGGCACATCATCCACGATCAGCACCAGTGCGCTGCGTTGTGCGGCCTTGTCCATCAGGCTTGGTCCTCATCCGGCTGCACCAGGCTGCGCAGCGCATCAAATTGAAAGTTTGCCGCCAGCGCCTCGGCGCGGCGCAGGAATTCACCATGCTGGACGGTCTGGTTGGCCAAGGTCTGCAAGGCCGCTTTCACCCCCTTGGGGTAGCCCAGCTCCAGCGCTTGCAGCAAGGGTTGCAGCAAATCGGCAGGTGGCAGGCTCAATGCCGCCGCGCTGGCGTGCAGTGCTTGCAGGGCAGCGGCCTCGGCTGGCTGGCTGTCGGTGTGCCATTGCAGCGCCAGCCGCTGCCCCAGCCAGTCGAGTATTTCTTCCAGCCGGATCGGCTTGACGAAGAAATCGGCCATGCCGATGCCGACATCATTGTCCTGGCCTTTTTCAAAGGCATTGGCCGAGATGACCGCCAGCTGTGCCGCACCGGGCTGGCCGGACTGCTGCTGGCGGATAGCCCGCAGCGTTTGCCAGCCGTCCATGCCGGGCATGGCCAGGTCCATGAACACTGCATGCGGGCGAAAGCTGGCCAGCTGCGCCAGACAAGCTGCGCCGCTACTGGCCTCGGCCAGCTCAAAGCCCAGCGGCTGCAGCATGCGTCCCAGCATGGCGCGGTCCACCGCCTCGTTATCCACCAGCAGCAAGCGGCGGCGCGGCCCGGCATAGCCGGTGCGCTGCAGCCGTGGCACCGCCTGTTCGGCCTGCTGGCCGTGCAGCGCCGGCAGGAACAGCCGCACGGTAAACAGCGCGCCCTGCCCCGGCGTGCTGTCCAGGCGGATTTCGCCGCCCATCAGGTCGGTCAGCATCTTGCTGATGGTCAGCCCCAGCCCACTGCCACCCTGTTGCGACTGGCGGCCACGTTCGAAGGGCTCGAACAGCCGCGCCTGATCCTCGGCCGCCATACCCGGCCCGCTGTCGCGGATGGTAAAGGTGGCCATTTCGCGCTGATAGCGCAGCCCCAGGCTGACCTCGCCGCGCAGGGTGAACTTGACCGCATTGCCCAGCAGGTTGATCAGGATCTGCCGCAGCCGCTTTTCATCGGCGCGCACCACCGCCGGCAGCTCGCCTAGCGGTTCGAAGCGGAAATCCAGCCCCTTTTGCTGCGCCTGCAGGCTGAACATGGCCACCAGCTGCTTGATGAAGGCGGTAAAGTCCAGCGGCCGCATGTCCAGCGTCAGCTTGCCGCTTTCGATGCGGGCAATGTCCATGGTGCCTTCGATCACCGACAACAGATGGTCGCCACTCTTGTACACCACCTCCACCGCCTGGCGCGCCGCTGCTGGCAGGCTGGCATCCGCATGCAGAATCTGCGCATAACCCAGCATGCTGTTGAGCGGCGTGCGCAATTCATGGCTGATGGTAGTGACATAGCGGCTCTTGGCCTGATTGGCCTGTTCGGCGGCTTCACGCGCCTGTTGCAGCAGCAGGTCGGTCTGGCGGTGCGAGTCGATCTCCTGCCACAGCAGGCCGGTCTGGCGGCGCGATTCCTCCTGTGCCACCTGCCGGCTATTGCGGGTCAGCACCATCCACCAGGCCAGCACGCTGCTGGCCAGCAGCAGCACGGCAAACAGGCGGAACAGCAGGCCGGACAGGCCGGCCACCGCCCCCTCCTGCCGGGCGATGAAATACAACAGGCCCAGCAGCAATAGCAAGAAAGCCGTGATGCCGGTCATCAGCAGCAGGTAATGCCCCAGCCCGCGCTGCAGATAAGGTTGCAGGCCACGCGGTAGCAGGCGCTGCAACAGCCCCTGCCATTGCGCCGCCAGCGTGGCCTGCGGCTTGCACAGGTCGCCGCAGCGCACATCCAGCGTGCAGCACAGCGAACAGATATGGCCTTGATAAGCCGGGCAGCCGACGATGTCTTCAGCCTCGTATTCGCGCTGGCACAGCACACAACGATAGTGCGCCTGCTGCATGCCGGAGGGGCGGCGCGCCAGATAATAGCGCCCGCCACTGAGCCAGGCGAACAGCGGCGACAGCAACAGCGCTGCACACATGGCCACCAGTGGTGACAGCGCCTGTGCCGTCTCGCCCAGCGCGCCCAGATGGGCGGCCACCGCCAGCAGGGATGAGAGCGCCATCGCGCCCAGGCCCACCGGATTGATGTCGTACAGATAGCCGCGCCGGAACTCGATGCCGGGCGGACTCAGCCCCAGCGGCTTGTTGATCAGCAAATCCGCCACCACCGCCATGATCCAGGAAATGGCGATATTGCTGTACAGCGCCAGCACCTGTCCCAGCGCCTGGAATACTTCCAGCTCCATCAACAGCAGGGCAATCAGCGTATTGAACACCACCCATACCACCCGGCCCGGATGGCTGTGGGTGAGGCGGGAAAAGAAATTGGACCAGGCCAGGCTGCCGGCATAGGCATTGGTAACGTTGATCTTCAGCTGCGACACGATGACAAACAGCGTGGTGGCGGCAATCGCCAGCCGGCCATCGCTGAATACATGGGAATAGCCGATCAGATACATCTGGTTCGGGTCCACCGCCTTGGCCAGCGGCACGGCATTGCGCAGCGCCAGCCAGGCCAGTAGCGCCCCACCCAGCATCTTGGCCACGCCCGGCAGCACCCAGCCCGGCCCGCCCAGCAGGCAGGCCAGCCACCAGCTGCGCGCATTGCCGGCAGTGCGCGGCGGCATGAAGCGCAAGTAGTCGGCCTGCTCGCCCATCTGGGTAATCAGCGCAATGCCCACCGCAAACGCCGCACCAAAACTGCGCAGGTCGAAGTGCGTGCCCGCACCCTGTGCACCAGGGTAATGCCACAGGCCCTGCACGGCAGATGGCTCCTGCCACAGCACAAAGCCATAGGGCAGCAGCAAGAGCAGCAGCCACAAGGGCTGGGTCCAGCTTTGCAGGCGGCTGATGGCGGTGACACCGTGGGTGACCAGCGGCAGCACCAACAAGGCGCACAACAGGTAACCCGCCACTGGCGGAATGCCGAAGCCCAGCTCCAGTGCATAGGCCATGATGGCCGCTTCCAGCGCGAAGAAGATGAAGGTGAAGGAGGCGTAGATCAGCGAGGTGACGGTGGAACCGATATAGCCGAAACCGGCACCACGGGTCAGCAGATCCATGTCCACGCCGTAGCGGGCGGCATACACCGAAATCGGCAGGCCGGCCAGCAAGATCACCAGCCCGGTCAGCAGGATGGCCAGCAAGGCGTTGAAGAAGCCCGCCTGCACCAGCATGGTGGCACCCACCGCCTCCAGCACCAGGAACGAGGCCGCCCCGCCCAGCGCGGTATTGGCCACCCGCCACAGCGACCACTGGCGAAAGCGGCGCGGGGTAAAGCGCAAGGCGTAGTCTTCCAGTGATTCGCGCGCTACCCAACTGTTGTAATCGCGCCGCAGCTGGATGACTTGTTGCGGGGGTGATGGCGGCTCTGCGGACACGGGGCAATCCTGTTGGCGATGACACCCGTCACAGACGCAAGAAGCCTGCCAGCACCGCCAGCCTAGCCCCTCCTCCGCCAGGCAAACTCGTGTGACGCAGCGGCAGGCCCGGTCAATATCATGACGCAGCCTGCAGATAGCCATCCACCAGTGCCAGCAAGGCAGCGGCCGCTGGTGTGGGGCTATCGTGACAGGCCAGATAGACGCGCCGGCGCGGGCCATCCACCACCGGCAAGGCCAGCAGGTCGGCATGCTGGCCTGCCCCCAGTGCCGGCACCATGCCAACGGCACAGCCACTACGCACCAGGCTGACCAGTGTTTCGGCATGATTCACCTCGAAGGTCACCCGCCGCCGGATGCCCTGGGCGGCAAACGCCATATCGGTCTGCTGACGCGGGCCGGTGCCGGCCGGCCAGTCCACCAGGGTTTGCTGCGCCAGCTGCTGCAAGGTCAATTCCTGACAGCCGGCCAGCGGGTGCTGGGGATGCAGCAAGGCCAGCAGCGGCTCCTCCCACAGCAGGCGAGCATCCAGCCCCAACACCGGTTCGCCCGGCCACACGCCGATGAAGGCGATATCGGTCTGCTGCTGCCGCAGCTCTTCCATCAGCACATCACTCATGCGCAAGGCCAGCTGTACATCCACCTGCGGATGGCGGCGGTGGTATTCCGCCAGCAAGCCGGGCAGATCCAGCCTGCTGAGCGTGGAAATACAGCCTAGGCGCAGACAGCCGCGAATTTCACCGGTGGCCGCCGCCATTTCGTCTTCCAACCGGCGCGCAGCATCGCGTACCTGGCGGGCATGGTTGACGAAGGTATGACCGGCCGGCGTCAGGGTGACCTGGCGTGAAGTACGTTCGAACAGGCGGGTGCCAAACTCCTGCTCCAGCCGCGATATCTGGTGGCTGAGCGCAGACTGCACGGTGTGGCAACGCTCGGCGGCGCGGGTGAAGTTCTCTTCTTCGGCCACCGCCAGCACATAGTCGATCTGGCGCAGATTCATGCAATCAATCTCGTTTCACGATTAAAAACATGAAAACAATACATTGGTGTCATTGCTTAGGCCAGCCAATACTGCAGGGGCATGCAGTTTCCCACCGGCTAGCGCAGCCACCCACCGAAAGCCTGAACATGAACGCTGCAGACACCCTGCTCTCTCCGGCCAGCCGCACCACCAGCCTCAATCCCTTGCTGGTGTGGCTGATGACCGTGGCCACCGGCCTCGCCGTCGCCGGCAACTACTATGCCCAGCCGCTATTGCCGGAAATTTCCCGCAGCCTGGGTATTTCCGCTGCCAGCGCCGGCAGCATCGTCACCACCGCCCAGCTCGGTTACGCCCTGGGCTTGCTATTGATCGTGCCACTGGGCGACATGCTGGAACGGCGACGGCTGATCATCAGCATGATGTTGCTGGCCACTGCCGGCCTGCTGATCAGCGCCAGCGCCAACAGCATGAGCCAGCTGCTGCTTGGCACGGCACTGGCCGGCGTGTGCTCGGTCGTGGCACAAGTCCTGCTGCCGCTGGGTGCCAGCCTGGCCGCCGAGGCCGAACGCGGCCGCGTGGTGGGCACCATCATGAGCGGCCTGCTCACCGGCATCCTGCTGGCCCGCACCGTGGCCGGCACACTGGCCGACCTGGGCAGCTGGCACACGGTTTACTGGTGCGGCGCGGCAGGCATGCTGCTGATGACGGTGGTGCTGGCGCGCCAGCTGCCAGTCAGCCGCGTGGGCAACGGCCTGTCCTATCCGCAGCTACTGCGCTCGGTCTTGAGCTTGTTCAAGGAGGAAGCCAGCCTGCGCCTGCGCGGCCTGCTGGGGGCGATGGCTTTTGCCACCTTCAGCGTGATGTGGACCTCGCTGGCCTTCTTGCTGTCAGCGCCGCCATTTTCCTTCTCCAACAGCACCATCGGCCTGTTCGGGCTGGCCGGTGCGGCCGGGGCCATGTCCGCCAATATCGTTGGCCGGCTGAGCGACCGGGGCCATGGCCCGCTGGCTACCCGGCTGAGCCTGGGTCTGATGTTGCTGGCGTGGCTGCCGCTGGCGCTGGCACCGCACTCCATTGCCGCCTTGCTGGTGGGCATTCTGCTGCTGGATCTGGGTGTGGCAGGCTGCCACGTCAGTAATCAGGGGGCGATCTACCGCATCCGCCCGGAAGCGCGTAACCGGCTGACCTCGGCCTATATGACCAGTTACTTCATCGGCGGGGCCGTTGGTTCGCTGGCCTCGGCCTGGGCATATGGCCACTGGGGCTGGGCAGGCGTGGTGGTGGTGGGCGCGGCTTGCAGCCTGACTGGCCTTAGCGCCTGGGAGCTGTCCAGAACACAGCGCTGAACGATGGATGATTGTTCATGGCGCTACTGCCGGCTGCAGTATCTGGCAGTCATGATCCTGCACATCGCCTTCGGCCGAGGCAAAGTTGCCGGCCAGCAGGTCGGCCTTGCTGGCCAGCAGCCAGAAGCCCGGCCCGCTGTCGAAACGGGTGGCAATTACTGCCAAGGTGTAGCGGCCCATGTCCTCGCGGGCAGCAGGAATCCCCTCCGCCAGCAGGCGGAAGGGCTGCACACCGGCCAGCGTCTCGCCCATGATGGCCCTTGCCAGGTAGGCATGGCCGTTGATGCCGCCAGGCAGCTCATGCCACTGCAGCTCGATGGCTGCCTGTTGCAACTGCTGACGCAATGCCGGCTGCACACAGGAAACATGAATGTGCAACTGGTTCTGGCTGCGGCCCCATGGCGAGTTCACCGTCAGCGCCAGCGCCTCGCGTGGCAAGGGGCTGCCGTGCAGACGGTCCAGCCACTGGTGGGCGTCCCAGGCTGCAGCCCAGTAATCGGGAGCATCTTCCTGTAGCAGTAGCGGGCTTTCGATGCCGCTGACGCGGGCTGTGGGAATCAGCAAGTATTGCAGCACACCGTGGATGTCCTTGAGCATGGCAAAACCCTGCGCTTCGCCCTGCCCGGTCTCCACCCGGGCACAGGGTGCCGGGTCCTCTGCCTGCTGCCAGTGCGGCACACACTGCTCGTGCACGATATTCCACAAGGCATCGGCATTGGCGGCATGCACCGCCCAGGATACCAATAGCAGCAGCGCGGCCAGCACACTGCCGCCACGGATGATTTTCACCGTCATGGAATGATGCTTTCGCCAGAGGAAAAACCGCATGATGAATCAGCCAGGTGACAAACTGTCGCTCAGCGCGGCGGCAGCAGGCTGGGCAGCGGCCAGCGCTTGACCGTCCACCAGGCATAGCCGCCCAGCGTGGCCGACAAGCCCAGCGACACCACGAAATAACCAGCCGGGCCGATGGCTGCCATCACCGAAGAACACAACAGCGGCCCCAGCGTGCCGCCCAGCGCATACACCATCAGCAGCGAGGCACTCACCTCCACCCTATGGCGCGATGGCATGGCGTCGTTGGCGATGCCGCTGAGCGTGCCGTAAAAGGTAAAGGCCACCGACACATACACCATCACCAGTGGCAGCATCCAGCCGGTGTTCAGCAACTGGGTCAGCATCAGCGACAGCACCGCCACCACCAGCGCACAACGCGCCAGCAAGGTGGCACGGTCGCTGCTGTCCGCCCATTTGCCCATCGGCCACTGCAATAGCGGCGCAGCCAGCAAGGCCAGGCCCATGAAGCTGGCAATATCCGGCGCGGTGCGGCCGGACTGGCTGAGCATGGCCGGCAGCATGGTGTAGAAGGCACTGTTGAAACAGCCGGCCAGCACCGCACCGGCCAGGCTGAGCGGAGCGCGCCGGCCCAGCAGACGCAGGGTGCGCATGGCCCGCGCCAGCACATTGCCAGGCGGCGGCGCGGCCAGCACTTGCGGGCGCTGCTGGGTCAGGGTGACGGGAATGATGGCCAGGGCAAACAACATGGCGACGATGATGAAAGGCCAGCCAGTCTGGCTGAACGGCAGTTTGAGCAGCCACTGGCCGGCACTGGCGCCCAGATAGCTGATGATCAGGTATAGGGAAAACAGCTGGCCGCGCTGGCTGTTACTGACACAGCCGTTCAGCCAGCTTTCCACCACCATATAGATGCCCACCATGGCCAGACCATTACCCAGCCGCGCCAGCAGCCACAGCCACGGTGTGGTAAACAGCGCCTGGCACAAGGTCAGCACGCAGATGATGGCGGTCAGGGTGGCAAAGGTGCGGTGGTGGCCGTACTGGCGGATCATGCCGCTGCAGAAAAATCCACCCAGAAAAAAACCGGCGTAATAGGCCGACTGCACCATGCCGGCCACCGCCACCGGCACGCCATTGGCCAGCAGGCTGAGCGAGGTTTCGGTGCTGCCCAGCGCATTACCCACCACCAGCAAGGCATAGGCCAGCAACAGGCTGGCCACCGCCCGCAGCATGCTGCGCCAACTATGCTCCACCACCGTCACGCTGTGCATGAACTGACTACTCCCCCGACGCATTCCATTTAAATATCATTATGGCTGATCCGCTGTCATCGGCCATGCCAGCAAACGACTGCATCAGGGGTAGAAACCGTCCACACCCTGCCCTCAGGCTACTTGTCCTGCCGCTGCCGCCAGGCGGCCAGCTCGCTCAGTTTCAGCCCGCGCGGAAACGGCCGGTGCTTGCCGTGGGCGATGCGCTGTGAGCGGTAAATGCCGCTATGACCAGAAAAATAATAGCTGGCCACGCACGCCAGTGCGGCGTAGATGCCCACTTCGCTGCCAAACAGCTCCATCGCCATGATGGTGGAGGCCAGCGGCGTATTGGCCGCTCCGGCAAACACGGCGACAAAACCCAGCCCGGCCAGCAGGGAAAACGGCAGATGCAGCAAGGGAGACAGGGCATTGCCCAGCGTGGCACCGATGTAAAACAGCGGGGTCACTTCCCCACCCTTGAAACCGCTGGCCAGCGACAGCACGGTCAGGCCCAGCTTGGCGGCAAAATCATAAGGGGCCAGCGGCTGCTGGAAGGCGTCCACAATCACCGGAATACCCAGGCCGATATAGCGATCCGCCCCCGTCGGCCAGACGATGGCCAACAATAGCAGGCCGCCCAGCAAGGGGCGCAGCGGCGGGTACTTCACATAATGCTTGATGCGTGCCGACAAGGCATGGGTGCTGTCGGCAAACAGCTTGCCGGTGAGGCCGAACAGCGCGCCGGCCACCAGCGTAGCCAGCAGGGTCCAGCCGCTGATGGCCGGGATAAGTTGAATGGCGTAGTGAGTGTGCAGCACACCCCAGGCGAGGCCCACCTGGTCGGCCACAATGGCCGCCAGCAGGCAGGGAAACAAGGCGTCGTAACGCATGCGGCCAATGGCCAGCACCTCCAGTGCAAACACTGCGCCAGCCAGCGGCGTGCCGAATACCGAGGCAAAACCGGCGGCAATGCCGCACATCAGCAAGATGCGCCGGTCGGCATTACCAAGCTTGAGCAGGTGGGTGAGCTGGTCGGCCAGCGCTCCGCCCATCTGTACGGCAGTGCCTTCACGGCCGACCGAGGCACCGAACAGATGCGACATCACCGTGCCCCACAACACCAGCGGCACCATGCGCAAGGGCACGATGCGGGTGGGATCGTGAATCTCGTCGATCAACAGATTATTGCCTGCCTCCACCCGGCTACCATAGCGCAGATAGACCCAGCCAACCACAAAGCCGGCCAGCGGCAACAAACACAGCAGATAACGGTGGCTGTCACGCATGGCCGTCGCCCACACCAGGCTGTGCAGGAAAAAGGCCGAGGCAGAGCCGGCCAGCAAGGCAACCAGGCAGGCCAGTAACAGCAGCTTGCTCATGCGCGGCAGCATGGCAAGGGTTTCGGAACGGGAAATGGCAGACATGGGGTTCTTCTGAATGACAACACATAATCACCCCCGGCCGGAAAACACAGACGCACCTGCAGCTCCCGGCAAGGGGAAGCCTGCAGGCATCATCAGCCCGGATGGGCGGTTTGCAGTTGCTGCATCCGTGCTGGCTGCGGCAAACAGGCGGGAGGAATGCCATCTCCCTCAAAGAAAAGCCATGCTAGCGGCAAAGCCTGGGCGCGACAAGCAAAAAGCCGGGCCGCCCCAGAGGGACAGCCCGGCCAGACCAGCAGCAGGACAGCGACAAAACCGGCAGATCAGCTTCAGGACAGGCTGTCGCCTTTGTCGTCGCGGGTCTTGTACAGCGAATACAGCACGCCGCTGATCAGCAGACCCAGCGTCACCACCAGCGACACGCCGGTGGGAATGTGGAAACTCACCAGCTGAATGTCGTTGAGATACACCAGCCCCACTTTCACCCCGATGAATACCAGCACGATGGCCAGCGAATACTTGAGGTATTCGAAGCGGTGCACCATGGCCGACAGCGCAAAGAACAGCGCACGCAGGCCCAGGATGGCGAAAATGTTGGAGGTGTAGATCAGGAAAGGGTCCTGGGTGATGGCGAAAATCGCCGGAATGCTGTCCACCGCAAACACCAGGTCGGCGCTTTCCACCAGCATCAGCGTCAACAGCAAGGGCGTGGCCCACCAGCCACGGGACAAACCATGCTGCTCGCCGCGCACCAGGAAATGATGGCCATGCAGCGTGGGCGTGAGGCGCAGATGACGGCGCAGCCACTGGTAGAGCTTGTTGTCATCCAGCGAGGGATGGCCCTCATCCTTGCCCAGCAGCATCTTGATACCGGTCAGCAGCAGGAACAGGCCAAACAGCACCAGCACCCACTTGAATTCAGCCACCAGCACCGCACCCAGACCAATCATCACCGCGCGCAGCACGATCACCCCCAGAATGCCCCAGAACAGCACCCGGTGCTGGTACAGCCGTGGCACGGCCATGCCGCTGAAAATCAGCGACATCACAAAGATGTTGTCCATCGACAGCGATTTTTCCACCAGATAGCCGGTGAGATACTGCATGCCGGCATCGCCACCCCGGTACCACCATACCCAGCCACCAAAGGCCAGACCCATGGCGATGTAAAACGCCGACAGCTTCAGGCTTTCCTTGACGCCAATCTCGTGGTCGTCCTTGTTGAGCACACCCAGATCAAACAACAGCAGGGCCGCCACGATGGCCATGAACATCAGCCACATCCACAGCGGGGTGCCGGCAAACAACACATTCAACCATTCCATTTTCTTGTCTTTCGCTCTGCGTCTGACTGCCACATGGCAACAGACCGGATAAAACAACAATGAGCAGGACAGGCCTGCTCATTGTTAACAGCAATATCAGACCGGAAACTCAGCGTACTGCCTGCAAGGCCGCGATACGGGACTCCAGCGACGGGTGACTGGACATCAGCCCCATCAGCCCAGCACCACCGGAGATGCCCGAGGCCGCCATGTTCTGCGGCAGCTCACCGGCATGCACGCCACCCAGACGGTGCAGTGCGGCAATCATCGGCTGCGGGCTGCCCAGCAGCTTGGCCGCACCGGCATCGGCGCGGTACTCCCGCTGACGCGAGAAGTACATCACGATAAAGGATGCCAGAATGCCGAACACGATTTCACACACAATCACGGTAATGAAGTAGCCGATACCGGTGCCGCTGGACGACTCCTCGTCGTTGCGGCGCAGGAAGTTGTCCACCAGATAGCCCACCACGCGCGCCAGGAAAAACACAAAGGTATTCACCACGCCCTGAATCAGCGTCAGCGTCACCATGTCGCCGTTCTGGATGTGGGCGATTTCATGGGCCAGCACGGCTTCGACTTCCTGCTCGGTCATCGAGGACAGCAGGCCAGTAGAAACCGCCACCAGCGAATTGGACTTGCTGGCACCGGTGGCAAAGGCATTCGGCTCACCTTCGTACACGGCAACTTCCGGCATCGGCAGGCCGGCGCGGTCCGCCAGCTTGCGCACGGTAAACAGCAACCAGCGTTCGGTTTCATTGCTCGGCTGCTCGATCACCCGTGCGCCGGTACTCCACTTGGCCATGGTCTTGGACATCCACAGCGAAATGAAGGCACCGCCAAAACCCATCAGGCCGGCAAAGGCCAGCAGGCTGCCCATATTCAGGCCGCCAGCGGTGATAAAACGGTTGATGCCCAGCAACTGGGCGGCGATGCTCAGCACCAGCATCACCGCGATATTGGTGGCGATCAGCAAGATCACACGTTTCATGATCAATCCTCTCAGTGGTGGTTGATGACAGACCGGCGCTGACCGCCGGCCCGTATGAATCAGACGCTGCATGATAGATGTTTCCAGCCCACGAAAAAATCAAATAAACTGGTAATATTCATCAGAATTTTTCGAACAATCATGCTCAGCGATCTCAATTACAAGCATCTGCACTATTTCTGGGCGGTCGCCCGTGCCGGCAGCGTCACGGCAGCGGCACGCCAGCTGGGCATGACGGCCCAGACCGTCAGCGGCCAGATCTCCCGGCTGGAACAGCACATCGGCCGCGCACTGTTTACCCAGCAAGGTCGTGGCCTGGTGCTGACCGAGGCCGGCCGCATGGCACTGGGCTATGCCGACCGTATTTTCCAGCTGGGCGAAGAGTTGCAGGAAATGCTGGCCGACGAGCAACTGGACCACACCCTGCGGCTGAGCAGCGGCATCAGCGATGTGCTGCCCAAGAGCATTGCCTACCGCCTGCTGCAACCAGCCCTGGCCTTGCCACAACGTGTCAGGCTGCATTGCACCGAGGGGACGTTTGACCAGCTACTGCACGAGCTGAGCAGCCACAGCCTGGATCTGGTGCTGGCCGACCGCCCGGCACCGGCGGCAGCACAGCAGACGCTGCAATCCTATTTGCTTGCCCGCTGTCCGGTGATGATTTTCGCCACACCAGCACTGGCCGAGCGCTACCAGCCGGGCTTTCCGCACAGCCTGCAGCGGGCACCGCTGTTGCTGCCCAGCCGCGACAATGTGCTGCGCGGCCAGCTGGAACACTGGCTGGACGAGCGCGGCATCCGCCCGGACATCGTGGGGGAATTCAAGGATGGCGCATTGCTGCATACCTTTGGCGAACAGGGCGCCGGCCTGTTTCCGGCACCGGCCTTTGCCGCCAGCGATATCGCCAGCAGCGGCAAGCTCTGCCTGCTGGGTCTGGTGGAGGGCGTGGAAGAGCAGTATTACGCCATCGCCAACCGCCGCAAATTGCAGCATACGGCGGTACAGGCGATCATTCAGCATGCCGAGTCGGAATAATCACCACACGGAAAAGCTCAGTTCCGCTGTACGATTTTTCCCGGCACGACTGAACCAGCCGTAAATCAGCATGGTCTGATTTGACTGACTTACACAGGCTGCTGCCAAAAGCAGCTGGCCGATACTGTTGTTCTGCTTGCAAATTACCCATACTGCATGACAAGCCGGCTACCAGCAGCCGGCATACACTGGCCTGACACTATCTGACCGAATGACCAATTTGCCCAATCCGACTCTCGATTCCATCTTTCAAAGCCTGAGCGCAGGCGAATGCAGCAGCGGAGCCGCGCTGGCCGAGCTGGTGCGCAGCCTGCGCCCATCCAGTGCCACCGATCATGAACAGGCGGTGATGAACCTGCGCGCGCTGGCCTGGCTGCTGGAGCACAACCCCACCTATCGCCAGGCACTGCGCTCTGCCCTGCTGGAACTGCTGACCCAGACCCGGCAGATACCGCTCTATACCGAATCAGGCATCCTGGCCAATACCGGCTTCTTCTCCACGCTGTCCAAGCGCGTGGGAGAACGGCTGCTGCCCATGCCCATCCGCGAAGACTCCTTGCAGGACCGCTTCGGCCGCCTCTTCCGCTGGAAGCAGGACCACATCTGGCTGGCTGGCATACCGGATGAAACCTGGCAGCAGCTATGGCAGGCCATGGCCTGGCCGGAAGAGGAGAATCGTGCGGGCTGGGTACAAACCCGGCTGCAAATGGTGGAGGCAGTACAGATCCTGTCGGCACGGGTGACCGCCATCGGTCTGGAACCGGAGCTGGTGCGGGTGTATCCGGACATCGAGCGCTTCGAGTCGCCTTTCCTGCACCTGAATGCTGCCGTGCTGAGCTATGCCGACAGCTATCGCCGGGCACTGGCCGATGACACGGCCCTGGCAGAAGACGACAAGCACGTGCTGGTGCTGCTGGATCAGTGCGAGGAAATACTGGGCAAAATCCGCAAGAATGCCTCGCGCAACGGCATCTCGGTCAACCTCACCTATCAGGCACTGCGCCTGCTGCAAAGCCTGAACCGCCTGCGCGCCCTGTTGTCGCTGCTGGAGCCGGGTCACGATCCGGGCCACAACCCGGCGCTGTTTCACCTGATTCTGGATTTTGCCCGCGCGGAAAACCGCAAATACAGCGTCAGCGATGTGTTCAAGTCCAATACCGAACTGCTGGCACTGCAGGTGACCGAGCATGCCGGCCGCCATGGCGAACACTATATTGCCGAATCGCGCCGGGAATGGGGCAGCATGGCCAAGGCCGCCATGGGTGCCGGGCTGATCGTCGGGGTGATGGCGCTGATCAAGCTGCTGCTGGCCCAGGCCCACCTGCCGCTGCTGTGGGAGGGGCTGTCGTATGGTCTCAACTACGCCGTCGGCTTCATCATCGTGCAATTGCTGCACTTCACCATTGCCACCAAACAGCCGGCGATGACCGCCGCCCGCATTGCCGCCGCCCTGCACCAGCAGGAAAAAAGCGGCCCGCGAGTGCCACTGGATGAGCTGGCCGAGCTGGTGGTCAAGGTGATGCGCACGCAGTTCGTCGCCATTCTGGGCAATGTACTGCTGGCCATCCCCACCGCCGCCATCATTGCCCTTGGCTGGCAGGCACTGTTCGGCCAGCCGGTGGTTGGCACGGCCAAGGCACAACATCTGCTGCATGATCTGGACCCGCTGGGCAGCCTGGCGCTGGTGCATGCCGGCATCGCCGGGGTGTATCTCTTCCTGTCCGGGCTGATTGCCGGCTATTACGACAACAAGGCCATCTATCGCCGCATCCCGGAACGGCTGGCTGCCCACCCGCTGCTGAACAAGCTGTTGGGCAAACATCGCGCCTGGCAGCTGGGGCATTACGTCGAGCACAATCTGGGGGCCTTGGCCGGCAACTTCTATTTCGGCCTGTTCCTGGGGCTGACCGGCACCATCGGCATCATTCTCGGCCTGCCGCTGGACATTCGTCACATCACCTTCTCCGCCGCCAATCTGGCATTCGGCCTGGTGGCGCTGGACTTCCAGCTGCCCTTGGGGATGATGGCCCTGTACTGCGGCGGCGTGGCGCTGATCGGCTTCACCAATCTGGCCGTCAGCTTCAGCATGGCGCTGTGGGTGGCGCTGCGTTCGCGCAAACTGAGCGGCCGTCAGGTGCTGCCGCTGCTGCCGCTGCTGCTCAAACGCTTCATCCGCCAGCCGCTGCAGTTCTTCATCCCGCCCGCCGCACCGCGCCCGGCGGCCGACGAGGCAGCCGGGGACAAGCCGGCTGGCTCCTGAGCAGCCCTCACGCTACGGCCAGGCCCGGTTTCAGCCGGGCTTGCGCCAGCGCTGATTGCGCCGGCCCAGTACCCGCTCCAGCAGGCTGAGCAGCAGGGATACCCCGGCCGAGCTCAATACCACCAGCGTGGCCATGGCCGCTGCCGCAGCGGTATCACCGGCATCGTCCATGGTGATGATGGACACCGCCGCCAGGCTGTGTTCCGGCGTCATGATGAAGATCAGCGCGGACAGCGTGGTCATGGCCGACACAAACAGAAAACGCGCCACATCCACCAGCGCCGGCAGGCAGACCGGCAGGCTCACCCGCCACCAGGTCACCCAGAACGGTACTTTGAGTGAGGCAGCCACCGCTTCGAATTCACCATCCAGTTGCTTGAGCGCCGTGGCGGCAGTCAGGTGCGCCGTGGTATAGAAATGGGCAATGCAGCACAGCACCATCAGGCCCAGGCTGCCATACCAGCCATGCAGCGGATTGGCCGGGTGATTGAAAAAGAACACATAGCCCAGCCCCAGCACCAGCCCCGGTACCGCCATCGGCAGCATGGCCAGAAAGCGCAGCAGGCCCCGCCCCAGCGCCATGCCCGGCAGTTTTTCGCAGACATAAGCCCCGACAAACACCAGCAGGCTGCCCAGCAGCGCCGTAGCCGTGGCCAACTGCAGGCTGTTGCCATAGGCCGACCAGCCGCCACCATCCACCGCATCGAATTGATAGTGGGCCAGGGTAAAGTCCAGATTGTACGGCCAGTATTTGATGAAGGAGGCCGCCACCCCCACCCCCAGCAGCGCGAGCAAAAGCAGGCCGATGGCCAGCAACAGCAACAGGGCACAGCCATCGCGCAGCCATGATGGCGCCGGCGTAAACGGCTGCGCCCGCGCGGTGAGCGCCGCCTGCTGTCGCCCGGCCATGCGCCGCTCCACCAGGCAGGACAGGATGGCCGGCAGCAACAGCAACAAGCCCACCACCGCCCCACGCGGGAAATTCTGCTGGCCGATCACCTGCTTGAAGGCCTCCACCGCCAACACATTGAAATCACCGCCCACCACCTTGGGCACGCCAAAATCGGTCAGCACCAGGGTGAACACCACCAGCGCCGCCGAGACCAGCCCGTAACGCACACCGGGCAGGGTAATGGTCAAGAACTGGCGCAAGGGGCCGGCCCCCAGCACACGGCCAGCTTCGTACAGCCGGGCATCGGCGGCGGACAGCGCCGTCATGATGATCAGCAAGGCATGGGGAAAGGTGTAGAACAACTCGCCCAGCACCACGCCCCAGAAACCGTAAATATTGCCGCCATGCAGCCAGTCCTTGAGCAGGCCCTGGTTGCCGAACAGGTAAACCAGCGAAATGGCCGGCATCAGCGAAGGGGCCAGCAACGGCGACAGGCCGACCTGCCGCCACAGCCCCCTGCCCCACAGCCGGCTGCGCAGCAAGGCCCAGGCAAAGGCAAAAGCCAGCGGCAGCACCAGCGCCGTCACGGTCAGCCCCAGTTGCAGGCTGTTGCTGCTGGCGCGCAGCAGGCCGGGCGATTGCAACACCTGGGCAAAATTGGCGAGGCCGACAAAGCCGCCGTCGCCATCCTGCACGGCCTTGGCAAAGATGAACAACAAGGGCAGGCCCAAGCCCAGCAGCAAAACAGCCACCAGCGCCCACAGCAGCAGGCTGGCCATGCGCGCCTCGCCAGCGATGCCGGCCTGCTCGCCACGCGGCAGCCAGCGCCATACCGCGCTCAGCATGGCAGGTCTCCGGCAAAGGCCAACAGGCGGGATGCCGGCAATTCCACCGGCACAATCTCGCCCGGCACCAGCGGCTGGCGATCCAGCATGCCGGGGCACACTTCGGCATACAGCACCTGGCCGGGCATGCCTTCGGGTAGCAGGCGGATGCGGGTCAGCGCACCACCAAAGCTGATATTGTCGACTCTGGCCAGCACGGTATTCGCGGCATTTTCCCAGCGCGGCTTGATGATGACGTCCTCCGGCCGCAAAAACAGCTGCAAGGCCGGACCTGGCGGCAAGGCTGCTTCCAGCTGCAGCAGATGGTTGCCCACGCGCACCTGTTGCGCGCCGCAGGCCGTGGCCGGCAGCCAGTTGGCCTCGCCGACGAATTCCGCCACAAAGCGGCTGCAGGGCTGGCGGTAGATTTCCGCCGGCGTGCCGATCTGCTCGATACGGCCGGCATTCATCACCACCACCCGGTCGGCAATGGCCAGCGCCTCTTCCTGATCATGCGTCACCATCAGCGTGGTCACCCCGAGCCGTTGCTGCAGGCCTTTCAGCTCTTCGCGCAGCTTGTCGCGCACCCGTGCGTCCAGCGCCGACAGCGGCTCATCCAGCAACAGCATGCCGGGCGAGGTAGCCAGCGCGCGCGCCAGGGCCACGCGCTGCTGCTGGCCACCGGACAGTTGCGCCGGGTATTTTTCCTCGGCACCGGGCAGGCCAACCATGTCCAGCAGCTCGCGCACCCGCAGGCGGTGGCGTTGCCGCTCATGCCGTGGCTTGAGCCCGTAGGCGATATTGTCGGCCACGCTCAGGTTGGGAAACAGCGCATAGCTCTGGAAGACAATGCCGTAATCACGCTGGGCCGGTGCGGCACGGGTAATGTCGCGCGCTTGCAGCGCGATGCTGCCGGCGTCTGGCAGATCAAGCCCGGCAATCAGCCGCAGCAAGGTGGTCTTGCCGCAGCCGGAAGGCCCCAGCAGGCAGACGAATTCGCCCTTGCGAATGGATAGCGATACCGCATCCAGCGCGGTAAAACTGCCAAAGCGCCGGGAAAGCCCGTGCATGGTCAGGTGATCGCTCAAGCCGTTTTCGGCCGGTTTCATGACACACTCCTCCTGCCGCCGCCGGGCAAGCGCTACCGGCATGCGTGGTATAAATCGACACATGACAAACTGCTGGCCAAGTGATTGAGAAAATGGCCCAAGCTGCGTTAAGCCAGCCCGGCCAAGCCTCGCAGGACTCCGTGACTGGCTGCGAAAGGCACCAAACAAATGACACCAACAGTCGACTGACTGCTGGTGTCGCGGGTATTGGACCATTAGCCGTTCAGCACGCCGCCTCAGTTCTTCGCAGCAGCCTTGCTTTCATAGCGACGCGACCATTCCTGCAGGATGGCTTCGCGGTTTTTGGCCGCCCAGGCAAAATTGTTCTTGCTCAGACGCTTGGCATAGTCGGTGGGGATGTAGGGGTTCTGCTTGGCCACGCCCGGCATGGCGACCACGGCGTAGTTCTTTTCATACAGCTGCATGGCCGGCAGGCTGACCGAGAAATCCGCCAGTTTCTTGGCAGCGGCCAGGTTCTTGCTACCCTTGAGGATGGCCGTGGCCTCCAGATCCCAGCCCAGACCTTCCTTGGGATAGACCAGATCGATCGGCGCGCCCTTTGCTTTCAGCTCGGCACCACGGTATTCAAAGGAAATGCCGATGGGGTATTCGCCGGCGGCGGCCATCTTGCAGGGCTTGCTGCCGGAGTGCACATACTGGGCCATGTTGACGTGCAGCTTGTCCATGTAGTCCCAGCCTTGTTTCTCGCCCATCATCTGCAGCCAGGCGGACACATCCAGATAGCCGGTGCCGGACGAGGCCGGGTGCGGCATCACGATCTGGCCCTTGTACACCGGTTTGGTCAGGTCGGCCCAGCTCTCCGGCTTGGGCAGGCCTTTCT
The DNA here is from genome assembly GCF_005155025.1 of Aquitalea aquatilis. Lineage (NCBI taxonomy): Bacteria > Pseudomonadati > Pseudomonadota > Betaproteobacteria > Neisseriales > Chromobacteriaceae > Aquitalea > Aquitalea aquatilis. The sequence goes on along the minus strand of NZ_CP039731.1, from coordinate 2,703,709 downwards.
TGGCCGCTTCCACGGTATTGAAACAGATGGTGGCGGCCCACACGTCCATGCCCGTCCACTTGGGCGGATGCGCCTTGTCGACGAATTCGCGATTGAGCTTTTCCACGCCCTTGGGCGCATAGCCTTGCAGCATGCCCTGCTGATCCAGAATCATCAGGCTGGTGGCGGCCAGGCCCCACACCACGTCAGCCTGCGGATTGTTCTTTTCCGACAGCAGTTTGGCGGTAATCACCCCGGTGGATTCGCGCACAAAGCGCAGCTCGATATCCGGATTGGCCTTTTCAAAAGCCTCCTTGTAATCCTTCACCTGATCGGCCTCCAGTGCGGAATAAACCGTCAGCGTGCTTGCAGCCTGTGCCAGCGGTGCCATCAGGCCGGTGCACACCAGGCCAATACATGCAGCCATCTGCTTTTTCATCGACATTGCTCCATTGATTTAGACGTATAGACAAATTTACCGGCACTCGAAGGCTGGTCGGCCAGTCAATGGCTGCCATCATGCTCAGCCTGAATGACAAGGCAGTTAAGCCGACATGAAACTTGTCTTGCGCTGCTAGACCTTTCCCACAGCAAGCCCGTCCAGCATGGCGATGCCGATTTTCTTGGCCGTAGCCAATGCCCACGGTATACACTGCAAGCATAAAATCAACGGACCTCGAAGCTGCTCCAATGACCCTGCGTCGCATCTTTGACAGCATCATCACCCGCTTGCTGATACTGGTCGTCTGCCTGGTGTGTATCGGCTCGCTGGCACGCTACTACGCACTAAGCCATTTCCTGCGCCAGGACCTCAGCATGGTGGTGCAAGACCAGCAGCTGGCACTGGCCAGCTATGTGGCACACGATATCGATGACAAGATCAGCCAGCGCCAGAGCGTGCTGACCCACCTCGCCAGCGACCTGCCGCAACAGCTGCTGCAGCAGCCAGAACAGCTGCGCCAGTGGCTGCGCCAGCAATACCAGTACCAGAGCCTGTTTTCCGGCGGCCTGTTCGTGGCCGATCTGCACGGCCGGGCCGTGGCCGATTACCCGGTGGCACCCGGCCGCATGCAGCGCAGCTATATCGAGCGCGACTACATCAGGGCCGCCTTGCAGGGCAACAGCTATATCGGCCGCCCGGTGATGGGTCATGCCCTGGGTGTTCCGGTGTTGCCGATGGCAGCGCCGGTTTTCAATCGCGACATGCAGGTGGTGGGCGTACTGGCCGGCATCACCCCGCTGGCATCCGCCGGCTTTCTCGATCTGCTGCAAAAAGCCCAGATAGGCCATGACAGCGGTGGTTTTCTGCTGGTTTCGCCACGCGACAATATCTACGTGGCCTCCTCGCAAAAGGGCATGAGCTTGCAAAAGCTGCCCGCCAGCGGCATCAACCCGCTGCATGACCGAGCCATGGCGGGTTATCGCGGCAGCGGCATCACCACCAATGCCGCAGGCCAGGAAGAAGTGGCCGCCATTGTTTCGGTGCCCAGCAGCGGCTGGTTTGTGGTGGCACGGCTGCCCAGCAGCGAAGCCTTCGCCACCGTGGGCCATGTACAAACCTTCGCCATCCACGGGGCCATCATCGCCACCATCCTGTTTGCCCTGCTGGCATCGGCCTGCATGTATTACGTGTTACGGCCGCTGTTTCATGCAGCCGCCGACGCCGAACGCATGACACGCGGCGAATTGCCGCTGGTGCCGCTGACCATCCGCCGCAATGACGAAGTGGGCCACTTCATCGCCGCCTTTAACCGGCTGCTGCGCAAGCTGCACGAACAGCAAGCCCAGCTGGAACGCATCGCCCACCACGACACCCTGACCGGGCTGCCCAATCGCCTGCTGCTGGCCGACCGGCTGAAGCTGGCACTGGCGCAGTCACGCCGCCACGGCAAGCACGTGGCGCTGCTGTTCATGGATCTGGACGGTTTCAAGCACATCAACGACAGCCAGGGGCATGATGCCGGCGATGAAGCCTTGCGCATGGTCACCAGCAGGCTGCAAGCGGTGCTGCGCGAAACCGATACCCTGGCGCGCATCGGCGGCGACGAGTTTGTCTTGCTGCTGTGTGATCTGGATGGACAGGCCAGGGAGGTTGCCCGCATCGTAGCGGAGAAATGCCTCGCCGCCATGCAGCCGCCGCTGCGCATTGGCGCTGAGGAATTCCAGCTGGGCATTTCCATTGGCCTGACCCTGGCCACCGCCGAGAGCACACCGGATTCACTGCTGCAGGAGGCGGACCAGGCGATGTATCTGGCCAAACATGCCGGTGGCAACTGCTTCATGCGCAACTAGGGCCAGCGCGGCCGGCACACCGATATTTGACCATGATCAAACCAATCCGGCCGCCCTGCATTCTCGATGTTTTCTCACCAGCAATCAGAAATATCCGACCAATAACGCTGTTGTAGCGAAAAACTACAGTGAATATCCCTGTCGCCGCCTCCATATACTACAAATCATCCCGCCACGGGATCGGACGCCGGCCAGCCACTGGCCACGCCATTGCACGTGCAGAATGCCAGCGCGCTGCCGTCCGGATGACAAGTCTTGTCATCGCTGCTTGACCGAGCAGGCCGCCTGTCGCCAACAGGTCGCCCGGCTACCTGCCCAAGACGTTTGCTGTTGCTTCCATCCAATAACAGAAGGAGACGGTAATGTTGATCGGTGTTCCAAAGGAAATCAAAAACCACGAGTATCGTGTGGGTCTCACCCCTGCCGGCGTGCGCGAACTGGTTGCGCACGGCCACAAGGTGCTGGTGCAGACCCAGGCCGGGCTGGCCATCGGTTTTACCGACGAGCAGTACATCCAGTCCGGGGCCTCGATAGCTTCTTCGGCAGAAGAAGTATTTTCAAAGGCCGAGATGGTGGTGAAAGTGAAAGAACCGCAGCCGGTGGAGTGCCGCATGCTGCGCCCCGGCCAGATCCTGTTTACCTATCTGCATCTGGCACCGGACCCGGAGCAGACCAAGCTGCTGACCGAATCCGGCGCGGTGGCCATTGCCTACGAAACCGTCACCGACGAGCGCGGCGGCCTGCCCTTGCTGGCACCGATGTCGGAAGTGGCCGGCCGCATGGCCATTCAGGCCGGCGCGCATGCCCTGGAAAAAGCCCAGGGCGGCCGTGGCGTGCTGCTGGGCGGCGTGCCGGGCGTGGCACCGGCCCGCGTGGTGGTGATCGGTGGGGGTGTGGTTGGCCTGAATGCGGCGCGCATGGCCGCCGGGTTGGGCGCGGATGTCACCATTCTGGACAAGTCCTTACCCCGCCTGAAAGAAATCGACATGGTGTTTGGCGGCCGCATCAAGACCCTGGTGTCCAATACCGCCAATATCGACGAATCCATCCGCGAAGCCGATATGGTAGTCGGTGCGGTACTGATTCCGGGGGCCGCCGCACCCAAGCTGGTTACCCGCGCCATGCTGGGCAATATGAAACCGGGCGCGGTGCTGGTGGATGTGGCCATCGACCAGGGCGGCTGTTTCGAAACCAGCCGCGCCACCACCCATCAGGACCCGATCTACGTGGTGGATGGCATCGTGCACTACTGCGTGGCCAATATGCCGGGCGGCGTGGCCCGTACCTCCACCCAGGCGCTGAACAACGCCACCCTGCCCTTCACGCTGGAACTGGCCAACAAGGGCTGGCGGCAGGCCCTGCTGGACAATGCCCATCTGCGCAATGGCCTGAATGTGTGCCATGGCAAGATCACCTACAAGGCGGTGGCCGATGATCTGGGCTACCACTATGTCGATCCGGTGGAAGCCATCAAGACAGCCTGATTCCCGTCAGACTGCTCGCTGCTGACAAGGCCGGCCCACGCCAGAATCATGGCGCAGGCCGGCCTTGTCGCATCTTCTTCAAGCCTGCAGCAAGGACAGCAGCCGTGCGCCGGCCTGCGCAAGCGCGCCGTCATTCTGCAATACGATACAGTCCTGTGGCGGCTGATAGGCATCGGCCTCGCGCAGGCGGGCGGCAATCTGCTGCGGCGTCTCCCGTCCGCGCGCGGCCAGCCGGGCAGCCCTGACCGCCGCGCTGGCGGTAATCCACAGCGGCTGCAGCGAGGGAAACACCGCCCGCGCCTGGGGCAAGGTGGCACGCGAACCATTGACTACCACATCCAGCCCGCTCGCCAGCCAGCTTTGCACCTCCAGCCCCAGTGCATAATCCAGGCCATGGCGTTGCCAGCACAGGGCAAAGCAGCCACTGGCCTGGCGTTGACGGAATTCCTCACCACTCAGCGCGATATGGTTCTCGCCGCCGGCATCCGCCGCGCGCGTGATATAGCGGTGGGCGAACACCACACCGGCCGTCGCTGGCAACTGCTGCCGCACATAGGCCAGCACACTGTCCTTGCCTGCCGCCGACGGCCCCATCACATACCACAGCCTCCCCGGTTCAGCCGACATGTAGCAGCTCTCCCGCAAAGGTGCAGCTCGCCAGATAGCGCAGGGGACTTGCCGGCTGCGGCTCGACAAACAAGGCCAGCCGGTCCACCAGCAGCGGTGGCAGGCCGGCAAAATGGCGCTCGGCAGCGTGCAACAACTGCTGTGCCTCGGCGGCATCGGCCAGCGTATCGCTCAGGGTGAAGTGGCAGCGATATTGCTCGAACACATAGGGATAGCCCCAGCGTTGCTGTAACTGCTGCTGACGCTCGCTCAGGCCCGGCCGTGGTCGCAGTGCTTGCTGCCGGTCGGCCAGTCCATCCAGTGCCACCACGCAGCTGCTGGCCAGCTCATCCAGCATGGCGCAGGGGGCAGACGGGCGCAGGGCCAGAAAATCGCCCAGCATGACCGGTTGCAAGGGCAGGCTGAAAGGCTGGAAACGCTGTGCCAGCGCCAGCAACTGCTGCAACAGCATGGCTTCGCTGACATGGGTTGCCGGTATAAACGGCGCTTTCAGGGTGGCATGCCAGCCATAGCGTGCTGGCGTGCGGGTAAGCAGCGCCAGACGTTCGGCACTGATGCCGGCGAGCGCCGGCTGCATCACCGCCACATCGCGCGCGGCATCATGGCCCAGCCAGCTGCAGCCTGCCTGCCACCAGCGGCTGTCGGTGGCAGGTGCCAGGTAAACGGCGTAGCGCATCACTGATCCTCCATCACCAGCTGCACCAGATCACCATTGAAACAGGTGATGCCGTACTGCACCGGCTGGCCATCGGGATCGACATTCAGCGATTTGACATGCAGCACCGGGCGATTCTTGGGAATGCCCAGATAGTCCACCACCTCGCTGTCCGGCAGCCGCGCCGTCACCCGGGTAAAGCGCCGGGTGTAGTCCTGGATGCCGAAGTGCTGCAGGGTAAGGGTGACCGAGCGCTGCTGCTGGTAGATGGCCGGCAGATCGGGAAAACGCGCAGCTGGGAAGAACATGGTGGAGCAGTCCACCACCCGGCTTTCCACCCGGCTCAGCGTCTTGATGCGAAACAGCGTGTCGCCCACATTCACCCCCAGCAGCTCGGCAAGCTCGGCATTGGCTGGCAGGTTGTCACTGGCCACCACGTCGATGTCCGAACTGCGATTCTGCCTGGCCATATTCTGTGAAAAGCGCGTGCGCTTGCTGATGGCGTAGTCGATGGCATTGTCCTGCACAAAAGTGCCGCGCCCCTGCTCCACCCGCAGCAGGCCGCGCTCCACCAGCGTGGCCACAGCCCGCCGTATGGTATGGCGGTTGACGCGAAAGCGCTCCGCCAGCTGCAGCTCGGTGGGTAGTTGCTCACCGGCCTGCAGCTGGCCGCAGGCAATTTCCTCGGCCAGACTGTTTTCGATCTGACGCCATACCGCCACCCCCGAACCGCGTTCAATCATCTTTTTTCTCCGGCACCGCAACAGGTCTAGCGGCGCAATCCAAGCTTCACAAAAACTTCACGCTGGCGTGCTGTTCACTTATCGACTGCCGCTATTATCATGCAGTCGTCTATACGTTTATATGAATTTTTCTTGAAACCAGCACAGGTTCACCACCCACATGGAAACCAAGACAAGACAACACTGGCTCAGCCTGCTGGCGCACAGCCCGGCACCACGGCTGGCCGAACTGCTGCACCAGCATCTGCCGCCAGCTGGCGACATCAGCTGGCTACGGCGCGCCCAGACCGGCCTGGTGATGTTGCAAGGCCGCAGCGGTGGCAGCGGCAGCCGCTTCAATCTGGGTGAAATCAGCATCACCCGCGCCAGCTGCCAGATCGCCGGCTGGCTGGGGCATGGCTGGGTACGCGGCAGCGATGGCGAGCATGCCGAGCTGATTGCCCAGGCCGATGCGCTGCTGCAAAACCCGCAACACTACCCGTCACTGCAGGCACAGCTGCTGCAGCCGCTGCAACAGGAACTGGCAGCGCGGCGCGAACAGAGCGCCCGTGCCGCAGCGGCCAGCAAGGTCGAGTTCTTTACCATGGTCAGGGGGGAATGATGCTGCAACAAGCTTTCGACAATATGGTGCAGGACTGCCAGCAGGTATTCCGCTGCGCCCTGTCGGCGCTGGCCGAGCCACTGCTGCCGCGCACCCTGCCCTGCCTGCCACCGGCACTGCCGGGGCTCAAGCCGTCCACCAGCGCGCTGCTCTACACCCTGATCGATCAGGATGTGACGCTATGGGCACCAACCCTGCCTGAGGCCACGCTGGCCAGCCTGCGCTTTCATTGCGCACTGCGCTTGGCGGACACGCCGGAACAGGCCGATTTCATCCTGCTGCCAGCCGGCAGCGCACTGCCGCCCTTGTCCAGCCTGCGCGCCGGCAGCCCGGAATACCCGGACCGCTCCGCCACCGTACTGCTGGAAGTGGACGACTTTGCCCCGCAACAGGTGGAAGCCAGCGGCCCCGGCTTCGCCAGCCCGCGCCGTTTTGGCGCAACAGGATTGCCGCCAGCGTTCTGGACGCAATGGCAGGCCAACCATGCCCGTTTCCCGCTGGGCGTGGATGTACTGCTGCTTTCCGCCACCCAGCTGGCCGGCCTGCCGCACAGCACCGTGGTACAGGAGGGTTGACATGTATGTAGCCGTAAAAGGTGGCGAAACCGCCATTGCCCGCTCCTGGGACTTGCTGGCCGCCGCACGGCGCGGTGACAGCGCACTGGCAGAACTGAGCCTCGGGCAAATCCGCCAGCAGCTGCGCCTGGCCGTGGCCAGGGTGATGCAGGAAGGTTCGCTCTACGACGAAGAACTGGCCGCACTGGCCCTGAAGCAGGCCGCCGGCGACACCGTGGAAGCGGTCTTCCTGCTGCGCGCCTTCCGTACCACCCTGCCACGCTTTGCCAGCAGCAAGCCGCTGGATACCGCCGCCATGCGGGTACGCCGCCGCGTGTCCGGCACCTTCAAGGATGTGCCGGGCGGCCAGATACTTGGCCCCACCGCCGATTACACCCAGCGCCTGCTGGACTTCTCGCTGGGCCATGGCAGCGATGTGCCGCCCTGCGCCCTGGCCGATAGCGGCGTACCGCAGCCACTGCCCAGCGTGCTGGAGGTGCTGGCAGCCGAAGGGCTGATCGAAGCCGAGCAACCCTTGCCCGGCGACCCGGAACCGGCCGACCTCACCCGCCAGCCGCTGATGTTCCCGGCCGACCGCGCCACCCGCCTGCAAAACCTGGCGCGTGGAGATGAGGGCTGGCTGCTGGGCCTGGCTTACTCCACCCAGCGTGGCTATGCCGAAAGCCACCCCTTTGCCGGTGAAATCCGCATGGGTGAAGTCAGTGTCAGTGTTTGCCCGGAAGAGCTGGGCTTCGACATCGACATCGGCGAAATCACCCTGACCGAATGCCAGATGATCAACCAGTTTGCCGGCAGCAAGACCGCCCCGCCGCAATTCACCCGTGGCTATGGCCTGAGTTTTGGCGAGGCCGAACGCAAGGCCATGGCCATGGCGCTGGTGGACCGCAGCCTGCGCGCGGAAGAACTGGGAGAAGCTGCCCATGCCCCGGCCCAGCAGCAGGAATTCGTGCTGTATCACAGCGACAATGTGGAAGCCTCCGGCTTTGTCCAGCATCTCAAGCTGCCGCATTACGTCGACTTCCAGGCCGAGCTGTCGCTGATCCGCACCCTGCGCGCCCAGGCCACCCCATCCTCTCCTCAAGAGGCCGCCCATGACTGAAGCCTGTCATAGCCAATGGCAATACAATTTTGCTTTTCTCGATGAAAACACCAAGCGCATGCTGCGCCGTGCCTTGCTCAAGGCGGTGGCCATTCCCGGCTACCAGGTGCCGTTCGGCAGCCGGGAAATGCCGCTGCCCTATGGCTGGGGTACCGGCGGCATCCAGCTGACCGCCAGCATCATCGGCCAGGATGATGTGCTCAAGGTGATCGACCAGGGCGCGGATGACACCACCAATGCCGTCAACATCCGCCGCTTCTTCGCCCGCGTCACCGGCGTGGCCACCACCAGCAGCACGGCGGCAGCCAGCCTGATCCAGAGCCGTCACCGCATACCGGAAACCCCGCTGCGGCCGGGGCAGATCATGGTGTTCCAGGTGCCGGAGCCGGAAGCGCTGCGCACGTTGGAAGCCAGCGAGGTGGAAACCCGCAAGCTGCATGCCCACCAGGAGTACGGGCTGATGCACGTCAAGCTGTACGAAGACATCGCCCGCTTCGGCCATATTTCCACCAGCTACGACTACCCGGTCATGGTCAATGAGCGTTACCTGACATCGCCTTCGCCCATTCCGAAATTCGACAACCCCAAGCTGCACCTGAGCCCGGCCCTGATGCTGTTTGGTGCCGGCCGGGAAAAGCGGCTGTATGCCATTCCGCCCCATACCCGGGTGGAAAGCCTGGCGTTTGATGACCATCCCTTCACCGTGCAGCGCTGGGAGCAGGCCTGCGCCCTGTGCGGCAGCCATGACAGCTATCTGGATGAAATCATCACCGACGATGCTGGAGCCAGGATGTTTGTCTGCTCCGATACCGATTACTGCCAGCAACAGCAGGAGGGCAAGGCATGAGCCAGCCAGTACTGAGCGTGAGCGGCCTGGCCAAGGACTATGGCAACGGGCAAGGCTGCTTTGATATTGATTTCGAACTGTACGAGGGCGAGGTGCTGTGCATTGTCGGTGAATCCGGCTCGGGCAAATCCACCCTGCTGTCCACCCTGGCCGGCCGCCTGAGTGCGGACGCCGGCAGCGTGCGCTTTCACGATCGCGCTGGCAGCAGCCATGAACTGACCACCCTGGCTGAGGCCGAGCGCCGCCGGCTGGCACGCAGCGAGTGGGGCTTTGTTACCCAGCACGCCCGCGATGGCCTGCGCATGAATGTATCGGCCGGGGCCAATGTCAGCGAACGGCTGATGGCGCTGGGCCAGCGCCATTACGGCCAGCTGCGCGAAACCGCCGCCCAGTGGCTGGAAAAAGTGGAAATCAGCCGCGAGCGGCTGGACGACCGCCCCACGGCCTTTTCCGGCGGCATGCAACAAAGGCTGCAGATCGCCCGCAATCTGGTCACCCAGCCGCGCCTGGTGTTCATGGATGAACCCACCGGCGGACTGGATGTCTCGGTACAAGCGCGCTTTCTCGACCTGCTGCGCCGGCTGGTTCACGATACCGGCATCGCCGTCATCATGGTGACGCACGATCTGGGCGTGGCGCGGCTGCTGGCCCAACGCACGCTGGTGATGCAACAGGGCCGGGTGGTGGAAGCCGGGCTGACCGACCAGATTCTGGATGATCCGCAACACCCCTACAGCCAGTTGCTGGTGTCTTCCATTTTGCAGGCCTGAAATCATGAAGCTACTGATTGATGCTCAACAGCTGAGCAAAACCTTTGTCCTGCACCAGCAGGATGGGCTGGCCTTACCGGTGCTGGCCGCTGTCTCGCTGCAAGTGGCGGCGGGCGAATGCGTGGCGCTGACCGGCCCATCCGGTGCCGGCAAAAGCACCCTGCTCAAGGCGCTCTATGCCAACTACCTGGTACAGGCTGGCAGCATCCGCATCCAGCACCAGGGCAGCTGGGTAGACATGACCACCGCCCGGCCGCATGAAATTGCCGCGGTGCGCCGCCACACCCTGGGCTATGTCAGCCAGTTCCTGCGGGTGATTCCGCGGGTGTCGGCACTGGATATCGTGGCCGAACCGCTGCTGGAATGGGGCTACTCGGTGCAGCAAGCCCAGCAGCAGGCAGGCGAATGGCTGGCGCGGCTGAATATCGGCGAACGGCTGTGGCAGCTGCCACCGGCCACCTTTTCCGGCGGCGAGCAGCAGCGGGTGAATATCGCCCGCGGCATGATCGCTCCCCGCCCCATCCTGCTGCTGGATGAACCAACCGCCTCGCTGGATGCGGCCAATCGCGCCGTCGTGGTCGAGCTGATGCGGGAAGCACGCCAGCGCGGTGCGGCACTGGTGGGCATTTTCCACGATGAAGACACCCGCGCCGCCGTCGCCAGCCGCATTTTCGATGTACCGCTGGCCCCCGCCCTGTGCGCCTGAGCCCCGATTGCGAAAGAAGCCCGATGAAACACATACTCAACAATGCCCGCCTGATCCTGGCCGACCGCATCATCGAGCGTGGCGCGCTGGAAATCGACAACGGCCTGATCAGCGCCGTGCATGAACAGCCACTGCCGCCAGCGACACCTGCTTGTGAAGACCTCCACGGCGACGATCTGCTACCCGGCCTGGTGGAAATCCATACCGACAATCTGGAAAAACACCTGATGCCGCGCAACGGCGTGCTCTGGCCTATGCTGCCGGCGGTGGTCACCCACGATGCCCAGTGTGCGGCTGCCGGCATCACCACGGTATTCGACGCGTTGGCGGTGGGCGATCTCGAAGGCGAAAGTGTACGGCTCGATACCCTGCACACCGCCTTTGCCGCCATCAACCTGGGCATGGAGCAAGGCGTATTCCGCGCCAGCCACCTGTTCCACCTGCGCTGCGAACTGGCCTACCCCGGCCTGCTGGAAGAATTGACGCCGCTGATCAGCCATCCCGCCGTGCGCCTGGTGTCGGTGATGGACCACACCCCGGGCCAGCGCCAGTATCGCGATATCGAGCAATACAAGAAGTACTACGGCAAGAAAAAGGTTGGCTGGAATGAACAGACCTTCCTGGAAGCAGTCAGCGAGCGCCAGCGCATGCAGCAGCGCTATGCCGGCCAGCACAAGCAGGCCGTAGTGCAACTGGCGCGCCAGCATGGCATTCCACTGGCCAGCCACGACGATACCGACCTGTCCCACATCAGCGAGGCCGTGCTGGACGGCGTGGCGATTTCCGAATTCCCCACCACGCGCGAAGCCGCCCAGGCCGCGCGCCAGCATGGCTTGCACACGGTGATGGGCGCACCCAATGTGGTGCGTGGCGGCTCGCACTCCGGCAATGTCGCCGCGCTGGAGCTGGCGCAACACGGCCTGCTGGACATCCTGTCCTCCGACTACGTGCCGGCCAGCCTGCTGCACGCCGCGTATTTGCTGGTGGCACAGGCCGGCTGGAGCTTGCCGCAGGCCATTGCCACCGTCAGCCACAATCCGGCGCAGGCCGTGGGGCTGAGCGACCGGGGCCGGATCGCCGTCGGCTTGCGTGCCGACCTGCTACAGGTACGCCGCCACCCCGAAGTACCGCTGGTACAGCAGGTGTGGAATGCTGGACGGAGGGTATTCTGATGCCGGATACCATCGCCACCCTGCGCCGCCTGCTGCAAGAACACGGCCAGCAGCACTATGGCGAGGCCATTACCCAGGCCGACCATGCCATCCAGGCCGCCACGCTGGCGCGCGACTGGGGCTGTGACGAGGAGATGCAACTGGCTGCCTTGCTGCACGATGTCGGCCATCTGCTGGAACACGACGGAGCCACCGCCATGGGTGAGTACGGCGTGCAGGCACACGACCGGCTGGGGGCAGACTACCTGCTGGAGCTGGGCTTCTCCGCCAGAGTCGCCCGGCTGGTGGGCATGCATGTGGCGGCCAAGCGCTATCTGTGCGCCATCGACCCGACCTATCTGCAACAGCTGTCCAGCGCCAGCAGCGCCACCCTGGCTTATCAGGGCGGCCCGATGAGCGCCGCCGAGGTGGAGGCATTCGCCCGGCAGCCGGACCTGCACGACATCCTGCTGCTGCGCAGGCTGGATGAAGCCGCCAAGGATGGCGGCTGGCAGTTGCAACAAGTGGAATGGCTGTGGCCCGTCATGGCAGCGCATCTGGCTGCGCAGCGCATGAAAAACCGCTGCCCGGTAAGGGTTACAGCGGTTTTTCTATCACACGCCAGCCTGGCTGGCGGTGCGGACAGCAGCGGCTGTTATTCAGCCAGCAGCTTTTGTACCACGTCGATATAGCCTTGCTTGGCTTCATCGCTGGACATGCCCTTGAGCTTGTCCCAGGCATCGTGCTTGGCGCGGTTGATGAAGTCCATCATGCCCGGGCGCTCGCCGCTGACATCGCCTTCGCTGGCCTGCTTGTACAGCGCATACAGCTGCAGCAGGGTCTGGTTGTCCGGACGCTCGGACAGCGAGGTAACGTCGGCCTGGGCCTGGGTGAACAGTGCATTCAGATCAGACATGCTTCTTCCTTCGTGATTACTTCGTGATCAGATAACAAGAGCGGTATGTTCCGCTGTCATGGCACGGGCGGCTGCCTTGCGCTGCCGGCCCGCTTCCCGGCTGTGCCGGGATGGCTGAATTTAGCACGAAACAGGCCCTGCTGCTTGAGCTGCGCAGGCCCTCAGTCGCCCGGCATCGCACCATCGCTTTGCGGGCCGATGCGGATCACCTTGAAACTCTTGACCGGATGACCATCGCGGATCGCCGGATAAAACTTCGCCTGACGGAACACTTCCAGCAACGGCCCCTCGACCCCGGCCGGCCGCGCCGACACCAGCTGTACCGCATCCACCCCGCCTTGCTCGTTGATATACACCCGCAAGCTTACCTCGACATCGTCCATGCCCAGGCCATAAGGCTCGACCAGCTGGATAGGCAGCTGCTCCAGCGCCAGCACATCCAGCTGGCGCGCGGCATAGTAAAAATCCAGTCCCAGCTGCTGCGCCTCGGCAGCATCGTCCAGGGACGCGCTGGCAGGGCTGGCTGCCAGCATCGGGCTAGCGTCTGACAGGGGTGGCTGAGGTGTTGCAAGCTGCGATGGCGTGGCAGACGGTGGCGTGGCTGGACTGGCCACGGCAGCGCTGGCCGCATGCGCCAGCCGCGTCTTGGCGGCGGCTGCCAGCAAGAGCTGGGCCCGATGGCGAGGCGCTGGTGGCGGCTGGATGACCAGCCTGGCCACGCTAGCCGGCTTGCTGGCTTGCGGTGGTGGCACGGCCTGCCGCGCTGCCTGCCCCAGCCGCACCGACATGGCTTGCGGCTGCCCGCGCAGACTGCCTTCATGCGTCAGCCGCATGAACAAGGGCAGGTGCAGCAGCAGCGACAGGCTCAGCACCAGTAGCAAGCGGTCGCCTTCCGACAGTGCGGCCCAGCGCCACTGGGCCGGCATCCAGCGCATGCCGGCGGGCAGCTTCATGAAACGGGCCACACTCCGCGATGAGCTTTACTTGGCATCCAGCAGTTTTTCGATGTCGTCCTTGGCAATGGCACCCGGCACCAGCCGGCCATTGGCAAAGATCAGGCCCGGCGTGCCGGAAATGCCCAGTTCATCACCCATGGCTTCGATCTTGTCCAGCGCGCTGGTATCGCACTTGTCGGTGCCGGTGAGTTCCTTGCCATCGCGCATGAACGCGGTCCAGGTAGCCAGACGGTCCTTGGAGCACCAGATCTGGCGTGCCTTGCGCGGGGCATCCGGGTGCAGCTGGGCCAGCGGATAGAGGAAGGTGTAAATGGTGACATTGGTGATGTCCGGCAGGCTTTCGCGCTCCAGCTGCTTGCAGTACGGGCAGTCCGGATCGGTGAACACCGCCAGCTTGCGGGAACCGTTGCCGCGCACTTCCTTGATGGCGTATTTGAACGGCAGCTTGTTGAAGTCGACGCGGTTAAGCTCGGCCATTTTCTTTTCAGTCAGGCTGGACTTGGCTTCGGTATCGATCAGGTCACCGACAAACAGGTATTTGGCCTCGGCGTCGGTATACACGATCTGCTTGCCCTTCACCACCACCTCATACACGCCCTTGACCGGGGTTTCGCTCACGCTCAGCACTTCACGGGTGGGGAAGCGGGTGCTGAAGGCTTTTTTCACCTGCTCGCTGCCATTGGGGGTGGCATTGGCATTGCAGGCGGTCAGGCTAAGCAGCATGGAGGCGGCCAGCGCCAGGGCTTTTACGGTGGTTTTCATTCAGATTCCTTGGGTTCAGAAGCCAATGGCATGACGGGCAAACTGCCGCTTCAGCGGTGTCAGCCGGTTGGTAAGCGTCAGGCCGGTATTGCGCAACCAGGACAATCCCGGCAGGTGTTCGGTGTGAAACAGCCGATACAGGCTGTCACAGGTAAACTGCATGGTTTTCACCGCTTCGCGGCGGGAGCGCTCGTAGCGGCGCAGCAGCATCCAGTCGCCGGCATCGCTGGCACTGGCCAGCATCGCGGCCAGCTGGGCGGCGTCCTGAAAGCCCAGGTTGACCCCCTGCCCGGCCAGCGGGTGCACGGTGTGGGCAGCATCTCCCACCAGTGCCAGCCGCTGGCTTACCACGGCTGCGGGCTGGATCAGGCGTAAGGGAAAAGCAGCGGCCGGACCGAGCAGGCTCAGATGGCCCAGCTGGTGATTGCCGGCTGCCGCTACCCGGGCGCACAGCTGCTCGCCGGAAAGCGCCATCAGCTCATCCGGACGCGGGCTGGACCACACCATGGAAATGCGATTACCCGCCATCGGTAGCCAGGCCAGAATGCTGTCACCGGTAAACCATTGGCGGGCGATATCGCCATGCGGTTTTTCACAGGCAAAATTGGCCACCACGCCGCTTTGGCCATAAGGCTTGATGCTGGCGGCAAGGCCGGTTTGCTGGCGCACCCAGGAATTGGCACCGTCCGCGCCCACCACCAGACTGGCCTGCAGCACACGGCCATCGTCCAGGCTCAGGCTGGCAGTAGTGGCCGTGGTATCCAGGGCCAGCGGCCGCACGCCGGTGAAGCAGTCGACGCTGCTGCTGGCCAGCCGCTGCCACAGGCTGGCCAGCAGCCAGCGGTTTTCCACAATCCAGGCCAGCGCACTGGCACCGGCATCGCTGGCGGCAAACTGGATGCGGCCGCCGGCATCGCCGCGCACATCCATGCTGGCGATGGTGCCGATGCGCGCCATGTCCGGCCAGGCCTGCAGTTGTTCCAGAAAACGGCGGTTGAGCGGGCTGACGGCGTAGATGCGCGCATCCCAGCCCTGTTCCAGATCATCAAAGCGGGCGGCTGATCCTTCCAGCAGGGCAATTTTCTTGCCGCTGTCGGCCAGCGCCAGCGCCAGGCTGGCACCCACCAGCCCGCCGCCCACGATGATCACGTCGTACTGTGTCATGAAGTGCTTTCTATAGCCCGAATACCAGATGGCGGGCAAAGGCGCGTCGCAGCGGCGGTACGCTGTCCAGCGCGCTCATGCCGGCTCCGCGCAGGGCGCTGACCAGGGTGGAGTCGCCGTCAAACAGTTTGATCAGCCCATGGGTAAAGCCGACCACGGCATGGCTGTCCAGCTTGCGGCTGGCGGCATAGACTGCCAGCGCTGCGGCATCGCCCGGATCGCGGATGCCTTCCAGTGCATCGGCCAGGCCGAGAGCATCGCGCAGGCCCAGATTCAAGCCCTGCGCCGCCACCGGATGCATGGTCTGCGCCGCATTGCCAATCAAGACCACCCGGCCGCTGCTGACGCGGTTGACCTGGCGCAGTGCCAGCGGAAAACTGGCACGCGGGCCAATGGCCAGTACCTTGCCCTGGCGCTCGCCAAACGCCTGCTGCAGCTCGGCCATCACCTGTTCGTCAGGCGCTTGTTGCAGGGCTTTGGCATCGTCGTGGCTGCGGGTCCACACCAGCATGTAGTGGTCGCCATGCGGCAACAGGGCAAACGGCCCCTGCCGTGAAAATCGTTCATAGGCAATGCCGGCCGGCGGCTGTTCGGTGGTGACCTCGGCCAGTACCGCGCACTGCTGATAATCGTGCACCAGCCGCTTGATGCCGGGCAGGCTGTCAGCCAGCGCACCGCCCTCGGCCAGCACCACCAGCCGGGCCGTCAGGCTGATGTCGCCATGCACGCCGCTGGTTTTCACCGAGGCATAGCAGCCCAGGCTGTTCACCGCTTCAACGCGGGTTTGCCACCAGACCTGCACGCCGGCCTGCTCCAGCTGGGCATTGATGGCCAGTGTCAGCGCCGGGTAATCCACCACCACGCCCAGGTGCGGCAGTTTCAGGTCGGCACAGTCCAGCCGGGTACGGCCAAATGCGCCTTGTTGCGATACATGGACGGTGTCGATGACGCTGGCCGGCAAATCATCCGGCCAGGCACCCGCTGCGGCCAGTGCCGTCCGGCTATGCCAGGACAAGGCCAGTGCGCGCGCATCGGTCAGCGGCGCATCCTTGGCCCTTGCCTCCACCAGCAGTACACGGCGACCTGCTGCGGCAAACCGCAACGCGGCCAGCGCGCCCACCGGCCCACCACCCACAATGATGATGTCAGCATGCTCGCCGCCATCGTGGCCACACGGGAGACCCGTTTGCTTGTCTGTAGCTTTCATGTTCAGACGCCCTGCATCAGTATTTCAATTTCGTCGATTTCTTTGGGTACGTCGGCGGTATACACCTCGCGGCCATCTGCGGTCACCAGCACATCGTCTTCGATGCGGATGCCGATATTGTGCAAGGCAGCGGGGACATTATCGGCCGGGCGGATATACAGACCGGGTTCGATGGTGGTGCACATGCCGGGCTGGTAGCTGCGCCACTGGCCGCCAAGCTTGCGCTGGCCGACATCATGCACGTCCAGGCCGATCATGTGGCCAATGCCATGCATGTAAAACTGGCGGAAGGCACCCGATTCGATCACGCCATCCACCGTGCCGCTCAGCAGCTGCAAATCCAGCATGCCTTGCACCAGCACCTTGAGCGCGGCGTCGCCAGGGGCATTCCACAGCGCATCAGGCTTGACCGCAGCGATGCCGGCCAGTTCCGCCGCCAGCACGATTTCATACACATCACGCTGGGCAGCACTGAACTTGCCATTGACCGGAATGGTACGGGTAATGTCACCGGCGTAACCGTTCAGTTCGCAACCGGCATCGATCAGCAACAGCTCGCCATCGTTCAGCCGCGCATTATTGGCGGCATAGTGCAGGGTGCAGGCATTGGCACCACCGGCAACAATGCTTTCATAGGCAGGATAGCGCGCACCATGGCGGATAAAGGTGTGCAGGATTTCCGCTTCCACCTGGTATTCCATCATGCCCGGTCGCGTGGTGCGCATGGCTTGCAGATGGCCCTGTGCGGACACCTGGCCGGCACGGCGCAGCATGGCACATTCGCCAGCGTCCTTGACCATGCGCATCTCATCCAGCGGCCAGCGCAGGTCGTGATAGAGCGCCGGCGGCTGCTCGCCACTGCGATAGCGTTGGCGCACACTTTCCAGCCAGCCGTTGACGCGCACGTCAAAAGCCGCATCACGGCCGACATTCCACCACAGCGCCTTCTGACCGCTGAGCAGGTCGGGCAGACGCAGGTCCAGTTCGGCCAGCGGGTAGGCTTCGTCAAAGCCAAAGGCTTCGCGGGCACCATCCGGCCCGAAGCGGAAACCCTCCCACACCTCGCGCTCAATATTCTTTTCACGGCAGAACAAAATGGACTTGCCCAGGGCAGCATCCAGCACCAGCACGGCTTCCGGTTCGGCAAAGCCGGTCAGGTAGAGGAAATGGCTGTCGGCGCGATAGGGATAGTGGTTGTCGGCATTGCGCACCGCTTCGGGCGCGGTGGGCAGAATGGCAATGCCCTCCCCCATCTGCAGCATCAGGCGGCGGCGACGCTCGGCATGGCTCTGGTACATGGAAGATTCTTTCGCAGGATGGTGAGCCGGCGCACAACGCCGGCATGGCTGAAGTTTACACTGTGGCAGCGCGGCTGCCGATGCTGATGCTGATGCTGATGCGCGGCAAATGACGGACATGAAAAAGGCTTGCCGGCAGGCAAGCCTTGCAGTGACAGCAGCGGCCGATCAGTCCAGCAGCGTGGCCGAGGTGTACACGTCCTGTACGTCGTCCAGGTCTTCCAGCGCATCCAGCAGCTTTTGCATGCGCATGGCGTCTTCGCCGGCCAGTTCGGTTTCGTTTTGCGGCTTCATGGTGACTTCGCCCATTTCCGCCTTGAAACCCTTGTCTTCCAGCGCCTGTTTCACATCGCTGAATTCGTAGGGGCCGGTAATCACCTCGATGGAACCGTCGTCATTGGTGATCACGTCTTCGGCACCGCACTCCAGCACCGCTTCCATCAGTGCGTCTTCATCCACACCCGGTGCAAACACCAGGAAACCGCAATGGCTGAACTGGAAGGCCACGCAGCCGTCGGTACCCATATTGCCGCCGTACTTGGAGAAGGCATGACGCACATCGGCCACGGTACGGGTCTTGTTGTCGGTCAGGCAGTCCACCATCACGGCAGCACCGCCAATGCCGTAGCCTTCGTAACGGCATTCAACATAGTCAACGCCTTCCAGCTGGCCGGTGCCGCGCTTGATGGCGTTATCGATATTGTCCTTGGGCATGGATTCGGCCTTGGCCTTGTCCACTGCCAGCCGCAGGCGCGGGTTCATGTTGACATCGCCGCCGCCCATCTTGGCAGCAACGGTGATTTCCTTGATCAGACGGGTGAAGATCTTGCCGCGCTTGGCATCCTGACGACCCTTGCGGTGCTGGATGTTAGCCCATTTGCTATGACCTGCCATAATTGCCTCAATCTCGTGTGGCCCGACCGGGCCGGTTTAATGCCAGAAAAGTTGGCCGCTATTCTAGCAGAAAGCTATTTCGCCTTCAGCATGGCCAGCATGAAGGTGAAGGCCTGGCCATAAATCTGTTCGATGGCCGGCACCATCAAGGGCAGCGTGAGATAGATGGTGATGAAACCTATCATCAACGTCAGCGGGAAGCCGAAGGTAAAAATATTGAATTGCGGGGCCGCGCGCGTCATCACGCCGATGGCCAGGTTGGTGACCAGCAAGGCGGCGATCACCGGCATCGACAGCCACACGCCCCAGGAAATGATATGGCCGCCCCACAGCACCAGCGCCTTCAAACCTTGGGCCGGCATGCTCATGCCGATGGGCAGCACCTGGAAGCTTTCCACCAGCGTGGACAGCACCACCTGGTGGCCATCGAAAGTGAGAAACAGCAGAAACACGAACATCGACAGCAGCTGGGACACCACCGGCACCTGGGCCGCGTGCATGGGGTCGAAGAACATGGCAAAACCCAGACCGGTCTGCGCACCCATGATGAAGCCGGCCATTTCCACTGCGGTCATGGTCAGGCGCATGACAAAACCCATGGCCAGGCCGATGAGCAATTGCTGGAACAGGATGGCGATGCCGGCTGCGGAAATCACCGGTACGGCGGGGGTGGGTGGCAGCAGCGGCACCACCAGTATGGTCAGCATCAGGGCGAAGCCGGCCTTGAAACGGCGCGGCACGCCACGGTAGGCATACAAGGGTTCGACCAGAAACAGGCCGATGATGCGGGCAAACGGCCAGGCAAACATGGCGACCAGCACATTGATCTGCGCATCAGAAATGCTGAACATGGCGCGCCGGCTCAGCCGATGACGCTGGGAATGCTCTGAAACAGCCGGGTGGTGTACTCCACCAGGGTGTTGAGCATCCACGGTCCGGCCAGCACCAGCACCAGGAACATGGCCAGCAGCTTGGGGATGAAGGTCAGCGTCATTTCATTGATCTGGGTCGCGGCCTGCAGCACGCTGACCAAGAGACCCACCACCAGCGACACCAGCAGTACCGGGGCCGAGACGATGATCAGGATGTACAGCGCATTCTGTACGATATTGATGACGAGTTCCGGACTCATGCTTCGCTCCTTGCTGCAGCAGGCTCTTGCCAGCCGCCCTTGGCCATCAGCCAGTTTTCCAGCGCAATACCGTCGCGCTCGACGCGATTGGGCCTGAGCACCGCATAGCCGGCCCGCTCCAGCACCGGTTTCGCAGCATGGCTGGCCCAGGCATGCAGGGCAGTCACGCCGGCAGTGGCAGCGGCGGTCTCAAGGTGGTGAATCATCTGCAAGGCCAGCCCGCGCCGCTGCGCCCAGGGAGCAACATAAAGCATGTCGAGCTCGCCCGCCTGTGTCAGCCAGGCAAATGCCAGCAAGTGGCCGCCATCGCGGATGCCCACGCTCCAGGCAGTTGCCAGCCGGCCTTCCCAGGCAAGGCGGCTGTCTTCATCCCAGATACCGGCCCAGGCCAGGCGTGCCGGCAGGGAATAACAGTCATCCGGCAAGTTCGCCACACAGTCCGCCAGCAGGGCATGACAGTCGGGCAGATGTTCGGGCTGCAGTGTGAAGTTTTCCATGTCGGCTAGCCGGTATAAAAGCTTTGTACCAGCGAACCCATCAGCAGGGTCCAGCCGTCCACCAGCACAAACAGCATCAGCTTGAATGGCAGGGAAATGGTGACCGGCGACACCATCATCATCCCCATCGCCATCAGGATGCTGGCCACCACCAGGTCGATGATCATGAAGGGAATGAACACCATGAAGCCGATCTGGAAGGCGGTTTTCAATTCACTGATGACATAGGCGGGAATCAGCGTCTTCATCGACACATCAGCCTTGCTGGCCGGCTTTTCCGAACGCGAAATCTCGACGAAGAAGGCCAGATCCTTTTCGCGCGTCTGGCTAAGCATGAAAGCCTTCATCGGCTTGCTGGCTTCGTCCACCGCCTGATTGAAGCTGATCTTGTCATCAGAAAACGGTGCCCAGGC
This sequence comes from Aquitalea aquatilis, assembly GCF_005155025.1. Taxonomy (NCBI): domain Bacteria; kingdom Pseudomonadati; phylum Pseudomonadota; class Betaproteobacteria; order Neisseriales; family Chromobacteriaceae; genus Aquitalea; species Aquitalea aquatilis. The sequence continues at coordinate 2,682,941 of NZ_CP039731.1, read as the reverse complement.
CTTGCTGTATACCTGATCGAAGGTGGGCCCCATCACAAACAGGGTCAGAAACAGCGACAGCCCCAGAATCACCTGATTGGGCGGCGACTGCGTCACCCCCATCGCCTGGCGCAGCAGGGACAGCACGATGACGATACGGGTAAAGGCCGTGGTCATCAGCAGCATGGCCGGGATAAAACCCAGCGCCGTCATGAACAACAGCATCTGCAGCGACAGCGAATAATTCTGACCGCCACCAGCCCCGGGGGTACTGGTCATCAAGGGCAGGCCGGTGGCCTGGCTGAACAATGGCAGGACCAGCCACAAGAGTGGCAATAGTCTAAAGAAAGGTTTCATTATTTGTTTACGGCTTCGGATTGCTGACGCCCCTTGTCCATGGCGGCCTTCAGCCAGCGGGCAAAGGGTTCGCCCGGCGGCACGACCTCGGCACCGGCATCGGGCGGGCGGTCCATCTTGGTCAGCAGATTGACGCTATGGCTGGTGACACCCAGTACCAGCCACTCCCCCTCCAGCTCGACGATGACCACTTTTTCCCGCTGGCCAACCAGCACGCCGCTGACCACGCGCAGGCGGTTGGAGCCGCCCAGCATGCCGCCCGACATGCGGCGAAACAGCCAGGCCAGGCCGACAATCGCCCCCAGCACCACGGCCAGGCCAAGAATCACCTGCAACAGGCTGGAAAAAGGTGTCGGGCTTGAGGCAGCCACCAGCACCGCCGGAGCCGATGCCGCAGCGGCGGTAATGCCGGAAGCCGACAGCAGACAGAACGCTGCCAGCCGGCCTGACAGGCGGCAGGATAGGCGCATTACTTCTGCAGGCGGCGGATGCGTTCCGCCGGGGTAATGATGTCGGTCAGGCGGATACCGAACTTGTCGTTCACCACCACCACCTCACCCTGGGCGATCAGGCAGCCGTTGACCAGCACATCCATCGGCTCGCCAGCCAGCCCGTCCAGTTCCACCACCGAGCCTTGCGCCAGCTGCAGCAGGTTGCGGATGGCGATCTTGGTGCGGCCCAGCTCTACCGTCAGCTGCACCGGGATGTCGAGAATCATGTCCAGATTGCTGGGCACGTTCAACGAGGACTCGCTGCCGGCCCCCAGTTCCTGGAACAGATTGGTTGCCGGCTGCACCGAGGCCGCACTCTGTTCGGCATCGGTGGTTTCCTGCTCCGCCATGGCGGCGGCCCAGTCATCCATGGATACTTCGTCGTCGGCCGCCCCGGCGGTCTGGCCTTCTTCTAGCTGCTCAGTCATTGCTTGTTGTCTCCTGCGGGCTCGGCGAATTCACCAGCCCCGGCCAATACCTTGTCTACCTTGAGGGCGTATCGCCCCTGCACGGTGCCATAGTGGCACTCCAGTACCGGAATGCCGGACACGTCGACCACGACAGCCTCCGGCACATCCAGCATCACCACGTCACCGTTTTTCAAATTGAGAATCTGCCCCAGCGTGACCTTGGTTTCGGCCAGGGTCGCCACCAGTTCCACTTCGGCCGCCTGTACCTGGTGCGTCATCAGGCTGACCCAGCGGTTGTCCACTTCGGTACGGTCGGCCTGCATGGTGCTGGACAACACGTCGCGAATCGGCTCGACCATGGAGTATGGCAGACAGATGTGAAAATCGCCGCCCCCGGCACCCAGCTCGATATGGAAGGTCATGGCCACCACCACTTCGGTGGGGGTGGCGATGTTGGCGAACTGGGTATTCATTTCCGAGCGCAGGTAAACGAATTCGATGGGGTGTACCGGTTCCCAGGCTTTCTGGCATTCGGAAAACACCACCTCGAGCAGGCGGCGGATGATGCGCTGCTCTGTCGGGGTGAAATCACGCCCTTCCACGCGCACATGGTAGCGCCCATCGCTGCCAAACAGATTATCGACGATCAGGAAAACCAGATCCGGGTCAAAAATCAGCAGCCCGGTACCGCGCAGCGGTTTGACATGCACCAGGTTGAGGTTGGTGGGAACCACCAGATTGCGAATGAATTCGCTGTACTTCTGCACCCGTACCGGGCCCACGGAAATTTCCGCATTGCGCCGGATGAAATTGAACAGGCCTATACGCAGGTTGCGGGCAAAACGTTCGTTGATGATTTCCAGCGTCGGCATGCGGCCGCGCACAATGCGCTCCTGCCGCCCGATATCGTAGCCGCGGACACCTTGCGAGTCCTGCGCGCTGTCATCATCTTCGTCCTCGCCGGTGACGCCCCTGAGTAGGGCGTCCACCTCTTCCTGGGACAGGATATCGTCGCCCATCGCTTACTGCTTCTGAATGATGAAGGAAGTGAAGAGTACGCTTTGCACCGGCTCTTCTTCGCCAGCATCCATGGACTCGTTGATGATCTGCTTCACCTGCGCCTTCAGCTTCACCTTGCCATCCGGGGTGGCCAGCTCGGTGGCCGACTTGGACGACAGCAGCAGAATCAGCGCACTGCGAATCTTGGGCATGTAGTCAGTGAATTTTTTCTTGGCTTCTTCATCGCCCAGTTCAGCCTGCATGTCCACTTGCAGCAGGCTGCCATCACCACCAGACAGATTGACAACAAAGGTTTCCAGTTTTTCGAAGATAGGCGGGCCTTCTTTTTTCTTCTTCGGTTTTTCTTTGGTTTGTTCGGTCTGTGCGGCCCCGTCATGCGGCTTGTTCATATTGCTGAACATCACATAGGCGAGACCGCCCATGCCGGCCAGTACCAAGACCAGCAGGATAACCACCACCAGCATCAGCTTGTTGCCCCCGCCCGCTTTTTTCTCGCCCTTGTCCGCTTTTTCCGCTTTTTTGTCTTCTGCCATGGGTCATCAGTCCGTACGTTAGGTTTATAGGGAAAGCTTAAGCCATTTCCCTATTTTATTTTCCAGATTTCCGCACGAACTGAATAGAGCCCCCTTTTGAGCAAAATCAGGCAAAGATACTGAGTATCCCTCGTGCGGACTGGATGGCTGCCAGCGTGTCGTCTTCATCGTTGCCAGCGGCATTCTGGCGGCGGCCATTCTGGTTCTGGTTGAATTGCTGTTGCCGATTCCCGGATTGTCCGCTGGAAACCTGTGCATCGGCAAGAGCTATACCACTGGAAGCCATCATGGAAACCAGTTTCGGCATGTTGTTTTCGATTATTTCACGGGTTGCCGGCACGGCTGAGGTAAAAATCACCTGCGCCTGGTCATTGCCATTCATTTTCAGCGTGACTTCCACCGGCCCCAATTGCGGTGGATTGACCTGAATGGTGGCCTTGTCCATTTTCATGCTGACCATGGACATCACCTGATCCCCCAGGGCCTTTGACCAATTGGGGTCGGTCATCGGCTGGGAGATGGTCAACATCTTGGTCTGGCTGGCCTGTGCGGTCTGCGCCGCCTGGTTGGCACTTTGGCTGGCCGATGCCAGTTGATCGGCATTGGGCGGCAAGAATTGCTGCGCAGTGCCGTCATTGGCCGGCAATTCTTGCGCTGACAGGCCGTGCTGACGCTTCAGTGCCGCCGCACCCTGCAGCAGTGGATCAATAGCCACGTCCTTGATTGTGGCAGTCGCAACATCACCAGGCGTGGTACTGACGGCAGGCTTGTCCTGTACCGGCTGCACCGGCAAGGCCGCCGGCAGCATGGGCAAGGCGGCGAGCAGCATATTGGGAGAGGTATCGGCGGCACTTGCATCATCAGACGCCGCAGAATCCTTGCTCTGCTTGCCTTTGCTGTCGTCGCTGCTGCCAGCGGACTGGCCGGACAAGGCATTGCTCAGGTTGCCGATCTGCGCTCCCAGCAAGCTGGCAAACAGGCCGCCACCATCTTGCGGACTGGCGTCCACCTGCCCTTGCGGCATGGCAGTTTTGGCGCTGGTCGCCGGAATTACGGTAATCGTCATGGCCGAAACCCCTAGGAAAGATGCAGGCATAGCAGCAATTAGCATGCCAGCTGCAGACTGACAGCGCGCAGCCGGCCAAATCATCATCAATTAATTTTATTAATGCGAATCATTATCTTTTGCATTACAATGAGTGCCTTCCAGCGTCAGCGCCGACGATGAATCCAAGTATTGTCGCCGGCCCGGCCTTTCCTTTCAGTTTTCAGCAAGGAGCACCGTCCAGATGTCCAGCCCTTCCTCCCGCTTTGCCAAAATCACCCTGTTGCTCGCCAGCCTGTTTGCTGGCAGCGCCCACGCCGCCCCCAGCGCCGAAGGTATCGTGGTGTATAACGCCCAGCATGAAAGCCTGACCAAATCCTGGGTGGAAGGCTTCACCAAGGAAACCGGCATCAAGGTAACGGTGCGCAATGGCAGCGACAGCGAAATGGGCAACCAGATCGTGCAGGAAGGGGCTTCCTCGCCGGCTGATGTATTTCTGACCGAGAATTCGCCGGCCATGGTGCTGGTAGACAATGCCAAGCTGCTGGCACCGCTGGCACCGGCCACGCTGGCCCAGGTTGACCCCGCTTACCGCCCGGCCCAGGGCAAATGGGTGGGCATTGCCGCGCGCTCCACCGTATTTGTTTACAACAAGAACCGTCTGAACCAGAAAGAGCTGCCCAAGTCGCTGCTGGATCTGGCCAAACCGGAATGGAAAGGCCGCTGGGCTGCGGCTCCGGCCGGTGCCGACTTCCAGGCCATTGTCAGCGCCCTGCTGGAACAAAAAGGTGAGGCAGCCACGCTGGCCTGGCTGAAAGCCATGAAAACCAACGCCCTGCCCTACAAGGGCAACAGCGTGGTGATGAAGGCGGTGAATGCCAGCCAGATCGATGGCGGCGTGATTTATCACTATTACTACTTCGGCGACCAGAGCAAGACGGGTGAAAACAGCAAGAACACCGCGCTGCACTACTTCAAGCAACAAGATCCGGGTGCTTTTGTCAGCCTGTCCGGTGGCGGCGTGCTGGCTTCGAGCAAACACAAGGAAGAAGCCCAGGCCTTCCTGAAATGGGTTACCGGCAAGGGTGGTCAGGACATCCTGCGTACCGAGAATTCTTTTGAGTACGCCGTGGGCCTGGGCGCACAGTCCAACCCCAAGCTGGTGCCGCTGAAGAATCTGGATGCGCCCAAGATCGATGCTTCCCGCCTGAACAGCCGCAAGACGGTTGAGCTGATGACCCAGGCCGGCCTGCTGTAACACCATGCCCAGCTCGTCATCCAGCACATCGGCTGCCACCGCGGTAGCCGATGTTACCCACCCAGCCACCACTCCGGGCCTGCAGCTGCCGGGGCGGCGGCTGCCACTGTGGCTCAGCGGCAGTTCGCTGCTGGTCTCACTGCTGGCGCTGCTGCCGCTGGCCTTCATCATCGTCATTTCCATCCAGACCGGCTGGGAGACGGTGGCCAGGCTGGTATTCCGCCCGCGCGTGGGTGAATTGCTGTTCAACACCAGCCTGCTGGTGGTGCTGACGCTGCCGCTGTGCGTGGCGCTGGGCATTGCCATGGCCTGGCTGACCGAGCGCAGCGACTTGCCGGCCCGACGCGTGTGGTCGGCACTGGCCATTGCCCCACTGGCCGTACCCGCCTTTGTGCACAGCTATGCCTGGATCAGCCTGCTGCCCGCCTTCAACGGCCTGGCGGCGGCTGTGCTGTTGTCTGTCATCGCCTATTTCCCGTTTATCTATCTGCCGGCCGCCGCCGCGCTGCGGCGCATGGACCCGGCATTGGAAGATAGTGCCGCGGCGCTGGGCCTGGCCCCGTGGGCGAGATTCCGGCGTGTCACCCTGCCGCAACTGCGCCTGGCGATCTGGGGCGGTGGTTTGCTGGTCAGCCTGCACCTGCTGGCCGAGTATGGCTTGTATGCCATGATCCGCTTCGACACCTTCACCACCGCGATTTTTGACCAGTTCCAGTCCAGCTTTAACGGCCCGGCCGCCAATATGCTGGCGGGCGTGCTGGCGCTGTGCTGTCTGCTGCTGCTCAGCGCGGAAGCCGCCACCCGTGGCAATGCGCGTTACGCCCGCGTAGGTTCGGGCTCGGCACGCCAGACAGTACCAACCAGGCTGGGCTGGCGCTGGGGCCTGCCGGCCCTGCTGCTGTGCCTGGCAACGGCAGCACTGACCCTGGGCGTGCCGCTGCTGACACTGGGCCACTGGCTGTGGTCTGGCGGACGCGAAGCATGGCAGAACGATGCGCTGTGGCCAGCGCTGCGGCAGACCTTGCTGTTTGGCGCCGCCGGAGCCCTGCTCACGGTGCTGGCAGCCATCCCGCTGGCCTGGCTGTCCGTGCGCGCCCCCAGCCGCCTGCAACGCCTGCAGGAGGGCTGCAATTACATCACCAGCTCCCTGCCCGGCATCGTTACTGCGCTGGCGCTGGTGACCATTACCATCAACTTTGCCCGGCCGCTGTACCAGACAGTGCTGACCATCCTGCTGGCCTATTTGCTGATGTTCCTGCCACGCGCCCTGATCAGCCTGCGCGCCGGCATCGCCCAGGCACCGGCCGAGCTGGAATACGCGGCACGCAGCCTGGGCTGCACACCCGGCAAGGCATTGTGGCGGGTCACCCTGCGGCTGGCCGCACCCGGTGCGGCTGCCGGCATGGCCATGGTGTTTCTGGCCATCAGCAACGAGCTGACCGCCACCCTGCTGCTGGCACCCAACGGCACCCGCACCCTGGCCACCGGCTTCTGGGCCATGACCAGCGAAATCGACTACATTGCCGCTGCGCCCTATGCGCTGCTGATGGTGCTGCTGTCGCTGCCGCTGACCTGGCTGCTCCATCACCATTCCAAACGGACTGCTGGACGATGACCTCCCTGCATCTGCACGAACTGAGCAAACACTACGGCAGCGTCAAGGCTGTCGACCATGTTTCCCTGCATGCCACCGCCGGCAGCCGGCTGGCGATTGTCGGCCCTTCCGGATCGGGCAAGACCACCCTGCTGCGCATGATCGCCGGCTTCGAGTTTCCCGACAGCGGCAGCATCAGCCTGAACGGCCAGACCCTGGCCGCAGATGGCCGCGCCCTGCCCGCTCATCTGCGCCGCATCGGTTATGTGGCGCAGGATGGCGCACTGTTTCCCCACCTGACGGTGGCCGACAATATCGGCTTTGGCCTGTCAGACAAGGGACCTGCCCGCCAGCAGCGCATCGCCGAGCTGGTAGAGATGGTGGCGCTGGAGCAGCACATGCTGCAGCGCTGGCCGCATGAACTGTCTGGCGGCCAGCAGCAGCGCGTGGCGCTGGCCCGGGCACTGGCACAACAGCCACAGCTGATGCTGCTGGATGAACCCTTCTCGGCACTGGACACCGGCTTGCGCGCAGCCATGCGCAAGATGGTGGCGCAGCTGCTGGGCGAGGCCGGCATCAGCGCCATTCTGGTCACCCACGACCAGGCCGAGGCGCTGTCCTTTGCCGACCAGCTGGCCGTGATGCGTCAGGGAAGGCTGATCCAGTCCGGCACGCCACAGCAGCTATACAGCCAGCCGGCCGACGAGATTACGGCATTGTTTCTGGGCGAGGCACTGATCCTGCCGGCACAGATCAAGGCTGGCCGGGCGCACTGTGCGCTGGGGGAGATTGCCATCAATGACGGACAGTTCTGTGGCGAGGGCAGCATCATGCTGCGCCCGGAGCAACTGTCGCTGCAGGCCGAGGCTGACGCCGCGCCAGCGGTGATGGCACAAGTGGTGGAGTGTGATTTTGGCGGCCATTCCAGCCTGCTCAGCCTGCAATTGCCACAACTGAGCAGCCCGCTGCAGTTGCGTAGCGCCAGTTGGCCGCTGCCAGCATGTGGCAGCATGGTGGGGCTGACGGTGCAAGGCCGCGCCCATTTGCTGCAGGCCTGAGCCAGTGACAACAGCGGCGAGGCTCAGTCCTCGCCGTGGGTCTGGTCCCAGAAGCGGCGGGTGGCAAATTCATCGGTGGTTTTCTGCTCGCGCCGCGCCTGCACCAGCTGTTCGCGCTCGCGCTCCCGCTCCAGCAGCTTTTCATAGGCCTTGAGCTTTTTATGCTCGTTGCGCCAGGCCTGGCGTTCCATGATGAAACGCTGCTTGGCGAATTCGGTATCGCCCTGCTGGATACGTACGGCTTCGTCGAGCCGGCCAAGGAATTTCTGAAAGTCCTGCCACTGGGCAATGCTCATGCCCTTCATTCCGCCGGTGGTTAAGCGCTCGCGGTATTCATTGCGGAAATTTTCCAGCTGCTCCTGCCGGTTCATTGCCTCCAGCACCTTGGCCTGCGCCTGACGCATGCGTTCGGCGGCGGCGGCCTGTTTGTCCTCGGCCAGCTGGATCAGAAAAGTGTATTTGCTTTGCGCCATGGCTTAGCCGCTTACGACAGCACACTGTCCAGTTGCAACTGGCTGGTGGTGTAGTCCTGTGACTCGTGCATGGGCTGGGTCAGAAAGCTGGTCATCTGCAACTGGCGACGCATGGCTTCGTCCAGCACCGGGTCCGAGCCCGGTACATAGGCCCCCACGCTGATCAGGTCGCGATTGCGCTGATAACGCGAATACAGCTGCTTGAAATAGCGCGCCTGGTCCATCTGTTTGGGCGGCACCACATCCACCATCACCCGGCTGATGGACTGCTCGATATCGATGGCCGGATAGTGCCCGGCCTCGGCCAGTTCGCGCGACAGCACAAAGTGGCCATCCAGAATGGCCCGTGCCGAGTCGGCAATCGGGTCTTGCTGGTCGTCGCCTTCGGACAGCACGGTATAGAAGCCAGTGATGGAACCACCACCGTTGGCGGCATTACCGGCGCGCTCGATCAGCTGCGGCAGCCGGGCAAATACTGACGGCGGGTAGCCCTTGGTCACTGGCGGCTCGCCGATGGCCAGGGCGATTTCGCGCTGGGCCATGGCATAGCGGGTGACAGAGTCCATCAGCAACAGCACGTCCTTGCCCTGCGCGCGGAAATATTCAGCCAGTGCCGTGGCATAAGCCGCACCGTGCAGACGCATCAGCGGCGGCATGTCCGCCGGGGCGGCCACCACCACGGCGCGGGCGATACCCTCCTCGCCCAGGATGTTTTCGATGAAGTCCTTGACCTCGCGACCCCGCTCGCCAATCAGCCCCACCACCACCACATCGGCGCGGGTAAAGCGCGCCATCATGCCCAGCAGTACCGACTTGCCGACGCCCGAGCCGGCAAACAGGCCCAGCCGCTGGCCACGCCCGACAGTCAGCAGGCCATTGATGGCGCGTACGCCCACATCCAGCACCTGCTTGACCGGCGAACGGTCCAGCGGATTCATCGGCTGGCTATGCAGGGGAAAATAAGCTTCGGGATGGATGGGGCCCTTGCCATCCAGAGGCCGGCCCAGAGAATCGAGAATACGCCCCAGCAGGCTTTCACCCACCGGCACCTGGCGACCGGCCGGGCCATTGACGCGAGCGGACACCACATTCTGCCCGTAACAGGGCGGGTGCAACGGTGCCAGCGGACGCACCGGCGTGCCGGGCAACAGGCCGTGGACATTGGCCAGCGGCATCAGATAGACGCGGTCGCCGGAAAAACCCACGACTTCCGCTTCCACCACATGCTTGTCGGCCAGTTCTACCTGACAGGCGCTGCCTACCGGCAGCTTGATGCCGGTGGCTTCCATCACCATGCCGGTGACGCGCAGCAGCCGGCCGCAGGGTTGCCACAGCGCAGCCTCTTGCGCGGCGCGGCCGCAATCGCCCAGAAAGGCGCGTTGTCGATCAATCAGCGAGGTCATCTTGTGCGGCATCCAGCCCCAGGGCACTGCTCAGCGCAGCCAGCCGTGACGCCAGCCGCAGGTCCAGCTGCAGCGACGAGGTATCGACGATGCAGCCACCGCGCTGGATATGCGCGTCCTCTATCCATTGCCACTGGGTTTCCGGTGTTTCCTGCTGCAAGAATGCACGGGCGGCGGCCAGATCGGCCGGATTGACCCGCAGGCGCGCCTGACTCATGGTGGCGGGCAATTCGCCCAGCACCTGGCGCAGCTGCGCGACGATGGCGGTGTCGCTGTGGGCGATGTGCTCGCCAGTCAGCCGCTCGGCCAATTGCATGGCCAGCTTAAGCAGCGAGCCGGAGAGTTCTTCTTCCATCCGTGCCAGTTCGCGGGCGAAATTGCCGGACAGCTCCTGCAGCGGCGTCCACAACTGGGCAAACTGTTCACTGGCCTGGTCGTGCCCCAGCTGCATGCCGCGTGACAGCCCTTCGGCATGGCCTGCCTGCACGCCTTCGTCGTAGCCGGTTTGCCAGGCTTCCTGATGAATGGCTTCCAGTTCGGATGCGGTGGGATAGCCAACCGCCTCTTCCTGCGCGGCGGCTTCCGCCGCGGCTGCTGCGGCATCGGCCTGGTCTTCGGCCATTTCAGCCGCAGCGGCGGTGGGGGCCTGTTCCAGGTGACGGCGCAAGGCATCCAGCCCGGCCAATTGGCTCGGGCTGAATTCGCCATCGTCATGGGTTAGCTCGGCCGGGGTCCAGCTGCTCCAGCCTTGCAGTTGCTCGCCCGGAATAATCGGATTATTCGACAAGGCCTTCGTCACCACCCTTGCTGCCTAGCACGATCTGGCCATCGTCGGCCAGTTTGCGTACGACTTTGAGGATTTCCTTCTGCTCGGCTTCCACCTCGGACAGTTTGACCGGCCCCTTGGATTCCAGATCGTCCCGCAGCATTTCGGCAGCTCGCTGTGACATATTGCGGAAGATCTTGTCCTTAAGCTCGGCACTGGTGCCCTTGAGTGCAACCACCAGCGAATCCGACTGTACTTCGCGCAGAATGGTCTGAATCGAGCGGTCGTCGATGTCGAGGATGTTCTCGAACACGAACATCTTGTCCTGGATGCGCTGCGCCAGCTCCGGGTCGTACTCGCGAATGTAGTTGAGCGCCGAGCCTTCCACATTGGAACCCATGAAGTTGAGGATTTCCGCGGTAAGGCTGATGCCGCCGGAAGCACTCTTCTTGATACGGTCCGAACCGGACAACAGCTGGGTGAGCACATCGTTCAGCTCGCGCAGGGCCTGTGGCTGTACGCCTTCCAGCGTGGCTGTACGGATCAGTACCTCGTTGCGCAGCCGCTCGGGGAAGAAGGCCAGAATGGAGCTGGACAGGTCCGGCTCCAGATGGACCAGAATGGTGGCGATGATCTGCGGGTGCTCGTGACGGATCAGATCGGCCGCAGAGGACGGGTCCATCCACTTCAGGCTTTCGATACCGCTGTGGTCGTTGCCCTGCATGATCTTGTCCAGCAGGTTGGCTGCCTTGTCCGGCCCCAGCGCCTCGATCAGCACATTGCGCAAGTATTCGTCCGAAGCGCCGATGCTGGCGCGCGCCGCGCATTCTTCGCGGAATTTGCCGACGATGTCGTCGATCTGGTCGTAGCTGAGATTATTGATGGCCGCCATGGCCAGCGAAATCTTCTGCACTTCCTTCGGCCCCAGATACTTGAACACCTCTACCGCCTCGGCCTGACCCAGGCTGAACAGCAGGACGGCACTGCGATGCACACCGTTATCACTCATCGGAGCTGATCCATTCCTTGATGATCTGGGCGGCCATGCGCGGATCAGACTTCACCAGCTCTCGCGCGGCTTCCAGATTAAGGTTGTACTGACGCATCTGGGCGTCCTTGGGACTTTCCGGCGTGCCATCGGGATTGGTGCCCGCCACGGCCTTGCCACCAGCGGTTGCAGCCGCCGCAGCGCCACCTTCATCATCCCCGGCTACCGCCAGCAGACGACCACCGGCATCGGTAGCCGGACGGCCATCGGCACCCTTCTTGCCGGCTTCCACCGGCTTGACCAGGTCCTTGACGATAGGCCGCACCACACCAAACAGCAGATACAGCACGGCTATGGTCAACAAGGCGTATTTGATCAGGCTGGAGGCATTGCTGCTCAGATAATCGGTGACTTTTTCCTGCATGGTGACCGGCACGGCGGCATCGGCAAAGGCGGCATTCACCACATTCAGCGTATCGCCGCGCTGACTGTTGTAGCCCATGGTTTCCTTGACCAGATTATTGATCTGCTGGATTTCCTGGGCGGTCAGCGGCGTCGGTTTCACCTCGCCGGCCTTGTCGGGCATCTTGCGATAATTGACCACCACGGCAGCGGACAGGCGCTTCACCACACCTTGCGGCATCTTGGTGTGCTGGATGGTCTTGTCCACTTCGTAATTGGTGGTGATGTCGCGTTCCAGCGCACCGGACTGCCCCATGGCCTGGCCGGACAAGGTGGCGGTCCCCGGAGCCGCCCCCGGCGGCAGGGTGATCGGCGCCGAAGCGGATGACGGCGGCTGATTGGACAAGGCTCCCGGCACGCCACCCGCGTTGGCCGCACCACTGCCCAGCCGTTCGACGATCTGCTGGCTACGGGTGGCCGAGGGATTCGGCGTGGAGTTGGGGCGGTAGCTTTCTGAAGTCTGCTCCACTTCGGAGAAGTCCACATTGGCCGTTACCTGGGCGTGGATATTGCCCTGGCCAAAAATGGGCTCAAGAATACTTTCGATACGTTTGACATAGCCATCCTCCACCTGACGCACATAGCCCAGCTGGGTCTGGTCCATGCCGGCGGTGTCTTTGTCGGACAGCTTGGACAGCATATTGCCGTCCTGATCGACCACGGTGACGTTCTTCACCGGCAGATTGGGCACGGCACTGGACACCAGATGCACGATGCCGGCCACCTGCCCCTGGTCCATGGTGCGGCCACGGAACAGATTGAGCATGACCGATGCGGTGGGCTGCTGCTGGTCGCGCACAAAGACGCTTTGCTTGGGGATGGCGATATGGATGCGGGCCGTTTCCACCGAGCCGATGGCTTCGATGGTGCGCGCCAGCTCACCCTCGATGGCGCGCTGATAGTTGACTTGCTCGGCAAACTGACTGATGCCGAATTTCTGGTTGTCCATCAGCTCGAAGCCGACGCCACCCGCCTTGGGCAACCCCTGGGCCGCCAGCCGCAGACGGGCATCGTAGACCTTGTCTGACGGCACGGACACGGTGCCGCCATCGCCCAGCTGATAGGGAATGTTCATTTGCTGCAAGGCAGCCGTAACCTGACCGCCGTCGCGGTCGGCAATATTGGAAAACAGGATTTTGTAGCTGGGCTGACGATTGAGCACCGCCGCGCCGACAATGACAGAGAAAAGGGCGGCCAAGGCCACCAGGAAGAGGATTTTTTTATTGTTGGGAAGCGACTTGAAACGATCAGACGCATCGTTAAGCCGGGTTCGCCAAACAGGAGTCGCGTTTTGTTCTGCCAGATCAGCCATACAGTGGTTTTAGTTTCAAGCGCAGCCACTGCCGGCAACATGGATATGTATTCGGCCAGGCTACACCTGGGTATTCATGATTTCCTGATAGGCGGACACCAGCTTGTTGCGCGCCTGGACCATTGTCTGGAACGACAGGCTGGCTTTCTGCAAGGAGACCATCACGTCCTGCAGGTTAACCCCCTCATCTCCCAACTCGAACTGCTTCTGCATTTCCTGCGAAGTTTGCTGAGCAGAATTGACCTGCTCAATCGTGGATTTGAGAACATCGGCAAAGTCAACTTGCGACGCGTCCTGCGACTGCGCGGCCGGCTTGCCGCCAGCCAGGGCCGACGCGGCCCGCAGCTCGCTCAACATCTGGTCTACATTATTAATCGACATGGCTACTCCGTACTGCGTACGTCCAGGTCATCCGGGTCCACTTCCTGGCCATCTTCCTCGCGGTAGCGCTGCAATTTGTAGCGCAAGGTGCGTTCGCTGATGCCCAGTTTTTCGGCGGCGAGTTTCTTGACTCCTCCAACTGCAGCCAGTGTATCCAGAATATGACGTTTTTCCAGCGTTTTCATATCTGATTCTGCAGACATGATAGGCGGAACGGTGGTTTCTGTCCGGGTAAGCGGTGTCGAACCGGAAACATCATCCAGCAACAGGTCGCCGGCAAGAATTGCCGGCCCGGCGGCAAGAATCACCGCCCGCTGCATGACGTTTTCCAATTCGCGGATGTTACCTTCCCAACTATAGGCCGTCAAATGACGTTCAGCCTCTTCGGAAAGGCTTAATCCGGAACGCCCGGCGGCTTCAGCGTACTTCTTAAGCACAAGCCGTGCCAGCGGCAGGATGTCCTCGCGCCGCTCGGCCAGCGCCGGAATGCGCAGCGGGAATACGTTCAGGCGGAAATACAGGTCTTCGCGAAAGCGCCCGGCTTCCACCTCGCCCGCCACATCGCGGTTGGAGGTAGCCAGCACGCGGATATCCAGCTTGATGGTGCGGGTGCTGCCCACCCGCTCTACTTCGCGCTCCTGCAATACCCGCAGCAGCTTGGCCTGCAGCGACAGCGGCATTTCGGTGACTTCATCCAGCAGGATGGTGCCGCCCTGCGCCTGTTCGAACTTGCCGGGCAAGGCCTGGGCTGCGCCGGTAAACGCGCCTTTTTCGTGGCCGAACAAGGTGGACTCGAGCAGATTGTCCGGGATAGCGGCGCAATTCACCGCCACAAACGCCCCTTCATGGCGGCGCGAATGACGATGAATGTAACGCGCCAGCACTTCCTTGCCGGCACCGCTGGGGCCGGTGATCATCACGCTGGCATCGCTGCCGGCTACGCGGCTGGCCAACGCCAGCAGCTGACGCATTTGTGGCGATTCGGCGATGGTTTCATCGCGCGCGCTGTCCGGCAGCTGCAGGATGTGTTTTTCCACCTCGGCAATCAGGCTGGCTGGCTCGAAGGGTTTCAGCAGGTAGTGGGTGGCACCGGCCCGCAGCAACGCAATGGCGCGCTCGATGATGCCGTAGGCAGTCATCAGGATGAAGGGCACGCCGGGATAACGAATTTTTACTTCTTCAAACAGGCTGTAGCCATCCATCGGTGCCATCTGGGCATCGGAGATGATCAGCCCCACCGGGGTTTTCTTCAGTTGCAGCAGGGCTGCGCTGCCATCACCGGCTTCCAGCGTGGGATAACCTGCCAGGCTGAGGGTGTCGACAATGGCTTCGCGCAGGTCAGCGTCGTCTTCGACTACAAGAATGGGCAACTTCATCGCGGGTTTCTATACGGTTGGCTGGCGTTGGGCGACCAGCGCGACAAGACGGCTGGCGATGGAGGTGAGCGGCAATATTTCGTGCTGGCTCTTGAGCGCAATGGCTTCCTTGGGCATGCCAAACACCACGCAGCTGGCTTCGTCCTGGGCAATGTTGTAGGCCCCGGCTTCTTTCAGTTCCAGCATGCCTTGCGCACCGTCGCGCCCCATACCGGTAAGGATGACGCCGATACAGTTCTTGCCGGCCAGATTGGCGGCCGAGCGGAACAGCACATCGACCGAGGGCCGGTGGCGATTGACCGGCGGGCCTTGATGCAGCGAGGTGGCATAACCGATGGTGGGAGCCGACTTGAGCAGCAAGTGCGAGTGACCGGGGGCGATATACACCGTGCCGGCTTGCAGCCGTTCGCCATCCTCGGCTTCCTTGACCTGCAACTGGCACAGTGAATCAAGCCGGGCAGCAAAAGATTTGGTAAACAGCTCGGGCATGTGCTGCGTCACCAGAATGGGCGGCATGGTGGCTGGCAGCGCGCTGAGCAGCACGCGCAAGGCTTCGGTGCCACCGGTGGACGAACCCACCACGATCACGGTCTGGCGGGCCAGCGGGGTGCGTCCGGTCTGGCGTGGCAGGATGACATCTGCGTTATGGCTGGGTACCACTTCCATTGGTGCCAATGGTTCCCGCGAAAACTGTCCCATTTATTTCCTTGCAAACATGCCGGCCATGCCAGCTTTATACAGGTGCCTAGCTTAAAGCCCCACCCGTCTTATGCCAAGATAATCAGTCGGCCGCCGCGCGCAGCGTTTGCCGCAGCCGGTCGACCCAGAGCGCACTCGCCTGTTCGATCAGGTCCAGTACCCGGTCAAAACCGCCGGGGCCGCCATAGTAGGGATCGGGGACCTCCAGTGCCGGCACATGATCCAGCGGAGCCAGGATGAAGTCGAGCCGGGCCAGGCTGTCTGGCGGGCACTGTGCGCGCAAGGCGGTCATATTGGCCCGATCGGCCGCCAGAATCAGGTCGAAACGCTGAAAATCGGCCGCACTCACCTGCCGGGCACGCTGTGCCGACAGATCATAGCCGCGGCGCAAGGCCGCCTTGCAGCTGCGCGGGTCGGGTGCTTCTCCAAGATGGTAGGCATGGGTGCCGGCCGAATCCACAGTCACCTGCCCGGCCAGGCCAGCCTGCTGCAAATGGGCGCGCAACACTCCTTCGGCCGTGGGCGAACGGCAGATATTGCCCATGCAAACCATCAAGACTGCGTAATGTTGCTTCATGTCTGGCGCTACTCCGTGCTGGCCGCATTGCTGCCACCTGCTTTCACCATAAACCAATCAACGCCGGCTGGCAGCCGGGGCTTTGTCCTGCGCGGTCCAGTAACGGGCCGCCCAGGCCTGCTGTCCGGCGACATCCCAGAAACTCCAGGCCAGCAGCCGGCTGCGCTTCTGCCCCTGTGCCATGTCCAGCACCCGGCTTTGCTTGACGCCGGCCTCACGCAAGACGTGGCGCAAGGCCGGCAGACTATCGGCGCTGGACAGCAGGCTGGTGAACCAGCAGCAACGCCGGGCGAAGCGCACACTTTCGCTAATCATGCTGGCAACAAAAGCCTGTTCGCCACCGGGATAGCACAATTCGTTTTCCTGGCCGCCGAAGTTCAGCAGCGGCTGTTTGCCCTGATTAGGCCCGGTCTTGCCCAGATTGCGCCATTTGCGCTGGCTGCCGGCGGCAGCTTCCGCCCGCGAGGCATGAAAGGGCGGATTGCACATGGTCACATCGAAATGCTCGCCGCTGGCGATGATGTGGCTGAACATCTGATCGGTGTGCGGCTGGTGGCGCAATTCGATATGCGCGGCGAATTGCGGATTGGCCGCCAGGATGGCCTGGCAATTGGCCAGCGCCACCTTGTCGATATCGGCGCCGACGCAGCTCCAGCCATATTCGGCATGGGCGAGCAAGGGATAGATGGCATTGGCCCCCACACCGATGTCCAGCAGCCGGATCTCCTCGCCTTGCGGCAGGCGGCCTTGCTGGCATTCCGCCAGCAGGTCGGCCAGGCAGTGCACATAATCGGCACGCCCCGGTATGGGCGGACACAGATAGGCGGCCGGGATGTCCCAGTCGCGAATGCCGTACCAGTCGGCCAGCAAGGCGCGGTTCAGCAGCTTGACGGCTTGCGGATTGGCAAAGTCGATGCTGGGCAAGCCATGAGCATTGGGCCGCACATGGTTTTTGAGTGCGGGACAGGCGATCAGCAGCCGGGAAAAATCATACTGGCCCCGGTGACGGTTGCGCGGGTGCAGGCGGGGGCCTGGCGACCGCGCCTGGGCATGCGGCTTGGCTGGCATGCAGGCTCCTTGATACAGCAATACGGCGAAAAGCCGGCATTGTGCCAGCAATCGGCAGCGGCGTCCGATCCGCGCCTGCCTGCACAGGACTCAGGGCTGTGCATGAACAGCCGCTTCATCATAACGGGCTTCGATCTCGCGGTAGGCTCCGCTCTGGCGCAGCAGGGCCAGGCCGCGGTCAAAATTGTCGCGCTGCCACTGGTAGCGAAAAGCCATCTGATACGGAGTGGGCGCAAACAGCTGGTAAACGGTTACCGCCGGGAGCCGCCCCTGTTCGGCGCTCATCTCTTGGGTGAAATGACTGATGATGCGCCAGTCGCCCACAATGACATCGACGCGGCCGGCATACAGCAGCCGGTTGCGGATTTTCTGATCGCCCTCTTCCCGGTAACGGGTATTGGTACTGGCCATGGCTTCGAATGACGGGCCAAGCAGCTGGCGCGCACGCTGGAAGCTGCTGATGGAATAACGCTGCAAGTCGCTGATGTTGTGAATCGTCAGCTGGCGTTGGGCCAGGGCAACCACCACATTGTGATATTCCAGATAGGGCTGGGAAAAATAGGCATGCAGCCCGCTGTAGGGGTTGGTGGTGGCAATGCCATCCAGCCGGCCTTGCTGCAACATGCTCTGCAAGCGCTCCATGGGCGCAAAGAAAGGCTGTACCTCCATGCCGGCACGCCGCGCGGCCGCCACCACGATGTCCAGCTCCAGTCCACGGCGCTCGGCCTCTAAGATATAAGGTGGCTTGTTGCTGCCAAAGCCGATCTGCAATACCACGCCATTGGCCGGCAAGGCCTGCGCCGGCATGCACAACCACATCCAGCACCACGCTATCAACACACTGCCCAGTTTTGTCATCACCTGAACTGCCCTGCCCTGCTCTACGCCAGTTGCCGCCATCATCAGATGACCGGCCCGTCGCCCAGTTGTCGCCACAGTCCCTGCAGTTGCCACTGCCGGCACCACCCTTCCAGTTCGGCTGCCGGCATGGGCCGGGCAATACCATAACCCTGCACCAGACGGCAGCCCATCTGCAGCAATACCGCGCCATGCGCCATGGTTTCCACGCCTTCGGCGATCACCTGCCGCTGAAATACTTCTGCCAGCTGGATGACACTGGCGACAATGCCCAGATCGTCGGCATCGTCCAGCATGTTGGAGACAAAGCTCTGATCGATCTTTAGCGTATCCAGCGGCAGCTTGCGCAAATAGGTGAGCGAAGAATAGCCGGTACCGAAGTCGTCCAGGGCGAAGTGCACGCCCAATGCACGGCATTGCTGCAGCACGGCCAGGGCCTGATCCATATCGGCCAGTGCCGCCGACTCCAGTACCTCCAGCTCCAGCAATGAGGGCTGGAGCTGCGGGTAGCGCTGCAGCGCCTGTTGCAGATGATGGTAAAAATCGGCATGCAACAGGTAATTGGCGCTAACGTTGATGCTGATGGCCATGTCCAGGCCCTGCTCCTGCCAGCGGGCGGCTTGCGCCACGCCCTCATCCAGCACCCAGCGGCCAAATGCGGTTTCCAGCTCGCTCCCCTGCAAGGTGGGCAGGAAGGCTGCCGGGGCCAGCACGCCGCGCTCGGGGTGCTGCCAGCGTATCAGCGCTTCCACGCCGATGATGCAGCCGCTGCCCAGATCGACCTTGGGCTGGTAATACAGCAGGAATTGTTGCTGCTGCAAGGCCAGTGCCAGCGACTCCAGTGTGCGGCGGTGCAGCTGGGCCTTGCGGTCGCTTTCCGGGTCGAATAGCTGGTAGCGGTTCTTGCCGGATGTCTTGGCCTGATACATGGCCTGATCGGCGTGTCGCAGCAAGGTGTCGGCATCGGCATCGTCCAGCGGGTACAAGGTGACGCCCACACTGGCACTGGTACAGATGGCAGCTGCCGCCAGCTTGACTTCCTGTCGCACGGCACTGAGCACGCGGTCGAGCACCGGGATGCATTCCTCACTGCCCTCAAGCCCCGACAGCAGCAGGACGAATTCGTCACCACCCAGCCGCGCCAGCGTGTCGTCGGCACGCAGCACCGACTGCAAGCGCTCGGTCACCGCGATCAGCAACTGGTCGCCGGCTTCGTGGCCGTGCAGGTCGTTGATGGCCTTGAAGCCATCCAGATCAAGAAAGCACACCGCACAAGACTTGCCGCTGCGCCGGCTGCGGATCAGGGCCTGCTCCAGCCGGTCGGACAGCAGGCGGCGATTGGGCACGCCGGTCAGCGGGTCGAAATTGGCGATGCGATTCAGCTCGGCTTCGTGCGCCTTCAACTGGGTAATGTCGGAGAAAATACCGATATAGTGCTGAATCTGGCCAAACTGGTCGCGAACCACCGAGATCGACAGCAGCTCGGCATACAGATCGCCATTCTTGCGCCGGTTCCAGATTTCGCCACGCCAGAAATCATGCTGCTGCACCATGGACCACAGCTCCTGATAGAAAGCTGGCCCGTGCTGGCCCGAAGACAGCATGGCCGGCGAGCAGCCGATGGCTTCCTGTTCGCTGTAGCCGGTGATGCGGGTAAACGCCGCATTGACCTTGGTCATCAGCCGTGCCGGCGAGACCACCATGATGCCTTCGTAGCTGCTGTCGAACACGATGGCAGCCTCTTTCTGTGCCAACGCGTAAATCTTGTGCTCGGTGATGTCGGTATGCGTGCCGGACATCATCAAGGGCCGGCCCTGGCCATCCTGCTCCACCACCCGTCCCCGCGACAGTATCCAGCGCCAGCCACCGGCCAGGCTACGGCAGCGCATTTCCATTTCATAAGCCGGGGTCTGCCCTGCCAGATGGCGCTGCAAGGACGCCTCCACCTGGGGGTAATCTTCCGGATGGATATGCCCCAGCCAGACCTGGCGCGTGATGTCGCCGCTGTCTGGCGGGTAGCCCAGCATTTCCTTCCAGCGCTTGCTGACCTGGAAATCGTCGGTCTGGACATTCCAGTCCCAGTACCCCTGATCGGAGCCTTCCAGCACACGCGCCAACTGTTGCTCGCGCTGCAGCAGCGTCTGTTCCGCCTGCTTCTTTTCGGTCAGATCACGGCCGAAGGCCATGTAGCGGCCATCCTGCATGTGCACCGTGGTCAGCTCGGCCAGCACCTCGCTGCCATCCAGCCGCTGCAGCGTCCATTCACTGCGAATGAAGTGCTGCTGCTCCAGCTGACGCAGATGCCCCGGCAAGACGGGCAGGCTGGCCGGCGCCAGCAGGTCTTCCAGATGCATCTGTTGCAGCTGGGCCTGGTCGTGACCGGTCATGCGGCAGGCCGAAGGATTGGCAAACAGGTATTGGCCCTGCTCGTCGGCAATCCAGATGGCATCACCCGCCTCGTTCAGCACAAAGCGCAAATCCTCATCCAGCCGGCGCCGCTCGGTGATGTCGGACAGCGTGCCGACCAGCCGCTGCACTTCGCCGATTTCATTGCGCTCCACCGCCCGCCCACACACCCGCACCCAGCGCAATTCACCGCTGCGGGTGATCAGCCGCACATCAAATTCCATCAAAGCGGTTTCACCACGCAAATGCGCCTGCAAAGCCTGCTGCCACACACCCAGATCATCCGGCAGCAACAGTTGCTTGAAAAAGCCGATATCGTGCGTGTCGTCTTCCGGCCGGTAGCCGGTGAGTGCGTAATAGCGGGCAGAGCGATAGATATGGCCACTGCGCAGATCCCAATCCCAGAAACCGTCGCTGGTGGCCTCCACCACCTGCTGCAGCCGGCGCTCGCTGCTGCGGATCTGCATGGTCAGCCGCATGCGCTCGCTGACATCCTGCACCGTGCCTTGCAAGCGCACTATCCGTCCAGCGCTGTCATGCACCGCTTCGCCCCGCACGGTGATCCAGCGCTGTTCGCCATCGGGCCGCAGCACTTCCGCATCACACTGGTAGGGCTGGCCATCCTGCAGGCACTGCTGCACCAGGGCAGACAAAACGGCCCAGCTTTCGGCGGTGAAATAGGTGCAGACTTCGGGGTAGACTGCCGGTGGCAATGCCGGAGAGCGCCCATACAGGTGATACACCTCGCTGGACCAGACATGCTGATCACTGGCCAGATCCCAGCTCCAGTTGCCAATACCCGCCAGGCGCTGCGCCGCACGCAAGGCGGCCTCGCTCTCCTGCAACTCCTGTTCGGCCTGCTTGTGGCGGCTGATGTCACGTGCAATGCCGAACAGGCCAACAACCTGACCCTCGGCATCAAATATCGGCCCCTTGCTCACCTGAAACACCAGCGCGGCACCATCCTGCAAGCGCAGGAATTCTTCGTGGGTGTGCAGGCTGCCGTCACGCATGATGGCATCGTCCAGCGCCATCAGCTCGGCGGCAGAGGCCGCATCAAACAAGGCATGGTCATCCTCGCCGATAATGGCGCTCACCTCGCGGCCCACCATGCGCGCGGCAGCGGCATTCACCATCAGGTAGCGCCCTTGCCGGTCCTTGACGAAAATCGCATCCGATGTGCCCGTCACCACGGCTTCCAGCAGATTGCGGTGCGATTCATTGCGTTTGGCCAGCTGGCGCAGCAAGCCGCTGAACAAGCTGACGGCACCGCCGCACAAGGCGAGAAAACCCCATTGCAAGGTAGTGAACGGTTCGGCGGCACTGCTGTGAAAATGCGGCGTGGCCAGCCAGTCGACCCCGGCAACCGTCAGCGCGGTAGCCAGCAACCCTGGCCCCAGCCCGCCCAGCAAGGCGCTGAGGATGATGGGCAACATGAACATGATGAGCATGGGCCGCTGATACACGCTGATGGGCAAGAGATAACGCAAGCCCAGCACCGCCAGTGCCAGCAGCAGGGCAAACAGGTAGCCCAGCCAGGGCGCAATACGGCCATGGCCCATGCGCTCGGCCCAGTTTTCCAGCAAACCAGATGCCGGTGAAGGCTCTGCCGCTGGCACGGCACGCAGGGAAAAGAACAGCATGACGGCGGTCATCAGGACAAACACGCCACCTTTATAGGTGGAGAGCTGCAGCATGGTGTCGGCATCGGCCAGCAGGCTGAGCAGGCTGTCCGATAGCAGAATCCACAGCATGGCCAGCACGCCATAGGCCACGACGACCAGGCGGATATAACGATTACGAACAGACGCGACCATGCCAGCCATTGCCTTGAGCGGTGAAGGGGCTGCTTCGAGATGGCCGGCCCGGCCCCGACAGCCTTGCTGTCAACGGGCGGGCTGGCCAAGCAGAAATATCGTGTAAAAAACCGCTGATTATTTATATATTTTCATCAAAAAATCCATCTTTCGATAGAAAATCATTAAAACCCTGATTTTCCCTGCTAATTTTCTACAACTGTGGCCGGTTTAGCTCAAACGGAAGCGTGCCACGATGGCGTGAATATGTTCGACCTGGCTGTCCAGTGCGCTCAGCGCCTGATTGGTCGCATCCACCTCGCTACGGGTTTCCGAGGCATTGCCGGCAATGCCGCTGACATCATTGGCCACCTCGGCACAGCTTTGCTGCTGCACCGCCACTTTCTGGCTGACACTGCCCACCAGTTGCACTACCTGATCAGACTGCAGGCTGATGCTCTTCACCGCATCGCCAGCCTGGCTGATATTGTCCACGCTGGTACTGACACTGGCCTCGACTGCCTGCATGTCGCGCACCGCCACCTGCACCTGGCTGCCGATGGATTTGACAATGGTGTCGATTTCGCCGGTAGAACGACTGGTGGAGTCGGCCAGCTTGCGTACCTCGTCCGCCACCACGGCAAAGCCACGGCCAGACTCGCCGGCGCGCGCGGCTTCGATGGCAGCATTCAGCGCCAGCAGGTTGGTCTGATCCGCCAGCGACTCGATCACCCCGACAATCTTGGTAATGGCGGAACTCGAATCCTGCAACTGATGCAGGCATGTTGCCGTCTGGCCGACGGCGGCAGCCACCGAACGGATATCCCCCAACGCAGTCTGGATGGCCGCGTTGTTCTGTCTGGCCTGCACGGCGGATTCGCTACACAGCGCGGCGGCTTGTCCGGTTTTTTGCAGGATGTCGAGCATGCCGCCATTGAGCTGCTGCAATTCCTGGTCGATATGCTGCGAAGCGCGCTCACCCGCCTCGGCCACCGCAGTCAGATGCTGCGAGGCGCTACCCATATTGCGATTGGCCATCACCACCTGCTGCAGGCGCTGCTCCACTTCCAGCATGCTGTCCTGCAAGGCTTGCAGCAGATTGTTCAGCGCCATGCCCGCCCGGGCGGCCTGTTTGCTGCACAAGCCCTCCACCCGGCAGGTCAGGTCGAAATGGTCAGCCACCGCAATCATGGTTTTTTCAATGCGCCGCAAATCGTAAATCTGCTTGAAGGTCAGGTATTGCCGGTACACCACGAACAGGCCGAACAACAACAGCAAGCCCATGACCAGCGCCACACTCAGCATGGTATTGCGCTGACTGGCTTGCAGCGGTGCCAGCTTTTGCGCCAGCTGCGCCGGCGTCAGGTGGTAGTACACCAGCCAGGCCTTGTCGCTGTGTATCTGCAAGGGCAGGCTGAGCATGGCTCCACCCTGGGCCTCGGCATTGCTCTTGCCAGCCAGCAGATCCGGCAGCACGGTGTTGCGCCGGTCGAAGATGCGGATGCCGCGCTCGGCATTCACCAGCGCGAAACCGGCGGCCTCGGCCGGCATTTTCAGCCCGGTCTTGGCGGCTTCTTCGCGGTCTTTGCCGGTCAGGACCAGATAGGGCAGGTCCAGCAGCGCCGCCTCGAAGACATTGCCACGGACAATGGCGGAAATGACCCCGATGAACGCATGCTCGTTGTTGTACACCGGCACCGAATACAGAAAGCCGGAGGCGTCGTACACATTGCACTGTGCTTTGGAGTAGTACTGGGTATTGTCGCAGGTGCGCATCAGCGGCGAGGTGGCCGCCGGAATATCATCCAGCACCTTGAAATTGAAGCGTGGATAGGCGGCTTTCAGTTCGGCCAGCTGGCGCGGGAAATAGCTGTACTCCTCGTCTTCCAGTTGTTCTGGCTGGTCCGGATCCTTGCTCTTGGCTTCGTCTTCTTCTTTCTTGCCGGCCTCTGGCTCCAGCCGCACGGTGTCAAACATGAAAAACGGCACCTGGCCTTTTTTGTAATCCAGCCCGTCCATCACCGCATACACCTCGGAGACGCGGGTGCGGCTGACCATATTGTTGAAAATCTGCTGGACCGTATTGAAGGCATCCGCAGTAAAGCGGTGGCCGGCCACCACATCTTCCTTTTCGTCTGCCCGGTTGCCGCCATGGATCTGCCGCACACTCGGCAGCAGGCTGATGGTGCGGCTGTTTTCGTACATGGTGTTGAACATGTCCTGCAATTGCCGGCGCTTGCGTTCCAGCTGCGGCATGGCTTCCTGCTGGATCACCTGCTGGCGGGCCTCTGTCAGCCGTTCGGCATACAGATGCCGTAGCCACCACTGACTGGCGACAAACAGCACGGCAAACAGCAGCAGCAGCCAGAACAGGCGGATGTAAAGAAATACTCTCCAGGGCGACAAGCGCGTTTTTGTCATGTCAACTCGTTTTCTTATTAAATATGACAAACAGAAAAATGCTGTTAAGAGAGTTATAGAAGACTTTTAGCCAGCATCGGCTGATTTCCCGATTGGCCTCAGCCAATACCTAGCCTGCGCTCGCCTTCTCATTACAAATCCCATCAAATAAAAATGATTTAATTTAAAAACAGCCCCTACACGGGCAGCAGAAAGTGCCGACTTCACAGCACACCAGGCAGAAGAAAACCCCACATAACATTCCGCCTTGCGCTACCGCAACATTTTGATGACATTCAAATATAAAATCAGTGCCGGCACTTACATGCTATAGAGTAGAAGCACAGCCGCCAGCATGAGCCGGCAGCGCCGCTCCCATCAGGGATAGGCAGCTTGCAGCACTCAGGCAGCAGAAAAATGACAGGTTTGAAAGGGGAAAAGATGAGCATCGCCAGAAAAATGCAGCTACTCAGTGCGATTACGATTCTGGGCTTTATTGCCATCGGTGTGGCAGTGTTCATCAGCCTCAGCAATTTGCAGAGCAACCAGAATGATCTGACCCGACGTACCGAGCATGTGCAGCGCCTGCTGGAGGTCAAGGCCAGCGCCCTTTCCACCATCCAGCTGGATCCCACCACGGTGGAAACCGCCAAGATTTTTGCTGATGCCGAAAAGAACATCGAACTGCAACTGGAGCAGTTGGAAAAGCTGGCACGCCGACCAGCCATCCGCGAACAGGCCCAGCATCTGCGCTCGCTGTGGCAGCGCTATGACCAGGACTCGCATGCGCTGATGAGCCAGGCCAAGACCGATGCCAAGGCGGCCAACGATCAGTTGATTCCCTTGTACAACAAGGAGTTCGTGCCACTGCAACAGGAAGTGGAAGCCGCCATCAGCAGCATGAGCCGCGATTGCGCGGCTTCCAAAGCCAAGGTGGCCGAGCTGCTGGCCATGCAGTTCTGGCTGGTGCTGGCACCGCTAATGGTATTGGCCTGCTGCTTGCTGCTGTTTGTGACCAGCATGTCACGTGGCCTGCGAAATACCCTGCAGCCCATGCTGCAAGCCTTGCAGCAACTGAGCACCGGGCAGTTGGCAACCCGGCTGCCGGCCGCAGGCAAGGATGAGCTGGCGGCCATCGCCCAGGCGGTCAACCAGTTCATCGAACACACCCATGCCATGGTGCAGCAGTTCCAGCAGGGGTCGCAGCAGCTGTCTTCCTCTGCCGTCGTGCTCTACGGCACGGCCAGGGAAATCGTCAGCAGCGTGGATAGCCAGAACGAAGCAGCCGCATCAATGGCAGCGGCGGTGGAACAGATGTCGGTCAGCGTGAACCATGTGGCCAACAATGCCGGCACCGCGCTGCAGCTGTCGCATAATGCCGGCGAGATATCACGCCAGGGCGGGCAGATCATCCATGATGCCGCCGCAGAAATGAGCCATATCGTCAGCGCGGTGCACAGTGCCAGCGATACGGTGCAGGAGCTGAACCAGCACTCGCGCAATATTTCTGCCGTGGTGCAGGTGATCAAGGAAATCGCCGATCAGACCAATCTGTTGGCCTTGAATGCCTCGATCGAGGCGGCACGCGCCGGCGAACAGGGGCGTGGCTTTGCCGTTGTGGCCGACGAAGTGCGCTCGCTGGCGGAACGCACCAGCAGCTCGACCCAGGAAATCGGCAAGATGATCAGCCAGATCCAGGGCAGCACCAACACGGCAGCCAAGGAAATGGAGCAAGTGGTGCTACGGGTGGGGAGCGGCGAGCAGCTGGCCAAGCAGGCTGGCGAGCGCATGAGCGAAATCCAGAGCGGGGCCGAGCAAGTGATTCATGCCATCAATGCCATCTCTACCGCCCTGCAACAGCAAAGTGCCACCAGCCATGAAATTGCCGCCCAGGTGGAAAAAGTGGCCAAGATGACCGAGGACAATCATGGCGTAGCCCGTCACACCTCACAGTCGGCCGGCGAACTGGAACAGCTGGCGGGTCAGATGCAGGGGGTGGTCAGCCGCTTTCGCACCTGAGAACCCGTTCATAGTCTGCTGCGCTTTGGTGATACCGCGTTAAAAACGTCTGCGGAATGCTCATTTACTCTAGGTAAACTCCGCTTCCTTAGCCGTTTTCGCCTTGTCTCACTCTAGCTCGCGAGACTTTGAACAGGCTCTGACCGGCTCACCCCTCAGGACGGCACTACGCCCCTGCTCCGGGGCAAACCGCCGACTGCAGGTTCAAGCCTTGCTGCTCCACACGAAAGCTGGCCTGACGCCGCCCGTCCTGCTGGTGCAGCGTGACAATATAAATACTGTCGAAATCAGCAGACTGCCATGCCGGCACCTGTGCCGGGTCGGCTCCATTGCGGCTGAGCAAGCGCTCCGCCAGTTTGGCTACCAGCCGATGCTCCCAGGCAACAAACACGGTGGCATCGGCGTATTGCGGCTGGCCGAGCGCCGTTTCCAGCCCGGCCAGATCGTCCAGTCCGTAATCAGTATTCACCGGCAAACCCAGACGGATGGCAGTGGGCTCAATGGTGGCCAGCGGCCGGATATAGTTGTATTCCACCCCGCCGTCCTTCTTGCGTACTCCAGGATTGGGTGCAAACAGTGCGGCCGGCCGATCAAACTTGCCTTGCAGCACTGCCGGCAGCGCCAGTGCGCGATTTAGCCCCTGACAGCTAAGCTGCCCCAGGCCAGCCGCCGGTTTCTCCGCATGGCGGAACAGCACGATGGTTTGATCTGCCTGGCTGGCGGCATGCCAGAGCAGCCCCAGGGCCAATGCCAGCAGGCGAGCGTGTTTTTTCATTGCACTTGTCCGGGTAAGTCCGCCATCACCATGACAGCGGATTCATCAAAGCAGCCGCGCCCAACCACAAGCTCAGACGGCGACGGCACGGCCAGCCTGTGTAGCGCTGGCGATTTCCTGCAATTGCGGCCCCAGTTGCAAGGCCAGCTGCCACAGGCGCTCCGCCACCGGCGACAGCGAGCGCTGGCGGCGGCGTATCAGCATGATGGTGCGGCGCTGCTCGGGCACTAGTGGACGCACGACCAGACGCGAGCCCGCTGGCAGCGGCAGCGCCAGACCGGGCGACACGCTGATGCCGATGCCGGCCTGCACCATCTGGAAGACCGAGCTGGAATGCCCCAGCTGCTGCACCACCGGGCAATGTGCGCCCTGGCTGGCCAGAATGCGGTCGATGATGGGGCGACTGCCCGAATTGTAATCCAGCAACACCAGCGGCTGGCCATCCAGTTCCCCCCAGTTCAGCGTGGACTTGCCGGCCAGCGGGTGATCGTCGCGACAGATCAGCCAGAAGCCATCGTCCAGCAAGGGCTGGCATTCCAGTTCATCCATGGCATCCGGTTCCACCACGATGCCGAAATCCACTTCGCCGCTGCGCACGCTGTCGATGTTCAGCCGCTGTACCTGGTCGTGCAGCACTGGCCGGATATGCGGATACTGCTGCGCGCAGTGTGCCAGCAAGGCTGGCATCAGGCTGGCCGACAAGGTGGGGCTGCTGGCGATGTGCACCGTGCCATGCGCCTGCTCGCCCTCCTTGCGCGCCTCCTCCAGCAAGAGTTGCAGTTCGTCCAGCTGCCGTCCCAGCTGGCCGGCAAAACGCAAGCCGGCGGCGGTCAGCTCCACTTCACGCGTGGTGCGGTCCAGCAGGCGCATGCCCAGCTCGGCCTCCAGTTCACGCACGCAGCGGCTGACCGCCGGCTGGGTCAGGCCGATTTCATCACCGGCACGGCTGAAACTGCGCAAGCGGGCCACCGCACGAAACACCTGCAACTGCCGCAAACTGATATTCATAATAAAAAATCATGTATTGATCCGATAAATGAATTTGTAGTCTGAATCGTTTGCGGTTTCAATAGCAAGCTGATTCCTTGTCGTAATACGAGTGGCCTCATGCTGAAAATGATCGATTCCTTCACCCTGGCGCTGATTGCCACGGTGACACTGGCCAGCCTGCTGCCCTGTCAGGGCGAGGTGGCACAGGTCCTGAACCTGATTACCACCCTGGCCATCGGCCTGCTGTTTTTCCTGCACGGTGCCAAATTGTCACGCGAAGCGGTGATTGCCGGGGCCACCCACTGGAAGCTGCACCTGACGGTACTGGCCTGCACCTTCCTGCTGTTTCCGGCCTTGGGTCTGGCGCTCAAGCCGCTGCTCGGCCCGCTGGTCACGCCAGAGCTGTATCTGGGCGTGCTCTATCTGTGCATGCTGCCGTCCACGGTGCAGTCGTCCATCGCCTTTACCTCGATGGCACAGGGCAATATCCCGGCCGCCATCTGCAGTGCCACCGCATCCAATATCTTCGGCATTTTCATCACGCCGCTGCTGGTGGGCATGCTGGTGATCAGCCATCACGGTAGCGATCAGGGCATGGGGTCGATTACCGACATCGTGCTGCAATTGTTGCTGCCCTTTATCGCCGGCCAGATCGCCCGCCGCTGGATGGGCGGCTGGGTGGACAAGCACAAGCCCTTGCTACGCTATGTCGACCAAGGCTCCATCCTGCTGGTGGTCTACACTGCCTTCAGTGCGGCGGTCATTAGCGGCCTGTGGCAACAAACCCCGCCGCAATCGCTGCTGGGCCTGCTACTGGTATGCGGCCTGCTGTTGGCCATCCTGCTGGGGCTGACTGCCTACTCCAGCCGCAAGCTGGGTTTTGACCGTGCCGACCAGATCACCATCGTGTTCTGCGGCTCGAAAAAGAGTCTGGCCAGCGGTGTGCCCATGGCCAAGGTGCTGTTTGCCGGCCATGCCATCGGCTCCATCGTGCTGCCCTTGATGCTGTTTCACCAGATCCAGTTGATGACCTGCGCGGTGCTGGCCCAGCGCTACCGCAAGCAGCAACTGGCAGCACAGGCGGCCAGTCAGCCGGCCTGACCCGCTGCCTCCCAATAGAAAAGCCCCCGCCGACGCCATGTCGGAGGGGGCTTGTTGCTGCGTAGCCTGGTTTACTTACAGGTCGCCGATGAACATTTTTTCCTTCAGCGCCTTCAGTTCGTCGCGCACATGCGCGGCTTTTTCGAACTCCAGATTGCGCGCGGCCTCCATCATTTCCTTTTCCAGCCGCTTGATTTCCTTGGCCAGCGTCTTTTCGTCCATCATGGCCACCTTGGCCTCGTCCACCAGCCGCTTGCGCTGGTCTTCCACGCTGTAGACGCCGTCGATGATGTCCTTGATCTTCTTGTTGATGCCCTGCGGGACGATGCCGTGTTCGGCATTGAAAGCCAGCTGCTTGTTGCGGCGGCGTTCGGTTTCATCCATGGCACGACGCATGGAATCGGTAATGCGGTCGGCGTACAGCAGCGCCTTGCCGTTGAGGTTACGCGCGGCGCGACCGATGGTCTGGATCAGCGAACGGTCCGAACGCAGGAAGCCTTCCTTGTCAGCATCCAGAATCGCCACCAGGCTGACTTCCGGAATATCCAGCCCCTCGCGCAACAGGTTGATGCCGATCAGCACGTCGAACATGCCCAGGCGCAGGTCGCGGATGATTTCCACCCGTTCCACGGTGTCGATGTCGCTGTGCAGATAGCGCACCTTGATGCCGTGCTCGGTGTAGTAATCCGCCAGTTGTTCGGACATGCGCTTGGTGAGCGTAGTCACCAGCACCCGCTCGCCCAGCTCCATGCGCAAGCGGATTTCCGACAGCAAATCATCCACCTGGGTCGCCACCGGGCGGATTTCGATAATAGGGTCGACCAGACCGGTCGGCCGCACCACCTGCTCCACCACCTGCCCGGCATGCTCTTTCTCGTAAGCGGCCGGGGTGGCCGAAACAAAAATGGTCTGCGGCATCAGCTGTTCGAATTCGTGGAATTTCAATGGCCGGTTGTCCACTGCCGAGGGCAGGCGGAAGGCGTAGTCCACCAGATTGCTCTTGCGAGCGGCATCACCCTTGTACATCGCGCCCACCTGCGGCACGGTGACATGCGATTCATCAATGAACATCAGCGCATTTTTCGGCAGGTAGTCGATCAGCGTCGGCGGTGCATCGCCCGGCGCACGGCCGGAAAAATGGCGCGAGTAGTTTTCGATGCCCTTGCAGAAGCCCATTTCATACAGCATTTCCAGATCAAAGCGCGTGCGCTGTTCGATGCGCTGCGCCTCCACCAGCTTGCCTTCCTTGAGATACCAGGCCACGCGCTCGGCCAGTTCCAGCTTGATCTTTTCGCAGGCCTTGAGCACGGTATCGCGCGGCGTCACATAGTGGCTGGAGGGGAAAACGGTAAAGCGCCCTACCCGCTGTTTGGTCACACCTGTCAACGGATCGAACAGGGTGAGCGTTTCAACCTCATCGTCAAACAGGCTGACACGCAGGGCGGTATCGCTGCTTTCTGCCGGGAAGATGTCAATCACGTCGCCGCGCACGCGGAAGGTGCCGCGGCCGAAATCGACATCATTGCGGTCGTACTGCATGGTGGTGAGGCGGCTGATGATGCTGCGCTGCGGGGTGCTTTCGCCCTCTTTCAGATGCAGGATCATCTGGTGGTAGTCGGAGGGGTCCCCAATACCGTAGATGGCGGATACCGTGGCCACGATGATGCAGTCCGGCCGCTCGAGGATGGACTTGGTGGCCGACAAGCGCATCTGCTCGATGTGTTCGTTGATGCTGGAGTCTTTTTCGATGAACAGGTCGCGGCTGGGGACGTAGGCTTCCGGCTGATAGTAGTCGTAGTAGGAAACAAAATACTCGACCGCGTTTTCCGGGAAAAACTCGCGCATCTCGCTGTACAGCTGCGCCGCCAGCGTCTTGTTGTGGGCCATGATGATGGCAGGCCGACCGGTGCGGGCGATGACATTGGCCATGGTGAAGGTCTTGCCGGAACCGGTGACCCCCAGCAGGGTCTGGTAGGACAGGCCGTCGTCCAGCCCCTCTACCAGCTGGGCAATGGCGGCGGGCTGGTCGCCAGCCGGGGCGAAGGGCTGGTGCAGGCGAAACGGGCTATCCGGAAATGTAAGCAGCATGGCTTTTCTGAGCGGGTTCAAGTCGGTCGATTTTACGCCGATAACGTTTTTAACTCACTCCCGCTGCGTAATTGATTTTTACCTGCAAAATTGCCTGCCTGAGAGGCAAAACATTGTTTAAAATACAAGCAGCCCGATCACGAGGCGAGATGAAGAATCCTTGCGCATCAATATGATGCAAGCATGATTTCTGACAGGCTGTATCTCCAACGACAAGACACGGGAGTGTATCTCTTATGCTGAGAAAATTTGCCGCCCTGCTGGTTTCCGCCGCCCTGGCGATGCCGGCAGTGGCCGCGCCGCCACCGGGCGTCATGGTTGCCAGCCAGATGGCCGACCATGCAGCACCGCGCCTGAGTTCGCACTCGGTGCTGGTACTGAACGGTGCCACCGGCGAGCCGCTATACGAAAAGAACATCCATCAACGCATGCCGATTGCCTCCATCAGCAAGCTGATGACCGCCATGGTGCTGCTGGATTCAGGCGTATCGCTGGAACAGGAGGTTTCGGTATCCGATGCCGAAATCGATCGTCTGAAAAACACCACCTCGCGGCTGGCCGTGGGCACCACCCTGCCGCGCAAGGAAATGCTGTTGCTGGCGCTGATGTCCTCGGAAAACCGCGCCGCCGCCACGCTGGCCCGTACCGCCCTGCCGGGTGGCACGGCGGCCTTCGTCGAGCGCATGAACCGCAAAGCACGTAGCCTGGGCATGAACGAAACCGTGTTCTACGACCCCACCGGCCTGGATCTGCGCAACACCTCCACCGCCGGTGATCTGGCACGCATGGTGAAGGCCGCCCACAGCTACCCGCTGATCCGCGCCTTTACCACCACGCCGGAACACCAGATCGTCTCGGTACGCAACCGCGTGCTGCAGTACCGCAACAGCAATGCGCTGGTGCGTGAAGGCAACTGGGACATCAGCATCCAGAAAACCGGTTACATCCAGGAAGCCGGCCGCTGCATGGTGATGCAGGCAACGGTAGGTTCGCAGCCCTTGATCATCGTACTGCTGGCTGCCGGCGGCAACTCGGCCCGCGTCAACGATGCCCGCAACATCAAGACCTGGCTGGAGGCCCACCCGGGCAACTGGCTGGCCGGCTGATCGCCGCCTGTTGGTATTCCTGACACGCAGGGCCGGGCAAACCGGCCCTTTTCATTGCACTTGCCATATTGAAGCGGGCTGTTCCGCTTGAACCAGGAGTTGCTTGTGAGCATAGAAATTCGCCCCGCCACCCGCGCCGATGCCGCGCTGATCCTGCATTACATCCGTGAGCTGGCCATCTATGAAAAAGCCGAACAGGAAGTGGTCGCCAGCGTGGCCGATATCGAAGAGTCGCTGTTTGGTGCCGATGCCAGCGCCGAAAGCCTGATCTGCCTGCAGCACGGCCAGCCCATCGGCTACGCGGTGTATTTTTTCAGCTATTCCACCTGGCTGGGCAAATCCGGCCTGTATCTGGAAGACCTGTACATCACCCCCGCGGCACGCGGCAGCGGTGCGGGTAAACGGCTGCTGCGCCATCTGGCGCAACTAGCCGTGGCCAAGGGCTGCGGCCGCTTCGAGTGGAGCGTGCTGGACTGGAACCAGCCGGCCATCGATTTCTACGAATCCTTTGGCGCAGCCGCCCAGTCCGAATGGGTACGCTACCGTCTGGCCGGCGACACCCTGCTGAAGTTTGCCGAACAGGCCTGAAGCCAGGCCTGCTGCATGACAAAGCCCCGCGCTCTGGCGGGGCTTTGTCATGGTGGTGAGGGATTTAGCGCCTGGTCATGAAACGGACGTAATCCCCCTCCTCCACCTTGAGCCGGGCGCTTTGCACCTGGGCGATGGAGAAATTGGGTTGCACCTGGGTAATGCTGATGGTGCCGGACAAATCCTCCGGCACACCCAGTTCGCGCACGCCGCCGCCACTGCGCAGAATCTGTGCCGAGCGCGGCTTGTACAGCAGCATCTGGTCGCCCACCTTCATGCCATCCAGCCCGCCCACATTGATGAACAGCTGACGGCCATCTTCCACTTTCACCACCTTGGCCGACAGGGGAATGCAGCTGACCAGATCCACCAGCTGGCGGCTCGCCTGATCCAGCAGGCCATCCACCGCCTTGCCGTAATCACCCTGCCAGAAAGCGGTGGTGGCAAACGTGGCCGGCAGTTGCGCTACCACCTTGCCCTGGGCTACGCGGCTGAAACGCTGGTCGGCCAGTACTGCGCCGGTCAGCGCGTCATACACCCACAGTTCCATGTCGAACTGCCGTGCCGATGGCGTGTACTTGAACGCACCGCCAAACAGCCCGGCCAGCGGTCCTATGTAATATGCGCCCTGCTGGCTGGTATTGTTGGATTCATACATGGTGTGGCGCAGGCTCTTGCCCACCACTGCGGTAGACAGTACCCGTCCGGCGATGACGAACTGCACGTCCTCGCGCCGGCCCAGCTCGCGCACGGTATCCCAGCCGGCCACCGGTTCGTCGGCAGCCATATTGCTCAGCACGGTCAGGTGGCTGGCATTACGCACGTCAAACGGCCCCTGCTGGCGCAGGCGGCGCGCCATCTCGCCGGGCAGCGCCGTGGCCAGATCCTGCAGGTCATTGGCCTCGGCAGGGTTGGCCACATAGAAATAGGTGGTCAGCAGCTTGCGACGCAGACTACGCCCCGCCGGCATGCCGCAGCTGGCGTTTTGCGTCGGCTTGGGCGCACTGCCCACCGGTCCGCTTGCGCTGGCTTGCGGGTCTATGCTCAGCCGCACGTGATACACGCCATCGCTGTTGTACTCCTGCAGGATCTTGACCTTGCCCTGCAGCGATGGCGCAGACAGCACGCTGCTTTCGCTGACATTGCCGGACTCCATCAGCTGCAGCGATTGCAGCTCGGCGCCATTGCTGATGGCAGCCTGCTGCAAGGCATCGCGAATCGCCATTTCACGCGCAGCCGGACTGCCGGCATCCATGGCGGCCATGCCCTCGGCGGTAATCGGCGCGGCCCACACCGGGGCACACAAAGCAAAAGCCGCCCCAAGGGCGGCAACTTTGCAGGTAAGCAAACGTATCGTCATCAGTGGGCTACGTAAAAATTGCTTTCGTAACGCGAGGCTCCGCAGTTGCCCTCGGTGCACTCGACACCGGCAACACCATTTTGCTGGGCTGCCTTCATCACACTACCAGTTTTTTCCAGGGCGTTCTTGTATTGCTTGTAGAAATCCTGATCCAGGGTGATTTCGGCCACGGCTTCGCTGGTACCGTCCGGCAGCAAATTGGTGGACACCATGCGCACACCGCGCAGATAGGCATCCACATAAGTGCGGAAGCCGTCGCTGGTGGCCACCATATTGGCCACCGAGCTGTTACCCACCAGCTTCATGCCCTGCACCTGTTCCGCGATGGAGCGGTAAGCATCCAGCCGGGCGGCGCGCATCGACAGCAGCTTGCGCTGGGACGGAGTCAGCGCCGAGGTATAAGGCGCGGCACCATTGCCGGTGGCACGGATGATCACCGGCGCATAAGGATTCACTTCTTTCACCACCACTTTGGGGGCTTCCGGTTCGATGCCGGGGCCGGCATAACCAACGCCGGTAAAGTTGCCGCTGCTGGCTAGTGGCTCGGCCAGTGGGCGCATGGCTGACTCGGCGGCGGGCTGGCTGGCGGAGGCGCAGGCAGTCAGGCCCAGCAACAGGGATACGGCGGCCATACGGCGAGTGCAGGTGTTCATGGCGATTACCATTTCTACTTGTTCTGGATGCGGATTGCGGAGGGTCCATCCCGCAGCGTCAGCATTATATCGGCTGGCAACAGGTAAACTTGAGTTAATTTTTGTCAGCCCGCAGGGGCCGACTGCAGGGCGCGCTGCCATTGCCGGGCCGAGGAAAAACCTGCCGCCAGCGCGGCCTTTTCCTTGGACAGGCCGGCGGCACGCCACTGCCCAGCCAGGGCAGCCCGCAGCGCCAGATGATAATCGTGTACCGAAACTCCAGCATGTTCGCGGA
This sequence comes from Aquitalea aquatilis, assembly GCF_005155025.1. NCBI lineage: Bacteria > Pseudomonadati > Pseudomonadota > Betaproteobacteria > Neisseriales > Chromobacteriaceae > Aquitalea > Aquitalea aquatilis. The sequence goes on along the minus strand of NZ_CP039731.1, from coordinate 2,647,277 downwards.
ACAGCCGCGACAGGTGGCGTGGGCTGACATGCACAAGGTCAGCCAGCGCCGGCAGGCTCCAGTCATCCTGCGGCTTGGCGGCAATCAGGTCCTGCACCTTGTGCACCGCCGGATGCAGGTGATTGCGATGGGCCAGCCAGGGCGAGAGCTGGGCATCCTGCCCGGAGCGGCGGAAGTACACCACCATTTCCCGCGCCACATCGCGGGCAATGGCCGGCGAAGCCAACTGGCTGATCAGGTAGAGCGCCAGATCGATGCCAGCGGTGATGCCGGCACTGGTCCACAAGCGGCCATCCTGCACGAATACCCGGTTTTCCTGCACCCGGGCGCTGGCATCGCTGGCTTGCAGGCGCGTAATCAGGCTGTGATGGGTGGTGCACTGCCGCCCCGCCAGCAAGCCGGCCGCACCGGCCAGCAAGGCGGCAGAACAGATGGTGGCCAGCAACTGCCGCTGTGGATCGATGCGCGTAGCCAGCCAGCGCACGATCTGCCGCGCCTCGGGCATGGCATAAGCCTCGGCCGAGCAGTCGGCACCGGGGATGATGATCAGGCTGTCATCCGGCAATTGCTGTGGCAGCACAGCCATGCCGCCCAGCGGCAAGCCCAGCGAGCAGCGCACCTCCGGCTCTACCGCCGCGTAATGCAAGCTGAAATCCGCGCCAAATTCGGTGGCAATGCGAAAAGCCTCGGCCGGGCCGGCAAAATCCAGCAGCATGAAACGCGGCGGCAGGACAAACCAGACCTCACGCGCCATGGATCACCGCCCCGCGCCGCCAGCGCGCCAGCACCATGCCGCCAAACACGTTCACCACCAGACCCGCCAGCAACATCACGCTGCCTGCGGCCTGCAACAGGCTGAGTCGCTCCCCCAGCAGCAGAGCCGAGGTAAGCACCCCCACCACCGGCACCAGCAGGGAAAACGGCGCCACCTTGTTGGCCGGATGGCGGCTGAGCAGACGGCTCCACATGCCATAGCCCAGCAGCGTGGCCATGAAGGAAAGATAGGCGACCGCCAGGAATGAACCCGCCGAGAAATGGCGCAGCGCCAGCTCCATGCGCGCCGGCCCTTCCAGCCACCACGACATGGCCAGATAAGGCAGCGGCGGCACCAGGCTGGACCACACCACCAGGTTTAATGGCTGCACCGTGTGGCCGGCCTTGCCCATCAGCCGCACGATGATGTTGGACGAAGCCCAGCAGACTGCCGCAGCCAGCGTCAGGCCAAAGCCGATGGCGGTCATGCTGCCGCCCTTGGCCAGGCCAATCAGCGCGAGGCCAGCACAGGCACACAACAGGCCCAGAATCTGCGCCGCCTGCCAGCGCTCATGCAGCATCAGCCCGGCCAGAATCAGGGTAAAGAATGCCTGCGATTGCAGCACCACCGAGGCGAGGCCAGCCGGCATGCCCAGCTTGATGGCGGAAAACAGGAAGGCAAACTGGCCAAAGCCCACGCACAAGCCATAAGCCACCACCCAGCCCCAGGGCAGGCTGGGCCGGCGCACCAGCAGCACGGCAGGAAAAGCCGCCAGCATGAAGCGCAGCGCCCCTAGCAACAAGGGTGGCACATCAGCCACGCCGTACTTGATCACCACGAAATTGACGCCCCAGATCAGCACGATGGCCAGCGCCTGCAAAACATCCTTCAAGGGCATGAAACTTGCTCCGTAACAGCAGCCGGCCGCCATGGCCTGCCTGCCGGGTAAATGGGTCGCCTACAGCCGCGCCAGCGCCTGCTCCACCGTGACGATGTCGGCAAAGCGGCCGGCCAGCACCAGCTCGGTTTTTTCGCGGATTTCATCGGCACTAAACACCCTGCCGCTGAGCGGGTGACGCATGGCAAAGGTGAGCGTGGCCTCGCTGACAAAATCCACCGCAAAGCCCAGATCAGATGCCACGCGGGTGGTGGTTTCGCAGCACTGCTCGGTACGGATGCCCGACACCAGCAGCTTGCCAATGCTACGCTCGGCCAGCCAGGACTGCAGGCCGGATTCCAGCAGGGCATTGTGCACGTGTTTGATGAAGATGGCATCCGGCGCATCCGGCAACCACGCCATGGGCCGCACCAGCCCGCTGGCAGCGGCAAACGGGCCGTCGCCATCCTCGTGCAAGACATAGACCACCGGCACCCCGGCAGCGCGCGCGCCGGCAATCAGTGCCAGCAGCCTGGCTCGAAACGGCGGCAAGGCCGCCTCGTCCCAGTAGTCACGCTGTAAAAACGAATCCTGTACATCGATTACCAGCAGGGCTGCCTTGCTCATGATAGAGGTCCTTGGGAGAAATATGGACACAGTCTATCGGCTGGTGAAGCCTGGCAGCAGGCCAGTCACAGACAAGATACTGTCAGATTAGGACAAGCCGGCATGCCGTATCAGAGTGGCATGGCATGGCGCAGCTCATCCAGCAGCAGATACACGGCGGTGCCGGCCATCAGCAGCCCCATGCTGAGGTTGAACAGCAACAGGCCACGCGCCGCAGACAGCAGGTGGCGCAAGCGCTCACCCAGCCAAGCCCACAGGCTGATACAGGGCAGATTGACCACGGCAAAGATGACGGCCAGCAGCAAGGCTGCGCTCAGGCGCTGGCTGCCATCGGCCGGCATGAACAGAATGGCGGCATTGAGCACCATCACCCAGGCCTTGGGATTCACCCACTGGAACAGGGCTGCCGCGATGAAACTCATCGGCCGGCCCTCGGCCACGCCTTGCGGCGAGCTGGAGCGGGCAATCTTCCACGACAGCCATAGCAGATAGATACAGCCGGCCACCGCCAGCGGCAGCCGCGCGGCCTGCAGCCATTGCAAGGCCCAGGCCAGCAGGCTGGCGGTGATGAATACCTGCGCCGCACAGCCCAGGCTGATACCCAGCATGTGCGGCAGGGTGCGACGAAAACCGTAATTGACGCCGGAACTGGCCAGCATCAGATTGTTGGGACCGGGCGTGATGGACATCACGCCCACATAGGACAGCAAGGCGACTTCCAGCATGTCAGGGCTCCGGTGTGCATGCGCCGGCCACAGTGCGGCGCTTCCCCATCATGCTAAGGCGGGTGAGTCACATGGTGACAGCTGCAATAATCCACTATTGTCATGGTGACAGTGTCAGGTTTATTGTAACTGTCACCACAGACTATGCCGGGCACTGTCACTGTCGCTCCGGCAGCGGCTGCGGCATTGTCTGCCTGTTACCTGTCTTGCCCGGACTCCTTGCCATGCCCAGCTCCCCCCAGCCCCGCAGCAGCGCTGTCAGCGCCACGCTTTACCAGCAACTGGCCGAAGACCTGTCACTGGCGATTGCCCGTGGCACGCTGCCACCCGGCTCGCGCCTGCCTTCGGTGCGCCGCACCTCGCAAAGCCGGCAACTGAGCCTGAATACCGTGGTGGCCGCTTACCGCGTGCTGGAAGACCGTGGGCTGATCGAGGCCCGGCCACAGTCCGGCTACTATGTGCGCGCCCGCCTGCCCTCGCCCGCACGCTCGGCCATGATGCAAAGCAGCGTGGCCAAACCGACCGAGAACAAGGTACTGGACCTGATCGGCACCGTACTGGATGCCCAGCAGACGCCCGGCTTCATCGACCTGGCACTGGCCTGCCCGCGCGGCAGCGACTTCTACCCCGGCAACAAGCTGGCACGGCTGATGGGGCAGATATTGCGGCGCCAGCCCGGCATGGTCAGCACCTATGCCTTGCCGCCCGGCTCGGAACGGCTGCGGGTACAGATTGCCCGCCGCAGCATGGAACTGGGCATGGCCTTGCAGGCGGAAAACATCATTCTCACCAATGGCTGCATGGAGGCATTGCAGCTGGCATTGCGCGCGGTGACCAAGCCGGGGGATGCGGTGGGGCTGGAATCGCCTACCTATTTCAATCTGCTGCCGCTGTTTGCCAGCCTGGGCCTGAAGGCGGTGGAGATTCCCACCGACCCGCAACACGGCCTGTCGGTGGACGCCGTGGAGCTGTTGCTGTCGGAAGGCCGCATCAGCGCGCTGGTGGCCATGCCCAACATTCACAATCCGCTGGGCTGCAGCATGCCGCTGGAAGCCAAGAAGCGGCTGGCGCGGCTGGTGAATCACTATCAGGTGCCGCTGATCGAGGACGGCCTGTATGCCGAGCTGCAGTTCAGCGACACCCAGGCTCCGGCGGCCAAGGCCTTTGACGAAGATGGCTGGATCATCTTCTGCACCAGCTACACCAAGACACTGGCCCCGGATTTCCGCATCGGCTGGATGGAAGGCGGACGCTTTGGCACGGCCTTGCGCAAGCTGAAGTTTGCCTCCTCGGTGGCCCAGCCCATGGTGCTGTCCGAAACACTGGGCGCGTTTCTGGAGTCTGGCGGCTACGACCACCACCTGCGCGCACTCAAGCGCCACTACGCCCAGCATGTGGAAAAGGTACGCGGCCTGATCGCCCGCCATTTCCCGGCGGGCACCCGCGCCACCGACCCTGCCGGTGGCTTTCTGATCTGGCTGGAGCTGCCGGAAGCCTGTGACAGCGTGGCGCTATTCCATGCCGCCCTGGCCGAAAACATCAGCATCATGCCCGGCCCGCTGTATTCACCGGGCGGCCGTTACCGCAATGCCATGCGCCTGTCCTGCTGCTATCCGCTGGACGAGCGCTATGTCGCCGCCCTCACCCGCGTCGGCATGCTGGTGCAGCAACAACTGGCCCTGCAAGGGGGCTGATACCGACTCAGCCGTGTGGCCGCTGCCGGGTCTGGCTGGGCGTTTCGCCAAACAGCCGGCGGTAGTCGTAACTGAAGTGGCTGGGCGTGGCAAAGCCCCAGTCCTCGGCCAGTTGCTGGATGCTGTCGGCCGCCCCCTGCGGCGCACGCAGCAGGCGGCGCACCTGGTTCAGCCGCAAGGCGCGCAAGAAGGGCAGCGGGCTCATGGCGGTCACTTGCTGAAAACCGTTTTGCAGCGTACGCCGGGTCACGTGCAATTCGCGGCACAAATCTTCCACCGTCAACTGCCGCGCGGCCGGGTGCAAGGCACGCTGCCGCGCCTGTTCCACCCATTGCCAGTGCCGCTGGCTGCTGCTGTCGCGCCCGGCCACCGTGGCCGGCAAGGCCTGCGCCATGGCCAGCAGCAGCGCATCGGCCGAGCAATCCAGCAGTAGCTGCCGTCCTATGCGGTCCGGTGTCTCCCGCGCCAGCGCCAGCAGCTCGCCCAACTGGCTGCACAGTGCCAGATGACTGGCCTGCGGCAGCTGCACGGCGGCGGTTTGCAGCCAGCGCGCCGGCATTTCCCGGCCAAACAATTGCAAATGTCGCTGCTGCAGCACCGCCTGTTCCAGCACCACGCCGTAGATGGTGAAGTCATCCGGTGTGCGCAATGAAAAATCGCTGCCACCCATCGCCACCAGCACCGCAGCGGGCGGCACGCTGCGGCCATGAAAACGCAGCCGCTCGCCACTGCCCGGTGCCGGAATGCCAAACCAGATCGCCCCCGGCCATGGTTGGCACAGCTGAAAGGTTTCCCGGGCCGAGTATTCGCGAAACACCTGCAAGCGCCCCAGACAGAGTTCATCCAGCCGGCCGGCAAAACGCCCGCAGGAAATCTGCGCGTAATCCTGCTGCCAGCCACTGATGAAGGCGGCCTGATCGGCGGCGTCTTCTGCCAGTCGGGTAACGAACTGCAGCGATATTCCATGTCCCAGCGGCACCATTGCCTGCTCCTGCATTGCCTGATGCAGACAGTCACAGCAAGAAGCGCACCAGCCCTTGCCCGGCCGGCAGCGGGTCATTGCTATCGTAAATCGGCAATTTCCCTGCCTCGGTGCAAGCGTCAGCACGCCATGCCTCATCCTGGTGCCTGATTCCAGCCGCAGCGCCCATTATGTGCACCGCAGCAAGACCAGCGGCAGGCACGGCTTTTGCACAGACTTTGCCCGTACCCGCCCCGCCAGCAATCCGGCACAAATTGTTTTCCGATTTTCGATAACGCCACCGGCAAGCCACTGCCTAGCATGCACAGCAGGAACCAGTCGCCAGAGCGCTGGACAGGGAGCAGTGACAAAACAAGGGGAAATTTGATGAGCAGCAACAATCATGGCCTGGCACGCAAGCTGGGCGGCTGGCAACTGTGGGGGATCGCCGTCGGGCTGGTGATCTCGGGCGAATATTTCGGCTGGAGCTATGGCTGGGCGCAGGCCGGTACGCTGGGCTTTCTGCTCAGCTCCATCTTCGTGGCCATCATGTACACGGCCTTCATTTTCAGTTTTACCGAGCTGACCACCGCCATTCCGCATGCCGGCGGGCCGTTTGCCTATGCCCGCCGCGCCTTCGGCCCACTGGGCGGTTTTATCGCCGGCTTTGCCACCTTGTGCGAATTCGTGTTTGCCCCGCCGGCCATCGCGCTGGCCATTGGTGCTTATCTGAACGTGCAGTTTCCTGAACTGAGCGCCAAGTGGATTGCCTGCGGTGCCTACATCGTGTTCATGGCGCTGAATATCGTCGGCGTCAGCGTGGCGGCGGCCTTCGAGCTGGTGGTCACCCTGCTGGCCATCTTTGAACTGCTGCTGTTCATGGGCGTGGTATCGCCGGGCTTCAGCTGGGACAACTTCACCCACCACGGCTGGGCCGGCAGCGACAGCTTCAGCCTGAGCGCCATCGGTGGCATGTTTGCCGCCATTCCGTTTGCCATCTGGTTCTTCCTCGCCATCGAAGGCGCTGCCATGGCCGCCGAAGAAGCCAAGGACCCCAGCCGCACCATTCCGCGTGCCTATGTGGCCGGCATTCTCACCCTGGTGGCGCTGGCCATGGGCGTGATGATCATGGCCGGTGGCGCGGGCGACTGGAGCAAGCTGGCCAATATCAACGACCCGCTGCCGCAGGCGATGAAGCTGATCGTGGGCAGTAACAGCGGCTGGCTGCACATGCTGGTATGGCTGGGCCTGTTGGGGCTGATTGCCAGCTTCCACGGCATCATCATGGGCTATTCGCGCCAGATCTTCGCGCTGGCCCGTGCCGGCTACCTGCCGCCGCTGCTGGCGGTGATCCACCCGCGTTTCAAGACGCCGCACCGCGCCATCATCGTTGGCGGCCTCGTCGGCATCGCCGCCATCTTCAGTGACGACCTGATCCAGATCGCAGGCCAGCCGCTGACTGCCAATATCGTCACCCTGTCGGTGTTCGGTGCCATCGTGATGTACATCGTGTCCATGCTGGCGCTGTTCAAGCTGCGCCGCAGCGAACCCGCGCTGGCCCGCCCGTTCAGCGCCCCGGCCTATCCGCTGCTGCCGGGCCTGGCCCTGGCCTGCGCCGTGGTCTGCCTGATTGCCATGATCTGGTACAACCAGCTGCTGGCCCTGATTTTTGCCGGCAGCCTGGCCGTGGCTTATGCCTACTACCTGCTGACCCACCGCCAGCGTGCGGCAGCAGCCAGCGATGTCCTGCTGGAAGGCAGTGATGCCGCACGTCTGAAACCGGCTGTCGCCAGCAGCAAATAATGAAAGGCGGGGTGTGCCTGGCGCACCCCGACAAACCATGTCCTACGCCATCACCATCGGCCCGCGCCGTTACCGCTTTGACGATCTGAAAACCCTGCTGGCCCGCGCCACGCCGCTGCGCTCCGGCGACCAGCTGGCCGGCATTGCCGCCAGCAGCGCCGAAGAGCGGGTAGCCGCACAGATGTGCCTGGCCGACGTGCCGCTGGTGACCTTTCTCAACGAGCTGCTGATTCCTTACGAGCAGGATGAAATCAGCCGCCTGATCATCGACAGCCACGACGCCCAGGCCTTTGCCGCCATCCGCCAGCTGACGGTGGGCGGCCTGCGTGACTGGCTGCTGTCCGATGCCGCCAGCAGCGCCATGCTGGCGGCGGTGGCTCCCGGCCTGACCCCGGAAATGGTGTCCGCCGTCAGCAAGCTGATGCGCAACCAGGACCTTGTGTGGGTGGCCAGCAAATGCCGGGTGATCACCCGCTTTCGCAATACCCAGGGCCTGCCCGGCCACATGGGGGTGCGCCTGCAGCCCAACCACCCCACCGACGACGCCCGCGGCATCGCGGCGGCCATGCTGGACGGCCTGCTGTACGGTGCCGGCGACGCGGTGATCGGCATCAATCCGGCCAGTGACAGCCCGGAAACCATTCACAGCATGCTGGCCATGATGGACGAAGTGCGCCAGCGCTATGCCATCCCCACCCAAAGCTGCGTGCTCACCCACGTCACCAGCACGCTGGAGCTGATCGAGCGCGGCGCGCCGGTGGATCTGGTGTTCCAGTCGATTGCCGGCACGGAAAAAGCCAATAGCGGCTTCGGCATCAATCTGGCAGTGCTGGCCGAGGCACAACAAGCGGCACAGCAACTGGGCCGTGGCACGGTGGGCGACAATGTGATGTATTTCGAAACCGGCCAGGGCAGCGCCTTGTCGGCCAATGCCCACTGGGGCGTGGACCAGCAAAGCTGCGAAGTGCGCGCCTATGCGGTGGCACGGCATTTCTCACCCTTGCTGGTGAACACCGTGGTCGGTTTCATCGGCCCGGAATACCTGTACAACGGCAAGCAGATCATCCGCGCCGGGCTGGAAGACCACTTCTGCGGCAAGCTGCTGGGCCTGCCCATGGGCTGCGACATCTGCTACACCAACCACGCCGAAGCCGACCAGGACGACATGGACAGCCTGCTCACCCTGCTGGGCACGGCCGGCATCCATTTCATCATCGGCGTGCCGGGTGCCGACGACATCATGCTCGGTTACCAGAGCACCTCCTTCCACGACGCGCTCTATCTGCGCCAGTTGCTGGGGCTGAAGCGGGCTCCGGAATTCGAAGACTGGCTGGAGAGCATGGCCATTACCCGCGCAGGCCGCTTGCAGGCGCAAGACCGCCAGCAAGCCCTGCTGCAACTGATGGAGACCTTCTGATGAATGCACCATTGCCAGTCAGCAGCACACTGCATGCCGGCCACATTACCGAAGACAGCTGGCAGGAACTGGCCAGCCACACCGTGGCGCGCATTGCGCTGGGCCGGGTGGGGGCCAGCCTGCCCACGCGCGAAACGCTGCGCTTTGCCCTGGCGCACGCCCAGGCGCGCGATGCCGTGCATACCGCGCTGGATCAGGCCAGCCTGCTGACGCAATTGCAAACGCTGGGCCTGCCAGCGCTGTCAGCGCGCAGTGCCGCTGCCAGCCGCGCAGCTTACCTGCAGCGCCCCGACCAGGGCCGCCGGCTGCACCCGGACAGCCGTGCCGGCCTGCTGGCGGAACCGGTACCGGCCTGCGATGTATTGTTCGTGATTGGCGATGGCCTGTCGGCACGCGCCGTGGCCAGCCACGCCGTGCCGCTGATCGCCGCCACCCTGCCCCTGCTGCAGCAACAAGGCTTGCAGGTGGGGCCGGTGGTGATTGCCAGTGAAGCGCGGGTGGCACTGGCCGACGAGGTGGGCGAATGCCTGCAGGCGGCCATGGTGGTGATGCTGATTGGCGAGCGGCCGGGCCTGAGCTCACCGGACAGCCTGGGGATTTATCTCACCAGCGCACCGCGCAGCGGGCGCATGGATTCGGAACGCAACTGCATTTCCAATGTGCGGCCACAAGGCCTGCCCTACCCGCTGGCGGCCTACAAGCTGGCCTGGCTGATCCGTGCTGGCCGCAGCGGCGGCACCGGGGTGGCACTCAAGGACGGCAGCGCGGCGGAACAAGGCTGGCTGGATCTGCAAACCCGGCTGGCTGCGAAGACAGAACAAGCGGCGTGAGTCCTCACGCTGAGCAGGCTCTCAGGCAAGCCGACCGTATGGCGCTTGCTCGCGCTCATGCGGGGCCTGCCCATGCCACAGCAAGCGCTACCCGCCCGGCCATTCGCCTGATTCAATCCTGACCGCTCCCCCAGCCCCGCCAACTCGCGGGTCTTTTACCTGGCCAAACATTCCGCTTGCGCGCTGATTTACGGTAGCATGCGCAATGCATCAGCCAGGCTGCTGCAACAATGCCCGACCCTAAAACCAGACTGCCCTTGCGCAGCATTGCCAGAACCCCCGGAGCACCATGCGGGCCATCTTTCTCCTCAGCTGTGTTCTCTGCCTCAGCGCGTGTAGCAATCTGCTGCAAAGTGGCAAGGATCTGCTGCAATCCCTGAGCAAAACCAGCAGCGTCACCCCACAGGTGGACAGCCAGCACGACTGCCACATCAGGAAATACCTGATCGGCTCGGGTAAAGAATATGCGGAAGCGAACACCAGCCCCTTTGTCAGCAGCTACGGCATCACCACCGACCAGGGCAAGCTGCATGTGGATGATGGCGCGGTATTCCGCGACATCATGCAGAAGCAAGGCCATGAAGTGGCGCTGCTGATGTCCTCTGCGGCGGGGGACTGGATTGTCGACCTGCCAAACTACGACAACCGCACGCGATTGCGCGCCAGCGTCATGTGCCACCAGGGCTATCCGGACAAGTTGTAATGCCGCAAACAGATGGGGATGAAGGCTGCGACAGCGCCAAGCTGCAGCATGATTAATGGCAGGAAATCAGCCAGCGGAGCGCATAGATTCCTCTCATTCTTGCCTGCAACAGCTATTTACCAGTAATTGCATCAGACAAAACCTTGCATCGCTTGGCTGTTTTCAACAACAGTAGCTATAGTGTGGTTTATTAAGCACGGCATTGCCGCGCATAAAAGTTTAAAAACAATGCAATAAACTGCAAGCAGCCAAACAGTGCTGCGGTCATGACCGTAAATGGCCGCCACCTGCCGCTGCGCCAGCAGAAATGGCACATCCGCCAGAACGGGCGCTTGCGCTGCACCATTCCAAACATCACCTAGGATGCCTTAGTGTCAGACCTTCTTAAAAAAATCGATGCCAGAACAAAACTGGCGGGGACCAACAAGCTGGAAATCCTGCTGTTCTCCCTGGGTCACGACCAGCGTACGGGGAGGAAGGAAATTTTCGGCATCAACGTGTTCAAGGTGCGCGAAGTGATGCGCACCCCTGAAATCACGTCCGCCCCGGAAATGCCATCGTCGGTCGAAGGCATGGTCAGCCTGCGCGGCTCGCTGGTGCCGGTGATCGATCTGGCCAAATACGCCGGCATCGTCACCAGCAACAAGCCGGAAATCATGATCGTCACCGAATACAACGGCAAGACGCAGGGCTTTCTGGTGGAGGCGGTGGACACCATTCTGCGCCTGGACTGGTCCGCCATGCGCGTGCCGCCGGACATGATCACCAACCGCATGGCCGGCCTGGTTACCGCCGTCACCGAGCTGGAACAGGGCACGCTGGCCATGATGATGGATGTGGAAAAAGTGCTGGCGGAAACCTCGCTGGTTGACGACGCCCACCACTTCATCAATATCGAACCCATCGAAGAAGAACGCATGATCTTCTTCACCGACGACTCCGCCGTCGCCCGCAAGCAGGTACAGCAAACCCTGGACGCCATGCAGGTGAAGTACAGCTTCGCCATCAACGGCATGCGCGCCTGGGAAGAACTGCAAAAAATGGCCATGCAGGCCGAGCTGTCCGGCAAGCGCCTGTCTGAAACCCTGCATCTGGTGCTGACCGACGTGGAAATGCCGGAAATGGACGGCTACATGCTGACCAAGCTGATCAAGAGCGACCCGCGCTTTGCCGGCATCCCGGTACTGATGCACTCTTCGCTGTCCGGTTCTTCCAACCAGAAGCTGGGCCAGTCGGTGGGTGTCGATGCCTATGTATCCAAGTTCGAAGCCCAGAAGCTGTCGATGAAACTGCGCGAAATGCTCAGCCTGGCAAAAAACTAAACCAGACCGGGTCACCACCCGGGAGAGGGACCAACCATGTCAGCCACAGATGCATCCTTGCTTGCCAGTGTCGATGCCCGTACCAAACTGGCAGGCTCCAACAAAATGGAAATCCTGCTGTTTTCGCTGGGCACGCGCGAAACCTTCGGCATCAATGTGTTCAAGGTGAGGGAAGTCTCGCAGACGCCGGCCATCACCAAAACCCCCAACATGCCGTTCGGGGTGCAGGGTGTGCTGTCCTTGCGCGGCAACATCATCCCGGTGATTTCACTGGCCAGCTTTGTCGACCCCGAACGCGGGCAGCACAAGTTCGATACCATGATCGTCACCGAATTCAACAAGAGCACGCAGGCTTTTCTGGTGGATTCGGTCGACCACATCATCCGTGTCGACTGGGACCGGGTACGCGCGCCGGAAAACATGATGATGAGCGGCAGCAACTCCAGCATGATCACCGCCATTACCGAACTGGAAGACGGCAAGCTGATCTCCATTCTGGATGTGGAACAGATCCTGGCATCGGTCATTGGCGAGCCACGCCTGCCGGACATCCCGCAAGCACAACTGGAGAACGACCAGTACCTGTTCTTCGTCGACGACTCGGTGGTGGCACGCAAGGAAATCACCAGCGTGCTGGAAAAGATGGGCCTCAAATTCCAGCAGGCCACCAATGGCCGCGAAGCCTGGGATCGCCTGCAAGTACTGGCTGGCCGCAGCTGGGGTGAGGACGAATCGCTGCACGACTATCTGAAGATCATTCTGGTGGATGCGGAAATGCCGGAAATGGACGGTTATGTGCTGACCAAGCTGATCAAGTCTGATGTCCGCTTCAAAGGCATTCCGGTCATCATGCACTCCTCGCTCTCCTCCAACGCCAACAAGGCAATGGGTTCCAGCGTGGGGGTGGATGCCTATGTGGCCAAATTCGACCCCACCATCTTGTCAGAAACCCTGATGCCTTACCTGCAAAGGTAAAGCCTTACCGACAGGAAATAAAACAAGGGCGCAGCGCTGCTGATTCCGTGGAAAATCATTTTTCTGGAGCTGTCATTCATGGTGGACAAGAATATCAAATTCCTGGTGGTCGATGATTTTTCAACCATGAGAAGAATTGTTCGCAATCTGTTGAAAGAGTTGGGATTTACCAATATTGATGAAGCCGAAGACGGCCAGGTGGCCTTGCACAAGCTGAAAAGCCAGAACTTCGACTTCATCGTTTCCGACTGGAACATGCCAAACATGACCGGCATCGAGCTACTGAAGGCGGTACGTGCCGACCAGCAGATCAAGCACCTGCCCTTCATGATGATTACTGCCGAAGCCAAGCGGGAAAACATTGTCGAAGCGGCCATGGCCGGTGCCAGCGGCTACATCGTCAAACCTTTTACCGCCGCAACGCTGGAAGAAAAGATGAACAAAATCTTCCAGACAATGAACAAATAAACGCATCAACATGGCCAACAGACTTGCCAGGTCAACACAGAGGAGAGGCTATCGTGCCGGATCACATTCTTGATAGCGGAGATTCACCGGATCTCGAAGCACTGTTTGACAGCATTGCCAGCCAGCACAAAGAGGAAGAGGCTCCTGCCCCAGTGGCAGTCGCAGCCCAGCCCAATGCCGGCGGCGCGAACGACAATAACGAAGAGATGTATGAACAGATCGGCCAGATCACCCGCAAAATGCACAATGCCCTGCGTGACATGGGCTACGACAAGTCGCTGGAGCGCGTGGCCGACGCCATACCGGATGCCCGCGACCGGCTCAGCTACATCGCCTCGCTGACCAAGAGTGCGGCCGACCGCGTGCTCAATGCCATCGATGTCGCCCAGCCGCTGCAAGACCATCTGGGCAACCACTCGAAAACCCTGTCGGAACGCTGGAACCTGCTCTATGCCAACCAGCTGTCCACCGAGGAATTCAAAAAGCTGGCCGATGACACCCACCAGTACCTGAACCAGGTGCCGCAGCAAACCCACGAAACCAATACCCAGTTGCTGGAAATCGTGATGGCGCAGGACTTCCAGGATCTGACCGGTCAGGTCATCAAGAAGATGATGGACATGTTCAAGAACCTGGAAACCGAAATGGTGACCTTGCTGGTCGAGTTTTCACCCGAGCACAAAAAAGGTGATCTGGACAGCAGCCTGCTCAACGGCCCGGTCATCAATCCGGAAGGTCAGCCCGACGCAGTGTCCAACCAGCAGCAAGTGGACGACCTGCTGGAAAGCCTGGGCTTCTAGCCCCGCAGCCCGCCAGCTCCAGCCAGCCAAGCCCCGCCACGGCGGGGCTTTGTCATGGGTGACAGCGGCCGGCTGCCACGACTGCTTGCATTGCCGGAGGAAAGGCCTACACTAGAAATTGCTGCAATGCACAATAAAGGAAGCCCCATGAACGTCGAATTCAACCGGCTTCAGGCAACCACCCGCCCGGCCATTCTTGCCCACCTGCAAATACTCAACGACGAAGACCGCTTTACCCGCTTTGGTCTGGAAATGAGCGAGGCCGCCCTCGCCGACTACGTCGACCGCATCAACTTCAATCGCGACATCGTCATGGGCGTGCTGTACCGTGGCCTGCTGATCGGCGTGGTACATATCGCCGTGTTCCAGCACGAAGGTCACCCCTGCGGCGAGCTAGGCATCAGCGTAGACAGCTTTTGCCAGGGCAAGGGCATAGGGCGCATGTTGTTCAACCAGGCGCTGGAACATGCCCGCCGCCGCAAGGTAAACAGCCTGCGCATCCAGTATCTGCGGCGCAACGGCCGCATGGCCTCGCTATGCCGTGGCCTGAGCACCCGCTTTGCCCAGGACGGCGAGGAAACCTCCTGCCTGATCCAGCTGGCCGAAGCCGACCCGGCCGAAGCCTGCCGCTATGAAATGAACGACGGCATCGAACTGTTTCATGCCGATGCCGCCGCTGCGCGTGCTCACGTGCTGTTCATTCACGGGGTGGCCGGTGACGGCTGGCAGTGGCGGGAAAATTTCCTGCCCTACTTTGCCCGCCACGGCCTCAGCAGCACCGCGCTGTCATTGCGCGGCCATGGTGGCAGCCCGGCCCGCGCCAACCAGACCCTGCGCGGCTATGAAGAAGACGTCTACCACGTCCTCGACCAGCTGGCCAACAAACCCGTGCTGATCGTGGGCCACTCCATGGGCGGCTTTCTCACCCAGCGCGTGCTGGACGGCAACCAGAGCATACGCAAGGCCAGCCTGATCTGCTCGGTACCGCCCTGGGGCCTGCTGCCGGGAACCCTGGAACCGGTGGTCGAATTCATGGGCGACCCGCTGGGCAAGGCCATCGCCCTGCAGGCAGCCGAAGGCAAGCCCGCCTATGTCAATCCGGACAATATCAGCGCGCAGGTCCAGGTCATCGGCGGCAGCCGCGACCGCCTGATCCCGCCCGATGTGGTCGCCGCCACCGCCCGCTCCTACGACACCGAAGCGGTGATGATCGAAGATGCCGGCCATGCAGTGATTTCCAGTTCGAAATGGCAAGCCGTGGCCGACCAGCTGCTGCAGCACCTGCGATAAGCCAGCACCACCACGCCTGCCCGGCTGGCGGTGTCGCTCACAGTGCATGACCTTCCCCCGCTCACAGCCCTCGCCATCCAGCCCGCCCCTCCCCATTCAAGTCACTGGCTCACTGCGCGCTTACCAGACCTGTGCATCGCTAAAGCATGAGCGCCGCTGCAGACATGCACGCCATCACTCATGGCCCAGGCTGCCAAGCAGCGAGTGGAAATCACCCAACCGAGAAGCCCACATACCGTACCGGATGGCAGCAAAGACAAGGGGAGTCGACGCCCCTTTTATGCACTATGGATTGGGTGTAAGGTGGCTGGGAGCTGCCAGGTGCGGTTGTTGCAGATCGGCCGTGCGTACCCCCCAATTCGACAAAGCCGCCCTTTGTAGAACAGCATCACCACGCCATGCATTTCAAATAGCGTTTCCATCTGTTTACTTGGGAGTCCCCAAATGAATCAGCTCGATAAAGCAATACGCTTTCAGGCCTTGCATCAGCGCGAAAAGGCCTTTGTCATTCCCAATCCATGGGATGCCGGTACAGCACGCATCCTGGCATCGCTAGGCTTTGAAGCCCTGGCCACCACCAGTGCAGGCTTGGCCTTCAGCCTGGGCAGACGCGATGCCGAAGGTGCCCTCACTCGCACTGAAACCCTGGCCAATGCGCAACAGATTGTCCAGGCAACAGATTTACCGGTAGCAGCCGATTTGGAAAATGGCTTTGGAGATGCACCCGCAGTGGTGGCAGAAACAATCCGTCTGGCTGCCGAATGTGGGCTGGTGGGTGGCTCGATTGAAGATGCATCGGGGAGAAAAGAACATCCTATTTATGACTTTTCTTTGTCGGTAGAACGCATCGCCGCTGCGGTAGAGTCGGCCCGCAGCCTGCCGTTTCCATTTGTACTAGTGGCTCGAGCAGAGAACTTCCTGCACGGCAAACCGGATCTCGATGACACCATCCGCCGCTTACAAGCCTACGAAGCCGCCGGCGCTGATGTTTTGTTCGCTCCCGGGCTACCCAGTGCAGAAGCCATCCGCGAGGTATGCGCTGCGGTAACCAAACCGGTCAATGTGGTAATGGGTCTGCGGGGATATCCCTACACCATGGAGCAGTTAACAGCGCTTGGCGTCAAACGAGTCAGCCTCGGCTCATCGCTTAGCCGCGCCGCATTAAGCGGACTAATCAACGCCGCAAGAGAAATTATTGATGATGGCACCTTCTCCTTTGCCAACCAATCCATTTCCTTTGATGAAACAAACGCACTGATGGTGGAATCCCCCGGCTGGTCCTGAAGATATCAGAATTTAGAATGACGGCCGGGGTGTGATTAAATTTAATCGCATCAACACGTATGCATTGGCTGCTGTCGGCCATTTCCTGCTGTCACTGGCAGTCTGACTTTTAAAAGCTGCGCTCAGCGACATTAAAATTTAATTTACTATTTCGCCAATAATTTACAAGAAAAGAACTCACAGCCATGCTCAATACACAAATAAAAATTTGTGAGAATTATTTCAAAGTAAATGATATAAAATTTTTCCTGATCGAATGCAAAATTCTTGAGCCACAACAGGAAGACAATAAAAATTATTCTGAAAATAACTATTTATCAGGCTTCTTCTCTCTAGCAATTGCTGGGCTGGCTTCCAATTTTACAATTTGGAGACAGCGACGAAAAAAATCTTTAAGAATATTAAAAATATCAACCGAGCAAGGTTGGTATGTATTTACAGAAAAACAAGTAAATATAACTGAAATATCAAATAAGCTTAGAGTAATGAATGTTACTGAAAATAAAAACACCAACACAGCCGCATGAATTAAAATTAGTGATTACCATGAAGCATCAATTGTGAATCATATTAGTTTTCAGGAAATTCACTGCATGCTTAACCAAGCTGACAGACTAAGCACAGATCTCTCAAACAATCAACTTCCGATCTGGATCGTTTTAAGAAATTGACTGCAGGCTGCTCTCGACCAGGAGCAGACAGATAACACCTGCATAATAAGAGCCATTCGAATCAATCAACGGCAATAAATCAAATGAGGTACATATGCTGGATTCTGATAAGCTTGTGGAAAACTTCCCTTCATTTCTTCGAAAGCATGGGGGCTATATATCACTCACTCACATGTTGATGATGTTTGTTGGTGCAGGTGTGCTTTTTTCAAAATTACTAGAAATAAGCCACCATCCCTTGCCTTTGTTTCTTCTTTATTTCCCACTTTCTTATGTTTTCTTTCAATATCTTAGATATGCTAACTGGCTAAAATATAAAATTAACACGACAAAAAATATTGAATTCACTCAATATTTCCTAAAGTCCAACCTTGCATTAAATTCTGATGGAATTTCAATGATTCACAAAGGCATTACCAAATGGCAATTGAAGTGGCGTGACATTGGGAAAATCACTTTCGATGGCGGCGGAAAGAATCGCAAGGAATGCTTATGGCTAACAATGAAAAACTCCAGTGAAAGCATAAAAATTCCAACCCGATGGTTTAAGGTTGATAGCGGATTGATATTTCAAACACTTTTAGCTTATCAACTGTCCTCGTCTAATTAAAATATTTCAATACTCACCAACAATGTAACGTCAGCTTAGGGTCGTTGGAAGACATTGATGCCGGGATGCTATAGGACAGGAACCGTCTGATGGAAACTTTTCTACGCAGCATTCATATGAACCGTCGAATGCTGGGTTGCGTACTGTCATGTTTGCTTCTTTGCATAGCCCTATCGGCTGCAGTATGGTTTATCGGAACACCAAATCGCTTATCCCTGCTTCCTCCGCAGCTAGAAGTGCAGAAGGTTCTGTACACTGAGACTAACTCTTGGGGTTTTGGCCCCAGAGGAAATGAAACGGGAGTCATCTTGTATGAGCTTCCTTCGCATATGACCCACAAAAATCCGAGCGTATTGGTACCTGAACTGACATGGGAGGCCACTCCCTTGCAAGGTCATCGAGAGTGGTTTGAGGGGGAAGGGGCTTCACGTACAGAATCAGGGCCTTTACTGGAAAATTACTTAAATCAGTATGGCTTTGGCATTCCAATCAAAGCTGAGGTTGCAAGTGAGATCAACCGTGCAGTCTCCGCACAGGGTAGTTGGTATGCTTATTCCGAGCATGGGATCATCGTGCTTATGCCGTTAATCAATCGGGTTGCATTTATTTACGCCGGATAATATTACGCTCAACTTTCATATCTGGGCTTAACGAGTAACGTCTTCCCAGACGTAGTAACTAGAGAGCAAAGAGAATGTCAAAAATATTCGCAGAATTAGGGTCTGGCTTAATTATCGGAGCCATGTCTGGCAACTTACCACCTTTTCAATTTTGGTGTTTTGTGGCTGGTGTAGCATTGTTAAATATCGCACTCACCAGAGCGAAGAAAATTTAGTTAATTCTGACTGGTAGTCATTGGATAATTTGCAGACATCCAACAAAATGCACACTCCGAATAGCCACATGCTCCATATTAAGGCTACCGACAACAGCACAATCTTGCGCTGAAAGATATTATTCACAATCAGCTAAGTTGCCATCCAATAATATTCAGGAGAAGAAAATGCAAGAAATAACCGCATTAATCAGCATCGGGTCTGCACTCTTTATTGGTGCCATCAGCCCGGGGCCAAGTTTTGTGATGGTAGCCAAAACTGCGGTGACATCCGGCCGCATCAATGGTCTTTGCACTGCGCTTGGCATGGGCGTGGGTGGTTTTATCTTTGCCGCGCTGTCATTGCTTGGCCTGAATGGTTTGCTGCTGGCCGTGCCAGCGCTTTATCTCTTTCTCAAGATGGCTGGTGGTTTATATCTGGCCTATCTGGGACTGAAAATCTGGCGTGGAGCCAAGCAAGCACTAGCCATGCCCTCGGATGGCACGGTGTCGACCGATAGCAGTTACATGAGAAGTGCCATGACCGGTGCCAGTACCCAGCTGAGCAATCCCAAAACCGCGATTGTTTATGCCAGTGTTTTTGCCACATTTCTGCCGCAGCTCCCTTCCATCGCATTCAGCAGCACCATTGTCTTGCTGGTTTTTTGCATTGAAGCCGGATGGTATGCGTTGGTGGCATTAGCGCTTTCATCCGCAGCGCCACGCAAGCAATACTTGCGCTACAAAACTGCGATGGATCGCATCGCTGGCGGGGTGATGATTGCACTGGGCCTGAAGCTTGCGACATCAGCAGCTCGCTGAATCCCCCTTGCTACTGACTGGAGGCATGGCTTTGCCTGACAGTAAAGGTGCGGGCCGACCACGGCAGCCCACCCGGCGCTGCGCCATTCAGCCAGCGGCCTGACTGCGGCTTCAAAAATTGACGAGATCATTCCCATGCCTTCAACACAAATCCTGAACCAGCTGCGCTACAAGCATTGGGCCGACCAGCGCACGCTTGCGGCCATTGCGCTGATTGATGCACAGGCCTTTCCGGCAGAGCTGGCCTTTGCGCGCCAGCAGTTGAATCACATGGTGCGGGTGGAGGAAGTGTTCCGGGCCAGGCTGACGGGTATGCCCGAGCCGCATGCAAGCACGAACTCGGAAATCGTCCCTGCGCTGGAGGAACTGGGCAAACGCTTGTCAGACTCAAATGACTGGCTGCAGCCCTATGCAGCAGCACTGTTGCCGGAAAAGCTGGGCGAAATAATCCACTTTCGCTTTCTGGATGGGAAAACTGGCTCGATGAGCCGTGAAGAGATTCTGTTCCATCTGGTCAATCACGGCAGCTATCACCGTGGGGCTATCGGTCGCGCTCTGGACATGGCGGGCGGGCTGCGCCCAGCCGACACTTATACGGTATTTGTTCACGCCATGGAGCCAGAACGCAGAGGGCGCGACTGACACTCACGCATGGGGGCGTCACCGGGTAGATAGCAACAAGAAATGCCGCCACAGGGCGGCTTGCACAAGAAGACAAGAGAAATGGCTACAACACGCCCAGCTTGCGCGCTCCCTGTTTGCTCAGACAGACCCATTCTCTTGCTCAGGACGAGCTTGGCGCGGGCCAGTCGCGCTTGGCTTTGTCGGCGGCCGTAGTGTCCGGCTGCACTGGCACAGGCGGCATGAACTCCCCCAGCAGCTGCAAGGCCCAGCGGACCTTGCCTCGGTTATCCGGCATTGCCCGGGATAAATCTGCTGCGTAATAAGCCAGCATGTCTGCTGTTTTCATGGGAAAGCTTCTGCTGCGCTACGATCAGCAGCTATCGTTCCTGCCCAGGGTGCAGCGGCTGACTACGCAATCTTGGCGCGGCGAAATCCAGGAAGGCCCGCAATTTGATTGGCAACCTGCCCTGCCCGGCATACACCAGGCTCACCGGCCACGGTGCCGGCTCAAAATCCTCCAGTACAATCTGCACCTTGCCGGCCTGCCGGGCTGGCTCGCACTGGTAGGACAGCACACGGGTAAGGCCAAGGCCGCCGCAGGCGGCATCGAGCGCTGCCTCCGCGCCGTTGACGATCAGTCGCGGCTTGATGGGTAGCAGCGAAACCTGCTCGCCCCGATAAAAAGCCCAGGCCTGTGTGCCAGCCAGCCCTTCATAGCTGATGCAGTCGTGCGCGCTGATGTCCTCGGGCAGCACCGGCACGCCGCGCTGGGCCAGGTATTCCGGGCAGGCACAGACCACCTGGCGAACTTCGCCCACGCGGGTGGCGACCAGGCTGCTATCCGGCAGAGGACCAATGCGCACCGCCAGATCGATATGCTCTTCCAGCAGATGCGAGATGCGGTCGCTCAACAGCAGGCGGATATTGATAGCGGGAAAGGCCTTGAGGAAAGCCACCACCACCGGTGTGACATGCAGGCGGCCGAACACCACGGGCGCGGTGATGACCAGATCGCCCTTTGGCGCTGCATATTCGCCGGTGGCTGCGCGCTCGGTTTCGTTCACATCGTCGAGAATGCGCCGACACGCTTCCACATAGCTACGGCCGGCGTCAGTCAGCGCGATATGGCGCGTGGAGCGCTGCAATAGCTGCACGCCCAAATGCGCTTCGAGATCCGCCACCTTGCGGCTGACGGTTGCCAGCGGCAGGGCAAGCCGGCGCGCCGCCGCCGAAAAACCACCGGCATCCACCACCGCCACCAACAGCGACATTGCTTCCAGTCGATCAGCCATATTCTCAATTTTCGGGATAGTTATTCATAATTTTACCTCATTATCATCAAACATAAAGGTAAGTATGATTTGGCTTGTCGCACCCCACCACCCTGAACGGAGCCAGAACATGTCGCATCTCTACACCCCCGCCACCATCGCTGACGCCCCTGCCGCATCGCAAGCGTTGCTGGAAGCAGTCAACAAGCAGTTTGGCATCGTCCCGAACCTGTTCCGCCTGGTATCGAACAGCCCGCAAGCCCTGGAAGGCTATCTCGCGTTATCTGGCGCACTGGGCCGTGGCGCCCTGCCGGCGCAGACCCGCGAACGCATCGCCCTGGCCGTGGCAGAAATCAACCGTTGTGCCTATTGCCTGTCCGCCCATAGCTACCTGGGCAAGAATCTCGCCAAGCTCGACGATGCCGAAATCCTGGCCAACCGCCGCGGCACCTCCACCGATGCCAAGGCCGATGCCGCCGTGCGCTTCGCCGCCCAAGTAGCACGTGAACGCGGCCATGTCGGCAGCGGCCCGCTGCAGGCCATCAAGGAAGCCGGTTATGACGACGCTCAGATCATCGAAATCGTGCTGCACGTCGCACTCAATACCTGGACCAACTACATTAACTCGGTAGCCGGTACCGACATCGACTTCCCCGAAGTACAGCCGCTGACCGCCTGACCCCCAGCCCCGGCCCGCGCCGGGGCCATCGCCAAGGAGCCACCCATGAGCCGCCCGCCTTTACCGCCGTACGATTCCACCACTGCCACCCAGAAAGTCCGCCTGGCCGAAGACGCCTGGAACAGCCGCGACCCCGCCCGCATCGCACAGGCCTACACGCCCGACAGCCAGTGGCGCAATCGCAATGAGTTCATCCAGGGCCGGGAAGCGATTGAAGCCTTCCTTGCCCGCAAGTGGCAGCGCGAGCTGGACTACCGGCTGATCAAGGAGCTGTGGGCCTTTAGCGATAAGCGCATCGCCGTGCGCTTTGCCTACGAATGGCATGACCAGGCAGGCCAGTGGTACCGCTCCTATGGCAATGAAAACTGGGAATTCGACGAACACGGCCTGATGGCGATCCGCCACGCCAGCATCAATGACCTTGCCATCACCGCATCCGCGCGGCTGTTCCACTGGGCGCAAGGCCGGCGGCCGGATGAGCATCCGTCGCTGTCGGCGCTGGGGCTGTAGACAGGCTCCCGGATCAACGATGAGCTTGGTCAGCGAGTCAAGCCAGGTAGAGGCCGGGATAGCAGAGCAGGCGAAGGGGGCAGCCGCCCCCTTTGCGCTTGGCCGAAAATAGGCTGAAGCGGCCAGCCACAGCCGCGTCTCGATGTCGTCTTCTGTATTGACTACCCACATTCACACATCGAGAAAAGCAGGGACGATTCAGTAAGCCATTATTTGCTCCGCCGGCGTGGCGGCTTACCACACCAAGCACACGGCCTGCGTATTGATTAGGCATGAATGGCGACGGGATCATTCATGTCAGGACATACAAACCCTTCTGACTCAGCCATCGCCTCGCCCACCAGAATGATGGCCGGGCTGCCCATGCCGGCGGCACCGGCATCGGCCTCCAGCGTGGCCAGGGTGCTCAGCAAACGCCGTTCCTGTGGTGTGCTGGCCCACTGCACCACCGCCACTGGGGTAGTCGCCGGCAGGTGTTGCAACAGCGCCTGGTTCAGGCTGCCGATGCGGCTCATGCCCATATAGATGGCCAGCGTGGTGCCGGTGGCAGCCAGCGCCTGCCAGTCTGGCTCGCTGTGATCCTGCGCATGCGCCGTCACCAGCGTCACGCCACGGCAATGCTGGCGATGGGTGAGCGACACATTCAGGCTGGCGGCTGCCGCCAGTGCCGAACTGATGCCATTGACCACTTCCACGGCAATGCCATGCTGCTGCAGATAGCGGATTTCCTCGCCGGCACGGCCAAACAGCAGCACTTCGCCGCCCTTCACCCGCACCACCCGTCGGCCCTGCAGCGCATAACGGCGCATCAGACGCTGGATGAAATCCTGCGGCGTGGACTTGCAGCCGCCGCGCTTGCCCACACGCACCACCTGCGCCTGCGGGGCCAGGCTGACGATGTCCGGATTCACCAGTTCGTCCAGCAGCAGCACCTCGGCGGCCTGCAGCTGGCGCGCCGCCTTGAGGGTGAGCAGTTCCAGATCGCCAGGGCCAGCCCCCAGCAGCACGACCTTGCCTGTTGCGCGTTTCATGTTCCGACTCCCTGTTCAGGCAGGCTGCGCCACAGTGGCGGCCATGCGTTTGATTTCCGGCACGCAGGAGCCGCAGACGCTGCCGCAGCCCAGTGCGCCCTTGATGTGCTCCACACTCTCGCCCCGCTCCAGACACTGGCGGATGGCGTGTTCTCCCACCTGCTTGCACTGGCAGATGATCTTCTCCCGCACCACGGCACGCTGGCCGGCCGGGGCAAACACCGCCAGCCGCGAACCCTGCCACGGCTCACCGGCTTGCAGTTGCTGCAGCAGGCTTTCCGCTGCCAGACCATCGGCGGCGCTACTGCTGGCAAAAACAAACCCCGCCAGCACGCCATCGGCCCAGGCCACGCGCTTGACCACGCTGCGCCGGTCGTCACGGTATTCCAGCACATCAGGCCCGGTGTGCAGGCCCAGCACATCCAGCAATGGTTGTAGCCAGCCCGCCACGGCCTGTTGGTGCGCGGCACGCAGCAGCAGCACATCCGGGTTTTGCAGCGAGATGGCGGCATAGCTGCACTGACGCAACAGCGGTGCCAGCCGCGCCTGCAAGGCCGGCAGATCGTCACAGCGCAGCGCGGCCGTTACCCGCCACGGCAGGCTGATTTTTTCCACCTTGACCGCCGCATGTTTGAGTTCTGGCTGGAAAGACTGGCCATCCACCTGTGGCTGGCTGGCCTCGTTAATGCCGCCACTATTGAGGAACTGGCCATTCCAGTGCATGGCGGCAAACACCGTGCCACCGGGCAGCTCGCGGCTGAGGGAGAGCGGCAGCACCAACTGGCCGCGCTTGCTGCTGATACGCACCAGGTCACCCGCCTGCAGGCCACGACGCTCGGCATCGTCCGGGTGCATCTCCAGTGCCGGTTCCGGGCTGTGGGCAAACAGTTGCGGCAGGCGGCCGGTGCGGCTCATGCCGTGCCACTGGTCACGCAACCTACCAGTCAGCAGGCGGAAAGGGTAATGCGCCGAGACATTTTCCGCCGGCGGCTGGTAGCGCACGGCATGAAAGCGCGCCCGGCCATCAGCGGTGGCAAACACGCCGTCGACATAGCGCCGTGCCTGACCCCGTGCCGCACCGGCCGGCAGCGGCCATTGCTGCGGTCCGGCGCTGTCGAGCAAGGCATGGTCCAGCCCGCTGATGTCCAGATCGCGCCCGGCAGTCAGTGCGCGGTGTTCATCGAACACGCTGGCGACAGCGGCATGGCCAAACAAGCTGGCGCTGCCGGGATACAGCAGCGCCTCCAGCCGGCGCGCGACCTGGCTGACGATCCAGCCATCGCTCTGCGCCTCGCCCGGTGGCGGCACGGCGGCGCGTACCCGGCTGATGCAGCGTTCGGAATTGGTGACCGTGCCCTCTTTCTCGCCCCAGGTGGCGGCGGGCAACAGGATGTCGGCCAGCGCGGTGGTGTCGGTGTGGGCAAAGGCGTCCTGCACCACCACCAGCTCGGCCTGCGCCAGTGCGGCGCGTACCTGTGGCAGATTGGGCAGCGAGTGCGCCGGGTTGCTGCAGGCAATCCAGATGGCCTTGATACGCCCTTGCTGCAGCGCTTCAAACATGGCGATGGCCGGCAGGCCGGGGGTGGCCGACAGCCGCTCGAACGGCACGCCCCAATGGGCAGCCACTTCCGCACGGTGTGCGGCATTATCGATATCGCGATGTGCGGCCAGCATGGTGGCCATGCCGCCCACCTCGCGCCCGCCCATGGCGTTGGGCTGGCCGGTGAGCGAAAACGGCCCGGCACCGGGCTTGCCAATCTGCCCGGTGGCCAGATGCAGGTTGATCAGCGCCAGGTTCTTGTCGGTGCCGTGGCTGGACTGGTTCAGCCCCATGCAGTACAGCGACAGGCTGGCCGGGCTGTGGCCAAACCACTCGGCGGCCTGGATCAGGTCTTCCTCGCGGATGCCGCAGATTTCCGCCGCCATTTTCGGCGTGGTATTGCGCACCATCTGCTTGAGTTCGGCAAAGCCTTCCGTGTGGGCGCTGATGTAATCCTCCGCCACCAGCCCTTCCCAGATCAGGTGATGCAGCATGCCGTTGAACAGCGCCACATCGGTGCCGGGCTGAATCTGCAAGTGCAGGTCGGCCATGGCGGCGGTGTCGGTCCGGCGCGGGTCGATGACGATCCAGCGCGTATCAGGACGCGCCGCCCGGGCCTCTTCCAGCCGGCGCAGCAGCACCGGGTGGGCATAGGCGAGATTGCTGCCGGCAAACAGCACACAGTCGGCTTGCTCCAGGTCGGCATAACAGGTAGGCGGGCCATCGGCCCCGAAGGCTTTTTTATAGGCGGTGACGGCGCTGGACATGCACAGGCGGGAATTGGTGTCGATATTGTTGCTTCCCACCACGCCCTTGGCCAGCTTGTTGAACAGATAGTAGTCCTCGGTCAGCAGCTGGCCGGACACGTAAAAAGCCACCGCGTCCGGCCCGTGCTGGCGGATGATGCGGGCAAAACTTTCGGCCACGCTGTCCAGCGCTTCATCCCAGCCGACGCGCTGGCGCGGCGCATCGCTGGTAAGCCGCATTTCCGGGTGCAGTGCACGGCCACTGTCGCTGGCGGCACTGGCCGCCAGGTTCAGCCCCTTGCTGCACATCCGGCCAAAATTGGCCGGATGTTCGGGGTCGCCACGCACACCGCTAATGCGTCCATCTTCGCTGGCAATCAGCACGCCACAGCCTGTGCCGCAATAGCAGCAGGTGGAGCGGGTTTCAGTCTTGCCCATTTTGCTCATCCTTTTCTGATGACAAGGTCCCGTTGCAACCCGTTGCAACCCGTTGCAATCGGCCTTGTTCACAAGCCCAGCAGCACCATGCCCTGCTCCAGCTTCACTGGAAAATGGCGGGCGCAGCCCTGGTCCGGTGCGCGAGCCTCGCCGCTGGCCAGATCGATATTCCAGCTGTGCAGCGGGCAGGTCACCCCATGGCCGTGGACGATGCCCTGGCTGAGCGGCCCACCCTTGTGCGGGCAACGGTCGAGCAGGGCAAACACCTGGTCGTCATGGGTGCGGAACACCGCCACATTGCCGCTGGCGCGTTCCACCACCCGGCTGCCTTGCGGCGGAATGTCGCTAAGGGCGCAGATGTGTACCCAGTGTTGGCTGTCTGTCATGGCGTGCGCTCCTCAGGCGTGCAGCTTGATCGGAATGAATTCGTTTTTCTGCGTACCGGCAATGCGCGCCGCCCATGGGTCGGGCAGGCCTTGCAGGGAAAACAGCAACCGCTGGTACAACGCCTGGCGGCTGGCGGCATCGGCCACCACTTTGGCCTTGATCACATCCAGGCCGACGCGGGCGATGTAGTGCACGGTGCGGTCCAGGTAATAGGCTTCCTCGCGGTACAGCTGCAAAAATGCCCCGCTGTATTCCTTCACTTCCTCGGCGGTTTTCACCTTGCACAGAAACTGCGCCACCTCGGTCTTGATGCCGCCGTTGCCGCCGACATACAGCTCCCAGCCGGAATCCACCGCAATCACCCCCACGTCCTTGATGCCGGCTTCGGCACAGTTGCGCGGGCAGCCGGACACCGCCAGCTTCACCTTGTGCGGCGACCACATATTGGCCAGCATGGTTTCCAGATCAATGCCCATCTGGGTGCTGTTCTGGGTGCCGAAGCGGCAGAACTCGCTGCCGACGCAGGTTTTCACCGTGCGGATGGATTTGCCGTAGGCGTGGCCGGACTGCATGCCCAGGTCTTGCCACACGTTGACCAGGTCTTCCTTCTTCACCCCCAAGAGGTCGATGCGCTGGCCACCGGTGACTTTCACCATTGGCACCTGGTATTTGTCGGCCACGTCGGCAATGCGGCGCAGCTCGCTGGCGGTGGTGACGCCGCCCTTCATCTGCGGAATCACCGAGAACGTGCCGTCTTTCTGGATATTGGCGTGCACCCGCTCGTTGACGAAGCGGCTTTGCGGATCATCCACCGCCTCGTGCGGCCAGCTGGACAGCAGGTAGTAGTTGATGGCCGGGCGGCAGGTGGCACAGCCATTGGGGGTGCGCCATTCCAGAAAGTGGAACACCTCGGCATGGGTCAGCAGGTGCTGTTCGCGGATGGCCTTGCGTACTTCGCCATGGCTGCGTTCGGTACAGCCGCACACGGCTTTGGTCTTGGGGGTTTCCTGAAAATCAGTGCCCACCACGCTCATCAGGATCTGTTCCACCAGCCCGGAGCAGGAACCGCAGGAGCTGGCGGCCTTGGTGTGCTTTTTCACCTCGTCCAGCGTGAACAGGCCCTTGTCCTTGATGGTCTTGACGATGGTTCCCTTGCACACGCCGTTGCAGCCGCACACTTCGTCGCTGTCCTGCATGCAGGCGGCCTTGCTCTGGCCCTGCACCCCGGCGTCGCCAATGGCGGATTCGCCAAACATCAGCGTGTCGCGCAGGTCGGCTACCGAGCGGCCCTCGCGCAGCAGCTTGAAATACCAGGCACCATCGGCGGTATCGCCATACAGGCAGACCCCGGCCAGCTTGTCGTCCTTGATCACCAGTTTCTTGTAGACACCGCCAGCCGGGTCGGACAGCACGATATCCTCCATGCCCTGCCCACCCATGAAGTCGCCGGCGGAGAACAGATCAATCCCGGTCACTTTCAGCTTGGTGGACAGCACCGAGCCCTGATAGCGGCCGATTCCCAGCTGGGCCAGATGGTTGGCGCACACCTTGGCCTGCTCGAACAGCGGGGCCACCAGGCCATAGGCCACGCCACGGTGGCTGACACATTCGCCCACGGCATACACGCGCGGGTCGTAGGTTTGCAGCGCATCGCTCACCACGATGCCGCGCTCGCAATGCAGGCCGCAGGATTCGGCCAGCGCGGTATTGGGGCGGATGCCCACCGCCATCACCACCAGTTGCGCGTCCAGCTGTTCGCCATCGCTGAAGCGCACCCCGGCCACCCCGCCCTGGCCGTCATCCAGAATGGCGGCGGTCTGCTTGCCCAGCAAAAAATCGATGCCTCGTTCTTCCAGCGCCCGGCGCAGCAGGTCGCCGGCCACATCGTCCAGCTGGCGGTCCAGCAGCCAGTCGCCCAGATGCACCACGGTCACGTCCATGCCACGCAGCTTGAGGCCATTGGCGGCTTCCAGCCCCAGCAGGCCACCGCCGATCACCACTGCCTGGCGCTTGGTCTTGGCGGCATCCATCATCAACTCGGTATCGCGGATGTCGCGGTAGCTGATGACACCATCCAGCGTCTTGCCCGGCACCGGCAGCATGAAGGGCGTGGAGCCGGTGGCCAGCAGCAGGCGGTCGTAGGCGGCCTCGGTGCCGTCCTCGGCAATCACCTTGCGCCTTACCCGGTCGATGGTGGCCACGTTCTTGCCCATGTGCAGGGTGATGCCGTGCTCGGCATACCACGCCACGCTGTTGAGAATGATGTCCTTGAAGTCTTGCTCCCCGGCCAGCACCGGCGACAGCAGGATGCGGTTGTAGTTGGGGTGCGGCTCGGCACCGAATACGGTGATGTCGTACATCTCCGGTGCCAGGCCCAGCAACTCTTCCACGGTGCGGATGCCGGCCATGCCGTTACCCACCACCACCAGCTTTTGCCGGGTCTTGCCCTGCAGTTCTGCCATATCCATCGTGCTCTCCTTCGCTTCTTATACGCGGGCCGCGGCGACGGTCCAGCCACTGCGCCAGCGTTGTTTCACGCCGGCCAGGCTGAGCCAGGCCAGGCCACACAAGCAGGCAAACAGCCACAAGCCAGCCGCATAGCCACCAGTGGCCTGCTTGATCGCCCCCAGGCTGGCGGCCAGTGCAAAGCCCCCCACCCCGCCGGCCATGCCCACCAGGCCGGTCAGCACGCCGATTTCCTTGCCAAAGCGTTGCGGCACCAGCTGGAACACCGCGCCGTTGCCGGCCCCCAGGCACAGCATGGCCAGGATGAACAACACCAGCGCCGCAGACGGGCCACCCACATTGAAACCGGCCGCGCCAATCAGCAGTGCACAGCACAGGTAAACCGCCAGCAGCGAGCGGGTACCGCCCAGACGGTCGGCCAGCATGCCACCCAGCGGCCGCATCACCGAACCGGCAAACACGCAGGCCGCGGTATACAGGCCAGCCGTTTTGGCATCAAAAGCGAATTGGTCGTGGAAATAGCCCGGCAGCGCGCTGGCAAAACCGGAGAAGCCGCCAAAGGTCATGGCGTAGAAGAACATGAACCACCAGGCGTCCTTTTCCTTCAGCACGGCCAGATAGTCGGCCAGCTTCTTGGCCGGCGGCGCATTCGGTGCGTCCTTGGCACAGACAGCAAAAATGGCCAACGCAGCCAGCAGCGGAATGCAGGCCAGGCCGAACACGTTCTGCCAGCCGTAAACCACCGCCAGCGCGGGGGCAAACAAGGCTGCCAGCACGGTGCCGGAATTACCCGCCCCGGCAATGCCCATGGCCGTGCCCTGGTGCTGCGGCGGATACCAGCGCGAGGCCAGCGGCAGCGATACCGCAAACGAGGCCCCGGCCACACCGAGGAACAGGCCCAGCAGCAGCGCACCGCCCAGGCTGGCAATGCCGATCTGCCAGGCCGCCAGCAAGGCGGCAATCACGATCAGCTGGCCGATGATGCCGGCAGCGCGTGCGCCGATGCGGTCCACCAGCACGCCCATCAGCAAGCGCAGGATGGCCCCGGCCAGAATCGGCGTGGCCACCATCAGGCCGCGCTGCTGGGTGGACAGATGCAGGGCAGTGGCAATGGGCACCTGCAGGGGCCCCAGCAGATACCACACCATGAAACTGAGGTCGAAATACAAAAAGGCTGAAAACAGGGTCGGCTTGTGTCCGGCTTGCCAGAAAGTGCGGTCCATGTAGTGCTCCTGTCGGGGAAGCGTGCTTCCCGCCAAATGGCCAAAACAAAAACGGCGTCCTCCCTGATGGTGAAATCAGGAGAGGACGCCGTTGTCCGGGTCGGCAGTGGCCGCCGTTGGCCGCTGTCGCGATGTCTGGTGCAGGCGGCACGCCATTGCGCCGCTGCGAGCTAATCAATGCAAAGAGCGTGCCAGCAGCAAAATGCCGGTATATAGCTGTTTCACGTCGCCTGCGGCCTTATGCTGCACTGCATTAGTGCGTGAAATGCTGCAGCGCACCGACACTGGGCGCAGCATCCGCCAGCGCTGGCCAGTGGCAGCCATCCATCAGCACACTGTGGCGCTCGCCGGCTGCAGGCAGCGGCAGACCGCAAGCCCGCGCCGCCTGCTGGTACAGCGCGGTCTGGTTGACGGCGGCCACCACGCCCTGCTCGGCCTCGCCCTGCCACATGCCCCAGCGCCGGTATTGCCGCAGGAACCACAGCCCGTCCGACAGATAGGGATAGTTGACCCGGCCCTCATCACAAAAGCGCAGCTGGCCTGCAGTGGCGGTTTCCCAATGCTGCAGGATCAGCTCGGCCGGCATGGCCAGACAATCATCCTCCGCCAGCCAGGCGGCCGTCTGCGCATGGTTTTCCGGCTGGTCCAGCCAGTGGCTGGCCAGCAACAACGCCTGCACCAGTCGCCCGGCCAGCTCGGGCTGTTGCTGCACCAGCTCACGGCGGCAGGCCAATACTTTCTCCGGATGATCCGGCCAGATGGCGGCGCTGTCGGCCACCAGGCTGGCCACACCCTGCTGCTGTGCCAGGGCGTGCCAGGGCTGGCCGGCGCAAAAGCCGTCCAGCAGGCCGCCCTGCGTCGCGTCACTCATCTGGGCCGGGGGAATCACCACGCAGCGGGCCTCACGCAACGGATGCACGCCTTGCGCCGCCAGCCAGTAATACAGCCACATGGCGTGGGTGCCGGTAGGAAAGGTGTGCGCCAGCGTCAGCGGGCGGCCCAGCTGCTGGCTGATCTCGGTCAGGCTGACACCCTCGCGGTATTGCTGCGCCAGCGCCGGGGCCAGACTGATGCCCTGCCCGTTCTGGTTCAGCGTCATCAGGATGGCCATCTCGCATTGCGGACTGCCCATGCCCAGTTGCATGCCGTAGACCAAGCCATACAAGGCATGGGCGGCATCCAGTTGTCCATTCATCAGCTTGTCGCGCACGGCAGACCAGGACGGCTGGCGCTGCAGGCAGAACTGCAGGCCCAGCTCCCGGTCCAGCCCCAGCTTGCGGGCCACCACCAGTGCCGCACAGTCGGTGAGTGCAACAAAGCCCAGATTCAGCGTGTGTAGGGATGCAGGAGCAGTCATCAAAGGCTTTCAGCCCAGCAGCTTGCTGGAATTGATCAGTTGTCGGGACAGCTCCACCAGACGCAGGCCGCTTTGCATGGCCTGGCTGCGCAGCAGCGCATAGGCTTGCGCTTCGGTGAGCTGGCGGCGCTCCATCAGGATGCCCTTGGCGCGCTCGATCAGCTTGCGGTCGGCCAGCTGTTCTTCCACCTCGGCCAGGCGCTTTTTCAGCCGAGCGTCTTCTTCAAATTTCACCCGCGCCATATCGATGATGGGAGCCAGCCGGCTGGCTGCCACCTGGTCCACCACATAGGCGGTGACCCCGGCGCTGACTGCGGCCTGAATGGTAGACAGCCCGCCCTGCTCGGCAAACATCACCACCGGGCGTGGCGCGGCATGGCCCATCAGCGCCAGTTGTTCCAAGGTGTCACGCGAGGGGGATTCGGTATCGATGATGATGATGTCGGGGGCCTGGCTGTCCACCAGCTGCAGCAGCTCGGCCGCACCCTGGGCCTGGACGATCACCAGATAGCCGGCCGCCGTCAGCGCGGCATGCAGCTGCGCCATCGGGCGGTCGGTATCGTTGACCAGCAACAGTCGTAATGGAGAGGAAGCAGTCATGGCAGCGTCAGGAAGTCGTTGATACCGACTCGCAATAATCGTGCCTGTAACCATGTTTTAAGACAAACAAGACCGGCCAATGCCAGACCGCGTAATACGAGGCCAGCCAGCCAAGCCTCCCGCCGGTTGGGCAAGTGCAAGCGGGGTAAGCGCGAGCATCAGTACAAATGCGCAGAGACTGCGCATGGACAAGCACCGTGTATTGGGATCGATCCGCAGGCAGTCATGTACTGCAGCTACTGCGGGTACCGGCCGCCGCCTGACTCCAGACGCAAAACAGGGCGGTCAAGCCGCCCTGTCTGCCATACACGCCTGGTGGTTTACCACCACCAGAACATGAAGCCCCAGGCCGCATCCACCAGCGCCATGCCTGCCAGCAGGCAAGCCAGTGCCGGCAGCATGCGCCAGCCGGCCTGCCATTGCCGTACGATGCCCGCCGCCAGCCACAACGACCAGACATTGGCCAGCAGCAGCAGGCCCAGGCGCAGGTCATTGGCCCAACCGGTGGCAATGCCCTCGGCCTTGAGCAGGGTCACCGTCAGCGCCGACAAGCCCAGAAACACGCCGATACCGGCCAAGGGAATCAGGCTTTGTGCCAGATGATGCAGGCGCTGGCTGCGCCACGTGCCGGCCAGACGCACCGCACAGGACAAGGCCAGCAGCAGGCCGCTGCCGATCACCAGCGCGGTACCCAGCATGTAGGCGATGATGGCCATGCCATCCAGCCAGGAAAACACGTCGTTGTGATCCGGGTAATGCGTGAGCAGCCACCACGGCGCATCGGTATCCAGCGGCCACATGATGTCGTGGTCCACCAGCCATTCCGCCGCCGCCTGTTTCATGTCGACAAACCAGGGGCTGGCCGTCCAGTGAAAGCCCCCCATGGCAATGCCCAGCAAGCCGTAGACAATCAGCAAGGTCTGCCACACCGTGGCTTCCTTGGCCGCCACCTTCACCACCTCTTCTGCCGGTGAGCGCAGGCCCAGGCTGATGGCATCGCGGTGACCGCTGCAACGGCCGCACATATGACAGCCACTGCCGCCCTGCATGTGGCGCAAGGGCTGCAGCGGTGCGCAGTCTACCGCCTGAATACGAATGACGGACTGGCGGGTGGATTCCAGCCAGCGCTGTTCATCCACCTTGTAATGCATGGGGGCCAGCTTGGACAGCAGGGAAAACACGCCGTTGACCGGGCACAGATGGCGGCACCAGGCGCGCTTGCCACGGGTATACACCAGGCCGATGGCAATGGCGGCCACGGTGGAACCGCCCAGCACCAGCAGCGCCGCCTTGGGATACTGGTAAACACTCACCAGCTGGCCGTACAAGGTGGTAAGGGCAAAAGCGACAAAGGGCCAGCCGTCCCAGCGCATCCAGCGTGGAATCGGTCGGCCCAGGCCCTTCTTGGCCGCCCATTCGCTGAGCGCCCCTTCCGGACACAGCACGCCGCACCACAGCCGGCCAAACAGCACCATGGACAGCAGCACGAAAGGCCACCAGATACCCCAGAACACAAACTGGGCAAAGATGGTGAGATTGTTGACGATGCGCGCGCTGTCACCCGGCAGCGGCAGCCAGGCCGGAATCAGCAGCAGCGCCGCATACACCAGCACCACCAACCACTGCAGCAGGCGCAGGGTGCCGGCATGGTCGCGCAGCCAGTTGCCCACCACGGCCAGGCGGCCATGGCCGGCTGCCGCGTGGCTGCCGCAACCGCCAGTCAGCGGGCGCGCCAGTTCGGGCCGACGCCGGTGATCAGCAAACGGTTTCATGCGGCCTGACGACGCTTGCGCCAGAAGAACAGGCCAAACACGCCTGCCCAGAATGAGAGATAAGCCAGCAGGCTCATCAAGGCCGGATGGGCACGGTAACCAGTGAGCGAAGCCACCACGCCACCAGCGGGCGTCATGTCATCCAGCAGGGCCGAGCTGTCCCACAGCGGGTCGATCAGCGCCGGCAGGATTTCCATGGAAATCAGCTTTTCCACCGCAGCCAGGAACAGCGAGGCACCCAGCAGCAGCAGCATGATTTCGGTCAAACGGAAAAACAGCCGCCACGACAGCACCTTGCCACCCAGCTGCAACACATAGAAGGTGAGGAAGGCCAGCCCCAGCCCCAACAGTGCCGCGCCGCTCATGTTCAGCAGGGTCTGACCGTCGGCACTGCCCAGCATGCCATACAGAAACACCACGGTTTCGCTGCCTTCACGCGCCACGGCAATGGCCACCAGCGTGGTGACGCCCCACCAGTTGGCCGAACTGGCATTGTCGGCCAGGCCGGATTCCAGCTCTTTCTTCAGCGTGCGGCCATGCTCGCGCATCCACAGCACCATTTGCACGATCAGGCCGGAAGCCATGAACTCCATGACAGTCTGGAACACGTCTTGCGAACCGGCCATCAGCGTACTGGCAGAAAACAGCGCCACCGCCAGCAAAATGGCTAGCGCAATACCCAGGGCCACGCCACCCCACAAATAGGGTTTACCGGCCTTGCCCTGCGGGTTCTGGTTCATCCAGGCATTAAGAATGCCCACCACCAGCAAGGCTTCCACGCTTTCGCGCCAGACAATGAACAGTACCTGACCCATCTTTACCTTCTTCCTGCGCGTGTCACTTACTTGGCAACAATCACACCCTGTGCGGTTGCCATGTGGAAATCATCAAAGAACTTGTACTCGCCCGCCGCCAGCGGCAGGATCACCACCGAAGAAGTCCCCCCCGGTGCCAAGACCTTTTCCTTGCGCAGCTGGGTGCTTTCGAACTCAGCCGGCGTCTTGCCGGTATTGCTCACTTCCAGGCGGAATTTGGTATTGACCGGCACCTGTAGCCGCGCCGGCTTGAGTACGCCATCCTTCAGCTCCAGCTTGTAGGTAGGCATGTCGTCAGCCAGCGCCGACATCGACAGCAGTGCTGCCGCCAGAAACATCGCAACTTTCATGTGCAACCCCTGAATGGAAAACAGCGCTTGCTCAAATCAGGCAGCGCTGTTTCTTATCATACTCCAACGGGAATGGTTTGCGTTTAGATTCGCATTACACTTTGCCGTCGGGCGCTGCGACTTAGTAGCCGCCCTTCTTGCCAATGCCGGCATAGGTGAATTCGTAGTTCACCTCGAAAGACTTGTACCACGGGCCAACGCCGGTTTCCTTGTCCACATGGCGGCCAAAGTGAGCGTGCGGGTTTTCCGACGGCGGCAGAATGGTCAGCTTCAGCTTGTACTTGCCGGGGCCTTGCAGCTTCACATTGTCGCCATAGTGCGGGCCATCGTTGGCCACCATCGGCATCATGTCGCCCTTGATGCTGCCCTTGCCGCCCACCTTGGTCAGTTCGTACTTGACCATCAGGTAGGGCATCCACGCCCCTTCTTCAAAACCGTTGGGATTGTTCTTCACTGCGTGGATGTCGGCTTCCAGATGCACGTCGGACTCTTCCGCCTTGCGCATCATGCCTTCCGGTTCCATCTTGGTCGGCTGCAGGTAAACCGCGCCGATTTCCATGCCATTCTTGATGGCGGGCTTGCCAATTGGATATTCCTTGGCCGCCGCTACGGCACTCAGAGTCAAGGCGGCAGAAGCCAGCAATACGGTGCTGATGGTAGAACGCATGAGATACCCTTTTATTTGAGCAGCATGACCACAGACAGGATGCGGAATGGCTGCAAGAGAATGATAATTTTTCGCATTCTATATGCAAATCATTCTCTTTTGCAATTGGGTTCTATGTAAAAACTGCAGACCACCGACACCAGCAAGACAGCCATAGCAGGACTGAGCACTCCTCCACCATGGCAGGAAAAGCAGCGATGAAGGGCGTGCTCAATCCACCGTGATTTTTGCGCACGGACGACACGCAAGCACAGATAGTGACAAATAGCCGGGGTGTTGCCAGCTACCATTCACAACGGCGACAAGGCTACCGCAACTGACGTTAATGCATGGAAAGCGGTTAGCTGGAACGAGGGATCAATCGGACTGCGGTTTACTGCTTGAAACACACCAGCATGGATGATGACTAGGCTGCCAATAATGTAGCGAAATGCCCGGATCGGACGCAAAAAAGCCCGCAAAAGCGGGCTTTTTTTGAATCTGGCGGAGAGGGGGACCGCTTGAATATCATCCAACACGACTCAAAGATAGCCATTTAACCTAGTAAAATCATAACACTACGAGAATATAAAGTCTTTTAGTGTCCAACGACATCTCGTAGCAGCGCGAATAAATGGCATACTAACTGGCATACCACATCTGCAGGAACTGCTCATGGCCGTCCTTACTGATACCAAAGCGCGCGCAATCAAACCCGGTGACAAAAACCTCCCTCATGGCGGAGTTACAGGGCTGACCCTCCACCCGTCTGAGACCAAGGGACGAGGGAAGTGGGTTTTCCGCTACGTCAGCCCGACTACCCACAAACGCCGCAACAAAGGACTTGGCCCCTACCCCGAGGTCGGCATTGCGGAAGCTGGCAAAGTTGCTCAGGAGTTACGCGTGCTGCTTGCCCAAGGCGTAGACCCACTTGCGGCAGAAGAACCACTGCCGCAAGTACAGCCCACACCAACATTCCACGAAGCCGCTGAACTTTTACATGGTGATCTCAAGCCTGGCTGGAAAAATGCCAAACACGCCGTGCAATGGATAAGCACGCTGGAAAAATTTGCATTTCCAACTATTGGTTCCATGCCGCTCAACACAATTGAGCCACGCCATATCGCTGACGTTTTACGTCCTATCTGGCTCGAAAAAGCGGAAACTGCAAGCCGCGTAAAGCAGCGTCTCCATGCTGTTATGGCCTGGGGATGGGCTCATGGTCATAACCAGGCCAATCCAGTGGATGTCGTCGTACACCTGCTTCCACAGCAACCAGGTAAATCTGTTCGCACTCAGCGCCAGCCCGCCATGCCTTGGCAAGATCTTCCCCAGTTTTATGTCGATCATTTCAAGGCACGAAAAACCTATGACATCACACGCTCTACCCTTCTGTTCCTGATTCTGACCGCAGCACGCTCGGGCGAAGTGCGCGGGATGACCTGGAGTGAAGTCGACCTGAAAGCTAAGGTCTGGGTCATTCCTCCAGATCGCATGAAAGCAAAAGTTCAGCACCGCGTTCCATTGAGTGATGTCGCCATTGAAATTCTTCGTCGCCAGATGGGACTACATCGAGAACTGGTCTTTCCCTCACCTCGAGATGCAGTTGTCTTGTCAGACATGGTTCTCACGGCATACCTGCGGCGCGTACGCGCTATCAGTGATGTGGAGGGGCGGGTTGCAACCGCTCACGGATTTCGTTCGAGCTTCCGCGACTGGTGCAGTGAGAACGGCTTTGCGCGGGATCTGGCAGAACGCGCACTAGCACATACCGTGGAAAACAAAGTCGAAGCAGCCTATCACCGTACTGACCTGCTTGAGCAGCGACGCCCCATGATGGACGCATGGGCCTCATTCATCACAGGAAGATAACTTCGCAACACTCAGCCACATGGTGGCTCATAAAGGCAGAACATAAGTTTCAATTAAAAAACAATAACATAGATAATAAATTAGGAAAAACACTGTGGCAAAAGCAAAAAAATTGGTTGTGTGACTTTCAAACCAACAAAGTGCAGAGTATTGTAAAAAAGCCAGCTTAACTGGTGATTTTTACTTTAACCAAACAGGAGTAAGCATGGATCTCACAGCTACAAGCGAGCTTTTAACGCCGGACATCACCTATGTTTGCAACACATTCGCCGACTCAATGGAAGGTAGGCGGCAAGCGGTCCAAGCCGTAGAAACAGATTCCGGGCCTACCGCATCGGAAGCAGTAAAGGAAATTTTCAATCAAGTTCTAAATCACATCCAAAAAGCAAAAAAAGTTCTAGAACCTATTGTTAGTTTTATAAAAAACCGCCAGCAGGCCGTAAATCTCTGTTCTCGCATTTCGTTGAGTGTGAAGCGTATTGGTACGCACCGTGCTCAGCGCAGTACCCGTCGTAGCTCTACCAAGCGTGCAAAACCATCAGGTTCATCCGACTCCGACGGAGGCCCCGCTGCGTCAGACACATCTGATCGACGTATCGTCTACCGTACCTCTCTTCCGCATTACCTCAGCTTTTCCAGTAACACCGCAGTAAACTCCTCTAGTAAATCAATAGCACACTCCAGCAATGGCTATTTATGCCATGCTATTTCCACGCTTCTCATCTGGCTTTATTACTTAGCCTTAATACCATTTCAAATCGACATATCAACCTCGTCACGCATGGGGGTGAGTCATGTCTAATCAAAATTCCCCAGTACAAATTCTGCGAATAAAAGATGTAATTGCAGTAACAGGATTAAGTCGATCCTCGATATATAACAAAATTAGCCCAAAGAGCATCTATTACGACAAATCATTTCCAAAATCATTCAAGCTTGGAGAAAGAGCAATTGGCTGGTTAGAAGGCGATATTGAACAATGGATTTTAGAAACATCGAAATGTTTTCATACAGTGGAGAACGTGAATGGAAACTAATTATTACCCCCCATACGAGTTCAAAATCGACATTAAAGAACTTGTCAAAAATTATACAATGGGAGAAAAATCATTTCCATTCGAATCTCTACCCCTCATATCTGAAAATACAGTTGACGAAGCACATCAGAACACAGGCATCAGTAAAGGGTTACTTGCTCACATAATTCTGGCAGCAATGTGCACTTCGGCCCAAGGGCTTTATGACGTCAGCCCGACACCTGGCTTTATAAGACCCATAACTCTATCCATCATCGGAATAGGAGAATCCGGAATAGGGAAAACTACGGCCGTTGAAATACTATTCAAGTCAATTTTTGAATATGAACAAAAATTGGATGATAAATATAAAAATGAACTTGAAGAATACAATGCAGATCTAGTCATCTGGGATGCCATAAGCAAAGACTTAATAGGAGAAATTACTAAAACTGCCGATGAAAAAATTAGCAACCAAATAAAAGAACACCAAAAAAATAAACCAAAACTACCAAGGAAAAAATCCATCGCAGCCAGTGACTACTCCAACGCTGGACTTATCAAGGAACTTAATAACAACCCCAAAACATTTACGCTAATATCAGCGGAGGCTGCCGAAATACTTAACAGCAAAGAATTCAAAAACCCAACACTACTACTAAAAGGATGGGGAAGTGAAAGTATTAGAAAAATACGACACAACACCGAGAACGTCAATCTTAACGAATATCGACTCTCCCTTACAGCACTGACAAACAAAGCGCAATTTGATCAATTCAGATCGGGAAATGGAAAAAACGCAAAGGAAATAGGATTTGATGCAAGAACCCTATTCATGGAAATTACAGAGAAGAAAAAACCATCATCAACAGCAGAGTACAAAGAAGAGAAATTAAATATCTTTTACTCATTCACAAATAAGCTCCTTGATAAAACATTTGATGGCAATAACAGTACTTCAGAAAGAGAGTGCTTGAATTTCTCAAAAAAAGCTTCTGAGCGTTGGCATCAAATTATAGAGGACGTAAATCGTGCATGTGAACCAGGTGGTTACTTTGAACACCACCATGAATACGCCGCAAAGTGGCCTGACAATGTCGCCAGGATTGCTGCGCTTCTTCACATATTTGATCAGTCAACTGGGGAGATATGCCTAAGCACATTAAATAGGGCTGAGAAAATTTGCAGTTGGTTCGCTGATGAATTTCTTGGAATATTTTCGACAAACCCCATCAGCACCCCCTTAGAGCAATATGCTGAAAATTTAATAAATTTCATCTTGTCCGAATGTAGAAATTTGAATAAAAATTGCATTCCATTCAATCGAATTCTTCAATACGGACGAGGCATTTCAAGAGACAAAACTGAAAGAAATAAGGCCACGGACTATTTAATACAACAAGGAAGACTTCGCAAATTCATGTATGGGAAAACCATGTACATAGAACCAATCATCTTACCGTAAAGTACTTTAAACCGTAGCAACTACGAAAAGTATACCCTGCTATTCTTGCTATTCCTGCTATTTGTAGCAGGAATAGCAAGAATAGCAGGGTTGTAACAATCAACAAAACACCGTCAAGGCAATAGAACAAGCACTGATTGAGGGTTAGCAACACTTCACCAAACCAAAAAGGAATTTACCGTGCAATACATGAAAGGTCCACATCACAAAGGCAACGTAAATAACACCCAGCAAAATAAAATTTCAATTAACACCACCCCGTACACAATGCCTTTCAACAATTCAGCAGGTATGTTCCCAACAACAATGAACATGAACATGGCAAACAATCAATACTGGGGAAATTTCACACCACAGATAACAAATTACTTCAAACCAAATAACATCAACTTACCATTAAATCCATCATTCACAGAAAGCACTTGGAAGAACAACACTTTCACACCCAACAACATCCACAACAGCGTCCAACCCGAATTGAGTCACGATACTGAGCAAAACATCATACATCAACGCCCCCACCCGACCCCCTCTATTGATAGCTTCTCAATTTACGCCAGGGATACTCATTTAGTCGAAAAAACACCTGCAAACGACAAACCAACAATTATCATTCCTATTAATAATCAAATTTACCACGATCTAAAGTATTTACGAAAAATCGCAAAACAACTTAGCAGAGAAAATGGATATTTTTTTCAAATAGATGAATTTAAAAACAGGGCTAAATTCATTGGCTGTGAAAAGTATAAATTAGCTTATAACGCACTATCAAACCGTATTGATTTACAAGCCATTAAAGAAAAGATGCCATACATGCAACTACACCCGATGCTTACTCTTTTACGTGAAACACTTTGCAATGAAGAATGGGTTGGATGCCATCCTAATCAGACCATGTCAAATGGCGAACTAGCAGCAACTCACTTTGACCGATGGCTTGACAAGTTTCGTACTTTCCTAAGAAAGCCGGCGAACGAAGAGAAAATTGCAGAATGGGAATATGAACCCAACAAGCAATACAATGATACCGTAGCAAAATTCAATTTAATGCTCAAAAACACAGATCATACACCGACCATATCCAGGTTTGATCTCAGCACTACCAACCAACCTTTTAATACAAATGATCTACGCCTCCTGTCCGACTCGTTAGATGATTTACTAAAAGCCATTCGTAACAAGAAGCTGCCTGCAACTATTCATGGCCTCATTTGGCACCTTCAATATCTAGAACGGAAAGGGTTTTATTATCACTGCATGATCTTCTATACCGGCACAGATAACGAAACAGAAAGTGAAATTCTTGAAGAAGTAGTGGAGCATTGGAAATACACCATCCTAAGAGGAAAGGGAACAGTGACTAATTGCGAAGAGGAATTATCACATTATCGAAAAATGGGAATAGGAACTCATGATTTTCCAAATCAACAAGAATACGATCAGTTTTGCAATAATGTATTGCCGATGTACAGCCTCATTGACCAGGACTTTCGACTGTGCGTCCCCGATGTATTGTTAGAAACAAATAACATCAAAAGACACAAATTACAAACAGTTGGATCATGGTTAAAATATTAAAACAATACAATCTCACCAAGGAATAAGTATGTACATACTCAATTGAATAATTTATAGCAATTTCAAAAAAGAGTTCAACCAATGAAAGGAAAATAACACTACATTAAACACATCCTCATCACAAGAACAATGTGGTATACATTTATTATTACTTGCAGTATTTATATATAACTTAGTTATAAATATCATTCATAACTTAATGATTAGGAAGTAACAAACCAATCCAAGGGTGTAAGCGATGAATAAGTCCACAATCAATAGAGACAATTACACTCTGTCACCAGGAGCACAGGAAGAGCTAATCTTAAGCAGAATCAACCACCCTCTTCTACAGCAACACACTGGTCCTACTATTGCCAGCCACATTCTGGCATACCGTAGAACAATTGAACTCGCTGAATGGCTTTTTAAAGCAGACTTACCCATTCTTGCCATTAGTAACAAAGGAAAGTCGTTAGCTACTGTCACAACCACTAACCCTGACGATATAGACTATGCTAGCAGGCTGATCAGCACACCTAGGTCACACTACTTTACCAATGCATTTCCTGACGTTTTTATTCACCCTTTTGTGGAGTTAATTACTACTAAGCTTGACGCGCTTGAATGCCGCTCTATGGAGCTTGGCAGGGTACTTGCTGATGGTAAAGTCGTTGCTGAGCAACTCAATCAAGCAATTGCAGAGTATCAACGTGAAGCATCGGCTCCTAGCATTCAAAAACAGGTTGCTGTATGGCGTGCAATGCAAAGCGATCATTACGCAACAGCAAAGCGTTTTATTCAGTCCTGTGAGCCAGCAGGCTATCCACGCGTACTTGTTGTTCGTGTCGATTTATCTTTGAAGGAGCCGTATCAAAAGACCAGTAGCATTTTTACATTCCATCAGGCTGTGCATGCTTTATGGAAGAATCATCGCCATAAGCCAAATATCTTTCAACACTGCTTAGGGTGGGTATGGTCAATCGAATACGCGGAAGAATGTAACTACCATGCACACTGCGTTTTTATCTTCGATGGCAACAAGGTCCAGAATGATTGCTACTATGCCGATCAGATCGGTCAATACTGGATCAAGACGATTACGCATGGGAAAGGTAGCTATTACAACTGCAATCGGGACAAGGCCAAATATCAGTATTGTGGATTAGGCAGGATAGATCTTAGAAGCTCACAGAAACGCCGCTACTTGCTTGAGCGTGTTTTACCCTACCTAGCCAAAGAAGACACTCAGATCGCAGCTGCAATAGCCCTAGATGGGGCTGCAATGGGGCTTACAGCACAAAATATCAGGACATTTGGCTGCTCAGCCCAATTGAAACACAAATTAATTCGTTAAATGGTTAGTTTTCTTGACTTAATGGATAGCGCCTGCTGAAATGCAGAGCATACTTACCATGGAGACAAAAATGAATCTGTCTGAACTGAGCTTTGCTGAACTGCAAGACCTGCATACTAAAATTGCTACTGCTATCGAGCAGCAACAAGCTGCTGAAAAAGCAGATGCCAAGAAACAGATCTTGGAGCTGGTAAAGCTTCATGGCCTGAGCCTGGATGACGTACTGAGCAAGGCCACTGCTAGTGTGCGCAAACCAGTAGAAGCCAAGTACAAGAACCCGAATGATGAGTCCCAGACCTGGACTGGCCGTGGCCGTAAGCCGGTATGGGTACAATCCCTGTTGGATGAAGGTTTTAGCCTGGAAGATCTGGCAATCTGATCGTACTGAATACCAGTAAAAAAGCGCTCCATAAGGTAGCGCTTTTTTATTTCATGGTGCCTATCTTATGTAGACCATACAGGCCAAGGAGCCCGCCATGTTTACGTTCATCAAACGGTTAATCACACGAAACCAAGACACAAGCCGTTCACATCTGACATCATCGTA
This sequence comes from Aquitalea aquatilis, assembly GCF_005155025.1. NCBI lineage: Bacteria > Pseudomonadati > Pseudomonadota > Betaproteobacteria > Neisseriales > Chromobacteriaceae > Aquitalea > Aquitalea aquatilis. Next base: position 2,603,558 of record NZ_CP039731.1, on the reverse strand, counting down.
GACGACTCAACGTGCTGACAGATAATCGTCATGGTCTAGTGGTCAATGTGCGCGCCAGCACCGCTGATAGCTATGCTAAACGGGATGTGGCGACCACCATGCTGGCTGATGTTTGCCGACCGGATGCCCGCGTAACTGTCGGGGCTGACAAAAACCACGACACACGTGGCTTCGTCAGCACATGCCGGAAGATGAAGGTGACGCCGCATGTGGCGTGTAATACACGGCGAACGGGAGGCAGCACGATTGATGGTCGTACTACGCGCTGAGCCAGTGACGACGCAAATGCATCGAACAGTGTTTCGGCTGGGGAAAGACGATCGGCCCGATCCGTCAGGTGATAGTGTGAGGTTTGGCCAAGGTGGATCAGTTGCTGACGCTGACGATGGCGGCCTACAACCTGACGCGGCTGCGCTCATTGGCAGCATTGCGTCCGCAGGTGGCATGAGGGGGTAAATATTGGGGAAATCCCCCCTGAAGCACCATGCATGACAGATCTTGGGTTGAATGACAGGCAAACCCCAAGGCGGCGTCATGAGCACGTAAAGGCAGGCATAAGCTCGTCTGCTGGGTATTTCAACAGCCTGCTAGGAAAGGAGGGGGCAATTCACAGGATATTTACAGCCATAATGTAAAAGGAGAGAACAGCCTATGTAGGCCGCCCCCTCCCCCCAGATTACTACAGAGTTAGAAACGGTTTTGGTAAATGAGATTCACCGCAGTGCCATTAGACAAGGCAGAACGTAAATCCAGTCGAACATTCTCTCCCTTATCGAGACGGTAGCTCAAACCACTATTAACACTGAGCTGATGCTGCTTGACGCCTGGGGTACTGACAGAGAATGGCGTCACTTCAGTATTGACCGTAGCACTGATGGTATGGTTAGACTGCTCGAAACTTGTCCAACGTACACCAGCATCGTAGTCAAAACGATCACTGAGCTTACCGCTACCAGCTAGATCAAAGATCAAGCCATTACCACGCTGTGTCTGACTGTTAATATGTAATGCATCTGTCACTGACTGCGCGTTGCTTTCATTAAAGCCATCAACACTGGTCCGGTAACTTGTAGCCTCAAGGGAGGAACGCACGCGAATCCCAGAGAATTCTGTTAAGTAACCCATACCTATACCGGCAAAAGCGCCTTGAGATGCGACTCCATCAGCCTTAGCCACCCCAAGATTGGTAGTACGGGTCATATCATTGTTTTGATAAACGACACCAGTACGACCAAAGAGATAAAGTCCATCAAACACTGAAGGCAAGTGATGGGCCATGGCCAGAGTTACCGCAACACCATTGGCCTTACCACTCAGGTAGTTGCTACTGGTTGAGTAGTCACCCACGCTGGCACTAATACTGCCCACGGTGCCAGAAGAGAATTCGCGGCTATAGCCTAAACGGATGCCCTGCGTCGACAAGCTGTATTTAGCATACTGCTGACCGAGAGAGGTACTCTGCGTGTCATAGTAAGCTGCAGCCGAGCCACCCAAACTCCCCTTACTGATGTCATCAAGCAGGCTAGGAGCAGAGTCAAACATAGCGCCTCGCACTTGATCAGACAGGACTGCATAGGCTTCAGGGGAGAAGCGAGCAAACACATCATTGGTGTTTCCATTCGAATCAGCATCGGCCAACCGATCGAGCAGATATCCGCCATAGAACTGCTTAACACCACCCGTTGAATTAACATTTAGAGCACTCAGAATTGCAGATTCGTTATCAGTCTTGGCTACGCGTTGCAAGAAACTAGAATACCCGTTCGCGCCCATACCGATTGCGGTGCCAGTAGCAATGTTATAAATCACCTCATTAGTTAAGCCTGAAGTAACTGAACTAAACTGGCCACTGACTTTGCCATCGCCGAAAGAGAAAATATGCAGCTTTTCATCTTGTGCCAGCTCATCCCCTGATAGTTTGGTAATGGCTAAGGTCGCTCCGCTCTGAATAGCCAGCTTGCCACCCACTTGCACTTGATCATAATCCGTACCCGCAACACGCGAACCGGCAACACCTTCTACTTGCATCAGAGAAACTGATCCACTACCAAGTGTCACATCCCCACTAAGTGTGAGCAAGCCTGGAGAATTACCTGGGCTCAGCACAGAACCACTGGCAAACAGTACTCTACCTGAAAGCGAACCATTACCAGAAAGTGTACCGTTAGTAATAGTGGTAGAGTCAGCAATGACGACACCCGCTGTGCCTCCATTATTAAGCGCCTGCCCATTCCCCAGATGCAAAGTGGCAGATCCGCTGCTTGAGCCATTAACTGTTATGGTAGTGGCATTCAGCTTCCCCAAGACATCGGCAGTACTGTTATTGGTCAGTGTCAGACCATTCGTTGTCATAGTGCCGCGGCTCTGCACTTCTAACAAAGAGTTAGCAGACAGATTAGTATTGGTTGCGTTGACAGTGCCATTTACAACCAAACCGCCATGATTCTGAAGATTAATATTTGGGTAGTTGAGTGTGTCACCACTATTTACAGTCGCAGTCGCACCGATGTTTCCAGCATTATTACCGATCGAGAGAATACTATTGGGGTCAGTCGAATCGAGGTGATTGTTAACCGTAAAGCTTCCGCTACGAATATCCAAAGTACCAGAACCAGTCACCGTACCAGTGAATTCGCCACCATTCTGAACAATCAGCCGATTACCATTCTCTAAATCAATAGCACCTGCCCCACCCAATGCAGCAATGGACTGATCGCCGTTAAGCAATTGTAGGGTGCCAGTTGTCGTGATATTTCCTACAGTACTGCTATTCACCTGTACATCCATAGTGTTAGCAAGGATATTCGCCGTTGCCAAACTTACAATGCCTGCATTGATAACCAGCTTATTACCCAAGTTGACCGCACCAGCATTGCCACTCAAGGTCAGCGTACCTTCCCCCTCCTTTATGAATGAGCCGGCTCCGTCAATCTGACCGGCATAAGTCGAGTTGCCGGATTGGACCAAGGTCAGTGAAGTAGTGCTACCGCTTGTTCCGGCAGTAATGTGAGCGTTGGTTGAGCTGCCACCAAGACCGGTAGTACTCAGTTGCTGCTCGCCGGTAACATTCACCGTGCCATTATTCGTTACCGTACCAGCTGCGGAGAGATCTGCTTGTAGATTGGTCACCCCACCTACATTGTTTTGCAATGTGGCGACTGTCTGATTGGTGTTGACATCATAGGTACCGGCATTGCTGACTGCGCCTACCGTATCCACGGTATTGGCCTTGAATGTGGCACCACTGAGAATGGTCAACGCACCGGTATCAGCCAAGGTGCCGCCACCAGCAGTATCAATCGTACCTGCGCTGACAGTAGTGCCTCCTGTATTGGTGTTTGCACCCGTCAAGGTCAGCACTCCGGTGCCAGTTTTGTTCAGCGAACCATCACCAGTAAAGGTACCAGCATAGGTAGAGTTGCCACTTTGGTTGATCGTCAGCACATCACTGGCGCTATCCAAATTGACTACGCCTATATTCGAGCCAGCAAACCCCACTGCATTGATGCGATGCTCGCCGGTAACATTCACCGTGCCATTATTCGTTACCGTACCAGCTGCGGAGAGATCTGCTTGTAGATTGGTCACCCCACCTACATTGTTTTGCAATGTGGCGACTGTCTGATTGGTGTTGACATCATAGGTACCGGCATTGCTGACTGCGCCTACCGTATCCACGGTATTGGCCTTGAATGTGGCACCACTGAGAATGGTCAACGCACCGGTATCAGCCAAGGTGCCGCCACCAGCAGTATCAATCGTACCTGCGCTGACAGTAGTGCCTCCTGTATTGGTGTTTGCACCCGTCAAGGTCAGCACTCCGGTGCCAGTTTTGTTCAGCGAACCATCACCAGTAAAGGTACCAGCATAGGTAGAGTTGCCACTTTGGTTGATCGTCAGCACATCACTGGCGCTATCCAAATTGACTACGCCTATATTCGAGCCAGCAAACCCCACTGCATTGATGCGATGCTCGCCGGTAACATTCACCGTGCCATTATTCGTTACCGTACCAGCTGCGGAGAGATCTGCTTGTAGATTGGTCACCCCACCTACATTGTTTTGCAATGTGGCGACTGTCTGATTGGTGTTGACATCATAGGTACCGGCATTGCTGACTGCGCCTACCGTATCCACGGTATTGGCCTTGAATGTGGCACCACTGAGAATGGTCAACGCACCGGTATCAGCCAAGGTGCCGCCACCAGCAGTATCAATCGTACCTGCGCTGACAGTAGTGCCTCCTGTATTGGTGTTTGCACCCGTCAAGGTCAGCACTCCGGTGCCAGTTTTGTTCAGCGAACCATCACCAGTAAAGGTACCAGCATAGGTAGAATCACCCGATAGAGCGACGGTTAGCTCGCTAGTAGATGAGGTGCCGCCAGTCTCGTTGGTGATTTGGAATGTGCCATTACCGGTAAGAGATTGTGTCGCAATCTTTTGCGTACCGACAACACCCCAGCTCCCCGTGTTTACAACACTTGCTGCGCTGATATTGGCATTATCAGTAACTTGTAGATCACTCGCAGAGTTTGTTAGGAAACCCTGAGACCAAGTTCCTGCATTATTCACAACACCAGTAGCGTTAATTGTCCCAGTATTGGTGAAATTGCCTGACACATTATTGGTAACTGTCGTAGTGCTCAAGTTACCTGCAAGCACCATGGTGCCGCTATTATTAATACCACTAGTCGAGGTTAACGTCGTTCCGGCTTTTGTCAGCAAAATGCCACCATTATCAACATTAACCGTAGTAACGTTCTCACTGCCTTGCAACTGCAGCTCACCACCACTATGCACCGTCGCATAACCGCCATTGCTATTAAACAGACGACCGGTTATCGCCCCATCGCTGGTGGAAACGATTCCAGCATTTACAGCAATACCAGTAAGTGCATTCTGTCCTGTCAGGTAGAGAGTGCCGCTGTAGCCAGCGGAGCCAACATTCAAAGCACCATTTGTAATATTCCCGCGCATATAAGCGGCATCGCCAACAGTTTGGCCATCAACAACCTGCTGGCTATCATATACAACCACATTGCCGGTATTCCCCTGCAAATTGATGGCATTCATCCAGGACACAGAGCCCAAGCCGTATTCAGAACCAAAGACTAGTGTGGAGTTGGTCGTCAGATAGTTAGATCCCCACAATAACGTCTGACCACTGCTGGCTGAATTAGAAGTTCGACCAAAATTTACTACTAGACCATCTGTGCTATCTGCAGCAAAACCACCTGCACCATTCCAGGCAATCTGCCCCGGCACGCTAGTGCCGGCAAGCCGTGTCACTGCCCCAGTCAACAACAGCACGCCCGCATTTGAGTGTGGCTGCAAACTACCAATCGCGCCTTGCCCTGCAAAAAGGATGCTGCTATCTTTGTTAATCCCAATATCAAGCTGGGTTTCCAGCGTTGCACCGGTAATAATAGTCTTGCCTGTGTAGGTGTTCTGTGCCGCAAATTGAATCAAACCGCCACCAGCAATTGTCACATTCGCGCCATTGCCGGATGCCCAAGAAGCGCTATTGATGCTCGCCGTGCTATCATCGGCAATGCCATCTTCAATCCGGATGGTATTGCCAGCACCTGGAGCCAGTGTCACATTTGCTCCGCGCATGATAAAGATATCAGCCCCGGCAGCCTGACCGGCTGTGCCGCCATTATTGCTGGAACCAGCCTGTACCGTGTTGTTACGGAATAAAGCATTGCCGGTAATCGTCAAGGAGCCGCCGGTGGATGTAGTCGCATCATAACCTACAAAAATGGCACCGCCATAGCCAGACCCGCCGCCACCGCCTTGGGTGCCACTGGATCCTACACCACCACCAAACCCGCCTGCACCACCTATGCCATTCACTCCGGTCGCACCATCAACACCGGATTCAGAGCGTCCCCCAGTCGCCCCCAAACCACCGGAGCCGCCGCCGGCCCCGAAGCCGCCTGCGCCACCCGCGCCACCCGCGCCACCCGCGCCACCGATTCCACCGCCGCCATCATAAGCAGCATTACCACCAGTACCGCCATTTCCGCCAGCACCGCCACCGTAAAAGGAACTACCATTGCCTCCTTTGCCGCCAGTTGCGCCGGCCCCGCCATTACCGAAAGCACCCGCTTCGTAAGCTTGTATGGAGAGGGCTGTATTATAGAGGCTTTGAGCCGCAGCCGAAGCACTTGCTGCTGTTGCATCGGAGCCGCTTGCCGTTGCTAAAGCTGTAAATTGAGCTGCGAGTGGTGACGTAAAAGGGTTTGCAGCAGCAGCAGCCGCAAGTGCAGTATAAGCAGCAGTATCTGCAGTAGTCAGGCCTGCTTTAATACCATTGTAGATAGCCAAAGCAGCATTGATGATATAGGTAGTCGTTGACGTTGCCCCATCCGATCCATCTCCGCCTTTACCGCCACTCCCACCCACGCTGGCAATTGCATTAAGTCCGGCAGCCCCCGCATGACCAGGACCACCATTACCATTACTGTAGCTGGCGTAACTAGAATCAGCATTCGCCCCATTCGAACCATTTAGGAAGCTAAGCGAAGTATTGCTGATATTGTTTAACGTACCTCCAATCGTACCGATGCCGCCTGCACCACCTTGCACGGTATTACCTGTAAATTGAACGTTGTTCAATGTCAGTGATGAGCCAGTGTTTACATACAGTACACCGCCCAAACCGGCGCCGCCGCCGCTACCCGTTCCGCCTACAGTTTTATAGTTGGTGAATGTTACCGGGCTTGATGAGGAAGACGTAGGGTTCTGACCGCAGGAGGCTGCAGACACACCGACCATGCAACCTGTCCCGCCATTTCCATTGAGGACAGTGGAATTAGCAAAATAAGTGTCTAAGTCGACGGCTATCGGCGCATCCGCCCATACACTATTGGAAATCAAGAAAGCAGAAGCGATAACACCAGCCACCTTACTGCTCTTTTTGCAATGGTTTTTTGCTATTTCGGAAACAACAACCCAGCAACCGCTAGTTGAATTCCAGACCACTCTAAACACATGATTTAAAGATGCTTTTCGCATAATATTTCCATAAATAAATTTGGATAAAGTTAACTTACACCCATGCTTGTGAGTGGCGGACGCTATACCAGACGAATGCAAAACGGATGAAAACAACGATTTATGCAACAATACCCATCGGCGCTGATAATAGTGGGTTTTACAAGAAAAGCAGCTCACCGGAGATCGATGTAGCTTACACAGATACATAGACCTGCAACTTTGCAAAAGCAGAAAAATACTTTGAATTTTTGCCAAGACGCTTTATGCAGAGCCGATAAAAATAGGGGTGGGCGGTTTCAAGGGCCAAGTGCAACACGAACCAATTAAAGGTTAAGTTGTTGCATGCAAAGAACTTATGAGCACCTAAGTGCCGAAGAACGCGGGTTCATCATGGCAATGAAGCAGCAGGGAGAGAGTGCCAGGGCTATTGCAAAGGCATTGCACCGGGCACCCAGCACAATTTGTCGAGAACTGCGCCGTAATGGATATAAGCCACCGTATGAGATCGGTCCAATCGGACGCCCTCGCGTAGCTGGCGGGTACGATGCACTACGAGCGGGAAAGCGTGCTCGCCGCTTGAAATACAAAGTTCGACGCGTGAAAAAGCTGGATCCGGCGGGACCGTTATGGACCAAGGTTCGTGCACTGCGGGAGGATCGGTGGTCGCCCGAGCAAATCGCTGGCAGACTAAAACAGGACTACCCAGGACAACAGACTTTGCACGTCTCGCACGAAACCATTTATACGGCGATCTATGCCGCCCCCAAAGGGGCTTTGCGTCGAGAACTCGTTGCGCTCTTGCGCCAAGGACGAGGAGCTCGCCGGCCTCGTACGCGAGGTACAGATCGGCGTGGTCAGCTTCAGGACGTAGCCAGCATTCATGTTCGACCTCCGGAGGCTAATGAGCGCTTGTTGCCTGGCCACTGGGAAGGTGATTTCCTGGTGGGGGCTGGGAACCGCTCCGCGGTGGGTACCCTGGTGTGCCGTAAAACCTTACTGGTTGTACTGGCGAAGATGGAGGGCTGTACTGCAGCGGCTGCCTTGGAGGGCTTTGCCCGCGCTTTCGCGCCATTCGATGAAGAGCTATGCAAGACCCTGACGTACGATCAGGGTAAAGAGATGGCATACCACCAAAGGCTGGAAGAGCGGACGGGATTGAAGATTTACTTCGCCGATCCTCACAGTCCTTGGCAACGTGGGATCAATGAGAATACCAACGGTCTGTTGCGGGAGTACCTGCCCAAGGGAGCCGATTTAAGCCAGTTTACCCAACAGGAACTGGGCGAATTCAAGGAGCAAGTGCAACGACAGGCATGCCTGGAGGCGGGTGGTGAGATGAGGTAAATTCCCCCGCTCTTTGACACGCAAGTCAGGAGCACGAGAATGCAATACCACCATCTCATCGAGTGCGAAAGATATCAGATTCAAGTCCTTAGCAACCAAAAATCAGGTCAGACTACTATCGGTAAACTCGTTGACCGTTGTAAAAGCGTCATCAGCAGATGAGCTACACAGAAACCAGCATGCCGATCGATACAGGGCCCGAAATGCACAACAAAATGATCCCCTACGCCTGAAAGACAAGGGCAAACCCAGGCAGCCTTGGGCGTGGATTTACCACGAAACCGCCGTCCTATTGCTGATTGAAAATAAATTAATTTAGTTTGAATTTGTAATATTTTTTATGAACCATACTCAAAAACAGCCTCATGCACGCCTGTTGGTCGTCGACGATTCTCTCGATGAGTTGCGCTTATTAAAGCAATTGCTGGATGCGCACAACTTCCAGCTATCGGTTGCTTTCGATGGCCATCAGGGCTATACGCGCGCGCAGCTTCTACAGCCCGATTTGATTTTGCTTGATGTGCAGATGCCACGAATGGACGGCTTCGCTGCCTGTCGCTTATTGAAAGCCGACCCCAGAACTCGCCATATTCCTATTATTTTCCTGACGGCCGCGCAAAGCACGCAGGAACGCTTGACCGGCCTTTCCATTGGCGGAGTTGACTATGTTATCAAGCCATTTTCAGCGGAGGAGGTGTTGGCACGCATTCACATACACCTGAAACTGTCAACCCGCGGAATGACCGTGGCAGATGCTCTCGACCAGGGCTTGAAGCACACACCTGATGAAGTGCTATTACAAGCAGGCATCCAGTTGATCCGCAGCTGCCTGCACGAACCACTCACAGTAGAAGATATTGCAAGACGGCTGGGCAGTTATGAGAAAAAGCTATCTGCAGTATTTCGTCAGCATACTGACTTGACTGTGTTTGCTTATCTACGCGAAGAACGGCTAAAGCAAGCGCGCAACTGGCTGGCCGAAACGGAAAGCAGTATACAGGCCATCGCTGAGCAGCTCGGCTTTCAGAATGCCGGCAACTTTGCAACGGCTTTTCGCGAGCGCTTTGAGGTAAGCCCAAGTACCTACCGTAAAATGATGCGTTGCGCAGCAGTGGCGAACGTCTCAAATGCGAGCTAGCTTGTATCGCTTTATCTGCCTATTCCTCCTGAGCCTGTGCCTCAGGCCACTTGCCATCGCCAGCCCAGTACCGCTGCAGCCGCAGGAGCATGGCCGCTCCTTGCAACCCTATGTTGAACTGCTGGAAGATCGCAGTGGCAGCGCCACGTTGGAGGATGCGCTGAAAACACGGGGCTTTGCGCCGGTTACGCAAGCGCAACTGATTCCGGGTTATTCGCGTTCAGCTTTCTGGCTGCGGACCGTTCTGTACAACCCTACAATGCATCCTCACACAGTATGGCTGGAGGTCGGTATTCCCAGGCTGCAAGAAGTCACTCTCTACCAATTCACTGATCAGCATTGGCAGCTACAGCAGGCGGGCACTAAACTTGCGTTTGCTGCCCGCCCACTTGATACTGCGACACCGGTCTTCCCCATCATCCTCCAGCCAGGCGAAAGTAAGCCAGTGCTGTGGCGAGTCGCGTCTGCTACAGCGCTCTCTATTGCTCCCCGAATCTGGACGCCAGAACTATTTCGCGCCAACGAGGCCACCGCCAACCTGGTGCATGGACTATATCTTGGGCCATTAGCGGTGCTGGGGCTTTATAGCCTGATGCTGTTCCTCTCGCTCAAGCAACGCGGCTACGCATTCCACAGTGCCTCCACTCTGGCTTTCGTTGTCTATGAACTATGCATGAGCGGCATAGGGTTTCGCTATTTATGGCCAGAGGCCGGCACCTGGGCAACCCGGTTGATTTCACTCAGTATGAGTATTTCACTCATCTGCAGCCTGCTATTCTTCCGCGAACTTCTTGACACGCGCAAGCGCATGCCCCGCTATGACACGCTTATTCTAGCGCTGATGACCGCCCCAGTGATATCAGCAGTGCTGTCGCAACTCATAGACTACACCACGGGCGCGCGCCTAGGTACCCAGCTTGGCCTGTTGTTTACAGGCATACTGCCACTGTTCTGCTTCTGGACTTTAGTGCGCGGACCCGCCATCAGTTGGGCTTATCCCATGGCCATGTTCATGATTGCGCTTGGCAATCTCCCCCGAGTACTTGAGGCGCTGGGCTTGCGCACGCCTGATCAGCTATCTGCATATGGCACACCACTGGCTGGCGTACTCTGCTCCATGTTGCTATTGATCGCATTTACCCAGCAAGTACAGCGCATTCAGCAGCAGAAAGACGAAGCGACCTCTTTACTGCTTGCCCTTCAGGAGCAGGAAATGGAAGCGCTGGAGCAATTGGTGGCCGTTCGCACTCAAGAAATCAATCGCGCCCTCGAATCTGCCCGGCAAGCCAATCAGGCCAAAAATACCCTGCTGGCACACATCAGCCACGATTTGCGAGCGCCTGCCTCAGTCATTATCGGTTATGCTAGGCTCCTGCCTGCTCAATATCGACACGCCATCGAGGAAAATGCCCAGCACCAACTGGAACTCATAGACGAACTGGTTGACTACTCCTGTATCGAGCACGGTGAAGTCGCCCTGAGTCCACGTTCGGGTTACTGGTACACCTTTATCGACGGCATTGCTTCAGACACTCGTCAGCTCGCTGCGCAACATGGTAATCGGTTCGAACTGCACCAAGCCATGGACTTGCCGCCCGTGCTCAAGACCGACTACAAGCGGTTACGGCAGGTGCTGTCCAACCTACTATCCAATGCTTCCAAATTCACCGAGCAAGGTCTATTGTCCTTGCATATTGAGCGCCTGGGGAAAGGGGATCAACCGAGCAAAGTTAGCCTGATTTTTCGGGTAGACGACAACGGAATCGGTATGTCAGCCGCCACTCAGTTCAGGTTGTTTCAGCCATTTAAGCGTGGAGACAATAGCGCCGGCGTTCAGGGTAGCGGCCTTGGTCTTTTCATTTCCCAAAGATTGGTTCACAAACTGGGAGGTGATCTGACAGTTCAAAGCCAATTGGGCCAAGGCAGCAGTTTCTCCTTTATCCTGCAGTTGGATATCGGCGCAGAAACCGAGCTTTTAGCCAAGATTCCGGCCAGCCCCGCTCCGCTTACTGCGACAGGACGCAGCTACAGCATATTAGTTGTTGATGACATCGCAGATAGTCGGGCATTGACCGCGCATTGGCTGCAAGTGGCCAACCATCAGGCATATCAAGCGAAAAATGTCGAAGACGCGTTACGGCTGCTCACTCAATATCCCATCGATGCAGTAATCAGCGAGCAGCATATGCTGCAGTGCAACGGCTGGGATTTACTATCAGCTATGCGCGCAGAGGGAATGTCACAGGCTGTGTTGTTGTATTCAGCCATACCAGAGCAGCCGCCAGCGGATATTTCCTTTCGATTTGACCTAACACTGCGCAAGCCCGCCGAACCCCATCAACTGCTCGAGGCGATAGAGGCACTGCAAGCCAGACAAGCTTTAACTCCACCAACGTCATCTGAATTAGAGCAACTGAAAATACTAATCGACAGCGGGCAGATCGGCGCTATCGAGACCTGGGCAGCCAGTCTGGCTCGAACACAACCAGCCTGCCGCAACTTTGCCATCCAAGTGATGGCTGCTGCAGTGCTAATCGATATAGATGCCTTGCGATGTTTACTGGTATCTGACAGCACTTGACCTCCATGCCAAGAGTTGGAGTTGCCCCACTTCCGTTGATTGCTGGAGACATGAACAATGGCATGCCCCACGATGCCGGAACCAGCGCGAACCCATGGCCGGCGATACGCTAATTACCTCGGCTGCCTTCTTACTAGTGATTCCGGTTGCAATCTGAATCCAGAACTATCTCCTAGCTCTCGCCGAAGTGACAGTGTCTCTGGAGAGTGCATCGCACCGCTGTCTATCAATTGCTTCATCCATCCTGCGGATCGCCCCATAAACACCGCCTGGTTGGTAGTGTCAGACTACTGACCAACCCCCGATTTTTCGGAGGCTCTGTTTTTTCTGGGGTTGCTTAACCACATATCACGCGTCCTACGGCTACCGGACAGCGCGTATTTCTTTCTGAAGATCAAAGCCGCGTTTCCCGGCAATCCGTGAAGAACCTATTTTTCTGGCTATGCAAGTGGTCAGCCTACACGATCGACCAATGCATCGCCTGCAATGGAAGACACCAAGCCCAGCTCGAATGCATCAAGCCATGCCATGGCCACATAGAGAGCCATCGCCAATGCACCTTCTCTGGTTTCGTGTAAGTCAAGCAGACCTGAGTAACTGCCAATGAAATGGTCCGCTTCGGTAAAGCTGATACCCGACCACCCCTCCCACTTGCTTTCACCTTCGTGGTAAATGGCAAAAATCCGGATTTTCCGTCCGCGATAAGATACTTCGTCTCTACTCATTGCCTCCTCGGCGGAGAGGATGTCTCCAGACTCAATGGAGTGGTTAAGGCTCATTGCCAACGGCTAGGACTGCAGGCATGACTTCTGGAAGCAGCATATCGATTAGCTTGCTGCGTGACGCAATGTGATGGTCAAAGCGCCACTCCTTGAGCAGATCCATGGCCACATCAAAGTAGCGCTGGTCAATCTGGTACAGCCGGTCGATGCTGAAGTCGTCTTTCATTTGCAAGGCAATGGTCATCTCTTTCAAGACTTGCACTTGCTCAGGACTCTCTCCCGAATCGATCAGCAAGCGGATTTTTTTGCGGCATTCATGCTAGGCTCCATACGGCAGTGCATCAAATGACGATGTTATATACGACAGCTTTGCATGCTGCAAATTCTTGACCAGTTCTTACGTAGAAAAATTGACCTGAAGCAGGTAATGCTCCTCAGCCCGTACCGAATGACCAGTCGTCTTCACTGGTCAGTCACGACTTATCAGCAAGCAGATATTTGACTCTTCTTAACTGCCGACCACCTGACAGCATGTCTGTCTAGCTGACTCGGGGCAGCCACCGCATTCTGTCTGCATAGGCAGTGAAACAACGGTCACGGACACAGGCCAGTGCAATCAAGCGAGAACAATCCTGGCCTTCCCCGCATGCTTGGCGTCGTACATCGCTTTGTCAGCACGGCTGAGCAAGGCTTCGATATCGATATCATCACCAGGCCGATGTAGCGCGATACCGATACTGGCACTGACTTGAACAGACACTGGGTCCAAAGCGAGAGGTTGTGCAATTTTGGCTAGAATTTTCTGAGCTATTTCCTGCGCTCTCGGGTCTTCAGGATCCAGATTTTCCAGAATGACTACGAATTCATCCCCGGCAAGGCGAGCAACAGTATCGGTTTCCCGCAGCAGACCGGACAGACGCTGACCAATCTCGCCCAAGAGCAAATCTCCGGTATGGTGCCCTTGCGCATCGTTGACGGCCTTGAAGCCATCCAGATCGATAAAGAGGAGAGCTAGGGCTTGATCACTACGCTGACACCGCACAATAGCCTTGGGTAGGGTTTCAAAGAACGCACGGCGATTCGGGAGGCCAGTCAATGCATCAATCCGAGCCTCTTGCTCACGCAATGTCTCCATCTGTTTGCGTGCGGAAATGTCATGCAGAAATGCACTGAACAATATCTCATCATCAAACTGTAATGCCTGGATACGCACCTCGACAGGGATGATACTGCCATCCCTTCTCATTGCGGCAAGCTCTAGCCGATGGCCAATGACATCTGATGTTCTCGACTGAAGATAATGCTGCATTCCCTTGCGATGCCTTTCCTGCATGACCGGAGGAATAATCAGCTCTTCCAGGAGGTGACCAACGGCTTCATCTTTACTCCAGCCAAAAGTACTCTCAGCTTGCTGGTTCCATGCACTCACAACACCGGCCTGATTGATGCACACATACGCATCATTTGCATTTTCAAGAATGGCGCTTAGCTCGGTGTCACGCTTACGTAGCGCCTGCTCTGTTTGCAATTGCTGGTTAATGACCGACGCAAGCATTTCGTTGGCCGACCGCAGCTCTTTTGTCCTATCCTTGACACGCACCTCGAGCGTCCGTCTTAAGTCGGCAAGTGAACTCTCGGCTTCTTTTCTGGAGTGAATATCTTTGATGATTGAAACGAAGTACTCCAACTGCCCCTGCTTATTCAGCTGCTTGGTCACTGTCAAATTGATCCAGACTAGCTTGCCGCTTTTGTGAATGTATCGTTTATCCAGCTGGTAACGGTCAATCTCACCGGCCACGAGCTGCTCGAGCATGCTCAAGTCGGCGTTGAGATCATCAGCATAGGTAATATGCTGGAACGTCATATGGGCTAGTTCTTCACGCGTGTAACCGACTATGTCGCATAAAGCATCGTTGACGCCGATCCACCCTCCGTCGGGGGCAACCATCGCGATCCCAACACCGGCACGCTCGAAAACGGTACGGAATCGTATTTCCGCTGCGTCAATGACATCCTGCGAATGATTTATTTCTGCCTCAGTCAACAAGAGCGTTTCACGCAATTGCATTTCTCGGCTGACCATTTCCGCCAAATCAACCAGGATCGCAATCTGCTCGGGGCTAAGTGCACGAGGGCTCGTATCGATAGCGCATAGGGTGCCCAGCGCCAGGCCACCGCAGGACCTGATCTGCACGCCAGCGTAGAAACGGATATCTGGGGAACTTGTTACCAAGGGATTATTTGAGAACCGGGCATCCAGTTGCGTATCTTCAACAACCAGAGGTTCGGTCTGAGCAATGGCATGCGCACAGAACGCTACATCTCTTGGTGTTTGCGGAGCAGTCAAACCGACCTTGGACTTGAACCACTGCCGATCCTCGTCCACCAAGGAGACTAGTGCAATCGGTACCTTCAACAATCTGGAAACAAGCCGGGTAATTCTGTCAAAAACTTCATCAGGAGGGGTGTCCAGGATGGCGAGCGCGTGCAACAGCTGTAGACGTTCTGGCTCATTCGGAGGAATTGGATATGAATTCAATTGCATGCTTGGTTGATTACTGTCGCTAGTCTCTCTTGTAGGTAAGCGTAGAGTGAATTCGCCATTCTCGCTACCAACCTATTCATCAGACAAACTGCTGGTCCCTGTTGCAGGTGAATCGCCCTTACTTTTCTAGATACCTTATCGGCTGCAATCAATACAAAAGCGGGCTTTGTGCCTTTGGCTAGGACCGTCCACTTTGACCGAACTGCCGTCTACCTAGCGGACTCACCAACTGCTGGTTGGCCAAATCGGTCATTTAGCCGCCATGCAGCTTACGGCAGCTCTTCGCTGCCAAGCAGACACTCGAATTTTTCTACGGAAGTCGGGGGTAGCTAACTCCACTAACATGTACGCCTTCAGCGCAGTGTTCGGCGTTGCACAACAGTTTGATGCAGAATACTTCGATTAATCTTCTCTTTACTAAGCCAGTTTGGCGAGTTGCACTCCACCATACGAATGCAACTGCGGCAGTCACTGCCAATCCTGCAGCCTCCCATAGGGTGAATTACACGCGTCCACCCCTGCCATGCAGCGCGCGCACCACCCAGCCGACAGCCAGCAGGCCAATCAGCAGCAACACCCCTACGGCCGTCGTCAGACCGTACTGAAAATGGCCGCTTTGCACACCGCGTAGCAGATCCACCGCGTAGGCGGCAGGGTTTCCACGCGCCAGCAGCTGCAGCCAGCGCGGGGCCAGCTCCAGCGGATACAAGGCACCGGATAGCAGGAACATGGGCAGGGTCAAGGTATTGGATACTACGGGAAACACCATTACCGAGCGGAATGGCAGCGCCATCACTAGCCCCAGCGCAGAAAATACCAGGGCGCACAAGCTCATGGCCAGCAGGAAATACAGCAAGGACAGCGGCGAAAAGGCCAGCCCCAGCAGCGGCGCAAATGGCAGCAACAATAGCGACTGTACCAGCGCTAGCACGGCACCGGACAGAATCCGCGCCAGTGCCAGCGTGCTGCGCGGCAAAGGAGAAACCAGCAGTGCCTTGAACACCCCTACCTGACGGTCGTGCACCACGCCCACCGCGGCTGATGCGGCGGCAAACATCAGCGCCATCGCCACGATGCCGGGATAAATATAGGCTTGGTAACTGCTGTCCAGCGCATAAGTACCACCAGCCAGCCCAGCACCCAGAATGAACAGATACATCAGCGGCTGCGCCAGGCTCAGTACAATGCGTAGCGGATTCAGCCAGTAACGCTTTAACTCCAGCCAAACCAGCGGCAACAGCACCCGCAGCATCATGCCGCCACCCCGCGCCCAGCAGCCTGCACCGGTAGCAACCTACCCTCCAGCAGCCGTACGCACTGCTCAGCAGCCTCCGCTTCTTCCTGCCGGTGGGTGCTGAACAGTACGGTAACCCCTTGCTGGCGCTGTACGGCGATCTGTCGCCAGAACGCTGCGCTGGCGGCCTCATCCAGGCCCTGTGTCGGCTCATCCAGCAGCAGCAGACGCGGCGCAGCCAGGCTGGCCCGCATCAGCTCCAGTTGCCGGCGCTGACCACCGGACAGGGTTTCCACCGCCTGCCCGGCCCGGTTTTCCCAGCCGGCTGCCGCCAGCCGTGCCGTGCAGCGGCTGCGGGCCGCCGCGCCGGAATAACCGTAGCAACAGGCAATCAGCAACAGGTTGTCCCATACAGACAGCCGCGGCTCCAAGGCACTGTCCTGAAACACTACCCCCAACTGGCGGCGAATCTGCGCCGCCTGACGGCGTACATCCAGCCCCAATAGGTGGATGCTGCCCCGGTCGGGCTGCAGCATGGTAGCCAGCAAGGCCAGCAAAGTACTTTTGCCCGCACCATTGGCCCCCACCAGCGCGCACAGTCCACCGGCGGCGATGCGCAGATTGGCATCCACCAGCACCTGCTGCCGCCCACGGCGCTGATACACACCGGTAATGCTTACTGCGTCCATATCAGCCTCCGTCCAGCCAGTGAATGACTGGCCGTGGTCCGGGCCAGTGCAGCCGGGCAGCCATGGCATGCGTCAGCCATACCTGCCCGGCGGCATCTACCATCAGTACCTTGTTGACACCGGTAGCACGCGACAGGGTGAGTGCATGGCCTGGCCCGCCAATGAACGGTGCCTTGCTGGCACCATCGGACATGGCTCCCGCATGCGGGCCGGGATCGGCCAGTACGGTCACGGTCTGGCTTTGTCGGGCCGGGTAGCCGCTGCGCGGATCGAGAATATGGCAGTAACGGATGCCGCCATGACTGAAATAGCGGTAGTAGTCACCGCTGGTGCCAATGGCCTCGCCATCTTGCAATTGCAGCGTGGCCAGCAGGCCGGATGTACGCGGATGCTGGATGCCCACCTGCCACGGCTCCCCGCCCTTGCTGCCCAGAGCCAGCAGATTGCCACCCACGTCGATCAGCGCATTGCTCACCCCCATCTGGCGCAAACGTGCTGCCGCCAGATCCAGCGCCCAGCCCTTGGCATAGCCTCCCAGATCCACCGCCACCACCCGCTTGCGGCTGCTGACTGTACCGTCGGCTGCAATCTGCAGATCAGCAATACTGGGGTGCTGCACCATCAGCGCCTGCACGGCGGCATCGGTGGGAAAGTGACTGTCATTGAACTGATCGTCCTGAAAGCCCCATAGCTGGATCAGCCGGCCAATGCCCGGATCAAACAGGCCCTGGCTTTCCCGCGATAGCGCCTGGGCCGCACGCAGGATTTCCACCAGCCGTGGTGAAGCCGTGAATGGCTTGCCCTCGGCCAACGCCGCATTCATGCGCATCAGCTCCGATGGCTGCCAGGCATGCAGGCTGCGGTGCATGTCTTCAAACAGGCTGAACACGGCATTTTCAGCCTGACGCGCCTCCTCCGCCGACACCCCGGAGATGGACAACTGCACCCGGGTGCCAAACACATAGCTGCCCTGCGAATGCAGTTCCGGCTGGCGCAGGGCCAGGCCCAGCACCAGCGCCAGCAAGCCCAGCGGCAACAGCCAGACCAGCAAGCGCCGCCTTAGCGTCGGCCTGCCGACTGCAGTGGCCGCCAGCACCTCAGCCTTTGGCACGGAGCGTATCCTTGGCCGGCGTTGCTACCGGCTTGATCGGGATATACAGCCCGTCACGGCCTATCGGCGTCAGCGGCTGACCGGCTTTTTCACGGCGCTTGCGCTCCTGAGCCAGTGGCGGGCAGCTGTGGCCGTCGTAATACATCACCATGCAGTCCAGACACATCAGGCATTCACGCGAGTCGATATGTCCTACTGCGTCAATGGACAGCGAGCCACAGCCCACGGCGCAGGCCTTGCAGCTGCTACAGCCGTCCTTGCGGCGCAGCTTCAGCAAGTTGAAACGGGATGGCAGCCCCAGCGACGCCCCCAGCGGACACAGGTATTTGCAGAAGGGACGCTCGACAAACAGCGACAGCCCCAGCAGCACCGCCAGAAACAGCGCAAACGGCCAGCTGCGATTGAGCACACCGACCAGGAAGGTGGTCTTGAACGGTTCTACCTCGGCCAGTTTCTCCGCCAATGGCATGGAGAAGAAGGACACCGCCAGCAGCAGGAAGAAAATGGCGTACTTCAGCCACTTGAGACGGTTATGCCAGGCCATGGGCAGCTTGCCCACCGGCAGATGCAGCAAGCGGCCTATCTTGTACAGCAATTCCGACAGCGAGCCAAAGGGGCACATCCAGCCGCAGAACAGGCCACGTCCCCAGATCAGCGTGGTGGGTACAATCAGCAGCCAGAACATGAAGATGAAGGGGTCACTCAAAAACAGTGACCAGTTCCAGCCGTCAGACAGCGCATGGAATACCGTCAGCACCTGGGTGATGGATGGCTGGGCCATTTCCAGGCCACCGGCAAATGCGATGGCAATCAGCCAGCTGATGGTCTTGGGCCAGGACACCCAGCGCTTGCTGCCACGGCGCGAACGGCGCACCCAGCGGTCGCGGCTGATGAAGAAAACCAGCACCGCCGCCATCCAGCCCGCAAACAGCAGCACTTCGGCCTGCTTGTCGTGCCAGGCCTTTTTCCAGGCAGCCTGCGGCAGCTCTACTGCAGGCCGGCCACCTTGCAGCTGATTGCCCGGCAGCCAGTAATTGCTTTCGAAAGAGGTGAATTGCTTGGCTCCGGTTTGCTGGTCTTCCTTATTGGCCAGAAAGGCAAAGCGCCACGGCCAGGCAGCGGCAAAATGCGGATCACGCAGGATGAAGATGCCGCTTTCGCGGAATTCCGGCGCACCGGCTGCGCGCAAGGCATACAAGTTGAGGTAATCGGTATCGCGGAAGGTGTAGGCCGACAGATCCTGCCGCACCTGGATACGGTCGTACAAGCCACCACGTACAAAGCCGGAACCCTTGAACGAACCGCTGCCATTGTTGACGATGAACAGCGCATGTTCGCCCGGTTTCAGCGTTTTCATCAACTTGGCATAGTCCTCGTCACCCAACACGCTGCGGCCAATACCGGGGGCATTCAGATAGCCGTAGTACAGGTCCAGATACGCCTCGCTACCACTCGTGCCGATATCGGCGGGCGTTACTGTCAGATGTTGCACGCTACCGTCCGTCAGCAATGCCTGCCAGCTGGCGGGCTGCTTGCTGTCAATAAAGCGTGCCGGCGGGCGTACCGCCTGTTTCATGATGCCAGCCTGGTAGGCTACGGCCTGCGCACAGCGCGAAATCAGCTGATTTTCCGCAATCACGGTGACCGTTGCACCGGAGATGGCATCCAGCCTGTCCTTGCCGCTGCCGCCGATTTCCATGCGCGCACCGGCAAAACGGCCCAGATACTGGTTGAGAAAATCAGTGAGCTTGTTTTCCGGAATCCCCACCAGCAGGATGGGCTCGCTGTGCTTGAGTACCCGCACGCCGCTGATGTGACCGCTGCCATCCATACCGATGAGGGTGACAATGGGTTTGCCAGAATACCCCTGGGTATCCACGATGTCGGTGGACAAAAATACATAGCCCTTCAGCTTCTTGTCCGCGCCGTAGCCTTCTACATAGGGTGGTGCGCCCTTGCGCAAGGAAAAGGCAGTTGCGCCAGGCAATACCGCCGCACAGTCCACCCAGCGGCACATGTCCGGATCGGTAGACAGCGCCTTGGGCAGCTCCCGTTCATAACTGGAAGCCTGTGTGGCCGGGCTGTACACCAGACAGCACAGCAAGCCCAGCCAGACAATGCGTAACAATATCGCACAACGACGCCACAAACCGTGACTGGCGGACAATCTGCTAATACATGCGGATAGCACCTTGATTTCCTTGTCTTGTTATCCCGGCAGCGCTGTTGCCGGCTAGCGTTACTGCCCGGTCTTCACCTGGCCCATCTGACAAACTCTTTGCAGTATCTGGAAGGATGCCGCCCCATCCTGCCAACGTACGGCAGGCAGCATGCGTGGCGTAACCCAGATGCCGCCTTCACCGTCCAGCAGCAAGATCTGGCTGATGCCACGGTCAAAACCGGCCTGAAAAGCCCGCATATGGCCGGCGTCCAGCAGCAGCCGGCCCAATCCGGCCACGGGGAGTGTACGCTCGAGAATGATGGCCACGGCCTGTGCAGCCGGTGGGCGGGGAATGACAATGCGAGGACTGCGCCAGGCATACAGCAGGCGCTGGCCGGATTGCAGTTGCAGGGTGACGGCAGGCCGCGGTAGGGCCACCTGCCACTGACCGCCACGCCGCCACGCGGATGGCGGTGCAGCCAGCACCACCTGTTGCAGTCCACCCTCGGCAAACGAAGAGGACTGCACGGCCCTGGCTTGCAGTCTCCCGGCAAGCCAAGATACCGGCATGCCACGTGCAGTGAGCTGCGGCAGGATTTGCAAGGATGGCATAGGCGCTGCCAGCGACAGCAGGCCCAGCACCGCAGGCAGCAGCGCTGCCTGCAACAGGCGGGCGGCCATGGATTTTCCTTTTAGCTGGCCTTAGCCACCATGAAGTCAACCGCGGCCTTCACGTCGGCATCAGACAGCGAGGGATTGCCGCCCTTGGCCGGCATGGCACCCTTCTGGCCGGAGAAGCCTTCCAATGCATGCTTGTACAGCGTGTCCTTGCCTTGGGTGATGCGGGGTGACCAGTCATCCTTGTTGCCAAGAATGGGTGCACCGGCCGCGCCGCTCTGGTGGCACATGGAACATACCGACTTAAAGGTTTTTTCGCCGACGGGATTACTGACCTCAGCCACCGCCACGGCTGTCGGGGCGGATGCGGCAGCCGTTGCCGCCGGTGCGGAAGCAGGCTGTTCCGCCGGGGTTGCAGGTTCGCTCTTGCCACACGCGGCAAGCATCAGGACACAACTACCAAGAACGACGAAGTGTTTCAGCATGAGAACCTCTGTGCATCAGGATTTAATGATTTGCAGCTTAGCACTCAGCCTTGTCTCGCTAAATTGATACCAATCAATCAAAAAAAGATGGAATAAAGCTCTTTTTTCACTTTTCATGACAATGAGAATCACGTGCCAAGACAGGCGGTAGCCGCCCGGGCGGGCAGCACGCAATGAACAGGATGCAAACCGGGCGAGCATTGAGCCTCGGTCATGCCGGTCAGACAGTTTGCAGCAAAGGGTCTTGTGACAAGGTTTGCAGCAGACGCTGTACATTGCTCCAGGCGCTGTCGCCAGGCCGGGTGACCGGGTCGGCGCGCAAGCGCCCATCCATATCGTGCAGATGATTGGGGAAGGAGGCCAACTCGGGATGCAGCGGTGCCGTGTCGATACGGCAGCTGGCATCACCCCAGCGCCAGTTGATGGAATAGACATCATCGTCGCGGAAACGCAGCTCGATATCCACTCCATTATTCAAGGCCACGATCAATGCATCCTGATGCAGGGTGACTTCCTCGCGCAGGATGTCGAACAGGTCGTCTTCTATCACTTCCTTAAGATGCAGATGCAACATGTGCTTCCTCCTCGTTACCAGCCAGTACCAGCCGCAGTTGCTCGCGCGTGGCTTCCCTTTGCTGCTCTAGGATGAAGAGTGACAGATAGTGTTCGTAGGCCGGGTGTTCTTCCAGCGCGCCGCTCTCGATGCGCGCCAGCAGCGCTTGTGCGCTGTCCACGCCATAATGGGCCAGAAGGGCCTTGCGGTTTTCCCGCAGTTGATAGGACAGCCAGCTAAGCGGCTCGATCTGCTGTGCCGTGTCCAGCGGGAGCTGGTCGTAAAATTGGGTCATCTGCACCTCCCTTACATGGATTTGTCTTTGAGCACACCACCGTCCAGCTCGGCCATGGCCGGCGTGATGTCGCTGAAACGGTAAACCTTGCCCCCCTCGCGTGCGGCCACGGCTCGCGCGGCGGCCTCGCTGCCATAGCTGGCAAAGGTCGGGCCCATCGAACCTTTCAAGCGCGAGCCAACCACATAGAATGCATTGTGGGCATCCATCCAGTGGCCCACCGGGTGTTCCCAGTCGGCCTTACTCATGTCCTGTACGTACACGGCAGCCACCAAGCGTTGCTGCTCCGGTTTCAGGTAGACGGCAAACAGCTCAATGGTGTCGCAGAAGAAGTCCGGCGCACCTTGGGCATATTGCAGCTGCCCCTTGGGGCCGGGGTAGTCGCTCAGGCTCATACCATCCAGGCTACAGGCTGTATTACGGTCCGGCTCCAGTGCGGCCTTGGCGGTCGGCGGGGTTTCGTGACTGCAGGCGGCCAGCAAGGGCGTTGCCAGTAACATGCCCAAGCAGCAACGGCGGGTGATGGGTTTCATTGGCGGAACCTCCAAATGGCCAGCAAGAGCGGCGTACTCACCCAGCCCAACATCACCGCACCTAACACCCAGGGACTGGCAAGTGCGGGGGGAAACAGGCTAGTAAGACCAAACATCAGCCGCAAATCGTCCGGGCCAAAGATGTTGAGAATGCGGAACACGTCTGCCGGATTCAGCAGCATCAGATAGGGAAAGGCCGGGCCGGCGATGTCGCCACCACTCATCACCAGCAGGCCCAGCAGTAGCAGGTCGTACACCAGCACAAACAGGAACCACACGAAAATGGCCATGCCGCTGGCTTGGGCGCGGTCCTGTGCCATTACCGAAATGGCAACTGCCACGCTGAGGAATACCAGCCCAAGCAGCAAAGTGCTAAGCATGAAGCCGACGTAGTGAAACCAGGCACTGGCCGGCAACTGGGTGAGAATCAGCCCCCCAGCGGCACCAAAGCCCAGTATGCTGGCCACAGCAAGCGTACTGGCCAACCCCAGATACTTGCCCAGCAACAGCTGGATACGGCTGACCGGCAAGGCCAGCAGCAGGTCCAGCGAGCCGCGTTCGCGCTCCCCCACCACGGTGTCAAAACCGAGAATCAGGGCAATCAGCGGCACCAGGTAAATCACCAAGCTGACCAGGCTTTGTATGGTGGCCTCGGTGCCCTGCACCCCCACGCTGCCCTGGGTGGCCGCGCCGAAATAGCTGATGGTGAAGGCAAAGGCAGCAAATACCAGCGTAACCGCCACCACCCAGCGGTTGCGCAAGCGGTCACGGAATTCCTTGCCGGCAATGGTCAAGACAGGACTGTTCATTTCATCATCCTTGTGCTGTGCTGCTTGCTACTCATTGCCCGTCTCCGCTGTAACCCAGAAACACATCTTCCAGCGAGGGTTCGCGAATCTGCAGATCGCTGATCTGCTCCCCCAGCGCCAACAACGCCCCCAGCACTGTCATCTTGGCACTGCGCTGGCAGGCCAGCCGTGCGCGGTCGCCACTGATAGCCAATGCGTCCACCGGCAGCGCCTGCAGGGTGTCGCGTAGAGCGGCGCTGGCCGGCTGGCTCAACCTGACATCAAAGGTAAGCGGTAGGCTGCAGCCTTCGCGTAGCTTTTCCAGGCTGCCCACTGCCTGCAGCTGTCCGGCGCGCAGGATGGCAAGACGGCTCACTCGCTCTTGGATTTCCGACAGCAGGTGCGAGGTGATGACTATGGTGACGCCTCGGTCCTGCTGCTCGCGCAGAATCTGGTAAAACTCACGCACGCCTTCCGGGTCCAGCCCGTTGGTGGGCTCGTCCAGAAACAGCAGTTGCGGATTGCCCAACAGGGCCTGGGCAAAGCCCAGCCGCTGGCGCATTCCCTTGGAGTAGGTGCGTACTCGCGTGGTGGCGGCCGCGCTCAGCCCCATGCGCTCAAGCAGCGGCAGGCATTCCTGGCAGGAAGCACCCTTGAGGCGGGCGAAGTAATGCAGGGTTTCCAGACCGGTCAGGTTGTCGTACAGCACTACGTTTTCCGGCAGATAACCCAGTTGACGACGCACCTTGCGAAAGGCGGAGCTGCGAGTGGACTGGTCGCACAGCCGGATATCACCGTCACTGGCCGGAATCAGGCCCAGTATCATGCGAAACAGCGTGCTTTTGCCGGCACCATTGTGGCCGATCAGGCCGAACAGCTCGCCGGCGGCCACCTGCAGGCTGACACCATCCACCGCCAGATGCGGGCCGTAGCGTTTGCTGACGTTGTCGATTTCAATCATTGCTTTTTCCTAACCACTGTTCCCAGCCCTGATGCAGCGGGTGCATGTGCGGCTGGTCGTCCACCACGCTGGGGGCACGCAGCAGCGGAAACTGCTGTGCAATCAGCCGCAGCGTCTGGATGGCGGGACTGCCCATCAGCAGGCGGATGGCGGGCAGACGCCACATCAGCCGGTCCACCACGTCGTTGGCGGCATACGGCACTTCGCCTATGCCCTTGCCCTTACGGTCCCAGCCGGCGTAATTGCTCCAAAAGTTGCCGGACCACTGCACGTCACGGCTGGCCACGTAGCGGATCTGCTCGCGGTTGTGAATGAAATCATTGCCCGACACCTGGTTGCGGTAGGAGCCGGCCCACAAGTGGGCACCCACGGTGTTGTCTACCACCAGGTTGTTGCGCAGCACGTTGTATTCAGCGTCGTAGATGAAAAAGCCGCGCTGATTGCCGGCGACGATATTGTTTTCGATCACCGAGTCCTGGATGGTGCGCAGCATGATGCCGTGATCGCTATTGCCCCACGCACGGTTGCCACGCACGATCTGGTTACGGGTTTCCATCAACGCCAGACCACTGCGGTTGTGGTAGGCCTCGTTGTTTTCCCAGATGTTGTAATAGGAATTCATGTAATGCGTGCCGTAGCGCACATTGTGGATGCGGTTGCCGACAAAGCGGGCATAGTGCGAGACATCCACATAGATGCCATCGCGGGCATAGCTGATGTGATTGCCTTCGATGTGCGCACCGGTGGTGTTGTACAGCTCGATGCCGTTGCCACGCTGCGAGGATTGCAGGTCGCGCTTGCCGGTGATGAGGTTGTGGCTGACGGTGACATCATTGGATTTTTCAATCCACAGCCCAAACAGACTGTAGGCGATATCGCAGCCTTCTATCCGCGCCCGATGCGCGCCGGGTTGTACGTAAACGCCGGCATTCTGTGCGGTGAGGTCGCTGCCACTGTCGGTAATGATGAGCTGGCGCAACACCACGCCTGGGGCGGTAATGCGGATGACATCGCCTAGTCCCGAGCCGTCCACCACCGGCCGCTGCTGCGGATTGGCTGCCTGTAGGGTGATGGCCTTGGCTATCTGCAGGTTTTCCCGGTAATGCCCTGGTGCCAGCAGCAAGGTATCGCCCGGACGGGCATTACGCAGCGCAGTGGCAATGGCACCAGCGCTGGCAGATATCTGCAGGGTGGCAGCCAGTGCCGGCTGCAGCACCAGCAGCAGACACAGGGAAAAAACAATCCGGATGTTTACCACGCCAGCCTCGGAAAAAAATGGGGGAGCGAACTCCCCCGGAATTCATTGCTCGTCTCGTTGCAAGTAATGATCAGGCTTCTACCAGCATGCGTGAACGCATCTCCAAGTGCAGTGCATGGCAGAAGTTGGTGCAGTAGCACCAGAACACGCCCGGCTTGTCGGCGATGAAGGTAACCGACTTGGTATCCTGAGGATGGATGACGAAGTTGATGTTGTACTTGGGGATGGCAAACCCGTGCGTCAGGTCCTCCACCTTGTCCAGATTGGTCACGATGATGGTAACCTCATCGCCCTTCTTCACCTTCCATTCGCGCAGACCGAAAGTTGGTGCTTGTGACGCCAGGTAAACCGTGACTTTCTTGCCCTTGCGCTCCACACGGCTGTCCTTCATGTTTTTGACAGCCAGCGGGAACTCGTCCAGGTTGTAAATCTGACGGGTCTTGATGATGTCGCGACGCACCATGATGGAGTCATGCGGCTCCGGATAGGCCGGGGCATCGTGAATCAGCTGCATCTTGTCACCGGAAATGTCGATCAGCTGCGCATTTTCCGGATGGTACGGGCCTACCGGCAGGTAACGGTCCTTGGAGAACTTGTTGTCGGACAGGAAGAACTTGCCATCCGGTTCCTTGGTTTCGCCCATGGAGGTAAAGCCATGGCCTGGCTGGTAGTGCACGTCGATACGGTCCTGCACCACCTTGGCACTCTTGTCGCCCTTGAAGGCCTTGATGGCCGCATCCAGGCTCCACTTCACGATCTGGCTGTCCAGGAACAGTGTGGTATAGGCGCTGCCCTTGCCGTCAAAGCCGGTATGCAAGGGGCCCAGGCCGATTTCCGGCTCTGCCACCACGGTGTCGCGCGGTTCTTTCAGGCTACCCTCGAACCACTTGAGGATGAGGTCGTGCTCGATCACGGTGGCAGTCGGCGACAGCTTGCCAGCGCAGACGTAGTACTTGCCATCCGGCGAGGTGTTGACGCCATGCGGGTTTTTCGGCACCGGCACATAGCAGGTAAGCGCGGTTTTCGGGTCCTTGTTGGCGTCCTTGGTGCCATCCACGATGGGCACGCCGGATTTGCCGATGGTGAAGGTCTTGCCGGCCTTCACTGCCGCTTCGATGCGTTCGATGTGGAAGAACACACAAGCATCGCGCTCGGCGGCCATCATGTCTTCGTAATGCACGCCGTTTTCGGTGTTGTACTGGTTGGAGCAGGCAATCTTGCCGTCGTAGGAGGTGGCAACTAGGTCCATATTGCCATCCACCTTGCACTGCCAGCGAGGCTCCATGGTTTCCGAATCCACGCAGGTGAACAGGCAGAAATACTTTTCGTGCGCTTCCAGATCGCGGCCGTCATTGGGTTGCGGAATGTGGAATTCATTGCCGCAGAAGACGCGGGTGGTGTGGTTGATCTTGGGGTCTACCGGGTCGCACTTGTCCGGGAATACGCCGTGGAAGCCCTGTACATTGGGCAATTCCAGAATCTTGTCGCATTCCATGGTATCCAGGCGGATACGTGCCAGACGGGCATTGATCTTGTCGTTGACGAAGATGTGCTTGCCGTCATAGGTGCCGTTGGTATAGCTCATGTGCACGTGGTGGGTGTCCCCGGTGGTGTACTTGAGCGAACCGTCCGGCTTGGTGCCGATGATGGCCTTGGATTCGTTGGTAATGCCCCAGCCCACCATGCAGTCGTAATTGAACACTGGAATGCGCTTGATCTCGCGGCCGGACGGAATGCCCAGCACGCGTACTTCGCCAGAGTGACCACCGCTGGAGAAGGCATAGTAGGTATCCAGCTTGCCCGGATGCACTTCGTACTTTTCGTAATCGATGGCGGCTGCCGCCTTGCCGGCAGCTCCGGCGCTGGCTGCACCGGCATCGCTGTTACCCGCCCCCTTGTTGCAGGCGCTAAGGCCCATCGACAGGCCGGCACCGGCCAGACCGGCGACTGCTGTGGTACCCAGGAACTTGCGCCGGGACAGATCCGGCGCGCTATCAGTTGCCTGCTTGTTGTTCGGAGTAGTCATGGAGCGCTCTCTCGCGTTGAAAGTCCGATATGTCTTGCCGCTTTCCGCCTGTCGGGGGTGGGGGTTTCCTGCAGTACACGCGGCAAGGTGCGACAATTTGTCGCAGCGGGTGCATCCTACGTCCTGGGTATTTTTGCTGAAATTGATATGAATCAATCAAACCAGCACGTGATGCATTTGAAATAAAGCACAGAGATAAAACCTAGCACGCATATGCCACGCAGGAACAATCCGCCGTAAAAACTGCCGGCAAAAAATACTGCGAGTAAGGGAAATGCAGGAAACAAGGCAGGCTGAGTGGCCCGCCTGCAGAGATGAACAGCAGTCAAACCAGAGGATCAGACCAGAAAGCGCCTCCTGCGACACTCAGATAGCATCATCACCACGCGATGGCCGGACTGGCGGCAATGAGTCGTCGTCCCCCTGCATACCACGCCGAAAACCACGCACGGCACCACCCAGATCCTCACCGACATTTTTCAGCTTACGGGTACCGAAAATCAGGATGACCACCAGCAACACAATTACCCAATGCAACAGACTGAACGAGCCCATGACACCTCCGTGCACAGCCGCATCCGGACACCGGCCGGCACCTTGTTGACGCTGCTGTCATATCGGCGTCAGCTTAGCTGCCGGCTGCTGCCAAGGCATTGATTCCGCTCAAGCCGATAAAAAGTGCAAGGCAAGCAAACCTGACACGAGATGAGCAAGGATAGAGGGCAATCCGTTTCTAACCGACTGCGATGGAGGGCAGTCACCCATAGATAGCCACATGTATCACCCACCACAACGCACCTGCACTGGACAATTTGCTGGCCGATTACCGGAAGCCCGAAGATCTCATCTGTGAGAACAGCTTACAAAGCGGCTGGTCGAAAAAGCGCTGGATGCCAAGATGGCCGCGCATCTTGGCCATTACAAACATGAGTCGATGTTCAATCCCGACGGTGACACCCGGAACAGCAAGAGCAGCAAGCCCCTCAAGGGCGACTTCAGCGAATTACACATTGAGGTACCACGCGACCGCCAAGGCACCTTAGAGCCACAACTCATAGCGGTGGTGGCATGGGTTCGATGCTCGCGGGCACTCGGGGTACGGCATGGGGCTTGGTGAATGCCATGACCGAGTATGTCGATCATCGCCGTCGAGCCCGTAGTCAGGATTACCGTCTCGATTCGGCCTGGTTCGGTCAGGGTGCCCAACTCAAGGGCAAAGCACTGGAACATGCACTGGCCTTGGTGGAGTGATGCTATGGCCTCCGTGCAATCCATTGCTTTGACGGCAGCTTGCCTCACTGCTGGCATGCGCAACTTCTGTACCTGGAACGGCCTGGGTGTGGCATACGACGGTCCGGATGCCGAGCGCAGTCTGCTGGTGATCTGGGGTGCTGGCTGTCTGGAGCTGCATGCCGAACTGGTGCAATACGCGCCGATGGTGGCAGCCCTCGCAGATACCTTGTACGACCAACTGGATCAGGGTGCACCCGGGGAGTGGCACTACGAGGTGACGGAAGCGCTGGGCTGCGCGATTGCTGAGTGGATCGTATTGCATGATGGCCTGCCCCCTTCCCTCGATTGGGTCAAAACCTGCCTGGTGCGTTTGGCCGGGGAATTCATGCTGCGGGGGCAGCCCCAGCAGTGGCCGGCTATCCAGTTTCAAGCCTTCTTGCGAGGTAAACCCCTGGCTATCCCAATCCGAACTCAGCGTGCAGCCACAACTGGCACAAGCCAGCACTGGACCAGTGATACCTGCCAGAATTAGGGAAGCTGCCAACCGGTTAAAGGTATTGCTTTTCATGTTTTTGCCTTCGCAGATATCAGCAAGCGCGTTGATTATCGTTTTTTTACTCTGGCAAAAACACCGGCCCGGGCAGCAAAAATAGTCACTGCGACAATATGTCGCAGCAAAACCGGCTGACGCTAAATGCATAAGGCATGGCGAGTTTTGGTGCAGGAAATACGCCAAGCGTGCTACCCCAACAGAGATACTGCCTGCCCGTAGCTCAGGCCGATCCAGCAGCTAGCAGCAAACCCTTCCCCCATGCCGGCAAGTCACCGTACAAACCGTCGCATCTCATCACAAAGCGTCACAATAAGCACACCTTTTCAAATGCAAATAGGAGTTATTTGCAAATAGAATTAATCCCAGATCCATAGAGCTAGCCCCTTGGTTTAACAATTACATGCAAATGATTCTCTGCATCATTCGCAAATAGGGATATCCGCGTGAAATCAGTACTGGGGAAACAAATCTTGAGCCACTCGCTACCCGCATCCTGGTCGCGCAGCAAAACGGCTGTGGTGGTGGTGTCTGCCTGCGCTGCATGGGCAAGCGCAGGCAATGTCCAGGCAGAATCCACCATGAATCTGGCAGAACAGGCAGAGGTCAATCCGGCAGAGCTACCGGAAGCCGACCAGACTGTACAAGCCAAACCAGCAGACCAATGGACCGGCGTATGGAACCGCTCCACCCTGCTGGGTGACATGGGCGGCCTGCGCAGCAGCCTTGGCCAACACGGCATCACGCTGGGGCTGACGGAAGACAGCGAATACCTGAGCAACGTGTCTGGCGGACTGAAGCATGGCAGCGAATACCATGGCGTCACCACCCTGACCTTGGGGCTGGACACGCAAAGAGCCGGCCTGTGGGAAGGCGGATCGGCCAATGTCAGCGTACTGGACATCCATGGTGACAGTTTTAGCGCCGACCATGTCGGCAGCCTGCAAACATCCAGCGGCACTGAGGCAGCAGCCACTACCCGGCTGTGGGAAGCCTGGTACCAACAAAAACTCTTCAATGGCAAGGCTGATATCAAGATCGGTCAACAGAGTATCGACCAAGAGTTCATGGTCAGTCAGTATGCCGGTACTTTCATGGGTACCATGTTCGGCTGGCCGGCCATCCCATCCGACGACATGACAGCCGGAGGCCCGGCCTATCCGCTCTCCGGGCTGGGCGTGCGCTTGCGTGGCAAGCTGACTGATCAGCTGTCAGTGCTGGGCGGCGTGTTCGCGGGCGATCCAGCCGGCACCAGCAACAGTGACTCCCAGCAGGCCAACAAGCACGGCACTGCCTTCAATCTGCACGGTGGCAGCTTGTGGATCAGCGAACTGCAATATGGTCTGAACCAGCCGGGTGATGGCCAGCTGGATGATGGAAAGCCGAAGGGCCTGCCGGGCACCTACAAGCTGGGTGCCTGGTATCAGAACGCAAAATTTGGCGACCAGCGTTATGACGATACCGGTCTGTCACTGGCGGACCCTAACAGCTCCGGCAATGCCGCGCAGCATCGTGGCAATTACAGTATTTACGCCGTGGCCGACCAGATGCTATGGCGTCCGGCGGAAGACAGCAGCCGTACCCTCAATGCTTTTACCCGCCTGATGTGGGCACCGGGCGACCGGAACCAGATCAGCTTCAGCGCCAATGCCGGTATCACTTTGACGGCCCCGTTCAATGGTCGCGACAGCGACGTGGCGGGTCTGGCCGTGGGCTATGTGAAGGTGGGCAACCATCTGCGTGCATATGACGAGGATACGGCCACAGCCAACGGTAATCCGCTGTACCCGGTACGCCGTGATGAGACTTTTGTCGAAGCCACCTACCAGTACCAGCTCACCCCGTGGTGGCAATTGCAAGGCGACCTGCAATATACGCTGAAACCCGGCGCGGGCACAGTGTCCAGCACTGACAGCACCCAGACCCAACACATTCCGAATGCCTGGGTAGTGGCCGTGAAAACCGTGATTACCTTCTGATGGCAAGCCGGTCCTGAGGCCGGCGGCCCTAATTGAAATCCACCCTCATTACGCCTTACTCATCGGGAGTTTTCATGAAAAGCCTGTTTCGCTTTTCCACCTGCCTGATCGGCATGTCCCTGCTGGCCAATTTCAGCTTGGCCGAGGACAGCATTCCCTTCCTGCAAGGCATCAAGAAGCACACCACCCTTACTACCACGGTACCGGACAATGGCGACCAAAACCCGTACGCCCTGGCTGTGGCACCAGTCACTGCCGGCAGTGTGAAGGCGGGCGACCTGTTGATCGACAACTTCAACAATGCTGCCAACCTGCAAGGCCTGGGCAGTACCATCGTCAACTACCATCCTGACAGCAAGCAGCTGACCCTGTTTGCCCAGTTGCCGCGCGATCTGCATAACTGTCCGGGCGGCGTAGGCCTGTCCACGGCCATGACCATGCTCAAGAGCGGCTGGGTCATTGTGGGCAGCACCCCCAGCAATGACGGCACTACCGATACCAAGGGTGCCGGCTGCCTGGTTGTATTGGACCCCAATGGTAAAGTGGCAGATGTGTGGTCTGGTCCGGACATCAACAATCCTTGGGGCAATATGGCGGTGGTGGATCAAGGCGACAAAGCCACCCTGTTTGTCAGCAATGCCGGCTTTGGCGTGGGCAGCGCCAAGGGCAATCCGCCGGTGGTGAATCAATCCACCGTGTTGCGGCTGGAGCTGGACATTCCGGCTGGCAAACCGCCGGTCATCAAGACCCGTACCGTGGTGGCCAGCGGCTTTGGCGAGCAGGCCGACAAGGGTGTGTTCCTGATCGGCCCCACCGGCCTTGCGCTGGGCAAGGACGACAAGCTGTATGTCTCCGACGCACTGGGCAACCGCATCAGCGAGATCTGGGATGCCACCACCCGCACTACCAGTGCCGGGATTGGCCGCACCCTGACCCATGACGGCATGCTGTTGCGTCCGCTGGCCATGACCACCACCCCGCAAGGCCATCTGCTGGTGACCAACGGCTCCAACGGCAAGGTAGTGGAAATCGACCCGGAAACCGGCACGCAGCTGGTAGCCCGCTGGATCAACACCAACAAGGCGATGACCCCGCCGGGCAACGGCAACCTGTTCGGCATCACCATGAATGCAGCCGGCGATGGCTTCTATTACGTTTCCGATGACGTCAATACAGTGGTACTGGCCAAATGAGTAAGCACGACACCCCGATCAACCCCGCCCGCCGGCGCTTTTTGCTTGGCGGCACTCAGGCCGCTGTGGCCGGGGCGCTGCTGGGGGGCGGCCTGGGCATGCTGAGCAGCCCGCGCGCACTGGCTGCCACGCCGATGCCACAGGATCTGATTCCGTTTGATGGCGCGCATCAGGCCGGCATCATCACGCCACAGCAAAAACACAGCTACTTTGCAGCCTTTGACCTGGATACCGAACAGCGCGCCGATGTCATTGCCCTGCTCAAGCGCTGGACCGCTGCGGCACGCCGGCTCAGCCGGGGCCAGACGGCACTGCCGCTGAGCGGCAAGATTGACGCCGCTCCGGAAGACGGCGGCGACAGCATCGGCCTGTCCACCGGCAAACTGACGCTGACCTTTGGCTTTGGCCCCGGCCTGTTCAGCAAGAACGGGGTGGATCGTTACGGTCTGGCCAGCCGTCGCCCGGCAGCCTTTGTCGATCTGCCGAAATTCAATGGCGACCAGCTGGTGCCGGAGCGCAGCGGTGGTGACCTGTCCATCCAGGCTTGCGCCGACGACCCGCAAGTTGCCTTCCATGCCGTACGCCAACTGGCCGCCCTGGCCCAGGGCGTGGCCAGCCTGCGCTGGGCACAAACCGGCTTTGCCAGCGCACCGGCTGATGGCAGTACCGGGCGCAATCTGATGGGTTTCAAGGACGGCACTAATAATCCGTCAACCAAGGATCCGGCCCTGATGAAGGAATTTGTCTGGGTTGGCGACGAAGGCGGCTGGATGAAAAACGGCAGCTATGTGGTGGTGCGTCGCATCCGCATTGCGCTGGAACACTGGGACCGCAGCGAACTGGGCTTCCAGCAGGAAGTGGTCGGTCGCTACAAGGATAACGGTGCACCGCTAGGCCAGAAAAACGAGTTTGAAGCCATGAAGCTGGATGCCACCGACAAGGATGGCAACACTATCATTCCGGACAGTGCCCACTCGCGTGTGGCCTCGCCGCAGGAAAATGGCGGCTCGCGCATTCTGCGCCGTGCCTATTCCTACAATGACGGCTCCAGCTTTACCGCCGAGCGCTGGCCGCCCTGGCATCAGGGCATCGAATACGATGCCGGCCTGTTCTTCATCGCTTACCAGCGCGATCCGCGCAGCGGCTTCATCCGGATCAACAAGACCGTGGCCGCGCGCGACATGATGAACCAGTACACCACCCATGTAGCCAGCGCCATCTTTGCCTGCCCGCCAGGTACCGATGGCAAGGGCTATATCGGCGAACCGTTGTTCGCCGGACTGTAAACCAACCGAATACAAGGCAGTTCACCATGAAATCATTTATCAAGCAGAGCCTGCTCGGCGTCGCCAGTCTGATCAGCCTGGGTCTGGCGCTCCCGGCCAATGCCGCTAGCCTGATCCTGTACAGCGCCCAACACCCGCAAACCGTCAAACTGCTGGTCAAGGACTTTGAGCAAGCCAGCGGCATCAGCGTCAAGGTGCGCGAAGGCGAAGGCCCGGAGCTGGTGGCCCAGTTGATGGCCGAAGGCAAGGCCTCACCGGCTGACGTCTACTTTGCCTCGAACTCGCCGGAGTTGATGGCGCTGGAAGGCAAGCAGATGCTGACCCGCCTGCCTGCCGCCACGCTGGCCGCCATCCCGGCCAAGTACAACTCGCCCAGCGGCAGCTGGGTGGGCGTGACCGCACGTGAAAACGTGCTGGTGGTCAACAACAAGCTGGCTGCCGGTCTTGCCATGCCGTTCTCCTTGCTGGATCTGGCTGGCCCGCAATGGAAAGGCAAACTGGCCATTGCACCGTCTGATGGCGACTTCCTGCCACTGGTCAGCGCCGTGCGCGCCCTGAAGGGTGAGGCTGCGACCCAGCAATGGCTGAAGGGGCTGCGCAACAACGCTCAGATGTTCGACGACAACGAAGGCGTCGCCGCTGCTGTCAATCGTGGCAGCGTGGCTGTCGGCATCATCAACAATTACTACCTGGCACGCCTGCAGGTAGAGCTGGGCAACAAGGGCATGCACAGCCAGCTGTATCACTTCGGCAATGGTGACGTTGGTGCCTTGCTCAACGTCTCTGGTGCCGGGGTACTGA
The DNA here is from genome assembly GCF_005155025.1 of Aquitalea aquatilis. Classification (NCBI taxonomy): domain Bacteria; kingdom Pseudomonadati; phylum Pseudomonadota; class Betaproteobacteria; order Neisseriales; family Chromobacteriaceae; genus Aquitalea; species Aquitalea aquatilis. Next base: position 2,568,472 of record NZ_CP039731.1, on the reverse strand, counting down.
AAACCGCGCACAATGCCGATGCGGCGCAGAAATTTGTCAGCTACCTGACCAGCGCCCGTGCCCAGCAGGTGCTGGCCAAGAGCAACATCACCTTCGAGTACCCGCTATTGCCGGGCATCGCACCGGCACCGGTGCTCAAGCCTTTCAACCAGTTGACGCCGCCGGCACTGGATATGCAGAAGCTGGGGGATGACAGTCAGGCAGCGCCCATGCTGCGCAAGGCCGGTTTGCTGTAAATGGCCATTCACTCCCTGATGCCGGGGAGAACCACACACCGCCAGGGCTGGCTATTTGCTGCCGCCCTGGCGGTATGTGCCGTTCTGGCTTCCCCGCTGCTGGTCATCATCTGGCAGGCTGCGCAGTCCGACCCGGCAGACTTCATCGACATGCTGTGGCGACCGCTGGTTGGTTCGCTGGCGCTCAACACCGCAATCATCGTGTCCGCCACCACTCTGCTGTGTGGCGTGCTGGGGCTGGTCTGTGCCTGGTTTGCCGAACGCACCCGTCTGCCCTGGCAGGGGCTGTGGCCGCTGTTGAGCGTGGCACCGATGGCTATTCCCACCTTCATCAGCAGCTATGCCTGGGTTTCGCTCAGCGACGATCTGCAAGGTTTTCCCGGTGCGCTGTTGGTGCTGGGCAGTGCCTATTCGCCACTGGTCTTCCTGCCGGTATCTGCCGCATTGCGCGGTCTGGATCCGGCACTGGAGGAAACGGCCAGAACCCTTGGGCTGGGGCCATGGCGCTGTTTCTTCCGCCTGATCCTGCCGCAGCTGCGACCAGCCTTGCTGGGCGGCATGTTGCTGGTGGCGCTAAGCACCTTGTCAGAGTTCGGTGCCTTTGTCTTGTTGCGCTTTCGTACCTTCACCACCGAAATCTTTGCCGAATACCGCGCCGGCTTTGACAGCCATGGTGCAGCCCAGTTGTCCATCGTGCTGCTGCTGGTAGCCGCCATGCTGATCGGCCTTGAATGGCGGGTAAGGCGGCAGCCCAGTTATGAGCGGCGTGCCAAGGGCGCTCGCCGCGCACCGCCACGGCTGGAGCTGGGAGCGCGGAAATGGCTGGTGGTGGCCGGCTTTGTGCTGCTGTCCTGCATCACGCTGTTGCTGCCGCTCTCCACGCTGGCTTACTGGTTGACCCAGCATGGCGATGCCGCCGTGTCGCCGGTCGAGGTATCGGCGGAGCTGATTCTTGACGCCAGTTCCAGTTCGATTGAGCTGGGTCTGGAAGGTGCAGCCCTGACTGTGCTGCTGGCATTGCCGCTTGGCTATCTGCTGGCGCGCATGCCGGGCCGGCTGACCGGCCTCATGGAACGGCTGACCTTCCTGGTACAGGGCGTACCCGGCATTGTCATCGCACTGGGGCTGGTCACCGTGTCCATCCGCGTCGTGCCGTCGCTGTATCAGACCCAGTTCCTGCTGCTGCTGGCCTACGCCATCCTGTTTCTGCCGCTGGCCATCGTCAGCGTGCGCTCGGCACTGCTTCAGGCCGAAAGCCGACAGGAGGAACTGGCACGCTCACTGGGGCTAGGCAGTTGGCAGACCTGGCTGCGTGTGCTGCTGCCCATGGCCGCGCCCGGCTTGGGTGCGGCTGCCAGTCTGGTATTCCTGTCCATTGTCACCGAACTGACCGCCACCTTGCTGCTGTCACCCATCGGCACCGAAACACTGGCCACCCAGATCTGGGCCGACACTTCGGCCATGGCCTATGCCGCCGCTGCGCCTTATGCACTGGCGCTTACCTTGCTATCCATGGCATCCACCTGGCTGCTGATGGCCTTGCTGGGAAGGAATGCCATCGACCGTCTGGCCACCGATGGCCACACCGCTACAGGAGACGCTTCTCATGTCTGAACTTTTGCTTCAGGGGCTGTGCAAACAATTCGGGCAACAGCGGGTCATCGACCAGCTTGATCTGCACATTCCTTCCGGCTCCCTGCTGGCCCTGCTGGGCCCATCAGGGAGCGGCAAAACCACGCTGCTGCGCATGCTGTGCGGCTTCGAGCACCTCGACGCTGGTAGCATCAGCATTGGCGGGAAGCTGGCCAGCAGCGCCAGTATCCACGTGCCGCCAGAGCGGCGACGCATCGGCTATGTACCGCAGGAAGGTGCGCTATTTCCTCATCTGAGTGTGGCCGACAACATCGTGTTCGGCCTGCCACGCAGTCTGCGTAAGCGGTGTCATCGGGTGGCGGAGTTGTTGGAAATGGTGGGCCTGCCTGCACACTTTGCCACCCGTGCGCCGCAGCAGTTGTCCGGTGGTCAGCAACAGCGCGTGGCATTGGCACGTGCATTGGCACCGGAACCTGCGGTGGTATTGCTGGACGAACCGTTCTCGGCACTGGATACCGGCCTGCGCAATGATACCCGCCAGGCTGTGCTGCAGACATTGAAAGCCGTGGGTGCCACGGCGGTGCTGGTTACCCATGACCAGTCGGAGGCCTTGTCCTGTGGTGAGCAAGTGGCCGTCTTGTGGGAAGGCCAGTTGCTGCAGCAGGACAGTCCGGCCAATCTCTATTGCCGTCCGCGCACACCGGAACTAGCAGGTTTTCTAGGCGAATCCATCCTGCTTCCAGGCATTGCCGGCCCGCAAACGGTGGAGTGCGAGCTGGGCAGTCTTCCCTTGTCACAAGTCCATCAGCAAGGTGCAGTAGATGTGTTGATCAGACCCGAGCAGATAAGACTGGGGCCGCCATCACCCAGCCAGCCGCAGGCCAGAATCATTGGTATGGAGTACTTTGGCCACGATGCCACCCTACACCTGGAATTGCTGCACAGCCGGCATACCATCAAGGCGCGTACCAACGGCTGGCATGCCTATCAAAACGGACAGACTGTAGGGGTTGCCGTTGACGGCTCAGTAACCGTTTTTGCCTAGCAAACACTTGAGGCCACTGGTGGAGAAATAGCAGCGGACGAACGTTTTCTAATGAGCCGGTGATGTCGGGATGCTACCCATTCGGAAGCATGAATTTATAAATTCCAATACGAAAGAAACTACGACAAGCTGCTGCTTGGTAATTAATCATGGCAATAAAATGTCTTTTGCATAAAAGCCAGTTCTGAAGGCAGCAAAAGAAAACCGCCACGAGGGCGGTATAAACGAGAAGTTAATCTCGGGCTGGTGCTGATGAAGTCAGCATTAGAACTATAATGCAGCTCCTACTGTTATGCCAAATGATTTTTGTAAATTTTCGTGCTGCAACACAGCCCCATAAACGGGCTGAAATACTGAATTGCAAGTAACTAGTTACATGACATTGCAATGCAAGCTTTCTGTGAGCTATACCGGTTAAAAGCATCATGATTGACCTTCTATATGCGCGATCTGCCTGAGAGCTGAGCATGCTGAACTCCTACTTCATCAGCAGTTATCAAACGCTGCTTTTTTTACAAACCCAATACAATCTTTGGCTGGTCTCCCTCTCTCTTCTTGTCGCTATTTCCACTTCTTGCCTTGCTTTGCAAATGGCCGGTTTCGCGCGAGAGGCGACTGAAGGCAATCTCAAAAAAATTGCTCTGGTGACAGGATCGATTGCAATGGGAGGCGGCATCTGGGCCATGCATTTTGTTGGCATGCTTGCATTCTCAATCTGTAGTTCGGTGCATTACGCGTTGCTTCCCACGTTGTTCTCCATGCTTCCTGCTATTGGCGCAGCCTGGTTTGCCCTGCGAAGACTTGCCCAGCCAAGCATCAGCCAGAGCCAGTTGTGGCTAAGCGGCACGCTGGTTGGCAGTGGCATCGGCATCATGCACTACAGCGGGATGGCTGCCATGAACATGGCGCCCCAGCTCCGTTATGACCCGCTATGGTTTGCCGCCTCAATCATGGTCGCCGTGTTACTAAGTACCTTGGCGTTATGGATAAGGTTTGGCCTAGATAGCAATCGCCTGCGCAAGGGCTACGCAACCTTGCTGGGAGGGGGCGTAATGGGCGTTGCCATTGCTGGTATGCACTACTTTGGCATGGCAGCGGCCCGCTTTATTGGCACGCCTCAGGCCGGAGGATTTTCGTCTTGGAATGACAATGCCAGCCTTGCTATCGGAATTGCCGTACTGGTGCTCATGCTGGGAAATATGGTTCTGGCAGGTAATGTGCTGCTTCGCTACCGCATGCTCTACCAGAAGACGCAGGCAAACGAGCTGAAACTGCAGACCATCGTCAGCACGACCATTGATGGCATGATCACCTTTGATGCCGAGGGTAGGATAGAGTCGTTAAATCCGGCGGCAGAACGCTTGTTCGGCTGGATGGAGTCTGATGTCAAGGGCTGCAACATCCAACAGCTAATCCCCGCGCGGTACCAACAGGGTCGGCAGATGACTTCTCCTGCTTCGCTGCCGATTTCCGAAATTGAGGAAGAGGCTGTGGGTCGTCGCAAGGATGGCACACAATTCCCTATTCGCCTGGCTATTGGCAAGGGCGCGCTTCCTGCGTACAGCCTGTATGTCGGATTCATCACCGATATCAGCGAACGCCACCGAATGCAGCGTGAACTGGAAGAGCAAGAGCAACAGTTCCATGCACTGATTGACAATATTCCTGGAGTGACATTTCGCAGCGAGGCCAAAGAGCCGTGGAATAAGTTGTTTATCAGTGAAGACATTCAGGAACTTAGTGGCTGGCCAAGTAATATCTTCATGAGCGGAGGCATGCACATCTTCAATATCATCCATCCGGAAGACCAGCAGCGAGTACGTGATGTTATTCATAATGCACTGAATAAATGTATTCCTTATACGGTGGAATACCGCATACGCTGCATGGATGGAACCGAATGCTGGGTATCTGAAAGTGCCCGTGGTGTTTTCAATGAAGTGAATCAAGCCGTTTTCATTGATGGGCTTATTCTTGATGTTTCAGAACGCAAGCTCATGGAGCTTGCCATGCAAGTGGCTAAGGAAAGTGCGGAATCTGCCGCCAGATCAAAAAGCGCTTTTCTTGCCAATATGAGTCATGAAATCCGTACTCCAATGAATGCAATTATCGGCTACACCGATCTTCTGCAGGATTTCGAGATAGATGCTGAACCGAAGAAGATGATTGAAATCATCAATCAGTCTGCCAAAGGCTTGCTGGGATTGATCAACGATATTCTGGATACGGCAAAACTGGAACAAGGTGCTGTGGAGCTGGAGGAACTTCCCTTTTCACTGCGAAATGTCTGCCAACAGACTATTGATACGTTAAAGCTGACAACCGAGCGCAAAGGTATTAGCCTGATTATTGAATACCCGGAGAGCATCAACGATCACTTCATGGGTGATGCTATGCGTATTCGGCAGATATTGCTGAATTTAATGAGCAATGCCGTAAAATTTACTGAAAAGGGCGAAGTGCGGCTAAAGGTTTCCCAACATACGGGCATTGTCGAGCTGATCGTTGTAGATACCGGTATCGGGATGAATGCAGTCGCACAGGCAAAGTTGTTCAAGCCATTTTCGCAGGCCGATGCATCAACTTCACGGCGTTTTGGTGGCACCGGTCTAGGAACAACCATTGCCTTGGAATTGGTAAAAAAGATGGGAGGAAGTATCGGTGTCGAAAGCACTGCGGGTAAGGGCTCGACATTTACCGTACGGATTCCGCTGGTAGCTGCCCAGTCAGGCCAGATAGTTAAACCGGTTGTCGAAGATGCCAATCTACCGCCATTGGATATTCTGGTAGCGGATGACGTGGTACAAAACCTTAACTTGATCAAGATCCTGCTCAAGAAGCGAGGCCACACAGTAACTACGGCAATGAACGGGAAGGAAGTACTGCAGCTTTGGTCGCAACATGATTTTGACATTATTCTGATGGATGTGCAGATGCCAATCATGGATGGACTGGAGACTTGCAGAGTTATTCGCTCCAGTGGTGGAGATCCAGACAAATATGGTATTCCGATAATCGCACTGACTGCAAGTGTCTTACAGGAAGACCGGGCAGCCGCAATGGCAGTTGGCATGAGCGGATTTGCTTCCAAACCAATTGATATAAAGCAATTGGATCAGGAAATGAAACGCGCCTTGCAAGAAGCGTACGGCTAGGTTTCGGTTTCCTTATTATGACTAAGGCGAAAATAGACAAATATAGCAATTGTGCTACTTGCGGCTTTTTTGAATATTTTATGACCGTTTTCATATTGAAAGCAGGCATAGCACGCTCATAGTGCCAGTGACCGTTATGGCCGATGAGGACACTGTTGGCAGCGAATGTTCGCTGCCAACTTCCTTGTGGCTACCTAGATTTCAATCTGCTCTGAAATTTCCAGTGCATCATCGACCTCGATGCCAAGGTACCGAACCGTGCACTCCAGCTTGGTGTGGCCAAGTAAGATTTGTACAGCACACAGATTTTTGGTCTTTTTGTAGATCAATGTTGCCTTGGTCCGACGTAATGAGTGTGTGCCATAGATGGATGAGTCCAGACCTGCTGTCGAGACCCACATATGCACAATCCGTGCGTATTGACGAGTCGACAGGTGTGGAGAGTCTGCCAGCCGACTAGGAAACAGATACTGATCGCTTCGCAAGTGCGCTTTCTCTAGCCATGCAGACACCGCCAGCCTTGTCGGCTCCGTCAGTTCAAATTGCACAGGCCGTTGAGTCTTGCGCTGAATAACAATCGCACGGGGCAGAGTCTGGTTTCCATGTGTTACGTCACGTTCGCGTAAGTTAACGAGATCACATCCACGAAGTTTGCTGTCGATAGCTAAGTTGAACTGAATCGCCCCTCCTTTCCTAGACACCTCGCGAGCCTCACACTAGGCCCCACAAGGAGGTGTCATGAGCAAGCCGCGTTTCCCCGAAGAGTTCAAGATTGAAGCAGTCCAACAGGTAACCGAGCGTGGTTACCCAGTGGCCGAAGTCGCCAGGGAAGAGGCCCGGCGGGACATTTTCGATTACATCGAGATGTTCTACAACCCGAAGCGCTGGCATGGTTCCGCAAACGGGCTATCGCCGGTAGAGTTTGAGAAGCAATATTTCCAACGGTTCAAGAGTGTCTAGAGAAGCCGGGGCGATTCAAACATCGCTAGGTCACGTACTGCATACTTGTTCTGAAGATGGATCCGTATAGCCCAGATATCCTTTGGCTTGAGTGGTGGCTTTTGGCCAATCATCTTGCCCTTGTTCCAAGCCTCACGTTTTTGCGGGAAGAGATCAGGTAAATTTTGCGTGACATTACCGGTGTTAGTGCCTAGTTGGTACTAGGGGATTTCCTTACGACCAAGGTCTGGCAATCTCATCCCGCAGGGCCTAATGCCCTCCACTATCGGCCATGCACTAGCCACCCGAGCCCCCCCACCCCAGCTATATCTGCGCACGCCACGGCCACATCAGCATCCTGTCACAGGCCTGGCATACCGCATCCCATCTAAATCAAATCAGCCAATCACGGCAAAGACATGTGAGGATTCCTCAAATGATCCTCAACATTGAATATTTGCTCGAAAGCATTGACCTGTTTCAAGTTTGAAGGGCTGAAACTCCAATAGCATCTCCTTGTGCTGTGCTTGTTTGATGACATTCGCACGGCCTCGTTATAGCTTCAGTGACCACCCCCAGATCAGCTCTTCATTGGTAAAGGTAGCACCGCATGTTTTCCACCATCAGAAACCGTCTTCTCTTGCTGATCATGGTTCCACTCCTCGTGCTGAGCAGCTTCTCACTCCTTTTGCTCGTACAGAACTACAACCAATACCAAAAGGCCCAGCAAACCCGAAACCTCATGGAGTTAGCCATCGCATCGGGCAACTTGATTCACTCCATGCAGATTGAGCGAGGCGCATCTGCAGGCTACCTGCAATCCCATGGCCAGAAGTTCGCTGACAAGCTGCCGGAAATCCGCAAAACCACAGACACCAAACGGCAGGCCTACCTGCTGGTGATCGCCGGCAATCATGACATGTCGAGTGGCGTGAATATTCAGAAGGCCAAGGATGCATTGCAGGAATTGGCAGGCATGCGTGAGCAAATTTCCCACCAAGGCACCTTGCCCGCACAGAGTTCTGCCTACTATTCCCAAACCATCGCTACTCTTCTCAAGAGTATTTCAACGATCGGCAAGGACAATGATCAGGCTGATATCGTGCGCCGCCTGCAAGCTTACCTGGCCCTGATTCAGGCCAAAGAGAATGTAGGCCTGGAGCGAGCTCTTTCTTTGCCGGCATTTATCTCCGACAAAATTGAGTGGCCACAGTACCGTGCCATCCTGGCAAAAATCGACAACCAGGACGTGCTACTGAATCAGTTCGAAGGCATTGCCCAGCCAGCTGAAGTCGCTGCTTTGAAAAGTGTATTGTCGAGCGACGCATCCGTCCGGGTAGAGCAGTTCCGCGGCTTGATGGAAAGCCACTTCATGCAGGGCGGCTTCAATGTGACGGCGGACCAATGGTTCGACGCCATCACCAGCAAGATGAATGCCCTCTACGGTGTTGAGCAGCAGCTGTCCGCAAGCATTGATGGCCAAACTCAGGCACTGGAAGCCCAAGCGCTACGCAACCTCTTGATCGTTGGCGTGGTAGGGCTTGTCACCGTCCTCTTCAGTGCCGGCATCGGCCTGTGGGTTGGCCGTAGCATTGGAGGCCCACTACTACTGGTAGCTCGGTCGGTAGAGAGGTCGGTTGAAACCCGTGACCTTTCCTGTACGGTGCATGCCGAAGGCGTGAAAGAAACCCGGCAGATCGGAAATGCCTTCAACAACCTGATGGATGCATTCTCCCATCTGATCCTAGACGTGCAGGGCTGTGGCAAGGACATGGGCACAGTTGCTGAGCAGCTTTCCTCTAGCAGCAATCAGGTCCGGCAGAGTGCATCGGTGCAGTCGGAAGCCACAGCCTCTGTTGCCGCTGCGGTTGAACAGACGGCGGTCAGCATGACTGAGATGTCCACCAGTACACGTTCCGTTATGGCGCAGGTTCAGGGATCACGTAGCGATACAGGCCAAGCACTGCAGACGATGAAAGAGACAGTGAGAACGGTTGGTGAGATTGCCCGGCAGATCAAGGCGTCCGGCAATGACATCCAGCGCCTGAATGCCAGCTCAAAGGAGATCGGCGGCATTATAGACGTAATCAGTGACATTGCAGACCAGACGAACCTGCTGGCACTGAATGCGGCTATTGAAGCTGCACGGGCTGGCGAAACCGGGCGCGGGTTTGCGGTGGTGGCTGATGAGGTTCGCAACCTGGCTGCACGTACCGGGACCGCGACAGAGCAAATTGCCAGTTTGATACTGGATGTGCAGAAGCGAATCGACGCCACCGTTGCCGGGATGGCCACCGCCGACGAGCTATCTAGCCAAAGCCTGGTGACTGTTGGGTCGAGCGAGCAGGGCCTGAAGCAGATTGATGAGAGTTCCCAGCTGGTATTGCAGCGCATGCAAGGCATCGCCACGGCCATTGAAGAGCAGGATCAGGCCATGCAGGTCATCAGCCAGAATGTGGAGCGCATAGCGCAAATGACCGAGGAAAACAGTGTTGTTGCCGTGCAAAACAATTCACAGGCCGAAAAGCTGGACCAGCTGGCCGGTCGGCTGTCAGCAACGATAAGCCAGTATCGCATCAGCCTGTCCTGACCAGCCGGTGACCACGCTGAAAAAGAGCATGGAAAGGCTACAGCAGATCCGAGCCCAGCTTGAGCAAGAGCCAACTGGACAAATCTCGCTGACAGATCCCGATTCCCGCGCTATGGCCACCAGTACCAGTCGCGGACTGGTTGGTTACAACGTACAAACCGCGGTTGACACTCGGCATCACCTTATCGTGGCGCATGAGGTTACTAACCAGGGCAGTGATCGTCGCCAATTGGCCAAAATGGCAAGACAGGCCAAAGAGGCGATGCAGACTACCCATCTTGAGGCCATCGCAGACCGGGGTTACTACCATGGGGAAGAGGCATGGACCTGTGTCGATGCAGGGATTGTGCCCCTGATTTCGAAGCCCATGACGTCGTCTGCCAAAGCGGAGGGACGGTTCGACAAAGAAGACTTTCTGTTTGATTCGGCAGCAGGTGAATATGTGTGTCCTGCCGGTAGTCGGCTGATTTGGCGTTTCTCAACCACCGAACGGGGTGCACTCGTCCATAAATACTGGAGTTCTGACTGCCCTCGCTGTGCACTCAAAGCACAATGTACACCCAGCTCAAACCGGCGCGTCACTCGCGCAGAGCATGAAGATGTGCTTGAAGAAATGCAAAAGCAGCTGGATATCCGGGGAAGTGTTATGAAGCTGCGGCGCCAGACTGTGGAGCATCCGTTTGGCACATTAAAAGAATGGATGGGTGCCACGCATTTCCTGACACGAGGCCTTGGCCAGGTCAGTACCGAGATGAGCTTGCAGGTCCTTGCCTACAATCTAAAGCGGGTGATGAAGATTCTAGGATTTGAAGAATTAATGGCAGCAGTGAAGGCCTGAAAGGGCCTTTTTACCTGTCAAAACAGCTTCTTTCTGGAACCTGGCTGGCCTGGCAATCGGTAGATGAACCATTGCAGCTACTTTGGCATGAAACATTCCTGTCGTTTCCACACAGCCTCGCCGACGAACTGCCTGTGGCGAATGCCTGACGCGCGCCCTTCCGTCCCTTTGCCTATATTGATGGCCATCCGTAGAACTACGCATTCATGCCATTCCACCTTGTCCAGTGCATGTTAGGCGCATAAACTGTTGAACTTTCAACAGAATGTGAAGATTCACGTCAGCAGACGTGATGAGACGCCATGGACTTTTCTACACTGCTCGCCAGCTTCGCCGCCGCCTTTTCCCAGCACCAGCGCCTGCTCACCCTGCAGCTGGATGGCGGGCAGATCGCCGCCGAGCAGTTGCTGCCGCACACCCTGGACGGCAGCGAGGGGGTGTCGGAAGCCTATCGCTATCAGCTGAGCTGTCTGTCACCCGACGGCAATATCGAACTCAAGTCGCTGCTCGGTGTAGCCGCCCGCCTGGGTGTGCTGGATGCCGATGGCAGCGAGGTGGTGCGTTGCGGGGTAGTATCGCGGGCCGAGCTGCTAGGCAGCGATGGCGGCTTTGCCAAGTACGGCCTCACCATCGAGCCGCCGTTTGCGCTGCTGCGGCTACGCCGCACCTCGCGGGTGTTTCAGGACTTGTCGGTGCCGGACATCGTTAAACAGATCCTGGCCGAACATCAGGCTGCCAATCCGGTGTTTGCCCAGGTGCAGTCACTGGAGTTCCACACCGCCAGCGCCAGCCCGCGCAGTTACTGTCTGCAGTACCGCGAGAGCGATTTCGACTTCATCGTGCGGCTGTTACACGAAGAGGGTTATGCCTGGCGTTTCGAACATGTCGATGGCGAGCATCCGCAGGTCAAGCTGGTGGTGTTCGACGACGCTTACAGCCTGCCGCCGGCCGCCAGCGAGCGGGTGCGCTTTCACCGCAGCGATGCCACGGAGGAAGAAGACGGCCTCACCGATTGGAGCGCCGCCCGCCAGGTGGTATCGGGCAATGTGGCGCTAGCCAGTTTTGATTACCAGCCCACCGCTACCCAGCAGTCTTTCGACCAAAGCCGCATCCAGCAAGGCCGTAGCGGTGATGCCTTGCAATCCACGCTGCAGGATTACGACCCGCAGTCGCTGTACTACGCCAGCGATGCCGAGCAGCTCAGCCAGTACGCCCAGCTGCGCCAGCAGGCGCACGATGTGCAGGCCAAGCAGTTTAGCGGCGCTGGCTCGGTGCGTAGCCTGCAGGCCGGCCAGTGGTTCCGGCTGGATGAACACCCGGCACACGAGGGCGACAGCAGCGAGCAGCGCGAATTCGTGGTTACCGGCCAAACCTTCCGCGCCAACAACAATCTGCCGGGCGATCTGACCAGCAGCCTGCGGGGTTTGCTGGGCAATGACGCCAGCACAACAGACAGCAGCCCCTTCCAGACCACCATCACCGCCCAGCGTCGTGGCATTCCGCTGACACCGGCTTACGCCCACAGCACCCAGGCCAAGCCCACCTCCAACGGGGTGCAGACTGCCACCGTGGTCGGCCCGGCGGGCGAAGAAGTGCATACCGACGAACTGGGCCGCATCAAGGTGCAATTCCACTGGCAGCGGCCGGACGAACACCCCAGCATCGGGGCCAAGCTCGACGACACCTCCTCCTGCTGGCTGCGCGTGGCCATGCCCAGCGCCGGCGCGGGCTGGGGCCACCAGTTCATCCCGCGCATCGGCCAGGAAGTGCTGGTGGACTTTATCGAAGGCGATATCGACCGCCCGGTGATCGTCGGTGTGCTGTATAACGGCAGCCACGCCACCCCGGCCTTCAGCGGTGCCGGTGCGCTCCCGGCCAACAAGACGCTGTCCGGTATCAAATCCAAAGAGCATCAGGGTGGCCAGTACAACGAGCTGTTATTCGACGACACCCCCGGGGAAGTGCGCGCCAAGCTATCCAGCGAACCCGGCAAGACCCAGCTCAATCAGGGCTTCCTCACCCATCCCCGCAGCAATGGCAAAGCCCAGCCACGCGGTGAAGGCTTCGAACTACGCACCGACCAGCACGGCGCCATCCGAGCCGGGCACGGCCTGCTGCTCAGCACCGAAGCGCAAAACGGCGCTGGCGGCAAACAACTGGCGCGCGAGCATGCGCAAAGCCAACTGCAATCAGCCGTTGCGCTGAGTCAGGCCTTGGCTGAAACCGCTACCGCCCAACTGGCCGATACGATGGAAACTGGCCCGGACGGTATTGGTGAAGACAATGCAAAGACAGGCAAGAAAACCAAGGGACACATGCAGCATCAACTGGATGCCTTGGCTGCTTGGGAAGCCGGAAGCAATACTGACAAAGATGGCAAGACCGCAAAAGACCAAGCAGGTCAGCAGCCCCAACTGGTTTTGTCAGGCCCTGCAGGCATCGTCAGTGTCACTGAACAAAGCCAGACAGTGAACGCCGGTACCAATTTGAATCTTGTTGCACAGCGCGATGCTAACCACACTACGGGGCGCCGTTGGATTCACAATGTTGGTAAGCACATCAGTTTGTTCGTGGCCGGGGTACAAGACAAAATCGCCATGAAACTCATTGCAGCCAAGGGCAAAGTGCAGATCCAGGCGCAGAGCGATGCGATGGAGCTGACAGCGGATAAGGATGTGACGATTACCTCCTGCAAGGAGCGCATCACCATTGCAGCCAAAGAAGAGATTCTGCTGGCCTGCGGAGGCGGCTATATCCGGCTGAAAGGCGGCAATATCGAAATCCACTGCCCAGGGACCGTTTCGGTTAAAGGTGCCAGCCACAACCTCTCCGGGCCGGATCGGATGACGGTAGCGCATCCGGCGTTTCCAAAGAATATTCCGAACGAGCCTTTGTCTTTGCACATGGACCAAGCCCCCCAAGGTGGGGGTAGTAGTTGGACTGGCATGCCGTATACGCTGTTTGCAGATGGTGCCGAGATACAGCGTGGAGTGATTGATGAGTCGGGTCACTTGAAGGTCAAGCATGCACCGATTACTCAAAAGTACACAGTGCAACTGGCAAATGGCGTCAAGTTTGATGTGCCCGTCACCAATACATTGAGCAATCCTGGCAAGGGCATGTTGGCCAATGCAGGCTTCCACAAAGTAGATGCGGGTGGTGCTCCTCAAGACGGGCGTGTGGAGGCCGACGATCATGCACGGGCACGCTACAACAGCCTGTTGAATGGTCCCAATGCAGGAGAACAAAAATGAGCGATAAGACAATCACTGCTCCGGTATGTACCAAGGAGCAGATGAAAGCACACCTGACCCTACCCTGGTTTGTACAGAAGAGTGAATACCACTCGCACCCTGCAAGCTTCCAGATTCTGGTCAATGGCGAGGACGCTTTTGCAGCAGTCCATTACGCGCTTGCCAAGGCCAAGAAAAACATTTGCATCATCTGCTGGGGCTTTCAGCCATCCATGTACTTTGTGCGCAAGGGTGCAGACATGGTGAAGTATGCGGATGTCGCTGAAGCGGTTCCCGCGCAAATAGGCAAGCTACTGGAGCACAAAGCAAAGCAGGGAGTACAAGTACGGGTTTTGTGCTTCGCTTCCAAGGTCGGAGGGCTATACGTCAATACAACAGCGGTAACCGTTGAAGAGACACAAACACCGGGACGTTGGGCAGTTGGTATCAAGGACAAGCCGGCCTTCGAAATTCCTTCGCAATACGACTACGACAAGCATTGGTATTCCTATTACGACGAAGATCAGGCTGCTGCTGGCACCGCAGAAAAGAAACAACGTGATCGTCAACATCCGGATATTCCCAGTAAGTATCTGCATTTTCGTAGCCGGGGTTTTGGTCCACGTAGTCGCGACCATATTTTGACCCAGACCTACGATGATAAAGGCCTCAAAGATAGAACCAAATCCTTACTGGCGACGGCTCCCAGTCATCACCAGAAAATGGTGTTGGTCGATTACGACGATGCCAAAAACCATGTTGGCTTTGTGATGGGCCACAATATGTTGGACGAGTACTGGGATACCAACGAACATAGCGCAAAGAGGAAGGCCCCCAATCTTGGTCGCAACGGAACAGTTGGCCCGCGTGAGGATTTTTCCAGCCTAGTCACCGGCCAAGTAGTAGGCGACATGTTTCATAATTTCCGCCGGGCCTGGCGCGATGAAACCAAAGAAGATCTTGCCTTGCCACCATGCGGTTTTGCATCCTATCAGCCGCGCGTTGATGGAAAAGCCAACAAAGCAGCCATGGTGCAGTTGGTGCGCACTCAGCCGGAATACAAAAAACAAGACATCAAAAAAATGTACCTGCAGGCGGTCAATAACGTTACCTCCTATATCTACATCGAAAACCAGTACTTCCGCTGGCCACCGTTGGCTGAGAAAATCAAGGCCGTGGCCAAGGCCCAAAAAGAAGCCTGCCGACCTTATCCGGTTTACCTCTTTGTGGTAACCAATACCAGCAAGGCCGGTGTTGGCGCTGGCACCGTCAATACCTACCGCATGCTAGACAGTCTGGGCCGGGCCGATATGATTCCCGCAGTAGCCCGAGCTGAAAAGGCTGACGATCTTGAAGCGCGCCTGGGCCAGGCCAAACAAGCAGAGCACGAGGCACGCTTCATTCATCTGGCCAATGTACTCAGCCCCAGCAAATTACGGGAAAAAACCCGACAAGCGCTGGATGAAGCAATTGCCAGACGGCAGCAAGCCGAAAAGGCTTACGAAGCTGCACAAAAGCCGGATGCTCCCCTTTCTGTCGTGGAGCAGCCAGGCTTGAAGACCCATATCTGTTCGCTGGTGGCCATGGACTCACCTCCAGCCGACTGGGTTGAGGTCTACATCCACGCCAAACTGATGATCGTCAATGATGCCTTCCTTACCCTTGGCTCTGCCAATATCAATACCCGCAGCATGCAGGTGGACAGTGAATTGAACCTGGGACTGGATCGCCCGGAAATAGCCAAGGCATTAAGGCAGGTATTGTGGGGGAGGCATACCAACAGCTGGGAGAATGCAAATCCTGAGAGAATGGACAAAGAGACGGATGCAAAACTTACATTTGAGCAATGGCGGATGATTTTAGTTAAAAATAAATCTGCCATGACTCATGGGGATGGCCCAGTCGCGCCACTCCGTGAATTTTTGCGTGTAGACCCCACCCGGAGCAATAGTGACTAAATCCCGTTTATTTGCCCTGATTTTGACTCTTAGCCTGGCCGCCTGTGGTGCCAAGGAGCGTTCCGTGCCTGATCTGAAAAACGTTGAAGAAAAGCTGGCCTTTAGCTGCGTATACGAAAAAGCCCATCTGCCCAAGCTGGATGAACAGGCAGATCAGCTCTACCGCTATGCGCGCTGGTTGTATAAAAACCAGCTGGAAAAGGAAGACCCATTACGTTACCCGGAAATGGAGCGTTATTACCGTATTGCCACTGCCTACGGTCACTACAAGGCCAATCTGGATCTACGCGAAATGATTGGTCGTGGTACTGCGTGGAGTGCCGATCCAGTCAAAGAGACACTGGACCTGACACAGGACTTGATCGACAGGGGCATTCCCGGTGGCTATTACGATATGGGCCGCTACCTCAAAGCTGGCTACGGCGTTAAGCAAGATGAGGAGTTAGCCAATCGCTACTATCGTAAAGCGGCGGACTTAGGCAACCCGGAAGCGCAGTATCTGGTTGGAGACAAACTAACCAATCTGACAATTGCACATCCGGGGCCATTTGCGATTGGCAATGAAATGAAAAAATGTGCAGCAGAGCAAGGGCATGGTAAAGCAGCGGTAGAATATGGTTACCACATGATTTATGAGGAAAAACTGACTGAAGCAGTCAGTTTTTTTCAGCTTGCAACAAAATGGGGAGATCCTACGGCAGCATTAAATTTAGGTAATGGTTTCGGTCGTATCACTACCGAAAATAAGCAGCGAAATGATTTAGGTCTGCAGCAGGATGATGAACGTCAACGTAGATACTTATTGATCATGGGCGTGTTAAGTGATTACTCCTACGCCCACCCCTCAGTCCCCGAACTGGATGAAATCGTCCCCCTGCCACCAGCCAAACTACCGCCCTGGGATGGCAAAATTCAATGGCTGAAAGATCACGAAGCCAATATTGCGCCACCCAAACCCAGCGAAGCCTTGCTGGAAAAACTGGCCAAGGCCAAGGGACTGGACCCGAAGACAGGAAGACCGCTAGGTGCCGAGCATTCCTAAAACATGGCCATACTGCGCGCTGCTATGGTTGCTTACCGCTTTCTGGAGGCACGAGGGACAATGCAAGGCCATTCACACTGCGTGATTATTGAGGATGATGCCAGTAACACCATTGATGGCATTCCCGTCGCGTATGAGGGCCATAAAACCAGCTGCCGTGAATGGCGCTGCCAATTGCAGCAAGCAGTGACTAATTGAATATGGCCTGGGCGCAATCCAAGAAATTCGACACATTACCAACGGCTGTCCAGCATGCGATTCAGCACTGGCAATCCTACCCGACGGGCTACCATCCCACGTCGGCTGAGCGACTAAAATTGTTAGCTCAGGTTCAGGCCATCGCTCAAGCATGGGGTGGGGAATGCCTGTCAGACACATACCTGGGCATTCAAGGACATCTGCTATTTGCCTGCCAGCATGGGCATGTGTGGGGGAGAACACCCGCTACATTACTGGCTGGAAACTTCTGTCCAGAATGTGGTAGCCGGCAAGCTGTTACCCTGAAGCGCCTGAAGGATTGGGCACGAAGGCGCGGCTGGCTATGCCTTTCTGACGTGTTTGTTGATCAGGCCACCCCAATGTCCTGGCAATGCGATAAAGGGCATCGCTGGCAGAGCAACAGCAAGAATATCAAGGCCTGCAAAGGCTGCCCTGAGTGCTATCGGGCAGAGCGATACCACAGCCTGGCTACGATGCAGCGTGTGGCAATAGAACGCGGTGGGAAGTGTTGGTCCATCAGCTATGCCAATGTGGATACCAAGATGATCTGGGAGTGTCATCGCGGGCACTTCTGGATAGCGCCCCCTATGCGGGTCTTGAGTGGGAGCTGGTGCCCCCTGTGTGCCCGGTTGGATCGTATTTACCGGCCAGGCAGTACCGCACGGTACAAGTACACAAGCTCCCAAAGGGGCCTTTAGCTCACCAGATGTCGGCCTACTCTTTCGCCATTGCAGACACTCGACAACACTCGCTTTAAAATGGTACCTGCCTGTCGAATTATGATTAATACCAACCACTCCGATGCTGCGCTTTTATCGTTCTTCACTTCAGGCAGAATCTGCCAATGAACAAATCTCTCAACACTAATCCCGCTCTGCGTCGTACCGTAGACCATTGCGCACTGCGCGCCCATCTGGTGCTGGACACAGCTCGCCACCAACCGATGACCATCAATCAAGCGGGGGAGCTAGGCTGCTACCTGGAAACAGCGTGGCAAGGAGCCTGTCGAGCGTTCAAATCGCCACCGGTCAAATTGGGAAAAGCGAAAGCTACCATGATTATCCTACTGGGGCAGTGCTACACAGAGTCTGACACCATGATAGTGACGGAAGAGCAATGGCATGCTCTGCGCGAAGGGGTGAATTGTGCCGATGGTGTCTGGCAGCGTTTACCAGCCGGGATGCTGCTGACAACCATGCAAAGCATTCGACAAGACATAAATCACAAAAATTAATTATTTGGCATGAAATGGAGTATGGTTGGCCTTTAAGCTTTGACACCGTATTTCAATGCTCAGTGAAAGCCAGACCCCCACACGAAAACCTTGGTACCGAGAAGACGATAAATGCCCACTCTGCAAGAGCGGACGAATCACGTTTCGCAGAAACCAGTACGATAGCCGCGTATTCTTTGGCTGCTCAAACATCCATAAATCTAATTGCAGGTTCAATGCCGACATCCCGGAAAGACCCGGCTATGTCTACGTACTTACCAATCCAGGCTACCATCTGAACGGCTTGCCAGTCCTCAAAATTGGCTATACCACGAAGTCGATGGAAGCCTGCTTGGCTCAGATCAACAACACGACAGGAGTGCCATTCGAATTCCACGTGGAATATCAGGAGATGGTGTGGAAAGCATGGGCAACCATGCATCAAGCCCACAAGTCCTTACAGACCAAGCGCCTGAATCCTGACAACAATGAGCGGGATTTTTTTGTCTGCTCTATTACAGAGGCTACCGACGCCGTTAAGGCTGCTGTCCAAGGGGATATCAGCTATAGAGCCGAGCGACCACCAGAGCCAAGCAAGGATGACGACGATGTCGACTCAGAGGCCTTGCTAGAGCCTGATGCTGCTGAGCAGGAGGCCGCTAGAAAGGAATGGTACGCAGGTCAGCGTACTGATACGCCTGGCTATGTTTACGTCCTCAAAAACGATGTCTACCATGACGGCAATACCCCTCTCCTGAAGATTGGCTATACCAGTAAAGAACCAAGTGAACGAGCTGAGGACCTTTATCGCTGGGAATATGAATGCCGTGGAGTACCCCAGCGTTTCAACGTCGCCTTTGCCGACCGCTTCGAGCATGCTTTCGATGCAGAACAGCGGGTTCACGAGGTATTAAGTGCGTTTCGGGTCAACCCCAAACGCGAGTTTTTTGCTTGCACGCTGGAAGAGGCCAAATCAGCCATTCAGGCTGAACAAAAACGTGAAGCCCCCCACCCCATCCCTACCAAAACCATCCTCGACCCAAGTATCGTTCTTGCTGAAAAGCAAGATCCCGCACATCGCCCTGTACCTGTACCTGTACCTGCACCTGCACCTGCACCTGCACCTGCACCTGCACCTGCACCTGCACCCATCATCGTCTCTCCGCAACGTCCTGAGCGTCCAGCGCGGGTGCTCCAACCGACGACCAGCCGCCATGAACTCCCGAAGCGCTGGCAGCCCACCCGTCGGCAGGTCATTGCAGGCTTGATCCTTGCAGGCTGTGTAGCGGTGGCTGTGCCTGGATATCGTTTCTTGTCCAGTTGGGTGTCATCGCTACAGAATCCAGCCGCAACTCAAACACCGGATCCGGTCCCCCATCCCAAGCCCAAAAAAGCGCATGGGCATCCGAAAAAGAAGAAAAAACACAAAAAAGTTAAGAACCAGCAACCATCCGAGGGCACGGCGGAGCCAGCACCACAATTCGAGACACCGTCGCCAGCCGATATTGCGCCATCCAATCAATCTGGCGAACCAAATCCAGGCTGACGACGTGCCAAAGGATACCCGCCGACGGGACCAGTTTCCTATAGAGACCGGACCATTTCTTAGCGCTGCCTGCTAAAAGCATCAGTCTATTTATTTTCAGACCTATATCACCCCTTTGAACACGCACAGTGACCCCCACTCTGGGTGTCCTTTATGCCCTGGCCTCCGTCTTGATGGGGGCCATTTTCATTGGAGTGATCTCATGTCCCATCTCATCGAATCCATGGCCTTTGTCGGAGCCACGCCCTGGCATGGCCTGGGCAACCCGCTTTCTCCCCAACAGCCGCTGGAAGTGTGGTTGACCGAAGCCGGTATGGACTGGCGTATTGAACAGAGTGATGTCTTGTTCAACGTCGCTGACGACGGTATGCACATCCGTCCCTTTGCTGATTCCAAGGTGCTGTATCGGTCCGACTCTCTGGCACCACTGTCGGTGGTCTCGCCGCGTTACAAGGTGGTGCAGCCGTCGGAAGTGCTGGAGTTCTATCGTGACCTGGTCAGTGCTGGTGGCTTTGAGTTGGAAACTGCTGGGGTATTGAAGGGTGGCCGCAAGTTGTGGGCGCTAGCCAAGACCGGGCAGGAAGCGCTGCTCAAGGGTGGCGATCGGTTGAAGGCTTATCTGCTACTGGCCACCAGTTGTGACGGCACGCTGTGTACTACGGCGCAATTCACCTCGGTACGGGTGGTGTGCAACAACACCTTGCAGATGGCAGTGAAGGACCGAACCGGCGCAGTGAAGGTGCCCCACTCCACGGTGTTTGATCCACAGCAGGTAAAAGATGCACTGGGACTTGGCCTGTCCGCCTGGGATCGCTTCATCGGCAACATCAAGCAGCTGTCGCAACGGACGGTTTCCCCTGAAGAGGTCAGCCAGTTCTTCCGTGAAGTACTGGACGAACCGTTGGTGAAAGGGGCCGAGGATGCGGTGACTTCTAAGGCGCTGCAGCAGGTGTCGGCACTGTATAGCGGTGGGGGCATGGGTTCGATGCTGGCCGGTACTCGTGGTACGGCCTGGGGCCTGGTGAATGCGATGACCGAGTATGTCGACCATCGCCGCCGTGCCCGTAGTCAGGACTACCGACTGGATTCGGCCTGGTTCGGTCAGGGGGCCCAGCTCAAGGGTAAGGCACTGGAGCATGCACTGGCCCTGGTGGAATGATGCCATGGCCTCCGTGCAATCCATTGCGTTGACCGCAGCCTGTCTGACGGCAGGGATGCGTGACTTCTGCACCTGGAACAGCCTGGGTGTGGCATACGACGGCCCGGATGCCGAGCGCAGTCTGCTGGTGATCTGGGGTGCGGGTTGTCTGGAACTACATGCCGAGCTGGTGCAGTACGCGCCGATGGTGGCAGCCCTCGCTGACACCTTGTATGACCAGCTGAATCAGGGTGCGCCAGGTGTGTGGCATTACGAGGTAACAGAAGCGCTGGGCAGTGCCATTGCCGAGTGGATCGTCCTGCACGATGGCGTGGCTCCTTCCCTCGATTGGGTCAAGGCGTGCCTGGTACGGCTGGCGGGCGAATTCATGCTGCGTGGCCAGCCCCAGCAGTGGCCCGCCATCCGGCAGATCCTGTTGACCCTCTCCCCTGAGTTGCCGGTGATCGTGCCGGTGGCCCCATCGTGAATCTGCGGGTTGGTCTGATGTTGGCCTGATTCTGTCTTGTTGGTTCTTCTGTCCTGCCCTGCTGTCGTTTCTCTTGTTTCTGCTTTCCCACTACATCCCCCTATCAAACCTATCGCCCGGTCAGCCTTGCTGCCGGGCTTTATGCCTTTATAAGGAGTGTTTCGCCATGGCTGAACGCTACGCACAGGCCATTCGTCTGGCCTCTACCCTGAAGTTGTCTCGTGATGAATGGCTGCGTATCCGGCAGCTGGGCATTGGTTCGTCAGATGCCGCCCCGGCGATTGGACTGTCGCCGTACAAGTGCCCGCTGTCCTTGTGGCTGGAGAAGACCGGTCGCAAGGAGCCGGAAGATCTGTTGGAGAAAGAGCCTGTCATCTGGGGCACGATTCTGGAACCCATCCTGGCCCGGGTGTACGCCGAGCGTACCGGGCGCAAAGTACGGCGGGTGAATGCGGTACTGCAGCATCCTGAACACCGTTTCATGCTGGCCAATCTGGACCGGGAGGTGCGTTGTCCTGATGAGGGCTGGGGCATTCTGGAGATCAAGACAGCCAGTTATCACTCTGCCCCGCAGTGGGAGGAAGGCATCCCGGTGACCTATCAATGCCAAGTGCTGCATCAGCTGGCGGTCACCGGCCATGACTGGGCCGATGTAGCGGTGCTGATCGGCGGTCAGGATTTCCGTATCTATAGAGTGCTGCGCGATGAAGACAAGATCGCTGATTTGATCGCCCGGGAGACTGGATTCTGGCAACACGTGTTACTGGACACCCAACCCGCACCGGATGGTTCGGATGATGCTGCGTCAGCATTGTCCTGGCTGTTCCCGCGTGACGATGGCCAAACCATCGACCTGTCGGAATCAATTGAAGGGAATCGGCTGTTCTCTGCCTTGTTGGCTGAGCGACAACGTAAAGAGGATGCCGAGGCCCGGGAGGCAGCCATCCGGCAGCAGATCCAGAACGTGTTGGGCCATGCTTCCGCCGCCGTATTCCAGTCTGGCCATATCACCTGGAAGCGCACCAAGGATCGCTTTGCGCCTGATGTAGAACGCCTGTCACAAGACCATCCCACCCTGCTGGCCCAGTACAGCAGGTCCATTGCCGGTTCCCGGCGCTTTGTCATTCAAACGGAAAGGAAAGCATCGTGATTAAAGGTCTCGCCATTACCCCGCCAGTGATTGGACGCATCAGCATTGGCAAACTGGTTCAGAAACAAGAACGGTGGCTGCCGGAGAAGGACGACAGCTTTTCATTGACCACCCAGGTACAGAGCCGGGATGGCTGGTTGCTACATCCCTTGCACCAGGCACTGTCGGAGCAGGCACAGAATGGCAAGATTCGCGCCATTCCGATCCAGCTGCTGTTCAACGACAGCGAGCTCAACCTGCGTGCCGAATACAGTGCCTTCGACCGAAACAATGGTCGTCCGGTCTGTGTCGGTAACGGAGAGACAGCACGGCGGGTGACCAGTCAGGGCATGGAAGAGATGGGCTGCGTAGGACCGGATCGTTGCCCGCTGGCCAAGGAGTTGGGCTGCAAGCTATATGGCCGGCTCAACGTGCAGGTAGAAGGTCAGCAGGATGAACTGGGCAGCTTCATCTTCCGCACCACCGGCTACAACTCGGTCCGTACCCTAGCAGCACGCTTGAAGTATTACGAAGCAGCCAGTGGCGGTAACACCAAGCATCTGCCGCTGTTACTGCGTCTGCGCGCCAAGAGCACCACCCAGTCGCACCGTACTCCCGTGTACTACGTCGATCTGACCCTACGCGATGGCCAGACCCTGGCCGAAGCCGTCAGTACCGCGCGCAAGGTAGCCGATGAACAACTGGAAGCTGGTATCGACACTGCCGAGCTGGAGCAAGCCGCCCGGCTGTTGCTGCAGAACGGTCAGTTCGAGGATACCGAGGAGGAAGTACCGCAGCTGCTGGAGGAGTTTTATCCGGCCGTGGAAAGTGGTGCTGAATCAGAGGAGAAGCCGAAGGCAGTGTCTCGCCCTACCCGGCTCACGTCCAAGCTGGGTGCCGTCAGGACAGCTTAGCCAGCCGGTTGGTCAGTTGCTCCACCATCGCCAACACCATCTCCCGATCTGCACTGTCCAGGCGGGCCAGCATCTGCGCCAGATGCTGTGCCTGCTCAGCGGGACGGTTGCTGGACTCCACCAGCAAGGCTGAGGCGTCGCAGTTAATCAGGCTCGCCAGTTCCAACAGGCGGGCCACCGTCGGCATCACCAGTCCCCGCTCCATGCGGGAGACCGCTTCATTCCCTATCTTCAGTTGTTCCGCAACCTGTTCCTGGGTCAGTCCAGCTTCCTGCCGTCGCGCCGCAATGGCTTTGCCAATGCTCAATGCCAATGCGTCCACCTTCGTTTTTGCCATCGTATTCTCCATTCAACTCGAATAGTGGCAAATCAACCCATTGACATGAACATCCCAACAGGATGATTATCAACCCATTAAGATGAATTAATGCTTTTAAAGGCAGATTTGTCTTACAGACAAGGGTCTTCAGCAGCACACATGACACCCTGGACTGCATAGACGAACCGCTTAACTTGATCTCATTTGGAGACTAACCATGAAACACACGCTGATCATCGCGGCCCTGCTGGCCGCTGCATCTTCAACCGCCTTTGCCGCCAAGGCTGGGGTGGGCAATTGCATCTACCCGAAGCACGACAACACCGTGGTATACGAGCAACCGAACACTGCACCGACCACCCGCATGAACAAGGTCGGCCTGTTCGCCTTCACGGTCAAAGCCGTCGCACCCGGCGGCTGGGTCCGCCTGGAAACAGTGCCCAACTATAGCCTGCCCAATCCGGATGCCGGTGCGGGCCAGTTTGCCGGCTGGGCCAAGATGACAGACTTCATCCAGCAAGACTTGCGCAACTGTAACTAGGACCACGCTGCGGCCCACGGATACCCATCGGGTGGCACTACCCAGTGGGCCCTCCTCTGCCTTTCCTTCATCTGCGCAATGCCCTGGGGCAATCAGTTGCCCACCCAATTCATGACCACAATAATCAGGGAGATTTTTATGCCTACATGGCACTACGAACACAATGGCCAGCGTCACGGCCCCGTTTCTTCCGAAGTCATTACCGCACTGATCCACACCAACACGCTGAATGGCCAATCACTGGTCTGGAATCCAGCTCTGCCAGGATGGACCGCCTTGTCTCAAACTGAACTGTCCGGGCAATTACCCGTAAGCCAGATACCGCCGGCCCTGCCCAGCCACAAGATCAGCAATGTTGCTGTCGGCTTCTTATGTGTCGCACCGCTGCTGGGCTTCCTACTGCAAGCCATGGTGGCTGGTGCCATGTCCAGTAGCGAGTTCACCCTGGACCAAGAAGTCACGACCGCACTCCAGACAAACAAGTACTGGTACATCGCCTTGCTGCTGAATATCGGCTTGAGCCTGTGGGACTGCAAACGCCTGGAGAAAGCCGGGATAGATACCGAAGGCTTTGGCAAAACGGCCCTGATCGTGCCGGTCTACTTGTGGAAGCGGGCTAAATCCTTGCAGAGTGGCACCCACTTCTTCTGGATCTGGCTGGCCAGTTTTGGCTTTACCTTGCTGATCTAACCCTGCGTCACGATGTTCTGAACACACCGCACACCGACCACAGCGCCCATCTCCGTTACCACGGGATGGGCGTTGTCGTTTCCAGAATGGAGCCTCTTATGTTCTTACCGACATTTCATGGCGAGCAGATGCTCTCCTACCTCAGCAGTACCCTCAACCTGCATGGACAGACCTTTACCCAGGCACAGCGTGAAGAACTGCAAGCGCGTATCGAAGAGCTGGTCAACTATCAGGCCGTGGTCGGCATCATGGGTAAAACCGGGGGTGGCAAGTCCAGCTTGTGCAATGCCCTGTTCGGCCAGGAGATTGCCGAAGTAGATGACATTGCCGCCTGCACCCGCTACCCACAGGAATACACCCTGGCGTATAAAAATGGGAAAGGGATTGCCCTGATCGACGTTCCTGGGGTCGGGGAAAGCATCGGTCGGGATCAGGAATACACCGACCTGTACCAGCGCCTGCTGCCGGAACTGGATCTGATCTTGTGGGTAGTCAAAGCCGATGACCGGGCCCTGGCTATTGATCAGCAGGTGTTCAACAGCGTCATCCGCCCTTACCTGACAGATCGGGACATCCCGGTGCTGTTTGTGATCAGCCAGGTCGATAAAGTTGCCCCTTTCTGGGAGTGGGACCACGAACGGCATCTACCGAGCAGCAGCCAGCAAAGCAATCTGAGCCGCAAGCAGATCCAGCTATCCCAGACCTTCGACATCGCCCTCGACCATATCTGTGTCACTTCCGCCGAAGAAGGCTATGGCCTCACCGGCCTGGTCGAGCAGATCGTCACCCTGCTGCCCAATCAAAAAAAGTGGGCAATCGCCCGAGAGGCCAAACCTGAATACGTGTCAGGAAAGGCTTATCAGACTGCAAGCAAAGGGCTGTGGGAAACCATCAAAGAAACAGCCACCAGCATCCTGCGGGAAGGCTGGTCGGTAATCTCCAGCAAGGTGGAAAGCTGGCTGGACAAACTGTTCAACTGGTAGGGCATAGAGGGCAAGGCTTCGGCCTTGCCCTCTATGCTGTACTAGTACTGGATTTCTTTTTTTGGTTAGAACGAAGGAAACAGGCTGTAATCGGTTATTCGAACTGCAGGTACCAGATAGTGCGGCCATAAACCAGAAGCTAATGTGACTGGCATTATGGGAAAACAGCCCTTTCGTTTTAATCTGCCGGGTATTACAAGGCGGCATGGAAATTCTGCTCTCTGCCGGTCACCACCATTCACCTCTTCTGCAGTACAGTTGATTGAATAGCAGACAAGCCTTGTAGCCTGTCATATCTGCTGCTTGTGCTTCCATCAAAGAGACCCGTTATGCATTTGTGCTAGCATGACTGTTGCTTACCAAGAAAATACACCCTCCAGCATTCCCGGAGGTCTAGTTTATCGTGAGCCACTACCGGGACGATAACCTCTCATTCGGAGCATTTGTATCGATGGATACCGATCAAGAACTGGAAACCGAAGATAAGCATCTTTGTGCAGCTTGTATTGGTGAAAGCTACCTTCAAGGTGAGGTCAATCAAGATGGAGCTATCGCCACATGTCATTACTGCGGCCAAAGGGGACCTTGTACCACGATTGGGGCTCTTGCTGACATCTTTTCGCGCGTGATTGAGGACCACTACTCACTCACTCCAAGCGAACCCTCCTCCTTCGATTATGCGATGATCAAGGAAGGCTTTGGGGATTGGGAGCGAGGAGGCGATCTCCTCTCTTCGGTCATTGGTGAAGCTGCGATAATCGATGAGGAACCATCAGAAGACATCCGAGTAGTCCTCGATGATAGGTACGGTGATCCATATGCATATCAAATTGGTGAGGATAGCCCCTATTGCTCGGATGCTCACTATGAGGTACGTAAGCTTGAACCTTTTGAGCTCCGAGCTGGTTGGGAGTATTTTGAGCGAAGTATCAAACAAGAGACCCGTTTTTTCAACCAACCTGCCGAATCTATGTTTGAGGTTCTGTTCCAAGGATTAAGTGATCTCAAAACACGATCGAAAAAGAGAGTTATCATTGCTGCTGGTCCTAATGAGAAGATCAACGCACTGTATCGAGCTCGTGTCTTTCAGTCTGATACCACCCTGAAAAAAGCAATCCTGCGACCCGATAGGGAAATTGGGCCTCCACCGTCACAGGCTGCATCTGCAGGGCGAATGAATGCCCGCGGTATTGCCGTTTTCTATGGCTCTACTCGTCCTAAGATGGCTCTGTCTGAAGTTAGACCTCCCGTTGGAAGCCGTATTTTAATGGGCCGATTTGACTTAATAAGACCATTGAATCTTCTCGATGTTGAAGCATTACGATCGCTTATCGTACCCGGGAGCCTTTTCGACCCCAAATACAAAACTAGACTTGAGAAGGCCCAGTTCTTAGAACAGCTGAGCCATCGCATCTCCATGCCAATCATGCCCGACGATGAGGTATTTGACTACTTAGTGACTCAAGCCCTTGCGGATTATTTAGCTAGCAAAACCTCACCTCGTATTGACGGTATCATCTACCCATCTGCACAAAGTCACGGTGGCGGCAGTAATGTAGTTCTCTTCAATTCGGCAGCAAGAGTTGAAGAGCTTGCTCTACCACAAGGCACTCAACTATCCGTACACACAAGTCATTACTCTGATGGGGACCCCAACACAGATTATTGGGTATGGGAGGAAGTCCCTAAAAAAGAGCCCACAGCCCCCAAAGAAGAATGTTCATTTATGAGTCTTCTTGACATCAACGATGATCATGGCCCCAGAGAACTAACTTTGCGTCTCGACACCACAAGCATGAAAGTCCATCACGTCCGTGGAGTTAGCTTCGTCACTAATGAGCATGATATTACTCGACATCGGCGTGAAATTTCAGAAAATACTGAATTATGAAACCAGAAAGTGCATTCCATCTAGAAGAAAATGGCCTAAAATGCCTGAATATAATAATTAAAAATTTATAGGCGCAATCATATCAGATCAAGCATAATTTATTTTTATCAAAAAATATTTATTGAATTATTAGGTATTTAAGATCATGTCATCCATAACTGACTTCCACTGGTTAGAATCGATTAGCCATATTGCAGCCCCAGCAGGCCTTTCTATCGGGACGTTTCTCTACATATTGCGGGACGTAGTCGCCAAAAACATATTCCCGAACCTAACGAAGCAACAAGCTTTTCGGATCATTCTATTTGTCGTTTTTTCCGCTTGGACTATGGGCCTTGCCAGTATTGCTGCATGGGTATACGTTACCGTCTCAAACTCAAGTGGTACCACCACAATCCAAAGCATCAACCAACAACAGTCGAGCAGTGCAATTTCCGCATCAGCAACGACAACTAACCCACCGCTGTCCATGGATATGCTGAGAAACCTCACTTACAAGCTTGATGGTGAGATCGTTACACTCCAAGATGGGAAACGTGAATTCACCCCAGAAACAGACAACGGCCTGAATGAACATGCCACTGCTGTTTTTCTTACAGATCATGCATTTGGTGATTTAAATGGGCATGGTAGCAATGATGCCATCACAGTTCTGCAAAAGTCAGATGGAGGCTCTGCCATCAATTATTTCCTTGCCGCCATTTTTAATAAACATGGCATGGCAGAACAACATGGAGAAGCTTACTTCCTAGGAGATCGAGTAGATATCAAAAGTATCTCAATTCAAAATCATATCGTAACCGTACAACTCATGATGCACGGACCTAATGACCCATTGTGCTGTGCAACACAATTTCGGATACTCAAGTTTGCACTCAAGGGAGAGACCCTACAATGCACAACCGAGCCATGTTCTGAAATTTAATTTACCTATCCATGACCAGAAGCTATCTGAATAGTCCTTCAACTAAACCATAATAAATGACAAGCAGGTACCCCAAAGCAGGCACTCAAAATTCGATGTAACGCTGATAGTTTAGGAAAAATAATGCCAAACTCAGCAAGCAAGCCACGCAACTGGTTGCTTTGATTTTTCTGCTTTCACGAATCCCTGTCTTGCACGGTTCAGTACCACAAGGGCTTGCTGCTCGGGCCGTTTGATGGGGACAAACCACATGCCCATGGCATTCAGCACTTCCTGATTGAGCTTGGCAAGCCGAACCAGAATGCCTATATCGAATCGTTTAATGGGCGCTTCCGGGATGAGTGCCTGAACGAACACTGTTTTACCAGCCTGCGCCATTCACAGATCGTAATCGAAGCCTGACGAAGGGAATTCAACAATGATCAGCGTACTGAGTTTTTTATTTAAATAACGTATAAGAGTAAGGCAGGTAATCAGAGTGCAGTGGTGGTGTGCTGCGTCACTTTTTCAAGCCTCGAACACATCATTAAAGAGTGGAAAGATTTCGGAAAACGTAACCAAGGAAACCAAAAGATGAAGCTTGTTGAAGCTAAGGAGCTTGCCAGCAATTTTACAAATGAGACTATTCAGCAGCTTCATGAAGGTGTGCATAAGGCATTCGCCGTTGATGCTCAGACACCACCAACAAGCGCTGCGCCGTATGGCATTCATTCTTATGCCGACTGGCAGCAATGGAGCGATATTCTTGAGGAAGAACTGAGTAAAAGGGCGATTCCCTTTACGCCAGTTCCCTGGCTGAAGTCTGGCGAGGCCTAACCGGAAAAATTTATGCCAACATTAGATGTATGCTTATATGACACGAAGATTCGCGGCAAACTGATACTTGCGCTTCAGCGCGCCATATCAAAACAGTTCAGTGAAACTGACTGGACTGATTTCGGCTATTCTTCTGGCCAACATGATTACATCCGTGGTCATAGTAGACTCCTCCGAAGCCTACATTTCGGTGATGAGGACTACGGTAGCTGTGTCTTCCAAATTTTGGAACACTTGGCAGACTACGACCACGATGCGATCAAGCAGTTAATCGATCAGCCTAAAGTACGCCGCCAACTTAATAAAGACTCACCGGATATCCTTGCATTACTGGGGGTGGACATTGAACAGGTAAAGACAGATGTCCTCCCCGTGGTTTCTAGTGCTGACGTTGTGCTCCGAGCCTTAGCTGACGCCGAGCACCTGCTTCATGCCAATGGCCCGGTTAGCGCCGTAGACAGGCTCCATACGGCTCTACATGGCTATTTTCGTTCACTCTGCGCTGACTCCAGCATAGAGGCATCAAAAGACGCTTCAATCACCGCGCTTTTCAAAGCACTCCGTACTGATCATCCCTCACTCCAATTCCTTGGTGAACACGACAAGGATATGGTCAGGGTACTCAATGGATTTGCTAACGCTTTAGACGCGCTCAACTCAGTAAGAAATAACGCGAGCGTAGCTCATCCGAATGAGAATCTTTTGGATGAGCCTGAAGCAATGCTGGCGCTGAATGCAACTCGAACTGTTTTTAACTATGTTCGGACCAAAGTGAGTTGATCAGGAAAATGAAGGTATGCCACGAGTTAGCCAGAGCAAGGCCGTGGTAAGGCTCAGGGAGGTTCTGTGAGGTTTGTTCTTGTGGATAGTAACCTCGTTGTCGCCGGTCGCGCCTATGATGGCTTCCTGTTGTTGATCAACGACGAAGGGCCAGCCAGCGCAGGTGTGGCTGTGGAATCTACTGGGAAAAGCAGGACGCATCAGTAGCAAGAAGTCCTGGGAAGCCTATGGCCGTGCCGTCTACGACTTCTTCAGCTTTGTTCTGACCAATGGCTACGACTGGAAGCAGCCTGCTACACCAGGGACGTCAGGTACCATCAAGGCGGGGTACTCTCGAACTGCAACCATGTGCTATAAACCAACGCCTGCAGATAATCGTTCGCTTCTAGCACTGGGTGGTGCGCAAGGGCCACATTAAGCAGCTCCCCTTTGACCATACTACCCTTCAGACCAGTTTAATTAGGCGTGACTTTTCAGATATTGCCAATTTCCAATCTCACACGCCCACCTACTATTTTATAAAATGACAAAATGCTGAAATTTCTCTTTCGATCCAGCGTATGAATCTAGCTTTCCGAGAGAAAGCTTAGTGTAGGTTCCAGATGTTATATTTGAGATAAGCTGGGTTTCATGTGATTTTAGGTAACCGTGAAAACGACGAGCATCACGGCCCAATATCCGTGACAGTGGGAGTTCATCCCCCTTAGTTGCTACTGAAAGTTTGCTACTCAGTAGCGTTTCAAATTCAGTATAGTTCTTGATCAGAGTATCTAACGCACCACTTGCCGCACCATCTAAGATATAAAGACTAACAATTAAGTTCTCAATAATTCTTAGCGCAATCAGGAGACTGTTTGGATCAGATACATAAATTTCATGAGCTGCATCATTACCGAGAAAGCGAATTGCGTGTAGTCGATCCGCATCAATCGTTGACACAAGACCTGCTTTTGCTAGTTTATCAATTCTCTGCTCTAGTGACCTTCCTGTGACTTTTCTCTCATTACAGATCGCCTCAATAGTGGCACGCAGTCCAATACCAGCTAAAATGCTTGACTGTACTGTGATCGCCTCTAGTGACTGGCGATAAATTTCCGCAACTACGCTTGGCACTCGATCGATATCAGGAACTGCTTTGTGGCCCTTAAGGACAGAAGGGTAGGTTATTACATCCTTAGGAACTTCCCATTCATCCTCTTCAACTTGATAAACATCCTCAATCCAAGCGATCACTTTGCGGAAGCTCTTCGTTCCACAACCACGACACTCGACGATTTGATAGTGCGTATCCACCCGGTACTCATACTCACTCTCGATGTGATTAGCTAATACATCATGACGGGTATCACGATCACAGGCGCAGCATGGCGTGGTGACAACATTTTGTTTAGTCATATGATTCAGTTGCTATTGGTGTCTAGAAATTATTAAACAGGACAGCATGATGTCCATAGATCTCAATAGTGATTTTTTTATTATATGTTGCCTACGCACCTCAGTGAGCCACTTCATTCTGCACCCGAACACTTACTTCACCACTTGCAAGTTTTACGTCGTCTCCACCGGCTACAGCCATCCTGATAAAATATAGCTGTTCTCGGTTACCTTTCTACCATGCGGTGATTTACTACTTCACAGCACGCTGCCGGAGTGGCACCACTTTGCCTGGAGATGCACTAGATTGGTCTATGGGAGAGGATCGCCAAACCGGCGCATTAAGTTCTATAACCTTAGCAGGTTCGCTGCTCATAAACCCTTCAGGTAAAGAGCACAATCGCTCCAGATCCGTTGCCATAAACCCTGTTGTGCTCATAAGTACAGCCTTGCTAAAGCCACCTTGTTCAATCAGCATTTTGACTGCCCGAGGCATTAGGAAAGGTGTTTCCGCAGAGAGGACATCGTCCAAGGGCTCACCTTTTCGCCAACCACGAGAGCTGTAGTTCTTCCAGAGTCGAGTTGCGTAATCGCTATCGATTAAATCAAGCGACTTTGCTCTCATGATCAAAGCACCGATCGAGACCTTCCATTTTTTTTTGAGCGCCAGTAAGGTATCTAACGTAGGGTAGTTCAGTGCTCCAGCGATGCTTTCTGCAGGCATAAGGAATGCACTAGCAAACAAATGGGCTTGGCGTTCAAGTTCATTGTGGTGCAATTCCTCATCTACAGATGACAAACCACTATGCATGAGGATATGGCCTAGCTCATGAGCAACATCAAAGCGATTTCGGACAGCAGAGGTCTTATCTGCAGAGATAAACATATAAGGCCGGCCATCACTCTCAAACCAGCGAGAAACCCCATCCATTTTTAAATAGCCTAACGACTCTCTGGTCGTAATAATTCCTGCACCTTCAACGGCCCTAATCACATCCTCAATAGGTCCAATACCCAAACGCCACAGCTCTCGGCTTTGCATTGCCAAGAATTCTATCTCAGCGTCTGTTAACTCTAGCGCTTCATCTCTGCTCAACACCCTAGGCAAGGTCAACTGTGGCCAATCTATCCACTCTTGAATGCACAACGAGAGTTCATGCAGCCATTCAAGACGTGTACGAGCTACTGCTCGACCTGCTGCAGCCAATGAAGAATTCGACCTAAAGAAATAGGTACCGCTGCCATAATCTGGCAGCGGCTGAAGAAACCAAGTAGTAGGTAAAGACAATGCTTCTGCCACTCTCTCGAGTGCAGCAAACTCAGGCATCTGCTCACCACGCTCCCACTTTGAAATTGAGGGGCTGGATATGCCTGATGCCTTTGCCAATGCTGTTTGAGTCATCCCTCTAGCAGCTCGCGCCTGTGTAAGGCGTGCTCCCTGGAATCCTTTAACACCAATACGCATGATAAAACCCTATGCTTCCTTCGCTACACGCTCCACTTCATCTAGTCGCTTCTTGAGAGTGACAAGTGGCTCGAGTGGCTCTGCGGTAGACTGTTTTGATGCTTCTATCACATCGTTCAATGTGGCGATGAAGTGATAGCCGTCAAGCGTTGAGTAAGGTAGTGCAAAATAAATTTCTGGCTCACCTGCACGAGATTTACTCTCTGCAACTGCGACAACAAGGAAAAGCTTATCTTGAACAGCGCCAGCCTCAATTGCATCAAATAGGTCTGGTGTTATCGGCTCAAGGGCCTCGTTCATCTTGCCAAATTTTCTTGCGTACTTAGCCTGCTGCCAATGAACAGACTCAATCCGCGTGCCTCCCATCACAAAGCTGGGAAGATCTACTTTTGCGTAGTGATGGCCCTTAGGAGTTGTCGGTGCCATTGTCGCGACGTGTCCCACATCAACAGCCGCATTCACAACTTCTTGCAAAATATGAACAACTTGGGTGTGCCCTTGGTTGCTTGCTCTCAACTCAGTGGAGAACCACTTGTTAGCATAGTCAGCACACGCTTTGAAAGCTGCAGCCAACCTCTCCTCAAGCTTGATGGGAAATGTGCTACCGACCTCGAAAGCAATTCGTCGCAACAGCGCTGTATGTAGATCTTGCATAAAGAAAAATTGTCCTTGCTCGCATGAAAAGGTTAGAGATGTTGGGTTTTCTCTATTCGGAATTTTATACGATTATTTTTCGTTATGCTAGATGATGGAGTTACGGCAAATCAACGCCGTGGACTCTTCATCGACAATCATCTCGTGACTGCGCGCTCGCTACAAGCGATCCTTCTTTGCTGACGAACCGAATGGTCGCTCAGGCCGAAGCTCAGCCCTTACTCCAACCTACATAAAGCAAGAGCCACTGCCCCTGAAAGGGCAGTGGCTCTTGCTTTATGACTTTGCCTCGCTTGCCGTATACACCAGAAGTGTTGGTCAGTGTTACCGAATCTGGACCAATGCTAACCACCCGTTGCACCAATGCAACGGAAGGAACCGCTTACACAGAGTCCAAGATTGTCCAAAGTTGTAGCAAGACAGCAAGCAGCCAATGGCATACTGGATGGCATACTGCAAATTACATGCAACAAAAAAGCCCTGAATAATCAGGGCTTTAGTGTAGATATCTGGCGGAGAGGGGGGGATTCGAACCCCCGTTAGGGTATTACCCTAAACACGCTTTCCAGGCGTGCGACTTAAACCACTCATCCACCTCTCCAGATGGCTGCTGCAGTGCTGCAACAGAGAGGGCGATAATACAGGCACTGTCTGCGTTTGGCAAGATGCCAACAAAAAAACTGCTTGCCGAGCCGGGAGTTGCTGCAGTCGCTGCCACGCTTGACGTCATATGGGCGGAATTGATCGCAGCATGATCGCCATGCAGTAAACTGGCCGGCACCTTGTCCAGATGCAAAGCAAATCATGTTACCCATTTTTACCCCCAGATTGCGGCTGCGCGAATTCACCATGCAGGATGCACCGCTGGTGCTGGCCCTGCTGACGGACCCGGATTTCATCCGCAATGTGACGGATCGTGGCGTGCATACGCTGGAAGATGCCGGCCACTACATCAGCCGTGGCCCTCTGGTGAGCTACGCACAGCACGGCATCGGGCTGTGGTGTATGGAACGGCTGGATGATGATCTGCCCGTCGGCATGTGCGGGCTGATCCGGCGCGAAGGGCTGGCGGATGTTGATGTGGGCTATACCATGCTGCCGACATGGCGCGGGCTGGGCTATGCCAGCGAGGCTGCGGCTGCCTGTGTGCAGTATGGCCTGACACAATTGCGGCTGGAGCGGGTGGTGGCCTATATCAATGCCGACAATCTGGCATCGGCACGCGTGCTGCAAAAGGCTGGCCTGCATTGCTGCGGGCCTTTTGACTTCCCCGGAAGTAGCGTACCCACCCTGCTCTACAGCAGCGAACCGGCTCCAGCTCAGCCATAGCGCCTGCGACTGCCGGGCAAGACTTGCAGCAATGAGCATGGAGGAGATCGGGCACTTGGCCGAACCCCTCATGACCCCTCATGCGCAATCCCCGCCTGAGGCCAGGCTACGTCGGCCTAGCCCAAGGATTTCACACTCAAGCCATGACATCTGCCAGCTTACACGGTAGGCAAAGCCACTTAGATTTATTGCCCGAGCTGAGTATCTGTCATGTAGGGCAACACCTATTTTTCAAATAAGGGCAGCAACGGACCGATCCATGCACATCCAAGGAAAGTGCCATGTCACTGCCCACATCAGCATTTCGACGCTTTACGCTATTGATGCAGCATCGAGTCATGCTGGATGTGGCAGCCCCCATTGTGTTTCTTTTACTGTGGGCAACTGGATTTGCTGTGGTAAAAATTGGTTTGCAGCATATCGAACCGCTTACTTTCCTAGCATTACGTTATGGCTGTGTCGTCGCCATTCTTTTGCCCATCCAGCTTGGATTCCGCTTACCAGCTCCGCATCACGGCCGTGACTGGCTGAACATTTGCGTGATCGGCATTTGCATCCAAGTCATCTACTTTGGCGGAATCTATCTTGCACTCAGGGCAGGGCTATCTGCCGGAGCGCTGGCGCTTATTGTCTCCTTGCAACCCATTCTGGTTGCCGTGATTTCGCCAATCTGGATCAAAGAGCGCGTTTCAAGTAAGCAGTGGTACGGACTTAGTTTGGGCTTTGCTGGTGCGGCTATCGTCATCCTGTCAAAATCGGCCATTGAATCAACGCCGTGGCAGGGCATTGCGCTGAGTTGCATTGCCCTGGCTGGCATGACTCTGGGAGTGTTATATGAGAAGAAAACTTCAGCTTCCATGCACCCGATTTCCGCCACACTGATACAGACTAACGTAGGACTGCTGCTGATCGCACCACTCGCCATGTGGTTGGAGTCTGGACATATCGAGTGGCGTAGTGACATGCTATTTTCACTAGCTTATCTGGTGATCGGCAACTCGCTCATTGCGATTGGGCTACTTCTCCATCTTGTCCGGCATCGCCCTGCGGCCACGGTATCAGTACTCTTTTTCCTGGTCCCGCCATGTGCAGCCATTGTGGCGCAGATGCTACTAGGGGAGTCCATGCCTGGGCTTGCCTGGCTCGGGATTGGGCTTGCCGCTGCGGGCGTATGGCTGACCGTCAATCTTCGATAAACAGCAAGCCATGCCATAAAACAAAAAACCCCGCAAACCGTTTGCGGGGTTTTTCTTTAGCAGGCCAGTAGCAAGCTCAGGTCTGCACGCGCAGATCCTGCAAGCCGTCCGCCGCCGGCACATCGACATAACGAATCAGGCCTGGCAGCTCATCTGGCAGCGCCTGCTCTGCTGGCGCACCTTCCAGCAGCGCCAATACCGGCTGCAATACCACCTGGCGCAGCAGGCCTTCGTCGGCGCTCAGCGCATCCAGCCGCAGGCTGTAGGTCCACTCATCACCAAACGGTGACTCGGAATCTTCCCAACGCAGCAGACGCCCGGCCTGATTCACCCACGGCTGCCAGCCAGTGGCGGGGAAGCCGACATAGGCGTCGTAATCGAAGCTGAATTCACAGGTCCAGTGCGCAATATGCAGCACCGGGCCAAACGGTTCGCCCTCCCCGCTCAGCCCCCGCCTTGGCACACCGTCACCCGCCAGGCTGATCTGGAAGTCGAGAAAGGCCACGATGGTGTCCTTGCGCTTTTTCTTTTGCAGCAGCGGCAGGCTGCAGCACAGCGCCTGGCGGGATTCTCCGCGTTTTTGCTGCTCGGTCAGCGGCTTGCCCACGGTACACAGCCCGCTGGCCGGCAAGGCCTGCTGCAGTAATTCAATCAGCGCCTGCTCCAGCTGCTTGGCCTTGCGCCAGGCTTGTTCCGCATCGCGGGCGGAGGCATCGGCCTGTGTGTTCTGCATCTTGTCATTCCAGTCTGTTCGGCACGATAGATGCCGGAGTCAAGTGCGGATGATAGCCGGATTTGCCTGCCGCCGTCCGCCGCTTCGCGCAAATCCTCCTGCATTTTCGGCTGATGGACGTAAAAAAACCGGCCCCGCAGGGCCGGTTTGATACTGCAAGACCGATGAATCAGGCCAGCAGGTGGTTGTTGAGCTCACGCATGCCAGCAGACAGCATGGCCAGATCCAGCACGCTGAAGGACTGCAGCTCGGCAAACATCTGGTAGCACAGTTCCAGCTCGCTGCGACGCTTGGTCAGCCAGGCATCGGCAAAGGCCTTGTCACCGGAGGCTTCGCTGAGCGCCAGCTTGGCCAGCTTGCGATGCAGGCGATACAGGTCGTCACGCAGCGCCGAGCGGGCCAGCGACTGCCAGCGGTTGTCACGCGGCAGGCCGGTGATGGCGTCGCGCAGCCAGTCCAGTTGCAGATTGCGTCCCAGCTGGAAGTAGTTTTGTGCTACTTCGTCCAGCGACAGTTCGCCGCCTTCGCTGATTTCGATGATGTCCATCAGCGGTACGGCAAACTCCAGACGCGCCAGCACGCTGGCCAGCTCCTGCGGCATGTTCGGCAGGCTCAGGCGGGCTTCCAGCTCGGCCACGGCCGGGTACTGTTTGGCATCCACCAGTGCCGGCAGACGTGCCAGCAGTGCCTGCACCTTGCCGGCGTACTGTTCGATCACGGCATTCACCGAGGTGAACGGACGCTTGTTACGCAGCACCCAGCGGGTGACGCGCTCGATCAGGGTACGCACCAGCACCATCATTTCCATTTGCTGGTCGGCCGGCACCTGGTTGTCCAGTGCCTCGATGCGACCCCACAGGGTATCGGCATCGAACACACGGCTGGCAATCCACCAGGCACGGGCGATGTCGGCAGCAGAGAACGGCGACTCTTCCTGCAGACGGAACACGAAGGTGGTGCCCATGCGGTTGATGATCTGGTTGGCCAGCTGGTTGGCAATGATTTCGCGACGCAGCTGATGCTGCTGCATCTGCGCACCAAAGCGCTGTTGCAGCGGCTGCGGGAAGTAGTTGACCAGTACCGGCAGGAAGTCGGCATCATCCGGCACATCGGTCGCCAGGATGGCCTGATCCAGCGAAATCTTGCTGTAAGCCAGCAGAACGGCGATTTCCGGTACGGTCAGGCCCTGACGCGCCAGACGGCGTTCGTTGATCTGGGTTTCCGACGGCAGGTATTCGATTTCGCGGTTCAGCTCGCCAGTCTTTTCCATGTGCGAAATCATGCGCGCATGGGTAGACAGCATGGACGCCGCTTCCAGACGCTTGATCGCCAGGATCTGGGTTTGCAGCACGTTGTTGCGCAGCACCAGATGGCCCACTTCGTCGGTCATCTCGGCCAGCAGCTCATTACGCTGTTTCAGCGTCATATCGCCAGCCTGCATCACCGCACCCAGCAGGATCTTGATGTTGACTTCGTGGTCGGAGCAATCCACACCAGCGGAGTTGTCGATGGCGTCGGTGGCGATACGTCCACCGCACAGCGCGAATTCGACACGACCCAACTGGGTGCAAGTCAGGTTACCGCCTTCGGCCACCACACGGGCTTGCAGTTCGTTGCCATTGACACGTACCGGATCGCAGGCGCGGTCGCGGGCGTCGGCATGACTCTGGGTGGAAGCCTTGATGTAAGTACCGATACCGCCGTTGTACAGCAGGTCGATCTTGGCCTTGAGGATTTCATGGATCAGCTCGTTCGGCGCCATGCTGTCCTTGTCGGTTTCCAGCCAGGCTTTGACTTCAGCCGACAGCGGAATGGACTTGGCCGAGCGTTCGAAAATGCCGCCGCCCTTGGAAATCAGCTCGCGGTTGTAATCAGACCAGCTGGAACGCGGCAGATTGAACAGGCGCGCACGTTCGGCAAAGCTGGTCTTGGCGTCCGGAGTCGGGTCCAGGAAGATGTGCAGATGGTTGAACGCAGCCTTCAGGCAGATGTGTTCGGACAGCAGCATGCCGTTGCCGAATACGTCGCCAGCCATGTCGCCAATGCCGATCACGCTGAAATCCTGCTCCTGGGTATTGATGCCCAGATGACGGAAGTGGCGCTTGACCGATTCCCAGGCACCGCGGGCGGTAATGCCCATACCCTTGTGGTCGTAACCGGCCGAACCACCGGAAGCAAAGGCATCGCCCAGCCAGAAGCCGTAGGATTCGGAAATGCCGTTGGCGATGTCGGAGAAGGTTGCCGTGCCCTTGTCGGCAGCCACCACCAGGTACGGATCATCCGGGTCCAGACGGCGTACGTCCTTGGGCGGAATGATCTGACCGGTCACCAGGTTGTCGGTAAGGTCCAGCAGCGCGGAGATGAAAATCTTGTAGCAGGCAATGCCTTCCGCCAGGAAGGCTTCGCGGTCGCTCGGTGCCGGCAGTTGCTTGCCGACAAAGCCGCCCTTGGAACCCATCGGCACGATGACGGAGTTCTTCACCATCTGCGCCTTCACCAGACCCAGCACTTCGGTACGGAAGTCTTCCATGCGGTCGGACCAGCGCAGGCCACCACGCGCTACCTTGGAACCGCGCAGATGCACGCCTTCCACACGCGGGCTGTACACCCAGATTTCAAACATCGGCCGCGGCTGCGGCAGGAAAGGAATCTGGTTGGATTCCAGCTTGAAGGAGATGTAGGACTTGAACTCGCCCGCTGCATCCTTCTGCCAGAAGTTGGTACGACGGGTCGCCAGAATCACCGCCAGGAAGCCGTTCAGGATACGGTCTTCGTCCAGATTGGCCACATTGTCCAGCTGCTCTTTCACTTCGGTCAGCAGGGCATCGGCGCGGGCATCATCGGCATTGGCCGGGTCCAGACGCGCCACAAACAGCGCCACCAGACGACGGGTGATTTCCGGATAGTTGGCCACGCACTGTTCCAGATAGCTCTGGCTGAAGGTGAGGCCGCCCTGACGCAGATACTTGGCCAGTGCGCGCACCAGCGAGATTTCACGCCAGTCGAGGCCGGCGATCAGCGCCAGACGGTTGAAACCGTCGTTTTCGCAGCGCTTGGCAAACACCTGGGCCAGCAGTTCCTGGAAGTCTTTCTGTACTGCGTCTACCGACATCTGCTCGAAGAAGGCACCTACGTCCAGGCCGAAATCGCTGATCCACACCGAGGAGCCGTCTTCACGCTCCACGCGGTACGGATGCTCGTCGCTCACCTTGACACCCATGTTTTCCAGGATGGGCAGGCTGGCGGACAGGCTCATCGGCTCGCCTTCGCGGAACAGCTTCAGGTTGAACGCCTGATTGCCACGATGGAAAGGACGGTACAGCTTCATCGCCAGCGGGTGACCGGCAGAAACAGATTCCAGCAGTTGTACGTCCAGCACAGCGTTGCGTACGGCAAATTCTTCACGGTAGGCCACCGGAAAGGCAGTGCGATAACGCTTGAACAGCAGGTTGCCGGCTTCTTCGCCATGTATTTCCACCAGCTGCTGGTGCATTTCTTCTACCCAGCCGCGCACCAGACGGGCGATTTCCGCCTCGATGTCCGATTCACGGAAGGCCGGCAGCTTGGAGGCATTGGTACGGATGATGTAATGCACGCGCGCCAGCGAGCTGTCGCTGATCTGCACGCTGAACTCGGCCGAATTGCCATTAAAGGCAGTCATCAGCACTTTTTCGATTTTCAGGCGCACTTCGGTATTGAAGCTGTCACGCGGCACGTAGACCAGGCTGCTCACATAACGGTGGTAGCGGTCCTTGCGCACAAACAGGCGCACGCGCGGGCGCTCCTGCAGGCTGACAATGCCTTCGGCAATCGGGCCCAGCACATCGGCCGGGATTTCAAACAGCTCGTCGCGCGGATAGCTTTCCAGCACGAAGCCCAGCGTCTTGGCCTTGTAGCTGTCGTCCACGTAGTCGCAGTTGGCCACCACATTGGCCACTTTCTGGCGCACCAGCGGAATGTCCTTGGGCGAAGCCTGATAGGCGCTGGCGGTGTACAGGCCGAGGAAGCGGCGCTCGCCGATCACTTCACCCTTGTCGTTGAAGCGCTTGATGCCGACAAAGTCGACATAGGCCGGACGGTGGATGATGGAGCGGGTTTGCGACTTGTTCAGGATGATCAGCTGCGGCAGGTGCGCCAGCTCGCGTAGTTCTTGCGGCAGGGTTTCAAAGCTGGCGGAGTATTCCTTGTCGCCCTGGTCGCGCAGGATGCCCAGGCCAGAATCCTTGACGATCTTCAGGCTGTCCTTGCCATCGCGCTTGACCAGGTCGTAGTCGCAATAGCCCATGAACAGGAAATGATTGCCAGCCATCCAGCCGAGGAAATCCACGGCTTCCTTGGCTTCGGCAGCGCGTTCGCCCTTGACCTTGGCCAGGTCCTTGCCGATTTCGCCCACCACTTCGCGCATTTTCGGCTCGTCGCTGACCAGCAGACGGATATCGGCGATGATGCGGTTCAGTTCGCTTTCCAGCTTGTGCAGGGTGGCGGCATCGCTGACGCGGTCGATCTGCACGTGGATGAAGGATTCCAGCGGCAGGCTGCGGTCCTGCGTACGCTTGATTTCCTGCAGATTGCCATTCTTGTCACGGCCAACCGACAGCACCGGATGCACCAGCAGGTGCAGATTGATGTTGTAGCGGGACAGCAGCATGGAAATGGAGTCGATGAGGAAAGGCATGTCATCGTTGACGACTTCAATCACCGAATGGGTACTCTGCCAGCCATCGCGCTCGAAATCGGGAGTATAGATGCGTACCTTGTGCTGACCGGGGCTGCGCTTGCGGGCGAACTCGAAATGGGCCAGCGCGGCGCCAAACAGGTCCAGCGACGAGAACTGGCGCAGGTCGGCATGCTCGGTTTCTTCGAAGTAGATCGGGAAGAAGCCGGCGAGTTGTTGTGTCTCCTTGGATGAAAGCTTGCTCTGTGCAACGGCCTGGATATCAGCAATCAGGCTCGCCAGTTCGGTCTTGTTGGTAAGCGACATGGGGCTTCTCTTGTTGTATGCACGGTTTGTGTCGGGGCATTGTAGTAACCCCGCTACCATCGGGATTTCCTTAATGCGACACCGACTTACAGAAAGATGGGATGCAGTGCAGCATGAAAAACCCGCCGCATGGGCAGGGCTGGTTTTTCTCCCACTATTTGCCTTATAGCAATGCGACAGCCAATTACAAAATGGCTTGCACAGCCTACATTGTATACAATCCGACAATCAATAGTTAAGTGCATGATTTTGATGACGTTTCACTTTGAATACAAATAGGGGTAAAATGCGCCCCTTCGCAATTTTGGGCTATCCGCCGCAAATGCGACTGATTGTTGGGCTGGACATTTCCTGCCACCATTGCCTGGCGTCTTCACAGGAGGCGTATGCAGGCATAACAACAACAGGTTCCGGCCGCGCTATCGTACCCGTTACGGCAGCCATCCCATCCACGCCGGGTTTACAAAGTAAGACCATGAGAAAGATCGCACGATCTTTCTTTGCCATGCGAGAAGCAGAGACACATATGAAGAAGGTCATTTTTGCTGCTGCAGTTGCAGTCAGCCTGTCCGGTTTTGCCGCCCATGCCGAAACCATCCGCTTTGGTGTAGACCTGAACTACCCCCCGTTCTCCAAACAGGGGGCCGATGGCAAGCCGGAAGGTTTTGACATCGACATGGCCAAGGCACTGTGCACCGCCATGAAAGTAAGCTGCCAGATCGTGCCGCAGGACTGGGACGGCCTGATTCCCGCATTGAATGCCAATAAGTTCGACGCCATCCTGTCTTCGATGCAGATCACCGAAGAGCGCAAGAAGGCGGTCGACTTCAGCAACAAGTACTACAACATCGCCAGCCGCATCATTGCCAAGAGCAATACCCAGGTCACCCAGACCGCGTTCAAGGGCAAGAAGATCGGCGTGCTGCGCGCCTCTACCCAGGAAAAGTTCGCCCGCGATTTCTGGGGCAAGAGCGGTGCCACCATCGTGGCCTACACCAAGTCACCTGAATCCTTCCTCGACCTGAAAGCCGGCCGCGTTGATGCCGTCTTCGTTGATGGCGCGGTAGGCGAACAGGAATTCCTCAAGACTGACGGCGGCAAGGGTTACGCCTTTGTCGGCCCCAACTACGCCGACGTGAAATACTTCGGCCTGGGTGCGGGCATCGCCGTGAAAAAGGGCAATCAGGCACTGAGCAGCCGCCTGAACAAGGCCATCGAGCAGATCCGCAAGGATGGCAGCTATAAGAAAGTACAGGACAAGTACTTCCGCTTTGACGTCTACGGCGGCTAACACGGCAAGCCCTGCCGTCTAGCCCTATCCTGCCGGCGACACGCTCGCCGGCAGGCATCGCCACACATAACAACGACAAGACTCACCGGAGAAACCATGTTCAAGTCCCTCATGGTGCTGGGCGCGTGCGCGCTCGGCATGACCACGGCCGCCCATAGCGAAACCCTGCGCTTTGCCACCGACGCCAGTTACCCCCCGTTCTCCCAGCAAGGCCCTGATGGCAAGATGAAGGGCTTCGACCCCGATATCGCCCAGGCTCTGTGCACGGCCATGAAAGTGACTTGCGAAGTGGTGCCGCAAGACTTCGACGGCATCATCCCTGCCCTGCAGACCCGCAAGTTCGATGCCATCATCGCCTCGATGAACATCACCGAAGAGCGCAAGAAGGTCGTCAGCTTCTCGAACAAGTACTACAACATGCCCAGCCGGCTGGTTGCCAAACAGGGTAGCCAGATCAACGATGCTTGGTTCAAGGGCAAGAAAATCGGCGTGCTGCGCTCGTCCATCCAGGAAAAATACGCCCGCGACAACTGGGTGAAGCTGGGTGCCAAACTGGTGTCCTACGCCAAGGCCCCGGAATCCTTCCTCGACCTGAAGGCCGGCCGCGTGGATGCCAGCTTTGTCGATGCCGCCGTGGGTGAGTCCGACTTCATCAAGACACCGTCCGGCAAGGGCTATGCATTTGCCGGCCCGGAATACAACGAGGTGAAATACTTCGGTGAAGGCGCGGCCGTCGCCGTACGCAAGACCGACCAGGCCCTGCTGGCCCGCATCAACAAGGCATTGCAGCAGATTCGTGCCGACGGCAGCTACGACAAGATCCAGAAGAAGTACTTCAGCTTCGACATCTACGGCAAATAAACCGTTGCGGTGGTGACGGCAGCCCGCTGCCGTCACCGTCCCTTCCCGGGAAACACAGGGGTAGTACATGTTTTTACACGGATATCTTCCCAGCATCCTCGACGGCGCGGTGCTGACGCTGAAGCTGGCAGCGGCATCGCTGGCCGTTTCAGTGGTACTGGGCCTGATCGGTGCCATGTTCAAGATGGCCCCGTCCAAAGCCTTGCGTACGCTGGCCGAGCTGTATTCCACCGTGGTGCGCGGCGTGCCGGACCTGGTGTGGATGTTTTTGCTGTTCTTCGGCGTGCAGATGCTGCTGAACGATGCCGCCACGGCCATGGGCCTGGCAGCACCGGACATCGACCCCTTTATCGCCGGGGTGCTGACACTGGGCTTCATTTTCGGTGCCTATATGACCGAAACCTTTCGCGGCGCCATCATGGCGGTGCCCAAGGGGCAGATGGAAGCCGGTGCCGCCTATGGCATGGGGCCGCTGCGCATCTTCCTGCGCATCACTTTTCCGCAAATGGTGCGCTTCGCCCTGCCCAGCTTCACCAACAACTGGCTGGTACTGGTGAAATCCACCGCGCTGGTATCGGTGATCGGCCTGAATGA
This sequence comes from Aquitalea aquatilis, assembly GCF_005155025.1. NCBI lineage: Bacteria > Pseudomonadati > Pseudomonadota > Betaproteobacteria > Neisseriales > Chromobacteriaceae > Aquitalea > Aquitalea aquatilis. The sequence continues at coordinate 2,523,774 of NZ_CP039731.1, read as the reverse complement.
CGTGATGTATCGCGCCGATGCAGCCAAGTCCAATACCCAGGAGCCGTTTACCGTCTACATGCTGGTGGCGGTGATCTTCCTGGTGATCACCAGCGTTTCCAACATCCTGCTGGGCATGCTGGAGCGCCGTTATTCCACCGGTCTGAAGGAGAACGGCCTGTGATCGACTTTCACCTGATTCTGGACAAGCTGCCGGCCTTTCTGGGCGGAGCCGATGGCCAGCCGCTGCTGAGTACCAGCGACGGCATCGTCATGACGCTGCAACTGCTGGGCGCATCGCTGCTGCTGGGCATGCTGCTGGCCATTCCGCTGGCACTGGGCCGGGTATCGAAAAACCGCCTGCTCTCCGGCAGCGTCTGGCTGTATACCTATGTGTTCCGCGGCACACCGCTGTTGGTACAGCTGTTCATCATCTATTACGGCCTGTCGCAGTTTGACGCGGTACGGGATAGCTGGATGTGGCAATACCTGCAGGATGCCTGGTTCTGCGCCATTCTGGCCTTCACCCTGAATACCGCCGCCTATACCACCGAAATCATCGCCGGCCAGATTCGCACCACCCACTGGGGCGAAATCGAGGCAGCACGTGCCATGGGCATGAGCAAATGGTTGATGATGCGCCGTATCGTGATTCCGTCTGCCCTGCGTCGTGCCCTGCCGGCCTATAGCAACGAAGTGATCATGATGATGCAAAGCACGGCGGTAGCCGGCCTGGTCACCCTGGCCGACATCACCGGCGTGGCACGCCGCATCTACAGCGACACCTATATGGCGTTCGAGCCGTTTCTGGTGGCAGGTGCCATCTATCTGGCACTGACCTTTCTGTTTGTCTGGCTATTCAAGCAGGCAGAGCAACGCTGGCTGGCCTATCTGGCCCCGCGCAAGCATTGACAGCGTGGGCGGCAATAGCGCCGCCCTCTTTCAGCAATGGCCGCCATCCCACAGCGGCAGATGAAACCTTAGAACAAGGGTTGCAAGCATGAAACATACCGACGCGGCACCAGCCACCAACATCAAACTGCGCGTTGCCGACCTGCACAAAAGCTATGGCAGCCACGAAGTCCTCAAGGGTGTATCGCTTACCGCGCATGCCGGCGATGTGATCAGCATCATCGGCTCCTCCGGCTCGGGCAAGAGTACCTTCCTGCGCTGCATCAACATGCTGGAGCATCCCAATAGCGGGCAGATCCAGCTGGGCGGCGAAGAGCTGCAACTGGTCGCCGACAAGAAAACCGGCGCGCTGCGTGCCGCCAGCCACAAGCAGCTGGAACGCATCCGCACCAAACTGGCCATGGTGTTCCAGCACTTCAATCTGTGGGCACACATGACCGTGCTGGAAAACATCATCGAAGCGCCCATCCACGTACTGGGCCTCTCCCGCGACGAAGCCATTGCCCGCGCACGCAAATACCTGGACAAGGTGGGGCTGAAGGATGTCGAGGGCAAATACCCCTCTCACATGTCCGGTGGCCAGCAACAGCGTGTCGCCATTGCCCGCGCCCTGGCCATGGAACCGGAGGTGATGCTGTTTGACGAACCGACATCCGCACTGGACCCGGAACTCGTCGGCGAAGTACTGCGCGTCATGCAGGACCTGGCGCGTGAAGGCCGCACCATGGTGGTGGTCACCCACGAAATGGGCTTTGCCCGCGAGGTGTCCAACCACGTGATTTTCCTGCACAAAGGGAAAATCGAAGAGCAAGGCAACCCCAAGGAAGTGCTGGTCAATCCGCAAAGTGAGCGGCTTGCACAATTCCTCTCCGGCAGTCTTAAATAAATCGTACAATGCCTGTCAGATAGCAGCGTCATGCCAACCACGGCATGACCTGCTTTTTTGGTATAGTGCTCACTTTTTTTGGAAAACATGGGTCATCCAATGCACGCTGCCAAACCGTTACGCTACGGTTTTCTCCTGCTTCCACACGCTTCCATGGCCGATTTCGCCATTGCCAGCGAAGTGCTGACCCGGGCCAATCAGCTGGCCGAAAAAAAGCTGTATGAATTCCTGCCGCTCTCGCTCAATGGCTTGCCGGTTGCCATGTCCAACGGCCTGAAACTGCCGGTGGACCTGCCGCTGGCCTATGCACCCAAGCTGGACGGCCTGTTCGTGCTGGCCGACGACATCACCATTGAAGTCAATCTGGACGAATTCCTCAAAAGCATCAGCGGCCTGCACACCGACAAGCTACCCATCGCCGGTATTGGCTGCGGCAGCTACTGGATGGCGCGCGCCGGCTTGCTGAACGGCTTTCGCGCCACCATACACTGGCAGGAAATCAGCCGCTTCACCGAGGAATTCCACGAGGTCATCGTCTCGTCCAATCTGTACGAGATTGACCGCAGCCGCATGAGTTGTGCTGGCGGTGCAGCCACGCTGGACTTCATGCTGTCGCTGGTCGGCAGCCTGCATGGTCATGAATTCACCGCCCGCCTGTCGGAAATGTTCAGCATCGAACGGGTGCGTCCTGGTAACGAACGCCAGCGCATTCCGTTGGCCACCCGCATAGGCGGCAGCCAGCCCAAGCTGACCGAAGCCGTCAGCCTGATGGAAGCCAATATCGAAGAACCGCTGACCACCGATGACATCGCCTACTACGTCGGCGTGTCGCGACGTCAGCTGGAACGGCTGTTCAAGCAGTACCTCAGCACGGTGCCATCCAAATATTATCTGGAACTACGCCTGAGCCGAGCGCGCCAGCTGCTGCAGCAGACCAGCAAATCCATCGTGCAGATCGGCCTGGCTTGCGGTTTTTCCAGCGGCCCGCATTTCTCCAGCACCTACCGCAACCATTTCGGCATCACGCCGCGTGAAGAACGCGCCCAGCGCACCCAGGTGGTAGTCGAGCCACGCTGAAATCCAGCCTGATTACAAACGACAAGAGCCGCATCATGCGGCTCTTTGTCTATCTGTCTGATTGCCCGGCTAACTGGTGGACGGCTCCTGCACCGGCGCGGTCACCGTCTGAGACAGCGGCAATTCGATACGGAAGCAGGCACCGCTGGCCGGAATGTTTTCAGCGCAGATCAGCCCGCCATATTGCTCGACAATGGTCTGGCAAATCGACAAGCCCAGCCCCATGCCGTTCTGCTTGGTCGAGAAGAAGGGATGGAACAGCACCTCCAGCGACTCCGGCGAGATGCCACGCCCGGTATCACGCACCTCCAGAATGGCCTTTTTACCCTCGCGCCGGGTATGAATGATGATGTGGCGCTTCATCACCGGTTCGTCGCGTAGCGCATCCATGGCATTGGACAGCAGGTTCAGCACCACCTGCTCCATCTGGATGCTATCGGCCATCACCGCCATCGGATAGACCGACAACAACTGCACCATCTCGATGCCACGCTCCTTCAGGTCGTACTCGGCGAGGAACATGCAGTTTCCCACCACCTGGTTGAGGTCGATCAGCCGTATTTCCATCGCCCGCTTGCTGACCAGCGCCCGCAAACGTTTGATGATCTCCCCGGCACGATCTGCCTGCGCCACCGCCAGCCTGAGCGCAGACTCCACTTGCGGACGGCTGTCTTCACCAAACTCCAGCAGCTGCAAGGAGGCCTGGCAGTAATTGGAAATGGCGGTCAGTGGCTGATTCACTTCATGTGCAATGCCGGAAGCCATTTCACCCATAGTATGCAGGCGCGCCACATGCGACAGCTTTTCCAGGTGTTCCTTCACCCGCAGCTCGCTGGCCTCCAGCGCCTCAGCGGCACGTTGCCGTACCGGCCCCATATCACGCAGCGCGCACACCACGCCGGTCAGATTGCCATTACGCGAAAACAGCGGCGCAATCGCCCCCTCCACCAGCCGCACATGTCCTTTGGCGGTTGCCAGCTGCATGCGCTCCGGCAACTCCACGGTATGGGCGGCACGATAGCACTCGCTCACCGGATCTTCTGCCAACTCGGCAGACAGCTCGCCAATCAAGCGGAATACGTTCAGGAAAGGCTGGCCTATCACCTCCTCCCGGCTCATGCCCAACAGGGTCAGTGCCATCGGATTGGCCATCTCGATGTTTTGCTGCGGATCCAGGGTGATCACGCCATCGTGTACTGCGTTCAGGGTTACCGCTGCGCGCTCACTCTGCAGGAAAATGGCCTCATCCGCCTGGCTTTGCGCCCTCTTCATCGCCTGCCGCTGGCTGTAGATCAGCCACAGCGAAATCACCAGCGACAAAATCAGCCCTTCACGCAGCAGTAAGCCACCAAGCTTGAAATCACTCAGCAATACATCCTTGCCAACCCGCAGCACAAAAGGCTGTGACTCGCTCACCAGCGGTAGGCTCAGCTCCAGGCGTGACAAGGTAGGCAACCAACGACCGGCATCGGCATGCTTGCCATGGGCATTGAAAATGGCACGGCTGCTGTCCGTAGTCAGAATCGACAAATCCAGCTCAGCCGGCACACCTTCAGCCGGCGAGATGTTCAGCAATTTTTCACAATACACCACCAGCGCAACCACACCGACCAGTTGACCACGACCAGCGACGCCAACAGTCCCATTCGCCCCCAGGAATACCGGCTGCATCAGCAGGTAAACCCGCCCACCCTCATAGAGATCAAACGGTGCCGATGCCAGCTTGTGACCACTCTGCATCGCCTTGAGCATGTCCGCCGCAAAGCGCGGCTCGTGCAGCACATCATAGCCATATACCGAACTGGCTGCCGGGATGTCCGGCTCTATCATGGTTACGACCAGATGCTGGTCGCGCACCGGCGCCGGCACCCAGCTACGACGCCCCACAATATCGAAATCACGGATAAAAAAGGTTTTGCCGAAACGCTGCTGCATCTCATCCAGAAATGCTTGCCGGTTATCCCGGGTCACATTCTGGAAAAATTCCACGGTATACAGCTGGGAGTAATGCGAAAGAATCTGATGTGAAAAGGCCTTGAGAACAGGCATGTCAAATTTCTGCCGCGTCATCAGCAGGGCATCCAGAGCGGCAAGAACTGATTCATTCTGATCCAGCTTGCGTGCAACCACCCCATGTGCCAGCCTGGCGCTGCGATCAAAATCTTCCTGTATGCGCTGATATTCGGACATGGCCCACTGAATCCCGACCATGAGCGCCACACCCAGCCACAATAGAACAAACAGGTGCAATCGTTTACGCAGGAATTCGGCCAAGGGAGTCTTTCTGGGCTAGCAGCAGGAAACGCCGCCAGCTGGCGGCCAAGATAGCAAAGATTGCGTATTGTAACGTCACCACGCCATCTGTTACAGAAGTAGTACTGCTTAGCCTGCCCCCCCCCCGACACAACAAAGCCGCCCTTGGGCGGCTTGTGGGCACTCAGGCCAGGCCCAAACGCACAAAGCCCAGCTCTGTTGAGCTGGGCTTGTGTATGGGGAGTCTGGCGGTGTCCTACTTTCACATGGCGAATGCCACACTATCATCGGCGCTAAGGCGTTTCACGGTCCTGTTCGGGATGGGAAGGCGTGGGACCACCTCGCTATGGCCACCAGACATAAACTGTCAACAAACTCGAAGAAGCTTTGTACCCCAGACTCCGTCTGGAACACTGAATTAATTAGATATCTTACTCTTGGATCTTTGATCGCGTCGCACACTCACTATCCATTCGGTCTTGGTCTCCCAAGCCACTCAAATGATAGGATCAAGCCTCACGAGCAATTAGTATCGGTTAGCTTAACGCCTCACAGCGCTTCCACACCCGACCTATCAACGTCCTGGTCTCGAACGACTCTTCAGGAGGGTCAAGCCCTCAGGGAAGTCTCATCTTCAGGCGAGTTTCCCGCTTAGATGCTTTCAGCGGTTATCTCTTCCGAACTTAGCTACCCGGCAATGCCACTGGCGTGACAACCGGTACACCAGAGGTTCGTCCACTCCGGTCCTCTCGTACTAGGAGCAGCCCCCGTCAAACTTCCAACGCCCACTGCAGATAGGGACCAAACTGTCTCACGACGTTTTGAACCCAGCTCACGTACCACTTTAAATGGCGAACAGCCATACCCTTGGGACCGGCTACAGCCCCAGGATGTGATGAGCCGACATCGAGGTGCCAAACACCGCCGTCGATGTGAACTCTTGGGCGGTATCAGCCTGTTATCCCCGGAGTACCTTTTATCCGTTGAGCGATGGCCCTTCCATACAGAACCACCGGATCACTATGTCCTGCTTTCGCACCTGCTCGACTTGTCGGTCTCGCAGTTAAGCTACCTTTTGCCATTGCACTATCAGCACGATTTCCGACCGTACCTAGGTAACCTTCGAACTCCTCCGTTACACTTTGGGAGGAGACCGCCCCAGTCAAACTGCCTACCATGCACTGTCCCCGATCCGGATAACGGACCAAGGTTAGAACCTCAAAGGGGTCAGGGTGGTATTTCAAGGTTGGCTCCACCAGAACTAGCGTCCTGGCTTCAAAGCCTCCCACCTATCCTACACAAACCACTTCAAAGTCCAATGCAAAGCTACAGTAAAGGTTCACGGGGTCTTTCCGTCTAGCAGCGGGGAGATTGCATCTTCACAAACACTTCAACTTCGCTGAGTCTCAGGAGGAGACAGTGTGGCCATCGTTACGCCATTCGTGCGGGTCGGAACTTACCCGACAAGGAATTTCGCTACCTTAGGACCGTTATAGTTACGGCCGCCGTTTACTGGGGCTTCGATCAAGAGCTTGCACCCCATCACTTAACCTTCCAGCACCGGGCAGGCGTCACACCCTATACGTCCACTTTCGTGTTGGCAGAGTGCTGTGTTTTTGATAAACAGTCGCAGCCACCGATTCTCTGCGACCTCTCCAAGCTCCATCCGCAAGGGATCTCACCTAAAGAGGCATACCTTCTCCCGAAGTTACGGTATCAATTTGCCGAGTTCCTTCTCCTGAGTTCTCTCAAGCGCCTTAGAATTCTCATCCTGCCCACCTGTGTCGGTTTGCGGTACGGTTCTTGTGTAGCTGAAGCTTAGTGGCTTTTCCTGGAAGCGTGGTATCAGTCACTTCAGGTCCGTAGACCCTCGTTATCACTTCTCGGTGTTGAATGAAAGGGCGGATTTGCCTACCCTAACCACCTACCAGCTTGAACGACCTATTCCAACAGGCCGCTGACCTAACCTTCTCCGTCCCCACATCGCACTACACAAAAGTACGGGAATTTTAACCCGTTTCCCATCGACTACGCTTTTCAGCCTCGCCTTAGGGGCCGACTCACCCTACGCCGATGAACGTTGCGTAGGAAACCTTGGGCTTTCGGCGAGCGGGCTTTTCACCCGCTTTATCGCTACTCATGTCAGCATTCGCACTTCTGATATCTCCAGCATCCCTTACGAGACACCTTCACAGACCTACAGAACGCTCCCCTACCATCTGCACTTACGTGCAAATCCGCAGCTTCGGTTATCAGTTTGAGCCCCGTTACATCTTCCGCGCAGGACGACTCGACCAGTGAGCTATTACGCTTTCTTTAAATGATGGCTGCTTCTAAGCCAACATCCTGGCTGTCTGGGCCTTCCCACTTCGTTTACCACTTAACTGATCATTTGGGACCTTAGCTGGCGGTCTGGGTTGTTTCCCTCTTGACGATGGACGTTAGCACCCACCGTCTGTCTCCCATGCTCGCACTTTCCGGTATTCAGAGTTTGCCATGGTTTGGTAAATCGCAATGACCCCCTAGCCATAACAGTGCTTTACCCCCGGAAGTGATACATGAGGCACTACCTAAATAGTTTTCGGGGAGAACCAGCTATCTCCGAGTTTGTTTAGCCTTTCACCCCTATCCACAGCTCATCCCCTAGTTTTGCAACACTAGTGGGTTCGGACCTCCAGTGCGTGTTACCGCACCTTCATCCTGGCCATGGATAGATCACTCGGTTTCGGGTCTACGCCCAGCAACTAAATCGCCCTATTCGGACTCGGTTTCCCTACGCCTCCCCTATGCGGTTAAGCTTGCTACTGAACGTAAGTCGCTGACCCATTATACAAAAGGTACGCAGTCACCCCTTACGAGGCTCCCACTGTTTGTATGCATCCGGTTTCAGGTTCTATTTCACTCCCCTCCCGGGGTTCTTTTCGCCTTTCCCTCACGGTACTGGTTCACTATCGGTCGATCACGAGTATTTAGCCTTGGAGGATGGTCCCCCCATCTTCAAACAGGATTTCGCGTGTCCCGCCCTACTTTTCGTATGCTTAGTACCAAGAATGAAATTTCGTGTACGGGGCTATCACCCACTATGGCGGACATTTCCAGGTCCTTCCACTATCTCAATCTCTATCACATACAGGCTATTCCGCGTTCGCTCGCCACTACTGACGGAATCTCGGTTGATTTCTTTTCCTCGAGTTACTTAGATGTTTCAGTTCACTCGGTTCGCCTCCACAGACCTATGTATTCAGTCTGGGATACCTATTGCTAGGTGGGTTTCCCCATTCGGACATCGCGGGATCAAAGCTCTATTGCCAGCTCCCCCGCGCTTTTCGCAGGCTTACACGTCCTTCATCGCCTGTGATCGCCAAGGCATCCACCAGATGCACTTAGTCGCTTGACCCTATCATTTCAGTAACCTAAATTACCAATCCGACAGAATGTGTTTGTGCGACGTGCCACACCGCCCCTTTTGATATGGCGACATGACACTAGATACAATCAAATTCCCAAGATGACGATTTGTCCTACATGCAGAATTAACTCCATGTATTTCATCTCGCCGTCTAATTAATTCGGCTTCTTCAGTTTGTTAAAGATCGGGCATTGTAAAAACAACGCAAACAGAAATTCACGCAACCCTGACAGGTTGTGTGCGCTTTTGTTTGCACTGTAAGAATGGTGGAGGATGACGGGATCGAACCGACGACCCCCTGCTTGCAAAGCAGGTGCTCTCCCAACTGAGCTAATCCCCCAAACTGGTGGGTCTGGTAGGACTCGAACCTACGACCCCTGCGTTATCAACACAGTGCTCTAACCAGCTGAGCTACAAACCCAGTTACTACCCTTAAATCACGAATAACCGATAGGTTGTGAATACTTGACGATCGCCTTCTCTAGAAAGGAGGTGATCCAGCCGCAGGTTCCCCTACGGCTACCTTGTTACGACTTCACCCCAGTCATGAATCCCACCGTGGTAAGCGGCCTCCTTACGGTTAGCCTACCCACTTCTGGTGAAACTCACTCCCATGGTGTGACGGGCGGTGTGTACAAGACCCGGGAACGTATTCACCGCGGCATGCTGATCCGCGATTACTAGCGATTCCGACTTCACGCACTCGAGTTGCAGAGTGCGATCCGGACTACGATCGGTTTTATGAGATTGGCTCCACCTCGCGGCTTCGCGACCCTCTGTACCGACCATTGTATGACGTGTGAAGCCCTGGTCATAAGGGCCATGAGGACTTGACGTCATCCCCACCTTCCTCCGGTTTGTCACCGGCAGTCCCATTAGAGTGCTCAACTAAATGGTAGCAACTAATGGCAAGGGTTGCGCTCGTTGCGGGACTTAACCCAACATCTCACGACACGAGCTGACGACAGCCATGCAGCACCTGTGTTACAGCTCCCTTTCGGGCACCTATCCATCTCTGGAAAGTTCTGTACATGTCAAGACCAGGTAAGGTTTTTCGCGTTGCATCGAATTAATCCACATCATCCACCGCTTGTGCGGGTCCCCGTCAATTCCTTTGAGTTTTAACCTTGCGGCCGTACTCCCCAGGCGGTCAACTTCTCGCGTTAGCTACGCTACCAAGGATTCAAACCCCCAACAGCTAGTTGACATCGTTTAGGGCGTGGACTACCAGGGTATCTAATCCTGTTTGCTCCCCACGCTTTCGTGCATGAGCGTCAGTGTCATCCCAGGGGGCTGCCTTCGCCATCGGTATTCCTCCGCATCTCTACGCATTTCACTGCTACACGCGGAATTCTACCCCCCTCTGACGCACTCTAGCCGTGCAGTCTCCAATGCAGTTCCCAGGTTGAGCCCGGGGCTTTCACATCAGACTTACACAACCGCCTGCGCACGCTTTACGCCCAGTAATTCCGATTAACGCTTGCACCCTACGTATTACCGCGGCTGCTGGCACGTAGTTAGCCGGTGCTTATTCTTCAGGTACTGTCATCCCCCAAGGGTATTAACCTTAGGGATTTCCTCCCTGACAAAAGTCCTTTACAACCCGAAGGCCTTCTTCAGACACGCGGCATGGCTGGATCAGGCTTGCGCCCATTGTCCAAAATTCCCCACTGCTGCCTCCCGTAGGAGTCTGGGCCGTGTCTCAGTCCCAGTGTGGCGGATCATCCTCTCAGACCCGCTACTGATCGTCGCCTTGGTGAGCTCTTACCTCACCAACTAGCTAATCAGACGTCGGCCGCTCGAATAGCGCAAGGTCTTACGATCCCCTGCTTTCCTTCTCAAAGCGTATGCGGTATTAGCTATCCTTTCGGATAGTTATCCCCCACTACTCGGCACGTTCCGACGCATTACTCACCCGTTCGCCACTCGTCAGCGGAGCAAGCTCCCTGTTACCGTTCGACTTGCATGTGTAAAGCATGCCGCCAGCGTTCAATCTGAGCCAGGATCAAACTCTTCAGTTCAATCTCATAGCAAATTTTCTGGCACGCAAGATCAAAGAAATAAACAAGTACTTCTTCTTCTTGCAGTGCAAGTATTTGGCTTTCGCCAAGTACTCACACCTATCGGTTATTCTGTTTTTTAAAGAGCGGTGCAGGTCGCTGCGTTTCGTTTCCGTCGCTGCGTTGTCTGCTGAGGAGGCGAACTATACCGCCGCACCCTGTCCTCGTCAACACTTTGTGCGAAGAAAAGTGCAGATTCTGGCCAAACATCGACTCTCATCGGGCTAAGTCACTGATGGACAAACAACTATGCCAAAGGGGTTTTATTGCGGTGCAGTGACACCTCCATCCCCGCTGCCTCATATCGACCCGAATCAAGCACCCACAGCGCCTTGTTGATATCCAAATAAGTGTCCAACCCGCCGGATTGGCTATCTGATGACCGGGTGATTGAGCAGAACCCAATGCCGGATTGAGAGGCTTGCCTATATAGATAGACAACGCTGATGCCGCCCGACGGCTGTTCTGCTAATCTTGAGCCTTCTGCAAACTGCCCTACACCGCCCTGACGGCGGCATCTGCCATGCTCAAGTTTGATGTTCTGATTATCGGTAGTGGTCTGGCCGGCATGACGCTGGCCCTGCATCTGGCTGCTACTCGCAAAGTTGGCCTGATTACCAAGCGCGATCTGCTGGAAGGCAGCTCGACTTATGCCCAGGGTGGTATCGCCGCCGTGCTGGATACCGAGGATTCGGTTGAAGAGCATATCCGCGATACGCTGATTGCCGGTGCCGGGCTATGTAATGAAGAGGCGACGCGTTTTATCGTGGAGCATTCCAAGGAGGCAATTGACTGGCTGATTGCCCTGGGCGTGCCGTTTACCCGTGATGATACCCACAAGACCGGCTATCACCTGACGCGCGAGGGTGGCCACAGCCATCGCCGCATCATCCACGCTGCCGATGCCACTGGTGCTGCCGTGACCTCTACCCTGGGGCAGAAGATCAAGGCACATCCGAATATCACGGTTCTGGAAGACTTCATTGCCATCGATCTGATCACTTCGCGCAAACTGGGGCTGGAAGGCAAGCGCTGCTATGGGGTGTATGCGCTGGACAAGACGCTGGACCAGATTGTCACCATTGCCGCCAAGCACACCATGCTGGCTTCCGGCGGGGCCGGCAAGGTCTATCTATATACCACCAACCCGGATACGGCGACTGGCGATGGTATTGCCATGGGCTGGCGCGCGGGCTGCCGGGTGGGCAATATGGAGTTCATCCAGTTCCACCCCACTTGCCTGTACCACCCGCACACTAAGTCTTTCCTGATTTCGGAAGCGGTACGTGGCGAGGGGGGCATTCTGAAATTGCCGGATGGCACCCGCTTCATGCCGGATCACGATCCGCGTGCCGAGCTGGCACCGCGTGACGTAGTAGCGCGCGCCATCGACTTCGAGATGAAGAAGCATGGCCTGGATTGTGTGTATCTGGACATTTCCTACAAGCCGGCCAATTTCATCAAGGAGCACTTCCCCAATATCTACGCCCACTGCCTTGAGCTGGGCATTGATATTACCCAGGAGCCGATTCCGGTGGTGCCGGCCGTGCACTTTACCTGCGGCGGCCTGGTGACTGACCTGACCGGCCATACCGATGTAGACGCGCTGTATGCCGTAGGTGAGGTAGCGTGTACTGGCCTGCACGGAGCCAACCGGCTGGCCAGCAACTCGCTGCTGGAGTGTCTGGTCATCGGCAAGGCAGCCGCCGAGGACATTCTGGCCGCACCGGACATCACCCTGCCGCCAATCCCGGACTGGGATGACAGCCAGGTGACGGACAACGACGAGGAGGTGGTGATCTCGCATAACTGGGACGAGCTGCGCCGCGCCATGTGGGACTATGTCGGCATCGTGCGTACCAACAAGCGGCTGATGCGGGCACTGAGCCGGATTCGTCTGCTGTCGGAAGAGATCAACGACTACTACAGCAACTTCCATGTCACCAACGATCTGATCGAGCTGCGCAATCTGGTACAGACTGCCGAGCTGATCGTGCGTTCGGCACTGCTACGCAAGGAGAGCCGTGGCCTGCATTACAGCCGCGACTATCCGGACATGCTGGAAGAAACGCAGGAAACCATCTTGCAGCCCAGTCAACACTAGACTGCCTGTCTCACAACGGCGCCTTCGGGCGCCGTTTTTCATGATGTCATGGCGGAATCGCCGCGACGTGACAGGCGCAGACCGGCCGTGGCACATCGACTAGCCGTTCAGCAGCAGCCACTATCACCATGCTGCGCCCTTGCCTCTACCTTTTTAAAAAAGCGCAAGCTCACGACTCATGTGTTCTCATTGCCGCGACGTAGCGGCAGGGTGAACCAGAATACGCAGCCGCCAGCCACGGTGGAATTGACACTGAATTCGCCGCGGTGGAATTCCACAATCGAACGACAGATGTTCAGGCCTATGCCCATGCCATCCGGCTTGGTGGAATAAAACGGGGTAAACAGCTCTTTCTTGATATTGTCGCTGAGGCCAGGCCCGTTATCCGCCACCTCTACCCGCCAGAACGCTGGCCCCACCGTGGTGCGCACCACGATATGCGGCCGCCGGGTTTGCGCCTCCACCATGGCTTCGATGGCGTTCTTCATCAGATTGAGCAAAACCTGCTCGATCAGCACCGGGTCCATGTCCAGCCGGCAGGCTGTCCCGTCCTGCTCGATCACCAGCTGCACCCCCGCCTTGAAGGCCATCATCTCGGCCAGCCCTGCCGCCCGCGCCACCACGCGTGAGGGATCGACATTCTCCAGCTGTGGTTCGTGCTTTTTGACAAAGGCGCGGATGCTCTTGATGATCTGCCCGGCGCGTTGTGCCTGCTGGCTGATGGCCGCCACCGCTTCGCGCACACCGGAGGGCAGCTCCAGCCGCTCCGGCAGGCGTCGCGCCAGACCAGCCGAGTAGGTGCTGATGGCGGTAAGCGGCTGATTCAGCTCGTGCGCCAGACTGGAAGCCATCTCGCCCATGGCGATCAGGCGCGAGGTGGTCTGGAAGCGCTCCTGCTGCGCCTGCGCCCGCCCTTCCCGCTCCCGCTCTTCGGTGACATCACTCAGAATCACCAGCCAGGCCGGCTCGCCACTGACCCACTCCAGCCGGCGACGGTGCATCTGGAACCACTGCACACCGTTTTGCAGGGTGAACTCGCTGGCCAGATCATCCTGTTCCGGCTCTTCCCGCAAGCCGGGCAACAACAGGCAGCACGGCGCATCCGGTTCATCAGCCAGCCATAAATAGGAAAAAGTGGGATTGCCATACAGCAGCTGTCCGCTGTGCTGGCTCACCACGCAGACACCGGCCTGCATGCCGTTAAGCACGGTCAGGAAACGCTGGTGCGAGGCATTCAGCGCCAGCCGCTGCCGTTTGCGCTCGGTAATGTCGAACAAGGCGGCAATCCAGCCGCGATGGCTGCCATCGCGCTCGATCAGCGGTGTGGCATACAACCGCACTTCGACAAATTCGCCATTCTGGCACTGAAAGCGCAGCTCGAAACCCTGCTCGGGCTGCATGCCATGGCGTACCGCCTCCATGGCCGCACGCATTTGCTGGTGATCGGCACTGGGCCAAAAGGTATGGGGTGGGCGCTGGCCTACCAATTGCTCGGGCGCATAACCCAGCATTTCGCAAAACGCCCGGTTAACCCGCAATATTTCGCCTTCCAGGCTGATGGCCACCAGACCACTTTTCATGCAGTCCTCGATGGCCTGCCTTAGCGACACTTCGGTGGCCAGTGCATGCTCGGCGCGCGAACGCTCGCGCATATGACGGCGGATGCGCCAGATGGAGTACAACAGGGCCGCTGCCAGCAGCATGATCAGCCCGGTCAGCACCGGCAGGGTCAGCCCCAGTCCGGAACGGTAGCTGACGGCACGCAGATACACGCCAAAGCCTGGCGGGTCGAAACTGGTCTGGTGGGAAATGGTGCCGGGGTGCTCGGAAGGGTCGAACTTGCTGGCCAGGGTACGGCCACCCACATCGACAAAGCTGATGTAGTTTTTCGAGGCGATCCACCATGGCACCTGCCGGTGCAGCAACTGATCGAACTGATACACCAGCCGGATGCTGCCCAGATATTTCTCATTGGCAATGATGGGCACGGCCAGGTCGAAACGGTACTTGCCATCGGCGCGGCGATAGGGCTGGCCATAGGAAGCACGGCGCAAGCGCGAGGCCCGCCACACTGCGTCGAACTCGTCACCATGCAATACCTTGCCGGGAGCAACCTGCCCGTGCTGGTCGCGCAGCAGCATGCCGTTCTGGTCGAACTGCTGCACCTGCAGGACCTCCGGGCTTTCGCGCATGAAAAATGCCGCTGTCGGCACAAAGCGCTCGGGCGGCACCTTGCCGCCGGCGATGTCCGCCGCCACGCCCTCGGCCCACTCCTGCTGCGCCTCCATGTGCAGGCGCATCGACTGCTCCAGCCATAGCACTTCCTGGATGAGATTGTCGTGCTGCTCATCCACCCAGTCGCGGTAAACCAGATAAAACAGCCCCCCCAGCGCCATGACCAGGGCAATGAGAGTCAGCGAGGTACCCAGCCATAACAGGCGGGGAGAACGGCGGCGGGCAAGCAGATCGATCACGTGCATAAGCGGTACGGGAAAACCCCAATGATGAAGTCCCCAATGGCATGTTGTTGGCGCGCCTTCTACTTTACACGCTATTAACAGCCCACAGACAAGGGCTGTAATACAAAGCAAAAACATTCAACGCAAACGGAAACAGAAACGGAGAGACACGCATGAAACTGAAAATTGCTGCATTGCTGATCGGCGCTTCCTTTGGTGTAGCCGGCATGGCCCAGGCCGCTGGCGAAATCGTCATCAAGTTCAGCCACGTGGTATCGCCGGACACCCCCAAGGGCAAGGCCGCCGAATACTTCAAGAAACTGGCGGAAGAGCGTACCCACGGCAAGGTCAAGGTTCAGGTTTATCCCAACAGCCAGCTATACAAGGACAAGGAAGAACTGGAAGCCCTGCAACTGGGCGCGGTTCAGATGCTGGCCCCGTCGCTGGCCAAGTTTGGTCCGTTGGGCGTGAAGGAATTCGAAGTTTTCGACCTGCCGTATGTGTTCGACAACTATGACGAAGTAAACAAGGTGATGCACGGTGCCATCGGCAAGCAATTGCTGGGCAAGCTAGAAAGCAAGGGCATCAAGGGCCTGGCTTACTGGGACAACGGCTTCAAGAACTTCTCTTCCAACAAGCCGATCAAGTCGCCGGCCGACCTCAAGGGCCTGAAGATCCGTATCCAGTCGTCCAAGGTGCTGGAAGAAGAAATGCGCTCGGTAGGCGCACTGCCGCAAGTCATGGCCTTCTCCGAAGTGTATCAGGCGCTGCAAAGCGGCGTGGTGGACGGCACCGAACTGGAAGCCTCCAACCTGTACACCAGCAAGGCTTACGAAGTACAGAAAAACCTGACGCTGACCCAGCACGGTTTCCTGGGCTATGCCGTCATCGTCAACAAGAAATTCTGGGATGGCCTGCCGGCTGACGTACGTACCCAGCTGGATGGCGCCATCGTCGATGCCTCCAAGTACGCCAACGACATCGCCAAGAAGGAAAACGACCGCTCGCTGGCCGCCATCAAGGCTTCCGGCAAGACCCAGGTCTACACCCCGAGCGCAGCGGAACGTGCTGCCTTCAAGAAAGCCATGCTGCCGGTTCACGCCAAGATGGCCGAACGCATCGGCCCGGACCTGCTGAAGGCGATCTACAAAGAAACCGGCTTTAATCCCAACAACTGATCGGCCCATGAATGGAGCGTGCGTGCGCTAGCACCCACGCTCTTTTTTGCTGAAAGAGAACAATCATGCTGAAATTCCTCGATCACCTTGAGGAGTGGATGATTGCCCTGCTGATGGGAAGCGCCACTCTCATCACCTTTGCCGCGGTATTGCACCGCTACGGCTCGGGCATCGAAACTCTGCAACCCTACCTCGCCCACATCAATATGGCCTGGGCACAGGAACTGACCATCTATCTGTTTGTGTGGATGGCCAAGTTCGGTGCCGCCTATGGTGTGCGTACCGGCATCCACGTGGGCGTGGATGTACTGATCAACCGCCTGTCGGACAAGAACCGCGCCAAGTTCATCATTTTCGGCCTGCTGTCCGGTGCCCTGTTTACCGGCGTCATTGCTGCACTGGGTAGTGATTTTGTCTGGGCCATCGCCCATACCGATCAGACTTCGCCTGATCTGGAAGCGCCGATGTGGCTGGTTTATCTGGCCATTCCCTGCGGCTCTTCGCTGATGTGCTTCCGCTTCCTGCAAGTGACCTGGAACTTCATCAAGACCGGCAGCCTGCCCAAGCATGATCACGGCCATGTTGATGGCCTGGAAGAAGGCGCAGAAGAACTGGACAATCTGCACCCGCACGACCTGAACCACGGAGGCAAGCACTAATGACCACGCTTATCATTTTCGGTCTGCTGCTGACGCTGATGCTGACCGGCATGCCGATCTCCATCTCGCTGGGTCTGACGGTACTGACCTTTCTATTCACCATGACGGAAGTACCTATCCAGTCGGTAGCGCTCAAGCTGTTTACCGGCATCGAGAAGTTCGAAATCATGGCGATTCCCTTCTTCATCCTGGCGGGTAATTTTCTGATGCACGGCGGGGTGGCCAAACGGATGATCCGCTTTGCCACCACCCTGGTTGGCCACTGGTACGGCGGCCTGGGTCTGGCCGGCGTGGTGTCCTGCGCCTTGTTTGCCGCCATTACCGGTTCGTCCGTCGCCACCGTGGTGGCCGTGGGCTCCATCATCCTGCCGGCCATGGTCAAGCAGGGTTATCCGCAACGCTTTGGTGCCGGCGTCATCACCACTTCCGGTGCACTGGGCATTCTGTTCCCGCCGTCCATCAACCTGGTGATGTACTCCATTGCCACTGCCGGCATGGATGTCACCGGCCCTGATGGCTCCCCGGTGAGCACGGCCTCGGTAGGCCAGCTGTTCATGGCCGGCGTATTGCCCGGCCTATGCCTGTCGGTGCTGCTGGGCCTGACCACCTGGTATCGTGCGAAGAAGTTCGATTACCCACGCCTGCCGCGCGCCAGCTGGGGCGAGCGTCTGCAAGCCTTCCGTGAATGCATGTGGGGCCTGCTGCTGATCGTGCTGGTCATCGGTGGTATTTACAGCGGCATCTTCACCCCGACCGAAGCGGCTGCCATGGCCGCGGTATACGCCTTCATCATTGCGGTGTTCGTCTACAAGGACATGGGGCTGAAAGATGTACCGCGCGTGCTGATCAACGCTGCGTCGATGAGCTCGATGCTGCTGTACATCATCACCAATGCCGTGCTGTTCTCCTTCCTGATGGCATCGGAGCAGATCCCGCAAGCGATGGCCGCCTGGATGACGGCACAGGGTCTGGGCATTGTCGCCTTCCTGCTGGTCACCAACATCCTGCTGCTGGCTGCCGGCAACTTCATGGACCCGTCCGCCATCGTGCTGATCATGGCGCCCATCCTGTACCCGGTGGCCGTCAAGCTGGGAGTCAACCCCATCCACTTCGGCATCCTGATCGCGGTGAACATGGAAGTCGGCATGTGTCACCCGCCGGTAGGGTTGAATCTGTATGTGGCGTCGGGCATTACCAAGATGGGCATTACCGAGCTGACCGTGGCAGTGTGGCCATGGCTGCTCACCATGCTCGGCTTCCTGGTCGCAGTAACATATATTCCCGGCATCTCGCTGTGGCTGCCGCGAATGTTAGGTATGATGCATTAAAAGCAGGACAGGACAAGGTACGCGGCAGGGATGAACGCCCTCGCCGCGTATCTTGTCTGACAGGACCATAGCCCCGGTAGAGGGTTAGCCCTTATAATATTGAGCTAAATTCAAAACGACCATAAGAAACCACCCAGGAGTTCACGAATGGACGAGCAACTGCGCCAAGCCGCACTCGATTTCCACCAGTTCCCTCAGCCCGGCAAGATTCAAGTATCCCCGACCAAGCCGCTGGCTACCCAGCGTGATCTGGCCCTTGCCTACTCCCCCGGTGTGGCCGCCCCGTGTGACGCCATCGTGGAAGACCCGCTCAATGCCTACAAATACACCGCTCGCGGCAATCTGGTAGCCGTCATCACCAACGGCACCGCCGTGCTGGGTCTGGGCAACATCGGCCCGCTGGCCGGCAAGCCGGTGATGGAAGGCAAGGGCGTGCTGTTCAAGAAGTTTGCCGGCATCGACGTTTTCGACATCGAACTGAACGAAAACGACCCCGACAAGCTGGTTGACATGATCTGTGCCATGGAGCCGACCTTCGGTGGCATCAATCTGGAAGACATCAAGGCGCCCGAGTGCTTCTATATCGAAAAGAAGTGCCGCGAACGCATGGGCATTCCGGTCTTCCATGACGACCAGCACGGTACCGCCATCGTGGCCGCCGCCGCCGTACTGAACTCGCTGCGCCTGGTCAACAAGGACATTGCCAATGTCCGCGTGGCCGCATCCGGTGCCGGCGCTGCCGCCATCGCCTGCCTCGACCTCTTGGTGGCACTCGGTGTGAAGCGCGAGAACATCACCGTCTGCGACTCCAAGGGCGTGATCTACCATGGTCGTGACGAAAAGCTGGACGAATCCAAGCAGCGTTACGCCATTGCCGACAACGGCAAACGCAAGCTGGCCGATGCCATGGTGGGTGTCGACATCTTCATGGGTCTGTCCGGCCCGCGTCTGGTGACCCAGGACATGGTGAAAACCATGGCAGCCCATCCGGTGATTCTGGCCATGGCCAACCCGGAACCGGAAATCCTGCCGCCGCTGGTGAAAGAAGTACGCCCGGATGCCATCATCGGCACCGGCCGTTCCGACTTCCCCAACCAGGTCAACAACGTGCTGTGCTTCCCCTTCATCTTCCGTGGTGCGCTGGACGTTGGCGCCACCACCATCAATGAAGAAATGAAGCTGGCCACCGTGCGCGCCATTGCCGATCTGGCCATGGCCGAACAGTCCGACGTGGTTGCCACCGCCTACGGCGACGAAGAACTGTCCTTCGGCCCGGAATACGTCATTCCCAAGCCCTTCGACCCGCGCCTGATCGTCAAGATCGCTCCGGCCGTGGCCAAGGCTGCCATGGATTCCGGCGTGGCCACCCGCCCGATTGAAGACTTCGACGCCTACGTCGATCAGCTCACCCAGTTCGTGTACAAGACCAATCTGTTCATGAAGCCGGTGTTCTCGCAGGCCAAGAAGGAAAGCAAGCGTGTCGTGCTGACCGAAGGCGAAGACGAGCGCGTGCTGCACGCCACCCAGGAAATCGTGCTGGCGGGTCTGGCCAAGCCCATCCTGATCGGCCGTCCGAGCGTGATTGAAAAGCGTATCGAAAAGCTGGGCCTGAAAATGGAGATCGGCAAGGATTTCGAGCTGGTCAACAATGAATCCGACCCGCGCTTTGCCGAATACTGGAAGGACTACTACAACCTGATGAAGCGCAAGGGCGTTTCGCAGGAACAGGCCCGCCGCCGCGTGATTGGCAACACCACGCTGATCGGCGCGCTGATGGTCCGTCGCGGTGATGCCGATGCCATGATCTGTGGCACCTACGGTACCTACCGCCAGCACTTCGAAATCGTGGAAACCGTACTCGGCTACAACAATGCCGACAAGGTGGCCGGTGCCATGAATGCGCTGATCCTGCCGACCGGCAACATCTTCATCACCGATACCTATGTCAATGCCAAGCCGGATGCAGTCCAGCTGGCCGGCATCACCAAGATGGCCGCCGAAGCCATGAAACGCTTTGGTATCGCGCCGAAGGCAGCCCTGCTGTCCAACTCCAGCTTTGGCACCATCAACGGCGAATCCGCCGACAAGATGCGCAATGCACTGGAGCTGATTCGTGCAGCCCAGCCTGACCTGGAAATCGATGGTGAAATGCAGGGCGACGCCGCCCTGGTGGAAGCCATCCGCACCCAGGCCATGCCGGAAACCACGCTGAAGGGCTCGGCCAACCTGTTGATCATGCCCAATGTGGAAGCCGCCAACATCAGCTACAACCTGCTGCGCGTATCGGCTTCGGACGGCGTGACCATCGGCCCCATCCTGATGGGCATGACCAAGCCGGTACACATCCTGACCCCGATCTCTTCGGTACGCCGCATCGTCAACATGGTAGCCCTGGCCGCCGTGGATGCGCAGGTAGCCGCCAGCAACAGCTAAGCGATCGGCTTTGGTCTTATACTGAACGGGCAAGCAAGAGCTTGCCCGTTTTTTTATATGACAAGGAGAGCCAGCCATGAGCGCCGATTTCAATCCCACCGATCCATTCGCCATGTTCCGCCAGTTCTGGCAAACTGCCACCCCGGCCAGCGCCCAGCCTTTCCTGCCGCCAATGAGCGAGGAGGAAATCGACCGCAAGCTGGCCGAGCTGCGTGTGGTGGAAGGCTGGCTCACCATGAATCTGGGCATGCTGTCCATGCAGATGAAAACCCTGGAAATGCAGCGCGCGGCCATGGTGGCCATGAAACCGCGCGACGAAAAAAAATAACCATCGCATCCGTCACAAACGGTCATCACCACGGGACAAGCCGGCCAAAGACGCCGGCTCCCGGATAAACAATAATGCTCCTCCGTGCATGAACAGCTTTTAGAAGAACTCTGCGTGAAAACAATCGAATCAGCTTCGGGGCCGCACCCTGTACGCTTGCTTGGTCAACTGGTCAGCGGAACATTTTCCCGCCGCGACTATCTGGACGAAGGCAAAAACCGCATCAAGCTGGCGCTGCGCACCCTGCTTACCCTGCCAGCCAGCTACCGCTGGCTGGGTTTTCTCGCCAGTCAGCCAGTAATGCTTGATTACCTGCGGCTGGCTCCGCGCCTGGCCCAAAAGCTGCACCGTCCTTATCTGCACCGGGGACTGGGCAATGCCGCCAAGGCCGACATGCTACAGCAGCACTACAGCCAGCTGCTGCAACTGCCTGCCAGCTTGCGCGGCAAGCTGCTGTCGTTGGAAAACCTCAAGCTAGCCAGCGTCAGCGGCAAGGATGACAGCCAGTTTGGCTGGGTGCTGGGGCACAACCACACCTTCGACAAGGAAGGCGAATTGTCGCTGCAGTTTATCGATGGCCAACAGGTGGCCCTGGCCACACTCACCTTTACCTTGTGTCAGTACCAGGGCCAGAGCGTGGCGCTGGTTGGCGGCCTGCAAGGACCGCGCAAGGAATTCGGCCACGAATGCATCCGCACCGCCACCAAGGCCTGCCATGGCCTGTTCCCCAAACGGCTGGCGCTGGAGGCCCTCACCATCATCGCCCGTAAAATGGGTTGCCAGCAGGTACTGGCCGTGTGCAAGGACAGCCATATCTATAGCTCCTGGCGCTATCGGCGCGATTTTCAGGCTGATTACGACAGCTTCTGGCTGGATATCGGTGCCGAGAAAATCAACACCGAATACTTCCGCATCCCCTTCCCCATCCCGCGCAAGCCGATGGAGGACATTGCCAGCAAGAAACGCAGCGAATACAACCGCCGCTACGCCTTGCTGGACGAGATGGCCAGCCAGATCGTGCAGTCGCTGCACTGACACCTGCCGGAACAGCCGCAAAAAAAGCAGCCTCGCGCTGCTTTTTTGCTTGCTGGTGCCAGGCCCATGATCAGGGGCGGGCCAGCGCGAAGTCCTCATGCACCAGGGTATAGCCATCGCCAGCCAGCTTGCCGATGGGGTGCAGCACCTGCAGATCGATCCGGCCTGCGTGATACACCGCATCGTCCACATGCACGTGCCGTATCTCACCCAGCACCAGCGTGCTGCCGCCTGCCCCATGGCCCAAGTCAAGGCAGCTATGCAGTACGCACTCGTAACGTACCGGCGAGCGTGCCACACCCGGCACTTTCACCTGCTTGCTGCGCACTTTTTCCAGCCCGGCCAGATCAAACTCGTCCACTTCCGCCGGATAGGCCGCGCAGGACTGGTTCATTTCCTCGACCAGTTGCTGATTGACGATATTCACCACGAACTCGCCGGTGGCGCGGATATTGGCCAGGCTGTCCTTGTCGCTGCCATCCGGTTTTTTCAGGATGGTGATCGCCAGCATGGGTGGATTCAGCCCGGCTACGGTGAAAAAGGAAAACGGTGCCAGATTGGCCACGCCCAGCAAATCCTGGGTACTGAGCCAGGCAATGGGGCGCGGCAGCACGCTGCCAGTCAGCAATTTGTACAGGCTGGTGCCGTCCAGCTCCCTGACATCACAATCCATCTCTGTCACCGTTTGGCTGATCTGCAATGCCACCATTCTAATGCTGCATCGCAACACAAGAAAAGGCCGAATGGTAAGCGGTGGCGGCAACAACGATATTCTTGTCGCGCGCATGGTGCAGATGCGCCGCTGCCGGTAAAATGCCGGGATGAACGCACCCCGCTTTATCCATCTTCGCCTCCACTCGGAGTTTTCCATCACCGACGGTATTGTCCGGCTGGACGACGCGGTAAAACGCGCCCAGAAAGACAATATGCCCGCCATGGGCATGTCGGACCTGATGAATTTGTTCGGCATGGTCAAGTTTTACAAGGCCTGCCGCAGCAAGGGCATCAAGCCCATTATCTCGGCCGATATCTGGCTGGAAAACGAAGAAGACCGCGACAAGCCCACCCGCCTGCTGCTGACGGTGAAAAACCGCGAAGGCTACCGCCGCCTGTGCGAGCTGCTGACCCTGGCCTTTACCGATAACCAGTACCGTGGCCGCGCCGAAATCAAGCGCGCCTGGCTGGAGAATGGCGACAACAGCAATCTGTTGTGCCTGTCCGGTGCCCAGCATGGCGATGTGGGCATGGCCCTGGCCATGGGGCAGCGCGAAGAAGCCATGCGCCGCGCGCAGTACTGGGAAAGCCTGTTCCCCGGCAGCTTCTATCTGGAAATCCAGCGCGTGGACAATCCGCAGGTGGAAAGCGTGCTGCAGGCCACGCTGTGGCTGGCGGGTGAAACCGGGCTGCCGGTGGTGGCCACCCATCCCATCCAGTTCCTCGATCCGGACGACTTCAAGGCGCACGAGGCGCGGGTGTGCATTGCCGAAGGCTATACCCTGGGCGACAAACGCCGCCCGCGCAATTTTTCCGAATGCCAGCACTTCCTGACCACCGAGCAGATGCTGGAACGCTTTGCCGACATCCCGGAAGCGCTGGAAAACACGGTGGAAATCGCCAAACGCTGCAATATTTCGGTGGTGCTGGGCAAGAACTACCTGCCGCTATTCCCCACGCCTGAAGGCATGACACTGGACGATTTTCTGGTGTACGAGGCCAAGCGCGGGCTGGAAATGCGGCTGGAGCAGCTTTATCCCGATCCGGACGAACGGCTGGCACGCCGCCCGGAATACGATGCCCGGCTCAAGTTCGAGTGTGACACCATCATCCAGATGGGCTTTCCCGGCTACTTCCTCATCGTGGCCGACTTTATCCAGTGGGGTAAGGGCAATGGCTGCCCGGTGGGGCCAGGACGGGGTTCCGGTGCCGGTTCGCTGGTGGCCTACAGCCTGAGCATTACCGATCTCGACCCCTTGCGTTACGCCTTGCTGTTCGAGCGTTTCCTGAACCCGGAACGGGTATCCATGCCCGACTTCGACGTGGACTTCTGTCAGGAAAACCGCTGGCGGGTGATCGAGTACACCCGGCAGAAATACGGCGAAGAGGCCGTCAGCCAGATTGCCACCTTCGGCACCATGTCGTCCAAATCGGTGATCCGCGACGTAGGCCGGGTGCTGGACCTGCCCTTCGGCCTGTGCGACCGCCTGTCCAAGCTGATTCCGCTGGAGGCCAACAAGCCGCTGGGGCTGGAAAAGGCCATGGAGGTGGAGCCGCAGATCGGTGAAGTGATCGAATCGGAAGGGGCGAATGAGCTGATCGAACTGGCGATGAAGCTGGAAGACCTCACCCGTGGCATCGGCATGCACGCTGGTGGCGTGCTGATTGCGCCCGGCCGGCTGACCGACTTCTGCCCGCTATACATTGCCAGTGCCGATGGCGCGTCACCGGTGTCGCAGTTCGACAAGGACGACGTGGAACAGATCGGTCTGGTGAAGTTCGACTTTCTGGGCCTGCGCAACCTCACCATCATCGAACTGGCCCAGCGCTATATCAAGCAGGTCAGCAACGAGGACGTGGACGTTGCCCACCTGCCGCTGGACGACGCCGACGCCTACAAGATTTTTGCCAGCGCCAACACCACCGGCGTGTTCCAGTTTGAATCCTCCGGCATGAAGAAAATGCTGGTGGAAGCCAAGCCCAGCAAGTTCGAAGAAATTATCGCCTTCGTGGCGCTGTACCGTCCGGGCCCGATGGACCTGATTCCCGACTTCATCCAGCGTATGCACGGGGCCAAGTTCGAATACCTGCATCCGCTGCTGGAGCCGGTACTGGCACCGACTTACGGCATCATGGTGTATCAGGAACAGGTGATGCAGTCCGCCCAGGTGATTGGCGGCTACTCACTGGGTGGTGCCGACTTGCTGCGCCGCGCCATGGGTAAAAAGAAAGTCGAAGAAATGGTGGCGCAGCGCGCCATGTTCGTCGAGGGTGCCGCCAAGCAGGACATCGCGGAATCCAAGGCCAACGAAATCTTCGACTACATGGAGAAGTTCGCCGGCTACGGCTTCAACAAATCGCACGCGGCAGCCTATGCGCTGGTGGCCTATCACACCGCCTGGCTCAAGGCCCACCACTGCGCCGCCTATATGGCGGCCACCATGTCCACCGAACTGGACAATACCGACCAGCTCAAGGTGTTCTACGACGATGCCACCGACGCCAAGAACGGCCTGCGTTTGCTGCCGCCGGATGTCAATCACAGCTTTTACCGCTTCGTGCCGGTCAGCCGCCAGGAAATCCGCTATGCGCTGGGTGCGGTCAAGGGCAGCGGTGAATCTGCCGTCGACCATATCGTGGCGGTGCGCGAAGCCAGCGGCCCTTACACCAGCCTGTTTGATTTCTGCCAGCGTACCGACAAGAAACTGGTCAACAAGCGGGTGATCGAGGCGCTGATCCGCGCCGGTGCCTTTGACAGCATCGAAGCCAACCGGGCCAAGCTGTTTGCCAATGTCGGCCTGGCCATGGAAGCGGCCGACCAGGCCCACGCCAATATCAACCAGGGTGGCTTGTTCGACATGTTCGGCGACGATGTCGCGCCGGCAGTGGAAATGGTGGAAACCCGCCCCTGGAGCGACGCCGTCAAGCTGGCCGAGGAAAAAGTCGCCATCGGCTATTACCTGTCCGGCCACCCCTTTGCCGCTTACGCCCAGGAAGTGCGCGCCTTCATCAAGACCACGCTGTCCCGCCTTAGCCCACGCAAGGAACCACAACTGCTGGCCGGCTTTGTCACCGGCATCCGCGTCAAGATGGGTAATCGCGGCAAGATGGCCTTTGTCGAGCTGGACGATGGCAGCAGCAAGCGCGAAATCAGCCTGTTTGGCGACAGCTATGAAACCAACCGCAACCGGCTGAAGGAAGACATCGTGCTGGTCGTGCAGGGCAAGGTGACCGAAGACGCCTTCTCCGGTGGCCTGCGCATCATGGCCGACCGCCTGTACGATCTGGGCGAGGCGCGCAGCCGCTTTGCCCGTGGCCTGTCCTTGCAGATGAATGGCAATGCCGATGTCGGCAAGCTGAAAAACCTGCTTGGCCCTTACCGTGACGAGGAAAACGGCTGTCTGGTGCGCATCAGCTACAGCAATGCCCAGGCCCGTGGCGATGTTGCCCTGCCGCAAGCCTGGGGCGTGCGGCTGGATGATGGCCTGCTATTGGCTTTGCAGGACTGGCTGGGGGAAAAGTCGGTCAAGCTGCTGTGGTAAGCCGCTGATCCTGCCACAGCCCACCGGCCCCAGTGCGGGTGGGCCGCCATGCGCGGCAACAGGATTTCAGCACTTTTGCTGCAACAGCGATTGGCTTGCTGCCGGCCGCCACGTATGCTTGCCCGGCAGGGCCTTGCGCCTGCGCTGATATTTTCTCGGCTGATACTTTCGCGCCTGCCTTGCGGCGGCGGATCAGGTCAGCCCTGTCTGGTACAACACTGGAAACCTATGAACTGGAACGAGGAACTGAGCCGTAGCCTGCTGTGGGTGGCCAAGGCTTACGGCATTACCTGCCTGCTGTTTGTGCTGGCCGTGTGGGCGCTGGTGCGTCTCACCAGTTGGGGGCGGCAATTCTGGCAGCTCAGTGGCAGCTATTTCAGCCTGCGCCGCAGCGCCAAACCACTGCTGGGGCTGGCCTTGATCCTGCTGCTGACCCTGGCCGGCGTCCGGCTGGACGTGGTGCTGTCCAACTGGAGCAATGGGCTGTACAACTCACTGCAGCAGTTGAATGAAAGCTTGTTCTGGAGTTTTGTGCGCATTTTCTGCGTACTGGCCAGCATCCATGTGCTGCGCAGCCTGTTCAGCTTTTACGTCAATCAAAGCTTCTCCATTCACTGGCGCGCCTGGCTGAACGAGCAATTGCTGCAAAAGCTGCTGCAGAACGATTCCTTCTATCGCCTGCAATACCTGCCGCAACGCAGCGACAACCCCGACCAGCGTATCCAGCAGGACGTTTCCAGCTTTGTCGGCAGCTCGCTGGGCCTGTCGATGGGCGTGGTCGGCTCGCTGGTTTCCACCCTGGCCTACACGCTGATCCTGTGGAACCTGTCCGGCCCCTTGCACCTGCTGGGGGTGGATATCCCGCGCGCCATGGTGTTTGCCGTCTTTCTGTACGTGCTGATTGCCACCGTGCTGGCGGTAAAGATCGGCCGCCCGCTGGTGCGCCTGAACTTCCTGAACGAACAGTACAACGCCAATTACCGTTACCTGCTGGTACGGCTGCTGGAGTACGCGGAGAGCATTGCCTTCTACGCCGGTGAAAAAGTGGAAGGCATGCTGCTGCGCAGCCGCTTCGGCCAGATCATCCACAACAACTGGCGCATCGTGTTCCGGTCGCTGAAATTCCAGGGCTTCAACCTGATCGTCAGCCAGACTGCCGTGGTGTTTCCCTTGATCGTGCAGGCGCACCGCTTTTTCTCCAAGCAGATTACCCTGGGCGACCTGATGCAGACCTCCCAGGCCTTCGGCACGCTGCACGACAATCTGTCCTTCTTCCGTAACGCCTACGACGACTTTGCCGGCTACCGCGCGGTACTGAACCGTCTGTCCGGTTATTGCGACTCGATGCAGGAAGCCGCCGCACTGCCGCGCCCGGACATCCGCAGCGACGGCCCACGACTGGCACTGGAAAACTTCAGCCTGCAAGCGCCGGATGGCCGCAAACTGCTGGAGCAGGTCAATCTGGACATCGACAGCGGCAGCGCCCTGCTGATCCGTGGCGCTTCCGGCTGCGGCAAGACCACCCTGCTGCGCAGCCTGGCCGGGCTGTGGCCCTATAGCAGCGGGCAGATCATCCGCCCGCAGCAGGGGCTGATGTTCCTGTCGCAAAAACCCTATCTGCCCGGTGGCACACTGCGCGATGCGCTGTACTACCCGGCCAGCCCGCCAGCCGCCGATGCGCAGGATGCCGCCAGCGTGCTGCAAGCCGTGCAGCTGGGCCACCTGCAGGCACGGCTGGATGAAGAACGCGACTGGAGCCAAACCCTGTCGCTGGGTGAGCAGCAACGGCTGGCTTTTGGCCGCTTATTGCTGAACAAACCGGCCATCGCCTTCCTCGACGAAGCCAGCTCGGCACTGGATGAAGGGCTGGAAGACGCCATGTACCGCCTGCTGCGTCAGCAATTGCCCACCACCACCGTCATCAGCGTGGGGCATCGCAGCAGCCTGTTACAGCACCACGGGCTGCAACTGGAAATACTGGGAAACAGCCGCTGGCAATTAAGCAGCACACGGTAAATTCAGCGTAATCCTGCAGGAATCTAAAGACCGCATCGCCTTGGCCGTGCGGTCTTTTTTTGCGGCCGCTCCGGGCTTGCTCAAGCCAGCACATTCCGGGTGCTTGAAATAGCCCTACAAACGTCATGATTTGATGCTATACGTATAGCTACGTAGAAAAAATACCGGCCAGCTGCCATCGCAGCCTGGCCCTCAACCTAGCAAGGACATCCCCATGACCATCATCAGACGACTCATGCTGACCCTGGCCATCGCCCTGCTCGCCCTGATTGTCGTCGGCGGCTTTGGTGCCTACCAACAAAAACAGGCCAGCAACCGTTTTGAGGACACCGTCAGCAACCTGGCTCCCAGTATTCGTGACCTCAACGGCATGGTTTATGCCTTCATGGATATCCGTGGAGCGGTAACCAAGCATTCGGTCTCCCATACCGCCGGCGAAAAAGCCGCAGCCGAAGCCATGTCTGGTGAGGCCGACAAAAAGCTGGAAGACCTGTTTAACGATTACGAGAAAAACCTGATTGCCGACGATCACGACCGCCAGCTATTGCAGGATGACAAGGCCAAGCTGGCGGCCTATCGTGCCGAGCGCAGCAAGTACTTTGAAATGTCGCGCAGCGGCAAGGATGACCTGGCCGATGCCATGCTGCGCGATGGGGCGCTGAACACCACCAGCGCAGACTTCCGCAAGGCGCTCAACACCCATACCGAGTACAACCTCAAGCTGGCCTTCGATACCATCGAAACCAACAAGACCGCCTACAATGCCGCGCTGCTACAAACGACGACGCTGATAGCCGTCATCTTCGCCATCGTGCTGTATATGGGCGTGGTGTTGTTCCGTAGCATCAACCGCGGGCTGTCTTCCATTCAGTCCACCATGCAGCAGGTCAGCCAGTCGCTGGACTTCACCCAGCGCGCACCGGTGGCGGGCAAGGACGAAATCAGCCTCACCGCCAGCGCCTTCAACAGCCTGCTGGAAGGCCTGCAGCGCAATCTGAAATCGATACTGGATGGTGCGCGCTCGGTGGCGGACGCCTCGCAAGGCTTGTCGCAGACAGCCACCCAGGTCGCTGCTGCCGCTGATTCGCAGTCGGCCTCTTCTGCCAGCATGGCCGCCACCATCGAACAGATGACCGTCAGCATCAACCATGTAGCCAACCGTGCCAGTGAGTCGCGTGATCTGGCCCACAATGCCGGCACGCTGGCCCAGCAAGGGTCCAACACCATCTCGCAAACTATCAGCGATATCCGCGAGATTTCCCATGCGGTGGACAGTGCCGCCGGCAGCATTCGCGAGCTGGATAACTATAGTGCGCAGGTGGATACCGTGGTTGGCGTCATCAAGGACATTGCCGACCAGACCAATCTGCTGGCACTGAATGCAGCCATCGAGGCCGCCCGTGCCGGCGAAATGGGCCGTGGTTTTGCCGTGGTGGCCGACGAGGTACGCAAGCTGGCCGAACGCACCAGCAGCTCCACCCAGGAAATTTCCTCTACCATCACGGCTATGCGTGACCGCTCGCGCCAGGCCACCGAGCAAATGCACTCGGCCGAAGAACTGGTACGCAACGGGGTCAGCCGCGCTGATCACGCCGATGGCGCCATCAAGCAGATTGGCGATGCCACCGGCAATACCGTGCACATGGTTAGCGAAATTTCCGATGCCATCACCGAACAGGGCAAGGCCACCAACAATATCGCGGTGCAGGTGGAGCAGATTGCCCAGATGACCGAAGAATCCTCCAGCGCCGCGCAGGAAGCCGCCAGCAGCGCCCGCCATCTGGACGAACTGGCCCGCCAGCAAATCAGCACCCTCAGCCAGTACCGGCTGTAAGCCTCTCAACCATGGCCGCCCTGCCTGTGCTGGCGGCCATGCTTTCTCTCCCGTTGCAGCACCCCTCGCCGCAGCGCAGGTTTATAGCCCGATTTCCCGCCAAGCAAGATCTTTATCGCCAGCAATCGATAACAGCAGCATAATCCTGTCTCCTGCCAACCAGACAAACCGCACGCCGCAGCCCTTTAGCGCTGCTAACAAAACCGCTGCAGCAGCCTTGCGCCTGCTGGTCCTACCCTGGTCCTGCCTGCATCGGTGCGCCCTGCCCCGGGGACGCTGCGCTATTTTGTTAGCCGCTCTTGGCCGACACGCCTAAGGAGACAGCATGAAAATCGCCATCATCACTTTTCAGGGTTTCAACGAGCTGGACTCGTTCATTGCCGCCGGCATGCTTAACCGCATGCAGCCACATGGCTGGGAAGCCTGCATCACCAGCCCGAGTGAACAGGTCACCTCGATGAACGGTGTCACCGTGCGCGCCCAGCAGCCGCTGGAGTTCGCCAATCAGGCCGACGTGGTGCTGTTTGGCAGCGGCGTCATGACCCGCGACATCGCCAACGATCAGGAGCTGCTAGCCCGTTTGCAGCTCAATCCGGCCCGCCAGCTGATTGGCGCACAATGCTCCGGCACCCTGCTGATGGCCAAGCTGGGGCTGATCGACAAGCTGCCCGCCTGTACCGACAAGCGCACCAAACCCTGGGTGGAACAGGCTGGCATCGAAGTGCTGGATACCCCCTTCCATGCCATCGGCAATCTGGCCACGGCGGGTGGCTGCCTGTCGGCGCAATACCTGGCCAGCTGGGTCATGCTCAAACGCAGCAGCGAAACCGCCACCCGCGAAGCACTCGATTACGTGGTGCCGGTAGGGGAAAAGGAAAGCTACACCAACAAGCTGCTGGACACTGTACGCCCCTTCATCGATTGATACCGGGCGGGGGTGGCTGGCAAGGTGGGCGGCTGCCAAGCATGCCGGACCACCGGCCAGCAGCCGGCCAATAGCACAAGGCAGGCTGCGGGCTTGACCCCGGCCAGCGGCTACGCCACAATCAAACAAAAGTTAGCACTACGGACATTTGTTTGATGACACAACGTGAGCAGGAAATCCTGCAACTGCTGCGCCAGAACCCACTGATACCGCAGCAACAGCTGGCAGACCAGTTGGGCATCAGCCGTTCGGCCGCGGCCGGCCACATAATGAAGCTGATGCAAAAAGGCCATATTCTGGGCAAGGGCTACATCCTGGCCGAAACCCGCTATGTGGTACTGCTGGGTGGCGCCAATATGGACATCCGTGGCAGCACGCCGGCCAAGCTACGTTTTGGCGACTCCAATCCCGGCCAGGTCAGCTGTTCGCCCGGTGGTGTGGCGCGTAATATTGCCGAGAATCTGGCGCGACTGGGGGCCGACTGCCGGCTGCTCAGTGCGGTGGGCGACGATCTGTATGGCCGCTCGCTGCTGGATTCGACCCAGCGCGCCGGGGTGGATGTCCGCCCGGTGCTGGTGCTGCCGGATGCCGCCACCTCCACCTATCTGTCCATCCACGGCCCGGATGGCGACATGTCCATCGCCATCAACGACATGCAGGTGCTGAACCGGCTGGATGCCGCCAGGCTGGCCCCGCAGCGCGAGCTGGTCCGCCATGCTGGCCTGATCGTGGCCGATGCCAACCTGTCACCCGATGCCCTGGCTTGGCTGTTTGCCGAGGCCGAACAGCAGCCGGTGTTTGTCGACACCGTGTCGGCCTTCAAGGCCGAACGCATCCGCCCCTGGCTGGGCCGCATCCACACCATCAAGCCCAATCGTATCGAAGCCGCCACCCTGTCCGGCCTGCCGCTGGAAAGTCCCGCCGATGCCGCTGCCGTTGCCGACTGGTTTCACCAGCAGGGCGTGCAGCAAGTCATCCTCAGCCTGGCTGGCGACGGCGTGTTCTACAGCAGTGCCGAGGGTCAGGGCTGGAGCCCGGCACCACAGGTGGACATCGTCAATGCCACCGGCGCTGGCGATGCCCTGATGGCCGGCCTGATCTGGGGCTGGCTGCAGCAATTGCCGCTGCCCGATGCCGTGTGTCTGGCCCAGGCCTGCGCCGCCCTGACCCTGAGCTGCGCCGCCACCAACAACCCTACCCTGTCGCTGGCTGCCATCCAGCACCTGTGCCCAACCCTGTCTTACCCGGAGCCATCATGACCCAACACGCTTACCTGGACATCCACCCCGAAGTCGCCGCCGCACTGGCCGCCGGCCAGCCAGTCGTGGCACTGGAATCCACCATCATCTCGCACGGCATGCCCTACCCGCAAAACGTGGAAACGGCCCTGCAAGTGGAAGCCGAAGTGCGCGCCCACGGCGCAGTACCAGCCACCATTGCCATCATCAATGGCCGCCTGAAAGCCGGCCTCAGCCGCGACGACATCGAAGTGCTGGGCAAGAACGGCCGCGAAGTGGTCAAGGTCAGCCGCCGTGACATTCCCTTTATCGTGGCTGCCGGCCAGACTGGTGCCACCACCGTCGCCTCCACCATGATCGTGGCCGCCATGGCCGGCATCCGCGTCTTCGCCACCGGCGGCATTGGCGGTGTGCATCGTGGTGCGCAGCAGAGCTTCGACATTTCTGCCGACCTGCAGGAGCTGGCGCAAACGCCGGTCACCGTGGTGTGTGCCGGTGCCAAATCCATTCTTGATCTGGGCCTGACCCTGGAATATCTGGAAACCCACGGCGTACCGGTCATCGGCTATCAAACCGCCACCCTGCCAGCCTTCTTTACCCGCGACAGCGCCTTCAAGGTGGACTACCGCCTGGACAGCGCGGCTGCCATCGCTGCAGTGATGAAAGCCAAGTGGGACCTGCAACTGCAAGGCGGCATGGTGGTGGCCAACCCGATTCCCGAGCAATACGCCATGTCCAGCGCCAGCATCGATGCCGCCATCGAGCAGGCACTGGCTGAAGCCAGCGCCCAAGGCATTGCCGGCAAGGAATCCACCCCCTTCCTGCTGGCACGGGTATGCGAACTGACCGGCGGCAACAGCCTGGCCGCCAACATCCAGCTGGTGCTGAACAATGCCCGACTGGCCGCCGCCATTGCCGGCGACTACTGCCGTCTGCACGCCTGAGCCACCGCCGCACCCCTGCTGCCGGCATGGTTGACGCCGGCCGGTGGCAGGGGTGTAATCAACGGCCCGCCACCTGATACCCTGCCATGAACGCTCCCGCTGCCGCTCTTCTCCCGTCAGACACCCCGCTGCTGCAATACTGGCAACAACAGCTGATCGACCTGCTGCAACAACAACCCGCCGACGATGATGGCGCACATGACCTCAGCCATTTCCATCGTGTCTGGGCTGCCGCACGGCAAATCCTGCAACAGCACAGCAGCGCCGATGCCCTGGTGGTGCTGGCTGCCTGCTATCTGCACGATCTGGTCAACCTGCCGAAGAACCACCCGCAGCGCGAACAGGCTTCGCGCATGGCTGCCGCCAAGGCCGGCCCGCTGCTGCACGCGGCCGGTTTCCCGGCTGACAAGCTGGATGGCGTAGCCCATGCCATCGAAGCACACAGCTTTTCCGCCAATATCACGCCACGCACGCTGGAAGCACAGATCGTGCAGGACGCCGACCGCATGGACGCCCTGGGGGCCATAGGCCTGGCGCGCATGTTTTACACCTCCGGCCGCATGGGCCGGCAACTGGCACACCCGGACGACCCGCTGGCCAGCACGCGCCCGCTGGACGACCGCGAGTACGCGCTGGATCACATCGAGGTCAAGCTGGAAAAGCTGCCGGGCATGATGCAGACCGCGGCCGGCCGTGCCATGGCAGAGGAACGGCTACAGCGCCTGCAGGCCTTCCGCCAGCAGTTTGTCGAGGAATGGCTGGCGCGCTGAATGCCGTACTTCACCGGATGTGCAGCCAACAGGCCGCAGCGTATGATGGGACAAAAGTCGTCAAGAAAAGAAGCGCCCTGACCACCGGTTTTTCCGCAAATCCACGGCAGTCAATGGCGCTTCCATAGAGGAGATGTCCCATGGAATACCATTACGGAAGACTGCTCGACCACGTTCACCTCGTCGTTGCCGACCTGCCCGCCAGCAAGCGCTTTTACACGGCGGTGCTGCAGGCACTGGGGCGTGAACTGACCGGTGAAGGTCCGGATTATTTCTGGGCCGACGAATTGTTTGTCTCCTGCGGCAGCCCGGCCAGTCGCAGCCATGTGCATCTGGCCTTCCAGACTGCCGATCCGGCCCGGGTGCAACGCTTTTACCAGGCCGGGCTGGCCGCCGGCGGTGGCGACAATGGCCAGCCGGGCGAACGCCCCTACCACGATGGCTATTACGCCGCCTACCTCACCGACCCCGACGGCAACAATATTGAAGCGGTATTCCACGGCCCGCACTGGCGCAGTGCCGCCTCCATCCAGGTGCAACCACGCTGCCAGGACGTAGCCGCACCGTTTACCGTGTGTGAATAAGCGCCAGACAGAATCAGACAGTTGACGTACTGTGGATGACCATCAGTGAGCGCAAGCCGGGCAGCGAGCCTGCGGCCATGCGCTCGGCAACGCCCCCGACTCATTACCCAGGAGAACATCATGATTGGCTACGTCACACTCGGCAGCAACGACCTGCAGCGCGCCGCTGCCTTCTACGACACCTTGCTGGCCGGCATCGGTGCCAGCCGCCTGTGGGAAATGGACCGTGGCATCTGTTGGGGTACCCATCCCGAGCGGCCGCAACTGGCCATCATGCAACCATTCAATGGCGAGCCGGCCACGGTCGGCAACGGCGTGATGGTGGGCTTTTATCTGGATAGCCGTACCGGCGTGGACCAACTGCACGCCCACGCACTGCAGCTGGGCAGCCAGGACGAGGGCGCTCCGGGCCTGCGCGGAGATGATTTCTACGGTGCCTATTTCCGCGATCCGGATGGCAACAAGCTGTGCTGTTTCACCATGGCAAAATAAAAAAACGGAGGGCCATGCCCTCCGCGCAAGTCTTGTAGCCAGGAGTGTTACAAGAAAACCGTATCCGGGCCGCCAGCAAGAGCGGCCCTTTGCATGGCCGGCTTATTTCCAGCCCTGCGGGAATTTGTAGCCCACATACTTTTTCTTGGCCCAGTCGCTGAAGGCGCGGGAGTTGTAAGCGGCAATCACATCACGCGCCCACGGCTTGCCGGCATCGGCCGCCCGCACCACACCCCAGTTGACATAGGCGTAGCTCTTTTCCTGATAGATGGCCTCGGTCAGCTTGATGCCGGAGCTGGTGGCGTAGTTGCCATTGATGACGGAGAAATCCACGTCATTGCGCGAACGGGGCAGCTGGGCGGCTTCCAGTTGTACGATCTTCAGCTTTTTCACATTGACGGCGATGTCACGCTCGGATGCGGTCAGCGGATTGATGCCCGGCTTGAGCTTGACCCAGCCCAGATCGTTCAGCATCACCAGCGCGCGGGCGAAGTTGGACGGATCGTTCGGTGCGGAAATCGTGCTGCCGTCTTTCACATCCTTGAGCGACTTCAGCTTGCCCGGATAGATGCCCAGCGGTGCGGTCGGCACCTGGAATACTTCTTTCAGGCTCAGCTTGTGTTCCTTGACGAAGCTGTCCAGGTAAGGCTTGTGCTGGAACACGTTCACGTCCAGCGCGCCTTCCTGCAAGGCCAGATTGGGGCGCACGTAGTCGGTGAATTCCACCAGCTTCACGCTATAGCCCTGCTTTTCCAGGATGGGTTTGATCGACTGCTTGACCATGTCGCCGAAGTCACCCACGGTGGTGCCAATCACGATTTCCTTCTTGGCCGGGTCGGCAGCCAGGGCAGAGCCGGCTACGGCCAGGCCCAGCAGCGAGGCGGCCAGCGCCTTGATGACAAATCTACGCATACGAACTCCTTGCAATATACAGGTAGGGGAAAATGCCGGGCTGGCCATGCCGCCCGGTCTGGAATCAATCAGTTCAACGCTTGTCCAGCCGCGAGGCCAGCCGGTTGCCGGCAAACTGGATGATCTGCACGATCAGTACCAGCAGCAGCACCATGGCCACCATCACGTCGGTCTGGAAGCGGTAATAACCATAACGGATGGCCAGATCGCCAATGCCGCCGCCACCCACCACACCAGCCACGGCGGAATAGCTCAGAAAGCTGATGGTGAGAATGGTCAGACTGGAAATCAGCCCGGAGCGCGCCTCGTTCAGCAGCACCTTGACGATAATCTGCATGGGGCTGGCGCCCATGGCTTCGGCCGCCTCCACCACCCCGCGCGGAATTTCGCGCAGGGTTTGCTCGACCAGGCGGGCAAAATAGGGAATGGCGGCAAACGATAGCGGCACAGCGGCGGCCACCGGGCCGATGGTGCTGCCAACGATCATGCGCGTCAGCGGTACCAGCGACACCATCAGGATGATGAAGGGGAAGGAGCGCACCAGGTTCACCGTCCAGCCCAGCAGGCCATTGACCCAGCGGTTGGCAAACAGCTGGCCCGGCTGCGACAAATACAGCACGATGCCCAGCGGGCCACCCAGGGCAATGGCGGCCGCCAGCCCCACGGCCAGCATCAGGGCCGTCTCGCGGCAGGCCTGCCAGATTTCCGGAGCCATGCTGGCCAGATCAGCCAGCGCTGCGGCAAAAGTCAGTTCTTCCATTACGCGGCCTCCAGCAGCGAGCGCGCCAGCGCCGAACGGGCATCCACTTCCCCCCCGTTAACTTCCACGACCTCCACCACGCTGCCCGCATCCAGCACGGCAGCGCGATGGCAGATGGAGCGCACTACGTGCATTTCGTGGGTGACGATCACCACCGTCACGCCAAAGCGCTGATTGATATCTTTCAGACAGTCCAGAATCGATTGGGTGGTCTTGGGGTCGAGAGCCGAGGTGGGTTCGTCCGCCAGAATCACCTTGGGGCGCGGCGCCAGTGCCCGGGCGATGCCCACCCGCTGCTTCTGCCCGCCGGAGAGCTGCGCCGGATAGTGCTGCGCCCGGTCGGCCAGGCCGACAATCTCCAGGCACTCGGCGACCCGGCTGGCGATATCTGCCGCGCTCCAGCCGGCAATTTCCAGCGGGAAAGCGATATTGCCGGCCACCGTGCGGTTGGCCATCAGATTGAATTGCTGGAACACCATGCCCAGTTGCTGGCGCGCCCGGCGCAGCGCCTTGGCATCCAGCGCGGTCAGGTCCTGCCCGGCCACGATCACGGCACCGCTATCAGGCCGTTCCAGCAGATTGATCAGTCGCAGCAGGGTGGATTTGCCGGCACCGGAAAAACCGATCAGGCCAAACACTTCGCCGGCACCAATCGACAGCGAGGTATCGCAGACAGCATCAAACCAGCCGCCGTCGGGGCGGCGAAAGCGCTTGCAGATATTTTGCAGATGAATCATTCAAACACTCCAGAATGCAGAAAGCCCGCCAATGACTGCGGCGGGCTAGGGCATGGAATCTTTGAATGCTTGGTAAAGATTATATAAGCAGAAGGAGTTGTCTCGGGGTCTGCTTACCCACGCTTTAGCTGTTTTACGCCCGCAAGCTGTGTCAAATCGGCGATCAAGTTTGGATGCATTTGAACATGGATTTTCACATTGCGTCAAGCGCAATGCAGCATTCCTGCTATGAAAGCACGTTTTTTGCAGAAAAACAGCGTTATTACACCAGAATACTCAGGAATCAAGCAGTGTTTTATCAATCGGCAATCACCGATATTCCATTGCGAAAAAGCCACCTCAGCACCCTGCTCAGGCCGGCAACAGGGAGGCGCAGATCGGCAGGTGGTCGGACAGCCGTGACCAGGGCCGGCCATGCTGCACTTCGGCACTCACCACCCGCAGGCCGCGCACATAAATGCGATCCAGCGGCAGCACTGGCATGCGCGCCGGGAAACTCAGCGCATAGCGCCCGCTCTTTTGCAGAAACACCTCTTGCAAGCCGGCTTCCTGTAGGCAGTGGCTGGCCTCGCCCTGCCAGTCATTGAAGTCGCCAGCCAGGATGATGGGCACATCCGGCGCAATGGCGGCTCCGATGTAATGCACCAGATTGGCATATTGCTTGCGCCGGTCGCGCGCCAGCAGGTTGAGATGGGCACACAGCGCCACCACCGGCTGCTGCCAGCCCTTGGGCAGCATCACGCAATGCAGCACACCACGACTTTCGAAACGGTTGACCGATATATCACGATTGCACCACTCGATGATGGGATAGCGCGACAGCAGCGCATTGCCATGGTGGCCATGCTCATAAGCCGCATTCAGCCCGTAGGCCACCTTGTGGTCCAGCCGGCGCGCCAGATAGTGGTGCTGTGGCTGCAAGGGCCAGCCCTCATGGCGCAAGGCGCGCAGCAGGTTCTTGCCTTGCACTTCCTGCAAAAACAGCAGGTCGGGCGACAGCGTTTCCAGCGCCTGGGCGATTTCTTCCACGCGCAGGTGACGGTTGAGCGGCGACATACCCTTGTGAATATTGTAGGTCGTGACATTGAGCGGTTTCATGACTCTATCCATAGCCCACTCAGGCAGGGCAGCGCCAGTCCCCTGCGCAGATGAAGTGAAAAAAGAACCGAAACTGTGCACATCAGGCCGGCAGAGTGGTAGTCACCATGCAAAGCGGCAGGCGGCATCAGGATGCTGGCCTGGCAATTGGCCTGGCACTTCCGGGTCAGCGCAGCCATGGACACAGACAATTGAGTGCTTACTTCAGGTAAGAACGCACAATCCGCATCACCTGGTCCACCTCTTCCTGCCGGGCCGGCTGCGGTTCCGGCTGCTCGGTGGCGGGCTCTGGTGACAGCAGGTGCTCACGCAGATGGCCTTCCAGCACCTCGGCCATCAGTCCGTTCACCGCCCCGCGAATGGCCGCGATCTGCTGCAACACCGCCATGCACTCCTGCCCTTCTTCCAGTGCGCGCTCAATGGCGGCGGCCTGGCCCTTGATGCGCCTGACCCTTGCCAGTAAAGGTTTTTGACCCTTGATGGTATGTCCCATACTGCTATTTTCCTTCTCAAAACATACTAGGGGGTAGTATATTGCGTGCAATTGCCAATACGAAGCCCGTCATCATGCCACCTCTTTCCGAACTGATACAGCAAGGCTCGACCAATCTATGGTTGTTCATCCCGTCAGCCATCCTGCTGGGTGCACTGCATGGTCTGGAGCCGGGCCACTCCAAGACGCTGATGGCGTCTTTCATCATCGCCATCCGCGGCAGCATTCCCCAGGCAGTATTGCTTGGCCTGTGTGCGGCGCTGTCGCATTCGCTGGTAGTGTGGATGCTGGCAGCTGCGGCACTGCATTTTGGCAACCAGCTGCTGGTGGAGCAGGCCGAGCCCTGGCTGCTGATGCTGTCCGGCCTGATCGTGCTGCTGATTGCCGGCTGGATGTGCTGGCGCACGCGGCAGGACAATCTGGCTGCCCGCGCCTGGCAGCATGCACCGCACGGCGGCAAGATCATCAACACCGGCCATGGCCTGGTGGAGCTGCTGATCAGCCCCACGCAGCCGCCCCATCTGCAGCTCTACTGCTACAACAATCACATGCGCCCGCAGCCACCACAGGCCGACGTGCGTTACCAGCTGCAGCTGCGCCGCGATGATGGCCACAGCGAAACCCATGAGTTGCTGCCACATGGCAAGATTTTGCAATCGGCCAGCCCGGTGGCCGCACCACACCAGTTTGATGTCACGCTGGACATGCAGCACGGCGGCCACGGCCACCAGTTTGCCGTCCGCTTCGGCCCACCGCCGACCCAGCGCTATCGTACGCAAGCCGCCCTGTCAGCAAGCAGCCGTGGCCAAATAGCGCTGAGCCGCCCACAGCAACGCCATTCGCAAGCTGCCGCCAGTGCCGTTTATCAGGATGCGCATGAAAAAGCCCATGCCGATGAAATTGCCCGCCGCTTTGCCGGCAAGCCGGTGAGCACGGCGCAGATCGCGCTGTTTGGCCTGACTGGCGGGCTGATGCCCTGCCCCGCCTCGGTCACCATCCTGCTGCTGTGCCTGCAACTGAAACGGGTGGCGCTGGGCGTGACCATGGTGGCGTCTTTCAGCCTGGGGCTGGCACTGTCGCTGGTCAGCGTAGGGGTCATTGCCGCCTGGGGCGCCCAGAAACTGGGGCAGCGCCTGGGTAGTCTGGATGGCGTGGCGCGGCGGCTGCCTTATCTGTCCAGCCTGCTGATGCTGCTGATCGCACTGGTGATGATGGTGCAAGGCTGGCGACAACTGGCCGCTTAAACCAGCTGCCAGAAACAAAAAAACGAGGCCTGGGCCTCGTTTTTTGTTTGTTGCTCATCAATGGGAGCTCAGGCCTTGATCCAGCCCAGCGCAATCGGCTTGGCCAACAGCAGGCGATACACCCCATTCAAGGACTGTAACAGCCGTGGCCCGCAGGCTGGCCAAGCCAGTGCCAGCATCCGGCTATACAGCAAGGGCAGCAGCAGGCCACCCAGGATATCCAGCGGCCAGTGCACCCCCAGATAAATGCGTGACCAACCCACAAGCACGGTCAGCAACAGCAGCATGCGGCCGAGACGAGCCTTGCCTGCCAGCCAGAAGGCATAGGCGGTGGTGGCAAAGATGGTGGTGTGATCGCTGGGAAAGGACGGGTCGGCCGCATGATCGATAAAGCGGTAGCCCAGCCCGATGGCAAAGGGACGCGGGTGGTCCCACAGCAGGCCGATCAATTGATTGCACAGCAGGGCCAGGCCTACGCTGAGCAGGACTCTCAGCGCTCTTTCCCGCTGTGGCTGCTCCCCCCACAACCACATGCCCAGCAGCAGCAGCGGTATCAGCAACACCAGGTATTTGGCCAGAAAAATGGCCAGGGTGATGACTGCCAGCGGTGACGCCGGCGTGGCATTGATGGACAGGAACAGGGCCTGATTAATGCTTTCCAGTGCAAACATGAAGATTCGAAGACAAAAATAAAACCGCATTGTAACCAGCACGACATGGGCTGTCCTTGCGTGTTTTGTGACAATCGGGCGTACACCGCTGACAAGATCTGGCACCGCCATCACAGCGAGTGGCTGGACAACAAGGGGACGGTACCGCCCTGAAGTCACCATGGCACAGCCATCCCTGCAACAAGTGGCCGCTGCACTTTACCGGAAAATTTTCAAACTTTCCGTTCTGTTGTAAAGTTGTTTCCTTTTGTTTCGTTATAAAGAAACCATCATGCGCGCCACACCCGCCCCTGCAGCGCCCGCCGCCGTCAGCCTGCGCCAAGCTTTCGTCTTCTGGCTCAAGCTGGGTTTCATCAGCTTTGGCGGCCCCGCCGGGCAAATCGCCCTGCTACACCAGGAACTGGTGGAAAAACGGCGCTGGATCTCGGAGCGGCGCTTCTTGCATGCGCTCAATTACTGCATGCTGCTGCCGGGGCCGGAAGCGCAGCAGCTGGCCACCTATATCGGCTGGCTGATGCATCGCAGCTGGGGCGGCATCATCGCTGGCGGGCTGTTTGTGCTGCCATCACTATTCATCCTGATCGGCCTGTCCTGGCTGTATCTGGCGCTGGGCCAGCTACCGCTGGTGGCCGGGCTGTTTTACGGCATCAAGCCGGCCATTGTCGCCATTGTGCTGCAGGCCGCGCTACGCATTGGCCAGCGTGCGCTGAAAAACCGGCTACTGTGGTCGCTGGCAGCGGCCTCCTTCGTGGCACTGGCGCTGTTTGGCCTGCCGTTTCCACTGATCGTGCTGACCGCCGCCGCCATCGGCTATCTGGCCGGACGGCACAACCCGGCGCTGTTTGCCACCGGCAAGGGTGGCCATGGCCAGCCTGCGACCACCAGCGGCCCGGCACTGATCGACGATGACACGCCCACGCCGGCGCATGCCCGCTTCAGCCTGTCCGGACTGCTGCGGGTATTGGTCGCCGGCAGCCTGTTATGGGCCGTGCCACTGCTCGTACTGCTCAGCCACTATGGCTGGCAGCACCCGTTTACCCAGATGAGCTGGTTTTTCACCAAGGCAGCCTTGCTGACTTTTGGTGGCGCCTATGCGGTATTGCCCTATGTCTACCAGGGCGCGGTCAGCCACTACGGCTGGCTGAGTGCCGGCCAGATGATGGACGGGCTGGCGCTGGGCGAAAGCACACCCGGGCCGCTGATCATGGTGGTGACATTTGTCGGCTTTGTCGGTGGCTATCAGCATGTGAGCGACTGCGCGCCCTGGCTGGCCGGCATCATGGCCGCCTGCCTGGTGACCTGGTTTACCTTCTTGCCGTCTTTTCTGTTCATTCTGGCTGGCGGGCCGCTGATCGAGCGTACTCACGGCACGCTGTCGCTCACCGCGCCGCTGACCGCCATCACGGCGGCAGTGGTGGGGGTGATTGCCAATCTGGCGCTGTTTTTTGGCTGGCATGCCCTATGGCCACAGGGCTGGCAGGCCGGGCCGGACTGGGTGGCCGTGCTGATTGCCCTGGCGGCTGGTGTGGCGCTGTTGCGCTACAAGGTGGGGGTGATCCGGGTGCTGGCAGCCGCCGCACTCAGCGGCTGGCTGCTCAGGCTATGAACAGCGTCTAAGCCTATTCGAGGCCAAGCCGGGACGGCAGCAGGCGGATGGCTGCGGCATTGGACGGGGAAAACACCAGTTCGGCCGCCTGCTGCCAGGGTAGCCACTGCTGGGCGGTGTGTTCGCCCGGAGCCAGTTGCACCTCCTGTGCATGCGCCAGTTGCAGGCCAAACACATACTCGTCGTTATGCGTGACCCCGGCAGGATAACGGTGACGCCAGTGCGGGTAGATTTCGTAACGGTTGTGCAGCTGCCAGTCTGTCAACTGATGCGCGGCGGCCACCAGGCCGGTTTCTTCCAGCAGTTCGCGGCAGGCGGTTTGCAGCAGGCTTTCCTCGCCCTCGCGACTGCCGGTGACCGATTGCCAGTAGCCGGCCTTGTCGGCACGCTCGATCAGCAAGACCTGGCCGTCTGCAGTGTGAATCACCACCAGCACCGATAGCGGCTGCTTAGTGCCCATCGCCGCGACTCCCGCCATGCTCGGACTGGCTGGCCGCCAGCAGGCCGGCCAGCTCCACTGCCGACTTGACGCCCATTTTCTCGAATACCCGCGAGCGGTGCACTTCCACGGTTTTCATGCTGATGGAGAGCTCCTCGGCAATCTGCTTGTTGAGCTTGCCCAGCAAGATCAGCTGCATGACTTCCTTTTCACGCTCGGTCAGCGAGGCCAGCAGCGTACTGACACGCTGGCGACGGCCATGCACGGCACGGTTGGCTTCGTCCTGGCGCAGCATCTTTTCCACCCGCGCCAGCAGCACTTCATCATCAAAGGGCTTTTCCATGAAATCCAGCGCGCCCAGCTTGATGGCTGCCACCGCATGCGGCACATCGCCATGCGCTGTCAGCATGATGGCGGGCGGGCAATAGGCCCAGTCGGCCAGCCGCTCCAGCAGCATGATGCCGGACATGCCGGACATGCGCAGATCGACAATCAGTCCGTTGAAGCCGGTATCCGGCCCGCTCGCCAGGAACTCCTCGGCGCTGTCAAAGCCGCTGACCTGATAACCCTGACCATCCAGCAACCAGATCAAGGCCTGCCGCACGGCGGCATCGTCATCCACAATCGCCAGTCGCTTGCCGCTCATGCCTGCTCTCCCCGGCCGGGCAGCGCCACGGCCACATCGCTGACAATACGCACATCCCGCTGCGGGTAAGGAATCTCGATGCCCAGTTCCTTGAAGCGCCGCCAGATGGCCAGATAGATTTCCGACTTCAGCCCCATGAAGCCGTTTTCCGGGTCTTTCACCCAGATGCCCAGCTCCAGATTGATGCCGCTAT
Organism: Aquitalea aquatilis; assembly: GCF_005155025.1. Classification (NCBI taxonomy): domain Bacteria; kingdom Pseudomonadati; phylum Pseudomonadota; class Betaproteobacteria; order Neisseriales; family Chromobacteriaceae; genus Aquitalea; species Aquitalea aquatilis. The sequence continues at coordinate 2,479,816 of NZ_CP039731.1, read as the reverse complement.
CGGCAAATGCCGTGACAAAGGCGGCCGGCGCGGGATCGGTCGGCACCCGCGGGTGTACGGCGGATTCGCGCAGCACGGCCAGCGCCTGATCCAGATCGGTAGCGTAATCCACCTGAATGGGCAGGCTGATCCACATCGCCTTGTCCGAATAGGACTGGTTGATCACGGTATTGGAAATCAGCGCGTCGTTCGGCACCAGCGCCTCGGAGCCGTCGGCGCTTTTCAGCACCACATAGCGCGAGGTGATGCGCGTGACGTAGCCAACGCGGTTATCCACCATCAGCCGGTCGCCGATGCGGATGGAGCGATCCAGCAGGATGATGAAGCCAGAGACATAATTGCTGGCGATCTTTTGCAGACCAAAACCCAGCCCCACACCCAGCGCACCACCGAATACCGACAGCACGGTCAGATCGATGCCTACCACCGGCAGGGCAATCAGCACCGCCACCACGATGAGCAGGGTGCGCGCCATCTTGGAAAACACGATGCGCAGCGACAGGTCCATGTGCTTGAGCCCCATCACCCGCGCCTCGATCACCCGGCTGACCCACAAGGCCACCACCACGATGATGGACACCCACAGCATGGCGTTGAGGATGGTCAGCAGGTCCAGATGGGTCTTGCCCACGGTAAAGGACACCGATTGCAGCCAGTCCAGCATCACATCATCAAAGCCGATGGCCCAGCTGACAAAACCCAGCCACAGCACGGTGGCGATGAAGTGTTCGGAATGGCGTTCGAACTTGCCCTTGGGCAGGGCCTGGCGCATCACCGAGGAAAACAGCCGGATCACCCCCAGCCAGAACAGCATGGCGGTAAACAGCGGCAGCAAGTGCGGCCGGCTATGCGTCAGCAGATTCCAGCCGACAATGCACAGCAGCATGCTGACCAATGCCACACTGGGCAACACCAGCCGGAAGGCGGTGTAGCTGACGAAACGCTCGTAGCGCTCCGGGTGGTGCTGAAACCAGCGGCGGAACACCTGCCGTGCGGCAAAGGTTCCCAGCAGCAGGCACAGCACAGCCAGCAGCAACTGGCTCAGGCCAGTGCCGGTCTGGGCAGCGGTCACCACCGTGTCAAAATTCATTTCTTCACGAACTAGCAGCACCTGATTCTCCTTGGCAGCACGCCATGGCCTTACTGGCCGGCCGCCGCATCCTGCACACGACCTTCCACCAGCCGCAATATGCGTTGCGCCCGTCCGGCCAGCTCCAGATCATGCGTGACGATGATCAGGCTGGTGCCCAGGCCCTCGTTCAGTTCCAGCATCAGGTCGAACACCTGGCGCGCGGTCTGGTAATCCAGATTGCCGGTCGGCTCGTCGGCCAGCAGGCAGGCCGGCTGCGTCACCAGCGCGCGGGCAATGGCGGCACGCTGCCGCTCGCCACCGGACAATTCACCCGGCTTGTGCTGCAGGCGTTGCGACAGCCCCACCCGCTCCAGCATGGCAGCCGCCTGTTCGGCGGCTTCCTTGCGCGGCAGGCGGCGAATCAGCAAGGGCATCATCACGTTTTCCAGTGCGGTGAATTCCGGCAGCAGATGATGGAACTGGTAAACAAAGCCCAGCGACTGGTTGCGCAGCACGCCACGCTCAGCCTCGGACAGGCTGGCCAGATCGCGTCCCAGCACTTCCACTACGCCCTGGCTGGGCGTATCCAGCCCGCCCAGCAGGTGCAACAGCGTACTTTTGCCCGAGCCGGAAGCACCCACAATCGCCAGCCGCTCGCCCTTGTCCACCCGCAGTGTCACATCGGACAGCACGGTCAGGTTGAGCCGGCCTTCGCTATAGGTTTTGCCCAGATTGCGGCAGTTCAGCACATTACTCATAGCGCAGCGCCTCCGCCGGCTGGGTGCGCGCAGCGCGCCAGCTGGGATAAATGGTGGCCAGCAAGGCCAGCAGCAGGGCAATCACGGTAATGGTGCTCACGTCGCCCAGCTGCACGTCGGATGGCAGGTAGTCGATCATGTACACCTCGCTGGACAGCAGCTTGGTCCCCAGCACTTTTTCGATCAGCGGCACGATCACGTCCAGATTCAGCGCTACCAGCACCCCGCCTGCCACCCCGGCCAGCGTGCCGCTGATGCCAGCCACCGAACCCTGAATCATGAAAATCTTCATGATGCTGGACGGTGCCGCACCCAGCGTACGCAGGATGGCGATGTCGGCCTGCTTGTCGGTCACCACCATCACCAGTGTGGACACCAGATTGAAGGCCGCCACCGCCACAATCAGCGTGAGGATGATGGTCATCATGCGTTTTTCAATCTGCACCGCACGGAAGTAATTGGCATTGGTATCGGTCCAGTCGATCACTTGCGACTGCTGGCCCAGCGCCTGCTGCAGATTGGCCTTCACCAGCGGTGCCAGCATCGGGTCGTCCAGCTTCAGCCGCACGCCACTGACGGTATCGCCAAGGCGCGACAACACCTGGGCATCCTGCAGATGGATCATCGCCAGCGAGGCATCGTATTCGAACATGTCCACCTTGAAGATGCCGATCACGGTGAACTGCTTGTAGCGCGGGATCATCCCCGCCGGCGTCACCGTGCCCTGCGGCGTGAACAGCGTAACCTTGTCGCCCATGCCAACGCTGAGCTGGCGCGCCAGCTCCACCCCCAGCACGATGCCGAACTGGCCGGGCTTCAGCGCCTCCAGCTTGCCTTGCAGCATGTGCTGGCCCACGTCCACCACCTTGTCTTCCAGTACCGGCTCGATGCCGCGCACCAGACCGCCGCGCACATTGCCATAGGCAGAAAACAGGCCCTGACCATTCACGAAGGGAGCGGCGGCCACAACATGGGCATCGCGCTCGGCCACCTTGGCCACGTTTTGCCACTGTGGCAGACGCCCGTCAAAGGCGGAGATTTCCACATGCGAGGCCACACTGAGGATGCGGCCACGGATTTCCTTCTGGAAACCGTTCATCACCGACAGCACGATAATCAGCGCCGCCACGCCCAAGGCGATGCCGACAATGGAAATCAGGGAAATAAAGGAGATAAAACCATTGCGCCGTTTGGCGCGCAGATAACGCAGCCCGATCAGGACTTCAAAAGGCCATTGCATGCCGGTCTGCCTTTCAGGGCTGGTAGGGGTTGTGCAGGCTTTGCATCAGCCGCACCAGGAAATCCTTGACCTGCTGTTCGTCACAGCCCATCAGAATGGCATCTTCCAGCGCGTCCTGCGCCATCTGCTGCAATTCCTCCAGGTTTTCGTTCATTACCTTGATTTTTTCCACGCAGGCGACAATGCCACCTTGCGGATCTTTCCATACCGGAATGTCAATATTCATGGCCATGCCTGGCTAATCCTGAAAACGCAATGCCCGCCAAAGCGGGCATCGTGATGATGGTCAGCCGCCAGCGGTTCAGCCGGCGACCTTTTTCTTCTTGCCGTGGCCAGACTTGCCGGCACGGGCGGGCTTGTCACTGCGCGCCGACTTGCCACCCTTGCTGGCTTTCTCGGCCTTGCTGCCCTTTTTCTTGCTGGCGGGCGCTTCGGCTACCGCCTTGCACTTCTTGCCTTTGCGACATTTTACCTTGGGCGCTGCCGCTGCACTGTTGTCACGCGACTTGGCGGCGACACTGTCGGCGGCACCCGGCAATTCATCCGCAGCCTGCACATTGGCATTATTGCGGTTGATGCGGCGCGCGCCATTCCAGCGGCTTTGCCAGTAGCTCTGGTTCATGTTCACCACTTCGACATTGCGCCCGGTACGCGGCGCATGGATGAACTTGCCGTTGCCCATATACATGCCAACATGGGAATAGGCAAAACCGCGGGTATTGAAGAAGACCAGATCACCGGCGACCAGTTCACTTTTATCGACGGCCTTGCCGATATGCGCCATCTCGGCCGAGGTACGAGGCAAATTGACCTTGAGGGATTTCTGGAATACATAACGGACAAAACCGCTGCAATCCAGACCACTGACCGGCGAATTGCCACCAAAACGGTAGGCCACGCCCAGCAGGCTCATGGCCTGCAGCAGCAAATCCCCTACTGCATCCTCGCCAGGCGAGGCATACTTGGCAATGGGGTCTTCCGAGGCCTCGACCTTGGGCCGTGCATCCTGCACATTTTTTTCCGGTGCGGCCTGGGCAAAAACCATGACGCCAGCAAGCATCACGGCGAGTAATCGGAGTTGCAATTTCATAGGCCGCACTCTATCGGACAGGGACGGGAGTGTAAAGCCAACTTGGACACCAATCAGCCCATGCTCAGAGAAACTCTTGTTGCAATGCGCGACCTTCCGCGCCTGAAGGAAATCAGCGGCATCCTCATCCGCCACGGCCTGGGAGAGTTCGCCCAGCGCCTGCGTCTGCCACGCGCCATGGAAAAAGCCGGCGAATGGCTGAACCTGCACCTGCCCGATGCCGACGCGGGCCTGCCCACTCCGGTCAGGGTGCGGCTGGCCTTCGAAGAGCTGGGCCCCACCTTCATCAAGCTGGGGCAAATCCTGTCGACGCGGGTGGATGTATTCCCCGCCGAGTGGATTGCCGAATTCGAAAAACTGCAGTCCACGGTGCCACCGGTCGACCCGGCCTCGGTACGGCTGCTGGTGATCAAGGCCTTGGGCAAACCGCCGGAAGAGCTGTTTGCCAGCTTTGATGAAAAGCCCATCGGCTCGGCCTCCATCGCCCAGGTGCATTTCGCCACCCTGCATGATGGCAGCCATGTGGCCGTCAAGCTGCGCCGCCCCGGCATCGTTGAAAAGGTGGATGCCGACCTGCGCATCCTGGCGCATCTGGCCACGCTGATCGAAATGGAATTCCCCGATGCGCGGCGCTTCCAGCCGGTGGAAATCGTCGCCCAGTTTTCCCGCTCGCTCAAGCGCGAGATGGATCTGGCGGTAGAAGCGCGCAATATGGAACGCTTCGCCCGTGACTTTGCCGATGACGCCCAGGTGGTGGTGCCGCACGTGTACTGGGACTACACCAATCCGGCGGTGAATGTGCAGCAGCACATTGATGGCGTACCGGCCAGCCGGCTGGACCAGCTGGCCGACAGCGGACTGAACCCGGTGGAGCTGGCCAGCCGTGGCGCAGATGCCGTGCTGAAGATGATTCTGCTCAACGGCTTTTTCCATGCCGACCCGCACCCCGGCAATGTATTTTTCCTGCCGGAACACCGCATTGCCTTTATCGATTTCGGCATGGTGGGTCGCATCAGCCATGGCCGGCGCGACGAAATCGTCGACCTGCTGGCGGCACTGGCCGAGCGCAACGAGCACGCCATGATGGACGTACTGGTGGAGTGGACCGGCAACACCCCGGTGGACGAGCAGAAATTTGCCTACGACATCAGCGAATTCATGTTCCAGTACGAACACGTGCCGCTGAAAGACCTCAACATCAGCCAGCTGATCACCGACATCATGGCGCTGATCCGCGACCACGGCATTTTGCTGCCGCCAGACATGGCCATGCTGTTCAAGGCGCTGATCACGCTGGAAGGGCTGGGCCGCCAACTCGATCCGGATTTCCAGCTGGTGGAGCACATCACCCCCTTTGTGCGCGAACTGATGCTGGCGCGCTACCACCCGAAAACCCTGCTCAAGCGCGGCAAGCTGACGCTGCAGGAAACGCTGGGCATGCTCACCGGCCTGCCCCGTGACATCCTGCGCCTGTCCAAGGACATCCGTCAGGGTAAATTCCGCATCAATCTGGACCTGCAACGGCTGGACAGTTTCGGCAAGCAGCTGGACCGCAGTACCAATCGTCTGACTATGGCCATCGTCACCGGCTGCCTGATCATCGGCTCTTCCATCGTGATGACGGTCAACGCCGGGCCCAAGCTGTTCGGCCTGCCCTTCTTCGGCTTTATCGGCTTCATGATTGCCCTGTTCAACAGCGTATGGCTGATCTGGTCGATCTGGCGCTCAGGCAAGGAGCTGTAAATGCGTTTCGTGTTGCTTGTTTCGCTATTGCTGGCCAACAGCGCCGCCCAGGCCCTGCAACTGGTCGAACTGAACTGGCGCGCCCCCAGCGAACTGCAAGCAGCGCTGCAGCCGCAACTGCGGCCGGATGAACGGCTGAGTGCGATGGACAACAAGCTGATCATTGACGCCAGCCCTGAACGGGAAGCCCGCCTGGCAGAGCTGGCACGCCAGCTGGATGTGCGCCCGGTCAGCCTGCGGCTGGAGGTAAGCCAATCCGGCAGCAGTGTACAGAGCCAGTCCGGCGTACAGCTGCAAGGCAATATCAGCATTGGTCGCACTCTCCCCGGCAGTGCGGGTAATGGCGTCGCCTTGTCCGCACAGCAGGACAGCCACAGCCGATCCAGCCAAAGCCTGCAAAGCCTCACCTTGCTGGATGGGCGCAGCGGTTTCATCCAGACCGCCAACAGCCGCCCGCTGCCCTGGCTGTTGCTGACGCCGCAAGGCAATATCGTGCGCGGCAGCAGCTGGCAGGAGGCCGTCAGCGGCTTTTACGCCCTCCCTCACCTGCAGGGTGAGCGGGTGCTCATCGAACTGGCGGTCAGCCAGCAGGCCTTTGCCGGCAACCAACTCAAGGGCAGCCAGCTTTCCACCACGGTAGCCGGGCGGCTGGGTGAGTGGATAGAAGTGGGCAGCATAGGCCGCGACGAGCAAGGCCGCAGCAGCTTGCTGATTGGCACGGGCCGGCAGTTGCTAAGCGGCCAGCAATCCGTGCGCATCCGCGTGCAGGCCTTGCCTTAGCGTTTTGCCGCCAGATAACAATCACTCCAGATGGCACTTGTCTTTGTAAATAATAATGATTATCATTTGCAAAACATATCACTCAGGAGCTGTCATGAATGCAATGCTGGTAGGCGCGGATACGCTGGGCAATATTCCCGAGGTGCTGCAAGAGTTCGGCATCACCATTCACCGCCACCTGAACGGCCGCAACAGTTCACACCAGCGCAAGAGCGACCGCCTGCCGGCCGGCACCGATCTGCTCATCCTGTTTACCGATTTTCTCGGCCACAATGTGATGCGCCATTTCCGCGCACTGGCGGCGGAAGAACAAGTCCGTTTCATCGCCTGCCGCCGCTCGGTCTGTGCCCTGAAACAGTCGCTGGACTGCGCCGGCCTCTCCAGCAAGCAGTGCGGCAGCTGTCCGCAGCGCTGTCAGCCTGCCAGTAGCAACAAGAAGCGCCATTAAGCAAAAAGCCGGGCATGGACCCGGCTTTCAGGCTGCTGACAAAGTAAACTGGTGCGATTTCACTGGACCCGGCAAAGCCGGGCCTCTCGACTAAGTGATTGATTCCGCAGCCTTCCAATTTACTCCCAACCCCCCCGCCCTTGCCCTGCAAGGGAGCCTCGCTTTCCTTTCGAAAAGCGAGAGGGGTTTGTCAATAATCTGAAAGCCGGGCATTGACCCGGCTTTGCTCTTTCCACCTTACAGCCTTACTCTCCGCGACCGGCCTTGCGAGCGGCTTGCTGCAACAACTGCAGCTGATGGGAAAACTGGCGGCAGTTGCCGCACATCCACAAATGCACCCGCAAGCGCACGTATTGCCATTGATTCAAAGGCTGATCCATTCCCTGCGATATCAGACGGCTGGCCTGCCGGCAACTGATTTTCATGCGTGGGCCTCCCCGGTCCAGCGAATTTCAAAACACTCGCGCAAGCTCATGCGGGCGCGATACAGCAGCACTGAACAGTTAGTCGCCGTCACGTCCAGATTGTTACAGATTTCGGCAATTTCCAGCCCCATCACCTCGCGCATGACAAAAGCCATGGCCGTGCGCCGGGGCATCACCTCGGAACAGCGCTCGAATACTTCCCAGAACTGGCGCGACATCAGCGACTCTTCTGGCCCGCTCCAGGCCTTGATTTTGTCCTGCCAGTGGCCATTCTTGCTGAATAGGCCGTCAAAGTCGCTGTCGTCGGTTTCATCCTCCAGCGATTCGAACAACACCTCCTTGCCCTTGCGCCGCAACCGGTCGATCAGCTTGAAGCGCAGAATGGAAGTGAGCCAAGTGCGCAGACTGGACTTGCCATTGAAACTGTCACCCGACTCCAGCGCCGCCAGCACGGTTTCCTGCACGATTTCATTGGCAGCGTCGCGGTCGCGCAGCTGCGCCAAGGCATAGCGCTGCAGATAGGCCAGTTCGGCTTCCAGGTCGGCATGGGCAATCATGGCTCAGTCTCCACGACAGTAATCGACGGCATGTTCCAGCCGGTCCACGGTAATCACTTCCAGCCCTTCGATGGGTTGGCGCGGCTTGTTGGCCGTGGGCACGATGGCGCGGCTGAAGCCCAGTTTGGCGGCTTCTTTCAGCCGCTCCTGCCCGCGTGATACCGGCCGCACTTCGCCGGCCAGCCCCACCTCGCCAAACACTACCAACTTTTTCGGCAAGGGCTTGTTACGCAAGGACGACACCATGGCCAGGATCACTGCCAGGTCGGCTGCCGGTTCGCTGATCTTGACCCCGCCCACCGCATTCAGGAATACATCCTGATCAAAGCAGGCCACGCCACCGTGGCGATGCAGTACCGCCAGCAGCATGGCCAGGCGGTTTTGCTCCAGCCCCACCGCCAGGCGCTTGGGCTGCATGCCATGGCAATCGTCCACCAGTGCCTGGATTTCCACCAGCAGCGGGCGGCTGCCCTCTTGCGTGACCAGCACGCAAGAGCCGGCCACATCATCACGATAGGAAGACAGGAAGATGGCCGAGGGGTTGGACACGCCCTTGAGGCCGGTTTCGGTCATCACGAACACACCCAGCTCATTGACTGCGCCAAAGCGGTTCTTGATGGCGCGGATCATGCGGTAGTTGGAGTGCGCATCGCCCTCGAAATACAGCACGGTGTCCACCATGTGTTCGAGTACGCGCGGGCCGGCCAGCGAGCCTTCCTTGGTGACATGGCCCACCAGCAGGATGGTGGTGCCGGTCTGCTTAGCCATGCGGGTGAGCTGGGCGGCACATTCACGCACCTGCGATACCGAACCGGGGGCGGAGGTCACCTGCTCGGTATACAGGGTCTGGATAGAGTCGATGACCGCGACTTCCGGCTGTTCCTGCTTCAGTACTTCCTGAATGGCTTCCAGGCGGATTTCCGCCAGCAAGTTGACCTGGCTGGGGTCAACCGCCAGCCGCGAGGCACGCAGGGCGATCTGCTGTGGCGATTCCTCGCCCGACACATACAGTACCTTGCGCCGCTTGCCGATGACGGCCAGCGCTTGCAACAGCAGGGTGGATTTGCCGATGCCGGGGTCACCGCCAATCAGGATGACCGCACCGCGCACGATGCCGCCACCCAGCACCCGGTCCAGCTCGTCGATGCCGGAGGGGTCGCGCGGGACTTCTTCGGTCTTGACCTCGGACAGCACCTGTACCCGGGCATTGGTGGTGGACCAGGACTGGAAGCGCGGGTTACTGGCTGCCGGGGTGGAAACGGCTTCTACCAGGGTGTTCCAGGCAGAACAATGGAGACACTGGCCCTGCCATTTCGGCACTTGGCCGCCGCACTCGGTGCAGCTGAAAACAGTTTTGGTTTTTGCCATCAGGAAAAGCGCAGGAAGGATTCAACCGGGATTGGCGTTATTGGCATTGTCGGCCGGGGGCTGGCCGTTGTCGGCAGGTTTGTTGCCATTGAGTTGCTGGATGATGTTGAGCAGGCGCTTCTGGTCTGGTTCACCGCTACTACTGCCCGCCTTGGCCTTGGCTTTCTCAGCCCCACCATTATGACGAATGGCGGCCAGTACGGCCGCCACCTGCGGATCGCTCTTGGCGGCCTTGTCGGCCTCCTCGCTGCTCAGTGGCGGCGGGGCTGCCGGGCTGGGTGCCGCACTGGAGGACTTGCCCTCTGCCGGGGTGGCGGCTGGTGCGGCAGCACCATCCTTGGCGGCGGACGCCGTGTCACCGTGTGGCTTGGGGCTGTCACTGGCTGGCGGCTCCATGGTGTCCAGCTTGTTCTTGGACATGTACTCGTTCATCTCGCGCCAGCCGGCATAAATGGCCGCAGTATCAGCCTCCGGGTTGCGCTTGAAGCACTCTTCCAGCGAGCGGCCGGTCTGGCGGCAGGCAGCGCCCAGCGCCTTGTGTGCCTCCTTGGACAGGCCGGACACATTATTGACCCAGTTGCAGCCGGCCAGCAGCACCAGCAAGGGCCAGATCCACAGACTCTTCATGCTCTCCCCCCATAGACCATCTGCCGGCCACCGCGTGATGACCGGCCCCGTGCCGCTTATTCGCCTTTTTGACTGCGCAGGTCCAGTTCGACGATTTCGCCGCTCTGCCCCTTACTGGCATCACTCATCCAGTGCAGCAGATAGGGCATCAGCGTGGCCAGATCAGCCCGCTCGCTCTTGGCTTCGCCCGGATGGGTGCGATTGCGTTGCGGCGAATTCACCGGACCCGGAATCAGCTGGTTGACGCGCAGGTTCGGATACACCTCCCACTCGTCAGCCGCCACGCGGGTCAGGTAGTTGAGGCCAGCCTTGGACGCGCCGAAGCCGCCCCAGTAAGCCGCCGGGTGCAGCGAATGGGTTTCACCCATGAACAATACCGAGGCGTCGGCCGACTCCTTCAACAGTGGCAGGCAGGCGCGGGTCAGCGCAAACGGTGCCACGGTATTGATGCGGTACTGGTTCATCCACTCGTCTATGCCCTGGTTGGACAGCGGCGACAAGGCATAAAAATGCGAGGCGCAATGCACGATGCCATCCAGCTGGCCCAGTTCGCGCTTGATCTGGAAAGCGGCGTTGCTCAATTGCTCGTCGGTCGCCGTCAGCAGATCCAGCGGAATGGCAGCAGGCTCTTTGCCACCGGCGGCCACGATTTCATCGTAGACCTTTTCCAGCCCCTTGACGCTGCGCGCCAGCAATACCACCGACGCACCGTGCGCGGCAAACGTCAGCGCAGCTTCCCGACCTACCCCTTGCGTAGCACCCGTCACCAGAATGACGCGGCCAGCCAGACAATCTTTGGCAAATGTTTGGTTCATATTGATTTTCTGCTGTGAGTCACCCGGCGGCGACCCGTGATGATGGCAAATCCTGTAATAGCTGGCGGGCGGCAGTCACACCGCTTTGCACCGCCCCTTCCAGCGTGGCGGGGTAGTCCGGGCACAGCCAGTCCCCCGCCAGAAAAACCGATTGTACCCTGCTACGGCAGTGTGGTCTTGTCAGTCCCACGGTTGAGGCAAAGGTGGCGCGCTTTTCCACGATCAGCTGCGCGGCGGTCGGCTGCAGGCCGTTCAAGGCCGGCAGCAGCTCACCGATATCGGTTTCCACCTTGCGCAGCAGCGCTTCGCGACTCAGCGCCTGTACCGCCAGCAGCGGTGCGCTGATGACAGCAGCCAGCAAGCCACGCTCACCAGACAGCGCCTGGCGGTCGAACAGCCAGTCCAGTGTGCCGCCCTGCAAGCCCATCATCGGCAAGGGCATGGCGATGTCGGCATCGTAGCGCAGGTATGCGGTATATATCGGCCAGTACTGGAAAGCCTTGACCTGCGCCTGCAAAACCGGCTCCTGCAACAGGGCGGCGGCGTGATAAGGCGCCAGCGCCACGATGGCCGCGTCGAAAGGCTGACCATCCACCAGCACGCCATGTGAGGCGGCTTGCAGCTGCTCCACCCGCACGCCGCCGCGCCACTGCACGCCCTGCTCGCTGAGCCAGCGCAAGGCCGGGGTGGGAAACAGTGCCGACAGGTCCTGCCTGGGCAGCAACAGGTCGCTGTCGGCACGACGGCCACCCAGGCTGTCGCGCAGCGTGGTCGCCAGAATCTGCATCGAGGCCTGCTCCAGCGGCGTATTGAGCGCCGACAGCACCATGGGCCGCCAGAATTGCTCCACCAGCCAGTCCGACTGGGTTTGCTGCTGCAACCAGCGCTTGACCGTACAGTCTTCGGCCAGCCGCCAGCCCTGACGCTGCAGGCTTTGCAAGGCGCGGGCCAAGCGCCACTTGTCCTGCCAGCCCAAGCCCTTGACCGACAGCAGGCCAGCCAGCACATGCAGCGGGGCCGGCCAGCGTGGGCATTGCATGCGTATGCCATCCTGGCGATGCCAGCTCAAGGGCAGGCGCTGCATGGCCTGTTCGGGGTCGACACCCACTTTGCGCATCAGCCGCAGACACTGGTGATAGCCACCGATCAGAATATGCTGGCCGTTATCCAGCTGGCTGTCGCTGGCACTGATGCGGCGTGCCCGCCCGCCCGGCTCGCGCCCGGCTTCAAACAGCGTCAGCTCGGCGTGGCCAGCCAACTCAACGGCCGCCGCCAGGCCGGCCCAGCCGGCCCCGATGATGGCAATACGTGGAATGGCAGCCATGTCAGGATCAGGCCTGGTAACCCAGCACCCAGGTGCGCCAGGCCAGCCACAGCTTGCGCAGCGGCGTCAGCGACAGGCGCTGGTTGAGCACCTTGGCCGGACCGTCCAGCTGGATTTCCTCCAGCGTGGCGCGGTAAATGGCGGCCATCAGCAAGCCGGGACGCTGGCTTTTGCGGTCCACTGCCGGCAGCAAATCCCAGGCGCGGCGGTAGTATTCACGGGCACGCTCGATCTGGAAGCTCATCAGCGCGGCGAATTCCGGGGTTTCCTGATAACTGCTCAGATCACTGGCCGGCACATTGAAGCGCTGCAGTTCTTCTACCGGCAGGTAGATGCGACCACGGCGCACGTCCTCACCCACATCGCGGATGATATTGGTCAGCTGAAAGGCGATGCCCAGTTCGTGGGCGTATTTCAGTGTCTGCCGGTCCTGATAGCCGAAAATCTGCGCGGCCAGCTGGCCCACCACGCCGGCCACCCGGTGGCAGTACAGCAGCAAATCCTGAAAGCGCTCGTAACGGGCGAAGTCCAGGTCCATCTGCATGCCGTCGACAATTTCTTCCAGCAGGTTCTGCGGCAGGTCGAGCGCGGTCACATGCGGCTTGAGCGCCTGCATCACCGGATGCTCAGGCTGGCCGTGGTAGAGCTTGGTCACCTCGCCACGCCACCAGGCCAGCTTGGCACGGGCCACGCCCTCGTCGTGGCACTCGTCCACCACATCGTCCACTTCGCGGCAAAAGGCATACAGCGCGGTAATGGCATCGCGACGATCTGCCGGCAAAAAGCGGAAACTGGTGTAAAAGCTGGAGCCGCTGCTGGCGGCCTTGTCCTGACAATACTGCTGCGGCGTCACTCGCCTCTCCTCATCTGCCATCGGGCCTGCCGGAGCATCCCGAAGAATGGTTGTTATTGTCTGTAGCGGTCGCTGGAGCAGCCAACAAAATAGCGCGGCACTCCAGGGGCCAGGCGGCGCAACGCTGCACCAGTTTTTTTGTTAGCCGTGCTTAGCGGGCACGCAGCGCACGCCAGAACATATAAATCCAGTCGCGCCAGGTCAGCACCGGGCGCTGGCGAAACACATCGCCGCCACTGTCGTGCAGCTTTTTCAGAATACGCTCGCCGCCCATGATGACCAGCCGCAATTCCAGACCCAGCCGCCCCTTGAGCACCTTGCCCAGCGGCGCACCGGCCTGCAGCATTTTACGGGTGCGCTCGATTTGCGCCAGCATCATCGGCCGCCACAGGCCGGTGGCATCGCGCCCGGCGATCTGCGATTCGCGGATACGGAATTTCTGCAGATCATCCAGCGGGATATAGATGCGGTCCTTGTCCCAGTCGATGGCCACGTCCTGCAGGAAATTGATCAGTTGCAGCGCGGTGCAGATGCCATCAGACATGGCCTGGCTGCGCGGGTCGTTTTCACCATACAGGGCCAGCATCAGCCGCCCTACCGGATTGGCCGAACGGCGACAATAGTCCACCACTTCGGCAAAGTTCTGGTAACGCTTTTTCACCACATCCTGGCTGAAGGCCGACAGCAGATCGTAAAACGGCTGCATGGGCAGCGCATGGCTGCTGATGGCGGCAGCCAGATTACGCATCAGCGGCATGGCCGGGATGCCACCGTCACGGATGACATCCAGCTCGTCCTGCAGATGCGCCAGCTCGCGCAGCCGTTCTTCCGGCTGCTTGTCACCCTCGTCGGCAACATCGTCGGCATAGCGGGCAAAATGGTAGATGGCATGCACCGCCCGGCGCATGCGGCGGGGCAGCAAAATGGAACCTACCGGGAAGTTTTCATAATGGCCAACCGACATCGGCATTCCCGCACAGTCATTGCTAAGCCGCCGATTATAGCGCAGGCCGCGCAGCAAAATTTTTTTCGCAGATCCCTTTACAGCCAACGGCAGCCTGTCTATACTGCGCCCCACTGTGAACGACACACACGGGGCTATAGCTCAGCTGGGAGAGCGCTTGCATGGCATGCAAGAGGTCAGCGGTTCGATCCCGCTTAGCTCCACCAAACCGTTCCAGTCGGATAAAGTTCTTAGGGTCCCCATCGTCTAGTGGCCTAGGACATCGCCCTTTCACGGCGGTAACCGGGGTTCGACTCCCCGTGGGGACGCCAGAGTACCAGACGTAGTACCCGTGGGGGTATAGCTCAGCTGGGAGAGCGCTTGCATGGCATGCAAGAGGTCAGCGGTTCGATCCCGCTTATCTCCACCACAGACAGTAAGCTTTTGATGACACACTGACGGTTATCAGGAGTCCAGCATTACCGGGGGTATAGCTCAGCTGGGAGAGCGCTTGCATGGCATGCAAGAGGTCAGCGGTTCGATCCCGCTTATCTCCACCACACTACAGTCAGCTTGTGATGTCGGCTCCAGACCGCATGGCAAGTCAAGCAACACCGGGGGTATAGCTCAGCTGGGAGAGCGCTTGCATGGCATGCAAGAGGTCAGCGGTTCGATCCCGCTTATCTCCACCAACTCAAAAGCCGGAATCTCACGATTCCGGCTTTTTTCATTGCGGCACCCTACTCTATATATTGCCCTGCTCCGGGCCAATCAGCTGATTGATGCGCAATACCTGATCTGCCGCCTGCAGCAGCAGCGGATGCTGCGCCATGCCGAAACCATCGCGCACCAGCGCCATGACAAAACGCATGCCATGCAACACCAGCCGTGCAGCATGCTGCTCATCCGGATGCAGCACATTGCCGGCCAACCGTGGCCGCAAGCGCCGCTCGCGCCCAGCCGCCATCAGCCGCAAGCCCTCCGCCGGCGGTGACTGCCGGCTATACAAGCGGTAGGGCAAGGGCCACTCATCCACCACCGGCGGCTGGCGTCCGGTCAGCTCCTGTACCACCTGCTCCAGTTCGCCAGCCAGCCGTAACAGCGCATCCAGCCCGGCCTTCACCTGACTGCGTCCGCCCTGCATCATCTGCTCGTGCAGCAACAGCACCCGGCGATGCAAAAAACGCAACTTGGCCAGCGCCAGCCGCCGCCCGTCGTCGTCCTGCCCTTCCCTGGCCTGCCTGGCCAGATCATCCAGATAGGCCACCCAGTCCAGGTATTCGGCCAATACCTCGCTGCCGGGCTGAAAATCGGCCAACTGCGCCACGGCTGGCGCAGCGCGGTAAGCCGGCAGTGGATTCCAGGCCGACGCATTCAACAACACATTCTGCTTGGGTGTGACTTTCACAGTGACTCCTCATCGCCTTGCTTGCCAGCCCCATGCAATTAAAACTGTACGCTTATTTTATTTTAAATATATCGGCAAATTATGCCGTAACTTCAGTCTCCGCCATAGTGCGCGCAGCAACCATGAAAAATGCCAGAGCAACGCTCTGGCATTTTGGGGCAGCAAAGACTGACAACTCAGGAAAACAGCATGTGCCCGAGCTTGGCGGCCTTGGTATCGAGGTAACGGTCGTTGTGCGGATTACGCCCCACCATCAACGGCACCCGCTCCACGACATCAATACCGGCGTTCTTCAGGGTTTCCAGCTTGCGCGGGTTATTGGTCATCACCCGCACGCTCTTGATGGACAGCGCATCCAGCATATGGCGCGCCACGCGGAAATCGCGCATGTCCGCCGGGAAGCCCAGCTGTTCGTTGGCCTCTACTGTATCCGCACCGCCATCCTGCAGCTTGTAGGCGCGGATCTTGTTGATGAGGCCAATACCGCGACCCTCCTGCCGCAGGTAGAGCAAGGCACCACGACCTTCCTTGGCGATGGCGTCCAGTGCCGCCTCCAGCTGGAAGCCGCAATCGCAGCGCAGCGAAAACAGCGCATCGCCAGTCAGACACTCCGAATGCAGACGGGCCAGCACTGGCAGACCATCGGCAACATTGCCCAGGGTCAGCACCACGTGTTCGCGCCGGGTCTCGGTTTCCTCGAAACCATGCATGGTGAACTCACCCCACGGCGTGGGCAGGCGGCAGCTGGCCACATAATCGACAGCGGGTTCTACCAGGGGATTAGGAAATTGCACGGCCATGCTTGCTCCGGAATCTGTTCAGAAAGCTTAGCGCTTGCCACGCAAAGCAATTAGTAATAGTCAGTACTATTTAACTGAGGGCAAGTTACATCTTTTCAAGCGGCGGCATGGCAGCGAATGGAGCGGCCAGAACAATGGCCAATGCCGCCAGCCAAACCAGACGGCTTTCATCGAAGAAACCCACCTGGCTGGATTCGGCATCCAGAATGCCCAGCACGCGGTCGTGCTCGTCAACGATGGGCAGGCACACTTCGCTTTTTACCTTGGGATCGCATTCGTAATAGCCGCCGCCTTCTGCCCGCCAGGCGGCCACGTCTTCAATCAGCACGCCCCAGCCGGTCAGACCCACCCGGCTGTTATTGCTGGTTTCGGCAAAGGCTTCAGTCAGCGGAAATTCGGCCCGGCTGGGCAGGCCCAGATAAGCCAGCTTGAGCAGACGCGCCTGCTTGCCTTCGCCAGCGCGGCGATAGATGCCCAGCCAGTCGGCACCGATCTTGTGATTGACCGAGTCCACCAGCGCATTCAGATTAGTCAGCAGAGTGCGGGCCGGCTCGCTCTCGCCGCCAAACCAGGGGGCCAGGTCATACGGCTCGTCGGCCAGTTCCTCGATCAGCGAGCAAGCACCATCCTCGCTCAGCTTGGGCACCGGATAGCGGAACAGATCGCGCTGCACCGGCGCCTTGTCCACGTCCAGCACCGCCTGCAGGGTCATCACGGCGATTTGCAGTTCGGTACGGTCAAGCTTCAAACCCTGTTCGCGCACATAATCATTGAGCTGGCGGTTGGGTATCATCAACACTCCTGGCATTAGCATAAACATTTGTCGGCAGCCATCCGGCCGTCGACAATATCGAACCTGCAAGGATACCAAGACCACCGGCAAAAGTCGCCCCGTTCACCAGCGTGGTTTCCCGCGATTCAGTGGCCGGCTAGCCGCTCTGGACATGAAAAAAGCTCCCTTGCGGGAGCTTTTGGTGTCATGCCAGGTGCGCGCAATCAGCCGGCACGGCCCAGCTTGAAGTTTTGCCACAGACGCGAGTACACGCGCAGGGTTTTCGGGTCAACCGACTTCATGATGAAGCCTTTTTTCACATCATCTGCCGTCGGGAAGATGCTGCGGTCAGCCAGATACTTCTTGTCAACAAAGGGACGTGCAGCCAGGCTGCCCGGTGCGTAAGTCACCTTGTTGGCGTTGGCCGCTGCCACATGCGGGTCCAGCGTGTAGTTGATGAAGGCCAGCGCATTGGCCACATTGGCCGAATCCTTCGGAATGGTCATGCTGTCCACCCAGAAAGCCACGCCGGACGACGGCATCAGCACCTTGATGTTCACGCCGCGCTTGGCTTCTTCGGCACGACGCTTGGCGATGTTCAGGTCACCGCCATAACCCATGGCCAGGCAGACGTCGCCATTGGCGATATCGTTGATATAGCCGGAGGACGAGAACTGGGTGATGCTGCTGCGGATGGCAGCCAGCTGCGGGGTAACGGCCTTGTAGTCGGCTTCGTTATTGCTACCCGGCTGCTTGCCGTAGTAGTGCAGCACCTTGGGCAGTACGTCGGCAGCGGAGTCCAGAATGCTGACGCCGCAGGACTTCAGCTTGGAAGCGTATTCCGGCTTGAACAGCAGATCCCATTCATTGGCCGGCAGCTTGCCGCCCAGCGCCTTTTTCACCTTGTCTTCATTGATGCCCAGGGTGATGACGCCCCAGAAATACGGCACGGCGTATTTGTTACCCGGATCGGATGCTTCCATCAGCTTCAGCAGGGCCGGGTCCAGGTTCTTGTAATTGGGGATCTTGCTCTTGTCCAGCGGCTGGAACAGGCCGGCCTTGATGCCGACTTCCAGCACATTATTGGAAGGCACGGTGATGTCATAGCCGGAGCGGCCGGTCACCAGCTTGGCATTCAGCGTCTCCATGCTGTCATACACGTCGTAGCGTACCTTGATGCCGGTTTTCTTGCTGAAATCGGGCACCGTGGTGGGCGCAATGTAATCCGACCAGTTGTAAATATTGACAACCGGTGCGCCAGCCTGAGCAGCCAGTGCAGATGCAGCCAGCAGGCCGCCTACAAGCATTTTTTTCATTGTTTCCCTACTCCTTCGATACAGGTTTGATGCTGCGTGCCTGTTTAGAATATCAGCACATTTGTGATCAAATCTACTATTTCCTTAAACAGCCACTGCGGACAGGCTGCTCGCAAGCAGCGGTTTGGTCCAGCACAAAGACAAAAACCGCCAGAATATGGCGGTTTTGACACAGGCTAGCAAGACAGCACAGCAGCTAGTGCCGCGCCTCGCGCACGGCCGCCAGCAGGTCGTAATTGAACAGGGTATTGGCATCTTCCTCGTCAAATACATAATGCTGGTTGCAATAATCGCAGACGATTTCCACGCTGCCCTGCTCCAGCAAGACTTCGCCCACTTCCTGGCCACCCAGCATTTTCAGCATATTGCCCACCCGCTCCTGGCTGCAGTTACAGGCAAAGCTGACGCCCTCCGGCTCGAACACCCGTACCGTTTCCTCATGAAACAGCCGGTGCAGAATATCTTCAGCCGACAGACCGAGCAGCTCTTCTGCCTGCAAGGTGCCGCCCAGAATGCTGATGCGCTCCCAACCTTCCGGCTCGCCATGCCCGTCCGGCAAACGCTGCAACAGCATGCCGGCGGCCGTGCTGTCGTTACAAGCCAGCACCAAGCGGGTTTCCAGCTGTTCGGAACGCAGCATGTAGTTTTCCAGCATCTGGCCGATGGTGTCGCCCTCTAGCGCCACAATGCCTTGCCAGGTTTGCGATTTGTCATGCCGGGGCTCCAGCGTGATGACAAACTGGCCGCTACCACCCAGCAATTCCAGAATGGGAGCTTCGTCCGCCAGGTCGCCATCCCACTTGGCCGTGGCGCGTACCGTGCGGTCGTGATTGCACTCCACCACAGCCAGGCGCAAGGGGCCGCTGCCATGCAGCTGCAAAATCATCGCGCCCTCGAATTTGAGATTGGCAGCCATCAATTCGGCCGCCGCCATCATTTCACCCAGAATGGTTTTCAGGGCGGCCGGATAGGCCCGGCGTGCCAGCACCTGCTGCCATGCGCCATCCAGGCGCACCAGCGCACCGCGTACCGGTGCACCATCAAACAGGAAGCGTTGCAAAGTATCGTGTTGGCTCATGCTGTTTTTTCCTTGGCGGCGTCCTCGGCCACTTCTACGGTATAGACGGTCATTGGCAGACAGGAATTGACATCAAACTCGCAACCGGCACGCACGCCGATTTCTGCGATTTCCTGCGCACTCAAATCCTGCTCATAAGCGGCAAACATCGCCCCCATGGCGAATTTGCGCCCTGAACCTATCGCCCAGAAACGCGAGAACTGGTAGATCTCGCGCATGGGATAGACACCAAAAATACCGTGGGCATTGACGATCACCACCATCATCTGACTGGATTCATAGGGATCTTCCTCGTCCTCTTCCGGACGCAGGTAAAACCCGTCTTTCAATTTGGGATGCAGTTTGCGAAAGGTATCGAAAATACCCTTACGACTGGTGAGATCCTTTTTCTTCAACTCTTTCAATGCACCTTGCAATACCAGGTCGTGGGCTGCGGAACCGGAAATGGCCAGATAGCTGTCGCCATGCTGGAAAATCTTGTTATGAAAACAGTCATAACCGGCCAGCAGTTTCTGGTCGTCGCCAAAGGTGGTCTGGCTATCGGCGGCAATAGCAATCTGATTGCCTTTTCTCACTGCCACAATGGTTGTCATTACTACGCTGCCTGCTTGCAAGGGAAGGGGCTAATATAGGGTCGCAACACAAAAAAGCAAGTATGCGGCCCCCGGACAAGCACAAAGCCGACTTGCGTCGGCCTTGTCATCATCCACCAAGCACCAAGAACCTACAAAACCACGGCGGGCTTCTTCACCAGCTTAAGCTTGCTGCCTGCAGAGTTGTAGGACTGGGCCGCCGGATCTTGCGGCACAGCCTGCTGCTCGACAGGAACACCGCCCTTGGGCGGCAGGGACAGCCAGCGCACTGCCGCCAGCTCGCCCGGATTACCGCTGTCGCTCTTGCAGGTCAGACAAACCGGCTTGCCACTGCGCTCCTTGAGCGCGTGGTCCACCCGCTTGCCCACCACCGCCACCGAATGGGTACGCTGCCACTCCAGCAGGCTGTCAGCCAGATGGGGGAAGGACGGGTCATCCTGCTTGTAGTGGTTCTTGTAGGCCGTCAGCCACAGCTCGCCAGCGCCATCCTCGTTGAGCAGGACGGTCTGGTAGGCCACGGTAACCGCCGCACCTTTTTGTACCGTACCCGCCAGATTCAAGGCATCGGGGTTTTTCAGCCGGATACAGCCATGGCTACGAAACCCTGGCACCGAACCGGGCGCATTGGTGCCATGAAAACCCAACCCCAGCTTGGCCTCGCCAAAGCGGATGAACACCGGCCCCAGCGGATTGTCAGGGCCGGGCGGCACCACGGTCAGCACCGGCTTGCCCTGGTTTTTCTGCTCGTCCTGGATCGACTTGGGCACATGCCAGCTAGGATCACGATACACGCCGGTAATGGCATAGCTGCCAGTCGGCGTCTGGGTCAGCATCTTGCCGACCGCCACCGGGTAGATTTTTTGAAGACGGCCATCCTGATACAAAAACAGCCGCGCCTGCGGCAGATTCACTACCAGATGCTGGCCGGTCTGACTGATCAGAATATCCGGCTCAGGCATGTTGGCAGCCCAGCCAGCCATGCTGCCCAGCAGCAGAACCACACCAGGTACAAGAGTAAAAACCGACTGCTTCATCGCGCACCAGACCAATAGTTTTTGATTGAAGGCATCATAACAGAAACCCGATATCGACCGCTCTGGCAAAAACCCCTGCGCAGCGGCGCATATTTTGAGAAAATCACGCTTTTCCGCCTGATTTATCACACGAATACAATGACTCAGCAACAGACCATTGCTCTGGTCGAATCACTTGACCACGAAGGCCGCGGGGTCGCCCACGTCGACGGCAAAACCATTTTCATCGACGGTGCCCTGCCGTATGAAAAGGTAATATACAGCGCCTACCGCAAAAAGCCCACGTACGAAAACGCCGATACCACTGCCGTGCTGAAGGAAAGCTTCATGCGCGCCACACCAGCCTGCCCGCACTACGGCACCTGTGGCGGCTGTTCCATGCAACACGTCGAGTTTACCGCACAGGTCGCCATCAAGCAGCGCGTGTTGGAAGACAACCTCAAGTTCATCGGCAAGGTGAAGGCCGAGCGCATTCTCACCCCGATTGCCGGCCCCACCTGGCATTACCGCCACCGCGCCCGTCTGTCGGCACGCCTGGTGGCAAAAAAGGGCGGCGTACTGGTGGGCTTCCATGAGAAGAACTCCAGCTATATCGCTGAAATGCGCGAGTGTCATATCCTGCCCAAGCACATTTCCGACCTGATCATGCCGCTGCGCGAAATGATCGCCAAACTGTCGATCAACAGCCGCATGCCACAAGTGGAAGTGGCAGTAGGTGACAAGGTGGACGTGCTGGTATTCCGCAATATGGATGCCATCAGCCAGGCTGACGAAAAGCTGCTGCAACAGTTCGCCGATCAGCATTGCCAGCCACAGCGCCCCCTGCAGATCTGGCTGCAGCCAGCCGGCCCGGATACCTGTTATCCCATCTACCCGCTGGATGCGCCAAAGCTGACTTACAGCATGCCGCAATACGGCGTGGAAATGCCCTACTACCCCACCGAATTCACCCAGGTCAACCCGCAGATCAATGCGGTCATGGTGGCACGCGCCCTCAGCTTCCTCGACCCGCAAGCGGGCGAACGCATTGCCGACATGTTCTGTGGCATCGGCAACTTCACCCTGCCCATTGCCCGCTCCGGCGCTAATGTACACGGCATGGAAGGCAGCCTGGCACTGGTCAAGCGCGCCGTGGAAAATGCCACCCATAACGGCCTGCAAGACAAGGTGACGTATGAAATGGCCAACCTGTTCGATGTCACCCCGGAAAGCTTTGCCGCGCTGGGCAAATTCGACAAGATGCTGGTCGACCCACCGCGCGACGGTGCCATCCAGCTGCTCAAGGCCATGACCGACGATACCGCGCCGCAGCGCATCGTGTATGTTTCCTGCAATCCGGCCACCCTGGCGCGCGACGCCAATGTGCTGGTGAACACCAAGGGCTACACCCTCAAGGCCGCCGGCATCATTAACATGTTCCCGCACACCGCCCACGTCGAGTCCGTCGCCTGGTTCGAAAAAACCGGCCCGGCCAAGAGCCTGAAGGAAGTGGCTGACATGGAAGCGGCGGAAGAAGCCATCCGCGAAGCCAAGCGTCAGGCCCGCAAGGCGCAGGAAGCCGAGGCAGAAGCCAAGAAGCAAGCGGAACTGGCGGAAAAAGCCGCAGCCAAGGAAGCCCGCCGTCAGCACTATCTGGATAACAAAGAGTATTACGACGCCAGAAGTGCCGCCCAGCAGCAGGCACGCGATGCCGCTGCCGGAGCAGAGGACAGCACAGCCAAGGAATAAGCTGTTTTGGGTGTTTGCCTGTAGCGCTCGACCCCAGTTGCCACCCCGGAGCGAACGATGCAGGCGCACCTGACCGACAGCTATATATCCAGAATCAAGACCCCGGATTCACGTGTAGAACTCAAGGACACGCGGATACCGGGGTTTACTTTGCGCGTAGGAAAGCGCGCTAAGGTGTGGTGCTTCCGCACCCCGAAGCGATGCCAGCACCCTGCCCCATACAAACCCCGGACTCATCCACCTGTTAGCAGGGGGTGCATCCGGGGTTTATTACAATGGAGCGGGCCATGACAGGCTGGACTGTCGTCGATACATGACTACACCACCATTAGCGTGGAACACCCACCGCGTGACGCGGGCAGTAGGAACGTGCTCGGCCTCAAGGACAAACAGCAGCCAGACAACTGCGCTGCAGGATAGCGAAAACATGCCATTGACTAAGATAAGCAAGCCTACTTCGAAGATGAGGCGCCCCAGCCGCCAAAACAACAGAGAACGCGGCAATGGCACCACGGTGAACAGCACATCCGCGACGATGCAGCCCATGCCTGTCATGTAGACTAGTGAGCACAACAACCCGCTCAGCTCTTGTCTGGTTAGCCAAGTACGGGACTAGCCGTAACCACATGATGAGTGGTATCGCCGTGCTCTATCCATCCAACAAATCCACGCTGACACAATGAGAACAAGGTAAACCATGAACAACATCATCATCCCTTCCGCTCGTCGTCTGGCCAACTGGAACCGTCGCCAGCGCAAAAAGCACCATGCAGGCGAATTTCAGGAGCTTGGCTTTAGCTTGTCGGTGCAATTTGTCACCCCACTGAAAGGAGCTGCACGAGACAGCTATGTCGAGGCGCTGATTGAAAAGGTGGAAGCCTTGGGCCTGACTTACGGCGGTGATGAGAGCAGCGGCTTCATCACCACCTATGCCAGCGGCAGCGTGACCCTGACCCAACGCGACGCCCTGCAGGCCTGGGTGAGTCGCTACCCTGCCGTGGCGAAGGCCGAGGTCAGCGAATTGCTCGACGCCTGGCATGACGATAGCTGGATGGATCTGGTGTGAACCACGGCAAATCCATCCGCATGTTTCTGGTGGACGGTACGCCAGGTGGCATCATCACGGCTGAAATCATCAACTGGACCGGCCATGTGATCAGCGCCCCGCGCTCCCGGCTGGCGGATGTGCTCAAGCTGGCAGAAGCCAGCCGGCCTGGCTTGTATGTGCTGGTTGGCGACAATCCTGCCGACTCTGACAGCCGCCAGGCGTATATCGGCGAATCGGAAGTGGTAGGAGAACGGCTGGCCCAGCACAACAAGCCGGAGTCCACCGGTGGTAAGGACTTCTGGGATCGCATGTTCATCTTTACCAGCAAGGATGCCAACCTCACCAAAGGCCATTTGCGCTATGTGGAAAGCAAGCTGATTTCGATTGCCAGCCATGCCGGGCGTTTGTCTGTGGCCAATGTCAAAGGCAAGCAAAACGAATATGGCGTCTTGCCGGAAGCCGACATGGCCGACATGCACTACCTGATTGAACAATTGCAAATCGTGCTGCCAGCGCTGGGGCTGGATTTGCTGCGTGCCGTGCCGGCGCAAGCGGCCACAACGCAGCCAAGCGAACAGGACTCCAGCGTGCAGTCCCCGGTGTTCTCCATCACGACCAGGCAAGGTATCAGCGCCACCGCACAGGAAATCGATGGCGAGTTCATTGTGCGTAAAGGCTCATTAGCTCGCGGCCAATGGGAAAACGAGAAATGGGTCAATTACAAAAAGCTGCATCAGTCGCTGCAAGAGGCCAAGAAGCTGGTGCCCACTGACAATGGCATGCTGGTTTTCAGCGAGGATTGTCCCTTCAACAGCCCCAGTGCTGCCGCCGCCATCGTGCTGGCACGCAATGCCAATGGCCGTATCGAGTGGAAGCTGAAGGACAGCGGGCAAAGCTATACCGATTGGCAGGATGCCCAGCTAGTCGATATGTAGCCTTTTTTGCTTCAATTGCAGCCTTTTTAGCTGCAACCATTGATTTTGCTTGAGTCGGGTCATTGCCGGCTTTAATGTAGCCAATATTGCTACAATTGAAGCCAAAAGAGTTACATATGGATTTGCTTGAAACCCTGTTTGGTGCGCAGCGCCAGGGTGTGCTGGCCCGCCTGCTGTTACACCCGGAACAATCACTGCATGTGCGCGAGCTGGCCCGCCTGACAGGCAGCTCGCCCGGTTCACTGCACCGGGAACTGGCGAAACTTGCTGCCTGTGGCTTGCTGTTGCGCAGTACACGGGGCAATCAGGTGCTGTACCAGGCCAATGTGGCCAACCCGGTGTATCCCGAGCTGGCTGGGCTATTCCGCAAGACAGTTGGCCTGTCCACCCCCTTGCGTGATGCCTTGCAGCCGCTGGCCGGGCAGATCGAGCTGGCGCTGGTATTTGGCTCCATGGCACGGGGCGAGGCACATGCCGAGTCGGATATTGATGTGCTGGTGGTGGGCCGTGTCGGCTTTGCCGAGGTGGTGGAGGCACTGTACCCCTGCCAGGCCATGCTGGGGCGCGAGATCAACCCCGTGGTGTATAGCACTGAGAAATGGCAGCAAATGCGTGCCGCTGATGACTACTTTGTCCGTGATGTGCTGACGCGGCCAAACTTGATGCTATTGGGAACAATACATGACGCTGGATAATTTAATGGCAACGGGCCAATTGCTGCGACAGCCGGCAGACAAAGCGGCCATCCAGAAACTGCTGGCAGCGGCAGCGCGGAATCTGGCCGATGCAGCCTTGCCGGGCCTGAGTGCTGACAACCGCTTTGATGCGGCCTACAAGACCATCATGCAATGCGCCATGGTCGGCCTGTTGGCGCGCGGTTACCGCACCTCGACCAGCAAGCCCGGCCATCACCAGACAGCGATCCAGTGTTTACCGAAAACCATGGATCTGCCGCCAAAGGCAGTGATCGTACTGGATGCCTTGCGCAAGCAGCGCAATGTGAACGACTACCAGGGCGACCCGATTGCAGATAGCGCCCTAGACGCCTGCCTGCAGCAAGCTGCAGCCCTGCTGGCCCACACCCGGGCATGGCTGGCCGAAAACCATCCTGAATGGTCGGAATAACCATGAGCCTGCACCAAAAACACTATTTCGAAACCGAGATTTGCCAGCACCTGACAGTCAATAGCTGGCTGTATTCTGGAGTTCCTGCGCGGACCTGAGCAGCTGTATGAAATTAGGCGAGCCTGTTCAAAGTCTCGCAAGCTAGAGTGAGACAAGACGAAAACGACGGAAAACAAGCGGAGAAGCAGAGTTTACATGGAGTAAATGAGCATTCCGCAGGCGTTTTTAACGCGGTATCACCCCATTTCGACTAAATCCAGCAGACTATGAACAGGTTCTGAGGGAAAAGGGCCAAAACCGCAGCAACCTCAGCCGCTAGCAAAGCAGCAACACCTACCTGACTCAAGACCCCGGGCTCCCGTGTTTCAGTCGAGAACACGCGGCGTCCGGGGTTTGGCTTTTGCCCCTCGCGGCAGCTAGCCTGCATGGTGGCAGGCAGGAATAGGCACGCTGGCATACGGTCTGCTGCACTGGCTTGAAGCACTCTTCATCGTTTGCTGGGTATCTGTCGCGGATCAGATACAAAGTGTAAATTTCCTTTTCCATTTACGAAATTTCACACATAAAATTAGACCGTTATAGGCAAAACCGGTGAAAGCCGGCGACGCAAAACTAAAGGGACTACGGGCGGCTTGGCCGCTTATGTCAGCCAGTTGCCAGCAACACGCCCTGTGTCCGCTGCAAGCGCTCCTTTAGCTTTGCCTTACTCTTCAGAAGGAAAGCCATGAGCGCCTCGAATACTTCGACCCGCCAGCAAGACCAGCTCCTCGCCAATGCGGCCATGACCAAGGCCGCCGAAGGGTTGTTGTCTGACCCCGGTTTTCTCGGGCTGGGCGATCTGTCCGTGTCGGCATTGGCTTCGCTGTTTAGCCCCTCCCCCAACACCAGCCCGACTGCAGCAACGGTGAGCGCAAGCGCCGCCAGTAGCACTGCGCTGGCCAGCAGCAGCACGGTAAGCAGCACCGGCAGCATGGTGAAAACGGGCAGTACCACCGCACCATCCTGGATTGCCACGCTGTCGGACTCGGTGCTGAAGGCCGATATGAATGCCATGGCTGGAACGGTTACCGAAGCCGGGCTGGCCAAACTGGTCACTGATTTGTCTGCTGAACTGACCAGCAACAAAACCACGCTGTCGGCCAATCAGTTCAACGATCTGAAAACGATTGTCACCAACCTGAATGTTGGCGAGAGCGCATCCGGCTATCACTTGTACACCCTGAACGCACTGGTCAACGGCAATGCCGCCAATGCATCCTGGACTGGTGGTGGTGCTGCCAGCAGCAGCCTGGGTAATCTGGCTGCCGGTTCCAGCGCGGCGCAACTGAATTATCTGAACGGCAAATGGCTGCAAGGCACTGACCTGCCATCGTCGACCGTCACCGTGAGTGGCTCTACCTCCAAGATCACCTACAGCACCAGCACTGCGGCGCTGTTCGGGGCCAGCGGCCCCTCGGCCAATGATATCAATCAGGGCAAGCTGGGGGACTGCTACTTCTTGTCCTCAATTGCCGAGGTCGCCAGCCGCAACCCCAACATCATCAAGAACATGATCACGGCCAATGGTAACGACAGCTATGGCGTGGCCTTCCACTACCGGGGCTCCACCGAGTACGTTACCGTCAACAACACGCTGCAAACCGGCTGTAACAGTGGCAGCAATATGTGGGCCACGCTGCTGGAAAAAGCCTATGCCCAGTTGCAGTCCATCAATGTGACCACCGGCAACAGCTACACCGGCAACAGCTTTACTGCCATCGGCAATGGTGGCTTGCCCGAGTATGCGCTGGAGGCCATCACCGGCGCTTCGCAGATTACCGATTTTTGCGCCAATGGCACCAGCTGGCTGTGCCGTACCTATAATGCTTCGCTCTCCGGCACCGGTTCGCAAAGCGGCATTACCACGGCCAGTGTGCTGGGCACACTGAAAGCCGATCTGGCCGCCGGCGACGATCTGGTGTTGTCGTCTTACACCTGGAGCTACGATGCTGGCGGCAAGGTGCAACTGGTGGCGGGCCATGCCATGTCGATCTACGGTATCGACACCGCCAATGGCTACTTGCAGATCCGCAACCCCTGGGGTTCGCAAACCGGCCAGTACTGGAACACCACCTTCGAAGTCAGCCTGGCCACCTTGCTGGCCGCTGGTGACACCATCACCGTCGACAATGTTGGCGGCACGGTGCCAGTCACACCAGCTGCACCCATCCTGAGCAACCAGACGGCCAATCAGACCCTGGCGGCCAATCATGCCTTCTCGCTGTCGCTGGCCAATGCCTTTACCGACCCGCAAAACCAAGCCTTGACCTACAAGGTAACCCAGAGCAATGGGCAAGCACTGCCCTCCTGGCTGACTTTCAACGCCCAGACCAACTCCCTGTCCGGTACCACGCCGGTATCCTCCAGCAGCACACAAGTGCTGGTGACGGTTACCGATACTGCAGGTTTGTCTGCGTCGGAAACCTTCTCCATCACCGACACTGCCCTTGCACCGATTCTGGCCAAAGCCACTGCAGGTCAACTGGTCACCCCCGGCCACAGCTTCAGTTTCGCCCTGCCGGCCGGCACCTTTACCGACCCGCAAGGCGAGACCCTGGCCTATACCGCCAAGCTGGCCAGTGGCGCGGCACTACCGTCCTGGCTGAGCTTCAATGCACAAACCCAGACCTTCTCCGGCACCGCGCCGACGGCCAATACCACGCTGTCGCTGCTGGTCAGTGCCAGCAATCAGGCCGGCCTGTCGACCTCGGAAACCTTCACCCTGAACGACAGCTATGCCGCGCCCACGCTCAACCTGCAGACGGCAACGCAAACCATCAATGCCGGCAAGGCGTTCAGCATTAGCCTGCCGTCCAATACCTTTGTCGATCCGCAAGGGCTGGCACTGACTTACAAAGCGGCGCTGAGCAGTGGCCAGGCCTTGCCGTCCTGGCTGGCATTCAACGCCCAGACCGAAACCTTCTCCGGCACGGCACCTACCACGGCAGGCAGCTTGTTAGTCAAATTGACCGCCACCGACAGCGCCGGCCTGTCGACTTCGGAAACCTTTACCATCAATGATGTGGCTACCGCGCTGAAAGCGCCGGTGGTCAACCCGCTGCCGCTAAGCATCACGTTCAACGCCAACGGCACACTCAATATCAGCGTACCGCAGGGCACATTTATCGATCCGCAAGGACAGACCCTCAGCTATAGCGCAAGCCAGGCCAATGGCCAGGCGCTGCCCAGCTGGATTACCTTCAACCCCAAAACCGACAGCTTTGTCGCAACCATGGGCAGCCTGATTGAGTCGGCCGACATCACCGTCAAGGCCACCGATACTTCCGGCCTGTCGGCCAGTGAAACCTTCTCACTGTCGATTGGTGGTGTGGCTGCCTCGCCGCATCCTTTGCTCAGCGCCGAAGCACCGGCCATTTCACTGGTGGGTGTCAACATGAACGCCGCCGCGCTGGCAGAGCATCATCTGGTATAAGCCCGCGCCAGATGCCAACAGCGCACGGCATTGCTGCCAGTGCGCTGTTGCTTGAGAACTACACCAGACCCGGCCAGGCCGGGTCTGTTTCATTTGTGGCTGCCTGCAGCTTCAGTGGACAGGAATGAGAGAAGTCGCCCGCCGCTGCTGCCTTGGCCAGCAGCACGCGCAGGACAAGAGACACTAGCGCACAGCAGCCTGGTGGCTGAAGTGCTGATCCAGCAGCAGCAGATCTTGCGGACTCAGGATGCCGCAATCAGCGCGTAACGAGATCCAGCTAACCAGCTGGTTGTATTGCGCCAGCAGCAAATCGCGCTTTGCCTGATATAGCTGCTCTTCACTATTGAGGATGTCGGTCAGGGTTTTCACGCCGGCAGCCAGCCCCAGCTTGCTGGCCTTGACGGTTTCCGCGCTGGCGCTCACCGCCGTTTGCAAGGCTGCCACTTTGCGCACACCGTTGCTGATGCCATAAAACTGCTTGGTCACTTCCAGCTCCACCTGAGTACGTGCATTGTCCAGTTCGGCCAGTGCCTGGCGATACAGCGCACTGGTCTGGGTGATCTGGGCGGAATTGAAGCCGCCATTGAACAGCGGCACGCTCAGCTCGACTCCGATCACATTCTGGGTAATGCGCTGATTGATGGTGGACACGGAACTGGCACTGGAGCGGTCCTTGCTGGCGACTAGATCCAGACTGGGATAATTGGCCGCACGGGCTTTCTTGTGCTCCTGTTCGGCAATGCGCACATTCATCTGCGCGGCCTGGATGTCCGGGCTGTGCTGCAAGGCCTGTTCACGCCAATCGGCCAACTGCCCGGTCACACCCAGGTACTGCACGATCCCCGGCTCTGGCTCGGCCAGTTGCTGGGGCATTTCGCCGGTAATGGCCGACAGACTGCGCTCGGCAATGGCCTGCATCGTGCGCGCTTCAATCAGCTCCGCTTCGGCCAGCGCCATGCGCGACTCGGCATCGTGGATATCGGTGATGGTGCCATCGCCCTGATCAAACAGCTTTTGCGCCTGCAAGCGTGTACCGCTGAGCGCCTGCAGCTTGGCCTCGCTCAAGGCGATGTTCTTTTGCGATAGCAGCAGGCCCAGATAGCTGGTCAGATAGCGCACCGCCAGCTCGTACTCCTTGCGCGAGAAAATCGCCTGGCTGTAATCAGCCCGGGCATTGCCCTGCTGATACATGGCCCAGCGCTGCAAATTGAAAATGGGCTGACGCAGCTGGATCGCCGCATCCTGGCTCATATACTTGAGCGGCGAGGTATTCAGCGTACCGAAGAAATCCGGCGCGGTATCCGAACCGGTTACCTTGCTGCGGTTGAAGCTGGCGTTCAGCGTGGGCAGCAGTTGCGCCCGGCTCATGGGCCTGTTGGCCTCGCCCGCCTCGCGCTCGGCAGCAGCCGCCTGGTATTGCGCATCATTGAGGCGCGCCAGCTGAAACCCTTCCAGCAAGCCATAGCCGCTGGCTACAGGCAGGCTCAGCATGGCATAGCAAGCCAGCAGGACAGAAAGGCGCAGAGTGCGGCGAGCGGCCATTCAGCTCTCCTTGAATGCCAGATTCATGCGATCCATGACGGGCTTGAGCAGATAGCGCAGCATGGTGCGTTCACCACTGCGAATGACGATGGTGGCAGGCATGCCGGGCTTGACTGGCTGCTCTCCCAGCAGCTTCATGCCGGCGGGGGTGACCTTGACTTGCGCCAGGTAGTAGGGCATTCCGGATTTAGGATCCAGCAGCCGGTCGGCCGAGAAGGTAGCCACCACGCCGGGAATCACCGGGGTGGTCTGCTGATTCAGCGCGGGGAAGGTGACATCCACCGGCAGCCCGCTACGTACCTTGGCGCTCATGGCCGGATCGACGGCAGCTTCGATCAGCAAGGGCTGACTGGTAGGCACCACATCCATCAGCGCCTGGCCGGCCTGCACCACACCGCCGATGGTATGAACTTTCAACCCCGCCACTAGGCCGTCAATCGGCGCACGAATAGTGCTGTTGGCCACCACATAGCGCTGGGCGGTGAGCCGGTCGCGCAAGGCACCGGTTTCTTTCTGGATGTCGGTAAGCTGTGACTCGACTTCCTTCTGGTAGTCCTGCTGGCGCGCGATGCGGCGCAGCTTGGTTTCGGCAATGCTGTCCTGGACACGGCCGATATTGGCGATGGTGTCAGCCAGTTCGCCACGCAGCTCGGCCGCCCCGCGCTCCAGTTGATACAGGCGGTTCTTCGGCACATAGCCACCGGCCGCCAGTTCGCGGATGCCTTCCAGCTCCTTGTCCTGCCACTTGCTCTGTTCGGCTCGCGCTGCCTTTACCCCCTGGAATCCGTGCAGCTGTTGTTGCAGACCGTTGATGTTTTCATCCTGCGCCTTCAGTTCGTTACGCAAGCCGTCGCGGCGGGTATTGAACAGCTGGGTTTGCAGCTGTTTGGCCTCTGCCACACGGGCATCGCTGGCCAGCGCGTTCAGCTCGTCCGAGAAAACCAGCGTGGGCAGGCCGGCACGCTCCGCCAGCAGCCGGTCTTCGATGGCACGGGCACTGATGAACTGCGCCAGCGTGCTGCCCATTTGTGCGCGGGCTTCGGTGTCGTTGAGCTGGATCAGCGGCTGACCCTTCTTCACCACGTCCCCCTCACCCACCAGCAGCTTTTCGATGCTGCCGCCAGTCAGGTGCTGCACGGTCTGGCGATTGCTGGCGACGATGACCGTGCCGTTGGCGGTAACGCCTTCATCCAGCGGAGCCAGTGCGGCCCACAGCAGGAAGCCGCCAAAGCCGACCAGAACGATTTTCATGCCCCAGCGGCCAATGCGCTGGTCGTCGGTATCCACCCGGCCAAAGCGCTCGACCGCACCTTGGGCCGGCGGGGTCTGTGCGCGATCAGAGGCCTGGCGTGTCAGTTTTTTGAACAGGTTCATGCATGGTTCTCGTCGGAAGTCTGGTCGGCCTGGCCCTGCATGGCCGCCTGCTGCTGCAAGGCCTGCTGCGCGGCCTGGCTCAGGGCATACAACACCTGGTCGCGCGGGCCGAACAAATGCAGCTGGCCTTCGCGCATCACCAGCAGTTTGTCCACCGCATTGAGGATGCTGGTGCGATGGGTGATCAGCACCACGGTAGTGCCATGCGCCTTCAGGTCCATCACGGTATGGATGAGTGCCTGTTCGCCGACATCGTCAAGATTGGAATTGGGTTCATCCAGCACCACGAAAGCGGGGCTGGCATAGATGGCACGGGCCAGGCCGATGCGCTGTTTCTGGCCGCCGGAGAGCCGGTGACCACCATCGCCCAGCCGGGTATCGTAGCCCTGGGCAAAGTGCAGAATCATCTCGTGCACCCCGGCCCGGCTGGCTGCCTCGATGACGCGCTCCGAATCTATCTCACCAAAGCGGGCGATATTTTCGGCGATGCTGCCATCAAACAACTCGACATCCTGCGGCAGATAGCCGATATGCGGCCCCAGCTCGTCCTTGTTCCACTGGAAAATGTCGGCACCATCCAGCCTGACCTTGCCCGACTGCGCCGGCCAGATACCCACCAGCAGCCGCGCCAGGGTAGATTTGCCAGCCGCGCTGGGGCCGACCACGCCAACGATATCACCATGTTCGATGGCAAAACTGATGCCCTTGAGAATCGGTACACCACTGCCGGGCGCGGCCGCCACCACGCCTTCCACCTGCACCCTTCCCTGCGGACGCGGCAAACTCATGCCGCTGATGCGGGCGGGGAATTCGGCCAGCAGCTCTTCCAGCCGCTGATAGGCCGCGCGCGCACTGTTGAGCTGCTTCCAGGTACCAATGGCCATTTCCACCGGCTGCAAAGCCCGCCCCATCAGGATGGAACCGGCAATCATCATGCCGGGGGAGATTTCATTCTGGATGGCCAGCACGGCACCGACAGCCAGTACCAGTGATTGCAGGGACAGGCGCACCAGCTTGGACAGCGCACCGATGCGGGCAGCCTTGTCGGAAGCCTCGGTCTGCTTTTCCAGCACCCGGCTCTGAAACAGGAACCAGCGCTCGCGCAAGGCCGGCAGCATGCCCATGGCCTCGATCACTTCGGCGTTGCGCAAATTGTTATTGGCGTAGTTGCCGGCCGCGATGGAGGCCTGATTGGCCTCGGCCAGCGGCTTGCGGGTGGAACGCTCGGTCAGCCAGGCCAGCGCACACAGGATAATCATGCCTCCCAGCACGAACAGGCCGAGAATCCAGTGAAACATGAAGGTGACGGCGAGGTAGATCGGCGCCCACGGGGCATCGAAAAAAGCAAACAGCCCGTTGCCGGTGAGAAACTGCCGCACGCTGGTCAGGTCATGCAGCGCCTGCGAGGCATTGCCATTGTTCTTGCGCAGATTGCGCTCGAAGGCCGCGGTGAACACCCGGAAATTCAGCTGCATGTCCAGCCGGTTGCCTACCCGGATCAGTACCGAAAAGCGCACCAGTTCCAGCACCGACATCAGCCCGTACAGCCCCAGCATCAGCAGCGTC
This sequence comes from Aquitalea aquatilis, assembly GCF_005155025.1. Classification (NCBI taxonomy): domain Bacteria; kingdom Pseudomonadati; phylum Pseudomonadota; class Betaproteobacteria; order Neisseriales; family Chromobacteriaceae; genus Aquitalea; species Aquitalea aquatilis. Next base: position 2,445,982 of record NZ_CP039731.1, on the reverse strand, counting down.
AGCATCAGCAGCGTGGTTTCGTTGCGGCTGTGCAAAACCCGGTCGTAGATCTGCAGCATGTAGATGGAAGGCAGCAGCATCAGCAGATTGATCACGGCACTGAAGGCCCCCAGCTGGTAAAACGTCTGCTTGAAGGTTTGCAGGACCTGGGACAACTCGGAGCGGGACGCTAAATGATGTTTCATCGGCAAGGGACTCAGGGGGGCCAATCTGGAAGCAAGCACACCGGACGACGCAGCCAGCCTCGGCCGCTAAAAAGTGAAAGGGATGTTAACACAGCCCCAGCTTGATGATGACGTCCTGAATCAAGGCGGGGCATGGTTTCAGACCGGTCGATCCTGCCAGGCCAGCCTGCAGCAACAGCCGGTCGCTCAGTAGCCTCCCTGGCGGTGCTTATAGCTGGTACTGCGCGATGATCTGCATCTGGCGCTCGGCCTGCCCGCGCAAGTCCTTGGCACTGCCTGCGGTTTGCGAAGCGGCCGAATTGGCCTGCTCCGACATCTGGGCGATGCGCTCCACCTGCTGGGCAATGCTGTTGCTGGCCATGCCCTGCTCCTTGATGGCCACCGAGATGTCAGCCACCATGCCGGTGGTGCCGGCGGCGGCTTCACCTATGCTCTGGATGGCGCGGTCGGCTTCATCAGCCCGGCTGACACCGCCCTCCACCAGCATTTCCGCATTCTTCATCTGGTCCACCACCGCTGCCGAAGCCTGCTGCATGGCATACAGGCTGGCGGAGATCTCCTGGGTGGAACTGGCGGTGCGCTCGGCCAGCTTGCGCACTTCATCGGCCACCACGGCAAAGCCACGGCCCATTTCACCGGCACGTGCCGCTTCGATAGCGGCATTGAGCGCCAGCAGATTGGTCTGGTCTGCCACATCGCGAATCACCTGCACCACCGACACGATCTGGCTGCTCTGCGCATTCAGCCCGCGCAAGGCATTACTGGCGCTGGCAATGGCACCGGAAATATCGCGGATATCGCTAATGGTCTGGCTGATGGTCACCGAGCCGGCTTCAGCCTGGCGGCTGGAGGTTTGTGACAGCAGCTGCGCCTCGTCGGCACGCTCGGCCACATGATTGACGCTCACCGTCATCTGTTCGATGGTGGCAGCCACCGCGGCAGAGGATTCACTCTGGGCCGACGCGGCCTGATAAATATCATCTGCCGCCTCGTTCATCTTGTGCGATGAGGCCATGACATCCTGCGCACCATGTCGCAGTTGCAGCAGGTTTTGCTGCAAGCTGTCCAGCAGACTGTTAAAGGCCGTGGCAGTGCGCCCCAGTTCATCCTTGCTGTCGCTGTGTACCCGCAGCTTGAAATCACGCTGCTGGCTGACCAGCTCCATGGTGTGCTGCATGTCGGACAGCGAACGGGTAATGGCGCGGATCAGCAGCCAGCCGCCAATGGCCGTGACCAACAACACAGCCAGGGCCAGGGCCGTCTGCAGCCATTTGGCGGCATTGTAGGCTGCCCGGTTTGCCTCGTTTTGCTGGTTGCCCAGCTGATAGTTGTAGCCGATCAGCTTGTTCAGATCCGCCTCCAGCTTGCCGGACAGCTGAAACAGGCTGCCGCTTTCCAGCATGGCAGTCGCCACCGACATGTAGTTGGAGCGCGAGTTATTGAAAAACTCGTCCATCGCGGCGCGGTATTGCACCATGTCTGCCTTGGCCTGCTTCACCATCTGGCGGTCGCTGTCATCCACGGCCAGCTCGGTTTCATACTGGCTGACTGCCTTGTCAAACTGTTGCCGGCTGCTTTCGATGGCCTTTTCGTCTGCCTGCTTTTTCTCCTGCTGCACGTGCGAAACATGGTTGCGCAAGGAGCTACGCATGCCGTACATGGCCGTCTGGGCGGTTTGCAGGGCTTTCAGACTGGGAAAGGTATTACTGCTGATGTATTCGAAACGGCTCTGCGCTGCACTGAGCTGCAACAGACCGACACCGCTGACCACCAGCAAGGCCAGCAAGGCAATGGAGAGCAGCAGTGTAATTTTGAGCTTGATTGTCATCCTCTGACTTCCCTGTTGAGTTTGTTTTTATTGGATGAGCTTCTGGACTGGTCCTGTCCCGTCTGTAAGATGCGGCCCGCTGACAGGCCGCATCTGCGCGGAACTTGCTGTTTTATACATCATAGCGGCCACCACGGCCAAACTCGCTAGCCGCAAATGAAAACAATACAGCCCGGCGCGACAGGGCGACTGTCGGCCGGGCTGCAAACTGCATGCCGACAGCAAGCCGGCAAACAAAAAATAATATTTCAACATCACACGAACCGTGTCGCGGCCCGGCGCCAACACATAGGCGGAACAGGGGTTGGCCATCGCCGCGCAAGCAGCATGTCATGGTCTGACCGACCATGACCACACAATGCAAAAAGCCCAGTCATTGCTGACTGGGCTTCAAATGCTTGGCTCCCCGAGCAGGGCTCGAACCTGCGACCTGCGGATTAACAGTCCGTCGCTCTACCAACTGAGCTATCAGGGAATTGCCTTGAGAGAACGCAATTCTATAAAAACCTGATCAAACCGTCAAGCCCCTGAACTGAAATTCAGAGGCCCGACGGAATACATCAGTTATTGCGGGTTTCCACCTGCTGCAGCATCAGCTCTGCCGGAGCGGCCTGCTCGGCCACCTGACGTACCACATCGCGGCGACGCGGACCGGCCGGCACTTCGACTTGCGGCTGTTCCTGCTGTACCACAGCCTTGGTAGCGACCATGACCAGACCACCCAGGTCGGCCGGCGCTTCCGGCTTGGTTTCCACCGCAGCCACGACCGGCGCAGCGACAACTTCCGTCACTTGCTCAACCACAGCCACCACCGGCTCTGCTACAACCGGCTCGACAACTACGGCCACTTCGGCCACAGCCGTCTCAATGCTGAGCGGCTGCGCTTCGATGACGGTACTGATCTGCTCCAGCACCACCTCAGCAGCCGCCACGGCTACCGGGGCTTCCGCAGGCACTGCCACTTCGCTGACCGGGGCCGGCTCAAGCGCAGCTTGCTCAACGACAACGGTAGCGGCCTCCTCGGCCACCTGCTGCGGCTCGACATGAGCAACTGGCTCGGCCACTACGACCACTTCGGCAGCAGCAGGCTGCACCACCGGCTCGCTGGCTACGGCTTCGGCCACCTGTTCTACCGGCTTGACGACTTCCGGCTGCGGAGCGGCTTCCAGCGCAGAAACGGCTTCTACAGCAACAAAGCCGGCAGCTGCAGCGGCAACTACTTCACCAGCTTCGCCCAGCGCTGCGGTGTTTTCGCCATCCAGCGGTTCGCGACGACGGTCACGACGACCACGACGACGACGACCACGCTCACCACGCTCTTGCTGTTCGGCCGACTCGGCAGCAGCTTCCACACCTTCGGCGCTGTTCAGCTTGAGCTCTTCAGCAGCATTAGCCTGCGGCTTGTCTGCTTCATTACGCTCGGACTGCGGCTGACGACGACGCGACGGCTTTTCTGCAGCCTGCGGTGCAGCTTGTTGCTCACCACGCTCTTCTGCTTGCGGGCGGGCATTCTGCTCGCGCGGCTCGCGGTTTTCACGCGGTTCGCGTTCACGACGCTGACGCGGCTCGCGCTGCGGCTGTTCGCCACGCTCGGCACGCTCACTGCGTTCTGCACGCTCCGGGCGTTCGGCACGCTCTACGCGCTCCGGACGTTCCTGACGATCAGCACGTTCATTGCGCTGCGGTTGACGACGGCCATCCTGACGCTCGCCATCCTGGCGGGCTTCGGCCGGACGCTTGCCAGCGTCTTCGCCATGACGACGGTCATTGTGATCACGACGCGCCTGGCTACCCGGACGACGCTCATTGCCACGCTGGCGGTTGCCATTGCGCTGACCGTCACGCGAACTAGTCGCGGCTGCCGGCTTTTTCTTTTCGGTTTCTTGCGCTTGCTGTTCCGGTTCGGCAAACAGGCTCTTCACCCAGCCGAAGAAACGACCGACCACGCCCTGCTCGGCCACTACCGGAGCGGCTGCAGCAGCCACTTCGGGCTGGCTGGACACCGGAGCCGGCTGTTGCGGGGTGATGCCCTTGACGGCGGCTTCCTGACGTTCAACCTTGGGCTTTTCCTGACCAAAGTTGGTGATGATGTCTTCTTCCTGCACTTCCACGCGCAGATAGCTCGGGCTGTCACCCAGCTCGGCCAGATCATCGTGGCGAATGCGGGCAATCTTGTAATGCGGCGTTTCCAGATGAATGTTCGGAATCAGCACTACGTCCACGTCCAGACGCTCTTCGATGGAGTGGATTTCGGCACGCTTCTCGTTCAGCAGGAAGGTGGCCACATCTACCGGCACCTGGGCATGCACCGCACCGGTGTTCTCCTTCATTGCCTCTTCCTGGATGATGCGCAGGATGTGCAGGGCGGAGGATTCGGCACCACGGATGAAGCCGATGCCATGGCAGCGCGGGCAAGGCTCGTGGCTGGTTTCACCCAGCGACGGCTGCAGACGCTGACGCGACAGTTCCAGCAGGCCGAAGCGGGACAGCTTGCCCATCTGTACGCGAGCACGGTCGTGCTTCAGTACATCGCGCAGCTTGTTTTCCACTTCACGCTGGTTTTTCGGGTTTTCCATGTCGATGAAGTCGATCACGATCAGACCGCCCAGGTCGCGCAGACGCAGCTGGCGGGCAATTTCTTCGGCGGCTTCAACGTTAGTGCGCAGGGCGGTTTCTTCGATGTCAGCACCCTTGGTGGAGCGGGCGGAGTTGACGTCGATGGACACCAGCGCTTCGGTGTGGTCGATCACGATGGCACCACCGGACGGCAGCTGCACGCTGCGCGAGAAGGCGGTTTCGATCTGGTGTTCGATCTGGAAGCGCGAGAACAGCGGAACGTGATCCTTGTACAGCTTTACGCGATGCACCATGTTCGGCATCACGTGGCTCATGAACTGGCGGGCCTGTTCATAGATCTCGTCGGTGTCGATCAGGATTTCGCCGATATCCGGGTGGTAGTAGTCACGGATGGCGCGGATCACCAGGCTGCCTTCCTGCAGAATCAGGAAAGGTGCATTCTGCGAGCCGGCAGCACCTTCGATGGCGCGCCACAGCTGCATCAGATAGCCCATGTCCCACTGCAGCTCTTCCAGATTGCGGCCGATACCAGCGGTACGGGCAATCAGGCTCATGCCATTGGGGACTTCCAGCTGGGCCAGCAGGTCTTTCAGTTCCTGACGCTCTTCGCCCTCGATGCGGCGCGATACGCCACCACCACGCGGGTTATTGGGCATCAGCACCAGATAGCGGCCAGCCAGGCTGATATAGGTGGTCAGGGCAGCGCCCTTGTTGCCGCGCTCGTCCTTTTCTACCTGGACAACGACTTCCATGCCTTCACGCAGCACATCCTGAATGCGCGGACGGCCGCCGTCATAGCCCTGGAAATAGGAGCGGGAGACTTCCTTGAACGGCAGAAAGCCGTGGCGTTCGGTGCCGTAATCGACAAAGCACGCTTCGAGGGAGGGCTCGATACGGGTGATGATGCCCTTGTAGATGTTCCCTTTGCGTTGTTCTTTGCCAACGGTTTCGATATCGAGGTCGACCAGCTTTTGCCCGTCGACGATGGCAACGCGCAGCTCTTCAGCCTGCGTTGCATTAAACAACATGCGTTTCATAAACGTTCCCTGCGCGGCACTCACGCAAGGGATGCAGCCAGTATTTGACGGCCCAGAGGCTATTGATGGGCGCTTTCCGAAAGAAGTGTTGGTATAAAGATCATTACAACCGAGATATCAAGCCTACTTCCTGACTAAATTCACACGTGCCCGGGGGTTTGAGCGCATTAGCGCATCGGAAATTTTCTCCCAGCCCGCCATCGCGGGCGAGCTGGACAAACTGGAGGGCTGCGTGCCGGGTCAAACTTTGCTGCAAGATCTCCTGACTGGCTTTGCATCAGGAAATGGAATACTCGTGAGTGCGTTATGCGACTAAATGCATTACCATCGCTGCTTTTTGGTGAGCGAGTTAACCTTGGCTGCGGCCGGTTGACGCGGCATCAGGTCAGGGTCAACACCCTGCCGGCCGGTTCACTTTCCCGCAGCAGCATCACGCGGCAATACTGCCTGTGACCATGGCTTTCCGGAACGCTGTCATCGCACTGAAATGTGCGATCGAGCGCACGAAGTATAAGCAATATGACTGACATTCGCAAAGACTCCGTCACGTTTCTTGACGTGGACGATGGAGATTCCGGCCAAAGGCTGGACAACTTCCTGGTACGCATTCTAAAAGGCGTACCAAAAAGCCATATTTATCGCATCTTGCGCTCGGGCGAAGTACGGGTGAACAAGCGCCGGATTGATGCATCCTATCGCATCCAGGCTGGCGACCAGATCCGCATCCCCCCCATTCGCGTGGCCGAGCGCCCGGTCAACGATGTGCCGCCCGGCAGCTTCCCGGTGGTGTATGAAGATACTGCGCTGTTGGTGATCGACAAGCCGGCCGGTGTGGCCGTGCATGGTGGCAGCGGCGTGTCCTTTGGCGTGATCGAACAACTGCGCAAGGCGCACCCGGACTGGAAATATCTGGAACTGGTACACCGGCTGGACCGGGAAACCTCCGGCCTGTTGATGCTGGCCAAGAAGCGCTCGGCACTGGTGAAGCTGCATGACATGATGCGCGCCAACGTACCGGACAAGCGCTATCTGGCGCTGGGACTGGGCTCCTGGGACCCGAGCAACAAGAGCGTCAAGTTGCCCTTGTTCAAATTCCACACCGCAGATGGCGAGCGCCGCGTCAAGGTGGCCGAGGGCGACGATGGCCAGTTTGCCCACACCAATTTCAGCGTGGTGGAACGCTTTGCCGACTTCACCCTGGTGGAAGCCCATTTGCGTACCGGCCGTACGCATCAGATCCGCGTGCACATGCAGGCCAGCGGCTGCCCGATTGCCGGTGACGAAAAATACGGCGACTTTGCCTTTAATAAAGAATTGGCCAAACGCGGCCTGAAACGCATGTTCCTGCACGCGCGCAGCCTGAGCCTGCCCCACCCGCTTACCGGCGAGCCATTGAAACTGGAAGCCCCACTACCGGCCGAGCTGGAAGGCTTTCTGAAGAAACTGAGAAACTGATGGCACGCCACTACGACCTGCTGGTATTCGACTGGGATGGCACGCTGATGGATTCCACGGCGCACATCACCCATTCCATCCAGAATGCCTGTCGCGAACTGGGCCTGACCGTGCCAGACCGCCAGGCGGCCAGTCATGTCATCGGCCTGCGGCTGGACCAGGCGCTGCACCTGGCCTGCCCCGGCCTGGACGATGCGCAGCATAAGGCGCTGACCGAGAGCTTTATCCGCCACTATCGCAGCAGCGACGAGGGTGTGACCCTGTTCGACGGTGTACGCGAAGGCCTGCATGCGTTGCGCGAACGCGGGGTATTCATGGCGGTGGCCACCGGCAACAGCCGGGTGGGCCTTGATCGCCTGCTGGCTGAAACCGGCCTGGGACCCTTGTTTGACGCCACCCGCACCGTGGACGAATGCCATTCCAAGCCGCATCCGGCCATGCTGCAGGAACTGAGCGATGAGCTAGGGGTGGAACTGGCGCGCACGGTGATGATTGGCGACACCAGCCACGACCTGAACATGGCACTGAATGCCCGCGCGCATGGCGTTGGCGTCAGCTACGGCGCACACGATGTGGGACTGCTGCAGGATTGCCAGCCGCAGACTATCGTCCATAGCTTTGCGGAGTTGCAGCAATGGCTGCTGGCACGACTAGGCTGATCTGCGCCAGCGCCGATTTGCAGGATAGTGGCCGCGCCGTCCGCTTCGAGCTGGACGGTGCAGATGGCAAGCAGCAGTCTGCCCTGGCACTGCGCTATCAGGGCCGGGTCTATGGTTATGTGAATGCCTGCCGCCACATTCCCATCGAACTGGACTTGCAAGATGGCAATGTGTTCGATTTATCCGGACAGTATCTGGTGTGCAGCATGCACGGTGCACTCTACCTGCCCAATAATGGCCGCTGCGTGGGCGGCCCCTGCCGCGGCCAGAGCCTGCAAGCGCTCCCGCTGCATGAAGCAGATGGCCAAGTGTGGCTGAATGTCATGCCTGACTGAATTTTGCTAGACTGCCGACATTCGCACTCAGGGCAAGCACAATGAACGACACTCCAAACTGGGAACGCCAGCTAGTCGAAAAACTGGCCATGGCCGCCGTGGTGGAACAACGCCGCGCACGGCGCTGGAAAATCTTTTTCCGCCTGGTGTGGCTGGGCATCATCGGCAGCCTGCTGGCCTTTGCCTTTGCACGCAATGAAGACAAATCGGCCGAGGCCCTGACCGGCAGCGGCCACACTGCCGTCATCAGCCTGGATGGCGTCATCGATAGCGAAAACAATACCGCCGAGAAACTCAGCGCTGCGCTGCAAGACGCCTATGCCGACCACGGCACGCGCGGTATCGTCATCGAGGCCAACAGCCCCGGCGGCAGCCCGGTACTGTCCGGCATGGCCTATGATGAAATCCGCCGTCAGAAAAAGCTGCACCCGGCCATTCCGGTGTATGTCACCGTGCAGGAAGTATGCGCGTCCGGCTGTTATTACATTGCCGCCGCTGCAGACAAGATCTTCGTCGACAAGGCCAGCATTGTCGGCTCTATCGGTGTACTGTCTGACGGCTTTGGCTTTACCGGCCTGATGGACAAGCTGGGCGTGGAACGCCGCCTGAAGACTGCCGGTGAAAACAAGGCGATGGGCGACCCCTTCTCCCCGGTCAATCCCAAGCAGGACGCCATCCGCCAGCAATTGCTGGATGACATCCACCAGCAGTTCATCAAGGCAGTCAAGGATGGCCGTGGCAGCCGGCTGAAAAACGACCCGCAGCTATTTTCCGGCATGGTATGGATCGGCGAAAAGAGCATCCCGCTGGGACTGGCGGATGGCCTGGGCAATACCCGCTCGGTCGCGCGTGACATCATCAAGGCCGAAAAGACGGTGGACTACACCCAGCAGGACGATCTTTCCAGCCGCGTGGCGCGCAAGATAGGCGTCGAATTCGCCGGGGGCGTACGCAGCCTGTTCAACACCCGCCTGTTCTGACAACAGCCCTCATCGCGGAGCACACATGGCAAGCAGACGCCGCCGTCAGGAAGAAGAGCACGAAAACCATGAACGCTGGCTGGTGTCCTATGCCGACTTCATCACCCTGCTGTTCGCCTTTTTCGTGGTGATGTACGCCATTTCCTCGGTCAACGAGGGCAAGTACCGGGTACTGTCCTCGGCCATCGTCGATGCCTTTCGCAGTGGCTCCACCATCAATATCAATACCACCCCGCCCAGCGGTGGGGCCAATACCATGATAGAAATCCCCCAGACCAAGCCGATTGCCAAGGCCATCACGGGGGACCACCATGTCGAACCGAATCCCAAACTCGGCTCGCTGGCAGCGGATCTGGCCAAGGTGATGGACCCGCTGGTCAAGGGCGGGCAGGTCAACATCACCCAGAGCCCCAAGGGCATCACCGTCGACATCCGCGATACGGCGCTGTTTCCGGTGGGTCAGGCTGCACCCAACGACCAGTCGCGCCAGATCATGTCCGGCATGGCCGCCCTGCTGTCCAAGGTGGATAACCAGATCCGGGTGGAAGGCTTTACCGACAACGTCCCCATCAAGACCTCCACTTATCCGTCCAACTGGGAACTGTCTGCCGCCCGCGCTGGCAGCGTAGTGCGACTATTCCAGGAAAGCGGCATCAGCCCGGCAAGACTGGTCGCCGTAGGACGGGGAGAAAACCTGCCGGTGGCCGACAACACCACGCCAGATGGCCGCGCCACCAACCGCCGCGTGTCCATTACCGTTTTGGCTGAAGACCAGAACGAGGCCGAAGTGCTGCCATCGCAACCGTCCACCACCCCTGCCCCGGCAGCCGTTCCGGCCGGCAAATAGTCAGACGCCCGTACCATAACAATCAGGAGGAGCCCATGACCACCCCGCTATCCGCCACTGCGCTGGAACAGCTGTTTCACAATGCCCGCAGTCACAGCCACTGGCAGCAACGCCCGGTGAGCGATGACACCCTGCATCAGCTGTTTGACCTGCTCAAGCTCTGCCCCACCAGCGCCAACTGCTCGCCAGCCCGCTTCGTTTTCCTCAAGACCCCGGCGGCCAAGGAAAGGCTGCGCCCCTTCCTGATGGAAGGCAATGTAGAGAAGACCATGGCCGCTCCGGTGTGCGTGATCGTGGCGCAAGACATGCAATTTTATGAGCACTTGCCACGGCTGTTTCCACATGCCGACGCCAAGAGCTGGTTTGAAGGCAACGATGCCGCCATTGCCGCCACCGCCGCCCGCAACAGCACCTTGCAAGGTGCCTACCTGATCATGGCGGCACGTTCGCTGGGATTGGACTGCGGCCCGATGTCGGGTTTTGACAATGCCGGGGTGAATGGCGAGTTTTTTGCTGATGGCCGCTGCCAGTCCAATTTCCTGATCAACCTGGGCTATGGCGAGGCCGGCAAGCTGCATGCGCGCGCACCGCGCTTTGGTTTTGACGAAGCCTGCCAGATACTCTGAAGCAGCGTAAGCGGGCGTGGATTTGACCATGGTGCTTCGGCTCAGGGCCATTGCCCGGTTATACTAGCGGGCAAATTCATTCCGGAGACGCTCATGCTCTACCCGCTTCTGCGCCCTCTGCTGTTCAGATTTGACGCAGAAACCGCCCACGAACAAACCCTGCAGCTGCTGGACAAGGCGCACAAACTGCGCCTGCTTGGCCTGGCTGTTCCGGCGGTCAGCCGGGCGCCGGTCAAGGCCATGGGTCTGACTTTTCCCAATGCGGTTGGTCTGGCTGCCGGCCTGGACAAGAATGGCGACCATATCGACGCGCTGGCGGCGCTGGGCTTCGGCTTTCTGGAAATCGGCACCATCACCCCACGCCCACAGGATGGCAACCCCAAGCCACGCCTGTTCCGCGTGCCGGAACATCAGGGCATCATCAATCGCATGGGTTTCAACAACCGTGGCGTCAATGTATTGCTCGACAATGTGCGCAACTGCCGTTTCAACGGCGTGCTGGGCATCAATATCGGCAAAAACGCAGTTACTCCGATTGAAAACGCGGTGGATGACTACCTGATCTGCCTGGACAAGGTCTATGCCTACGCCAGCTACATCACGGTCAATATCTCCTCGCCCAATACCAAGAACCTGCGCCAGTTGCAGCAAGGCGACGAGCTGTCGCGCCTGCTGGCTGCTCTCAAGACCCGCCAGCAGCAGTTGGCCGACCAACATGGTCGCTATGTGCCGCTGGCGGTGAAGATCGCTCCGGACCTGGACGACGAACAGATTGCCGACATCGCCCGTCTGCTGACCGTCAACAAGATTGATGGCGTCATCGCCACCAATACCACGCTGTCGCGGGTAGAGATTGCCGGCCACCCGCTGCAGGACGAAGCAGGCGGCCTGTCCGGCGCACCGGTACGGGAACGCTCCACCGCGCTGATCCGCAAGCTGGCGCGTGAACTAGACGGCAGCCTGCCCATCATAGGGGTAGGCGGCATTCTCAGTGGCGAAGATGCAGTAGAAAAGCTGCAAGCCGGTGCCACACTGGTACAGCTGTACAGCGGCCTGATCTATCAGGGACCACCGCTGATCGCGCAGTGCAGCCAGGCCATCGCCCGCCACCTGCAACAACAAACCCGCAATTGACATCCCAGGGAGGATATATGTTCAACAAGATGACTCGCCTTGTAATGCTTGGCAGCCTGTCGCTGGGCCTGCTTTCCGGCTGCGCCACCTCCGATTCCGCCGCCGTCTACTCCAAGGGGCAAATGCGCCAGGCGCAGAGCGTACAACTGGGCACCGTGGTGTCGGTCAACAACGTCAAGATGGAAGGCCAGAACAATGAGCTGCTGACACTGGGCGGCGCGGCTCTTGGCGGCTTGGCCGGCAGCAATGTCGGCGGCGGCAAGGGTGCCATCGCCGGTGGTATCATCGGCGCACTGGCCGGTGGTTTCGGCACCCAGGCAGCCCAGCGCAGCATGGGTAGCAAGAATGCACTAGAAGTGACTGTCAAACTGGACGGCAGTGGCCGCATGGTTTCCATCGTGCAGGATGCCGACATCCCGCTGAGCGCAGGCCAGCGTGTACGCCTGCTGAGCGGTGGCGGTGACGACCGGGTGGTACCTTACTGATCACACCTGGTCAGTAGCCGGCATGCAAAACAGGCTGACCATGTCAGCCTGTTTTGCATGCCTGCCCCCTCACTCTCCCGATGCTGCCGGCACCCAGCGCCCGTCCTGCAAATGCTCCAGTGGCCGATACTGCGACTTGTAAGCCATCTTGCGGCAATCGGCAATCCAGTAGCCCAGATATAGATAGGGCAGCTGCCAGGCCCGCGCCAGCTCCACCTGCCATAGCACATTGAATACGCCATAGCCTGCCTGGGCATCCTGCGGATCATAAAAGGTGTACACCGCCGACAGGCCGTCGGCCAGCCGGTCGATCAGGCTGACCATTTTCAGCTCGCCATCCAGCCGGAACTCGGCCAGTAGGCTATCCACGCCGCTTTTGAGAATGAACTCGGAATACTGCTGCACATTATCCTCGGCCATGCCGCCCCCGGCATGGCGTGACTGCTGATAGTCGTGGTACAGCTGGTAATGATCCTGGCGGAACTCCAGCGGCAACAGCCGCACCTCCATGTCCTGCAAGCGCTTCCAGCTGCGCCGCTGACTGCGGTTGGGCGTGAAGGCCGCTACCGGAAGCCGCACCGGCACGCAGGCCTGGCAACTATCGCAATAAGGCCGGTAGGTATACAGACCACTGCGGCGAAAACCCAGCCGGACCAGCTGGCTGTAAACCGCGGCATCAATGGCTTCGGCAGGAATGGCTACCTGCGAGCGCGCCTGGCGACCGTCCAGATAACTGCAGGCATAGGGGGCGGTGGCATAAAAATGAATGGCAACCGCCGGTCCGGCATCACGATGGCTCATGGTCGAAACAATAGTTCCACATGCTGTCCGCCTGGGGTTCAAGCGTCTTGTTCTTCAGAGTAGCAATAAATTCGGCCCTTGGAATCAGCGTTGCGCCCAGGCTGGCCAGATGCGGGGTATGCATCTGGCAGTCAATCATGTCCACGCCCTGCGCCTGCAAGTGGCGAGCCATGTGGACAAAGGCGATTTTGGAGGCGTCAGTACGGTGGGAAAACATCGATTCGCCATAGAACATCCGCCCCAGCGCCACGCCATACAGCCCGCCCACCAGTTCGCCATCCATCCATACCTCGAAAGAATGTGCCGCCCCGAGCTGATGCAGACGACAGTAGGCTTCCACCATGGGCTGGATGATCCAGGTACCGGCAGCCCCGGCGCGCGGTGCGGCACAGGCCTCCATCACTTGTCGGAAAGCGGTGTCCAGCGTCACCCGGTAGTGGCGATTGCGCAGCGTCTTGTCCAGCGAACGGCTGACGCGTAGCTGCGGCGGGAACAGCACCATGCGCTGAGAAGGCGACCACCACAAAATGGGTTCGCCTGCGGAAAACCACGGGAAGATGCCCTGGGAGTACCCCAGCAGCAGGCGCGCCGGCGACAGGTCGCCACCAGCAGCCAACAAACCGTCCGGTTCGGCCAGTGCGCTGCGAACCGGAGGAAAAACCAGCTCGTGTCCGAGCCAGGGAATCATTACTTGCTGCCGGTTTTGCCCTGGCAGCTCAGGCATTCGCCGTACAGATACAGCGCATGCTCGGCAATGCGAAAGCCGTGCTGCTCGGCGATGCGATCCTGCAAGGCCTCGATTTCAGGATCGAAGAATTCCATCACGCTGCCGCACTTCACGCACACCATGTGGTCGTGGTGACCACCCTGGTTGAGCTCGTACACGGCCTTGCCGGATTCGAAATGGTGGCGTACCAGAATACCGGCCTGCTCGAACTGGGTGAGCACGCGGTAAATGGTGGCCAGACCGATGTCGATATTCTCGGCCAGCAGTTTGCGATAGACATCTTCGGCCGACAGGTGGCGATCGTCGGTCATCTCGAACAGGTCGAGAATTTTCAGACGCGGGCCGGTGGCTTTGAGGCCGATATCTTTAAGGTGACTGGCTTTGCTCATCGTGATATAAATTAGGTCGATTTTTGAAGCATGATAAAGCCTTTTTCCGGCTTTGCCTAACACCGCCAGTTAAATATAATCCTCAGCCCATCGGAGTCTCATGCGCGCCCTGATCATCGCTGCCGTCATCGCCCTCTCCGGCTGCACCTCCATGAATCCCATCAACTGGATTACCCCCCACAAGATGGAAATCCAGCAAGGCAATTATGTCACCGAAGATGCCGTGGCCAAACTGAAGCCCGGCATGACCCGCTCCCAGGTACGTTTCCTGCTGGGCACTCCCTTGCTGACCGATTCCTTCCACAACAACCGCTGGGACTATCCGTATCAGGATAGCAAGCAGGGCAAGCTGGTCGACAAGAAGCTGCTGACCGTTTTCTTTGAAGGCGACACCATGGTGCGGGTAGAAGGCACCGCACAGCCGGCCGAGCGCGCCATTCTGCCGCTTGATGCCTCTGCCCCCGCCCAGGAAGCCCCCAAGCAATGAGTGAACTGAATATCGTCATCGTCGGTGCTGCCGGCCGCATGGGCCGCACGCTGATCGAATCCGTACTGGCTACCCCCGGCGCTCGTTTGCATGCTGCCATTGATCGTGCCGCTTCCGACTTTATCGGTCAGGATGCCGGCCTGTTCATTGGTCAGCAGACCGGGGTCAAGATTTCCAGCGATTTCGCTGCGGCCCTGTCTGGTGCGGATGTGGTCATCGACTTTACCCGCCCGGAAGCCACGCTTGATTATCTGCAACAGTGCCAGCAGCACAAGGTGCAGATGATCATCGGCACGACTGGTTTTGACGATGCTGGCAAGGCTGCCATCAAGGCGGCGGCCGAGAAAATCGGCATCGTGTTTGCCTCCAACTTCAGCGTCGGGGTGAACCTCACCTTCAAACTGCTGGACATGGCCGCGCGGGTGCTGAACGAAGGCTACGATATCGAAATCACCGAGGCACACCACCGCTTCAAGGTGGATGCCCCGTCCGGCACCGCACTGCGCATGGGCGAAGTGATTGCCGATGCCCTGGGCCGCGACCTCAAGGAATGTGCGGTGTATGGCCGCGAAGGTGTGACCGGCGAGCGCGACCCGAACACCATTGGCTTTGCCACCGTGCGGGCCGGCGATGTGGTGGGCGACCATACCGTATTGTTCGCCACCCTGGGCGAACGGGTGGAAATCACCCACAAGGCGTCCAGCCGTGCCACCTTTGCCAACGGTGCCGTGCGCGCCGCCAAATGGCTGTCGGCCAAGCCCTCCGGCCTGTTCGACATGCAAGACGTACTGGGCCTGCGTTAAGGCCTGCGGGAGCCGGCCGCCCGGCTGGCTCCCTTCCCCTGCTGATGATCCGCCTCTCCCTGCTCTGCCAGTGCCTGCTGGCTGCCCTGCTACTGACTTGCCTCGCTTCGCTATTGCACGGCAGCGGCATTGTCTGGGCCATGCTGCATGGCAATCAAACACTGCCGGCGCTGCAACTGCAGCTACTGCTGCAGCTACGCCTGCCACGTCTGCTGGTCGCCATCTGCAGCGGCATGCTGCTGAGCAGCGCCGGAGCCGCCATCCAGGCACGCTTCCGCAATCCCTTGGCCGAACCGGGCCTGCTGGGCATCTATAGCGGAGCGGCACTGGCCGCCGCACTGGCACTCAGCCTGGGCGCCGGCATCTTGCCGGTTTCGCTGGCCGGCTTTACCGGCAGTCTGCTGACGCTGTGGCTGATTCGCCTGCTGGCCTCGCCCAATGGCAATGGCAGCCGGCTGATCCTGTCCGGCGTGGCCATCGCAGCCTTGCTGGGCAGTCTGCTGACGCTGTTGATCACCACCCTGCCGGATGGTGCCCTGCGCAGCATCACCTTCTGGCTGATGGGCAGTTTCGCCAATGCTGAATGGCCGCAGGCCTGGCTGTTGCTGCTGGCCACGCCGCTGGTCTGGCTGGGCTTGTTCCGCCACTGGCGCTTGCTCAATGCCCTGCAACTGGGTGAAGCCACCGCGTTTCATCTGGGTTTTGACATTCGCCGTGGCGCATGGCTGGTCGTCTGCCTTGCCTCCATCGCCGCCGGCGTGGTGGTATCCAGCTGCGGCATGATCGGCTTTGTCGGCCTGCTGGCACCGCATCTGACCCGGCTGTTGACCGGCAGCGACGCCCGCCGCCTGCTGCTGGCGTCTCCACTACTGGGTGCCTGGCTGACGGTCAGCGCCGACTGGCTGGCACGCAGCCTGCTGGCCCCTGCGGAATTGCCGGTTGGCGTCATCACCAGTCTGCTGGGTGCCCCGTTTTTTCTGTGGCTGTTACGACGAGAACAGGAGTCAAACCGTGCTTGAGCTGGAGCAGGTATGTTTGCAGCGTGCCAGCAAGCGACTGTTATGGCAGGTTTCGCTACAGGCCGTGCCCGGCGAGTTGTGCGTCATCCTTGGCCCCAACGGCGCGGGCAAGAGCACCCTGCTGCAATTGATGTCGGGCTATCTGCGTCCCGACAGCGGCAGCGTCTGGCTGGGCGGGCAGGATACGGCTGGCATGAGCCCGGCCCGTCTGGCCAGCCTGCGCGCCGTGGTGGAGCAGCAGGCAGCTGCTCCATCCGGCTGGCGGGTGAACGAGCTGGTCGCGGCCGGCAGTTATTTTGCTGCTCCCGGCCAGCAGGCGGCAGCTATAGAACAGGCGCTGGCCTTGACCGACACCAGCGCACTGGCGCAACGCCGGCTCGACAGCCTGTCCGGGGGCGAGGCGCAGCGCGCCCACCTGGCACGCGCACTGTGCCAGCTACTGGCATCCACACAGCCGGAACGCTATTTATTGCTGGATGAGGCCACGGCCGCGCTGGACTTCGCCATTGCCGACAGCCAGATGGCGCAATGGCGGCGGCTGGCGCAGGACTTGCACATCGGCGTGGTGGCGGTGGTACACGACCTGAACCTGGCGCTGCGCCATGCCGACCGGGTCTTGCTGCTGCAGGATGGCTGCAGCATCGCCTTTGGCCGCACCGCCGACATCATGCAGCAGGCGCGGCTGGAGGCCATTTACGGCATCCGGCTGGCTGAATTGATCAGCCCGGATGCCAGCATCCGGGCCTTTGTCCCGCACGGTACGCGCTGATCCGCTACAGCCGCTGTAATTCCAGACTGGATTTCACCTCGAAGCTCTGCGTGACCGCACCGTCGTTGTCTGCGCTTTCCAGCCGGACATCAAAGCCCCACAGCCGTCCCACATGCTTGAGCACTTCCTGCGCACTGCCCTCGTCCAGCGGACGGCGATTGTGCATGGTATGGCGCAAGGTCAGGCTGCGATCACCCCGCACATTGACCGACCACACCTGAATGTTCGGCTCACGCGAGCCCAGGTTGTATTGCTCGGCCAGCTTGCTGCGGATGTCACGATAGCCCCTTTCGTCATGGATGGCCGACACTTCCAGCTTGTCTTCATGGTCGTCGTCACGAATGGAGAACATGCGGAAATCGCGAATCAGCTTGGGCGAAAGGTATTGTGAAATAAAGCTTTCGTCCTTGAAGTTCTTCATGGCGAATTCCAGCGAGCTGCGCCAGTCGGTACCGGCCAGATCGGGAAACCAGGCCTTGTCCTCGTCCGTGGGCGCTTCGCAGATGCGCTTGATGTCCTGGTACATGGAAAAACCCAGGGCATAGGGGTTGATGCCGTTATACCAGCGCGCCGTCACCGGCGGCTGATACACCACATTGGTGTGGCTCTGCAAAAACTCCATCATGAAGCCATCGGTCACCAGCCCCTTGTCGTACAGGCGGTTGAGAATGGTGTAGTGCCAGAACGTGGCCCAGCCCTCGTTCATCACCTGAGTCTGGCGTTGCGGGTAGAAATACTGCGCCACCTTGCGCACGATGCGCACCAGCTCGCGCTGCCACGGTTCCAGCAAGGGCGCGGATTTTTCGATGAAATACAGCAGGTTTTCCTGCGGCTCGGCCGGAAAACGTTGCGGTTCGCGATTGGCATCGTCCTTGTCGCGCTTGGGAATGGTGCGCCACAGGTCGTTGACCTGCATCTGCAGATACTGTTCGCGCTCCACCTGCCGCGCCTGCTCCTCGGCCAGTGACAGCTTCTGCGGCCGCTTGTAGCGATCCACACCATAGTTCATCAGCGCATGGCAGGAATCCAGCAGCATCTCCACCTCGTCGATGCCATAGCGCTCCTCGCATTTGCTGATGTAGGACTTGGCAAATACCAGATAGTCGACAATGGCCGAGGCGTCGGTCCAGGCACGAAACAGGTAATTGCCCTTGAAGAAGCTGTTGTGACCATAGGCGGCGTGGGCAATCACCAGCGCCTGCATGGTCATGGAGTTTTCTTCCATCAAATAGGCAATGCAGGGGCTGGAGTTGATGACGATTTCGTAGGCCAAGCCCATCTGGCCACGCTTGTAGCTTTTTTCGGTGGAAACGAAGTGCTTGCCGAAGCTCCAGTGATGGTAGTTCACCGGCATGCCGACCGAGGAGTAGGCATCCATCATCTGTTCGGCGGTAATCACTTCCAGCTGATTGGGATAGACGTCCAGCTGGAATTCATCCACTGCGATCTTGCGGATTGCGCGGTCGTATTCTTCGATCAGGTCGAAGGTCCATTCGGACCCGGTGGAAATGGGTGTCATGCTGCATTCCCCTTGGCGGCCGGCCCTGGCACTCAGGCGCGCGTGGCTGGCTGGCGTTTGAACAGCTCCCGGAATACCGGATAAATATCGGAGGCCGAGCGGATTTTCTGCATGGCGAAATGCCGCTGGCGTTCCTTGACCTTGAGGTACTCGTACCAGAGGTTTTGCGGCTCGCCCTCGGTGATTTCGATGTAGGCGAAATACTGGCAATAGGGCAGCAGCTGTTCTTCCATGATGCGGCCGCAATTGGCCGAGTCGCTGTCCCAGTTGTCGCCATCGGAAGCCTGGGCGGCATAAATATTCCACTCGCTGCCGCTGTAACGCTTCTTGACGATGTCCGCCATCAGATTGAGCGCCGAGGACACCACCGTCCCCCCGCTTTCACGCGAGTGGAAGAAGTCTTCCTCGTTCACCTCCACCGCACTGGTGTGATGGCGGATGAACACCACTTCGATCTTGTCGTAGTTACGCTGCAAAAACAGGTAGAGCAAGATGAAGAAGCGCTTGGCCATGTCTTTTTTCTGCTCGTCCATCGAACCGGACACATCCATGATGCAGAACATCACCGCCTGGCTGGTGGGCTTGGGCTGCTTGATGCGGTTGTTGTAGCGCAGATCGAAAGGGTCGATAAAAGGGATGCTGGCCAGCTTCTCGCGCAGCATATGGATGCGCTTGCGCTGGTCGCGCACTTCCAGCGCGCTTTCGTCATCCGACTCCAGCAACTGGTCCAGGTCTTCCTCGGCCTCGCCCAGGCTGGCCAGGGTTGGCGCGGCCATGGCGACACGCCGCGCCAGTGCACCACGCAAGGAACGGACGATGCTGATATTGGCCGGGGTGCCGTCATTGGTGTAGCCGGCCCGCACCTGCTTGAGCTCTTCCACGCCCATCAGCTGGGTCTTGATCAGATTGGGCAGCGCCAGGTCATCAAAAAACACATTGAGGAATTCTTCGCGCGACAACTCGAACACAAAGTCGTCCTCACCCTCGCCATCCTGGCTGGCCTTGCCACCACCGCCACCTCCACCGCCGCCTTGCGGACGTTGAATACGATCCCCCCGAATGAATTCTTCATTGCCCGGATGCACCTGCTCGCGCACCCCGCCCTGGCCATGATGAAATACCGGCTCGGAAATATCCTTGACCGGAATGGAGACTTTCTCGCCGCTCTCGATATCGGTGATACTGCGCCCCTTCACCGCACGCGAAACGGCTTCCTTGATCTGCGCCTTGAAACGGCGCAAGAAACGCTCGCGGTTGACCGCGGACTTGTTCTTGCCGTTCAGGCGTCTGTCTATGATGTGGGACATGGCAACCTCGCTGTTGTCTCCTGCGGCCCGGCTGGTCTGCGGGCGCCAGCCTTTGCTACGGTCGCGGCATGCGACCCGGCCAAGCCGGACCATCCTGTTTGGACAGTCCGGGCCAGAATCGGTGCCGGTCCGGCGGGCAGAAACCCGCTGGCCGGCGCGTGCTCAGGAGGACTTGCGTACCCGCAGATACCATTCGCACAGCAGGCGAACCTGCTTGGCGGTATAGCCTTTTTCCACCATGCGGTTGACGAAGTCTTCGTGCTTCTTGGCATCTTCCACGCTGGCCTTGGCATTGAAGGAAATCACCGGCAGCAGCTCTTCGGTATTGGAGAACATCTTCTTCTCGATTACCGTGCGCAGCTTTTCATAGCTGGTCCAGGTCGGGTTCTTGCCACCATTATTGGCTCGGGCCCGCAGCACGAAGTTGACGATTTCGTTGCGGAAGTCCTTGGGATTGGAAATCCCGGCCGGTTTCTCGATCTTTTCCAGCTCGCCATTGAGCGAGGTGCGGTCGAAGATTTCGCCGGTGTCCTGATCGCGGTATTCCTGATCCTGAATCCAGTAGTCGGCGAAGGTGACATAGCGGTCGAAAATGTTCTGGCCGTACTCGGAGTAGCTTTCCAGATAGGCAGTCTGGATTTCCTTGCCGATGAACTCGACATACTTGGGCGCCAGATACTCCTTCAGGAAAGTCAGGTATTTCTGCTCCTGCTCGGCCGGGAACTGTTCCCGCTCCACTTGCTGTTCCAGCACATACAAGAGATGCACCGGGTTGGCGGCTACTTCCTGGTTGTCGAAGTTGAACACCTTGGACAGTATCTTGTAGGCAAAGCGGGTCGACAGACCGTTCATGCCTTCGTCCACCCCGGCATAGTCACGGTATTCCTGCAGCGACTTGGCCTTGGGATCGGTGTCTTTCAGATTGTCGCCGTCGTACACCTGCATCTTGCTGAAGAGGCTGGAGTTTTCTGTCTCTTTCAGCCGCGACAGAATGGCAAACTGCGCCATCATCTTCAGGGTTCCCGGTGCGCAGGGCGCATTGCCCAAGGACGAGTTGCGGATCAGCTTGTCGTAGATCTTGATCTCTTCGGTCACCCGCAGGCAGTACGGCACCTTGACGATGTAGATACGGTCGAGGAAAGCCTCGTTGTTCTTGTTGTTGCGGAACTGCTTCCACTCCGACTCGTTGGAGTGGGCCAGTACGATGCCATCAAATGGAATCGCACCAAAGCCTTCCGTGCCCTTGAAATTGCTTTCCTGGGTGGCAGTCAGCAAGGGGTGCAGCACCTTGATGGGTGCCTTGAACATTTCCACGAATTCCAGCAGGCCCTGGTTGGCCAGGCAGAGGCCGCCAGAGTAGCTGTAGGCATCCGGGTCATCCTGGGCATATTTTTCCAGCTTGCGGATGTCCACCTTGCCCACCAGCGAGGAAATGTCCTGGTTGTTTTCGTCACCCGGCTCGGTCTTGGCCACGGCAATCTGCCGCAGCACGGACGGGTAGCGCTTCACCACCTTGAACTGGCCGATGTCGCCATTGAATTCATGCAGCCGCTTCACCGCCCACGGGCTGGGAATGGTCTTGAGATAGCGGCGCGGAATGCCGAATTCTTCTTCCAGAATGGCACCGTCCTCATCCACATTGAACAAGCCCAGCGGCGACTCGTTCAGCGGGCTGCCCTTGAGGCAATAAAACGGCACCTGCTCCATCAGCTCTTTCAGCTTTTCGGCAATCGACGATTTGCCGCCGCCTACCGGCCCCAGCAGGTAGAGAATCTGTTTCTTCTCTTCCAGCCCTTGGGCAGCATGGCGGAAATAGGCCACCACCTGCTCGATCACTTCCTCGGTGCCGTAAAACTCGCGGAAGGCGGGGTAGACCTTGATGACCTTGTTGGAAAAGATGCGTGACAGGCGCTGGTCGTGGCGAGTATCCACCTGTTCCGGTTCGCCAATGGCTGCCAGCATGCGCTCGGAAGCCGTGGCATAAGCAGCTGGATCTCGTTTGCAGATCTCCAGATACTCCTGAATGGTGTATTCCTCTTCACGCGTCTTGTCGTAGCGGGAGGCGTAGTGGCTCAAGATGTCCGGGTGCATGGCTCTCTCCTGGCTGGTTGCAGGGGCGCGCACGGCGTGCATGGTGCACCCGCATTCCCCTGGCAAATTAGAGTACTGACTGGTTTTTCAGCTTCTCTTTTTCTGGGTATAGCACATGCGCTGGACAGCAAGAATAAAAGCGTGGCAATCAGGACTTTCGGCACATTAGCCAGCTAAGTCACTGAATTTTATTGAGAAATATCTTGATATGATCAAAGAAAAAACTAAGAGAAAAAATTTCCATTCTGCATTTTGAAAAATAAATCTTTTAAATCAACCACCTACAAAACACCGACCCGTAAAATCGACCAGCAGGAATAATGTATCAATTTGCAAGCAGATGTTTCAGCTCTTGCGTTCGATAATGCGGGTGCCGATTTCATAGACCTGCCCACGCTTGACCTCATTGCAGCGGCGCACTTCCACCTCGGCTTCCAGTGGCTTGCCCGGCAGCCCGCCCAGCGAAGGTGCCAGCACAATGACCGACAGCCGCTCGCCATGCTGCGGTACATAGGAAGAGCGAAAGGCCATGCCGTCTACCGACAGGTCGACACATTCGCCGTAGTGGGTTTCGCCGGTGTGCAGCGAGCGGATGCGGGCCTTGCAACCCATCTGCAAGCGGCGCGCACCACGTCGTTCATGATAGGGGTCAAACGGCGGCACCAGGCAGTCTCCCATCCAGATAGGCGGCCAGCCAGTGCAGGCCGACAATGGATTTGCTATCGCAGATTTCACCGGACAGCGCCATTTGCATCACCTGCTCCAGCGGCAGGGTCAGCACTTCGAGAAACTCCCCCTCGTCCAGCTGCCGTTCACCGGCTTGCAGCCCTTCGGCCAGGTAGTAGCTGATCTGCTCGTTGGAATAACCGATGCAGGGATAGGCCGTACCCAGATAACGCCAGTTGGCGGCCTGGTAACCGGTTTCTTCCAGCAGCTCGCGGCGGGCCGTCTGCTCCGGGGCTTCGTTGGGATCAATCTTGCCGGCGGGAATTTCCACAAACACGCGGCCTGCCGGGTAACGGTACTGGCGTTCCAGCACCAGTTGCCGGTCTGGCGTCAGCGCCAGTACAGCCACGGCACCGGGATGCAGAATGTACTCGCGGCTGGCATGCGACTCATCCGGCAGCAGTACCTTGTCCTTGTGCACCTTGAGAAAGCCACCCTCATACACCAGCTCCGACTGCAGTTTCTTTTCAACAAGATCCACGTGCTGCCTTTCTGTTCTTCCAGTTTCGAACCACGGCACAGCGCCAGCCCAGCATCACCAAGACATAGCCGCACAATGCCAGCCCCAGCCCCATGACCAGCAGACCAAGCAACAAGGGCCAGCCCAGCGACAGCAACCAATGCACCAGTTGCACGACCCATTGCTGCAGCGACAGGGCCTCCCAGCTTGGAGGCTGGCTCATTGTACCTGCAGCCGGGTCACCCAGTAACAGCAGTCCACAGGAATAAGCCAGAAAATAAAGCGGCAGGATGGTAAGCGGATTGCTGTATAGCGTGGCCAGCAAGGCTGCTGGCAGATTGACACGCAGACACAGCGCCAGCAGCAGGGTGGCCAGCCGTTTCGGCGGCCCCGGAAGCAAGCCGGTGAGCAGGCCAAGTGCCACGCCTTGTGCCACCTTGCGTCGTTGCACGGCCCAGCAGGCCGGCTGGTCCAGCCAGCGCCCCAGCCAGCCCAGGCCTGGCCGGCTCAGCAGCTGGTGGCGGTAAGTGCTGAGACGGCGGATTGTTGTTCGCAAGCAACGCATGGCCAGCCACCTTCCCGTTGTCGTAATGCCACACCACGAGGCGGGTGCAGGTAAAAGGAGTTGTCAAACGCGACGGAATAAATTAAACAAGCGTTTGAATTAAGTGAGCAACACAGCCCTACCCTGCTCATACAAGCTATTCGACCCGGAAAACCCGGGCAGCGCAACCAACAGGAGAGACCCCATGCCCGCATACAAAGCCCCGCTGCGTGACTTTGACTTTGTGCTCAACGAACTGATCAAGGTACAGGACATCATCCCCGCCCTGCCCGGCTACGAGGAAGCCACCCAGGACATCTTTACTTCCTACCTGGAAGCCGCCGCCCAGTTTTGCGAAAGCGAGCTGGCCCCGCTGAACCGCCAGGCCGATGAAGAAGGCTGCCAGTTCGACCCCAGCACCAAGGCCGTCACCACCCCGCCGGGTTTCAAGGAAGCCTACAAGCAATATTGCGAGCTGGGTTTTCCGGCACTTGACTGTGACCCGGCCTACGGTGGCCAGGGCATGCCCAAATCGCTGGCTTTCCCGGTAATGGAAATGCAGTGCTCGTCCAATGTGGCCTGGTCGATGTATCCCGGCCTGTCGCATGGTGCGTATGCTGCCATCCACGCTCATGGCACCGAAGAACAGAAAGCCACCTACCTGCCACGCCTGGTGGATGGCAGTTGGACCGGCACCATGTGTCTGACCGAACCGCACTGCGGCACCGACCTGGGTCTGCTGAAAACCCGTGCCGAACCAAACGGCGATGGCAGCTACAGCATTACCGGCACCAAGATTTTCATCTCGGCCGGCGAACACGACATGTCCGACAACATCATCCATCTGGTGCTGGCCCGTCTGCCGGATGCGCCCAAGGACGTGAAGGGGATTTCGCTGTTCATCGTGCCGAAGTACCACGCCGATGGCAGCCGTAACCCGGTGGCTTGCGGCAGTCTGGAACACAAGATGGGCATCAAGGCCAATGCCACGGCAGTGATCAATCTGGATGGTGCTCGCGGCTATCTGATTGGCGAAGCCAACAAGGGCCTGTCCTGCATGTTCACCATGATGAACGCGGCGCGTCTGGGCTGCGGCATGCAGGGCCTGGGTATTGGCGAAGCGTCCTTCCAGGGTGCACTGGCTTATGCCCGTGAACGCCTGCAAATGCGCGCACTGACCGGAGCCAAATGCCCGGACAAGGCAGCCGACCCCATCATCGTGCATCCGGACGTGCGCCGCATGCTGCTGACCCAGAAAGCCTATACCGAAGCCGGCCGCGCACTGACTGCCTTACTCGCCCTGCAGCTGGATATCGAGGACAAGCACCCGGATGCAGCAGCCCGTCAGGATGCGGCCGATCTGGTCGCCCTGCTCACCCCGGTGGCCAAAGCCTTCATGACCGACAATGGCTATGAAGCCGCCAATATGGGCATGCAGGTTTTCGGTGGACACGGTTTCATTCGTGAATGGGGCATGGAGCAACTGGTACGCGATTGCCGTATCTCGCAGATTTACGAAGGCACCAACGGCATTCAGGCCATCGACCTGCTGGGACGCAAGGTATTGCTGGATCAGGGTCAGAAGCTGCGCAAGTTTACCAAGCAGATTCACCAGTTCTGCCAGGCCAACGAAGGCAATGACAAGCTGGCCGACTACATCGCACCACTTGCCAAACTGATGAAGGATATCGGCGAAGTGACCATGGGCATCGGCATGGCCAGCCTGCAGAACAAGGACGAAGCCGGTGCCGCTGCCACCGACTACCTGCGCCTGATCGGCCACCTGAGCTATGCCTGGCTGTGGGCGCGCATGGCCGAAGTGGCCCATGCCAGCCTGGGCCAGGGCGATGACGCCTTCTACCAGGCCAAGATTGCCACCGGCCGCTTCTACATGGCCAAACTGTTCCCGGAAGTGCACACCCTGCTCGCCCGCATCAAGGGCGGTGCCGCGCCGCTGATGGCGCTGGATGAGGAACACTTCGCCTTCTGATTGCTTGTTCGACTCCACTGATACGGCCCTGCGGGGCCGTTTTTTTATTGGCAGCAGATAGCGGCTACTCAGGGCAGTCCAGACAAAAAAAAGCCCGGAAACCCGGGCTTATAAATAAAGGAATGAAAAAAAGAGAGCTCGTACTCTCGTTTTTCATTCTAATCAAAACCATTCCTGCCTGCCATGCTTTTTGCATGGCGTGTCATCAATACAAAAAACCCGCATCAGTCGCTGATGCGGGTTTTGCATTTGAGGCAGACAGGCTTAGTTGCTACCGCAGCAAGCCTTGTATTTCTTGCCGCTACCACAAGGGCAGGGGTCGTTGCGGCCAACCTTGTCACCTTCACGGCGCACGGTTTCCGGTGCCTGAGCCTTGGCGCGCCAGTAGTTGAAGACTGCGATCAGTGCTTGCGGCAGCTGTTCCTTGCAGTCGTCCTTTTCCTCGTCGGTAAAGGTGACCAGGTCCTCGCCTTCTTCTTCCTCGAACATGCCGCCCAGCACCAGAATCGGCATCAGCAGGTCTTCGAAACCTTCATCGTCGGCCGCTTCGAACCAGTCGGTGTCGACCACGTCCAGCGCGTACAGATAGGCATTGCACCACGGCCAGTAGTCGGCTTCGTCGTCGTCGCTCTCGCTGTCATCGTCGGCGTAAAGGATAAGGTCCAGCTCACGGCCATCGGCCAGGACATGCGCGGTGACGTCGAACAGCTTTTGCAGCAGGTTTTCCAGTTCGACCTTTTCTTCCGGCTTGTCAAAGGCAGGAGCATCACCCAGCACCTCGGCCAGCCACATGGCGCGCTCCGGGGCATCCGGGCCGCTGGCCAATGCCGCGAAAAAGCCTTGGGCTTCGTCGGGCCGCATGGTACTGCCACTGATCGACAAGGGCGTCAGCAACTGTTCCAGCCGGGCCAGATCGGCGTCATTGAATACGATATCAGTCATGGTGCGCTCCTAGCGGTCAGAATGAATTGGCCGCATTGTATCGAAAAAAGCCCCGACACGTCGGGGCCATTTCGCACAAGGCTTGATCCATCTCCCATCAGGCCGTGCGGGTATCGCTCAGCCCCAGCTTTTCCTTCATTTGCTGGCGCATGACAAACTTCTGGATCTTGCCGGTAATGGTCATGGGAAAGCTGTCAACAAACTCGATATAACGCGGAATCTTGTAATGGGCAATCTGGCCCTGACAGAAGGCGCGCATATCGTCTTCGCTGGCCGTTTCACCATCTCGTAGCTTGATCCAGGCGCACAGCTCTTCGCCAAAGCGGTCATCCGGTACGCCAATCACCTGCACTTCCTGAATCTTCGGGTGGCGATAGAAAAACTCCTCCACTTCACGCGGATAGATGTTTTCGCCACCGCGTATCACCATGTCTTTCACCCGGCCGACGATGTTGACATAGCCCTGCCCGTCCATCACCGCCAGATCGCCGCTGTGCATCCAGCCTGCCTTGTCGATGGAATCAGCGGTTTTCGCCGGATCATCCCAGTAACCCAGCATCACCGAATAGCCACGGGTCAACAGTTCGCCGGTTTCTCCATGCGCCACGATGCGGCCATCGTTATCGACAATCTTCACCTCCACATGCGGATGCACCAGCCCCACGGTAGCTACGCGCTGGTCCAGTGGCGTATCGGCGCGGCTCTGGAAGCTGAGCGGGCTGGTTTCGGTCATGCCGTAGCCTATGGTCACCTGCTCCATGTGCATCAGCGTGGTGACCCGTTTCATCACCTCAATCGGGCAGGGACTGCCGGCCATCACCCCGCTGCGCAGGCTGGACAGATCGAATTCGGCAAACTGCGGATGATCCAGCAGGCTGATGAACATGGTCGGCACACCATGCAGGGCGGTGCAGCGCTCTTCCTGCACGGTATGCAGCACGCTGAGCACATCGAAACTTTCTGCCGGAAACACCATGCAGGCGCCATGCGTCAGGCAGGTGAGCGTGCCCAGCACCATGCCGAAACAGTGGTAGAGCGGCACCGGGATGCACAGCCGGTCCGTGCTGCTGAAACGCATGGCCTGGCCGGCAAAAAAGGCATTGTTCAGGATATTGTGATGCGACAGCGTGGCCCCCTTGGGGCTGCCGGTGGTGCCGGAAGTAAACTGGATATTGATGGCATCATCGAATTGCAGGCTCTGGCCCAGTTGCTGCAAGGCTGCCAGCTCGTGCGGCGTCGGTTCGGTCAGCAAATCGGCAAAACCCAGCATGCCGGGCGTGGCCTGCTGCCCCATGCGGATGACCCACTCCAGCTGTGGCATGCGCGCAGCCTTGAGCTGGCCCGGCTGGCTGTCGGCCAGTTCTGGCAGCAGATCCTGCAGCATTTCAATGTAGTTGCTGCTCTTGAAGCTGGGCGAAGCAATCACCGCGCGACAGCCCACCTTGTTGAGGGCGTACTCCAGCTCGGAACGGCGGTAGGCCGGATTGATATTGACCAGCACCAGCCCGGCCTTGGCCGTGGCAAACTGGGTCAGCACCCATTCGGCATTATTCTGCGACCAGATGCCGATGCGTTCTCCCGGCTGCAAGCCCAGCCGTAGCAGGCCGCAAGCCAGCCGGTCTACCTGCTGGCGCAATTCGGCATAGCTCCAGCGTATGCCCTGGTGCCGCACGACCAGTGCGTCCTGGCTGGCATATTGCTGGCTGGCAGCATCAAACAACTGGCCAATCGTTTGCCCGATCAGCGCTTGCGGGCTGGCACCGTGCACATAGCTGGCGTGCTTCATTGCTACTGTCTCCTTGTTGTGGTCTCTTTGTCCGTTGGAGCCGCTTCCCTGTTCGGCAGTGTGGCCTCGCTGCGCAGAGGTCTTTTTTGCATTAATCCCACAAGTTGACGATTACGTAAACGTAATGTGCCATTCATGATGAGAAGCCGTGGGAAAAACGCTACAATCCGTACAAATACTGAAAGCGGACACCATGACAGAAGCAGAACACTTCACCATTTCGGATCTCGCGCGTGATTTTGACGTCACCCTGCGTACCATCCGCTTCTACGAGGAACAAGGCCTGATCGAACCCAAGCGTGATGGCCGCCAGCGCGTGTTCACCCGCCGCGACCGCGCCCGCCTGCGCCTGATCCTGCGTGGCAAGCGCATTGGCCTGTCGCTGTCTGAAATCCGCGAAATCATTGATCTGTACGATCTGGCGCGCGACGAAGCCAGCCAGTCGCTCAAGCTCTTGCACCTGCTGGTGGCACGGCGCGAACAGCTGGAAGAACAACGCCGCGATATCGATGTGGTACTGGCGGAAATCGACGCCCTGGAGCAGCACTGCCGTGGCGTGATTGACCAGATGACCACCAAGTCCGATAGCCCGGCCTGAACACCTGCCCTGTGGCAGGTTTTTTTACCGCATCGTATTGACGTTTACGTAAGCGTAATTCAATATTCAAATCATCAACGCCACCTTCACAATAGCCTGTCAGGCCTTGCCGCCAAGACCGGCACCCGAGGAGAAACACCATGTACAGCAGCCTGCGGTTTGACCACGGTGACACCTACGACATGTTGCGCCAGAGCGTGAAGGATTTTGCCGATGCCGAAATCGCCCCGCGTGCCGCGCAAATCGATCAGGACAACCTGTTCCCGGCCGATCTGTGGCGCAAGTTTGGCGAGATGGGCCTCTTGGGCATTACCGCCGCAGAAGAATACGGCGGTGCCAATATGGGCTATCTGGCCCACATGATGGTGATGGAAGAACTCAGCCGCGCCTCCGCCTCGGTGGCCCTGTCCTACGGCGCACACTCCAACCTGTGTGTGAATCAGATCCAGAAAAACGGCAATGCCGAACAAAAAGCCCGCTACCTGCCCAAGCTGATTTCCGGCGAGCACGTCGGCGCACTGGCCATGTCCGAACCAAATGCCGGTTCCGACGTGGTCAGCATGAAGCTGCGGGCCGATAAAAAGGGCGACCACTACGTGCTGAATGGCAGCAAGATGTGGATTACCAATGGCGGCGATGCCGACACCCTGGTGGTATATGCCAAGACCGACATCAATGCCAGCCCCAAGGGCATGACCGCCTTTATCGTGGAAAAGGGCTTTGCCGGTTTCAGCCACGGCAGCAAGCTCGACAAACTGGGCATGCGCGGCTCCAACACCTATCCCCTGTTCTTCGACAACTGTGAAATCCCCGCCGAAAACGTGCTGGGTGGCGAAGGCAATGGCGTGAAGGTGCTGATGAGCGGGCTGGATTACGAACGCGCCGTACTGGCGGCAGGCCCGCTGGGCATCATGCAGGCCTGCATGGACATCGTCGTCCCCTATCTGAACGACCGTAAACAGTTTGGCCAGGCCATTGGCGACTTCCAGCTGATGCAGGGCAAGCTGGCCGACATGTACGTCAAGCTGTCCGCCAGCCGCGCTTATGTCTATGCCGTCGGCCAGGCACTGGACCGGGGTGAGAGTGGCCGCCAGACGCGCAAGGACGCCGCTGGCGCGATTTTGTATGCCGCCGAAAACGCCACCCAGATGGCGCTGGACGCCATCCAGTGCCTGGGCGGCAATGGCTATATCAATGAATACGCCACCGGCCGTCTGCTGCGCGATGCCAAGCTGTACGAAATTGGTGCAGGCACCAGTGAAATCCGCCGCTGGCTGATAGGCCGCGAACTGATGGCCGAGACACGCTGAACATCGGGAGTAGAGAGTGGGGAGTCGGGAGTAAAACCGTTCACTCGCCCACACCCTACTGACCACTAACACCGGGAGTAGAGAATCGGGAGTGGGGAGTTCCCCACCCGTCACCTGCTACTCCCTACTCCCCACTCCCTAAAATCATGCCAGTCATCGAATCCAAACTCTCCCCGCGTAGTGCGGACTTCCAGGCCAATGCCGACAAGATGCGTGCCCTGGTGGCTGATCTCCAGCAAAAGGTTGCCCAGGCCGCACTGGGTGGGGGTGAGGGACCGCGTGCCAAGCATATTGCCCGCGGCAAGTTGCTACCGCGCGAGCGTATCAACCTGCTGCTGGACCCCGGCGCGCCCTTTCTGGAGCTGTCCCAGCTGGCCGCTCACGGCATGTATAACGATGACGCCCCCGGTGCCAGCCTGATCAGCGGCATTGGCCGCATTGCCGGGGTGGATTGCCTGATCATCGCCAACGATGCCACGGTCAAGGGCGGCACCTATTACCCGATGACGGTGAAAAAGCACCTGCGCGCCCAGGAAATCGCCAAGGAAAACCGCCTGCCCTGTGTCTATCTGGTGGATTCCGGTGGTGCCTTCCTGCCGCTGCAAGACGAAGTGTTTCCCGACAAGGAGCACTTTGGCCGCATCTTTTACAACCAGGCCCAACTGTCTGCCGCCGGCATTCCGCAAATCGCCGTGGTGATGGGCAGCTGCACCGCAGGCGGGGCCTATGTGCCGGCCATGTCGGATGAAACCGTCATCGTCAAGGAACAAGGCACCATCTTTCTGGGCGGCCCGCCGCTGGTAAAGGCCGCCACCGGCGAAGTGGTGACGGCAGAAGAACTGGGCGGCGGCGATGTGCACACCCGTATCTCTGGCGTGGCCGACCACCTGGCCCAGAACGACGCCCACGCGCTGGGTATTGCCCGCCGCATCATGGCCGATCTGAACTGGCACAAACAGGGTGTGCTGGACCGCGCCGAAGCCAAACCGCCGCGCCATGCTGCCGAGGAAATCTACGGCGTGATTCCGGCCGATCCGAA
Source organism: Aquitalea aquatilis (assembly GCF_005155025.1). NCBI lineage: Bacteria > Pseudomonadati > Pseudomonadota > Betaproteobacteria > Neisseriales > Chromobacteriaceae > Aquitalea > Aquitalea aquatilis. The sequence goes on along the minus strand of NZ_CP039731.1, from coordinate 2,414,527 downwards.
AAAACCGTTCGACGTGCGCGAAATCATCGCACGGCTAGTGGACGATTCCGACTTTGACGAATTCAAGCAGAACTACGGCACTACGCTGGTGACCGGTTTTGCCCGCCTCAATGGCTGGCGCGTCGGCATCATCGCCAATAACGGCATCCTGTTTTCCGAATCTGCCCTCAAGGGTGCACATTTTGTCGAACTGTGCTGCCAGCGCGGGATTCCGCTGATCTTCCTGCAGAACATCACCGGCTTCATGGTGGGCAAGAAGTATGAGAACGGCGGCATCGCCAAGGATGGTGCCAAGCTGGTCACCGCCGTGGCCTGCGCCAGCGTGCCCAAGTTCACCGTGCTGATTGGCGGCAGCTTCGGGGCCGGCAACTACGGTATGTGCGGCCGTGCCTACAGCCCACGCATGCTGTGGATGTGGCCGAACAGCCGCATTTCGGTGATGGGAGGCGAACAGGCTGCCGGGGTGCTGGCCCAGGTGAAGAAGGAACAGCTGGGCGAGGCCTTCACCGCCGAGCAGGAAGAAGCGCTGAAAGCGCCGGTACGCGAACAGTACGAACGCCAGGGCCACCCCTACTACGCCAGCGCGCGGCTGTGGGACGACGGCGTGATCGACCCGGCCCAGACCCGCGATGTACTGGCTCTGGCGCTGGAAGCGGCCTTGTCCGCGCCCATCGAAAAAACACGCTTTGGCGTGTTCCGCATGTAAGGAGCCGCCACCATGTACTACGACACGCTGCAAATCGAGCAACAGGGCAAGGTCGCCACGGTATGGATGAACCGTCCCGAGCTGCACAATGCCATGAACGAAACCCTGATCGCCGAGCTGACCGCCGCCTTCAAAGCGCTGCAACTGGACGACAGCGTCAGGGTCATCGTGCTGGCCGGGCGCGGCAAGAGCTTCTCCGCCGGGGCCGATCTGGACTGGATGCGCCGTGCCGCCGGCTACAGCGAAGCGGAAAACCTGGCCGATGCCCACCATCTGGCCGCCATGCTCAAGACCATCTACCGCAGCAAAAAGCCGGTGATTGCCCGCATCCATGGCGCAGCCATGGCCGGTGGCACCGGGCTGACGGCGGTGTGCGACATTGCCATTGCCACCGAACACGCCCGCTTCGCCCTGACCGAAGTACGACTGGGGCTGATTCCTGCCACCATCGGCCCCTATGTGGCCGATGCCATCGGTTGGCGCCAGGCGCGGCGCTATTTCCTGTCAGCCGAGCGTATCGACGCCGCCACCGCCGCCCGCATCGGGCTGGTGCATGAAGTCGTGGCTGCCGAAGCGCTGGATGAACGCATCGCCAGCATTGCCGCCGAACTGGCACTGGGCGCGCCACAAGCCCTGTCCGCCGCCAAGGACCTGCTGTCGGTACTGCACGAAGCCTCACCCTGGGATGATGATCTGCTGAATGACACCGCCGGACGCATTGCCAGCATCCGCGTGGGCCAGGAAGCCCGCGAAGGTCTGGCTGCCTTCTTCGACAAACGCCCGCCCGCCTGGCAACAAGAACAATAAGGACGCCGCCATGTTCAAGAAAATCCTCATTGCCAACCGTGGTGACCAGCAGCCGCAAGGCTGCGCAGCTGCGCAGCAACATCGCCTGATGGCGCGCCTGCGCCGTGGCGATTTCGCCGCGGGAGACTGCCATGTTTAAGAAAATCCTTATTGCAAATAGAGGCGAAATCGCCTGCCGGGTAATCAAAACCGCCCGCCAGCTGGGCATTGCCACCGTGGCGGTGTATTCCGATGCCGATGCCGAGGCCCGCTTTGTCAAACTGGCCGATGAAGCCTGGCGACTGGGCCCGGCCCCCGCGGCTGAATCCTATCTCAAGGCCGACGCAATCCTGGACATCGCCCGTGCCAGCGGTGCCGAGGCCATTCACCCCGGCTATGGTTTCCTGTCGGAAAATGCCGAATTCGCCGCTGCCTGCGCAGCCGCCGGCATCGCCTTCATCGGCCCGCCCGCCGGTGCCATCGCCGCCATGGGCAGCAAGTCGGCCGCCAAAACCCTGATGGAAAAAGCCAGTGTGCCACTGGTACCCGGCTACCACGGCGCGGAACAGCAAGCAGAATTCCTGCAGCAGCAGGCCGACCATATCGGCTATCCGGTGTTGATCAAGGCCAGTAGCGGCGGCGGCGGCAAGGGCATGCGCATTGTCGAGCGCAGTGAAGACTTTGCCGCAGCACTGGCCTCCTGCCAGCGCGAAGCCAGTGCCAGTTTTGGCGATGACAAGGTGCTGGTAGAAAAATACCTGACCCGGCCGCGTCATGTGGAAATCCAGGTGTTTGCCGACAGCCATGGCCAGTGCGTCTATCTGTTCGAGCGCGACTGCTCGGTGCAACGCCGCCACCAGAAAGTGCTGGAAGAAGCCCCCGCTCCGCACCTGCCCGCCGTCATGCGCCAGGCCATGGGTGAAGCTGCCTGCGCCGCTGCCCGTGCCGTGGGCTATATCGGTGCCGGCACGGTGGAATTTATCGTCGACGTGCAGGCCAACGGCCAGCCGGGTGCCTTCTACTTCATGGAAATGAATACCCGCCTGCAGGTAGAACACCCGGTTACCGAAATGATCACCCGCCAGGATCTGGTGGCCTGGCAGCTGCAAGTCGCCGCGGGTCAGCCACTGCCGCTGCGCCAGGACGAGCTGAAGATTCATGGCCATGCCATCGAAGCACGCATTTATGCCGAAGACCCGGACAAGGGCTTTCTGCCAGCTACCGGCCAGCTGATCCACCTGCAAACGCCGCCGGAAAACGCCCAGGTGCGTATTGATACCGGCGTGACCGAAGGTGACAGCATCACCCCCTTCTACGACCCGATGATTGCCAAGCTGATCGTGTGGGGAGAAAACAGGGAAGCCGCGCTGCAACAGCTGGATGCCGCCCTGGCGCAGTACCAGATTGCCGGCGTCAGCACCAATATCGCCTTTCTGCGCCGCATTGTGCAGCACGACAGCTTCGCCAGCGGCCTGGTTGATACCGGGCTGATTGCCCGCCATCAGGATGCACTATTGCCCCCACCGGCCACCCCAAGCGGACAGCAACTGGCCTTGCTGGCCGTGGCCGAAACCCTGCATGCTGCCGCGCCCTACCCGGCTCGTGCCGGCTGGCGGCTGAACGGCGTGCTGGAACACAGCTTGCAGTTTCGTCAGGGCGAACATGTACACACGGTGGGGCTGCGCTATCTTGAACATGGTTTTGTCGTCACCGTGGCGGAGCAGCAATTCCAGGTTCAGGCCAGCCTGCACGGCCGCCAATTGCAGGCCACACTGAATGGTCTGGTTCTCAGCGCCAGCGTGGTACGACAGGCACAGCAGCGCCAGCTGTTCCTGCAGGGTGAACGCCTGCAGCTGGAATGGGTCGATCCCTATGCGGCGACAGAAGACACAGTCCATGGTGTGACCCATCTGAAAGCCCCGATGCCGGGCCGGGTAGTCACCCTGCTGGCCAAGGCAGGCCAGACAGTCCGTCAGGGCGAGCCCCTGCTGATTCTGGAAGCGATGAAGATGGAACACACCATTCACGCCCCTGCCGACGGCGTACTGCGCGGCTTTTACTTTGCCGCTGGTGAGCAGGTATGCGACGGCGACGAGCTGGTGGATTTCGACGCTGCCTGAGTGGCGGCAAGGGGACAAGATGACTCGCGTGAAGATTGTCGAAGTCGGCCCGCGTGACGGGCTGCAAAACGAAAAGCAGCAACTGGATACGGCCAGCAAGCTGGAACTGATCCGCCGGCTGGCCGCCAGCGGCCTCACCACCATCGAAGCCGGTGCCTTTGTCTCGCCCAAATGGGTGCCGCAAATGGCCGACAGCCTGCAAGTGCTGCAGGCACTCGACCTGTCCGGCCCGGTGAATTACCCGGTGCTGGTACCCAACGACAAGGGCATGGAACAGGCGCTGGCCGCCGGCGTGCGCGAAATCGCCGTGTTTGGTGCCGCCAGTGAAAGCTTCAGCCAGAAAAACATCAATGCCAGCATTGCCGAAAGCCTGGCGCGCTTCGACAGCGTGCTGGCCAGCGCCCGCCGTGAGAATATCCGCGTGCGCGGCTATGTGTCCTGCGTGGTGGATTGCCCGTACGAGGGTGCCATTGCCCCGGCCAAAGTGGCAGAAGTTGCCGCCCGCCTGCTGGACATGGGTTGCTACGAAATCTCACTGGGCGACACCATAGGCACTGGCACGCCGAACCGGGTGCTGGACATGCTGGCAGCCGTCAGCCAGCTTGTGCCAATGGACAAGCTGGCCGGCCACTTTCACGATACTTACGGCATGGCCATCAGCAATATTCATGCGTCTTATCAGGCGGGCATCAGGACATTCGATTCCTCCGTTGCCGGGCTGGGCGGCTGCCCGTATGCTCGTGGAGCTTCCGGCAATGTCGCCACGGAAGATGTGGTCTACCTGATGAACGGGCTGGGTGTGGACTGCGGCATCAAGCTGCCACAACTGGTGGAAACTGCTTGGTTTGTTTCCGGCCTGCTGGGCCGCGCACCGGCGTCCCGCGTGGCACTGGCCATGGGCCGCCATCACTGACACTGGCACGCACGGCCCGCCACGCCCGAGACAAAAATAAAGAGGAGCAATATGCAGCACTCCAGCACCCCGATCTGGCATCCCTCGCCTGCCCGCGTGGCGGGCTCCCACCTGCATGCCTTTCAGCGGCTGGCCGAAGCCGCCTATGACCGCCCCCTGCCCGACTACCACAGCCTGTGGCAGGCCAGCGTGGACGACCCCGGCCGCTTCTGGGCGCTGGTATGGGACTACTGCGGCGTCATCGGCGACAAGGGCGATACGGCGCTGGAACACGGCGACAACATGCTGGCCGCACGCTTCTTTCCCGAAGCCCGGCTCAACTATGCGGAAAACCTGCTGCGCCACGATGGTGACGAACTGGCCATGGTGTTCTGGGGCGAGGACAAGCTCAAGCGCCAGCTAAGCTGGCAGCAACTGCGCCAACTGGTGTCCCGGCTGCAACAGGCACTGCTGGCCGCCGGCATCAAGCCGGGCGATCGCGTGGCCGGCCTGCTGCCCAATATGCCGGAAACTGTGGCCGCCATGCTGGCCACCACCAGCCTGGGCGCGGTGTGGACCAGTTGCTCGCCGGATTTCGGCACCGACGGTGCCATCGACCGCTTTGGCCAGACCGAACCCAAACTGCTGTTCTGCCCGGATGGCTACTGGTACAACGGCAAACAAATCGATATCCACGACAAGATGCAGGCCCTGGCAGCCGGCCTGCCCTCGGTAGAACAATTCATCGCCATCCCTTATCTGGGCGATGCCACGGAGTTTGCCGCCAGGCTGCCACGCACCACCACGCTGGACGATTTCACCGCACCGTTTGCCACACGCCCCTTGCAATACACCCGGGTGGGCTTCAACCACCCCTTGTTCATCCTGTATTCCAGTGGCACCACCGGCAAGCCCAAGTGCATCGTGCACGGCACGGGCGGTACCCTGCTGCAGCATCTGAAAGAACACCAGCTCCACGGGGATGTGCACCACGGTGACCACCTGTTCTTCTTCACCACCTGCGGCTGGATGATGTGGAACTGGCTGGTGTCCGGCCTCGCCTCCGGCGCGGCCCTGATGCTGTACGACGGCTCGCCCTTTGCCGCACAGGGGCGGGTGCTGTGGGACTACGCCCAGGCCTGCCGCTTCAGCCATTTCGGTACTTCGGCCAAGTACATCGACGGCCTGCGCAAGATTGATCTGATTCCGGCACAGGAATACCGGCTGGATGCACTGCGTGCCGTGTTCTCCACCGGTTCGCCGCTGATGGCGGAAAGCTATGATTGGGTGTACGCCAATATCAAACAGGACATCAATCTGGCCTCGATTTCCGGCGGCACCGACATCGTGTCCTGTTTTGCCCTGGGTTGCGCCACGCTGCCGGTGTACCGTGGCGAGCTGCAATGCCGCGGGCTGGGCATGGCGGTGGACATCTACAACAGCCATGGCCGCCCGGTGCGCCAGGAAAAGGGCGAGCTGGTGTGCACCCGCCCCTTCCCCTCCATGCCCGTCGGTTTCTGGCAGGACGAACAAGGCAGCAAATACCGCCAGGCCTACTTCGGGCGCTTTGAAAACATCTGGTGTCATGGCGACTATGCCGAGTTGACCGAGCACGATGGCATGGTGATCTATGGCCGTTCCGACGCCGTGCTCAACCCCGGTGGCGTGCGCATCGGCACCGCCGAGATCTACCGCCAGGTGGAAAGCATTGCCGAAGTCCTGGAAAGCCTGGCCGTGGGCCAGCGCTGGCAGGACGACGAACGCGTGGTGCTGTTCGTCAGGCTGCGCGAGGGTTGCCAGCTGGACGAAGCACTCACCGTGCGCATCCGCGAGCAGATCAAGCGCGGAGCCAGCCCGCGCCATGTGCCGGCGCGCATCATTGCCGTGGCCGACATCCCGCGCACCATCAGCGGCAAGATTGTCGAGCTGGCGGTGAAGAACGTGATTCATGGCGAGCCGGTCAACAATCTGAGTGCGCTGGCCAATCCGGAAGCACTCAAGCTGTTTGCCAATCTGCCGCAGTTGCAACACTGAAGCGACAGGCGGTACGGAGCGGGCAGCCGCCCCCCACTGCTACACGGGGCAAGCCGCGAATGCTTGAGCGCGCTCAAGGCTGCCCCTCCGCGCTTGATGCAGGCTAATCACCCCCAGCAATAGAGCACAGCATGAAACGCAGCGCAGCCCTTACCCCGCTCTCACGCGAGCACCACCACGCCCTGTCCCTCGCCATCCAGGCTGGCAAGGCCGCCCGCACCAGCGACCCCGCCCAATGGCAACAGGCCGCCGCCAAGATAAGCCAGCAGGCAGAACAAACCTTGCAAGCCCACTTTGCCGAGGAAGAGCGCACCTTGCTCCCTGCACTCACTCAAGCCGGCCAGGCTCTGCTGGCTCAGCGCACACTGGATGAGCATGTACACTTGCGCCAGTTGCTGCAGCATGCCGAACTGGCCAGTCCGGCCATATTGCAGGCGTTTGCCGATGCCATGACTGCGCATGTGCGCTTTGAAGAGCGCGAGCTGTTTGCCGTGGCCGAAAGCCTGCCGGCGGTCATGGCCGCACTGCAAGCGCATACCACATGAAAAAGGGCCGGATTATCCGGCCCTTCTTGCATGGATGATGAAGTCAGACGCTAGTGGGTTGAGCGCCGGAACAGGCCAAACAGCTCAAATTTCTCGCGCGGACGCGATCCTTGCCACAACAAGGTCCAGCCTGGCTCGGCCAGCCCATCGTTGCGCGAACGCACCAGCAGCTGGTAATCGCAAGGACTGCTTTCCCCCGCCGGATAAGCCAGCAGATCGATACCCGCGTAGTAATGCCAGCTGATGCGCGCCACCATGTTCTGGCTTTCCGTCGCGATGCACTGCGCCTTGTCCAAGCCGGCTGCCGGCATGGACCGTACCATGCTCTCCACCACCGGCCGGTAGCTCTTGGCCGCATCCAGCCACGGCAGCCACAGGCTGAGCGCCAATCCCCAGCACAGGGTCAGCCCGGCCGCCCAGTTGGTAATGGCTTGCCGGCCGCGCAAATGGCTGCGCGTTACCGCCCAGATCCAGGTGATGGTGGCCAGCACGGCGAATACCGCGGCCAGCACCGACACATGCGGCACATAGTAGGGGCTGAAATACTGGGCGCGCCCGGCCAGCCGCTCCGGCCAGCCATAGTTCATTGCCGCCCAGCCGGCCCAGATCAACAGCCCGAACACGCCGAAAGTCATCAGGCCAAACCAGTTGAGAAAAGCCGCCGCGCCGCGGCGCAGATTGTCCAGTTCCACCGCCGCCAGCAACGCCAGCGGCAGCAGCAAGGGCATGGCGTAATCCATGCTCTTGCGTTCGGACAGCGTCAGCATGATCAGCACCACGCCAAAGAACATCAGTGGCAGCTGCAACATCGGTAGTTCGTACTTGCGGTTGCGGAACAGCGTCCAGGCCGCCAGCGGCCAGGCCGGCCAGGCAAACCAGATGGTATTGAAGGTGTAGTAGCCAAAACCATGAAACAGGCTGACCTTGCCAAAGCCATCCAGCGGGCCCAGCGCATGGCGCTCCCACCATAGACGGAACAGGGCCGGGTAGCTGCGTGCCAGCTCCAGCGGCCAGATCAGTGCCACCGGCAAGGCAACCAGCAGCGCCATGAAGACGGTGATGGCGTAGCGCTTGTTGCGCCAGGCGGAAAAGGCTGGCAGGAAAATCACCACCGCCCACACCAGCATCACTTCCAGCAGGCTGGCGCTGAGAAACAGCGTGACACTGGCCGCACCGAGTATCGCCCCGGCCAGACCAGGCGAACGCAAGGTCAGCGACAGCGCATAAAAGGCAGCGGCAAAACCGGTAAAGCTGGCCACCATGGGCGTCATCTGGTGACCGGTGACAATCAGGCCCAGGCAACCTATCAGTATCATCACCACACTGCGGCCGTAACGACGGCCGATCAGGTCGCGCCCGGTCATGCCCGCCAGCGTCAGGCCCAGCGCCATGAACAGCGGCGTGGCCAGCCGTGCGGCGTCATGCGCCGGCAGCAGCCAGGGCGAAAACAGCTTGGCAAAACCTGCCGCCACCCAGTAGTACAAGGGGGGTGACTCCAGATAGGGCACCCCTTGCAGGGTGGGCAGCAGCCAGTTGCCGTTGCGCAGCATGCCCTCCACCACCGCCATCACATAGGGTTCGTCCGGCTTCCATGGGTCGTGGCCGATAATGCCGGGCCACAGCCAGATAAAACACAGCAGCAGCAATACCCAGGGCTTTTCGGTGGGAACGGGAACGGTGGCGTTTTGCGGGGAGTACGTCAGCATCGAGGCGCGCGCCAGTCAGGTAGGAGTAATGCGCTATTTTAATGTGCAAGCGCGGGCTGCGGAAATGAAAAAAGGCAGCCGAGGCTGCCTTTTTTCCAAAGCTTACAAGCTTAGCGCTTGAAGAAGCCGCCGAACTTCTGGTTGAACTTGTCGATACGACCTGCGGTATCAACAATCTTCTGCTTACCGGTGTAGAACGGATGGCAGCTGGAGCACACTTCAATGTGGAAGGCGTCCTTGGCCATGGTCGACTTGGTAGTGAAGGTGTTACCGCAAGAGCAGGTAACCGCAACGTCGGTGTAATTCGGGTGGATATCAGCGCGCATGAGAGCTTCCTTAGTTTACGGGTACAGGGGTTTTGCCTGTACTACAGGGTCAAGAGGACGCATTATCCGCGCTTTATTTGCGCTTGACAAGTCGCTCAAGATTAAAACAGTGGCAATACTCCGGCATGAGGCCGCTGCTGTGGCCAATCAGCCGACAAGGTCAAACCATCACGCTGGCCTGGCCTTGTCGACTCGCCTGATTCAGGCACGACGCCAGCTGGTGCCCTGGGCATTGTCTTCCAGCACCACACCCTTGGCGATCAGCTCGTCGCGGATGCGGTCGGATTCGGCCCAGTTCTTGTTGGCACGGGCATCGCGACGCGCCTGGATCAGGGCTTCGATTTCTTCCGCACTCAGTTCACCCTCGCCGGCACCGGCCTTGAGGAAGTCTTCCGGCTCGCGCTGCAGCAGGCCCAATACGCCACCCAGGTCTTTCATCAGGCGCGCCAGTTGTACATCGCGGCTCTTGTTGACTTCACCGGCCAGGTCAAACAGCACGGCAACGGCTTCAGAGGAGCTGAAATCATCATCCATGGCGGCCTTGAAGCGCGCCGCGTAAGGGTTGCTCCAGTCGATGCCTGTGCTCTCTGGCAAATCCAGACCGCGCAAGGCGGTGTACAGCCGGGTCAGGCCCTGTTTGGCATCGTTGAGGATGCTGTCGGTGTAGTTGACCGGGCTGCGGTAGTGGCTGCGCACGATGAAGAAGCGCACCACCTCGCCGTCGAAGTGCTGCAGCACATCGCGGATGGTGAAGAAGTTGCCCAGCGATTTGGACATCTTTTCGCCATCGACATTGATAAAGCCATTGTGCAGCCAGTAATTGACATACTTGTGGCCATGCGCACCCTCGGACTGGGCGATTTCGTTTTCATGGTGCGGGAACTGCAGGTCTTCGCCGCCACCGTGAATGTCGAAATGCTCGCCCAGGTGGTGGCAGCTCATCACCGAGCATTCAATGTGCCAGCCCGGACGGCCAGCGCCCCACGGGCTTTCCCACGACGGCTCACCCGGCTTGGCCGCTTTCCACAGCACGAAGTCCAGCGGGTCGCGCTTGTTGGGGTCGATTTCCACTCGCTCGCCGGCGCGCAGCTTGTCCAGGGTACGGCCGGACAGCTTGCCGTAGCTCTCGAACTCACGCACCGCGTAGTACACGTCGCCATTGGGGGCGGGATAGGCCTTGCCATTGGCAATCAGCTGTTCGATCAGCGCGATCATGCCGCCCACGTGATGGGTGGCACGCGGCTCGTGGGTGGGCGGCAGCAGGTTCAGCGCCGCAGCATCTTCATGCATGTCGGCAATGGTTTGCGCCACCAGCTGGTCCGGCGTGATGCCGCGTTCCAGCGCACGCTTGATGATCTTGTCTTCGATGTCGGTGATATTGCGCACGTAATTGACATCGTAGCCGGAGGCCTTGAGCCAGCGGTAGATCACGTCAAAGGCGGCCAGCATTCGGGCATGGCCGATATGACAGAGGTCGTACACCGTCATGCCACACACATACATACGCACCTTGCCCGGTTCGATGGGGTGGAACTCTTCTTTCTGGCGAGTCAGTGTGTTGTACACGTTCAGCATGATTCGGCAACCTGTGCTTGGGTAAAAGGGGAAATTGTAGCAGAGTCGTCAAGCCCCCGCGAAGGGCAGCCTGATCCGGGCCTGTACCCGCTCCATCATGCAAAACCGGGCACAGGGCCCGGCTGGTCTGCAGATGCAAGGGGTGTATATGGGGTCAGACCGGCGGCCATTCAATACGGCGGTAATCCGGCAAGCCCTGACGGAAAGGCGGCATGCGCTCGCCTTCCATCAGTGGCAGCAGGTAATCCAGAAAGGCCTGGGTCACGCCATAGCCATCGGCGGAGATGAAATGCGCCGGGAAGGCTTTTTCCTGGTCGCCCACTTCCTCCAGCGGTACTGCAGCCACTTCCCAGCGATAAGGATGATCGGACAGGCGGCGAATGCCAGCCATCACACCAGAACGGCCAGCCAGCAGCCACTCCACACCCTGCTGCCCCATCCGGTAGGCTTGCTCCACATCGGTGGCCGAGGCCAGATGGCCGGCAGCGCGCTGCAGATAGTCCACCTGCGCCACGTGGGCCGACAGACCGCGCTCGCGCTTGAGCAGGCCAGCCAGCCAGCTGCCCACCCCGCCCAGTTGCTCGTGGCCATAAATGGCCGAGGCATTGGCTTCGGTGACAAAGCGCCCGCTGGCATCGGTCAGCCCTTCGGCCACCGAAATGGCACACTGGCCATGCGCCGCCAGGCTGGCATCCACTGCCGCCAGAAATTTGTCCTGATCAAACGGCACCTCCGGCAGCAACACGATATGCGGGGCCAGACCGCCATGCAGCCGCGCCGCTGCCGGTGCTGCCGCCAGCCAGCCGGTATGCCGGCCCATGGCCTCCATGATGAACACCCGGCCACGGCCCATGCTGATCATGTCCATGCCCACTTCCAGCATGGTGCTGGCCAGAAACTTGGCCGCCGAACCATAACCGGGGCTGTTGTCGGTGCCGACCAGATCGTTGTCTATGGTCTTGGGCACGCCGACCACATGCAGGGCATGGCCGGTGTGGCGCTGAAAGTCTGCCAGCCGGGCCGCACAGCCCAGCGAGCCGTTACCGCCATTGATCAGCAGGTAATGAATGCCATGGCGCGCCAGCACTTCCTTCATGCGCAGCCAGTCGGCCGGGGCCTCCGCAAAACTGCCTATCATGCGGCGGCTGACACCAAAATGCCCGCCCGGCAAAAAGCCCAGCCGGGCGATATCGTGATCGGACACGCCATCGGTATTCACCAGCCGGTCTTCCAGCAAACCGGCCAGCCCGTCGCGGGCGGCATACACCGACACCCCCAGCTTGCGGGCGGTTTCAATCACGCCCTGGGCCGAGGCATTGAGCACGGCGGTGGGGCCGCCGGATTGCAGATACAGGATACGAGGCTGGTTCATGGCATTTCTCCGCGAGCAAGACTGAGAGCGGCTAACAAGAGCGTAGCCTCCCTGGGGCAAGGCGCGCCGACGCAGCCCGTACCAGCGGTAGGGCAAGAAGGCGCAACGCTGCAACAGGGTTGTGGTTAGTGGCGCTGAATGGCTTCGATGCTAGGCGGCGGCTTTGTAGCAAGCAAATTACATCAAGGGAAAGTCGATACGCATCAAATGCTGCGCTGGCGAAGCTTGTCAGTGCCAACTGAACGGTGTAATCCGCAGCAAGGGCGTGAAAAAAGCGGGCCAATGGCCCGCTTGAGAGATATGCCGCACCAAGTAAGTCAGTGCTGACTTAACTTTATTGGGCACAAAATTATTTGCTCCAGGTGTCGCGCAGGCCCACCGTGCGGTTGAACACGGCACGCGTACCCGGCTGATGCTCATAACGGTCGGTCACGAAGTAACCCAGGCGTTCGAACTGGAAGCGTGATTCCGGCGCCGCCTTGAGCACGGCATCTTCCACATAGGCAGTGACGGTTTTCAGCGATTCCGGGTTGAGGAACTGACGGAAATCGACATATTCGCCATCTTCGCCACGCACGGCATCCGGACGCGCCTCGGTGAACAGGCGGTCGTACAGACGCACATCAGCTTCGATGGCATGTTCGGCCGATACCCAGTGGATCACGCCCTTGACCTTGCGGCCTTCCGGGTTCTTGCCCAGGGTGTCGTGGTCGATGGAGCATTTCAGTTCCACCACCTGGCCGTCGGCGTCCTTGATCACTTCTTCGCACTTGATGACATAGCTGTAACGCAGGCGCACTTCGCCGCCGGCGGTCAGGCGCTGCCACTTGGGCGGCGGCACTTCGGCAAAGTCGTCGCGCTCGATCCAGATTTCACGGGCGATGGGCACTTCGCGCTCGCCAAACTCCGGGTGATGCGGATGGAAAGGCGCGCTGCGGCTGGCGGTGACGGCGGCATCGAAATTGGCCAGGGTAACCTTGATCGGGTCCAGTACAGCCATCACGCGCGGCGATTCGTTTTCCAGCATCTCACGCACGGCGCCTTCCAGCACGCTCATGTCGATGATGTTTTCACCCTTGGATACGCCAATGCGCTGGGCAAACAGACGGATGCCGGCCGGGCTGAAGCCACGGCGACGCATGCCTTCCACCGTGGGCATGCGCGGGTCGTTCCAGCCATCCACCAGGCCATCGGCCACCAACGCCTGCAGCTTGCGCTTGGAGGTGAGCGCATACAGCAGTTCCAGACGGGAAAACTCGTACTGGCGCGGGTGGCAAGGGATGGTGATGTTGTCCAGCACCCAGTCGTACAGCGGGCGATGGTCTTCGAACTCCAGCGTGCACAGGCTGTGGGTGATGCCTTCCAGTGCATCGGAGATGCAATGGGTGTAGTCGTACATCGGGTAGATGCACCACTTGTCACCGGTACGGTGGTGATGGGCACGGCGGATGCGGTAGATCACCGGGTCGCGCAGATTGACGTTGCCGGAGGCCATGTCGATCTTCAGACGCAGGGTCTTGCTGCCATCGGGGAATTCGCCGGCACGCATACGGGTGAACAGATCGAAGTTTTCTTCCACGCTACGGTCGCGGAAGGGGCTATTCCTGCCCGGTTCGGTCAGGCTGCCGCGATAGGCGCGCATTTCTTCGGCGTTCAGGTCGCAGACAAAGGCCTTGCCGGACTTGATCAGCTCGACAGCGTAGTCATACAGCGCATCGAAGTAATCGGAGGCGAAACGGACATTGCCATCCCACTGGAAGCCCAGCCATTCGACGCTGTCCTTGATGGACTGCACGAATTCGTCCGACTCTTTTTCCGGGTTGGTGTCATCCATGCGCAGATTGCACTTGCCCTGGTAATCTTCGGCCAGGCCGAAGTTGAGGCAGATGGATTTGGCGTGACCAACATGCAGGTAGCCATTGGGCTCCGGCGGGAAGCGGGTGACGATGGCGCTGTGCTTGCCGGAAGCCAGGTCCTCGTCAATGATGTTGCGAATGAAGTTGCTGACTACTGGCGCGTTGTTTTCCGTGCTCATGATTCTGGCTGCAGACTAAATGAAAGCAATCGGTGATTGTAACCGATTTGCCCTTGATGGGGAGGGCCAGTCCCGGCATGGCGGGAGCTGCCTGGCAAAAGCAGGCGGGCTGGCGCTTTGACTGACCATCCGCCCGCTTGGTTTACAGCAGGGTACGGCCGGTGATGGCCTGCAGTTCGGCCAGGGGCGAACGTGCCGGGTCAGCCATGTCCGGTGCCGGCAGCCAGAAGGTCTGCTCCAGCATGAACTGGCCGGACATCACGGCATGCGAGGCATGGTCAGAGAAACACACCCAGCCGCAGCCGGGCGGAAACGGCATGGTTTCCTGCGGGCAGGTGCGCTGGTAGTCCATGTCGGCCTTCATCGCATCATGCAGGTGCAGCATCAGGTGGTCGTAGGCACTGCGCTTGCGCTTGGTAATCTTCAGCGC